>CAVWSI010000005.1:0-184465 GCA_963757795.1 uncultured Solirubrobacterales bacterium | reverse complement strand
GTGTCGTTCGTTCGCTGCGCGCCGCGGGGGTTCTGCCTGCGTGGCGGACGGCAGCAGGAGGTGCTGCTGGGCGCGTGGGGCGGGCTTTTGGCGGCGCTCGCGAAAAGAGCCGCCCATCGCGCGCATTCAGTGGATCGAGGGCGCGCTGCCGGCGAGCACGGACGAGCTGTGGCGCTACCTGCAGGCCAACCAGCGGCCCGGCATCGCCGATGACGATGTCTCGCTTCGCGCCATCCACGAGCTGCTCGACCGCCAGTCCGCCGGCCAGGAGCATCAAGTGCTCGTCGCGATCCGGATCGATGCCAAGCGCGGGGCGGCGGCCCGGCAGATCCGAATGCTCGGCGGCGGTGAGCTGGGCGCGCTCGCGCTCATCGCCCGCCAGACGCAGTGGCTTCTCGGCGAGCTGCACCGTATCGGCGTCTACGGCACCGAGGCCGGGCAGCCGGCGGCGATCCCGTCCGCGCGCGGGGTGGCGGCGGCGCTGCGCGACGGGCTTGACCCGTTCGGCCGCCATGAGCGCCAGGAGCCGCCCGCGGGGCAGCACCCGGGAGTTTCGCCCGAGGCGTTCGGACCTTCGGCGCGGCTGTCGCACTGGGCGCACTGGCAGGCGGACGGGAGCCTGCACGTAACCGGCTGTCTTGAGCAGTGGCCCGGTCAGGACTTCCGCTGCGACTTCCTGCGCCCGCTGTTGACCGAGACCAGCGCGGCGCGGACGGTCAGCGTGGTGATGGAGGTGTTCGAGCAGGGGCGGGCGATCCGCAAGGCCGAGACCGAGACCGGGATCGCGCACTCCGACCGCGGCGTGAACGCGTGGCTGAAGCGTCGCGCGACCGCCAGGGAGCGCAAGCGCGGCGCGCTCGCCGAACAGCGTGAGGACGAGATCGCCTCAGGTCACGCGCTCGTGCGGTTCGCCGGCTACGTCGACGTCGTCGTCCCGGCCGACGCTGGCCTGACAGCGCTGGAGGACGCGTGGGGTGACGTGCGCGTGGCGGCGTCAGCGTGCGGGATCCGCTGCGCCGCTGCTACGGCGAGCAGGTCCACGCGGGGATGAACTGCCTGCCACTGTGCCGCGGGCTCGCATGACCCCCGCCGGCAAAGGCACAGCAGGGCTGCTGCGCGACGGGTCACAGCGGCCGGCGAGACGCAGGCTGACGCACCGCGGCCTTTCCTACCGGGGCGAGCGGGCGGGGGTGATCGCCACCACGGCGCACGCGCAGGCCATCTACGGCTGGTACGCGCACGCGGGCCTTGGATTCGAGGGACCGGTGATCGGCGAGGAGCTCTACGGCGGCGGCGCGCTCTGCTTCGACGCGTGGCGGCTGTACGTGCGGCGGCTGGTCCGCAACCCGAACATGCTGGTGACCGGCGAGACCGGAGCGGCCAAGTCTGCGCTGATGAAGAGCTACGTGTGCCGACAGCGCGCGTTCGGCCGCCGCGCGGAAATCATCGACCGCAAGGAGGGCAAGGAGGCAGGAGGCGAGTGGGGCCCGATCGTCCGCGCGCTCGGCGGCACGGTCGTGACGCTGCGGCCGGGCGTCGTGGTGAACCCGCTCGAGCGCGCGGGCGCGACCAAGGCGGCCAGGGAGGGCCTGCTGCGCGCGGTCGCACGCGTGCTCACAGGCCGAGCGCTCACGCCGGCCGAGAAGCGCGGACTATCAGCCGCCCTGGAGGTCGTCGACCGGCGCGTGACCGACCGCGACCCAACGATCCCTGACGTCGTCGAGCAGCTGCACGACCCGGGCACAACCCTGGCCCGACAGCTGCGCTGCTCCCGAGCGCAAGCCGCGTCGGAGCTGCGCGAGATCGCGCTCGCGCTCGGCGAGCTGTCCACCGGACCGCTCGCGGGCATGTTCGACGCCCAGACGTCACTCGGCGCCGCCGTGTGGGAGAACCCGGTCGTCAGCATCGACATCAGCCAGCTGGCGGTCAACCTACCTCCGGCCGACGAGTCACGAGCGATCGCGATCGCGCTGCTGTCGGTAACCGGGTTCCTGGACGCCAGGCGACGGGCCCGCCAGGACGGCATCAAGACGATCCGCGTCCTGGATGAGAGCTGGCGGGCGCTGGCGGTCGAGGGCGCGGCCGAGCGCTACGCCGCGGCGCTGAAGCTCGCCCGCGCCACCGGCGTGCAGACGGCGCTGATTCTGCACCGGCTCTCGGACCTCTCGAGCGTGGCCGACGCCGGCACGCGAACGCAGCAGCTCGCGCGCGGGCTGGTCAACGAGTGCGCCACGCGCGTCATGTACGCGCAGGCGACCGAGGAGGAGGCCGACCTGATCGCCGACGAGTTCGGCCTCTCCACGACCGAGCGCGAGCTGCTCATGACGCTCGGCGTCGGCGAGGCGCTGTGGCGCGTGGGCAGGCGCTCGTTCCGCGTCCAGCACCTGCTCACCAGCGCAGAACACGAACTGGTGCAAACCGAGGAGGGGATGATCGGATGAGCGATGGACCGCTAGCAGCCGTTGCGACGGCCGCCGGCCGGCGCCTGCAGGGCGAGACCGACGAAGACGCCGCCGCCGTCAGCGCCGCCGCGGCCGACCTGGAGGGAGCGGTCCTCGCGGCGATGCGCGAAGGCGTACCGCTCGAGCGGATCGTCGAGGCGCAAGACGCCGGCCGCGACGAACTGCGCGGGCGGCTCGGGCCGGAGGCGCTGCGCCAGGTCAAGACCGCGGCGCGAAGGTCGCGCGAGGCAGACGCGTCGCTGCGGCACCTCGTACGCCGGGCGACGCGGCTGGGGCTCTCAGCGCGGACGATCGCCGAGGCCGCCGGCGTCACGCACGGGACCGTGCGCGCGATCGCAGCGGCGAGCCCGGAGGCGAACGGAGACCGGCCAGGAGCGAACGGTGACCAGCCGCAGGCAACCGCCACCCACGACACACAACCGGAGCCGGCCCCGGCCGAGGAGCGATCGTCGCAGTGAGCGACGGGACGACCTACCTGCTGTGCATCCGGCCGGCGTACCACCACGCCGAGCATTACCTCGGCTACACCGATGACGGTGAGAGCGCACAGGCGCGCTATCAGCGTCACCTGTCCGGCAACGGGTCACCGTTGATCCGTGCCGCCCTCGCCGCGGGCCACACGGTCGATCTCGTGTGGACGAAACCGGGCACGCGAGCCGCGGAGCGGCGGCTCAAACAGATCGGCGGTCACGGCCACCGGCTGGTCCGGTTCACCGCGCCGCGCACCTGGAGCGCCGGCGCACACGTTACGCACAGGCGCGAAAGGAGCTCACCATGAGTGACACGCAGGACACTGGCTACTACGGCCCGCACGACGTGACACCGCGCGAGCGCGCGTCGTGGGATGCGGAAGCCGACCGAGAGCTGAGCGCGAATGCCACACGCGCGCTGGCTCACATCAAAGCCCGCACCATCACTGGCCGGTTCGCTAACCAGCTCTACGACATGTCCCAGCCAGCGTGGCGGGACGCGCTCGAGGAGCTGCGAGCCGCGGGGCATCGAATCGAATGGACCCACGGCACGGTGGCGGACGACCCGACGGTCACCGGAGGGTATGTGCTGCGCGAGCCCGCGAGCCACGAGCGCGGGAGCCGCCGAGATCGACCCGCGGTTCGCGCGAGCGGCTTGGGGAGCTGCGCCTTGAGCGCGACGACGGCATGGGGATGGAGCTGTGATTCCGCCCGAGTTGGTCGAATGGGAGCAGTGGGTCGTATGGCGCGCCGAGGCGCGCGACGACAGGGTCACGAAGGTGCCCTACAGGCCCGGCGCGCCACAGCTCAGAGCGAGCGTCGACGATCCGACGAGTTGGGGGGCCTATCACCAAGCGCGTCGCGTGCCAGGCGTCGATGGGATCGGGTTCGTGTTCACCGCCGAGGACCCATACACGGGCATCGACCTCGACAACTGCATCAGCAGTTCCGGCGAGATCCACGAGGCCGCCGCAGAGATCGTCAGGACCCTGGGCGGCTACGTCGAGCCGTCACCGTCGGGTCGTGGCCTGCACATCATCGTGCGAGCTGAGCATCGCGGCGAACGGCATCGGACCAGCGACACGCCGTGGGGCGGCGTGTTGGAGATCTACGACCGGCGTCGGTACTTCACGATCAGCGACCGCGGAGTAGGCGCCCCGGCGGATCGACAACGCGAGCTCAACCGCGTCGTCGACGAACTGCTGCCAGCGACGGGCAAGGAAGTCAACCAGTCGGGCGTGCGGGCGGCGGTGGCGCTCGATGACCAGGAGCTCCTGGATCGGATGTTCGCGTCGCGGCGAGGAGCGGACATTCGAGCGCTGTATGAGGGCGCGGGCCGCGATCCCTCCGCGGGCGACCTGGCGCTGTGCAACCACCTCGCCTTCTGGTTCGGAGGCGACCCGGAGCGGATCGATCGCGTGTTCCGCAGCTCGGGCCGGATGCGGGACAAATGGGAGCGGGCGGACTATCGCGAGCGGACGATCGACAGGGCGGTCGCGGGGAGAAGCGACTGCTACGCGCCGCGGCGCAGTCACAATCGCAGCCGCGAGCGCGACCGCGACGCCGGCATGGGGGTGGAGCTGTGAGCGCGGCAATATGCGTCCACGAGGGGTGTCGCCGGCGGCCACGGATCTGCCGCGAGTGCGTGCGCGCCTGCTCGCTGCAGTGGTGGGGAGCGATCGCGCGCCACCCCAGCGAGACCGGCCAGCGCTGCGAGCTGTGCGAGCTCGGCGAGCCGGCGGTCTGCGGCGAGCACTTCCTCGAGGACCTCGCAGAGCACCGCTCCCAGATGCGCGAGCTCGGGCATCGAATCGGCGAGCCCGAGCCACCCGACGTGATCGCGATCCTCCAGCAGGGCTACGACCAGGGGCTCAAGGCGCGCCGACGGGCGGTCAGCCGGTGATCGCCACGGCACACAGCTTCGGGACGTTTGAGGTTCCCGTGGTCTCGATCCTCGCCGGCGTGCTCCTGGTCGCGTTCGGCGTCTATGAGTTGGTGGCGCGCGTGCGAGGCCTGCGCTGTCGCCGGCGCCAAGCGGCGCGCTGGGCGACCGTGCGGGACCTCAAACCGCTGCGCGTCAGCGGCGCGCAGGCGGGGCGGGTGATCCTCGGCCGCCACGCCGGCGCGGTGATCGCGACCCAGGAGCGCTCGTCGGTGCTGATCGCGGGGCTGACGCAGATGGCGTTCAAGACGTCGGGGTTGATGATCCCCAACGTCCTTGAGTGGCAGGGGCCGGTGTTCTCGATATCGGTCAAGGGCGACGTTTTGAGACAGACGATCGCCCAGCGCCGCAAGGTGGGCGAGGTCAAGGTGTTTGACCCCGCCGGCGTTCACCCAGACGTTCCCCGCGGGGCGTGGTCGCCGATCGCGGCGGCGAAGTCCTGGCGGCTGGCGCGACGTGTCGCGCACGCGCTGCTGGAGGTGGGTATCGAGCCGGCCGGGCGCTCGGAGAACGAGGTTCACTGGCGTCGCTCGGGCGCCGACTATCTGGCGCCGTTGCTGTGGGCGGCGCGGCTTGAGGGGGCGACGATGCGCGACGTGCTCGCGTGGGTCAAGCGTGATGAGCGCGACGTGCCGGTCGACGCGCTGCGCAAGGCGGCGCCCGAGGGCTTTGAGGAGGCGATCAACAACCTCGCGTTCATCGACGAGGCCGACCACAAGTACAAGACCTCGGTGCTGGGCACGCTGGCGACGGCGATGGCCGCCTGGCAAGACGTCAGCGTCAGCCAAGCGACCGCCAGCGACGACATCACGATCGAGTGGCTGCTCGGCGGGACCGGGAGCAACACCCTGTATGTCGTCGGCACCGAGGAGGAGCAGGAGGCGCTCTCACCGCTGTTCGGCGCGATGGTCGCCTACCTGATCGGCGGCGCGATCGACCTCGCCGAGCGCCAGGCGGACGGGCGACTGGCTCGCGCGCTGCTGGTCGGCCTCGACGAGGTCGCCAACACCGCGCCCGTGGCCGCGCTTGACCGCTACGCAGTCAGCCGGCGCGGGCCGCGGCGTGAGCTTGATCACCGTGGTCCAGAACGTCTCGCAGCTCGAGCTGCGCTACGGGCACGCGAAGGCCGAGACGATCCTCTCAAACCACGCGGCAAAGCTGTTCTGCGCCGGCCTCAACGATCCCGCGTCGCTGCAATACGTCGAGCGCGTAGCCGGACAGCAGCTCGTCGAGCAACGCTCGACGCACGCCCCGCGCGGACTCTCGACGCATGGGCACTCCACGACAACTGGAGAGCAGCTGCGCCCGCTCGTGCCCTCGCACGCGCTCAGGCAGGCCGACGAGGCGACCGCGCTGCTGCTCTACGGCCGCCTCGCGCCGGCGTGGGTCACCCTGCGCCGCTACTTCGAGGACCGCGAGCTACGGAGGCTGGCCGCGTGAGGTGGATCTCCAGATGCGCTATCGGGACGTTCGTCCTCGCGCTGGGGATCGTCATCCTGGCCGCAGTCGCGCTGTTCGGCGGCGGCGGGAGCTGCCCCTCCGGCGTGAACGCGCCGAGCCAGGCGACCCGCACGCCGGGTGAGGTGGTGCGCTACCTCGAGAGCCAGGGGTTCGGTCCGTTCGCGGCCGCGGGGGTCACCGGCAACTTGATGCAGGAGTCCACGCCGGCGATCAACCCGCTCGAGCCGGGCGGCGGGATCGCGCAGTGGCTCGGGAGCCGTTACACGGCGATGGTCTCGTGGGTGACAGGTCAGGGACTTGACCCAAATTCACTCCAGGGCCAGCTGGCCTTCCTGGCTTACGACGTCCGTGTGAACTACACGGCGCTGCTGGCCGAAATGAACGCGGCCCCGGACCCGGGCACGGCGGCGAGCGACTTCGAAAGCGTCTATGAGGTCTGCCAGGGCGTACTCGGTCCCACGATGATCCTACGCGGCTCGCTGTGCAACGACCCGGCGCGGCGCCCCTACGCCGTCCAGGCGTTGGCTGCCGCCGGCTCGACAACGGTCCCGGTGTCACTCTCGCTAGAACGGTGCTGCGGCGTGCGCCGCGACCCCGCTGGCAAATGGCGCCGGCTACGTGAACCCCTACGCGGGCGACCCGACCGCACACGCGAACCGAATCGACATGGGCGACGACACCGACGCCGGCGCAGGCGGGACGATCTCGGCGTTCGGCAACGCGCGAATCACGTTCGCGCAAACCGGGATCGGCGGCGGCTGGACCTGCGCCACCCAAATCAACGGCGGCGTCGTCTACGAGCTGCTCGACGGCGCCTACGCCGGCGACTACGTCTACCTCGCCGAAGACGTCACACCGCTCGTCCACGCCGGCCAGACCGTCCCGGCCGGCCAGCCGATCGCCCAGTTCCCACCCGGCGGCTGCGACGAGATGGGCTGGGAAGACCCAAGCGCCGGCGCCGCAGGCTCCGGCGTCGTGCCGTTGGCCGAGACGCTACCCGGCTTTCCTCCGGTCGGCGGCGACCAGAGCCCGCAAGCGCTCGCGTGCGGCGACAGCATGGCCCGCTTCCTGCAATCAGTCGGCGGACCCGCCAGCGTCCGCATGGGCGCCGGCACCGGCGTCACCGCAGCCCCGATGCCGGGAGGCTACCCATGACAGCCGCCGCGACCGCGCCTCCCGCTGTGGACGAACTCCAGCTCGCCGACCGCAAGCCGGTCACAGATGCAAAAGCCGGGGCCGCCACCCCGGCTCTCGCCACAACCACCGCTCTCAAAAAGGAGCGACTATGGACGCCACCGACCCTGCCGACTCGCGCCTCAAGCTAGCCCCGACGGCGCCGACCACCCCGCCCGCCGGCGGCCGGGCCGGCCAGCTGATCGACGCCTACTGGCGCGTCACCCACCTGCGCCACGAGCTCGCACACATCGGCGACACCGACCGCGAGATCGCGACCGCTCTCGCGGCGCTCGACGCCGTCTCGCTCGCGCTCACCGGCGCCGCAATGAACGCGCTCGAACGCGAGACCGGCCACTTGTTCCGAAGGACAGACCATGAAGCCGACCGCCGCTGACGCCAAAGCCGTCCCGGCGCTCGTCGAGCGCTTCGAGCGCGCCCTCGGCCCCGCCGTCACCACACCCGAATTCGTCACGGACACCGACGGCCGTCAGGTCCGCGCCCACTACCGCGTCTGGCGCTGGGACTGCCCCTGCTGCAGCGCCGGCGAAACTGACCCCGACCGCCACTGGCGGCCGCTGTTCATCGACAGCGACGGCCGCGTCGCCTGCGACGCCTGCCACGCAACCGGCGAGCAGATCGGCAACGAGATCCGGATCAAACTCGACGCGATCAGACTCTTCGAAGGGCTCGGGATCCTATGAACGGCACCGCAGAACACGTCCTGCGCGTCGTCAACCAACCC
This sequence comes from uncultured Solirubrobacterales bacterium, assembly GCA_963757795.1. Classification (GTDB taxonomy): domain Bacteria; phylum Actinomycetota; class Thermoleophilia; order Solirubrobacterales; family Solirubrobacteraceae; genus Palsa-465. The sequence goes on along the minus strand of CAVWSI010000005.1, from coordinate 176,212 downwards.
ACAAACGAGAACGGCGAGCCGTCCTCGGTGCTGATCCCGTTCAGCGAGATCAAACCGGTCGCGATCAAATGGGCCTGGAAAGACCGGATCGCGCTGGGGAAAATCACCGGCCTCGCCGGCCGACCGAAGATCGGCAAGGGCCTGCTCTACAGCCGCATCATCGCCGACCTCACCCGCGGCAACCTCCCCGGCGACCTCGACGGACCGCGCGACGCGATCCTCCTCACCACCGAGGACGACCCCGGCGACACGCTCACCCCGCGGCTGATGGCCGCCAACGCGGACATGAACCGCGTCCACCTCTTCCACATGGGCACGCGCGAGGAGCCCGTCCCGTTCCGCATCCCCCAAGACGCCGACGAGCTGCGCCGCCGCATCACCGAAATCCAAGCGGCGATGATCGTCGTCGACCCCCTGGTCGAGTTCGTCGACGGCAAGTTCGACGCCCACAAGTCCCAGCAGGTCCGCCAAGCGCTCGCGAGCCTCAACGCGATCGCCCGCCAGATCGGCTGCGCAATCTTCGTCGTCATCCACCTCAACAAAGGCTCCTCCACCGACCCGCTGCTGCGCCACGAAGGCAGCGCCGCATTCACCCAGATCATCCGCGGCGCCATGCTCCTCGGCCACGACCCCAACGACCCCAACGCCGAAGCCGGCAGCCGCCGCGTACTCGCCACCACCAGCAGCAACCTCGCCAAGCTCGCCCCCTCCCTCGTCTACGAAATCAAGCCCGCCACCGTCCACGACTGGACCGGCGCTCCGATCACAACCGCCGACATCACACACGTCGGCCAATCAGACGCCACCGGCCACGACCTGCTCAAGCACGCCGCCGACAGCGACGCGGAGCAGTCGGCGGTCGACGAGGCCGAGGAGTTCCTGCGCACCGAACTGGCGGCCGGCCCGAAGCTCGCCAAGACGGTTCAGGCCGCTGCGCGTGATCTTGGGATCTCGCACATCACCCTGAAGCGCGCCAAGAAAGCGCTCGGTATCGAGGCGGGCAAGGACGGATATCAAGGCCCGTGGAAGTGGTACCTAAATCCGGAGCAACAAAGGGGATCAACCGGGCATGATCCCCTTTGCGAGACCGAGCTTGATCCCCTTTGCGAAAAGCCCATAGCTACGGGCGATTCCGTTAGCGGCCCGACCAAAGGGGATCAATCGGATATGGCTGAACCCCTTTGTGTCCAGGGCCCCGTTCCGGCACTTCGAAGCCGTACGCCGGGCGAAACCAAAAGGGTGAGGAGACGCCGTTCTGATGGGTCGACATCAAGCGGATGACGATCGCGCAGTCCGTGTCCAGTGCGTACTCGTGTCGGTCGCTGTCGATGGCGCCGGGTACCGGGCGAGCCGGTGAGTGAGGTTGGGCCTGTGAGCGTTGAGTTATCTGACCGTGCAGGAGGTGGCGCAGCTGGCGCGGTGCGAGCACAAGACGGTTCGCCGCGCAATCCACAGCGGAGTCTTGACTGCGTACAGGCCCGCAGGTCGGCTCCTGATCCGCGAGGACGACGCCTGCACGTGGATAGAGGGTTGCCGTGTCAAGCACGCGCCCGCACACTCCGCTCGGGCGGCGTCGAAGCTCGCCAGCCGGTCTTCCGTGGAGGCTAGGGTTGCGCGACTGGACAACATGCACCGAAAGGCGGCGACGGGGTGAGCATCCGCAAGACGAACAACGGGCGGTGGGAAGTTCGCTGGTGGGAGGGCAAACGGCACCCGTCTCGCCAGTTCGAGCGCAAAACCGATGCGGAGGCGTTTGAGACGGAAGTCAAGCGCCGTAAGCAGCTTGGCGCGCTAGCCCCAGGCGTCCTCCAGTCAAGGATGACACTCGGAGAATTCATCGAGGAGGAGTGGTGGCCGCGCTATGCCATCCCGAACCTGGCGGAAGACACGCGCCGACGCTACCTCGAGATCCTCGCCACGCATCTTCTGCCGCGAGTGGGCGACTACGAGCTTCGAGCAATCACGTCGCTGCTGGTGGAGGATCTGCGAGACCAGATGACTCGAGCGGGCGTGCCGGCGCCGACAGTCCGCAAGACGCTGATGCTGCTTCAAGGCGTGCTGCGGCGTGCGGTCGTGCGTCAGCTGAATCCCCTCGAACCCTGTACGGGAGGTTCCCAAGCCGTCTCAGCCGCCACGGGAGCCGCCGCGGCCGCTTTCGCCCGTGGTCGTCGAGCGCATCCGAGCGGAGATGTTGACGATGTGGGAGAGCGAGAAGCGGGGCACCGGCCGCTCGCCGGACGAGCTGCAGTGGTGGCGGCAGCGGAACAGGTTGATCGTGTCGCTGCTCGCCTACGCGGGCCTGCGGCCCGCAGAGGACCGCGGTTGCGTGTGGGGCGATCTTCGCGGCCGGACGCTGCACGTCGTAGCGTCGAAGACGGGGCGGGCACGGGACGTGGATCTGCTGGCGCCGCTCGCACAGGATCTCGCCGAGTGGCGGCTGCTCTGCGGGCGGCCGGGCGAGAAGGCGCTGATTATTCCGACGGTCGACGGAGACGAGTGGAAGCGCCACGACTGGCAGAACTGGCGCCGGCGCGTCTACCGGCCGGCGGCGCTCGCCGCCGGTGTGACCGGGGATATGCGGCCGTACCGGCTACGCGGCTCGTTTGTGTCGCTGCTCCTGTGGGCGGGGGAGGATCTCACCTACGTTGCCGAGCAGGCGGGGCACAGCGTGGCGACGCTCGCCCGCTACTACGCCGGGGTGATCAAGGAGCTGCACGGACAGCCGAAGATCCCCGCCGCCGAGGCGATCCGCCTAGCCCGGGAGCGGATCTCGTGTACGGCTCATGCAGGGCAAGCGGAGGAGGTGTGACTCTCTGTAGTAGCTGCCCGTTCGTCACGCGCGGAACGTCGCCTTATGTGCAGGTGCTGCGGGATCATGAATGACGTGAACGAACGGGCCTTTTCAGTGCTAGTGCTTGTCGCGCCCGTTATGTGGGGTTGTGATCGACGTGAACGACGTGACCGAGCGCGACGCGTTCATCAGCGCGGCGGGCGGTGCGAAGTACCCGGCCTGGGAGCTCGCCCTTGCTCGGGCCGCCTCGACCGGGCGGATCAGCCGGACGGACGCGTTGTACCGCTCCTCAGTCGTCCGCGCGGCCAGAGCGTCCCCCACCGCGCGGCGTACGGAATCGTCGCAGCGGTGGCCGTGCCTGTTTTCTCCGGGTGCGCCGTTGTCGTTCTCCGATCCGCGACCGACTTCGGTCCCGTTTATGTCGTGCGTCCTCAGCGCGTTAGGCCAAGAGAGCCGCCGGGCGACGTCGATCACATGTGAAGGACGTCAATCCCCAGCAACCACGGCACGTTCACAAACCACCTGCACATAAGTCGCCGAAGGGATGGCGAGCCCTTTCCGCCACCCTGGCGAGCGCTTTCGTGGCGAACCAGTCATCCGGCGCCGACGATCAGCGCGATCGAGGCGTCGCCAATCCGATCGCGGGCCGAGCCCCAGCGTGAGGACGGAAGCGGTCGTGCGGGTGGGCGCAGGCGGACGCTCGCGGCTTGGGCGAACGCGGGCGCACGTGGTCCGGGCCGCTTCCGCGGAAGCGCCAGTGGATCCGCGGGCTCCCGAAGACCGCGAGATGTCCGTGAGCCGTGTCTGACCCCGGGTGCGGGCGAGCCCGGAACAGGCCCGCCCGCACCGAGCGAAGAGGTCGGCTACGCCACCTCGGGCGCGACGGCCTCATGCTGGTCGCCCCACAGCACCTGCTCGAGCATCTTCAGGTCGCTGGTCAGCTTGGCCTCGACGTCGGAGACCGTGTCGACCACCCGTGCCAGCTCGCCGGCCGTCTTTGGTGAGCCCGCTCTTGATCGTGCGGAAGGACCGCAGCCGGTCGGACAGCTGCTGCACCCACGGCAGCGCCTGGGCGATGCGATCGACCGCATCGTGCTGGCTACCGCGCTCGGGGCGCTGGCTGTGCATCCGGTCCACGAGCCAGAGGACCACCGCCAGGCGCTCCACGACCGCCTGAGAGGTCGGGTCGAGCACCGTCGCCAGGACGTGGATGCCGTCGGCCACCCACTTGTAGCTGAACGGCATCAGGCCACGGGACTTGCCCAGGCCGGACGGGAGGTCGTCGACGCTGCGGGCGCAGTAGAGGACAATCTTGACGCCGCGGTTCTGGGCCGTCTTGACGGCGCCCTCGTGAGGCCCAGAGCGCTCACGCCCTTGCGGGCCCGGGCCTCGATGGCCGCCACCTTCTGGTTGGTCTCGTCCATGATCAGGTGATCGCCCTTCTTGGAGCCGGCGTTCGCGCCGATCTCGGTACCGGTGCGGTCGACTGTCCAGCCGTAGACCGTGGTGCCCTCGGCGAACAGCTCGAGGAGGTCGTCCTCGTAGCTCTCGCCTCGGAGGTTGGGGCTGTGCTCCTCGCGGGTGCGCCGCTCGAGCAGATCCTCCCGGAGCTTCGCCACCTGGTCTTCGACCCTCTTGATCTCGGCCTCGGCGCCCTCGCGTACGGTCTTGGCGATCTTCTCGACGAGCGGCGAGTTCTCACCGAACTGCTTAGTGAGGTCTTTGACGAGGCCGTCGATGTTCTTGTTGGTCGTCTCGCGCATGTCGGCCGCGGCCTTGTCCATGACGCCGGTGATCAGCGCGGGGGCGGAGGTCGGGTCGCTCTTGTCCATGAGCTTCCGGAGCGCCGTTTCGGTTCCCTTCACCACGTCGTCCTTGGCCTTGGTCTGCGCCTCGACCAACTTGGCGATCGACTCGGTAGTGCGCTTCTCCATCTCGCCGCGGGTGACGTCGAGTCGCTTGGCGGCCTTCACGACCTCGTCGTTGCCATCCTTGATCTGCGTGCGCAGTTCTGCCTCCTGCTTGCCGCTGTCGGCCACTTGCGTCCGGAGTGCCTTCAGGGAGGTCTCGATCCGCTCCACGACCAACTTGTCGCGGGCGTCCTGGCGCTCGAGGATCTGGTCGTGCGCGGCCATGAGACGGTCGGCCGAATGCTCGAGCTTCATGCGCGTGGCGTCGGTCGCCGAGATCTCGGCGACGGTGGCCAGGTTGGTGGCCCCGATGATGATGGCCTTCTCGAGTACGTCCGCCTGCATCTCCGGCGACGTGGTCTCGAAGAGGTCACGAACCTCGCTGACGACTCCGGTGATCCGGAGGTGCGCCTGGATGGTGATGCCGAGGTCGTCGGTCAACACCGTCGCGGTGCGCATCGGCGAGGGAACTGCGGGGGTGGAGGAGTTGTCCTCCGGGTTGTGTGCAGGCTCTACCGCCATAACGTCGTCCTCCTTACGGGACTCGGTTGGACGACGAAGCCCGGGAGGCGTTAGAGCCTACGCCTGGGTCTGGTAGCCATCGCGGGCGGCGGGTAGGCTTCTAAGTGCTAAATCAGTCGCCTGGGTCGCTTGGCCCGGTGATGCCGAGGCCCCGGTTCGTGATTCGTCGCGGTCCGGGGCTTCGTCGTTCTGGTTTCTCGACGCTGTCCACCATACGCCCCGTTGCGGGCGGTTTCGAGCCCGGTGACACCAGCTGGCGGGTATCGCGCGGAGTTGTAAAGCTCGCCAGTCGATCTGCTCTCGGCGTCGATTTACTAATACGTGCCAGCCAGTGCCTGCCATGCCCGCATACCGGTGCTAGCCTTACCCGTATGCCAGTACGCACGACTTCCGAATCAGGGAATTCCTAGGGTGCCGCACCCTCGCAAGCCACGGGGCATGGTCGTCGGTCCGGGGACCGGCAGCCACCGCTTCAGGATCCGTCAGCGCCTGGTCCGTGACCACTACGTCCCCCTAATTCGGGGGAAGTCGTACGGTGCGATCAAGCTCGACATGCTGCTGCGCTGCGTCGCCCTCGGCCCCGATGATCTCGGTGCCCGCATGGAACCGGGGATCGTCCTCTGGGACTGGTCGTTCGAGAATCTCTACGACCTCGTGCGCGACGAGCCAGCCGTGAGATCACCGGGTGAGCGGGACGACGCGCGCATCCGGCATCTGAAGCGCAAGTGGGTGGCCGACCAGCTAGCGAAGCTCCGGGAGCGCAAGCTGGTGCGACTCGAGCCACGGGCAGGCAGGCGCCCGGCGATCATCATGCGGCGGGACGACGGACGCGGCCGACAGTTCGACGATCCCGGCCGCACCTTCGCCGACGAGCTCGACCCCGCGAAGCGCGACCCGTACTTCACGATAAATGGCGGGCTGATCGGGAGCGGCGAGATGAAGACCTGGACTGCTGCCGAGATCGCCGCGTACTTCGCGGCGCTCTCCGCCGAGTTCCACGCTCCGCGCAGCAGCGGCCAGCCGACCCCGACCGGCACTGGTCGGTGGTATCGCCCGTTAGCGTGGTTCAACACAGCGGAGTGGGGACCGGAGGGGCGGGTCCTGTTGCCCTTCGCCGCCAGCCAGATCGAGAAGGGGCTCCTGAGCCTGCAGCAGAAGAGCCTCATCCTGATTCAGCACGGCGTCACACACGATCCCCGGGACGCGAAGCGCCGTTTCAACCAGCGGCGCAACATCTACCGCAACCGGTTCAACATCCACGACGAGGACTACGACCTCGGCCGGTTGCGCGCCGGCGGAGCTGCCGCGGCGACTCCGGCAGAGGCGCCGCCGAGCGTGGCTGATGTCGTGATACAGGGAGTCACACGGGAGCAGGAGCAGCGCGCCCAGATGGGCTCGTAGATCGCGGCGCTCCAGCACGATCGCTTCCGCCCCCGCCCCCGCGCCGGCACACGGCGGACGACTGCTGCGGCGACGCCTTGATCGTTCCGATGGCTGGCGCCGGGCGAGCGCTCCGCCACGAAAGGGCTGCTGCCTGGTCGGCCACGAGACAAGGCACCGATCATTCCCACGGTCGACGCGGACGAGTGGAAGCGCCACGACTGGCGGAACTGGCGCCGGCGCGTGTACCGGCCAGCGTCGCTCGCCGCCGGTATGACCGGGGATAATGCGGCCGTACGGCTACGCGGCTCGTTTGTGTCGCTGCTCCTGTGGGCGGGGGAGGATCTCACCTACGTTGCCGAGCAGGCTGGGCACAGCGTCGCGACGCTCGCCCGCTACTACGCCGGGGTGGTTAAGGAGCTGCACGGGCAGCCGAAGATCCCTGCCGCCGAGGCGATCCGCGAAGCCCGGGAGCGGATCTCGTGTACGGCATATGTACGGCACGCCGACAGCGCGTGACTGTGCGACAAGTCGTTTCACCTGCAAATCGCGGGAGTGGGCGATGTTGGGCTCGAACCAACGACCTCCGCCTTGTCGAGACGGCGCTCTCCCAGCTGAGCTAATCGCCCGGGACTCGTAAATGTACCTCGGCGCCCAGGGCCGGGGTAGACTCGCCGGCGAGATGAGGCGGAGGCTCGCGGCGATGATCGCGCTGTTGGGAGTGGCGGTCGCTTCGGCCGGTGCGTCGGCTGCTCAGCGCACCGGTGCGCAGACGGTCCGCGTCGCGGTCAAGCCGGCCGCCGGATCGCCCAGGGCGCATTTCGCGATCAGCATCAAGGCGCCGGTCGGAACCGGCCGGTTCGGGCCGGCCCGCGGCACCTATCGGGTCACGGCGAGCGAGAAGGCGCGCGGCCACTGCCAGTCGAGCGCCGGAGCCGGGGCATCCCCGACACGGGCGGGCGCGACGTCCGAGTAGTGCTGGCTCCGAACGGCTCGAGCCGCTGGTGCGCCGGGACGTTCCGCGGCCAGGTCTTGCACGTGCTCGTCGAGCCGTGCCCGGCCGGCAAGCTGTGCCCGGCCATCTTGGCGCCGCCGCAGGTGATCGGCACGTTCACCTTCCGCGTGACGCGCGGCTGAGCGCGACTAGCATCCGAGACGATGGAGCTCGAGCTTCCCGACGGCAAGATTCTGTCGCTGCCCGACGGCGCCACCGGCGCCGATGCGGCCACCGCGATCGGTCCGGGCCTGGCCCGCGCGGCGCTGGCCGTCAAGGTCGACGGCGAGATCCGCGATCTCGCCGCGCCCGCTGCCCGGGGCCCAGGACGGCGGCCCGGCCAAGCTCGAGATCATCACGGACCGCAGCGGGGAGGAGGCGCTCGGCCTGATCCGCCACGACGCGGCGCACGTCCTCGCCGCCGCGGTCATGGAGCTCTACCCCGGGGTGAAGATCTCGATCGGGCCGCCGATCGAGAACGGCTTCTACTACGACTTCGACTTCCCCGAAGGAGTGTCGCTCTCAGAGGCGGATTTCGAGGCAATCGAGGCGAAGATGCGCGAGCACATCGCCGCCGATGAGTCGTTCGTGCGTGAGGACGTGCCAGCCCGGGATGCGCTCGACCGCTTCCTCCGCGAGGGCCAGGACTACAAGGTCGAGCTGATCGAGGACCTGATCCGCAATCGACGGCGTGCCGACGGTGTCGCTCTACACCAACGGCCCGTTCACCGACCTGTGTCGCGGCCCGCACGCACCGTCGACCAAGCGGATCAAGGCGTTCAAGCTGCAGTCGGTGGCCGGCGCCTACTGGCGCGGGGACGCGAACCGGCCGATGCTGACGCGGGTCTACGGCACCGCGTTCTTCTCCGACAAGGAGCTGCAGGAGCATCTGGAGCGCCTGGAGCAGGCGCGGGCACGTGACCATCGCCGGCTCGGGCCGCAGCTCGGGCTGTTCAACTTCTCCGACGTCGCTCCCGGGATGACGTTCTGGTTCCCACCGGGGACGCACGTGTTCAACTCGCTCGTGGGCTCAGCCGCGAGATGGGCGCGCCCCGGGGCTACACCGAGGTCAAGACGCCGCAGCTGTACGACAGCTCGCTGTGGAAGACCTCGGGTCACTGGGACAAGTACCAGGAGCACATGTTCATCACCGAGTCGGCCGACACGCCGATGGGGCTCAAGCCGATGAACTGTCCGGGTCACTGCCAGCTCTACGGGTTGCAACCGCACTCCTACCGCGACCTGCCTGTCCGCTACTCGGAGCCGGGATTGCTGCACCGCAACGAGCTGAGCGGTGCGCTTCACGGGCTGTTGCGCACCCGGAACTTCGCCCAGGACGACGCCCACATCTTCTGCGCCGAGGAGCAGGTCCAGGACGAGCTCGAGGGTTGCCTGGACTTCGCGTTCGACACGTACGAGATCTTCGGCTTCGACGTCCGTCTCGAGCTCTCGACGCGCCCGGACGAGCGGCTCGGGTCAGACGTGCAGTGGGACACGGCCGAGGGTCACCTCATTCAGGTGCTCGACCGCAAGGGACTCTCCTACGACCTCAATCCTGGCGACGGCTCGTTCTACGGTCCGAAGATCGACCTGCACATGACCGACTCGCTCGGACGCTCGTGGCAGATCGGCACCGTCCAGTTGGACTACAACATGCCGATGCGCTTCGGGCTCACCTACACGGGCGCCGACAACGCCGAGCATCAGCCGGTGATGATCCACCGGGCGCTGATGGGGTCCTACGAGCGGTTCATAGCGATCCTGATCGAGCACTACGGGGGAGAGCTACCCGTGTGGCTGACCCCGGTGCAGGCCATCGTCCTTCCGATCAGCGACCGCCACCTGGAGTACGCGCGCGGCGTGCGCGACCGCCTCCATGACACCGCCGTCCGGGTCGAACTCGACGAGCGCACCGAATCGGTGGGTCGCAAGATCCGCGACGCCGAGCTTCGGAAAATCCCGTATATGTTGATCGTCGGCGATCGCGAGCAGGACCGCGAGGAGGTGGCGCTGCGCGAGCATCGCCGCGGCGACGTGGGATCGATGCCCGTCGACGCGTTCATCGAGCGAGTCGGGGATCAGGTGAAAAGTCGCTCCAACCCCTAGCTCCGACGCTATACTCGACCCCGTTGATCCACGCGCAACATCACATAGGGCCCGTCACCGCTTGACGCCCGCCCCTCCTCGCAGCTAGTGCCGGTCCCCAGAAAATTCGACCGGCGCCCGCCCGAACGGGACCAGACTCGGATCAACGATCGCATTCGCGTGCCCGAAGTGCGCCTGATCGGCGCCGACGGCAAGCAGATCGGGATCGTGAAGACCTCTGAGGCGCTTGCCTACGCCCAGGAGCGCGACCTCGATCTCGTCGAGGTCGCTCCCGACGCGCGCCCTCCGGTGTGCCGGGTGCTCGATTACTCCAAGTACAAGTACGAGCAGGCCCAGAAGCAGAAGGCGGCGCGCCGCCACCAGCAGCAGATCACGGTTCGCGAGATCAAGTTCCGTCCCAAGATCGCCCAGAACGACTACGACACCAAGAAGGGTCACGTGTCGCGTTTCCTCAAGAACAAGGACAAGGTCAAGATCACGATCATGTTCCGCGGGCGCGAGGTGACGCATCCCGAGCGGGGTACCGCGCTGCTGGACAAGCTCGCCACCGAGCTGTCGGAGATCGGCGTGGTCGAGCAGTCGCCGGTCCAGGACGGGCGCAACATGACCATGCTGCTCGCGCCATCCAAGGCGGTGCTGGCCGGCGAGAAGGACGCCCGCCCCGAGAAGGCCGCGGATGGCCGCCGGGGCAAGGGCGCGAAGGGCGAGCAGCCCACCGGAGAGCATCCCGCGGTCACGGAGGACGAGGCCGAGGCCGCACAGGACGGGTCTGCCGACTCGGCGCCGGTCGAGCAGCCCGAGCCCGAGCCCGAACCCGAGGCCGAGGCCGAGGCCGCACAGGACGGGACTGCCGACTCGGCGCCGGTCGAGGAGCCCGAGGCCGAGGCCGAGCCAGTGTCAGGGTCCTTGCGCCCGCGCGGCGCCGCCGCCTGACGGTTTTCGCGCCTCCCCGTCGTCTGCTTTACTTGCCGGCAGTTCTGATGCCGAAGATGAAGACCCATTCCGGCGCCAAGAAGCGCTTCAAGCTGACCGCCAAGGGCAAGGTGCGGGGGCGCCGCGCGTTCTCGACCCACATCCTCGAGAAGAAGTCGCCCAAGCGCAAGCGCCGGCAGGCGAAGCCGTCCTGGATCGATGAGCACGACATTCCCCGGGTGAAGACGCTGCTCGGCGCCAAGCGGAGGCAGCGCGGATGACCCGGGTCAAGCGTTCGGTCCACGCGCGCAAGAAGCGGCGCGCGACGCTCGCGCTGACCAAGGGCTTCCGGGGCGACGCCAGCCGTCACTATCGGGTGGCCAAGGAGGCGCTGCTCAAGGCCGACCAGTATCGCTACCGCGACCGGCGCAACCGCAAGCGCGACTTCCGCCGGCTGTGGATCACCCGGATCAACGCGGCGGCGCGCCAGAACGGCATGTCGTACTCGCAGTTCATGCACGGTCTGCAGCTTGCCGGCGTCGAGCTCGACCGCAAGATCCTCGCCGACATCGCCGTGCGTGACGGCGACACCTTCCGACGCTTTGCCGACCGCGCCCGCGAGGCGCTGGCGGCCGGCTGACGAGACGCCGACCAGCCAGCACCGCCAATCGGGCGCCGCTCCAACCGGAGAGGCGCTTTTTTTATGACCGATCACCAGCCACCACAACCAGAAGCTGAAGGAGATCCGCAAGCTCCGCGATGCGCCGCCGCTGGCGCGATCGTTCCGGGTTGTTCGTGGCTGAGGGTGAGGATTTGTTGTCAGTGGCCGATCGGCAAGGGTGGATCGCCATCGAGCGATATGCCGCGGCGGGCAGCGGCTTACCCGGGGTGGAGGTCGACGCGGATGCGCTGGCCAGCGCATCGGGCCTCGGCTCGGGCACGCGGACGCTCGCGGTCTACTAGGAGCGGTGGGCGGACGCCCCGGTCGGGCCGCTGTGCGTGTACCTGCACGGCCTGCACGACCCCGGGAACGTGGGCGCGGTGCTGCGCAGTGCGGAGGCGTTCGGAGCTTCTTGCGTCGCGTTCGGGCCGGGGACGGCCGACCCGTACTCGCCGAAAGCCGTCCGGGCTAGCATGGGCGCGATGTTCTCGCTCGCGCTCTCGCGGGCCGATGTGAGCCAGCTCCCCGGCGAGAAGATCGCGCTCGTGCCGCGTGCCGGTGTGCCCTTGGATGGACTTTGGCGCTCAGGCTACGTATTTGATAGCTCCAGCGCCAAAGACCTCACTGTGATGATCGGCGGCGAGCGTGATGGCCTCCCGGACGAGGTCGTTGCCTGCGCCGATCATCAGGCTCACATCCCGATCCAGATCGACTCCCTGAACGCGGCCATGGCCGCCACCATTGCCCTGTACGAGCTGAGCCGTAGGATGGCGCCGGAATGACCCAGCGAATCGAGCAGATACGCGCCCAGGCGGAAGACGCGATCGCCGGCGCAGCCGACACCCAGGCACTGGAGGACGTGCGCATCCAGTATCTGGGGCGCAAGGCCGAGCTGCCCAATCTCCTGCGCAACGTCGCCGAGCTTGCACCGGAGGAGCGCGCGGCCACCGGCAAGGCGGCCAACCAGGCTCGCAAGACGCTGGAAGCAGCGATCGAGCGGCGCGCCGAGCAACTGGCGGCGCGCGAGCTCGAGCAGCGCCTCGAGCGCGACCGCGTCGACATCACCCTGCCCGGCGACCCGCTGCCGCAGATCGGCCGCCTGCACCTGACCACCCAGGTTCAGCGGGAGATCGAGGACGTGTTCATCGGGCTCGGTTTCAACGTCGCCGAGGGGCCCGAGGTGGAGACCGTCTATTACAACTTCGAGGCACTCAACTTCGATTCGACACATCCCTCGCGCTTGATGTCCGACACCTTCTACGTGCAGCCGGCGCCCGACATCTTCGACCAGAACGCCCGCCTGCTCAGGGTGCACACCTCCCCGGTTCAGGTGCGCGCCATGGAACTCGACCCGCCGCCGCTCTACATCGTGATCCCGGGTCGGGTGTACCGGCCCGACAACGACGCCACCCACACGCCTCAGTTCCACCAGATGGAGGGGCTCGCGGTCGACACCGACATCACGCTGGGTGACCTGCAGGGCACGCTGCTCGCGTTCGCCCGCGCGGTCTTCGGCGAGGAGCGCGAGGTTCGCATGCGCCCGCACTTCTTCCCGTTCACCGAGCCGAGCGTCGAGGTCGACGTATCGTGCTTCAACTGCACTCGAGGGCTTCACTGGCCGACGGAACCCGTTGCCCGATCTGCAAGGGCGAAGGCTGGATTGAGATCCTGGGCGCCGGGATGGTGGACCCGAACGTGTTCGAGTACGTGCGCGAGTACGGCTACGACCCCGAGCGCATCCAGGGCTTCGCGTTCGGGATGGGGATCGAGCGGATCGCCATGCTCAAGCACGGCGTCCCGGATCTGCGGATGTTCTACGACAACGACGTGCGCCTCCTGGAGCAGTTCGGCTGATGCGCGTCCCGCTGAACTGGCTGCGCGACTACGTCGACCCGCCGCTCGACACGCACGCGATCGCCGACCGGCTGACGATGACCGGGACCAAGGTCGAGGCGGTGCTGCGCCACGGCGTCGACGCGCTCGAGAACTTCGTGGTCGGCCGGGTGCTAGAGGCCGAGCAGCATCCGAACGCGGACCGCCTCAGCGTGTGCCTGGTCGACATCGGTGATCAGGCTCCGTCGCAGATCGTGTGCGGCGCGCCCAACGTCGCCGCCGGGCAGACGGTGGCGGTGGCGAAGCCCGGCGCGGTGATGCCCGACGGGTCCAAGCTGGGCAAGGCCAAACTCCGTGGCGTCGAGTCGAACGGAATGATCCTGGCCGAGGACGAGGTCGCGATCGGCACTGAGCATGCCGGGATCATGGTGCTCGAGCCGGACGGACTGCACCCCGGCACGCCGCTCCAGGAGGTCCTCCCGATCGCCACCGACGTGCTCGAGCTAGAGATCACCTCGAACCGGCCCGACTGCCTCGGCGTCTACGGCGTGGCCCGCGAGACGCATGCGGCGACCGGCGCGCCGCTGGCGGCGCCTCCCTGGAGCGAGGATCCGGGCACGGCGGGCGATGTGCAGAATGCGAGCGATCACGGTGGAGTGTCCCGACCTGTGCCCGCGCTTCACCGCGCGCGTGTTCGAGTACGTGAAGATCGGACCGAGCCCGCCGTGGCTCAAGGCGCGGCTGACGGCGGCCGGCCAGCGGCCGATCTCGAACGTCGTCGACATCACCAACTACGTGATGCTGCTCACCGGACAGCCGCTGCACGCGTTCGACCTCGACCGGGTGGCCGGCGCGCGTCTCACGGTGCGGCGAGCGCGCGACGGCGAGCAGATCGAGACGCTCGACGGTCAGGTCCGGACGCTCGACCACGACATGGTCCTGATCGAGGATGCCGACGGCCCCACTTCGATCGCCGGAATCATGGGCGGAGCGCGCAGCGAGGTGCACGCCGGCACGACCCGCGTCCTGATGGAGGTGGCCAACTGGAACGGGGCGAACATCCATCGCACGTCGCTCAAGCTCGGGTTGCGCAGCGAGGCGTCGGGCCGCTTCGAGAAGCAGCTTCAGCCCGAGCAGGCGATGGAGGCGCAGGCCCTGGCCACGGCGCTGATGCTCGAGCTGACCGGCGCCCGCCTGCACCCCGGGACGATCGACGTCGGCGGTGATGGACCGCCGCCGAAGACGATCCGCCTGCGCGACGCCCGGATCGAGTCGCTCCTGGGCGCGCCGATCCCGCGCGAGCGCTGCCGGGAGATCCTGAACGCGCTCGAATTCGGGACCGCCGACGCCGGCGACGGGCTCGACGTGACCGTCCCCGCGTTCCGGCGCGGCGACGTCACCCGCGAGGCCGACCTGATCGAAGAGGTCGCGCGGATCGACGGGCTCGAGAAGCTGCCGGCGACGCTCCCCTCCCGCCACGGCGCCTCGGGCCGCCTGACCGAGCGCCAGCGACTGCGCCGACGCGCCGCCGACGCGCTCACCGCCCAGGGCCTGCACGAGATCGTCGGCTGGAGCTTCGCCAGCCCCGAGCTGCCCGACCGCCTGCGCCTCGGCCCGGACCACCCTCTGCGGACGGCGCTCGAGCTCGAGAATCCGATCTCGACCGACCTGTCGCGTCTGCGCACGACCCTGCTCGGGTCGCTGCTGGACGTCGCTCGTCACAATCGGGCGCGCGGCGCGAGCACGCTGCGCCTGTTCGAGGCCGGCGCGGTCTACCTGCCCGACGGCGACGGAAAGCTGCCGCGCGAGCCCTACCACGTCGGCGCGCTCCTGATCGGCACGCCCGCTCTCCCAGCTGGCGCGAGCCGCAGCAGCGTGCCGTCGACTTCTTCGCGGCCAAGGGCGTGCTGGCCGGGCTGCTCGACACGCTGCGCGTGGCGTGGACGGTCGCGCCGGCGAGCCGAGCCGTTCCTGCACCCCGGTCGCTCGGCGCAGATCGTCCGTCGGCGGTCAGCCGGTGGGATGGATCGGCGAGATCCACCCGCTGGTCGCCGCCGAGTGGGATCTGCGCGACACGGTGGCGGCGTTCGAGCTCGACCTCGACGCGGTGCCCACGCCGCCGGTCCCGCTGTATCGCGAGGTGAGCGGCTTCCCCGACGTGCGCGAGGATCTCGCCGTCGTGATCTCCGAGAGGGTCAGCGCGGCGGCCGTGATCGGCACCGTCCGGCGCGCCGGCGGGCCGCTGCTGGCCGGCGTCGAGGTGTTCGACGTCTACCGCGACCCCGAGCGACTCGGCGAGGGCAACGTGTCGCTTGCCCTGCGCCTCACCTACCGCGCCACCGACCGCACGCTCACCGACGAGGAGGTGGCCGAGCGCCGCGACGCGATCGCCGCGGCGCTGGAAGCCGAGCTCGGAGGGAGGATCCGTGCCGCCTAGCGTGTCGGTGTTCGGTGCCGCCGGCTTCACGGGCGCGCTGACCGCGCGTCTGCTCCATCGTCACCCGTCGTTCGAGCTCAAGGCCCTCACCGCCCGCAGCGACCACGGCCGTCGGCTCGACGACCTCTATCCCCACCATCGGGTGCCGTTCGAGCTCGAGGAGCTCGACCTCGATCGCCACGCCGACGTCGACGCGGCCGTCGTCGCCTACCCGCACGGCGCGGCCGCGCCGCTGGTCGCCGAGCTGCGCGGCGCGCGGGGTCCGCGTGGTCGACCTGAGCGCCGACTTCCGCCTGCACGACGCCGCCGTGTACGGCCAGTGGTATCGCGAGCACCAAGCGCCCGAGCTGCTGAGCGGCGCGGTGTACGGGCTGCCCGAGCGCTACCGCGAGCAGATCCGCGGCGCCGACCTGGTGGCCAACCCGGGCTGTTACCCGACCGCCACGCTGCTGGCGCTCGCGCCGCTGGCGCGCGCCGGGGCTGATCGAGGACGTGGTCATCGACGCCAAGTCCGGCGTGTCGGGCGCGGGCCGCGCCCCGAACGAGAAGACGCACTTCGTCACCGCCGACGAGAACGTCAACGCCTACGGCGTGCCGCGCCACCGCCACATCCCCGAGATCGAGCAGGAGCTGGCGGCGCTCGGCGCCGACGTGCTGGTCACGTTCGTCGCCGCACCTGCGTGCCGCTCGACCAGGGCGAGCTCGTCTCGTGCTACGTGACCGCCGCCGGACGACCGATCGACGACCTCGAGCAGCTGTACGCCGAGGCCTACGCCGAGGAGCCGTTCGTCGAGCTGGCCGCCGACGCCGCCCGGCGTGCGCGACGTGCGCGAGACGAACATCTGCCGGATCTCGGTCCACCGCGACCCGCGCACCGGCCGCGTGATCGTGTTCGCCGCGATCGACAACCTGTGGAAGGGCGCCGCCTCGCAGGCCGTGCAGAACCTCAACCTGATGTTCGGCCTGCCCGAGGACGAGGGCATCGGAGCCGGCGCGGACGCGCGAGCGTGAGGCGATCGCTTGACCGCCACGCAGCCGTTCTTCAGCTCGCGCTGGATCGAGGTGCCGGCCAACGTCACCGAGCGCGGCCGGCGGCCTGCCGCGAGGGCTTCCGCGCCGCCGGCGTCGCCTGCGGGATCAAGCCGAGCGGCGCAGCGCGACCTCGGCCTGCTCGTCTCGGACGCGCCGCCACCGACCAGCGCGGCGCGCTTCACCCGCTCGGGCACGCAGTCGGCTCCGGTGCTGCTCTGCCGCGAGCGCTGCACGCTGGACGGGATCCGCGCCGTCGTCGTCAACTCGGGCAACGCCAACGCCGCCACCGGCCGCCCCGGCTACGAGAACGCGGCCAAGATGCAGGGGGCGGCGCGATCGCGCCTCGGGCGTCGGGCCGAGAGCGCGGTGGCCGTCGCCTCGACCGGCGTGATCGGGGTGCCGCTGCCGATGACTCGGTCATGCAGGGGATCGTCGCCGCCACGCATGCGCTGAGCCCCGACGGCGAGCGCGACTTCGCCGACGCGATCCGGACCACCGACGCGCTCGACAAGCACGCCTGCCTCGACGTCGAGCTCGGCGGGGACGGTGCGCCTGACCGCGCAGGCCAAGGGCGCCGGCATGATCTCGCCGGACTTCGCCACCCTGCTGTGCTTCGTGCAGACCGACGCGGCGCTGTCGCCCGAGACCGTGCGACCTGCTGCTCGGCGTCACCGTCAAGCGCTCGTTCGAGCGCGTCAGCGTGGACGGCCAGCTGTCCACCGAGCGACACCGTGATCCTCCAGGCCAGCGGCGAGTCGGGCGTCGCGATCGAGCCCGAGACCGACGACGAGCTGCGCTTCGGCGAGGCGCTCGACGCGCTGCTGCGCCAACTCGCGCTGTACATCGTGCGCGACGGCGAGGGCGCGCGCCGCATCGGTCGCGTCGTCGTGCGCGGGGGAGACGACCGGGCGGTGCACCGTGTCGCGCACGCTGTCGCCGACTCGCCGCTGGTCAAGACCGCGCTGTACGGCGGCGATCCGAACTGGGGCCGGATCGTGCAGGCGGTCGGCATGGCCATGCCCGGCACCGCGCCGCTGGCGGTCGACGTCGCCATCGAGGGAGTCGAGGTGTGTCGCCGCGGCGCGTACGTCCAGCACGACGCCGACGCGCTGCGCGAGGCGGTGCAGCACGACGAGATCGAGTACGAGATCGGCCTCCCGGGAGAAGGCGCGGAGACCGAGCGCTTCTTCTCCGACCTGGGCCATGAGTACGTGACGCTCAACGCCGAGTACACCACCTGAGCCCGCCGACCTCATGACGGAGACGCCGCAGTGCGCGGACGTCGCCACGCTCCTCGAGGCGCTGCCCTACATCCGCGAGTTCCACGGCAAGACCGTGGTGATCAAGTACGGCGGCGCGGCGATGATCGACGCGCGCGCTCAAGGAGGAGTTCGCGCGCGACGTCGTGCTGCTCAAGTACGTCGGGATGAACCCGGTGATCGTCCACGGCGGCGGCCCCGAGATCACCAGCTACATGCAGCGGCTCGACCTGCCCGTGCAGTTCGTCGACGGCCTGCGGGTTTCCAGCCAGGAGACGGTCGAAGTGGCCAAGATGGTGCTGGTCGGCAAGGTCAACAAGGACATCGTGCTGCTGATCAACCGCCACGGCCAGCCGGCCATCGGGCTGTGCGGCGACGACGGCCTGCTGTTCCGCGCGGCGCGCAAGGTCGCCCCGAGCGGCCAGGACATCGGCTTCGTCGGCGCGATCGAGCGCGTCGACGTCGACGTGCTGACCCACGTCGCGCAGGACTACATCCCGGTGGTGGCCAGCGTCGGCGCCGACCGCGAGGGCCACTCGTACAACATCAACGCCGACGAGGCGGCCGGCGCGGTGGCGCGCGCGCTCGAGGCCTACAAGCTGATGTTCCTCACCGACGTGCCGGGCTGGCTGCGCGATCCCGCCGATCCCGCCAGCGTCGTCTCCGAGGCGGGCGTCGACGCCGTCGAGCAGCTGCTGGCCGGGGATCGCCGGCGGCATGCGGCCGAAGCTCGAGGCCTGCGTGGACGCCATCCACGGCGGCGTGTCGTTCGCGCACATCGTGGACGGGCGGGTGCCGCACTCGCTGCTGCTCGAGCTGTTCACCGACGCCGGCCAGGGCACCAAGATCGGGCCGGCGGCGATGAGCCTGGCCGAGCTGCAGGCGCTCGAGGCGCGCGCATGCCGCGCCCACCTACGTGCGCAACCCGGTCGAGTTCGTGCGCGGCGCGGGCTGCCGGCTGTGGGACGCCGACGGCAACGAGTACCTGGACTTCCTGGCCGGGATCTCGGTGCTGAACGTCGGCCACTGCCATCCGCGGATCGTCGAGACCGTGCGCGAGCAGGTCGGCCGGCTCACCCACGTCACCAACCTGTACTACACCGAGCCGGCGACTGAGGCTGTCGGCGCGGCTGGCCGAGAGCTCGCTGGGCGGCAAGGTGTTCTTGTGCAACTCGGGCGCCGAGGCCAACGAGGCGGCGATCAAGCTGGCCCGCCGGGCCCGGCCCCAGGGGTCGACGTGGTCGTGCTCCAGGGCGGCGTTCCACGGGCGCACCTACGGCGCGCTGTCGGCCACGCCGCAGGAGTCGAAGCAGGCGCCGTTCGCGCCGCTCGTGCCGGGGTTCGTCGTCGTGCCGAAGAATCCGGCGCGCTCTGGAGGCCGCCGTCGACGATCACACCGCGGCCGTGCTGCTCGAGCCGATCCAGGGCGAGACCGGGATCCACGTGCTGTCCGACGAGCTGCTGCTCGCCGCCCGCGAGGCCTGCGATCGCACGGGCGCCGCGCTGATCTTCGACGAGATCCAGACCGGGATGGGCCGGACGGGGACGCTGTGGGCCTACGAGCAGACCGGCGTGCGTGCCCGACGCGATGACCAGCGCCAAGGCGCTCGGCGGGCGGACTGCCGATCGGCGCGCTCGATCACCGGGCCGCGGCTCGCCGACGTGTTCCAGCCCGGCGACCACGGATCGACGTTCGCCGGCGGGCCGGTGATCGCGGCGAGCGCGCTCGTGGCGCTCGAGATCTGCTCGGACCCGGAGCTGCTGGCGCGGGTGCGCGCGCGCCGGCGAGCGGCTTGCGTCGGGCGCTGGCCGGGCTGCCGTACGTGGCCGCCGTGCGCGGACGCGGGCTGATGCTCGCCATCGACGTGGCCGACGGCCTCGGCGCCGCTGAGCTGGCCCGGCGGGCGCTGCTCGAGCAGCGGCTCGTCGTCAACGCCACCGGGCCGGCGACGATCCGCGCTCGAGCCGCCGCTGATCGTCTCCGACGAGGAGATCGACGAGGCGGTGCGCCGGCTGCGAGCGCTGTCGCCATGAGCGGCTCGGACCTGCTGCTGCCCGAGCAGATGACGCTGCGGGGCGCCGGCGAGGCGCTCGCGGCCGCGCTGCCCATCCAGGACGGCGTGCAGGGCGAGCACGTACGCAACTACTACGACACGTTCGACGGGCTGCTGCACGGCGCCGGCTTGTCGCTGGTGCACGAGGACGGCACGCTGTCGCTCCTCGAGCGCGACAGCGGGTCGGTGCGGGCGTCGCTGGCGACACCACCGCCGCGGATGCCGCTGTTCGCCGGCCGACCTCGAGCCCGGGCCGCTGCGCGACTCGCTGCGCGAGCTGACCGACATTCGCGCCCTGCTTCCGCTGGTCCAGGTCCACTCCCGCGAGCGGCGGATGTCGGTCCTCGACAGCGAGCAGAAGACCGTGGTGCGCCTCGCGCTCGAGGAGACGTCGCTGCCCGGGCCGACGGGCAGTGCCATCGCCGCTGCGCCCGCGGCTTCGGATCATTCCGGTCCGCGGCTACGAGAAAGAGCTGCGCATAGCGTTCAGCTCACGCTCGAGCAGGAGCTTGGATTCAAGCCCGCAGAGGAGCCGCTGGTCGACGAGGCGGTCAGGGTGGCGGGCGGTGTGCCGGGCGGCTTCCCGTCAAGGATCGACGTTCCGCTTCGCGCCGAGGAGCGGGCCGACGCCGCCGCCGCGGCGGTCCTGCGCGCGCTGCTCGAGGTGATCGAGGCGAACCTCGAGGGCACCATCGAGGACCTCGACAGCGAGTTCCTGCACGATCTGCGGGTCTCCGTGCGGCGCTCACGCGCAGTTCAGCGCGAGCTGAAGGGAGTGTTCCCGCCGTCGAGGCTGCGCGCACTTCCGCGCCGAGTTCCGCTGGCTGCAGCAGGCCACCGGCGACGCCCGTGACCTCGACGTCTACGTGCTCGAGTTCGACGCCATGCGCGCGCTCGTGCTCGAGGACATGCGAGGGGATCTGGACCCGCTGCTGGGCGTGTTGCGCGCGCGGCGGGTGCAGGCGCACGCCGAGCTGGTCGCGGCGCTGCGCTCCAAGCGCGCCACGGACCTGCTGGCCGCCTGGCGCGTCGTTCCTGGACGGCCTCGAGGACGCGTCGCCGAGGACGACCGGCCCGACGCGGCGCGGCCGATCGGCGCGGTGGCCGGCCAGCGAATCCGCAAGGTGTACCGGAAGATGGTCCGGATGGGCGACGCGATCGACGACGCGAGCCCGGCCGAGGACTACCACGAGCTGCGCAAGAAGGGCAAGGAGCTCCGCTACCTGCTCGAGCTGTTCGGCGCGCCGCTGTTTCCCGGCGAGGTGGTCAAGCCGATGATCAAGACCCTCAAGGGCCTACAGGACGTGCTCGGCCGCCATCAGGATCGCGAGGTGCAGGTTGCCCTGCTGCGCTCGCTCGGGTCCGAGGTGGCGCAAGGCCGAGTCGGCAGAGCGCGCGCTGATGGCGATGGGGGCGTTGATCGCGCGTCTGGCCGAGGACGAGCGTGCGGCGCGCTCCGAGTTCGCCGGCAGCTTCGCCGAGTTCGCGTCCACGGGGCAGCGACGCCTAGTCAAGGAGACCTTCGCGTCATGAACGAACACCACCTGCCCACGACCACCTACGAGGCCGATCCCGCGCACGTCAACCGAGTGCTGCTGCTCTACAGCGGGGGGCTGGACACCAGCGTGATGCTCAAGTGGATCCAGGAGCAGTATCAGGCGGAGGTCGTGGCGCTGACCGTGAACCTGGGCCAGCCGGGGGAGGACTACGAGGTGATTCGCGGCAAGGCCCTCCGGCTGGGCGCGCTCGACTGCCACGTGGTGGACGCGCGCGAGGAGTTCGCCCGCGAATACATCGTGCCCGCGATCAAGGCCAACGGGACCTACGGGCTCGGCTATCCGCTGTTCACCGCGCTCGGCCGTCCGCTGATCGCCAAGCTGGCCGTCGAGTACGCGCGCCGGTCCGGGTGCGACACGGTCGCCCACGGCTGTACCGGCAAGGGGAACGACCAGGTGCGGATCGACGCCACCGTGGCCACGCTCGGACCGGAGCTGCGTGTGATCGCCCCGGTGCGGGGCTGGCGCATGGGGCGCGACGAGGAGGTCGCCTACGCGCGCGAACATGGGATCCCGGTCAAGGGCGGCACCGAACAGGCGCCGTATTCGATCGACGACAACCTGTGGGGACGCTCGAGCGAGGGACGCTGGATCGAGGAGCTCGACCACGCGCCCGAGGACGACGTGTTCCAGTTGGTCACCCGCCCCGAGGAGGCGCCGGACGAGCCCGAGATGGTCACGGTCGAGTTCGAGCGGGGAGTGCCGGTGGCGCTCAACGGCGAGCGGCTCGGGCTCGTTTCACTGCTCGAGCGGGCGGGGGAGATAGGCGCCCGGCACGGGATCGGGATCGTCGACCACATCGAGGACCGGATCGTCGGGCTGAAGGTCCGCGACATCTACGAGGTCCCCGCGGCGGCCATCCTTCTGCTCGCCCATCGCGAGCTCGAGACGCTGGTCGGCACGATTCACCAGAACCAGCTGAAGCCGGTGCTCGACCAGAAGTGGGCCTATCTGGTGTACGCCGGCCTGTGGTGGGATCCGCTGCGGAGCGATTTGGACGCCTACATGGAGGCGGCCAATGCCCAGGTCACCGGGTCGATCGGGATCAAGCTGTACAAGGGCTCGGCCCGCGCGGTCACCCGCTCCTCGCCGCACGCGGTCTACGATGCCCAACTCGCCACCTTCGCCGAGTCGGGCGGGCTGTTCGCCCAGGCCGCCTCGCCCGGCTTCATTGAGCTGTGGTCGCTGCAGTCCCGGATGGCCTGGCGACTGCGCGACGCGGATGGGGGGTAGCATGCCGAAATGGGTTACAAGCTTCTCGGCTTCATCATCTGGCAGGGCGCCAAGTTCTACATACGCGGTCGCTATCCCGGTGCCGCGCGCAAGGCGGCCATCGTGGCGCTGGCCGGCGGGGTGATCGTGGGCGGCGTGGCGGTGGCGCACGCGGCGCGCTCCGACCGCGACTGAGCTGTTCGATCCCGCGCCCGGCGCACGTTCAGGTGGCGCCCGGCCGTGGGTTCGTTTCGGGTGCCCCCCGGACCGTAGGTTCACTTCTGGTGCTCCCCGGACCGCAGGTTCGCGATCCTCGCCGGCGTCGCCTTTCGCGCCCTACCGCTCCCCGCCGACCCCGACCGCCCTCGCCTGACCCCGCCCCTCGCGGGACCTCGCCCCTCGCCTGACCCCGCCCGCCCCCGGATCGCCCCGAACGCGAAATTTCCGCCACTCGGTCGCCGGATCTCGCCACGTGACGGATTCTTCCCGCCACACGCGAAAAATCCGTCACAGCAACCCCACCGTGGGTGGCAATGGCGGAAATTTCATCGCCATACGGGCTGGCAGGGGCAATGTCCGCCAGCGGCAATTTCATGGCAATGCGGGCGGGCAGGGGCAACTTCCGCCAATGGCAACCGCCGGCGGTGCGTGTTGACGGATCGTGCCTCTGTGGAAGGCAGAATCCGGCGATCGGCCGTAGCTCGTAGCGAAATGGCGGAATTTGCCCCGAGCCGGGGCGGGGGATGCCGCGTCCGGGCTGGGATGGCCGCGTCCGGGCTGGGGATGGCCGCGTCCGGGCGCGGGATGGCAGCGTCCGTCCGCGGGCGCGCGTCCGCGTCGGCGTCGCGGGCTTACCGTCCGCGTGCGGGCTTACCGTCCGCGCTGATGAGCGATCTCCCCTCCGCACTCGGGATCGAGGCGGTCGAATGCCTCTCGGAAGGCGGCTGGAGCGTGACCGTGCGGGTGATCGGGCGGTGGCGCCGACGCCGGCCGGAACTGCGGGGCCAGGCGATGCTCGTGGTGGACACCGAGGCCGGCCGGCGGCGGTTCCCCGCCATGCCCGAGCCGCCCTCGCTCACCGGCGCGGCGCCCGGGACCTGGCGGATGACCTTCTCGGTTCCCGCCGTGCTCGCGCCGATCCTGCCGGGCCGGACGTTTCTCCAGCTCGGCGGGGTGATGGTCCCGCTCCCGATCGGGGAGGTGGAGAGTCCGCCGGAGGGGCCGGGTCCGGAGGAAGCTCGAAGAGCGCCGGACGCGCGGGTCGGAGCCGTCCCCCGAGACCGCGCGGCGGGCGGCCGAGCTGGCGGCGGACGTCGAGCGCCTCCAGCGCGAGCTGGACGAGGCGCGCGCGCACGCCGAGCGGCTGCGCGGATCGAACGCCGAACGCGAGCGTCGGCTGCGGATCGCCGAGCAGCACCTGCACGCCGAGCGCGCTCTCCGCGGCGACCTCGAGCAGCAGCTGGCGACGCAGACGCGGGTCGCCCAGCACGACCTGGGCGCGCTGCACGAGCGGGTGGCCGATCTCGAGCGCGAGCTCATCCGCATGCGCCGCGCCGTCGACGAGGCCCAGCACCTGGCCGCCGCCGCCGAGGCGGCTCGCGCCGACGCCGAGCGTCGCGCCGCCGGGCCGGCTCCCGCGCCCGCGGGTGATCCGCGCGGCGGCCGGGTCGGCCGCCTCGAGCTCGATCTGCACCGAGCCGCTCACAGCGCCCCACCGGCCGGCGACGCGCCCGTGCCCGCCGAGCGCGCCGCCGACCGGGCGGCCCTTCTCCTCGAGGCGCGCATGGTGCGGCGGCGGGGCGAGCCGGCCGATTCCCGCCTCGCCATCCTCGAGGCCGAGTTGAGCGCGGCGCGCGAGGAGAGCGAAGCGCAGCGGCGCCGATCCGAGCGCGCCTACGAGGCCATCGAGCTGGTCCGGGCGGAGCTGCGCCAGCTCCGGCCGGCCGCGCCGGCCGCGTCGCCAGAGCGGGCCGCGTCACCAGAGCGGGCCGCGTCGCCCGAGCCGGCCGCGTCGCCCGAGCCGCCCGCGTCGCCCGAGCGGGCCGCCTCGCCAGAGCGGGCCGCGTCGCCAGAGCCGCCCGCGTCGCCTGAGCCCGCCGCGCCGGCGGCGTCCCCGGAGCCCCTCCCGCCGGTGGCGGGCGCCCCGGTCAGCCAGCCGGTCGCCCGCGGAGCGGTCGGGGGCCCGCAGGCACCGGCCGACCGGGTCGAGGCCGAGCGGCTGAGCGAGGCTCTGGCCAGACTCCGCGAGCGGACCCCTGCGCCCGCCCAGCCACCCGCCGAGCCGGCGCCAGAGTCTCTGCCCGCTGAACCCCCCGCGCCGTCGCGACCGCCGGGGCCGTGGCTCGACAAGTCGTTCCGCACGCTCGCGGGCAAGGACCCCACCGCGGCTGGGCGGCTGCTGCTGGCGCTGCTCCCGGCCCAGCGCGCTGCCGACCCGCACGCGGTGGCCTACGACCTCGTCCTGGGCGACCTCGTGTGTGCGCGGGTGACCGTGGGGAGCGGGACCATTCACGTCGAGCTCGGCAATGCGCCGAGGCCGCCGGCCGAAGTCGACTTCCAGCTGACCGGCGACCTGGCCGGCGTGGCTCGCTTGTTGGTCGCGGGCCGCTGGCGGCGGCGCCTGCCCTCCCGCCGGCGAGCGAGCGTCCGGGGCGACCGCCGGCGCCTGGCGGCGCTCGACCACCTGGTGAGCGCCCGGCTCACGTTGGACGATCTGATCGCCGCCGGCGTGAAGCTCGATCCTCTGCTCACCCTGACACTGGCGGCGAGCGCGATCGATCCGAGCTGGACGGCTGGCGAGCGCTTCACGATGGCCCATCGCGATCCGGCGCTCGCGGCGCCGAGCGTCTACCTCCATATCCGCGACGCGAAGCCGCCCCTGGTCTCGACCGAGTTGCCGCACGGCCCCGTGACGACTGTCGTGGTGTGTCCCGCGGACGAGCTTCTCGGCGTCCTCGCCGGGCGCCGAGCGCGGCTCGAGGGGGAAGCGCGGCCGGTCGTGCTCATCCGCCAGTGGCTCGATCGCGCACAGTGCGGCTGAAAACCGCGCGGGGGGGAGGCCTCCATCCGAGCCGGTGCCTATGCTCGGATAACAGGCTCACGGTCTGGCCCGAACCCCCGTTCCGCGAATCCCGGATCTCTTGATTTGACGCCGTCTCCCTGCGTCCACCTGCATGTCCACTCCGAGTACTCGCTGCTCGACGGCGCGTGCAACGTCGACGCGCTGGTCGCGCGAGCCGCGGCGTTCGAGCAGCCGGCGGTCGCGCTGACCGACCACGGCGTGATGAACGGGGCCGTCGAGCTGTTCACGGCGGCGCGGCGGCACAACGTCAAGCCGATCCTCGGCTGCGAAGTGTACGTGGTCGACGATCACGTGCGCCGGGCACCGGGACGGCTTGACCGGTTTCACCTGACGCTGCTCGCCGCCACTCCGGCCGGCTACCGCAATCTGGTCAAGCTGTGCTCGGACGGCTTCCTCGAGGGTTATCAGCGCGGCAAGCCGTCCGTCGACATGGCCCAGATGGCCTCTCATGCCGAGGGCGTCATCGTGCTGACGGGGTGCCTTCAGTCGCGTTTCTGCCAGCACCTGCTCGAGGGACGGAAGCGCCAGGCCCGGTCCCACGCCGATGAGCTGATGCAGGCATTCGGTGCCGACAACGTGTACTTCGAGGTCCAGAAGAACGGCGTGGCGGCGCAGGATCAGGCCAACGAGGGGATCGTGGAGATCGCGCGCGAGGTGGGGCGGCCGCTGGTCGGGACGGGCGACGTCCACTACCTGCGACGGGAGGACTACAGCCACCACGCCGCCCTGCTGTGCGTGCAGACCAAGTCCACGCTCAGCCAGCCGAAGATCAGCTTCGAGGCCAACGAGTTCTACCTGCGCTCAAGCGAGGAGATGGCCCGCGCGTTCGCCGAGTGGCCCGAGGCGCTCGCCTCGACGGTCGAGATCGCGGAGCGCTGCGACGTCGAGCTCGAGCTCGGACGCCAGCTGATCCCGCGCTATCCGACGCCGGGCGGCGAGAGCGAGAACGAGTACCTGCGTGCGCGGGTGCTCGACGGCCTGCGCGAGCGCTACGGCGATCCCGCCGCCGGCCCAGGCGCTGGAGCGGGCCGAGTACGAGCTCGAGGTGATCGAGCGTATGGGTTTCAGCGGCTACTTCCTGATCGTCTGGGACTTCGTCAAGCACGCCAAGGACTCCGGCATCGCCGTGGGCCCGGGCCGCGGGTCGGCGGCCGGGTCGCTCGTCGCCTACTCGCTGCAGATCACCGACGTTGATCCTCTGCGCTACGGGCTGCTGTTCGAGCGCTTCCTGAACCCCGAGCGGGTGTCGATGCCGGACATCGACATCGACTTCTCGGTGCGGGGGCGCGAGCGGGTGATCCGCTACGTGATCGAGAAGTACGGCAAGGAGTCGGTGGCGCAGATCGTGACCTTCGGCAAGATGTTCCCGCGCGCCGCCACCCGCGATGCCGCCCGCGTCCTGGGCCACGACTACGGTGCGGGCGACCGCCTGGCCAAGCTGATCCCCGACCCGATCATGGGCCGTCCGCCGAGCTTCGAGGACTGCCTGAAGCCGGGGCAGCCGCTGCGCGCCGAGGTCGATCGCGACCCCACCGCCAAGCAGATCGTCGAGGTGGCGCAGGGCCTCGAGGGCATCGTGCGCAACTCCTCGATCCACGCCGCCGCCGTCGTCATCGCCGACCGCCCGCTCACCGACATCGTGCCGCTCCAGATCGCCGACGCCGGCAGCGACGAGAACGGCGAGCGGGTGTTCCGCACCGTCACTCAGTTCTCGATGAAGCCGGTCGAGCAGCTCGGGTTGCTGAAGATGGACTTCCTGGGGCTGCGCAACCTGGACGTGATCGAGGATGCGCTCGACATCATCGAGCGTTCCAGTGGCGAGCGGCCCAACATGGCGAACCTGCCGCTGGATCACGGGCCGACCTACGAGATGATGGCCCGCGGCGACTCGGTGGGGGTGTTCCAGTTCGAGTCCGAGGGCATGCGCGAGGCGCTCAAGAAGGTCAAGCCGGACGAGTTCGACGACCTGGTGGCGCTCAACGCGCTGTACCGCCCCGGAGCGATGGACCAGATCCCCACGTACGCCCGCGGCAAGCACAATCCCGACTCGATCTCCTACCCGGACGAGCGATTGCGCCCGATCCTCGAGGCCACCAAGGGCGTGATCCTCTACCAGGAACAGGCCATGCAGATCGCCAAGGAGATCGCCGGCTTCAGCGGCGCCAAGGCCGACGACCTGCGCAAGGCGATCGGCAAGAAGAACCGCGAGGCGATGGCCAAGCTCAAGCCGGAGTTCGTGGCCGGCTGTCGCGCGTCGGGCACCAGCGAGCAGGTGATCGAATGGCTGTGGACGACCAACGAGCGCTCGGCGGACTACAGCTTCAACCGCTCGCATGCCGCCTGCTACGCGCTGATCGCGTACCGGACGGCCTGGCTGAAGGCCAGCTATCCGGCCGAGTACATGGCCGCGCTGATCTCCTCGGTCATGGACACCAAGGACAAGGTTCCGTTCTTCGTCTCCCAGGCCGAGCAGATGGGGATCTCGATCCTCCCGCCAGACGTGAACCTCTCAGACCACGAGTTCGTGGTGGTCGACGGGAACATCCGCTTCGGGCTCGACGCCGTCAAAGGCGTTGGCTATCAGGCGGTGGAGGCGATCAAACGCGCGAGGGGCGACTATGACGATCCCTCCCACCCGACCCCCAGCCGCCGTACCTTCCTCAACCTGTTCGACTTCTGTTCGCGCGTCGACAGCCGGGCCGTGAACAAGAAGGCGATCGAGGCACTGATCAAGTGCGGCGCGTTCGGGTCAACCGGCGCCAGCCGCAAGGGGATGCTGTTGATGCTCGAGCAGGCCCAGGGCGCCGGGCAGAAGGCCCAGCAGGACGCGCTGATCGGCCAGGGCTCCATCTTCGATCTCGAGCCCGCCGCCCCGCTGGGCGGCGACCAAGGCGGTGGCGCCGGCTTCGTGACCCTCAGCCACGCCCCGATTCCGGCCGTCGAGTTCGACCGCGCCGAGTTGCTTGCCGCCGAGAAGGAGTCGATCGGCCTGTTCATCTCCGCCCACCCGCTCAAGGAGGTCAGGCCCGCGCTCCAGTTGCGCGTCGACTGCCCGCTGTCCGAGCTTGCCCGGCCGCCGCGACGGTGACTGGGTCACGGTCGGCGGGATGATCACCGAGACCAAGCGGATCCGGACCAAGAAGGGCGACCCGATGATGTTCGCCACGCTCGACGACCTCGAGGCGTCGGTCGAGCTTCTCGTGTTCGGCAACGCGCTGGCCGCCGCCGGCGAGGCTGCTCTCGCCCGACTCGATCGTCCTGGTGCGCGGACGCGTCGACCACAAGGACCGCGAGACGACGTGCATCATCGTCCAACAGGTCGATCGGTTCGAGCCCACGCCCGAGGAGGTTCACGAGGCTCGCGAGCAGGCCGCGCGCCGCCCGGTGCTGCCGAGCGCTCTCCGCCTCCGGCTGGACGCCACCGTGCTGGCCGCCTCGGTGCTGTCCGAGCTCAAGGACGTGCTGGCCGGGTTCCCGGGCGAGTCCGACGTGGTGATCGAACTGACCACCTCGGTGGGCGAGCGCCGGCTCAAGCTCGGCCCGGACTTCCGGGTCGCCCACGGCCCCGGGTTGCACGCCGAACTGGACGCCCTGCTGGGCGACGCGATCCTCTCCGGTAGCGCCGGCGGCGCGCACAACGTGAGCGTGGAAAGCGAGCGCCGGCGGGCCGGCGTGGCCTGACAAAGCGCTCTCAAACCGCTCCCGGACTTTTCCTTTCGCCCCATTTGCGGGAAGCTCCCCGTCGTGCTCGACCTGCCTGCCGGCATCAGGGCCTGTCTGTTCGACCTCGACGGGGTGCTCACGCAGACCGCGGAGGTCCGCGCGAGCACGGCGCGGACGTCGTGGTCCAGGACCTCGAGGAGCTTCCGGGGCCGTAGATGATCGGTTCCGACGTCTTCACGGTCGAGCCGTGGCGCATCACCGAGCGCGAGCTGCACCTCGGCCTGCTGGCCCAGACCGAGTCGATCTTCGCGCTCTCCAACGGGCACATCGGCCTGCGCGCGAACCTCGACGAAGGGGAGCCGTCGGGTTCCCCGGGCACGTATCTCAACAGCTTCTACGAGGTCCGTCCCCTGCCATACGCGGAATCCGCTTACGGCAACCCGGAGGCGGGCCAGACGATGATCAACGTCACCAACGGGAAGGTGTTTCGTCTGCTGGTCGACGACGAGCCGTTCGACGTTCGCTACGGCAAGCTGCTCCGCCACGAGCGCACGCTCGACTTGCGCGACGGCGTATTGCGCCGCGACGCCGAATGGATCTCGCCGGCCGGGCAAGGCATCCGACTGCGCTCCACCCGGATGGTCTCGTTCGCCCAGCGCACGATCGCCGCGATCGTCTACGAGGTGGAGGTGGTTGGCGCGTCGGCCCGGATCGGCGTCCAGTCCGAGCTCGTGGCCAACGAGCCGGTGGACGGTGACGCCGGTCGGACAAATGGCGCGAACGACCCCCGGGCGGCGGCGGCGCTGGCCGCGCCGCTGATCTCCGAGCACCACAACCACAACGAGCTCCGCGTGAGCCTCGTCCATCGCACCCGCCAGAGCGGCCTGCGAGTGGCGGCCTCCATGGACCACGAGATCGATGGCCCGGAGGGCATCGTGACCGCGTCCGAGAGTCGAGCCCGACCTGGGCCGGCTGACCGTAAGCACGGAGCTGCGTCCCGGCGAGAAGCTGCGGATCGTCAAGTTCATCGCCTACGCCTGGTCGAGCCAGCGATCTCTGCCGTCGCTGCGCGACCAGGTTCACCTGGCCCTGGCCGCGGCCCGTCGCACCGGCTGGGACGGGCTGCTCGAGGGTCAGCGGGAGTACCTGGCCGACGTGTGGGAGCGCGCCGACATCCAGCTCGAGGGCGATGCCACGCTCCAGCAGGCGGTGCGCTTCGCGCTGTTCCACGTGGTCCAAGCGGCCGCACGCGCCGAGCAGCGCGCGATCCCGGCGAAGGGCCTCACCGGCAGCGGCTACGACGGCCACACGTTCTGGGACATGGACGCGTACACACTGCCGGTCCTCACGTACGTGTTGCCGGACGCGGCGCGCGACGCTCTGGCCTGGCGGCACAACACCATGGACCTCGCCGAGGCGCGAGCTCGGGAGCTGGGACTCGAGGGCGTGACGTTCCCGTGGCGCACGATCCGGGGCCAGGAGTGCTCGGGCTATTGGCCGGCCAGCACCGCCGCGTTCCACATCAACGCCGATGTAGCCGACGCGGTGCGGCGCTACCTGTTCGCCACCGAGGATGAGGAGTTCGCGGAGGGGCCGGGACTCGATCTCCTCGTGTCCACCGCCCGGCTGTGGCGCTCGCTGGGCCATCACGACGCGCAGGGCAAGTTCCGCCTGGACCGGGTGACGGGACCGGACGAGTACACCGCGCTGGTCGACAACAACACCTTCACTAATGTGATGGCCGCACGCAATCTGGGGGTGGCGGCCGATCTCGCGGTCCGTTATCCGAACCGCGCGGACGAGCTCGGGGTGGACGACGAGGAGGTGGCCAGCTGGCGGGATGCGGCGGCCGCGATCGTCGTCGCGTTCGACGCGGACGCCCGCATCACCCAGCAGTGCAACGGCTTCACCCGTCTACGCAAATGGGACTTCGACGCGACGCCGCCGGAGAGATACCCGCTGCTCCTGCATTACCACAACTACCTCCTGTACTCGAGCCAGGTCGTCAAGCAGGCCGACCTGGTGTTCGCCATCTACCTGTGCGGGGACCGCTGGGACGAGGAACAGAAGGCACGTGACTTCGCCTACTACGAGACGGTGACCGTGCGCGACTCCTCGCTGTCGGCCGCCATCCAGGCGGTCGTGGCGGCCGAGGTGGGGCACCTCGAACTCGCCTACGACTACCTGACCGAGAGTGCGCTGATCGACCTGCGAGACATCGCGTTCAACACGCACGACGGGCTGCACATGGCCTCACTGTCCGGGGTGTGGCACGCGATCGTGGCCGGGTTCGGCGGCCTGCGCGACTACGGGGACACGCTCAGCTTCGCCCCCCGTCTGCCCTCGCGCCTGAGCCGCCTGCGGTTCGGGCTGATCTACCGTGGCCGCCGGCTCCGGGTGCAGGTGCACCACGACCACGCGAGCTACGAACTTCTCGATGGGGAGCCGATCGAGGTGAGGCACCATGGCGAAATGGTCACGGTGAACGGGGACGGGCCGCTCAGCTGCCAGATTCCGCCGCTGCCCAATCGCCCCCTGCCGCACTCGCCGGCTCACCGCAGGGCGCCGCTGGGAATCGATTAGCCAGGCAGGGCGCGGGGGACCCGATAAGTGAGGTTAGCCACGAGGTGCGGTGCGCCGGGCCGCGGGTGTTTTGGTCCGCGGCTGGCGTGTGCGCTCGTCTCCGACCATGCTCATCAGCAATCGCTTCCGGCGTCAGGACGTCGATGCCCCGGTGCGCAGGGGTGCGCGCCTGACGACGTCCCGACTGACGCCGGCCGGCGCGTCCCGAGGCACGCAGGCCATACGGGCGCGCCGGGCCGCCGGTGGCTCGAGCGGGTGGCTGCGGCGTCCGATTGGTGCCCCTCGCGTTCCGGTCCTGTTCGCCGGACGGACGAGTGGGAAGAGCGCGGGTGCCAATCGGGCGTGCAGCCGCCATCAGCGCTGCAATCGTGTGCATAATGAAGCGATGGTGACTGAGAAGCTGAGCCTCGCCGGGCCCGCCACCCTCCGCGACGTGGCGCGGCTGGCCGGCGTGCATCCGGGCACGGTGTCGCGGGCGCTCAATCCGCAGACGCGGAGCCTGGTCAACGAGCGGACGGCTCGGCGCGTGCTGGACGCCGCGCAGGAGCTGGGCTACCGCCCGAACCCGATCGCCCGGGGTCTGCGGACCAACCGCTCACACACGATCGGGGTGCTGGTCCCGGACCTGATGAATCCGCTGTTCGCCGCGATCGTGCGCGGGATCGAGGACAGCCTGCGTGAGGACGGCTACACCCCACTGATCGCCAACACCGACAACGACGCCGAGCGGGAATGGGTGGCCTACGAGGCGATGAGTGCGCGCCAGGTCGACGGCTTCATCGCCGCCACTGCTCGCCGCGACCACTGGCTGTTGGCCGATCGCGCGCACGCGGGAGCCAAGGTGGTGTTGGTCAACCGGCGTGTGGACAGCGATGTCATCCCCGCCGTCACCGGCGACGACCACGAGGGGATCCGCCTGGCGGTGGGACACCTGGCCGCGCTCGGCCACGAGTGCATCGCCCACGTGGCCGGCCCCCAGGCTCTGTACACCGGCTGGTCGCGCCATCACGGGTTCCTCGACGCGATGCGTGCCGGAGGCCTTGAGCCGGACCCCGACCTGATCGTGTTCACCGAGGCGTTCACCGAACGCGAGGGCGTGCGGTGCTGCCGTGAGCTGCTCAGCCGCCGGCGCGACTTCACGGCGATCGTGGCCGGCAACGACCTGCTGGCCCTCGGGTGCTACGACGCGCTCGAGCAAGGCGGCCTGCGCTGCCCGGACGACATCTCGGTGGTCGGCTACAACGACATGCCGTTCGTGGACCGCTTCCGGCCCCCGCTCACCACAGTGCGGGTACCGCACTACGAGCTGGGGGCAACCGCCGCAGAACTGATGCTGGAGCAGCTCCGCGGGACCGACGCGCCGCCCCGCCAGCTGCTGCTCACGCCGGAGCTGGTGATCCGGGGCTCGACCGGCGCCGCCGGCGAGACAAGCCGATCGCAACACGCGCTCCCTTGACACCTCACGGTGGCCCCGGTAGGGTCGCACACGATTGCAGCAAACGTTTGCAGCCGGTCATTGCTCGTGCTGCTCGAGGTCCGAGGAGCTGACCGCGAGGCCGCCTGCCTACCCATCCGTTTCGGCACGAGGTAACCAGCGCGGGGAGGAGAGGTTCCAGATGACAAGGTCGAGGGCTTGGATGGTGGCGGGCGTGGCCGCGATCGTCGGACTGCTTGCGGGGTGTGGGAGCTCGAGCAGCAGCGGGGCGAGCAGCGGCGGAGCCTCAAATCCGAGCAGTACGAGCAAGAAGCCGGTGGTGATCGGCGCGTCGCTTTCGCTGTCAGGCGACTTCTCGGCCGACGGTCAGGCGTTCCAGCGGGGCTACCAGCTGTGGGCCAGCGATGTGAACAAGGCAGGCGGGCTGCTCACGCGCCCGGTCAAGCTCGACATCGTCTCAGATGCCAGCAGTCCCGCTCAGGTAGTGACCAACTACCAGAAGCTGATCTCCTCCGATCACGCCGATCTGGTCTTCGGGCCCTTCTCGACGCTGCTCACGGTGCCCTCCTCCAAGGTCGTAAACCGTTACGGCTACGCGTTCGTGGAGGGCGCGGGCGGCGCGCCGGCGGCGTTCGGCAACGGCCTGCACAACATCTTCGACGTCAGCCTTCCGATCAAGGACCAGCTTGTCCCGATCGCGAATTGGATCGCCTCGCTTCCCGCCTCGCAACGGCCGAAGACGGCCGCTTACGCGACCAGCGACGACCCGTTCACCCAACCCCAGATTCCAGTGGCCCAGAGCATCTTGACCGGCGCGGGGATCAAGACCGTCTACAACAAGGTGTTCCCGGCCGAGGTCACGGACTACACCCCGATCGCGTCGGCGGTGGCGAGCGCTCATGCCGACGTGGTAGTGCTCGGGTCGGTCGACGTACCCACCGTGTCGGCCTTCGTCCACGCGTTCATCCAACAGCACTACAACCCGAAGGCGTTCGTCGCCACCGCCGGGCCCGACCAGGGCGCCGCGTTCCTGAAGGCGGTCGGCGGGCCGGCTAACGCCGAGGGCATCATGGTCCCCAACGGCTGGTTCCCCGGCTTCACCAACAGCGACAGCCAGAAGATGGTGAGCGAATACGTGGCCAAGTACGGGGGCAGCCCGTCCGACATCAACGCCGACGTGGCCGAGGGCTATGCCGTCGGTCAGGCCGTCGCCCAGGCGGTGGCCGCCACGCACAGCCTCGACAACGCGAAGATCATCTCCTACCTGCACAGCGGGGTGACGCTGCACACGGTCGAGGGCTCGGCCAAGTTCGACTCGCTGGGCGAGAACGGCGCCGCCGCCGCGTTCGGATTCCAATGGCAGAAGGGCAAGTACGCCCTGGTGCTTCCGACCGGGACCCCGGGCGCCAGTCAGCCCGTCTACCCGAAGCCGAACTGGGGATCGTGAACGCATCCTCGCTCGCCAAGGCAGTCGTCGACGGGATCCTCACCGGAGGCGTCTATGCCCTGATGGCGGCCGGCCTCACGCTGATCTTCGGCGTGATGGACATCATCAACATCGCTCAGGGCGCCCTGGTCGTGCTCGGCGCGTACATGAGTTACGTGCTGTCGGTGCACCTCGGGATCGACCTGTTCGTGGGCCTGATCATCACCATTCCCGCCTTCTTCGTGCTGGGGGTGGTGATCGAGTGGGCGTTCATGCGGCGGCTGCACGAACGGGACCGCACGGCCATGTCGATTCTGGTCACCTACGCGGTGGCGATCATCATCGAGGGGATCCTGAGCGTGATCTTCGGAGTGGATTTCATCCAGCTGCACGCCTCCTACGTCGACAGCACGTTCCACCTGCTGGGGTTCTACCTCCCTTACATCTACGTGTTCGGCTTCCTGCTCGCGATCGCGCTGCTGGCGATCCTGTACTACATCCTGCACCGGACGCACTTCGGACGCGGCATGCGGGGCGCGTTGCAGAACCGCACGGCCGCTGAGCTGATCGGGGTGAACGTCGACTGGGTGCGCACCATGGCGGTCGGGATCGGCGTGTCGGTCACCGCGGCCGGCGGCATGGTGTTCGGCGCCACCAACGCGTTCAATCCCAACAGCGGTTATGACCTGATCTCGCGGTTGTTGTCGATCGTCATCCTGGCCGGGCTTGGGAGTATCGGGGGTGCGCTCGTGGCCGCCCTGTTCATGGTCACCCTCGAGGACGTGGTGGCGGTGGTGTGGTCGCCGGTGTGGGCCACCCTCGTCTACTACGCATCGCTGATCGTCGTGCTCTCGTTCAGGCCCAACGGCCTGTTCGGGAAGGCGACGGTCCGGGCGCAATGACGCTCACGCCGCGGCTACGCGCCCTCCTGGTCGCGATCGGCATCGCGATCCTGGCCGGGTTCCCCCTGGTCTTCTCCAACCCGACCACCACCTCGATCGCGTTCTTCACGCTGATCTTCATGGTGGCGGCGTCGGCGTGGAACATGTTCGCGGGCTCCTCGGGTTACATCGCGCTCGGGCACGCGGTGTATTTCGGGTGCGGTGCCTACGCGCTGACGCTGTTGGCCAACCATCTCGGCTTCGCGGCCGGATGGGGAGTGTTCGCGCTGGTCCCGGTGGCGGGGATCGTGGGGGGCCTGGTGGCGATTCCCACCGGGCTGATCGCGCTCCGGGCCCGCCGCCACACGTTCGTGGTGATCACGATCGCGTTCATGTTCGTCTTCCAGCTGGCGGCGTTCAACCTCGCCTTCACCGGAGGCTCCTCCGGCCTGCAGCCGCCGACGCCGCTGTGGTCGGTGAAGACCTACAACGACAACTTCTACTACGTGACCGCGGTGGTCCTGGTGGCCACCGTCGCGCTGGCCTGGCTGGTGCGCCGCTCGCGCTTCGGCCTCCAGCTTCTGGCCATCCGCGACGACGAGGAGCGCGCGCGTGGCCTCGGCGTCCGAGTCGGCCGGGTCAAGCTGACCGCGTTCGTGCTGTCGGCCATCCCGGTGGCAATGGTGGGCGGCATCTACGCCTACTTCCTGGGGCAGATCTTTCCGCAGTTCGCGTTCGACCCGCTGTTCGACCTGTCGATCGCATTGATGGCCTTCCTCGGCGGGCTCGGGACCCTCGTCGGCCCGCTGCTCGGTGCCCTCGTGCTCGAGTCGCTCCAGCAGTACTTCACCGTGCAGTACGGCGCCAGCCAGGCCTACCTCATCATTTACGGGGCACTCTTCCTCGTGGTCGTGCTGCTGCTTCCACGCGGTGTGATCCCCAGCATCGAGGAGCTGATCGGGCGCTGGCGCGGGCGCTCCTCGACGGCCGAGCCCGGCCCTGAGGAGCCCGGACGCACGGGCGACGTGATCGAGGCGGGCGTGCGGTGAGCCCCCTGATCGAGGCAGAGGGTGTCTGCAAGTCGTTCGGCGGGCTGCAGGCGCTGTCGGACTGCTCGCTCTCGGTCGCCAAGGGCTCGATCGCCGGCCTGATCGGACCCAACGGGTCCGGCAAGACGACGCTCTTCAACGTGATGACCGGGTATGAGCGCTGCGGCGAGGGTGAGATCAGGTTCGGGGGCGAGTCGATCACGCGCGCCACGCCCGAGCGAGTGTTCGCCCTCGGCGTGGGTCGCACGTTCCAGATCACCCGGTTGTTCTTCCGCCTCAGCGTGCTCGAGAACATGCTCGTGGCCACCCAGCGCCACGAGGGCTGGGCGCGGAGCGTGGCACGCCGGGCCGCGTCCGCGGCCGAGCGCGCGCGGGCGCTCGAGCTGCTCGAGTTCGTCGGCCTGTCCCAGCTGGCGCGCAGCCCCGCCGGCAATCTGTCCTACGGGCAGCGCAAGCTGCTCGAGCTGGCCTCGCTGCTGGTGGCCGATCCCGCGGTGCTGCTGCTCGATGAGCCGACCGCAGGGGTGAACCCGACCCTCATCAAGCAGCTGACCGAGCGCATCCGTGAGCTCAATCGCGCCGGCAAGACGTTCCTCGTGGTCGAGCACAACATGGAGTTCGTGATGGGTCTCTGCCACGAGGTGACCGTGCTCCACCAGGGGCGCACGCTGAAGACCGGCACGCCCGAGCAGGTGCGGGCCGACCCCGCCGTGCTCGACGCCTACCTGGGAGGAGCCGACGACGATGACCTCTAGCCAGCCGGTCGGGAACGGGAGCGGGCCGAGCGGCGAGGTACTCCTCGCGGTCGACGGGGTGACCGCCGGCTACGGAGGCGGCGACATCCTCAAAGGCGTCTCGTTCAGCGTGGCTCGGAACGAGATCATGTGCATCGTCGGGCCCAACGGCTCGGGCAAATCGACGCTGCTGGCCACGATCAGCGGCATCCTGCGGCCCCGCCGCGGTCAGATCGATTTCCTGGGCGACTCGCTGGTCGGACTCGCCCCGCGCCAGATCCTGGCCAAGGGCGTGGTCCTGGTGCCCCAGGCGCACAGCCTGTTCGGAGAGATGACCGTGCTCGAGAACGTCGAGATGGGCGCGTACACGGTCAGGGACGCGGCGCTCGTGCGCCGCCGGCGCGAGGAGGTCGAGGAAATGTTCCCGCTCGTGCGCGAGCGCGCCCGCGACAAGGCGGGGAGCCTGTCCGGCGGTCAGCAGCGGCTGGTCGAGCTGGCCCGCAGCCTGATGCTCGATCCATCGCTGATCGTGCTCGACGAACCGTCGATCGGCCTCGATCCGCCCACCCGACGAACCGTGTTCCACATGATCCGACGGATGAACCAGCAGGGGCGGACGATCCTGCTGGTCGAGCAGAACGCCCGCGCCGGGCTGAAGCTGAGCACGCGCGGGCTGGTGCTCGAGAACGGCAAGGTCCGCCTCACCGGGACCGGGCGCGAGATCCTCGAGCATCCGGAGATCGGTTCGCTCTACCTGGGCGGCGCCGTGTCGAGTACCCCGGCTGGCTGATGCCCGACCGGCGGGTGCAGGCCGCCATCGACCACTGGGCGCCCCGCTTCATCGCGATGGGCGTCGACTACAACGACTTCGTCCGGACCACGGGACGGATCGAGCGCTGGGAAGAGTGGCTCGGTGCGTGGAGCGCGCTCGCGGGCGAGCATCTCGAGCTGGCGGGCGAGGCCGAGGCGGCGGGCCGGGGGCGCAGCGCCGGCGAGGCGTACCTGCATGCCGCGCTCTGCCTGCACTTCCGCTGGTCATGCTGATCCCCGGGCTCGACTCGACCAAGGAGGAGTTCTTCCACCACGAGAACGCCTTCCTGGTCCGCGGCATGGCGACGCTGTCGATGGACGGCCCGGGTCAGGGCGAGACCGGGTTCGCGCTCCCGATCCGGCCCGACTACGAGGTGGCGGTGGCGGCGATGCTCGACGCGCTCGCGGGCCGCGACGACCTGGACATGAGACGGGTCGGAGCGGTGGGGGTGAGCCTGGGCGGCTACTACGCGCCGCGGGCGGCGGCGTTCGAGACCCGGATCCGGGCTGTGGCCGCGATCAGCGGCCCGTACGAGTTCGGGGAGCAG
The DNA here is from genome assembly GCA_963757795.1 of uncultured Solirubrobacterales bacterium. Classification (GTDB taxonomy): domain Bacteria; phylum Actinomycetota; class Thermoleophilia; order Solirubrobacterales; family Solirubrobacteraceae; genus Palsa-465. Next base: position 137,342 of record CAVWSI010000005.1, on the reverse strand, counting down.
TGGGACCAGTTGCCGCCGCTCACCAGGGAGGCGTTCATCGCGAAATCCGGCGCGCGCGACGAGCGGGAAGGGCGCGAGCGCGCGCATGCCCTCACCCTGCGCGGCGTGGCTTCGCGGGTCATCCAGCCCGCGCTGTATGTCACCGGTGGGCTGGACCGGATCGTTCCCTGGCAGCAGACCGAGCGCGCCGCGCGCGAGACGCCGAACGGCGCGTTCGTGGTGCTCGAGCACGGCTCGCACGTGTGCAGCAACATCCCGTACCGGTACCGCCCGCTCGTGGCGGACTGGATCGCTGAGCAGCTCGCGCGGCATGATCGGACAGCCGCTGCGCCGGCGCGAGGACCTGCCGCTGGTGCGGGGCAGGGGGCGCTACGTCGACGACCTCGACCTGCCCGGCGTGGCCCATGTGGCGTTCGTGCGCAGCCATCATGCGCGGGCGCGGATCGTGGATGTGCGCGCGCCCGCCGGCGCGCCCGGGCTGCTGCGGGTGCTTACGTCGGCGGATCTGAGCGGCCGAGTGCGGCCGCTGCCGGTGATCGCGCCCGAGGACGCGGAGGTGGCCGACGTGCCGCACCCGATCCTGGCCGAGCGCGAGGTCCGCTATGCGGGCCAACCGGTCGCCGCGGTGGTGGCGGAGTCACGCGCGCAGGCGATCGACGCATGCGAGCTGGTCGAGGTCGAGTACTCGCCGGATCCGGCGGTCGTCGATCCGCGTGAGGCGCCGGAGACCCTGATGCGCTGGGAGCGGGCGGTCGGAGACGTGGACGGTGCGGTCCGAGACGCCACCCACCGCGTGCGGGCGCGGTATCGGCTCCCGCGATTGGTGGCGGCGCCGATCGAGCCGCGCGGCGTGGTGGTCGCCTACGACGGCGCCGAGGACATGCTCAAGGTGTGGGCCTCGGCTCAGGATCCCCATCGTCCGTTGTCCCAGCTCGCTCACTCGCTGGAGCGCTCACCTGACCGCATCCGCGTGGTCGTCCCCGACGTGGGCGGGGCCTTCGGCAGCAAGGGAGTGATCGCGGTCGAGGCAGTGACGGTCGCGGTGGCGGCGATGGATCTGGGCCGGCCCTTGAAGTGGATCGAGGACCGGGGCGAGAACTTCCTCGCCGCCTATCAGGGCCGGGGTGTCGAGGCAGAGGTCGAGCTGGCGCTGGACGGGCGCGGCCGGATCCTGGCCATCCGCGCTTCGATCGCGGCCGACCTGGGTGCGTACCTGCTGCCGAGCACCGCGATCCCGCCGCACACCACGGCCATGCTGATGACCGGCTGCTACGACATCCCGGTGGCGGCCGTTTCGGTGCGCGGGGCCCGGACCGACAAGGTGCCGTCCGGCCCGTATCGCGGCGCCGGTCGTCCCGAGGCCGCGTACTTCCTGGAGCTGACGGTCGACCAGGCCGCCCGCGAGCTGAACCTGGATCCGGTCGAGCTTCGCCGACGCAACCTCATCCGGTCCTTCCCGCACCGCAGTGCGCTGGGTTGGACGTACGACTCGGGCGACTACGTGCGCTGCCTGGAGCGCGCGGTCGAGCTGCGTGCAACCCGAGCGCGGCCCGCTGGTGGGGACCGGCATGGCGATGTACGTCGAGCGTGCCGGCGGGAACTGGGAGAGCGCGCGCGTGACCGTGGGTGCCGACGGGCGGGTGATCGCGCGCAGCGGATCCTCGCCTCACGGCCAGGGCCACGAGACGACGTTCGCGCAGATCGTGGGCGAACGGCTGGGCGTCGCACCGGACCACGTGCAGCTGCGTTTCGGCGAGATCCCCGGGGTGGGGACCTACGCCAGCCGTTCCGTCGCCATGGGCGGCTCGGCGCTGGCCCGAGCGGTTGATGCAGATCCTGGACGAGGCCCGCCGTGTGGCCGCCGGGATGCTCGGCTGCCGGGCGGGTCAGGTGACGCGAGCGGGCGTACGGTGGACCGGACCGGAGGGGCGGGAGCTGACACTTGGCGAGATCGCGTCCGCGGTCGGCGGCCTCGAGGCGGAGCTGCGCTTCGAATCGGACCTCGTGTTCGGCTCAGGCGCCTACGCCGCGGTGGTCGAGATCGAGCGAGAGACCGGCGCCCTCAGGGTCCGCCGGCTCGTCGCGGTCGACGACGCCGGGACGATCATCAACCCGCTGCTGGCCGAGGGTCAGGTGCTCGGCGGCGCCGTCCAGGGACTGGGCGCCGCCCTCATGGAGGAGGCGGTGTACGGCGCCGACGGCCAGCCCCTGAGCGCGTCGTTCGTCGCCTACAGCCTGCCCGGCGCCGCCGAGGTGCCGCCACTCGCCACCGAGTTCGTGCAGACGCCGTCGCCGCACAACCCGCTGGGCGCCAAGGGGATCGGCGAGGGCGGTGCGATCGGTACCCCGGCGGCGATCGCCAACGCGGTGGCCGACGCGCTGGCGCGCGTGGGCGCAGTGCGCCGGATCCACCCTTCACCGCCGAGAAGCTGTGGCGAGCGCTGGAGGCGGCGCGGGTCCGGGCGAGCCACCGGGCGCCGCCGCTACGGCCGGCTTAGCCGTTCGCCGGCGCCGCCTCTTGCGCATCGTGGTCGAGCACCGTGTTGCGCTCCGACGTCACCTCGCGCTCGAGGGGCAGGGAGCCGCCGACCGTGTAGTACGGCCTCCCGGCGATCACCAGATCCTCGGCCGGGAAGCGGGTGATCACCTCGCACCCGTCGGCGGTCACCACCAGCTGCTCCTCGATCCGCGCGGCCGACCAGCCGTCGCTGGCCGGCCAGAACGTCTCGAGCGCGAACACCATGCCCGCCTTGATCTCCTCCGGATGGTCGAGCGAGACGAGCCGGCTGAAGATCGGCTTCTCCCAGATCGACAGCCCCACACCGTGACCGAACTGGAGCGCGAAGGCCGCCTCCTCGTCGCCGAACCCGAACTCTTGCGCCCTCGGCCACACCCTGGCCACCTCGCCGGTGGTGGCGCCGGGCTTGATCAGTGCGATCGCCGCGTCGAGGTAATAGCGGCAGCGCCTGTACGCATCGAGGAGTGCCTTCGACCCGCTCGCCACCGCGAACGTTCGGTAGTAGCACGTGCGGTAGCCCATGAAGCTGTGCAGGATGTCGAAGTACGCCGGATCGCCAGGCCGCAGCGCGCGATCGGTGTACACGTGCGGGTGGGGATTGCAGCGCTCGCCCGAGATCGCGTTGACGCCCTCCACGAACTCCGAGCCCATGTCGTAGAGCACCTTGTTGACCAGGCCGACGCATTCGTTCTCGCGCATCCCAGGCCTCATCGCGCGGTAGAGCTCCTCGTAAGCGGCGTCGACCATCGCGCAGGCCTGGCCCAGCAGCGTGATCTCGTCCTGGGTCTTGATCACCCGGGCTTGCTGCATGAGCTGCTGGCCGTCGACGATCCGGATGCCCTGTGCTTGGAGCGCGAACAGCACGGCGGGCTCGATCGCGTCGACGCCGACCGGCTCGTTCAGCAGTCCGCGCTGGTCGAGCTCGACCCGGATCTTCTCGGCCACGTTCTCGGCCCGCCCGGATTCGGGTGACATGGCGCCTCTCAGCGTGGAGATGCCGGCGCGCGAGCGGCCGTCGCTCAGCCACGGGTTGTAGAGCTGATGGTGGCGCGCCGCCGAGCCGAAATCCCACATGATCGGCTCGTCGCCCTGGGGCAGGAGGCAGAAGCGGTTCAGCTTGTCCTGCGCCCAGGTGCCGATGTGGGTAGCGGTGATGTAGCGAATGTTGGTCATGTCGAAGCACAGCAGCGCACCGATCGACGACTCCGCCAGCAACGCCTTGATCCGCGCGAGCCGCTCCTCCCGCAGCCGGTCGAACCGGACCCGCTCCTCCCAGTCGACGGCCATCGTCCCGTAGGTGTGCAGTCCCATCAGAACTCCTCTCGGTGCCTCGCGGATCTGACGTCGTGGTGATCTTACAATCGTTTGCAGGCCCGGGCCTCGGGTGTATCCGGTGGTTCGGCGCGGGTTATCCCCCAACCGCGGTTCGCCGCTCCTGCCCCGCTCGGCGCTGCTTGACGCCGCAAGCAGGAGTTCGCTACTGTGCAATCGATTGCACTAAACCGAATGCCCGATGGGCCCCATCGCGTCCCCATCACGAAGCGCATCAACCGAGAGCGGGCTAGGAGCTGACCGTATGCAGGATGGAAAGCTGGGCGACAAGAGGCTGGGCTGGGTGGGCGCGGGCCGCATGGGCCTCGCACTCGCCACCCGTCTACTCGAAGCCGGGTGTGAGGTCGCGGTGTACAACCGCACCAGAGCAAAGGCTGAGCCGCTGGCCGAGCTGGGCGCGACGATCGTCGACACGCCGGCCGAGCTCGCCGACCGCGACATCGTGTTCACCGCGCTGGCGGGGTCGACCGACTTCAAGCAGGTGCTGATCGGGCCCGAGGGGCTGCTATCCGGCCACGGGCGGCACCCAGAGGTCGTGGTCGATTCGACCACGATCTCGGCCGATGCCTCGGCCGCCGTCCGCGCTGAGGCGGAGAAGTGCGGTACGGCGCTTCTCGCCGCCCCGGTGAGCGGAAACCCCAAGGTGGTCAAGGCCGGCCGGCTGACCATGGTCACCTCGGGGCCCGAGCCGGCTCACGAAGCCGCCCTTCCCTACCTCGAGATCATCGCGGGTGGCGGGGTGACCTACGTCGGCGACGGCGAGCGCGCGCGCCTCGTGAAGGTGTGCCACAACCTGATGCTCGGGATCGTCTCCCAGTCGCTGGCCGAGATCCTTGTGCTGGGCGAGAAGGGAGGCATCTCACGCGCCGCCATGATGGAGTTTCTCAATAACAGCGTGCTCGGCTCGACCTTCACCCGCTACAAGACGCCGGCCTACGTGAACCTCGACTTCTCGCCCACATTCACACCGCCGCTCCTGCTCAAGGACTTCGACCTCGGCCACGAGGCCGCACGGGAGTTCGGGGTGCCGATGCCGGTGGCGTCGGCCGCCCAGCAGGTGGTGCAGGCCTTGATCGGCCACGGCTACACCGAGGTCGACTTCGCTGCGCTGATCGAGCTCCAGGCCCAGGCATCGGGACTCGAGCTCGAATCCGAAGCCGCGCCGGTGTCAGACGGACTCGAGCGAGCCGCGTGAACATGACGGTTGACCAACAACCGGCCACGGAGGCGCCGGCCGGCTATCTCGAGCGATACGGAGTAATGCTGCTCATCCGCCTGTTCGAAACCGAGATGCAGCGCCTGTTCCTCAAGGGCGAGGTCCACGGCACCACCCATCTATGCGCGGGCCAGGAGGCGGTGGCGGTGGGCGTCTGCTCGGCGCTCGAGCCGGACGACTACCTGGCCGGCACCTACCGAGGCCACGGCCATGCCCTGGCCAAGGGCACCGCCCCCGACGCGCTGCTGGCCGAGATGCTCGGTCGCGCCACCGGGGTTTGCGGCGGTCGCGCCGGCTCGATGAACGTGATCGACGTCGAGCATGGCCTGGTCGGGTGCTTCGGCATCGTCGGCGGCAGCATCGCGGCGGCCACCGGGGCCGCTCTATCGGCCAAGGGCCAGGGCCGCGTGGCAGCCGCCATGTTCGGGGACGGGGCGACCAACCAGGGCTACTTCCACGAATGCCTCAACTTCGCCAAGGTCCTCGCGCTACCGGCCATCTTCGTGTGCGAGAACAACTTCTACGGCGAGTTCACCCCGATGCTCAAGGTCACGGCCGGCGGCGACATCGCCGCGCGGGCCGCCGCCTACGGCATCCCGGCCCAGACCATCGACGGCAACGACCTGTGGGCGGTGCGGGAGGCCGCGCTCGAGGCGGTGCAGCGCGCCCGCTCTGGCGCAGGTCCCACCTTGCTCGAGTGCCAGACCTACCGCCACCATGGCCACTCCAAGGCCGATCCGGCCAGGTACCGCCCGCCCGAGGAGGTCGAGCGGTGGCTGGGCCGCGATCCGCTGGGCGTGGCCAAGGCGCGGCTGCGGCAGCTGGGCGTCTCCGAGGACGAGCTGACCGAGACCGAGAGCTCGGTCAAGGCGCGCATCGAACGCGCCGTCGAGGCCGCCCTGGCCGCTCCGTATCCCGACCCGGCCGCAGAGCACGCGACCGAGTTCGCGGCATGACCGGCGAGCTCGAGTTCCGGGTCGCCATCCGGGAGGCGATCATTGAGGAGATGCAGCGCGACGAGACCGTCGTGTTCTTCGGCGAGGACATCGCGGCCGAGCAGGGCGGCGTGTTCGCGGTCACGCCGGGCATCCAGGAGCGCTTCGGCGCCGAGCGCGTGTTCGACACGCCGATCTCCGAGCTTGCCATCACCGGCGCGGCGTTCGGCGCCGCGGTCACCGGGCTGCGCCCGATCATCGAGATCATGTTCGGCGACTTCATGGGCTTGGCCATGGACTCACTGGTCAACCAGTCGGCCAAGTACTGGTATCTCTCCAACCAGCGGCGGAGCGCGCCGCTGGTGGTCCGCTCGGCGGTCGGCGGTGGTGGGCGCTTCGGAGCGATCCACTCGCAGACCCACGCCACCTGGTTCCAGGGCATCCCCGGGCTCAAGATCGCCTTCCCGTCCTCGCCCGCCGAGGCCAAAGGTCTGCTCAAGGCGGCGATCCGCGATGACAACCCGGTGATCTTCCTCGAGCACAAGCGGCTGTACTCGGTCAAAGGCCCGGTCTCGAATCCCGCAGACGCCGTCATCCCGCTCGGCCGGGCGCACGTCGCACGCAGCGGCACCGACATCACGATCGCCAGCGCCGGCAAAGGCGTCGCCGACGCGCTGCACGCGGCCGGGCAGCTGAGCGAGGACGACGCCATCGAGGCCGAGGTGATCGATCTGCGCACGCTTCGGCCCCTCGACCTGGAGACCGTGCTCGAGTCGGTTGCCCGCACGAACCGCCTGCTGGTCGTCGAGGAAGGGCCAGCCACCGGCGGTTGGGCCGCCGGCCTGCTCGGCCAGGTTGCCGAGCACGGCTTGCAGGACCTCGACGATGCGTGGCTGCTGACCACCGGCGAGCTGCCCATCCCGTACAGCCCGACGCTCGAGGACGCCTTCATCCCTGGCCCGGACGCGATCGCATCATCCGTCCGCGACCGCGCCGGGATCATCGCCAGCCATGCCTGAGATCGTCATGCCCCGCCTGTCGGACTCGATGCAGGAGGGCACGATCGTCCGCTGGCTCAAGCAGGACGGCGAGGAGGTGGCGCAGGGCGACCCGCTGGCCGAGGTCGAGACCGACAAGGCCACCGTGACGTTCGAGGCCGACGCTGACGGTGTCCTGCGGATCCTGGTCGGCGAGGGAGAGACGGTGCCGATCGGGCAGTTGATCGCCCGGATCGGCGAAGCGGCGCCGGCCGAGCGCGCAGCCAACGGCCGGGCGAAGGCCTCGCCGCTGGCGCGGCGCCTCGCGCGGGAGTCCGGGGTCGACCTGTCGCAGCTCACCGGCTCAGGGCCCGGCGGCCGGATCGTCAAGGCGGACGTGACCGCGGCGGCCCCGCCCGCGCCTCAGGCCACTCGCGCTAACAAGGGCGCGATCACCAGCCGGCGGCCCTCGCGCGTCCAGGTCCAGATCGCCCAGCGCATGGCTGACTCCAAAGCCACCATTCCCGACTTCACGCTCCGCGCCGAGGTCGACATGGAGCAGGCAGTAGCGATGCGCGCGCAGCTGCGAGGGCCGATCCCGTCCCCTCCTACAACGACATGGTGGTCCGGGCCTGCGCGATCGCGCTCAAGGAGCATCCCCGAGCCAACGCGGCGTACCGTGACGGCGCGTTCGAGCTCTACGAGCGCATCAATGTCGGAGTAGCGGTGGCCACCGAGGACAGCCTGATCGTGCCGACCGTGTTCGACGCCGACCGCAAGTCGCTGCTCGAGATCGCGCGCGAGGCGCGCGGCCTGGCCGAGCGGGTCCGCAGCGCCGCGGTCACGCCGGCCGAGCTCTCCGGCGGCACGTTCACGGTCTCGAACCTCGGTATGTACGGCGTGAGCAGCTTCCACGCGATCATCAACCCGCCCCAGGCCGCCATCCTGGCCGTGGGGGAGGTGCGCGAGGTGCCGGTGGTGCGCGACCGTCAGATTGTCCCGGGCCGGTGCATGAGCATCGCGCTGACCTGCGATCACCGCATCCTCTATGGCGCGCCGGCGGCCGAGTTCCTGGCCCGCGTGCGTCAGCTGCTCGAGCAGCCGGTCAACCTGCTCCTGTAACCGCGGGCGGCACCCACGGTTGGTGCCAGCCCCCGTAACGCGTGACGAGCCCGTCGGCCTCAGCCGGGCCCCACGACCCCTTGGCATACGGGTGCACGGGCGGCTGAGACTCCAGGAGCGGCTGCACGATTCTCCAGCTCTGCTCGACGTTGTCCTGACGCGTGAAGTGAGTGCTGTCGCCGACCAGCGCCGCATGCAGGAGCACCTCGTACGGCGTGGCGCCCTCGCCGCCCTCCTGGGCGAACTCCACGTCGAGCTCGACCTCGGCCGCGCCGGTTCGGTCGGCGCGCTGGGCGTCGAGGATCATCCGGATCCCGGTCGAGGGGTCGATCTTGAACACGATCTGGTTGGGTGCCGGGCGGCGGACATCGGTCGAGACGAAGTGCAGGCGCGGCGGCTCGCGGAACAGCAGCCGCAGCTCGGTCTGGCGGATCGGCAGGCACTTCCCGGTCCGCACGAAGAACGGCACGCCGGCCCAGCGCCAGTTGTCGATCTCGAGCCGGAGAGCGACGAATGTTTCGGTGTCTGAATCCGGCGCCACCCCGTCCACCGAGCGGTAGCCCGCATACTGACCGCGGACATAGTGTCCGGGGTCGGCATCCGGCATGGCCCGGAACACCGCAAGCTTGGCGTCCTGGAGAGTTTCGGGGTCTCCGCCGGCCGGCGGCTCCATGGCCGCCGTAGCCAGCCCCTGCAACAGGTGATTGACGACCACGTCGCGCAGCGCGCCGACCGGGTCATAGAAGTGCCCGCGATCCTCGACCCCGAAGTTCTCGGCCATCGTGATCTGCACGCAGGCGAGGTAGTTACGGTTCCAGACCGGCTCGAGCATCACGTTCGCGAACCGCAGGTACAGGATCTCCTCGATCCCCATCTTCCCCAGGAAGTGGTCGATCCGGTAGAGCTGGGATTCATCGATGAGGCGGTGCAGGTCGGCCGCGAGCCGGCGGGCCGAGTCGAGGTCGTGTCCGAACGGCTTCTCGACCACCACCCGCTGCCCGTCCGAGACCAGGTTCGCGCGGGCCAGCCCCGCCACCACGGTGGCGAACAGCGACGGCGGTATCTCGAGGTAGAACGTGGGATGGCGCAGATCGCCCAGCGCGTCCGCGAGGCGCTGGTAGGTCGCCTCGTCGCCGAAGTCCCCCCGGACATACCGCAGGCGTCCGGCGAAGCGCGCGAACACCTCGTCGTCGATCGGCTCGCCGGCGTGCTCGATCGAATCGCGCGCGCGGTCGCGCAGTTGCTCTTCGCTCATCTCGTCGACCGCCACCCCGATCACCGGGACGTCCAACAGCCCTCGTCGCTCCAGCCGGTACAGCGAACGGAACGTCATCTTGCGGGCCAGGTCGCCGGTTATGCCGAACACGACCAGCGCGTCTGCCTCCCGATTCCTCACCCCTGCAACCTATCGCTTGCCCGGCGCTCAAGATGGGCGGTGGGGGCATGCAACATAGGGAGTCCTCCCGATGCCGGAGTCGCCTCGCGGACGTAGGTTGTCTCGCGTCACACCGACCGACCGACCGATCAGGAGTCGATATGCCGCGATATATGGTGCAGCGCACCTTCCCCGAGGGATTGCACATCCCGGTCGACAACGGCGGAGCCGCCATGTGCGCCTCGGTGGTCGAGCACAACGCCGAGGAAGGCGTGACGTGGGTGCACTCCTACGTCAGCGCCGACAAGCGCAGCACGTTCTGCGTCTACGACGCGCCCACTCCGGAGGCCGTGCGCAAGACGGCCGCGCGCAACCAGTTGCCGGTCGATGGGATCACCGAGGTGCGCGTCCTCGATCCGTACTTCTACGCCTGAAACCACTAAAGCACTGACCAAGGGAGACTTTCCGATGCTCATGATCAAACGCTTGCTGATCGCGGCCGTCGCAATCGTGGCTGTCATCATCCCCGCGGCGGCCGGCGCTCGGCCGGACGGGCCGGACCAGCCGTACTGGGACGCCGCCGCAGCGGTCCAGGCCGCCACGCCTGCACCTGGCCACGAGGTCACGGTGACCTCGGTTTCAGGCTTCAGCTGGCACGACGCCGCACTCGGCGCCGCCGGGATGCTCGTGCTGGTCGGCGTCGGCACCGGGGCCACGCTGGCCGTCCGCCGCCGCGCGATCCTCAGTTGATCTGAACGTGGGCGGGGGCGATGATGCGCGCGTGCAGCGCACGGGGAGTGTGATAGCCGAGGCGAGCGCCGAGCTGCTCGAACGGTCGGGGGACCTTTCGGCGCTCGGCGCTCGCCTGGCCGCGGTGACCGTCGCCCGTCGCCGGCGCGCCAGAAAGCTGGGCCTGCTCGGGACGCCCGGCGACTAACGCCGCGGCTTCTTGACCCGCGAGCGGGCCGACTTGCCGCGCGTACGCAGCTTCTTGGCCAGCGCCACGTCCTCGGCGGCCGGCGCGCCCCCGTCGCGCCCGGTCTCGAGCACGCACGGGAGCGCCTCGAAGCGCGGCTCGGACAGGAACACCGCGCAGCCCTTCTCGCCCAGCTCCCCTTGACCCATGATGGCGTGCCGATCGCGGTTCGAGCCCAGGGGGACGGCCGAGTCGTTGACGTGGAGCGCGCCCAGCCGATCGCAGCCGACCGCGCGGTCGAACTCCTCGATGGTGTCCGCTAGACCGACGCGCGTTCGGACCTCGTAGCCCGAGGCAAGCAGATGGCATGAGTCGAGGCACACGCCCAGCCGCTTTCCGCCGCCGGAGGCGTCCAGCAGCGCGGCGAGCTCGTCGAACGAGCGCCCGAGCGTGCCGCCGGCACCCGCGGTGTCCTCGAGATGCAGAGCACAGCGGTCGGTCTCGGCGAGCGCCTCCTTGATCACCTTGCCGGCCCGCTTGATCGCCTGACTCACGTCTCCCTGCTTGGCCGAACCCGGGTGGAGTACCACGCCCACTGCGCCGATGCCGGCGCCGACGCGCAGCGACTGGATCAGCGACGCGCGCGTCTTCTCGCGCATCTCGCGGTCCTCGGTGGCGCAATTGAGGAGATAGACCGCGTGGATCATCACGGCCTTGATCGGGCTGGCCTTCATCGCCTCGCGAAACTCCGCGAAGTCGTCCTCGCTGTACGCGGTCGGCCGCCACATGCGCGGAGACTGGTTGAAGATCTGGATCGCCTGGCAGCCGCGCTCGATCCCGCGCTCCACGGCCAGGGGCAGCCCGCCGGCGTTAGACACGTGTGCGCCGATTAGCATGCGATTCTGTAAGTCATGCGCGTTCGCTTCGCTCCGTCCCCGACCGGGGCGCTACACATCGGTGGCGCCCGGACGGCCCTGTACAACTGGCTGCTGGCCCGCGGTCAAGCGTACGGCCCGGAGGGCAAGCCCGGGACGCTCGTGCTGCGGATCGAAGATACCGACCGCGAGCGCTCAACTCCGGAGAACGTCGAACAGATCCTCGACGCGCTGCGCTGGTTGAAGCTCGACTGGGACGAAGGCCCGGTGTTCCAATCCGGGCAGGCGGAACGCCATCGCGAGATGCTCGCCCGGCTGCTCGACTCCGGGCACGCCTACCACTCCACGGCGACGGCCGACGACGTACAGGCCTACAAGCAGCGCCGCGGCTTCGAGCGGGGATTCCGCGGCCGAGACGAGCCGGAAGGCGCGGTCCGGCTTCGCGTTGCCGACGAGGGCGAGACGATCTTCGACGACGTCATCCGCGGCCAGATTCGCTTCGCCAACTCGACCATCGATGACTTCGTGATCGCGCGAGCGGACGGCTCGGTGCTGTACGTGTTCGCGAACCTGGTTGACGATCTCGACGCCGAGATCACCGACGTCGTGAGGGGCGAGGACCACATCTCGAATACCCCAAAGCAGCTGCTCGTCCTCGATGCGCTGGGGATCGCACCGCCGCGTTACGCGCATCTGCCGCTCCTGCACGGCCCCGACGGGCGCAAGCTGTCCAAGCGCCACGGCGCCGCCTCGGTGCAGGAGCTGCGCGCGGCCGGCTATCTGCCGGAGGCGGTCGATAACTACATCGCGTTGCTGGGGGCCGGGTTTGCCGCCGACGAGGAGTTCTTCTCGCTCGACGAGCTGGCTCGGCGCTTCCGGCTCGAGCGGGTGTCGAAGAACCCCGCCGTGTTCGACGAGCGCAAGCTCCGCCACATGAACGGCCGCTGGGTCCGCGAGCTCGGGACCGATGAGCTGACCCGACGGCTCGAGGTGTTCACCGGACGCACTGGGCTGCGCGACGCAGTGGCGATCTCCGAGGAGAAGATCCAGACGTTGGCCGAGTTCTGGCCGCTGGTCGGATTCCTGTTCGACGGGCCGGCCGACGACCCGAAGGCGTTCCAGAAGGTCATCGCCTCCAATGGGGGCGTGGACTGCCTGAAGGCGGCGCGGGAGGCCCTGGCCCGAGCCGAGCCGTTCACCGTCGATACCGTGGAGGCGGCGCTGCGCGAGGTGGTCGAGAGTCGCGACACTCAAGCCTGCGAAGGTGTTCCAGCCGGTGCGCGTGGCGATTGCCGGCACCACGATCTCGCCGGGCATCTTCGAGAGCGTCGCGCTGCTCGGCCGCGACGAGACACTAGCCCGCATCGACCGGGCCCTGGAGCATGCGCTGTAACCCCCCGACTAAACGAACATCGTATGCCTGCCGATAAATCAGGCTGAGGCGGCCATGAGCTCTGTGGAACCGCCACCGTCCTCTGACACATCGAGAAAGACGAGCACGCCTTCCGTGGCCACGCTAGCTGCAGTCAAGACTCCCACCGATCCATACGCCTCGCGCGAGCGCCATCACAACGAGGGCCATGGCCGCCGGCTGACCGCCGCCTTCGAGGCGCTGGAAGCCTTCCCGATGCTGGCCGAGTCGCGCAACCGCGTCATGCGGCTGTTCGAGGCAGGCGAGCCGTCGACGGCCGACGTCGTGGCCGCCGTGGAGGCCGATGTCGCGCTCGCGGTCACCGTGCTGCGGCTCGCCAACCGCCTCGACGGCCGGATGCGCGGCCGCGTCGAGAGCGCCGTCAAGGGCGTCGAGGTTCTCTCGCCCCGCACCGTTCACTCCATCGCCTCGAAGGCCCGAACCTTCGATTTCTTCGAGCGCACGGCGGTCTGGCAGGGCGTCCCCGAGCGCTTCCGCCTCCACGCTGTGGCCACCCAGCGCGCGGCCGACCGGATCGCCCGCGAGCTTGGCTACGAGGCGCGTGACCGCTTGATGGTCACCTCACTCCTGCACGACATCGGCAAGCTGGTCCTTGTTCACGCCTATCCCGGCTATCCGCGCCAGATCCACGCCGAGGCGCGCACGCCTGAGGAGCGGATCCAGTCCGAGCGGCGTGAGCTGGGCGTCGACCACGCACTGGTCGGCGGCGTGCTCGCCCGCCGCTGGGGCCTGCCCAAGTCCATCGCAAGCGTGATCGAGCGCCATCACGCCGAGGACGTCGATGGCGAGGCCGCCGTCGTGCGCCTGGCCGACATGCTCGCCCACTACACCCTGGGCGGGTCTGTGTCTCCGTCCGAGCTGCTGGCTGTCGCGCGCCTGGTCGGGATCGCTCCCACCGAGCTGCGCACGGTCATGTACGACCTGCCGCTCCCGAGCGCCGGCGGGCGCCGGCGCCAGATCGATCCCTGCCCGATGTCCACCCGCGAGGTCGAGGTCCTGCGCCGACTTGCGCGCGGGATGGTCTACAAGCAGATCGCCTCCGAGCTCGGGCTGTCGACCAGCACCGTGCGGACCCACCTGCACAACGTGTACGGCAAGCTCGGCGCGATGGATCGCGCCCAGGCCGTGCTCATCGCCACCGAGCGCGGCTGGATTTAGACCGCTCGCCGCGGCCCTCGGCTGGCTGGCGAGCGAGCCTGGGAGCCGCTCCGGGCCCCCTCGCGTGAACTGCGACCACCGCCCGACCCTGGCCTGCAGAGCACGGGGGCTGGAAGGCGGTTCAGCCGAAGCGAACAGGTCAGACGCATTGCGCAGTCGGACCTCAGCAATCCTGCGATGATCGGGCTCGCCCATGCTCTCGATCACCACGAAGTCGCCGTACGCGCTGAGCGCTCTGGTTGAGCTCTACCACCACGGCGATCGGGGACCGGTGCCGATTGCCGAACTGGCCCGCCGCCGCGCCATCCCGGTCCAGTTCCTCGAGCAGCTGTTCGCCACCCTCCGCCGCGCCGGCGTGCTCCGTTCCCAGCGCGGGGTCAAGGGCGGCTACTCGTTCGCGCGCTCGCCGGCCGAGATCACCGTGCTCGAGCTTGTGGAGCTGCTCGAAGGTCCTGTGGGGGCGGACGCCACCGGGGTGTTCGCCGAGGCGGCGGGGGCGGCGCGAAGCGTGCTCGCGCAGTCGACGGTGGCCGAGGTGGCCGAGGCGGAGTCGCGCGCGACCGGCGCGGCGATGTACCACATCTGACGGTCACCCATGTCACGGAACTCGCCGTGGGCCGGCGGGTTCTTCGCGCCGGACGACGGAGAACTACGTATTCCAACCTACGTCCGAGCGGCCATCATCACCGGCATGTCAGAAGTCCTCATGTGCCCGTACTGCGAGGAGCGGATCGGCGTCTACGAACCCGTCATCGTGCTTGGGCATGCCGGCACCCGGCGCACCTCGCTGGCCGCGGAGCCCGAGATCCGCGCCGGCCAGACACTCATATTGCACGCCGCCTGCACTCCGGACGCCTAGGTGTAGGCGATCCGCGGCCGCCCCGGCGCGGCGCGATGGCGCGATGGCGCGATGGCGCGTGCCCGGCCCGACGATGACGTTGCCAGCGCGGACAGCGACTCTTGCCTGCGCCGCCGTGTTCAATCGGGCGATGAGGACGTTCGGGCCAGCGCTCGCCTGCGGCTGCGCGCTGCTCGTCCTGGTCGCGCCGGCGGCCAGGGCGGCCGCCGAGCCGGTGGTTGCCACGGGCAACGCCACGGCGATCGCCCCCACGTCCGCCACGCTGAACGGGACGGTCAACCCCGTGGGGCAGTCGACGACCTACCACTTCGAATACGGGGCGACGACCTCGTACGGCAGCGACACGGCGACAGCCGGCGCGGCTTCGGGGAATGCCGACGTCAGGGTCTCGGACTCGATCGGGTCACTGGTGCCGGCCACCACCTACCACTACCGCCTGGTGGCCACCAACGCCTCGGGCACCACGCTCGGTGCCGACGTCTCCTTCAAGACGCCCAAGCCACCTGCGCCGGTCGTGTCAACCGGGCATGTCAGGAGTGTCACGCAGACCTCCGCCACGCTGGCCGGCGCCGTAAATCCCAAGGGCGAGGCGACGAGCTACGTCTTCCAGTACGGGACGAGCACCGCCTATGGCAGCCAGACGGCGGTCGCGAGCGCGGGCGCGGGGACCAAGTCGCTCGCCGTCTCGGCCGCGAGCGGACCGCTGACCCCGAACACGACCTACCACGATCGCCTCCTCGCCACCAACGTGAACGGCACCACGTTGGGCAAGGACATCTCCTTCAAGACCGCCGCGACGCCCGCCGGGGTCACGCTCGCTGCCTTGCCGAATCCGGTCACGTTCGGGCAGCTCACCAGCCTGAGCGGACGGGTGCTGCCCCCGCGGCCATCGCACGTGACCGTGACCCTGCAGAGCGCGCCGAGGGCCGGCGGGCCGTGGACCGACGCCAGGCGCACGACCACGACTTCGGCCGGCGCGTACTCGTTCCCGGGCCTGGCCCCGGCGGCGAACACCTACTACCGCGCCCTCAGCGACGGCGCCACGAGTGCCACCGTGTTGGTCACGGTCCACTTCCGCGTTGGCCTGTTCGTGAGCCGCCGGCACCCGTCGCGCGGAAGCCTGGTCCGCTTCCACGGGAACGTGGCGCCAGGCCACCCGGGCCACCTCGTGCTCGTCCAGCGGCTGGGCCCGCTCGGTCGCTGGCACACGATCGCCTTCGCCCGGTTGCGCGGTGGCGGCGCGGGCTTCTCGCTCTACAGCGTCAAGGTGCGGATCAGGCGCAGCGGCCGCTACCGAGTGGTTGTGGTGACTGACGCCAGCCACGTCGCCGGCGTCAGTCGGCCCCTGCGGATCCGCGTGCGCTGACGCCGGGCCGGCCAGGTTTCCGTAGGGTTACCGGCCCAATGGCCGCGATCCCGACCAACATCGCCGAGCACGTCGGATGCACGCCGATCCTGGAGCTGACCCGGATGCTTCCGGACGGCCACGCGCGGCTGTTTGTCAAGCTCGAGGCGTTCAACCCCGGGGGCAGCGTGAAGGACCGAATCGGCGTGTCGATGATCGAGGCAGCCGAGCGCGATGGAATCATCGAGCCTGGGCGCACGACGATCGTCGAGGCGACCAGCGGCAACACCGGGATCGCGCTGGCCTTTGTGTGCGCGGCCAAGGGATACGACCTGGTGCTGACCATGCCGCAGGGCATGAGCCGCGAGCGCG
Organism: uncultured Solirubrobacterales bacterium; assembly: GCA_963757795.1. Lineage (GTDB taxonomy): Bacteria > Actinomycetota > Thermoleophilia > Solirubrobacterales > Solirubrobacteraceae > Palsa-465. The sequence continues at coordinate 120,910 of CAVWSI010000005.1, read as the reverse complement.
AGGGGCTCCTGCGCCTCTATGGAGCCCGGGTCGAGATCACCGAGTCGCTGGGCGGGATGAACGAGGCGGTGGACGCGGCACGGGCGATGGCGACCAGCGACGATGTGTTCCTGCCCGACCAGTTCTCGAATCCAGCCAATCCGGAGGTCCACCGGCGCACCACCGGTCCGGAGATCTGGGAGGCGATGGACGGCACGGTGGATGCCTTCGTCGCCGGCGTTGGCACGGGCGGGACGATCACCGGCGCCGGCGAGGTGCTCAAGGGCCGCAACTCCCGTTGCCGGGTGATCGCGGTCGAGCCGAGCGCGTCGCCCGTGCTTTCCGGCGGCCCCCCCGGCCCGCACAAGATCCAGGGGATCGGCGCCGGGTTCGTCCCCGCCGTGCTGAACCGCGAGGTGGTGGACGAGGTGATCGGGGTCGACGACGAGGCCGCGATCGAGACCGCCCGAGCGCTCGCGCACCGGGAGGGCGTGCTGGCCGGCATCTCCGGCGGGGCGGCGGTGTGGGCCGCGCTCGAGGTGGCCCGGCGCCCGGAGTCGCGCGATGCGCGGATCGTGGCGATCCTGCCCGACTCGGGCGAGCGCTACGTCTCCACTCCGTTCTTCGCGCCGTGAAGGCTGAGGCCGTCGGGGCCGGCGGAGCCTGGTAGCTACGCTATCCGGGATGCTCGGCTTCGGGTTGATCGGCCGCGTCGTGGCCGAGGTGCGGCACGACATCGCCGCCGCGCGCAGTCGCGATCCGGCCGCCCGGGGGGTCGGTTCGCTGGAGATCCTCCTCGCCTGGCCCGGCGTTCACGCGCTGCTTGCCCATCGCGTGGCCCACGTGTTGCACGAGGCGGGAGTCCCACTGCTGCCACGGCTGATCGCCGCGCTGTCGCGGGCGATCACCGGGATCGAGATCCATCCGGCCGCCCAGATCGGCCGCGGCTTCTTCATCGACCACGGGATGGGTGTGGTGATCGGCGAGACGGCCGAGTTGGGCGATGACGTCACCCTGTATCAGGGCGTGACGCTGGGCGGCACCGGGTTCGCCACCGGCAAGCGGCATCCCACCGTGCAGGACAACGTGACGATCGGGTCAGGCGCCAAGCTGCTCGGACCCATCACCGTGGGACACGGCTCGAAGATCGGGGCCAACAGCGTGGTGATCCACGACGTGCCGGCGAACTCCACCGTGGTCGGCAACCCGGGCCATCCGGTTCGCGTCGAAGGGCGGCGGCCGGAAGGACCTGACGCCGACTGGGTGCACTTGCCCGACCCGATCGCCGACGCGATCAAGAGCCTGGCGAGCCGGATCTCCGCCCTGGAGCAGACCTCGGACGGCGCGGGGGAAGGCAATGTCCGCCCGCTCCGTCCTCCCGGGGGCCGCGAAGACCCGGGGGAGAGCACCTCGGACACGGCTCAGCGGGTGAACCGCTCGGTGGGGCCGAATCCGGCGGGCGGGTAGCTCTAGAGCGTCCGGCCCGGCTCGCTCGGGGCTGCCGAGGTCGAGGTGATCCGCCCCCCGGAGGGTGGCGCTTCGTGCTCGGAGATGTTGATGCGCGTGCGCACCAGATAGAGCGGCCGGCCCTTGACCTCGTCGTAGATGCGTCCGACGTACTCACCGATCAACCCGATGGCGATCAGCTGGATCCCACCCAGGAGCAGCACCGCGATGGTCAGCGAGCTGAAGCCCGGCAGGTACGAGCCCAGGATGCGCAGGACGATGACCACGGGCACTGCGGTGAACGCCAGCGTCGAGATCATGAAGCCGAGCAACGTGGCGAGCTGGAGCGGGCGATGGGAGAACGAGGAAATCGCGTCGAGCGAGAACCTCAGCATCTTCGAGGGCGTGTACTTCGTGGTGCCGGCGTAGCGGGGGTCGCGCTTGTATGGAACCGCGGCCTGGCGGTAGCCGACCCAAACGGTCATGCCGCGCAGGAACCGATTGCGCTCGCGCATCGCGAGCAACGCGTCCAGCGCCCGGCGATCGAGCATCCGGAAGTCTCCCGAGTTGGGCTGGAGCTCCACCTGGGCCAGCCGGTCGAACAGCGCGTAGAACCACCGAGCGGTTGCGAGCTTGAAGCGCGACTCACCCTCGCGCTGCTCGCGCACGGCATAGATCACGTCGCAGCCGGCCCGCCAGTCGTCGAGCATGCGCGGAATCACCTCAGGCGGGTCCTGGAGATCCGCGTCGAGCATCACGACGGCATCGCCGCGGGCATGATCGAGCCCGGCGGTCAGCGCCGTCTGATGCCCGAAGTTGCGCGACAGCTGAATCACCCGGACCCGCGGATCGGTGCCGGCGAGCTTCTGCAGCTCTACGTCCGAGCCGTCGGTCGAGCCGTCGTCGACCAGCACGATCTCGAACCTCAGCCCCTGGAGCGCTGCGCAGATCCTGGCGTAGAACTCCTCGATGGTCGCCACCTCGTTGTAGACCGGGGCGACCACGCTGAGCAGCCTGAGCGAGCGCCCTGAGCCGATCGGCCCGATCGGCTCGCCCACGTCGGAATGGTGCAGCGAAGTCACAGCCCGACCGCGCTTCCGTGCGGGATGTAGGCGAGTAGCTGGAAGCAGCCGACAACGCCCGTCAGCACGATCGAAGCCTTCCAGAGACGGCTGTCGCGCCCCAGCGCGGCCAGCGGTATGAGCCACGCCACATACCAGGGCAGCAGCGAGGCCGCGGTGACCAGCAGCGCGAACGTGGCCCAGCCGGCACCGGCGATCCAGTCGAGTTCGCCGCGCCATACCCGCCATAGCAACCAGCCAAGCGCCAGCACGAACAGTGCGGTCAGGGCAATCGCTCCGCCGCTCCCCACCGTGCCCAGGCCAAGGCGCGTACCGATGAACCCGGGGATGCTCTGCCAGTTGCCCTTGCTCTGGACCTTCTCGATCGTCGCGGGCAGGTGCAGCGGGCCGGCCCCGAACAGGACGAAGGCGAACGCGCCCAGCAACGCCGCAGCACACGCCGGCGCCGATCAGCACGTCCCGCCGGCGCGTGCGGAACAGCGGCCCTCGGGCGCCGGCCAGCGCGAAAGGCAGCAGGAGCCCCGCGGTGAGCTTGATCCCGGCGCCGACCACGATCGAGCCGCGCCCAGACGACCGCGCCGCTGCAGGAGCAGCACGACTCCAGCCAGCAGCGGGACCAGCATAAGAAGGTCGTTGTGGCCGCCTCCCACGCCGTATACGACGACGAGCGGGTTGAGACCCGACGAGCACGGCCGCCTTGACTGGATCGATGCCGCGCAGACGCGCGCCGTTCCAGACCAGCGCGACGACGGCCAGGCTGGAGACAGCCGCGATCGCCTTGTAGGCGAACACGTTGGCCGGTATTGAGAGCGGCGCCAGCGGATAGCTGAGTGCGGTGAAAAAGCGGGCCGTAGACGGTCGGCGCGGCATACCACTTGTACCCGATGTAGCTGTAGAGGGGATCGTGGTAGAGCGCGTACGGTCCGGCCAGGTACGCATTGGCGTGGTAGATCTGCCCGATCCGGCCGTAGAACTGGTAGCTGAACACGTCGGTCGAGAACAGTGGCGGCGCGAGAAGCATCAGCGCGTGCAGGGCCGCGATCGCGCCCAGGACCATGCAGGGGGGTGAGGCGGCCGGCTGACCGCACTGCCAGCAGGTAGGAGGCGAACATCGTCGCCATCACGACGGTCAGCCCGATGCCGCCGAGGTCGATCCCGGGCTCCCGAACGAACCCTGAAGGCCGACCGCGCCCGACGCCGGCGCTCACGGTCTTCGGCAGGAGGTTTCCGGTGCCGGCGGCCGAGAGTGCCACCAGGAGCCCCGTGGCCAGGACGCCCGCCAGCCCGAGCAGGCCGAGCCGTGACTGCGAGGGCGCCGTGCGCGCGTCGAGGCCGGGTGACCGCAGCTCGAACGCGCCGCTCTGGGTGGCGCCAAGCGGACTGTTCACGCTCATCGCTTACAGCTTGCCCGACCGGCGGTCGGCAAGAGTTTGGTCATTGTTGCCATTACGTTAGGGAACTTGCGCGGGCAACGTTCCGTTGGTCGGCTTCTGCGCGTCTCCTGCATCACCGGCGGCGTCTCCCTCGATTCAGCCTCGGCGCGCGGGTCGGGATTCCCACTACCCGTCATCCCGCGTCCCGATCGCATCCGGCGCCGGCCGTCGCCGTCGCACGGCGACCGGCGCGCTGCGGCGCAACAGCGGGACCGCCCACATCGCCTCGATCGCGATCCGGGCAGACATCTTGCTCGTTCCGACGCTGCGGTCGCGGAACACGATCGGTACCTCGGTGACGCGGAAACCGGCCAGCAGGGCGCGGTAGGTGACCTCGATCTGGAACACATACCCCTCGGCCCGGACGGTCTCGAGCTCGATCGCCTCCAGGACCCGGCGGTGGATGCACTTGAAGCCACCGGTCAGGTCGTGGATCGGAACACCGAGGATGATCCGCGCATAGAGTCCACCCCCCCGGCTGATGAGACGGCGCAGGAGGCCCCAGTCCTCGACTCCGCCACCGTCGACGTAGCGCGAGCCGAGCACGAGGTCCGCCTCCCGGGCGGCCAGGAGCAGCGGCTCGAGGTAGCGGGGATCGTGGGAGAAATCCGCGTCCATCTCGACCACCAGCTCGGCGTTGCCGCGCAGCGCACGGTCAAACCCGGCCAGGTAGGCATGTCCCAGGCCGGTCTTGGCCTCGCGGTGCAGGACCTCGACTTGCGCCAAGCTCTCGGCCAGCCGATCTGCGATGCCGCCGGTCCCGTCGGGCGAGTTGTCGTCGACGATCAGAACGCGATGAGCATCGGGAGCGACGCGCTCGAGCTCGCGCGACGGTGGCGCGGACGATGCCTTCGACGTTCGCCGCCTCGTTGTAGGTGGGGATCACTACCCAGACCGGCGGGTGCATCGTCCGGGAGCGTAGTAGGACGGGCGGCCGCCTGAGCAGCCGAGGCGGGGCGGTCGACGGCCCCGGGGCGCTCCTGGTCGATCTCGTGCGCGTAATGCGCTCGGGACCCGGACGCGGCATCATGGCGGGTGGGGCAGATTCATGGAACGCGGTGCAGGATTAAGGAACCCGCCGGGCGAAGCGTCCGGAATCCTCGGGCCGGCACATCCGGCGCGCCGGCGCAGCATGGCGCCGCACCACCGGCGTCGCCGAGCGGTGGCCATCCTCGCGCTGGTCGCGCTCGGGCTGGCGCTGCTCGGAATCGTCCTGGTGCTGGTGGCCGGTGGCAGCGGAGGGGGGACCGCGGGATCGGCCAGCCTGCCTCGGGAGGGGTTCTTCGAGCGGATCCAGGCTTTGGCCCGGTCGGGCGCCGGATCACTGGCCGCCCGCCAGATGGCCGCCGAGAACGGCGCCATCAACCGAACCCTGGCCTACACGCCGTACGTGCGCGTCGCCGGCGCCCAGCATCGCGAGATCGCGCTGACCTTCGACGACGGACCGGGGCCGTACACCCCGCGGATCCTGTCGATCCTGGAGCGGGACGACGTGCCGGCGACGTTCTTCGAAGTGGGTGTTCTCGAGCGCTATTTCTACGCTTCGACCTCGGCGATCGTCGCCGACGGGGACGCGATCGGCGATCACACCGAGATGCACGCGCAGATGTCGCGACTGGGGGCGGCCGGCCAGCGCGCCCAGCTGCTCGAGGACGCCGCCGCCGTGGAGCGCTACGGCGCCCACTTCCCGCGCCTGTTCCGACCGCCGTACGGATTGTGGAACGCCGGCACGCTGGCGCTTCTGCATCGCTACAGCATGCTGATGGTGCTCTGGACCGTCGACACCAATGACTATCGCCGTCCCGGTGCGCCGGCGATCGTCCAGTCGGCGCTGTCCGGCGCTCGTCCCGGCGCGATCATCCTGCTGCATGACGCGGGCGGCGATCGGTCACAGACGGTCGCTGCGCTTCCGCGCATCATCGCCGGCTTGCGCCGGCGCCACTACCGCCTGGTGACGGTCCCCCGGCTCCTGCTCGACAACCCAGCGCCGCGTGTGCAGAACATCGCGTCGGTGATCGGTTCGGGCGGGTAGGCCGTCGGTCGACGGCGCCGGATCACCGGCGCACGTAGGCGACGCGATTCCAGCTCGGCTCGGGCGCCAGCTGGATGGGCTCACCGCCGCGGTCGGGCTGGATGTACACGAACGCGCTCGAGTCCGGGTCGAACCGGACGTCCAGTTCGCCCTCCTTGACGCGCTGGTCGAGCCACGCGCCACGGAAGATCAGGCGGCGCAGCCAGTGCACGAGCGACCGATCGGATGGGCCGACCAGGTCCGGCCAGCAGTCGTTGACGTGCTCGCCGAGCGCGGAAGCCGGCTCGGTCACCTCGCCGTTGACCACCAGGTTGATCAGGTCCTCGCCCTCGTCCTCGTCCACCGTGCCGCCGATGAACCCGAGCTTGCGCGCGGCCTGCTCGCAGCGCTCGCGGAAATCGCGCTCGTTGAACGTGAAGCGAAGCTCGCCGTACTCGAGCACGAAGTCCTCGCCCGAGCTGTAGTTCCCGCGCTGGTACATGGGCCGTCGGCATCATATGGTGGATTCCTCCATGCCTGCAGCGCCTGAAAGCAACGTTGCAGGATGAGAGCCGGAGCGGCTCTGGCTCGCGAAGTAAAGCCCCGCGTCGCGTACCCTTCCGGCAATGATGCCGGGGTGGCGATGACCGACATCGGCCCGGCGCTGCTCGCCGAGTCGGAGCCGGCCAACGGGACCGAGAGTCGCGGCCCAATGCGGGCGGCGCAGGCCGGCGCGGGCGCGCGGTGGCCCTACTGGCTCGCGGCGCTCGTCTGCGTCATCGGGCTGGTGGCGACCGGCGTGCTGGTGTGGATCTCGGCGAGCACTTACGACAAGAACGAGAACCCGGTTGCTCGGCCTGCGCGTGCGTGACGCCGGAGCGCTGGTCAGCGGGGCGCTCCCGAGCATCCAGACCCCGCTCGCCTCGGCCGCGGCGCTGGCCGACGCCACCGACGGCGACGTGGCCAAGTTCAAGAGCTTCATCGCGCCGTCGGTGGCACCGGGAGGCCGGGGCAGGTTCGTCTCGGTTTCGCTGTGGCGTCTTGGCTCGGATCCGCTTCGGCCGCTCGCCGTGGTTGGCCTGCCCCCGCTGTTGGCAACCTCGCCGGCGCGTGCGACGAGTTTCTTCACGCACGCCGCGCGCGGGGGAAAGCTCGAGGTGATCGGCCTGCTCTCCTCCTCGCAGCCGCGTCTCGGCTACGCGTTCACCTCCCCCGGTCTCACCGGCCGCTTCGTCGCCTATGCCGAGAATGCCCTGCCCGCCGACCGACGGTCGCGCTTCCAGACCACCTCGGCGTTCGCCGACCTCGACTACGCGCTGTACCTCGGCCGCTCGCAGTCGAAGGCAAACCTGCTGGTGACCGATCTGAAGAAGCTTCCGATCAACGGGCGGCATGCCTCGACGACGATCCCGGTCGGAGACAACGCGTTCACGTTCGTGGTCACGCCCCGGCGTCCACTCGCCGGCGCGTTCGCCCAGCGCCTGCCCTGGCTGATCGCGATCGTGGGACTGCTGCTCAGCCTGGGCGCCGCGGTCCTCACCGCGCGCCTGATCGACCGGCGAAACCAGGCCGAGGGGTTCGCCGGCTCGCTGGAACGGATCGCCGAGGAGAACCGGAGGCTGTATGCCGAGCAGCGCACGATCGCGCGGACCCTTCAGCACGCCCTGCTGCCCGAGCAACTGCCGAAGATCGCCGGCGTCGAGACCAGCGCCCGCTACGAGGCGGGCGTTCAGGGCGTCGACATTGGCGGCGACTGGTACGACCTCATCTCCCTCGGCGATCGCCGATTGCTGCTGGTCGTCGGCGACGTGTCAGGGCGAGGCGTCCGAGCCGCCGCCACGATGGCCGCGCTGCGCTTCGCCATCCACGCCTACGCCGCGGAGAACGATCCGCCCGACGCGATCTTGACCAAGCTCTCCGGGCTGGTGAGCGTGGGCCGCAGCGGCCAGCTCGCCACGGTGCTGTGCGCGCTGGTCGACGTCGAGACGCGCAGGCTGACCGTGACCAGTGCCGGTCACCTGCCGCCGCTCTTGATCAGCGACGGCCGGGGGACGTTCGTGCAGAGCAAAGTCGGCGTCCCGATCGGCGTGCGCGCCGGCACGCGGTATACGTCCACGTCGATCGACATGCCTCGCGCCGCGACTCTGCTTGCATTTACCGACGGTTTGGTTGAGAGACGGGGCGAGAGCATCGATGCGGGCCTGGCCCGCCTGCAGCGAGCGGTGAGCGAGAATCACGTTGCGCTCGATGAGCTGCTGGGCCGGCTGATCGACGAACTCCGCCTAGAAGGAGGCGACGACGACACTGCAATCGCGGCACTGAGATGGCTGGATTGAGCGTGGACAGCGCGCCGGACATGTCCTTCGACGTCGTGGAAGACAACGATCGGACGGTAACCGTGAACGTCAGCGGCGAGCTCGACATCACCAACATCGACGCCCTTGCCTCCGGCGTCGCGCCGGCGCTCGGGCGCGAGCCCACACGCCTCGTTGTCGCCGTGCGCAACCTGCGCTTTGCCGACAGCTCGGCGATCGCGCTGTGGGTGCAGTGGGCGACCAGCGTGCCCGAAATCGAGCTGCGCGACGCTTCTGCGTTCCTGCGCAGAGTGGTCGAGTCGATGGGACTCACCGAGACACTGAGCGTGGCGCCGTGAAAGACACGCGAACCTTCCCGCATGAACCCCAGTCGGTGCCCGCCGCGCGGCGGTTCGCCACCAGCGCGCTGCGGGGTGCCTCGGTGGAGATCCTCGAGGCCGTGGAGCTGATGGTCTCCGAGCTGGCCACGAACTGCATCCGACACACCAACAGCGGCTTCGACCTGACGATCATCCGCAACGGATGCGACATCCGGGTGGAGGCCCACGACCACGCCGGTGGCACGCCAACCATGCGCTCGCCCCGGCCGACGGACCCAAGCGGCCGCGGGCTGAAGATCATCGACATGCTGTCGGCGGGTTGGGGAGTCATGGCCGGGGCCGGTTCCGGCAAGACGGTGTGGTTCACGATCTCCGACTCGACCGCCGAGCCCTGTCCGGCTTGATCCGCACCCCGCGGGAGGGGGAATTGCCGGCGCTGCAGGCTCTGTCTAGCCATGCACGTCCGGTCGGCCACGATCCTCCTGGTTGAGGACCATCTGAGCACCCGGACGTTCCTGGCCGACAACCTCTCGGCGGACGGCTACGAGGTGATCGAGGCCGATTCCGTGAGCGAGGCCCAGGATCTCCTCCACGCCACGTTCCCGGATCTCGCCATCATCGACCTGGGGCTGCCCGACGGCGACGGGCTCGAGCTGCTGGCGCACGTACGCGCCGCCGACCGCGTGGCGGGCCGTCTCGACCCGGATCTCCCGTTGCTCGTGCTTTCGGGTCGCACGAATGAGCTCGACCGGCTGCGTGGGTTCGATCGCGGCTGCGACGATTACATGCTCAAACCGTTCTCCTACCACGAGCTGAGCGCCCGGGTGCGTGCACTGCTCCGGCGCACGCAGCGCCGGCCCGGCGCGGGTCGCGTGCGGGTCGGCTCGCTCGAGCTCGACCCCCTGAGCCGTCAAGTGTGGGTGCGGGGCGAATCGGTGGCACTGTCCAAGAAGGAGTTCGCGCTGCTGCGCGCGTTGGCCGGCGACCCCACGCGGGTGTTCACGCGCGAGGAACTGCTGCGCGGCGTGTGGAACTTCATGGCGATGGGGCAGACGCGCACGCTCGACTCGCATGCCTTCCGCCTGCGCCAGAAGCTGGGCAGGTCGGGCGACCGGTTCGTGATCAACGTCTGGGGGGTCGGCTACCGCCTGGTCGACGGAGGGATCCAGCCGTGATCGCACTGTCGCTTGGCGGTTGGCTGGCCGCCAGCGGCGCCGGATTGGTCGCCGGCGGGGCCTGGCGGGCGCTCACCGGGCGGATGGAGACGGTGGCGCGGGCGTGCCACGAGCTGCGCGGCCCGTTGACGGCGGCTCGGCTGGGGCTCCAGCTCGGTGCGAGCTCCGGCGAGCTCTCACCGGCCCGCCTGCGCGCGATCGACCTGGAGCTGGGACGCGCCGCGCTGGCGTTGGAGGACCTGGACGGGATGCGGGCGCGCAGCCTCGCGGCCTGGCGCCGGTACGAGCCGGTCGATCTGGCGGAGCTGGTGGCGGACTCGGTTGAGGCATGGCGGCCGGCGGCCCTGGCCCACGGGGCCGAGTTGCGAGCCTCGTGGTCAGGATGTGCGGCGTCCGTGTTCGGCGAGCGTCTGCGGCTGGCGCAGGCGATCGGCAACCTGATCGCGAACGCGATCGAGCACGGGGGAGGGGTGGTCGAAGTGCACGGATGGGGCCAGGTCGGACGCGCGCGCATCGAGGTGATCGACGCCGGCCCGGGCCTTCCGGCACCCGTGGGCGAACTGGCGCGCCGGGCCCAGCGCGGTCGCGGCCGGCGCGGTCGCGGCCTGGCCATCGCCACTGCGATCGTGGCCAGCCACGGCGGTCGGCTCGCGGCGGCGCCGGCGCGGCGCGGCGCGCGGCTGGTCCTGGAGTTGCCGGCGGTGGACGCCGGGGTTGGGGTTGGCGCTGGGGGTGGGGTTGGGGTCGACGCTGGGGTTGCGGTCGACGCTGGGGTTGCGGTCGACGCTGGGATTGCGGTCGACGCTGGGATTGCGGTCGACGCTGGGGTTGCGGTCGACGCTGGGATTGCGGTCGACGCTGGGGTTGCGGTCGACGCTGGGGTTGCGGTCGACGCTGGGGTTGCGGTCGACGCTGGGGTTGCGGTGGAAGCCGGCGACGATCGGTAGACGGCCGGCGGGCACCGCGTGCTCGCCACCCGCGCCCGCCACCCGCGCCCGCCCGCTGCTGGCGAATCGGAGCCACCGGCACCGGACACTGCGCCCTGTGCCCGACTTTCGGCACACTCGGCGCGCCCCGTCGGCCGAATGCGCGAAATAGCGCGAATAGCACGACTTTCGGCACACTGGCCCGCGGCGGCGTGCCGAGTGTTGCGTTAGTCGCGAATCGCGGGGCGTACCGGCCGGCCGGGCGCTGGTCCGTTTGGCGCAACGGTCGGGCTCGACCCGGGAGTTGCGCCCTGCGCCGGCGTCGTTCGCTCGTACCGCGCCACCCCCGTCCGCTTCGCTCCCGCGCCGGCCTGACTACCGCCGCCACCTCCCGGCCGAGCTTCGCACACGCCCCGGACGGAGCCGCGGCGAATCTGCACGTGCGCGCCCAGCCGCGCCGGATGCAACGTGCCGTGCACGACCGCCGGCGGCGAACCGAGCGGCCGTTCCCCTTTACGCGCGGGCGATCGGTCCGTCAGGGGGCGTCCGGAAGGTCCAGTGGGAGACAGAGTGGGATCTGGGTTGCATTGTGGGAGGAAGTGGGGTAAAGTGGCCTACGCGCATGGTCATGCATTGCGGAACCCGGGTGGCAGGGCTCCTCCCACCCGGCCACCCGGGTTCGGATCTGGGCTCGTCGATGAATCACTTCTTGCTGAGTCGTCCGATTGACCGTCGCCTGGCTGCGTCCTCGGGGCTTGACGTAGCGCTGCTACGCCTGCGCCCCTGCGTCCTTGCCACGCTCGGTCCTCGAACGCCTCAACTGCGCACTGATTCATCTCCGAACCCTTTCGCTCGGCCCCATGAGAACCCTTGATCTTCCGCGGGACCTTCGAACACGCGCTCGACGCGAAGCACCGTCTGACGGTGCCCTCGAAGTTCCGCGCCGCGCTTGCCGGTGGCGTCGTGCTGGCCGCCTCGCCCGAGACGACGGCCGCCGCGCCGCGTTCGATCGCGATCTGGACGCCCGACGCGTACGAGAGCTACGCGGCGGCGGCGCTGGCGGGCCTGAGCCCGATCTCACCCGAGGCCCGCGACCTGAAGCGCTTCTTCTTCAACTACTCGCATGACACCGAGCTCGACTCAGCCCACCGCGTGATGATCCCGCCGTCGCTCATGGACTACGCCGGCCTGGACCGCGAGGTCGTGGTCGTCGGCTCCGGCGAATGCCTGGAGGTGTTCGACCGCGCCAGGTATGGCGGCTACAGCGATGACGTCCTGTCCCGATTCCCCGAGATCGCAGCGAAGCTTGGCCACACTGCTTGACATGACCCGCACGCACATCCCGGTGCTGGCCGGGGAGGTGATCGACCTCCTCGATCCGCAGCCGGGCGAGACGGCGGTGGACTGCACGTTCGGTGGCGGCGGGCACGCGCGGCTGATCGCAGACCGGCTGGGCCCGGCGGGAACGCTGATCGGAATCGACCGGGATCCGGTTGCCGAAGAGCGCTTCAGCGAGCTCGCTGCCGAGGTCGCGTGCCGCACGCGGTTCATCCGAGCTGACTTCGTGAGCGCACTGGAGCAGCTCGACGCCGAGGGCGTGGAGACGGACCTGGCCTACCTCGACCTCGGCATGTCCTCGATGCAGGTCGACACGTGGGAGCGCGGCTTCTCCTACGCCTACGACGCGCCCCTGGACATGCGCATGGCGCCGGAGCAGGAGCTGACCGCCCGCCAGATCGTCAACGAATGGGACGAGCGCCGGCTGGCCCGGCTGTTGCGCGAGTACGGCGAGGAGCGCTACGCCAACCGCATCGCGCGGGCGATCGTGCGCGCCCGAGCGCGCGTGAGGAGCTCGACTCAACCCAGCAGCTGGTCGAGGTGATCAAGGCCGCCGTCCCGACTCCCGCGCAGTTCGCCGGCGGTCACCCCGCCCGCCGGACCTTCCAGGCTCTGCGGATTGCGGTCAACGACGAGCTGAGCCAGCTCGACGCCGCGCTGCCCGCGGTGTGGAAGGTGCTCCGGCCCGGCGGCCGGTTCGCGGCGATCTCGTTCCATTCGCTTGAGGACCGGCGGGTCAAGCGCTTCCTGGCCGGTCTTGCGCCCGCGGTTGCGTGTGTCCTCCCGAGCTGCCGGTGTGCGTCTGCGGCCACCAGCCCGAGGCGGAGCTCCTGACGCGCCGTGCGGTGGCCCCGAGCGCGGGCGAGATCGAGGCCAATCCCCGGTCGAAGTCCGCGCATCTGCGCGCCGCGCGCAAGCTGGAGGACGCCGGCGGGTGAGGCCGCGCGCGCTCACTCAGGCCGCGCGGAGCGCTGCGTCGCGCCGCGAGGCGGCACCGTCGCGCCGCGAGGCGGTTCCGCCGCGCCCCGGACGGCCGCCGCGCCGCGTCTCCGGGCCGGCGGCCGGCAAGCCGCCGCCCGGCAAGCCGGCGGGGTCGCGGGTTGCGGGCGCCGCTCGCGCGGCGACACCAAGGCGACCGGCGACACCACCGCGACCGGCGACGGCGGCTCGTGGGGCGACCCGGCCGCGACCGGCGAGGAGTTCTCGCGCTGATCGACCCACCTACGCCCGGACCTCGCGGGCCGCCCCGGCGATCGGCTTCGGACAGCTCACCGCACCGCGCATGGTGGCGGCGGCACGGGCCGCGGCGGTCGCGCTGCCGCTCCCACTCCCCGGGTTCGGGCGCCCGCCAAGGCCGGTGCCCCAGCCCGCGCCGGCGAGGACGCCGGATCGCGCCGCGAAGGGCGGACTCGCCCAGCGCGCCAAAGCGCTCATCGCCACCCTGCCGGACCATTCCCTGGTCGATCGCGTCGTCCGGGGCCGGGCCTGGATCCCCCTCCTCGGCGTCCTGCTGGCCGGGATCGTGGCGGCCCAGGTCGAGATCCTGAAACTAGGCGCGACCATGGGGCGGGCGCTCGAGCAGACCTCGACGCTGAGCACCCAGAACGAGCAGCTGCGCGGGAACGTTGCCGTGCTCTCCGACGATCAGCGAATCGAGCAGTTGGCCGGGAACATGGGCATGGTTCTCCCGCCGCCCGGAGCAGTCGGCTACTTGACGGCCAAGCCCGCGTCTGACGCGCTGAGAGGAGTCCACAACCTCCACTCGCCCGACGCCGCGGCCTTCGTGGTCCTGTCGCCTGGGAATGGGGCGCTGGTGACAGGCGCGGGCACCTCGACACTGCCACCGGAACCCGGTGCGCCGGCGCCGCCGCCCGCCGCCACCACGACGACCGCCGCCACCACCACGACGACCGCCGCCACCACGACCGCGACGACGACGTCCGCCGCCACCACGACCGCGACGACGACGTCCGCCGCCGCGACGACCGCGACGGCCACCACCGCCGCGGCAACGACCCCCACGACGAGCACGCAAACCGTCGCCACCACGACGCAAACCGCGCCCGCGACCTCGACGCTCCCTACGACGAGCACCTCGCAGGCGTCGACCGCGCCGCCCACGGGCGCGGCCGCGATCCAGCCGAGCACCTCGAGCGAGACCACCAGCGGGGGATAGCGCTTGGCGCTCATCGACCGCCGCATCGGCATCCTGTTCATCGCGTTTCTCGCGCTGCTGGGGATCGCGCTGGCGCGCGCGGTGTACCTGGGCTCGGTGCGGGCGGGGTCGCTCGAGCGAGCGGCGGCCACCCAGCAGGTGAGCAATGTGACCGTGCCCGGCCAGCGCGGCGCGATCACGGATCGACACGGCGCCGAGCTGGCGATCAGCGAGTCGGCCGATGACGTGGTGGCCGATCCCTACCTGATCAAGAACGCCGTGTCCGCGTCAGCCGAGCTCTCATCGGCACTGGACATGCCCCAGCTGACCGTGCTCGGGCGCATCACGAGGCCGCACACCGGCTACGTCGTGCTCGCCCACCTCGTTCCAGCGGCCCGGGCGGCCCAGGTCGCCAAGCTGAACATCGCCGGCATCAACCTGATCCCGCAGATGCGGCGCGTCTATCCGCGGGACGGTGAGGCCGCACAGGTGGTCGGCACGGTGCACGGGGACGGCGGCGGCGCCGGCGGCATCGAGTACCGCTACAACGGCGTCCTGCAGGGCACGAACGGCATCCGGCGGATCGTCAGCGACGCGATTGGACAGCCGATCTCGATCGACGACCTCCGCCCCGGCGATCCCGGCAAGAGCGTTTCGCTGACCATCGACTCAGGGCTGCAGCAGGAGGTTCAGCGCGTCCTCGACCAGGTCGGCAGCACGTACTCCCCCAAGAGCGCCACCGCGATCGCCGTCGATCCACGCACTGGCGGGATCCTGGCGCTCGCCAACTGGCGCTCGACCGCGGCGGACAGCACAGTCGGTCCGGACGATCTGGCCATCGGGCTCGACTACGAACCGGGCTCGACCTTCAAGGCGATCACGGTGGCCGGCGCGCTCCAGGACGGTGTCGTGACGCCGACCACGCAGTTCGACATTCCACCGATCCTCCACTACTCCGACCGACAGATCCACGACGCAGAGGATCACGGGTACGAGACCCTCACGGTGGCCAACATCCTCAAGTACTCGAGCAACATCGGCGCCGACCTGATCGGCATCAAGCTGGGCGCCAAGCGCTTCGACTACTGGGTGCACCGGTTCGGTTTCGGCGCCCGGACCGGGGTGGATCTCCCGGGGGAGCAGAACGGGATCGTCCTGCACTGGTGGAACTACTCGGGGTCGTCGATGGCCAACCTTCCATTCGGCCAGGGCGAATCGGTCACCCCGATGCAGATGATCGCCGCCTACGACGCGATCGCCAACGGCGGCATCCTGCGCCCCCCGCACGTCGTGCAGTCGGTGGGCGGCCAGGCGCAGCGGCTCCCGCCGGGACGCCAGATCATCTCACCGGCCACGGCTTCGGAGCTCCGGGACATGCTGCGCGGCGTCCTGGCCGACGGGGGCACTGCCTCCGGTGCGGCCATTCCCGGCTACGACATGGCCGGCAAGACCGGCACGGCGAACATCGCGGTCGACGGTCACTACTCCGACAGCGCCTACGTCGCCTCGTTCATCGGGATGGTTCCCACCGACCGGCCCCGGCTGGTCGTCGCGGTCGTGGTCAACCAGCCGCAGGGGTCGATCTTCGGTGGATCGGTGGCGGCGCCCGCCTTCAAGCAGATCGTCGGGTGGGCCGTGCCGTACCTCGGGATCCCGCCGCGTTAGCCGCGCCGGTCTCGGCCGGGCCTCCGAGCTGGCGTTTGAGCAGCGCGAGGCGCTGGTCCCACTCTGCGCCGACCGTGGCCATCCAGTCGACCGCATCCGACAGCGGACCCGGGGTGAACCGGTAGCGGACCTCGCGGCCCGAGCGCTCCCGGTCGAGCAGCCCCGCCGCGGTCAGGGCGCCCAGGTGCTTCAGCACGGCCTGGCGGGAGATCGGTAGCTCGGACGCGAGTTCGGTGGCGGTGGTGGCGGGATGCGCGGCGATCGCCGTGAGCAGAGCGCGCCGCGTCGGATCCGACAGGGCGCCGAACACCGCCCCGGCGCGATCGTCAGACCCTGGTGCGCTCACGCCGCCACGAGCGCCGGCCCGAACCTTGCCCCGCTCACGCCGGGCAGCGGCACGCCGACGAGATCGAGCACCTCGAGCGGGCGCGTTTCCACCACGCGCAGGCGAGTGCTCTCGCCCAGGCTCGCGATCCGCAACTCGACCCGGCTCGCCGGCTCGTCGTCGAGGGCCCACCAGAAGCTCAGCCGCTCAGGAGCCGAGATGTCCTCGACCCAGCCGGTGCGGACCCAGTTCCCGGATTCGAACCGGGCGTCGCCGCCCGGACGGAGATCGAGCGACACGCTCTCGGCCAGCCACCCGTCGCTGGTAACCGCCTCCCACACGGTTTCGGGTGTCGCGGGGAGCCACAGCTCACGCTCGATGCGCTCGGTCATCGCGTCCTCCTGGGTCGAATCGAGATACGCAACCAAATGGTTGCACATGTGTTACAGTGGGTATTCGCAACCAACTGGTTGCACTCTAGCAGACACCCAGGAGGTTCCAGCCATGCCACTCGTACCGATGGTCGTCGAGCAGACCGCCCGCGGCGAGCGCTCCTTCGATATCTACTCCAGGCTTCTCAACGATCGCGTGATCTTTCTCGGCGGGCAGGTGGACGAGGAGTCGGCGAACCTGGTCGTCGCTCAGCTCGTTCACCTCGAGTCCGACGACCCCGACAAGGACATCCACCTCTACATCAACTCGCCGGGGGGCTCGATCTATGCAGGTCTCGCCATTTACGACACGATGCAGTTCATCCGTCCCGACGTGCAGACGATCTGCTACGGAATCGCCATGTCGATGGGATCGCTGTTGCTGGCGGGCGGTGCGCCCGGCAAGCGGCTGGCGCTGCCCAACAGCCGCATCCTGATCCACCAGCCATCGGGCGGATTCGAGGGGCCGGCCACGGATATCGAGATACACGCGCGGGAAGTCCTGGCGCTGCGCTCGAGGGTCGACGAGATCTACGCCAGGCACACCGGACAGGAGCTCGAGCGCGTTCACGCCGACATGGAGCGCGATCGCTACTTCACGGGACCCGAGGCGGTGGCCTATGGCCTCGTCGACCGCGTGATCGAGCATCGCGAGCTCGCGCGGGGCGCGCGGGGGTTCGGCCAGGGCTAGAGCCCGCGCGCTCCCAGCACGTGCGGGATCGTTCGCAGGAGCAGCTTGACGTCCGTCCACGGAGACCAGTTCGCCACGTAGAGGTAATCGATGGCGACCATCTCGTCGAGCGGTATCCGGCTCGACCCGAGAACCTGCCAGTGCCCGGTGATGCCGGGCGTCAGCTCGAGCCGGCGACGGTGCCAGCCGACCACGCGCCGGTCCTCTTGGGGGATGAGCGGCCGCGGACCAACCAGGCTCATCTCGCCGCGCAGGACGTTCAGGAGTTGCGGCAGTTCGTCGAGGTTGGTGCGCCGGAGCAGGCGCCCCACGCGGGTGATCCGGGGGTCGTCGGCGATCTTGAAGAAGCCCTTCGCGGCCTGATTGTGGGCGGCGAGCCCGGCCTTGCGCTGCTCCGCATCGACGCACATCGAGCGGAACCTGAGTAGCTCGAACGACCGCCCGCCGCGTCCCACGCGCTCCTGACGGAAGAAGACGGGGCCACGCGAGGTCAGCCGGAGCAACGGCTGTACTGGAATGTCGGCACCAGCATCCGTTTGCACCGTCACCTGCGCTCCACCTCGCTGGTGCATGCGCATTTCGGCCCGGACGGCACCCGAATCGCCCGCGCGTCACGGCTCGCGCGGCGTTAACTCGCGCCATGGCGCGGAGCATCGCGCTGTGCGTCCCGGCCAGGGGGGAGGGTCTCGGCATGGTGTTCCTGGAGGCGTCGGCCGCCCGCCTCCCGGTGGTCAGCTATGCCTCGGGCGGCATCCCGGAGGCGGTGAGCGACGGAGAGTCAGGTCTCCTGGCACCCGAAAGGAACGTGAAAGTGCTTTCCGAGCACCTCGACCGAGTCACCCGTGACCGCGACCTCGCCGAGAGGCTTGGCGCGGCGGGGCGGGGCAGAGTGGAAAGAGAGTTCGACATTCGGAACCGAACGGAGCGGCTGGAGGAGTTGTACGACACGCTGATCGAGGAGGCAGCGAACGCGTACCGCTGACCGTCGGCCGCGCAAGTACCCTGCCCGGGATGCGACTCGACCTCGTCATGCCCGGTGCGCCGCCACCCGCGGGGAGCCTGGAGATCACCGGACTGGCCTACGACAACCGGGCGGTCCGGCCCGGGACGCTGTTCTTCTGCGTTCCGGGCTTCACCCGTGACGGCCACGACTTCGCGCCCCAGGCCATCGCCGAGGGCGCCGTGGCGCTGGTCGTCGAGCGCCCGCTGAATCTCGGCGTCCCGGAAATCGAGGTACCGAGCGTTCGGGCCGCGATGGCCCCAGCGGCGGCGGCCTTCTACTGGGATCCCACGGCGCGGCTTCAGACGGTCGGGGTCACGGGCACCAACGGCAAGACCACCACGGCCTTCCTCGTCCGCGCGCTGCTGGAGGCCGACGGGCGCCAGACCGGCCTGCTGGGCACGGTCACGAGCGTCATCGGAGGCGGGGAGCGGCCGGTGGAGCGCACCACGCCTGAGGCGATCGACCTGCAGCGCACGTTCCGCGAGATGCTCGACGCGGGTGACGTGGCGTGCTCCATGGAGGTGTCGTCGCACGCGCTGGAGCTGCACCGGGCCGACGCCATCCATTTCGCGGCGGCCATCTTCACCAACCTGACCCAGGACCACCTCGACTTCCACGGGACGATGGAGGAGTACTTCCTGGCCAAGCGGCGGCTCTTCGTGCAGGCGGATGCCCGTTGCGCGGTTCTCAACCTCGACGATCCGTACGGCGCGAGGCTGGCGGCCGAGCTTCCATGCGCGGTGACCTTCGCGGTCGAGGGAGATGCGACCTATCGGGCGAAGGACGTCCGGACGGGCCTGGCCGGATCGTTCTTCAACGTTGAAGGACCCGACGGCACGGTGGCGTTGCGCTCGCCCCTGCCCGGGCGGTTCAACGTCTACAACGTGCTGGGCGCGTTCGCGGCTGCTCTCGCGCTGGACGTCCCGATCGACACGGCGGCCGGCGCGATCGAAAGCGCGGGCCACGTCCCCGGCCGCTTTCAGCCGGTCGCCGCGGGCCAGGACTTCGCGGTCCTGGTCGACTATGCCCACACGCCCGACTCGCTCGAGAACGTCCTGCAGGCGGCCCGGGGGCTGCTCGACGACGCGGGCGCGGGTGGCCGGCTCACCGTGGTGTTCGGCTGCGGCGGAGATCGCGACCGGGGCAAGCGCCCGCTCATGGGGGAGATCGCGGTGCGGCTGGCCGACCGGGTGATCGTCACCTCCGACAATCCCCGCTCGGAGGATCCGGAGGCGATCATCCACGAGATCCTGGCCGGGACCGGCGCCGGGGTGGAGCATGAGGTGGACCGCCGGAGCGCGATCGCGAAGGCGATTGCCGGCGCGGGGCGGGGAGATGTGGTGGTGATCGCCGGCAAGGGCCATGAGCAGGGCCAGGAGTTCGAGGGCGGGAGGAAGGTCCCATTCGACGACGTCACGGTGGCTCGCGAGGTCCTCGAAGGCGCGCTTGCGACGCGCTGAACCAACCCGGCCGATGGCCAAAGTAGTCTCCCCGCTCAGAGCATGAGGACCTGGACACCCGAGCAAGTGGCGGGGGCGGCCGGGGCACGGCTCGTCAGCCCGCCACCCACCACGGCGGGTCCCGAGCGCGTGCTCATCGACTCGCGCCAGGCCGGCCCGGGGACGCTGTTCGTCGGCCTTCGGGGCGACCACGCGGACGGCGGCCGGTTCGCTGCGCAGGCGCTAGCGGCCGGCGCCTGGGGGGTGCTGACCACGCCGGAGCACGCCGAAGCGGCGCGCTGCGCGGTCCCCGGAGCGCTGATCGCGGCGGAGGATCCGCTGGCCGCGCTTCAGCGCCTGGCCACCGCCTGGCGACGGGCGTTGGACGTCCGGGTGATCGGCGTGACCGGGTCCACCGGGAAGACGTCGACCAAGGACCTGCTGCTGGCCGTGCTCTCGCCGCACCGGCGCACGGTCGCGTCACGGGCCAACTACAACACCGAGATCGGGCTTCCCCTCGAGATCCTGGCCGCGCCGGCCGAGACCGAGGTGCTGGTGCTGGAGATGGCGATGCGCGGCGCGGGTCAGATCGCCGAACTGGCCGCCATCGCCGAGCCAGACGTCGGGGTGATCGTCAGCATCGGGCCGGTGCACCTCGAGCTGCTGGGCACGATCGAGGCGATCGCCGCAGCCAAGGCCGAGCTGATCGCGGCGCTGGGGCCTGGAGGCACCGCGGTGGTTCCTGCCCACGAGCCACTGCTCGATCCGCACCTGCGATCTGATCTGGACACGGTGACGTTCGGGGACTCGGGCGACGTCCGGCTCCTGCGCTCCGATGAGGCGCGTGTCGAGATCGATCTCGCCGGCCAGGCGATCGCGCTCGAAGTGCCGTTCACCCAGGCACATCTGCGTCGCAACCTGCTTGCCGCGGCCGCCGCCGCGCGCGCGGTCGGGGTGATTCCGTCTGGGCGCGTCGCGCTCGAGCTCTCGCCCGGTCGCGGTCAGCGGGTGACGCTACCCGGCGACGTGACCCTGATCGATGACTGCTACAACGCCAACCCCATGTCGATGCGCGCCGCGCTGGAATACCTGGCCGAGACCGCCGGCCGGACCGGGGATGCCCGCGCTGTGGCGGTGCTCGGCGACATGCTCGAGCTCGGGCCGGGCGAACGCGACTTTCACCTGGACCTCGGCGAGGCGGCGACCGCCGCGGGCGTCGAGGAGCTCATCACGGTCGGCCCGCTGGCGGCGGCCATCGCCGAGCGGTTCGACGGCGACGCGCACTCGGTCGCCGACGCGACGGCGGCGGCGGAGCTCGTGCCGAGGCTGATCCGGCCCGGCGACGTGGTGTTGATCAAAGGCTCGCGCGGGATCGGGCTCGAGCTGGTGTGCCGCGCGCTGAGCGCGGGGACTCCGGCCGGGGCGGGGACGTGATGGGGTCGATCTCCGGACGCGTGTTGATCGCCGGCACGGCGGCGTTGCTGCTGTGCCTGTTCCTCAGCCCGAAGTTCATCGAGTTCCTGCGCCGCCGGGCGTTCGGACAGAACATCAGAGAGGAGGGGCCCGAGGGCCACAAGACCAAGGCCGGGACGCCCACGATGGGCGGCATCATCATCGTGCTCGCGTTCTCGGTTCCCTTCCTCATTCTGTCCAAGCGGGGCTGGGAGGCGATGGGGGTGTTCGGCGCGACTGTCGCCTGCGCCCTGCTCGGCTTCGCCGACGACTACACCAAGATCGTCAAGCGGCGTTCGCTCGGACTCCGGGCCCGCACCAAGCTGGCGGTCACCATCGCGATCTCACTCGGCTTGTGGTGGGTGGCGACCCAGAGGGGCGCCGTCAGCGAGACCATCGACCTCCGGTTCGTCGACCTGAACGTCGATCTCGGCCCGCTCTACCCGGTGCTCATCTACCTCGTGGTGGCCGGCACGACCAGCGCGGTGAACCTGACCGATGGCCTCGATGGCCTGGCCGCGGGCTGTGCCGCGATCGTGCTGCTCGCCTATATCGGGATCACGTTCATCACTCCGGGGCAGGCCGACCTCACCCTGCTCGCGGCCTGCCTGGTGGGGGCCTGCATCGGCTTTCTCTGGTTCAACAGCTTCCCGGCCAGCGTCTTCATGGGCGACACGGGGTCGTTGGGGATCGGTGGCGCGATCGCCGGCCTGGCCGTGATGACCAATACCGAGGTGCTGCTGATCCTGCTCGGTGGGATCTTCGTGATCGAGGCGCTGTCGGTGCTGATCCAGGTGTTCTCGTTCCAGATGTTCCGCAAGCGCGTGTTCCTGATGGCGCCGATCCATCATCACTTCGAGCTGCAGGCGTGGTCAGAGACGAAGATCATCCTGCGCTTCTGGATCGTGGCCGCGGCGTGCGCGGCGATCGCCTTCACGGTGTACCGCCTGAGCATTCGTGGCTGAACCACGGCCCGGCTTGCCGCCCGGACCGTACCTGGTCGTCGGGCTGGCCCGTTCGGGGGTGGCCGCCGCCCTGGCCCTGCGCGCCCGCGGCGCCGAGGTCCTTGGCGCGGACACCGGCTCCGAGGCGCAGCCGAGCCTCGCCGACGCCGCGAGAAGGCTTCGGGAGGCCGGCGTCGAAGTACGACTGGATGCGTCAGGCGTCGACCTTGCCGCCCGCGCCAGGACGCTCATCAAGAGCCCCGGCGTACCCCAGGACGCTCCCGCCGTCAGCGTGGCGCGATCCCGTGGGGCGACCGTGCTCGGTGAGCTCGAGCTGGCCTGGCGGCTCATTCCCAATCAGTTCGTGGCGGTGACCGGGACCAACGGCAAGACCACCACGACCGAGTGGATCGGCCACGTCCATCGCGAGGCGGGGCTGCCCGTAGCGGTCGCCGGCAACGTCGGTACCGCGGCCTCGTCGCTGGTGGGTCGTCTGCCGCCCGATGCCACCGTGGTGTGTGAGGCATCTTCGTTCCAGCTCGAGGACACGCTTGCTTTCTCGCCCGAGGCAGCCGTACTGCTCAACCTCTCCCCGGACCACCTGGACCGACACGGCACCTACGAGGAGTACGTGGCGGCCAAGCTGCACACGTTCGCCAACCAGGGCAACTACGACGTGGCGGTGGCGCCGGCCGATGTGGGCGTCGAGAACCTCGGCGGCTGCGCCCGGCGGGTGACCTTCGGTGCCGGACCCGGGCCTGACCTGTCCGAACGCGTCGGCCGGTTGTGGTGGGGGGAGACGCCGCTGCTCGCGGTCGATGAGCTCGCGCTGCCGGGCGCACACAACGTGCAGAACGCGATGGCGACCGCCGCGGTATGCCTGGCCCGAGGGCTCGACTACGAAGCGGTGGCGGAGGGACTGCGCACGTTCGCCGGCGTCCGCCACCGGCTGGAGCGGGTCGCCGTGCAGCGTGGAGTGACGTGGGTCAACGACTCCAAGGCGACCAACGTGGCCAGCACGATCGTGGCCCTGCGCGCATTTCCGGGTGGTGTTCACCTGATTGCAGGCGGCCGGGGCAAACAGCAGGACTTCGCGCCGTTGGCACCGGTGGTGGCCGAGCGCTGCCGGGCGGTGTACCTGATCGGCGAGGCAGCCGGCGACCTGGGCGCCGCGCTCGAGCCCGCCGGGATCCCGTTGCGGGCGGCCGGAGATCTGGAGCACGCGGTGCGGCTGATCCGCCAGGCCGCGGTTTCCGGGGAGATCGCGCTGCTCTCGCCCGCCTGCGCCAGCTTCGACCAGTACCCGGACTTCGAGGCGCGCGGCGAGCATTTCCGGAACCTGGTGGTTTCCGGCTGATGGCGACGCGTTCCGCCACCTGCCGGCGCTCGCGCGGCCGCGTCGGGCAAGACGCGGCGTACCGGCGGTCGTGCGCGTCCGGGCGGCCGGCGGGTCCCCCCGCCGCTCGAGCACCGCATGCTCCTGACCGCCGCGCTGTGCCTGCTGGCCTTCGGGGCGGTGATGGTGTACAGCGCTTCCTCGCCGCTCGGGGTGCTCTCGCGGGGCGGTAGCGGCGCCGGCCAGTTCGTCCGCTACCTGCTGTTCGGGGGCGCCGGCCTGGCTGCGATGCACGTGATGTCGCGTCGCGGCCTGCAGATCCTGACCCCGCGATTGGTGAGCGCGCTGCTGCTCGCATCATTCGTTCTGCTGGTGCTGGTGCTGGTGCCCGGCTTCGGCGTGATGGTCAACGGCGCCCGGCGGTGGTTCTCGGCCGGCCCGATCCAGTTCCAGCCTTCCGAGCTGATGAAACTCGCGCTGATCCTGTACGCCGCCCGGTACCTGGCCGAGCACCCAAAGCGGATGCGGAGCTTCCGCCAGGCGGTGGCGCCGATTGCCGTGGTGGCGGGCCCGGCCTGCCTGCTGATCGTGGTCGAGCCCGACCTGGGCACAACGCTGGTCGTCGCGTTCTCGATCGCGGCGCTCCTGATCGCGGCCGGCATGCCGATGCGCTACGTGGCCGGGCTGGCCGGGATCGTTGCCGTTTGCGTGATCCTCCTCGCCACCGCGCAGCCCTACGAGCGGGCGCGGCTGACCTCGTTCCTGCACCCGTGGGCCGCCGCCACCAAGTCCGGGGCGGGCTATCAGGCGGTGCAGGGGCAGATCGCGCTCGGCTCGGGTGGGCTGCTCGGCGTCGGGCTGGGCCGCTCGGTGCAGAAGATCTACTACCTGCCCGAGGCGCAGAACGACTTCATCCTGGCGGTGATCGGGGAGGAGTTGGGGGTGCTCGGGATCTTCGGCGTGATCTGCCTGTACGGGATGATCGCCTACGCCGGGCTGCGGACCGCACGCCGCGCGGTGGACCGGTATGCGAAGCTGCTCGCGACCGGTCTGACCTCGCTGATCCTGTGCCAGGGGATCCTCAACATCTTCGTGGTGCTCGGGCTCGCTCCCCTCACCGGGGTGCCGCTGCCGTTCATCTCCTATGCGCCGACAAACCTGTGCGTGCTGCTCGCCGGCGTGGGGCTGCTGCTGAACATCGGGCGTCCGGGCGCGCAGCTGCAAGTCGTTCGGAACTCCGGCGTTGACGGCGCCGCGGATCGTGATCGGCGCCGGCGGGACCGCGGGGCACGTCGTGCCCGCGCTGGCGGTAGCCGACGCGCTGCGAGCTGAGGGCGCCGAGGTCGTTTTCGTCGGCGGGGACCGGGCGGAGCTCGACCTCGTGCCCGCGGCCGGCTACGAGCTGCGGACGCTGCGGGTCGCTCCGCTGCCACGCCGGCGCCCGGTCAAGGCGATGCGCGCCGTCCTCCTCGCCGCCTCCGCCGTGCGCGATGCGCGCCGGGTCGTGCGAGAGGTCAACCCCGGCGCGGTGCTGGGCGCCGGCGGGTATGTGGCCGGACCGGTCGGGCTGGCCGCCGTGCTGTCGCGGGTACCGCTCGTGCTGGCCGAGGCCGACAGCCACATCGGGCTGAGCAACCGGCTGCTGGCGAGGTTCGCCCGCCGGGTGTGCCTGGCCTTTCCGATCAGTGGAAGGGGTGGGTCGCGCTACCTGGTGACCGGGCGCCCGGTTCCCCCGCCGGCGACCGACCGGCAGGCCGCCCGCGCGCGGTTCGGGATCGGCCTCAGCGAGTCGTGCGTGCTCGTGTTCGGCGGCTCCCAGGGCGCCCGCTCGATCAACCACGCCGCGGTGCAGGCGTTTGCCGGCGCCCGGTTCCGGGTGTTGCACGCGGCCGGCGAGCGCGATCTCCCCGACCTGCAGAACTTGCGCCCACCCACCCCGCATTACGACCTGCGCGGCTACGTCTCGCGCTTCGGCGAGGCCCTGCTGGCCTCGGACCTCGTCGTGGCACGCGCCGGCGGCTCGATCTTCGAGATCGCCGCCCACGGCAAGCCGGCCGTGCTGGTTCCGTACCCGCACGCCACCGCCGATCACCAGACCGCGAACGCCGAGTTCATGGCACGGGCCGGCGCAGCGGTGATCATTCCGGATTCCGAGCTCACGCCGGCCCGCCTGGCCCACGAGGTCGGGAGCCTGCTGGCCGACCCGGGACGGCTGACCGCAATGGCGCGGGCGTCGGCGGCGCTGGCCCGTCCCAACGCCGCGCGTGACATCGCGCACGAGGTGATGGCGGCGGTGCGGGGAAGGTGAGCTCGTGCGAGGAGAACCGGACTTTGGCGCTGGAGCTGGCATATACGCGGCTTCAGCGCCAAAGTCCGCGCGTCCAGCCATGACGTCGCACGGGGACGCGGGGCTGACGCGCTTCTTCGTCGTGCCGCATACGCACTGGGACCGGGAGTGGTACCTGCCGTTCGAGGAGTTCCAGCTGCGCCTCGCGGCGGTGGTGGATGAGGTCATCGAGGTGCTCGAGCAGGACCCGACCTTCACCTCGTTCACGCTCGACGGCCAGGCGATCGTGCTCGAGGACTACGTGGAGGCTCGCCCGGAGAACGAAACGCCGGCTGTGTCGGTTGCTCGCCGAGGGCCGCATCGAGGTCGGGCCGAGCTACGTCCTTCCCGATGAGCTGCTGGTGGGGGCCGAGCCGCTTGTGCGCAACCTGTTGATCGGCCGCGCGGTGTGCGAGCGGTTCGGCGCGGAGCCCTCGCCGGTCGGCTACCTGCCCGACAGCTTCGGGCATCCGCTGCAGATGCCGCAGATCCTGGCCGGGTTCGGCATCGAGACCATGATCTTCTCGCGGGGCCTCGGCGATCAGCTCGACGAGGTCGGGGTCGTGTTCTGCTGGCGCGCCCCCGACGGAAGCGAGGTTCGCGCCTTCCAGCAGCTTCCGAGCTATTCGAACTTCGCGCACGTGAGCGACCCCTCCGACGCGCTGGCGCGCATCGAGGCGATCGCGGAGCAGTTCGGCCCCGCGCTCGGCCAAGCCGGCGTTCGCGATCTGCTGTTGTGCGCCGGCGACGACCACGTGCGCGTGCGCCGTGACCTGCCGGCGCTGTGCGCGGAGCTGGAACGGCGGCTGCCGGGAACCGCGTTCCGGATCGCGCGCTACCGGGACTACGTCGACGCGGTCAAGCCCAGCGACTTGCCGGCGTGGAAGGGCGAGCTCGTCGACAGTCGCCTGTGGAACATTCTGCGGGGCGTCAACTCGGCGCGGCTCTACCTCAAGCGGGCCAACGACCGCGCCGAGCAGCGCCTGCTCGCCGCGGAGAGGCTGAGCGCAGTGCGCAGCCTGCGCACCGCGGAGCCCTTCCCGGTCGCCGACTTCCGTCTGGCCTGGCGCCAGCTCCTGCGCTGCCAGCCACACGATTCGATCTGTGGTTGCTCCTGCGACGAGGTCCACCGCGACATGCTGATCCGCTACGAGCTCCTGGATCGCACCCTCGCCGCGCTCGAGCGCCGAGCGCTCGGCGGGGCGCCCGCCGAGGACGCGAGCGCGATCGGGGTGGTGAACGTGCTGTCGCAGCGCCGGCGCGGCGTGGTCGAGCGACGCGGGGCGGAGCCCATCGTGGTCGACGTCGACGGGTTCGCCGCCGAAACCGTCGAGCTCACGCCGGCCCGCGCGCACCGGCCGAGCGCGGACGCCGCGATCGAGAGCGACGAGATCCGCGTCGAAGCGGGGGCCGACGGGACGCTCGCCGTACTCGACAAGCAGACCGGACGTCGCTTCGATCACCTGCACCGCCTCGAGGACGAACTCGACATGGGCGACCTCTACAACTACTGCCCGGTGGACGGCGCTCCGGGCTGGCGCGCCGCCGAAGCGTCCATCCGGGTGCTCCGCGACAGCCCGCCGGTGTGGGAGCTCGAGCTGCGGGTCACCGGCGAGCGCCCCGCCGGTCTGGACGCAGACCTGCGCCCGGAAACCGCCCTCGCGCCGCTCTCCATCACCACGGTGGTGCGGCTCGTCGAGGGGATCAGGCGCGTCGAGTTCCGCACCACGATCGAAAACCGGACCCGTGATCATCGGCTCCGCGTGGTCTTCCCGGTCGGCAGCTCCAGTCACCTCACCGACGTCCGCGCCGAGGGCCAGTTCGCCGTGGTTCGCCGTCCGCTCGTGCCGCCGGCGCCGCGGACCGACTGGGTCGAGCCGCCCGACGCCACACACCACACGCTGGGGGTCCTCGCGCTTGGTCCGCTCGCGCTCCTGACCCGGGGGCTGCCGGAGTACGAAGCGCGGCCGACCGAGCGCGGTCCCGAGCTGTGCCTCACCCTGCTGCGGGCGGTCGGACTCATCTCCCGTCCAAGCGGGGCGATCGCGACCCGCCCGCTCGGGGCCGGACCACAGCTCTCCACGCCCGACGGCCAGTGCCTCGGACACCATGAGTGCGAGTACGCGCTGCTACCGGGGGCGGACGCCCTCGACGCCGCCGCGCTGCTGCGCGCCTCGCAGGACTACCGCTATCCGTTGATCGCGGCTCCAGCCGATGCGCGGTTCGAGCCCCCGCTCTCGGTCGAAGGCGACGCGGTGGTCTCGTGCCTGAAGGGAGCCGAAGACGGTGACGGCGTGATCCTGCGCTGCTTCAACCCAACCGAGTCACCGATCCAGGCCAAGATCAGCGGCGACTTCACGGTGTCAATCGCGCGCCTCGACGAAACGGAGATTCAGGCGGTGGTGGCGCCCGCGATCGACCTCGCGCCCGGGCAGGTCGTCACGCTCCGGCTGAGGTGAGGCTCAGAACGGGCGGCTGGGGAAGTGCGGGCCGAGGCGGGCGTTGGCGTTACGGGCCTCGGTGAGCCCCCGGGCCATCCAGAACGTGCCCGACGGCGTACCACCGTTGCACTTGCCGCTGCTGGTCCCCGGCACGTGGACCCACATGAAGGCGTCGATGGCGGGGCTCCCGGTGGCGGTCATGGTCGGGATCCCGGCGCCGCGGCCCGGCGGGTTACACAGGTTCTCGATGCCCTGCTTGCCCGGATGCGGATTCAGCACCGGGCCGTGGCCGTTGTCGGCGGTGTTGATGATGAAGTGCGTGCCGCCGGTCAGCGCCGACACCTTCTGGCCCCAGCGCATCTCGTTGGCCGTCCATTGCATGTGCGTGTCGTTGGTGAAGAACCCGCGGATGTTGCGCACGCCGACGGCGTTCAGGACGCGAGCGGTGTAGGAGGGGTTGTTGGCGTCGGAGTAGCCGCCCTCGATGTAGACGACGGTGTGGGGGAGGGAGGACACCGCGCCTATCTCGTAGCGCATGTCGGCCTCCCACTCGGGCAGGGCGGCGTTGCGCGCCATGCAACGCGAGGAGCCGATCGCGTCCAGCTCGAGCAGCATCACGGCCGGGCGGCGCTCGATGCCGGCGACCATCTCGTCGACCTGGCGCTCGAACGTGGGACGGTTGGAGACGATCTCGCTGCGCGTCTCGCAGTAGCCCGCCTGGTAGAGGAAGTAGCTCGTGATGATCGGGATCGAGGCCGGGTCCGCGGTCAGGTTGTGACAGAAGATCTTCTGGACCTGAGCGAAGATCGCTCCGGGGCCGCCGCCGGCCGAGTACCGGCTGAAGCGCTGGGCCTCGGGCTGATCGGCGATCTTCTCGAGCAGCGCGACCTCATGGGCCAGCCTGCGGTTGTGGAGGAGCTTTCGATGCAGGCGTCCGTGCGCGAGCCGGGCCTTGAAGCTGGCCCACGAGGAGTCATCCTTGAACCGCGTCGGGTCGATCCCCAGCATGTGGGCGATCGCGCCGGCCGCCTCGCCGTGGCGGGGACCGTCGACGAAGAAGTGCGCGCCGCTCAGCGGATCCGGACCAGGCGCGGTGGGCAGAGCCAACGGGTTGGCCGGGTCGCGGGTCGCCGGGTAAGGGTCCGGGCATTGCTGGGCCAGCGCCTGGTGGGCTTGAGGCGCCCGACCGTCGGGCTTCCCGGCGGCGGCCGGCGCCCTCAGCGCGATGGTCAAGGCGAGCGCACCCAGCACGCTCAGCATCGCGGCGGCCAGGACGGCAGCGCGCAACCGCATGAAGTATCCCCTGCTCATGACCGGAGCCCTACCCCGTCGTGCCGGGCGGCCATCGCCCGTGCGGAGCGCGCACGCTTTGTATAGCCTCGCGTCGGCAAACTTGCGAAGCGAGGTGGAGGATGCTGTTCGGCCAGGAGCACGTGAGGCGGTATCTACAGACCGATGGCGCCGAGGGACACGACTGGCAGGGCACGACTGTGCTGATCCTCACAACCACCGGTCGCCGCACCGGAGAACCTCGGAGCACGCCGCTGATCTACGGCAAGCGCGGCGAGGATCACGTCGTCGTGGCGTCCAAGGGAGGCGCGGAGGAGCATCCGGCGTGGTTCCTGAACCTGTCCGAGCACCCGGAAGTGACCGTACAAGTCAGGGGCGACCGGTTCAAGGCGCGCGCCCGGACGGCCACCGGCGATGAGAAGCCAGAGCTGTGGGGGCTGATGATCGAGCGCTGGCCGGCCTACGACGAGTACCAGCACAAGACCGGGCGCGTTATCCCGGTGGTGGTACTCGAACGCCAGGAGTGACTTCGGCTCCCGGCGCCGACTGGTCCTCCCGGCGCCTGCACTTCGTCGGCATCGGCGGGGCGGGCATGAGCGGCCTGGCGCTGATCGCGCGTCGCCTGGGTGCGATCGTCACCGGGTCTGATCGCGCCGCCTCGAGCTACAGCGAGCTGCTCCGGGGGCAAGGGATCGACCCCGTCCTCGGCCACCGCGCCGAGAACGTGCCGGCCGGGGCCGAGGTGGTCTTCTCGACCGCGGTGCCCCCGGACAACCCCGAGCGGCGCGCCGCGGCGGGCCGCGAGCTACACCGGTCCGAGCTCCTGGCGCAGATCGCCGCGCTGCGGCGGTGTCTCGCGGTCACCGGCACCCACGGCAAGACCACCACGGCCGCGATGATCGTGCACGTCCTCCGGGCCTGCGGGCTCGACCCGGCCTACGTGGTGGGCGGAGAGCTGCGCAACACCGGCGCCAACGCGGGGTGGGGCGAGGGAGAGTGGATCGTCGTCGAGGCCGACGAGTCAGACCGATCACTGCTGCGGCTGGATCCGGATATCGCCGTGCTGACCAACGCCGAGCTCGACCATCACGCCACCTACAGCTCCCGGCTGGACCTGGAGGACACGCTCCGCGAGTTCATGGGCCGTGCCACGCTCAGCGCCGTGGTCTGGGACCGCCCGGCGTTGCGGGCGCTGTGCCCGCCGAACACCCAGGCATACGACGCCGCGGAAGCGATCGTGTCGATCCACGGCTCGCGCTTTGAGTGGCGGGGCAACGACGTCGCCCTGGCCGTTCCCGGATTGCACAACGCGGTCAACGCGGCCGGCGCGCTCACGGCCGCCGCCCTGGCGGGAGCCGACCCGGCGCGGGCGGGCGCGGCGCTCGCCGACTTCCGGGGCGCTCGCCGGCGCTTCGAGCTGCTCGGCCAGACGCCGGCCGGGGTGCCCGTCTACGACGACTACGCGCACCACCCGACCGAGGTCGCCGCGACCATCGCCGCCGCCCGGACGCTCGCCCCCGCTCGACTGGTTGCGGTGTTCCAGCCCCATCTGTACTCGCGCACGCGGGCACTGGCCCAGGAGTTCGGGCGGGCGCTGGCCGGGGCCGACGTGCCCGTCGTGCTCGCGGTGTACCCAGCTCGGGAGCGCGCGGAGGCCTTCCCCGGTGTGGACGGCCACCTGGTGGCGGCGGCCGCCGCAGATGCCGCGGGTGGGCGGCGGGTGGCCTGGATGCCGGCCTTCGAGGACGCCCGCGCGTTCCTGATCGCCAACCTGCGGGAGGGCGACCTGTGTCTGATGATGGGGGCCGGCGACATCGACGCGCTGGGCCGCTCGCTGCTCAGCTGACCGAGGCCAGCCGGGGCGGTATCTACCCTGCGCGGCATGCCCGACCTCCCCGCGGGCGTGCAGCGCGCCTACCCGCTGTCTCGCCTGACCACGATCCGGACCGGCGGTCCTGCCGAGCTGTTCGCCCGCCCGGGCTTCATCGAGGAGCTCGAGCGCCTGCTGGCCTGGGCGGATGCCGCAGGGATCGAGGTAGGGGTCGTCGGATCGGGGTCGAACCTGCTGGTGGCGGACGCGGGCGTCCGCGGGCTGGTCCTCAAGCTGGACAAGGAGCTGAGCAAGATCGAACTCGAGGGGAACCGGATTCGCTGCGGCGGTGGCGCGCGCCTGCCGGCCGTGTCCGCCCGCGCAGCGCAGGCGGGGCTCAGCGGCATCGAGTTCGGGGTGAACATCCCCGGCACCGTCGGCGGAGCGGTTCGGATGAACGCCAACGCCTACGGCGGCGAGCTCGCCGGGGTGCTCGAGTGGGTCGACGTGGTGGGACCGGCCGGCACCCGGCGACGGGCTCCGGACAGCCTGGGTTTCGCTTATCGCCGTTCGGGCCTGCGCGCCGGCGAGGTGGTCGCGCGCGCGTCCTTTGCGCTGACCGAGGCGCCCAGCGACGAGGTCAAGGCCACGCTGGCGGACATGCGAGCGCGCCGCAAGGCCGCGCAGCCCTCCGGCATCAAGACTTTCGGGTCGACGTTCAAGAATCCCGAAGATCCGCGCGCCGAGGGCCGTACAGCCGGCCAGTTGCTCGATGCAGCGGGCTGCCGCGGCCTGCGGATCGGGGGCGCCGGGTTTTCGGCCAAGCACGCGAACTTCATCGAGAACCACGGCGAGGCGAGGACCGCGGACGTGGTCGCGGTGATGGTCGAGGGCCGCCGGCGCGTGCGGGAGAAGTTCGGAGTGGCCCTCGAGCCCGAGGTCCAGGTGCTGGGGCCGGTCGAGCTTCCGGCCGAGTGGAGGCGGGCTTGATCGCGAAGCGGCGGATGCGGCTGCGCGTGCGGCTGGCGGTGGCGGCGGTGGTCGCGCTCGCCCTGCTCGGAGGCGGCTGGCTGTGGGTACGCGACTCCTCGCTTGTGGCGGTGCGGCAGGTCGCCATCACCGGCCTATCCGGGCCGGATGCCGGCCGGATCCGCTCGGCGCTGACCATCGCCGCTCGCAACATGACCACGCTCGACGTCAAGGTGGGGCAGTTGCGCACGGCGGTCGCGCCCTACCCGGTGGTCGATGACCTGCGGGTCAGCACTCAGTTCCCGCATGGGCTGCGGATCCGCGTCCTCGAGCAGTTGCCCGTCGGGGCGCTCGTGGCCGCCGGCCACGCCGTCGCGGCCAGCGGTGACGGGATCCTGCTCCACGACGTCGCCACCGGGTCGCTGCCGGCGATTCCGGTGAGTTCGCTGCCGGGCGGCTCGCAGGTCACCGACTCCTCCGCGTTGCAGGCCCTCGCCTTGCTCGCGACCACACCCGCTCGCGTGGTGCGCCGGATCCGCCAGGTCACACACGTCTCGCCCCACGGGCTGGTCGTCGAGCTTCGCTCGGGCCCGAGCATCTATTTCGGCGACGACTCGGACCTGAACGCCAAGTGGATAGCGGCGATCGACGTGCTCGCCGACCCGGGCTCGGCCGGCGCGAGCTACATCGACGTCACGAACCCGTCTCGCCCGGCCGCGGGCGTGGACCCCGCGGCGGTCGCCGCGGCCGGCCTGGCCACCGGAGATGCCGGCGCGACCGGAATCGGCAGCCAGACGAGCACGGCTGCGAGCGCCGCCACACCCGGCGCGAGCACTCCCCAGGCAACCACGTCGACCACGCCGACGGGGGGCTAAGCCTCGACTAAAGGTTGAGCCTCGAAAATCGCCAACTCTTCGGCATCCATCGAGAGTTCCGCGATCTGCAACGTAGCTTGCGTGCAGGCCCTGGTCGTTGACTTCCCGCAACTCCAGGGCATAACGTGCGAAACTCCCGCTAAGAGCGACTGCCCACGAAACGCTCAACACTAACTCAAGGGTCGGACGGTCACCAATGGAAAGCGGTAGTTATCTCGCAGTCATCAAGGTCGTCGGAGTCGGTGGCGGCGGCACCAACGCGGTCAACCGGATGGTCGACGCGGGCCTGCGGGGGGTCGAATTCATCGCCTGCAACACCGATGCCCAGGCGCTCGCCATGTGCGACGCCGACATGAAGCTCAACATTGGCCATGATCTGACCAAGGGCCTGGGCGCGGGCGCCAACCCCGACATCGGCCAGGGCGCCGCGGCCGAGTCGCGCGACGAGATCAAGGAGGCGCTGAAGGGCGCCGACATGGTGTTCGTCACCGCCGGCGAGGGCGGGGGCACCGGCACCGGCGCGGCCCCGGTGATCGCCGAGATCGCCAAGAACGAGATCGGCGCGCTCACCGTGGGGTGCGTCACGCGTCCATTCGCGTTCGAGGGGACGCAGCGGGCTCGTCAGGCCCAGGAGGGGATCCTGAAGCTTCGCGAGCACGTCGACACGCTGATCACGATCCCGAACGAGAAGCTGTTGGCCATCGTCGAGCGGCGGACCACGATCCTCGACGCCTTTCGGGAGGCCGACAACGTCCTGCGCCAGGGCGTACAGGGCATCACCGACCTGATCACGATCCCCGGCCTGATCAACCTCGACTTCGCGGATGTGCGGACGATCATGCACGACGCCGGCACCGCGCTGATGGGCATCGGCAGCGCCAGTGGGGAGAACCGGGCGGCCGAGGCGGCCAAAGCCGCGATCTCCTCGCCGCTCCTCGAGGAGTCGGTCGAGGGCGCCACCGGGATCCTGCTCAACATCACGGGCGGCCATGACCTCGGCCTGTTCGAGGTCAATGAGGCGGCCGAGATCGTGCAGAGCGCCGCGGACCAGAACTCGAACATCATCTTCGGCGCGGTGATCGACGACGGGATGGGCGACGAGGTCAGGGTGACCGTCATCGCGACCGGATTCGACCAGCGCTACAACCGGCCGAGCACCGCCCGCGAGACGACCCGCCGCGCGCGCCGCGACCGCGATGTGACGATGGACGACGATCAGCGCTCCTCGCTGGAGATCCGCGACGACGAGATCGACATCCCGTCGTTCCTTAAGGATCGATGAAGCTCCGCAACCCGGCGGAGCCCTGAGTTGTTCTAGGGCCGTCAGACCTCACGGCCGACAATCGATCCAGGGGCGATGGGGGCGCGGCGTACGCGTCTGGCTGCTCGCCGTGGCCGCCGCGGGCGTGCTCGCCTGCCCGGCCTCGGCGCAGCCCTCGCCCGCGCCGCCCACCACGGTCGATGGCCCGAGCGCGGCCATCCAGAGCCTGAACGGACTGTCGGTGGCGCGCGACGGCACGGGCGGGCTGATCTACCTGAAGGCGGGCCACGTCTTCGTCTCAGCGCTCGCCGGCGGGCGCTTCGGGGCACCGGTCCAGATCGACGCCGGCCTCCCCGGCGGCTCTTCGCAGCCCGTGATCGCGGCCGGCAACGGCGGGCTGCTGCTGATCGCCTTCGTCGACGGCGGCGGCCTCTACGTGGTGCAGCGCGCCGGCGCCACCGCGCCGTTCGGCGCGCCGCAGCCGTTGGCGGTTCCCGCGGCCGACCCGTCGCTGCAGCTGAGCAATCTCGGCAAGGCCTACCTGGCCTTCACGGTTCCCGACGGCGCCGGCCAGGACGTGCGGTCCGCGTACTGGGCGGCCGGAAGCTGGTCGGTCGAATCCGCCCCCCTCAACGCCGTGTCGGCTGGAGACGATGCAGGGGCGGGCGACGGCGCGCCGGCTGTGGCCACGGCGGGGGACGGGGTGGCGATCGTCGCCTGGGGCGAGGGTGGGCACGTCTACACCCGACGGGTGTGGGGCTCGGCTCCCAGCGTGGTCGACGAGCAGGCGGACGTCCCCTCGTTCGCAGGCTGCAGCGAGCTGTCGGCCGGGCAACCCGCGGTCTCGTCCGGCGGTGACTCCTCCTATGCCGTGGTGGCGTTCCAGGAGTTGCTCCAGTGTGGAGCGCTCCAGCCGACGCGAGTGCTGATGAACCGGCTCCGGGGCTCTCAGTACGACGGCGCCGACACCGGCCGACGGCGGGCAGAGCGCTGAGGATCCCGCCGTCGCCATGACCGAGTACGGCCAGGGCTTCGTGACCTCGCAGACCACGAGCTCCACGCCGTGTTTGGCTTGGAGCTCGGCAACAACGGCGCGGCTGGTCAGATATTCCAGATCAACGGCCTGGCCGAAAGCTCGCCCACCCATCCGGTTCCCGCGATCGCCGGCCTGTTCTCGGATCTGGTCGCCTGGCAGCAGGATCCGGGGTCGGTGGGACCCCCCGAGATCAGGATCCGTTACGAGCCAAAGGCCTCGACACTCGGGCCTGAGCAAGTCGTCTCGTCGCCCGGGCAGGGGCCGACCAACGCCGCGCTCGGGCTGGCGGCCGGCGGCGACGCGGGGGGCGATGCGGCGATCGCCTGGGTGCAGGGGACCGGCGCGTCCGCCCAGATCGTGGCCGAGCAGCTCTACCAGCCGCCGGGGTCGGCGGCGCCCGCGAAGTCGCTTCTCTACACCCGGACCGCCCAGCCAGTCCTCAGCTGGTCGCCGTCAGGGGCTCGCTGGGGCCCGATCACCTACACGGTCAGTCTCGATGGAACCTCGCTCGGTTCGACCGGCGCGACGTCGATCCAGGTGCCCGCCGCGCTGCCGGATGGGCCGCACAGCTGGAGCGTGATCGCCGGCAACCCGGCTGGACTCTCGAGCGGGACGCGGACGGCGCGGGTGTTCGTCGACACGGTGGCGCCGCGGCTGACCGCGCGGGTCGGCGGCGCCCGCCTGGCCGGATCGCGCTTGATCCTGCAGCTGTCCTATCGCGACGTGCGCCCCGCCTCCGGCGCGGCCAAGCTGACCGTGCGCTGGGGCGATGGCCGCGTCGAGCGCCCGAAGACGGGCGTCCAGCGTCTGACGCACACCTATCTCCGCCCTGGGCGCTACCGGGTGACGATCGTCATCGTCGACCGGGCCGGTAACCAGTCGACGCTGGTTAAGCGCCTGCAGATCAAGAAGCGACCGCCGGCCCACACGCCGGGCGGGAAGCGCCCATGATCCGGCGTGCGACGCTCATCGCCGCGCTGATCCTGCTCGCGACGAGCTCAGCGGCGCAGGCGCAGGACCCGGCCTACACCCCGTCTGGGCCGACCCAGGGTGCGCTGTACCGCGACGGGCAGAGCGGCCGCTACCTGCTGGGCGGCGCCTGGCTATATCGCGCGGACCCCGGCGACGCCGGCCTGGCTCAGGGCTGGTGGCGCGGCAGCGCCTCCACCGCCGGCTTCTCGCCCGTCACGATCCCCAACGCGTACAACGCCGGCGACTTCTCGCAGACCAGCATGAACGGTTACGTCGGCTGGTATCGCCGCGACTTCACGCTGCCCGCTCATGCCTTCGCAAGCTACGTGCCGAGCGCGGCCCGGCGTTGGATCCTCCGCTTCGAGTCGGTCAACTACCGCGCCACCGTGTGGCTGAACGGCCACCAGGTGGGCAACCACGGCGGTGCCTACCTGCCGTTCGAGTTCGACCTCAGCAACCTGCGTCCGGGGGTCAACCGCCTGATCGTGCGGGTCGACAACCGCCGCACGGCGGCCGACCTGCCGCCGGGGCCCGGCGGTCAGTGGTGGAACTACGGGGGCATCCTGCGCGAGGTCTACCTGCGCGCGGTCCAGAGCGCCGACCTCCAGCGCCTTCAGATCCACACGCTTCACACCTGCCCGCGGTGCGCCGCGACCATCCAGGAGCAGGTGCTCGTGCGCAACCTGACAGGCTCCCGCCAGAAGCTGCGGCTGCGCGGATCATATGGCCGGGCGACACTCAACTTCGGGACGGCGACGATCGCGCCGCACGCCACCTGGACGGCCAATGCGTCGGCGAAGATTGCCCATCCGAGCCTGTGGGCGCCCGGCCATCCAAAGCTCTACGCGGCCACGCTGACGCTGTCGGACTCCCGCGGGCGGCGCCTGGGCGGCTACTTCACCTGGAGCGGGATCCGGACGATCACCGTCACCCACGACGGTCTCCTCGAGCTCAACGGGCGACCGCTCGACGCTCTCGGGTTCAACCTGCATGAGCAGACGCTGGCGGACGGCGCCGCGATGACTCCTGGCCAAACCGCGCAGCTCGTGGACTGGGTGCGGCAGTTGGGGGGGACCATCATCCGGGCGCATTACCCGGTCGGCCCCGAGATGGAGGAGATGGCCGACCGCGACGGGATCCTCATCTGGTCGGAGGTTCCGGTCTACCAGGTGCAGGCCCGGTTCCTCGGCGACCGGGGCTGGCTGGCTCACGCTCACGCGATGCTCGAGGAGAACATCCTGGAGAACCAGGACCACGCCTCGATCCTGTTGTGGAGCGTTGGGAACGAACTCCCCTCACCGGCGCCGCCGGCCGAGGCCCAGTACATCGCCGGCGCCGCGGCGCTGGCGCGCAAGCTCGATCCCACCCGTCCGGTCGGGATGGCGGTCAGCAACTGGCCCGGCCTCGGCTGCCAGAGCGCCTGGAACGGGCTCGACGTGATCGGCGACAACGAGTACTTCGGGTGGTTCGACGCCGGCGGCGGGGGTGACGACGACCGCGACGCGCTCTCGCCGTTCCTCGACGCGGTCCGCGCCTGCTACCCGAGCAAGGCGATCATGATCACCGAGTTCGGGTTCGACGCCAGCCGCGACGGTCCGGTCGAGGAGCGCGGCACCTACGCGTTCCAGGCCAACTCGGTCGCCTTCCATCTGAACGTCTTCGCCACCAAGTCCTGGCTGTCGGGCGTCATGTACTTCGCGCTCCAGAACTACGTGGCGTTCCCGCAGTACTCGGGCGGCGACCCCCGGCCCGATCCGCCCTACAACCAGAAAGGGGTGATCGGCTTCGCCGGCAATCCGAAGCCCTCGTTCAGCGTGGTGTCGCAGATCTACCACGCCACGCAGCAGATCGGTCCCTAGCTCGGTCGCCGGGCGTGCGCCCCGGGCGGCCGTCCCGGCTGTGGCGCAAAACGCGCAGAAGTCCCTTCCTGCCACCCGCCGGGCGCACATAAGCGCCTCCAGGGCGCATATGTGCGCAACGTCCAGACGCGCCGGCGGATTTGCTGCGTCTGCGCGCTGGCGGCACCCCTTACAGGCACGATGGCTGCCGCGTCGTCCGGTGTACTAGCCTCCACAGGCGTTGTCGTCCGCCACCGAGTTACGCCGCACCCCCCTGTATGACCGGCACGCGGCCGCGGGCGCCAAGCTGGTCCCGTTCGCCGGCTGGGAGATGCCGGTGCAGTACGCCGGCATCCGCGAGGAGCACATCGCGGTCCGCACCAACGCCGGCGTCTTCGACGTCTCGCACATGGGTCAGGTGCTCACGCGCGGACCGCAGGCCCTGGCGTTCCTGCAGCGGATGCTTTCGAACGACGTCAGGCGGATCCCGGAGGGCGGCGCGCAGTACAGCGTGATGTGCCGCGAGGACGGCGGCGTGCTCGACGACCTGTTCACCTATCGGCTGGCCGACTGCGAGTACCTGACCGTCACCAACGCGTCCAACCATGAGAAGGACCTGGCCTGGCTCCAGGCCCATGCCGGCGAGTTCGACGTCGACGTGCTCGACCGTCATGCCGACTTCGCAATGCTGGCCGTCCAGGGCCCGAACGCCTGCCGTCTCGTCGGGCGGCTCACCGAGGGCTCGCTGCCGCCCCGCTTCCACGTCGTCCTGCGGAGCGTGGCCGGCGTGCCGATGCTGGTGTGCGGGACCGGCTACACGGGCGAGGACGGCGTCGAACTTCTGCTGGATCCCGAACATGCGCCGGACGTGTGGGACGCGCTCGTCGACGGCCGGCGCCACCCCGGTCGGCCTCGGTGCCCGCGACACGCTGCGCGTCGAGGTCTGTTACCACCTCTACGGCAACGACCTCAGCGAGGATAGAAACCCCGTCGAGGCCGGGCTGGGCTGGTGCTGCAAGGACGCCACGGGCTTCGTCGGGTCGGACATCGTGGCCGAGGCTCGCAAACAGGGCACGCCCGAGCGGCTCGTCCCGTTCGTGGTCGAGGGCCAGGGGATCGCGCGCCAGGGCAATCCGGTGCTCGGCGGCGGCGAAGTGACCAGCGGCACGTTCTCGCCCTGCCTGGAGCGCGGAGTCGGGATGGCGTACGTTTCCAGCGCACGTGCCGAGCCCGGCACGGAGATCGAGATCGACGTGCGCGGTCGGACCCGGCCGGCGCGGGTCGAGCGGAGGCCTCTCTACCAGCGAAAGGGAGCGTGAATCGAATGGCCGACCCGAGTTACCCGGACGACCTGAAATACCACGCCGAGCATGACTGGGCGCGGATCGAAGGAGACAGCGCCACGTTCGGGATCACCTGGTATGCCCAGGACGCCCTGGGCGAGGTGGTGTTCTTCGACCCACCCGCGGTGGGGACCGAGGTGAGCAAGGACCAGGCCTACACCGAGGTCGAGTCGGTGAAGGCGGTCTCCGATGTGTTTGCGCCGCTGTCCGGCGAGATCACCGCGGTCAACGACGGGCTCGGCGAGAAGCCCGAGACGATCAACGAGGATCCCTATGGTGAGGGCTGGCTGGTAAAGGTCAAGCTGTCCGACCCCTCCGAGGCCGACTCGCTGATGGACTCGACCGAGTACCAGGCCAGCCTGGATTGAGCACCCACCCACCCACCCCAAGCCGCCGGCCGTGACCCGCTACACCTCAGCCACCGAGGACGACCGCAGCGAGATGCTCGCCACGATCGGGGTGGACTCGATCGACGAGCTGTTCGCCGACATCCCGGCCGGCGTGCGGCTGGACCGGCCGCTGGCCGGGCTCGGGGACGGCCTATCCGAGCAGGAGGTGTTCGAGGAGTTCCGCGCCCTGGCCGCGCGGAATGTGTCGGCCGAGGACGAGATCAGCTTCCTGGGGGGCGGCATGTATGACCACTACGTCCCGGCGCTGGTCGACTCGATCATCTCGCGCTCGGAGTTCCTCACCCCGTACACCCCCTACCAGCCCGAGATCTCCCAGGGCGGGCTGCAGGCGATGTTCGAGTACCAGACGGCGATCTCCGAGCTGACCGGCCTCCCGATCTCGAACGCGTCCGTGTACGAGGGGCCGAGCGCGGTGGCCGCGGCGGGCTACGTGGCCAAGTACACGAACAACCGGACGCGGTTCGTGATCTCCCGAGGGGTTCATCCCCACTCGCGCGAGACGCTGCGCACGCACGCCCACGCATGGGAGATGGAGGTGGTCGAGGCGCCGCTGGGCGCGGGGGTCACCGAGCTGCCCGACCTCACCGACGACGTCAGCGCGGTGATCGTCCAGCAGCCGAACTTCCTCGGGGCGATCGAGGACCTGACCGAGTTGGCCAGCGCGACGCACGAGGCCGGGGCGCTCCTCATCGCGGCGTGCGACCCACTTCCGCTCGCCATCCTGAAGGCGCCGGGCGAATGCGGGGTCGACATCGCGCTCGGCGAGGGGCAGACGCTCGGTAATCGACTCGATTTCGGTGGCCCCTCGTTCGGCTTCTTCGCCGCCACCGAGGCGCTGATTCGGCGAATGCCCGGCCGGATCGCCGGCGAGACCCACGACGTCGACGGCAAGCGTGGGTTCGTGCTCACCCTCCAGACCCGCGAGCAGCACATCCGCCGCGACAAGGCCACTTCGAACATCTGCACCGCGCAGGCGCTGAACGCGCTGGCCGGAGTGATCTACCTGAGCTGGCTGGGCCGACGCGGGATCGTCGAACTGGCCGAGCTGATGCTCCAGCGAACCGCCTACGCGCGCGAGCGCCTGGGCGCCATCGACGGAGTGATGCACGTTCACGACAGGCCGGTGGTGCGCGAGTTCGCCATCGAGCTCGATACGCCCGTCCAGCCGGTGATCGCACGCTGCCGAGAGGAGGGCATCAACCCCGGCTACGCACTCGGACGCGACTATCCCGAGCACCAGAACGGCCTGCTGGTCGCGCTGACCGAACGCCGCACCCGAGCCGACATCGATCGGCTGGCGGGCGCGCTCGAAACGGCGATCTCCGTCGGGCGCCAGGCAGTGGGAGCGCAGGCATGATCCGCGAGGCCGACGACACGCTCACGATCTACGAGCGCTCCAAGCCGGGCCGGCGAGCATTCGCCCCGCCCACCCTCGACGTCCCGGAGCGCCCGCTCGACGAGCTGATCCCGACGGAGCTGCAGACGCTCCGAGCCGCCGCGCCTGCCCGAGGTGTCCGAGCCCGAGATCGTCCGCCACTACAACCGCCTGTCCAGGCGCAACTTCGACCTCGACACGGGCTTCTATCCGCTCGGCTCGTGCACGATGAAGCACAACCCCAAGCTGCACGAGCGGCTCGCCGCCCTGCCCGGCCACGCGCGTCTGCATCCGCTCCAGGACCCCCAGCAGGCGCAGGGCGCCCTCGAGCTGATGTGGCGCCTGCAGGAGGCGCTGGGCGAGATCGCCGGGCTGGGGCACGTGTCGCTGCAGCCGAGCGCGGGCTCCCAGGGTGAGCTGACCGGTGTGCTCCTGACCCGCGCCTTCCACGAGGACCACGGCGAGCACAGAACCAAGGTGCTCACCCCCGATACCGCGCACGGGACCAACCCGGCCACCGTGACCATGGGCGGATACCAGGTGGTCAAGGTCCGGAGTGACGCAAACGGCAACGTCGACCTCGACGACCTCCGGGCCAAGGCCGACGAGGACGTGGCCTGCCTGATGCTGACCAACCCCTCGACGCTTGGCCTGTTCGAGACGGGGATCGAGACGATCGAGCAGATCGTGCACGGCGTGGGCGCCACGCTCTACTACGACGGTGCGAACCTGAACGCGGTGATGGGCATCTCGAGACCCGGTGACATGGGCTTCGACATCGTGCACTTCAACCTGCACAAGTCGTTCACCCAGCCCCACGGCGGCGGCGGCCCGGGCGCCGGTCCGGTCGCCGTGTCCGAGCGAATCGAGCCCTACCTGCCGCGTCCGCAGGTCGTGCGCCGGGAGTCGACCACCAACGGCAGCGAGCCGTTCTACGACCTCGACTACGACCGGCCGAAGTCGATCGGACGCCTGCGCGGGTTCCAGGGCAACTACGGGGTGTTCGTGCGTTCCTACGCCTACATCCGCTCGCTTGGTGCGCCCGGCCTGAAGGAGGCCTCCGAGACCGCCGTCCTGAACGCCAACTATCTGCTGGCCCGGCTGCGGCGCGAGGGCGTCATGGAGTACCTGCCGGCCGCTTACGATCGCCTGTGCATGCACGAGTTCGTGCTCTCCGGCGGGCCCATGCGGCACGAACTGCACATCAAGACGCTCGACCTCGCCAAGCGACTGCTCGACCACGGGGTGCACCCGCCGACCGTGTACTTCCCGCTGATCGTGGAGGAGGCGCTGATGGTCGAGCCGACCGAGACCGAGACCAAGGAGACGCTGGACCGGTTCGCCGAGGTCGTGGCGGAGATCCTCAGAGAGGCCCGCGACGATCCCGACGTCGCGAAGAACGCGCCTTACAGCACGCCGGTCCGTCGCCTCGACGAGGCGCAGGCGGCGCGCCACCCCGTCGTGCGACAGCCGATGCCAGCCGCCTGAAGTGGGCAGCCACTAGTGCGGTTCGTCGTCTTTGGCGCCGGCGCGATCGGGGGCGTGATCGGCGCGTGTCTGCACCAGGCGGAGCAGGGGGTGGCGCTGATCGCGCGTGGCGATCACGGCCGGACGATCCGTGAGCGCGGGCTGACCTTCGAGCGCCCGGGCTCGGCCGTGACGCTGAGCATCCCGGTGGCGCCGGCGCCGGACGAGCTCGACTGGGAGGGCGACGAGGTCGTCCTGCTCGCCACGAAGAGCCAGGACACGGCCGGGGCGCTGAGCGACCTGCGACGCGCCGCCCCGACGACCATCGCGGTGGTGTGCGTTCAGAACGGCGTCGAGAACGAGCGGCTCGCGCTGCGCCTGTTCGCCCGCGTGTACGGGGCGGTCGTGATGGCGCCGACGGCGCATCTGGAGCCGGGAATCGTTCAGGCCTACGGGACCAAGGGGGTCGGCGTGATCGACGTCGGGCGTTATCCGCACGGCGTCGACGGGCCGTGCGAAGACATCAGCCAAGCGCTGACCGAGGCCGGCTTCAGCTCCATGCCCAGGCCGGACATCATGCGCTTCAAGCACGCCAAGCTGATCGCGAACCTCGGCAATGCCGTCGACGCCCTGTGCCAGCCCGGCCCCGCCGCCTCCGAGGTGACCGCGCTGGCCCGAGGCGAGGGACGGGCGGCGCTGAGCGCCGCAGGGATCGAGTTCGTCGCCGAGGAGGTCAACGACGTGCAGGCGCGCTGGGCGCGGCTCGACGTGCAGCCGATCGAGGGACGTCCGCGCGCCGGCTCCTCGACCCGCCAGAGCCTGGTCCGCGGAGCGCCCACGATCGAGACCGACTACCTGAACGGCGAGATCTCGCTGCTCGGCCGCCTGCACGGCGTGCCCACCCCGATCAACGACGCGCTGTGCGAGCTGTCCGACCGACACGTGCGCGAGCACCGCGAACCGGGCACGCTCGCCGCTGAGGACGTCCTGGCCCGCATCCCGGCGGGACACTACGCGGATGGACCCGTTCGTCGCTGACGGCGCCGCCGAGATCGCCTCCCGCGCCCAGCGCGAGCTGGAGGCGCTGGTCGGGGTGTCTTCGCCCTCCGGCGACGTCGCGGGGGCCGAGGAGGCGCTGGCTGTCTGCGCGGCACTCCTGCCGCCGCAGGCCGAGATCGAGCGTGCTCCGTGCTCGACTCCCGGCAGCGCGTCGGACCTGATCGCGCGGATCGCGGGGCGGGGCGCCGGCCGGCTGCTGCTCCTCGGTCACGTCGACACGGTCATCGGCCACTCCTCACACACCCCGCTGCGTCGCGATGGCGACCGGCTG
Source organism: uncultured Solirubrobacterales bacterium (assembly GCA_963757795.1). Lineage (GTDB taxonomy): Bacteria > Actinomycetota > Thermoleophilia > Solirubrobacterales > Solirubrobacteraceae > Palsa-465. The sequence continues at coordinate 76,701 of CAVWSI010000005.1, read as the reverse complement.
TACGGCCCCGGCACGGTCGACATGAAAGGCGGCGTCGTGCTGTCGCTCGGCGTGGCCCGGGCGCTGGCCGCTCACCCGGAGAGGTTCGGTGAGGTATCGCTGCTGCTCGTGACCGACGAGGAGTGGCGCCGGCACAAGTTCCAACACGTCGAGCGTTTCGCCGACTACGACGCCTGCCTGTGCTTCGAAGGTGGGCAGCTGAGCCACCGACGGGAACGAGGGCGTGGTCGTGAAACGCAAGGCGGCGGGGACCATGCGGGTGGGTGCGACCGGTCGGGCCGCCCACTCGGGCAGCGCCCCCGATCAGGGCCGAAACGCCCTGCTGGCGCTGGCCGCCACCGCGATCGACGTCGCGCGCCGGCACGACCCGGAAGGCGCCGAACGGTTGAGCGTCGTGCCGACGATCCTGCGGTCCGGGGATGCGTTCAACGTGGTGCCCGCCGAGGGAGAGCTGCTGTTCGACATGCGAGCGGATTCCAGCGACTCGTTTGAGGCCGTGCGAGCGGGCGTGCCGACCGAGCGCGACGGAGTGGCGCTAGAGGCGGAGATGCAACGCGTGTGGCCGGGGATGGACTCGCGGGAGCCCACCCACGCGCTGCTCGAGCGCGCGAGCGCCCGGCTGGGGCGCCGGGTGGTCGGCGTGTCCCGGGGCGGGGCAAGCGACGCCAGCCACTTCGCGCCCAGCATCGCCCTCACGGTGGACGGACTCGGCCCCCGCGGTGGCGCCGCCCACAACCCGGGCGAGTTCGTGCTCGCGCCGTCGCTGCGCGAACGGGCTGAGGTGGCGCTGGCGCTCGCGGCCGCGGTGCTGGCTCATTCTTAGCGCGAACTTCAAATCGCCCATTCGCCGCGTGCGATCCTTACGCTCGTGAGCGTCACCGCGCCGACTCCCCCTACCCGCACCCCGACCCGCCGCGGCCGGGCCCAGTTCGAGGGGCTGGTCGTCCTGGCCGGGATCGTGGCGATCATGTGGATCGTCGAGGCGATCAACAGCCTGGACGCAAACCGCCTGAGCGCGAGCGACGGAATCTACGCCCGCAACGTCGGCCACGTCTGGGCGATCTTCACCGCGCCGTTCCTGCATTTCAGCTTTCAGCACCTGATCGCCAACACGGTTCCGTTCGTGTTCATGGGCGTGATCATCGCCCTCCAGGGCGCGCGTAGGTTCTTGCTCGTGACGCTGATCATCATCGTGATCGGCGGTCTGGGGACGTGGCTGATCGCGCCGGCGAACTCCGATACGGCCGGGGCGAGCGGCGTGGTGTTCGGCTACGCGACCTACCTGTTCGCGCGCGGATTCTTCGACCGCAGCGTGCTCGAGCTGCTCACCGGCGCGGTCGTCGGGGTGGTGTGGGGCGGGGCGCTCCTGTCGAGCATCGTCCCCCACTACGGGGTCTCCTGGCAGGGTCATGCCTGCGGCGCGATCGCCGGCGTGATTGCGGCCTACCTGATGCGCCGCGAACGCCCGCGCCCGGTCGGTCCCGGCCAGATGCACGAGCTCGACCGCGCGCTTGCCGGCTAGCCCCTTCCGCCCTCCGCGCGGGCAGCCGGACGGGGCAATTTCCGTCAATCGAGAGCGTCGCGCACGGTTGTGACGGATAACGCACGTGTGGGAGGCGGTATCCGTCAACGGCCCAGGCCGAGCGCGCGAGTGGCGGAAATTGCACGACCCCGGGGCGACTCCGAGGAGTCTGCCGAGCTTCGCGTCCGGGGTCGATCATCTAGCCTCCGGGCGAGAGTGCGGATCTTCTCGGGCATCCAGCCGACGGGCCGCAAGCACCTCGGCAACTACATCGGTGCGATCGTCCAGTGGGTCGCGGGGCAGGACCGCGGCGACGCCCTCTACTGCCTGGTCGACCTGCACGCGATCACGGTGCCGTACGAGCCTGCGGCACTGCGCGAGGCGGTGTACGACACCGCGGCGACGCTGCTGGCCGCCGGCCTGGATCCGGACCGGTGCATTTTCTTCCGCCAGGGGGATGTCCACGAGCATGCCGAGCTGTGTTGGCTGCTCTCGAGCGTCACCGCGTACGGTGACCTCACCCGCATGACCCAGTTCAAGGACAAGGCGGGATCGCAGCGCGACCTGGTGTCCGCCGGGCTGTTCTTCTATCCGGTCCTCCAGGCCGCCGATGTGCTCGCCTACCGGGCGCACGAGGTGCCGGTGGGCGAGGACCAGCGCCAGCACGTCGAACTGATGCGTGACGTGGCCGAGCGCTTCAACGGGCGCTTTGGCGAAACGCTGGTCGCGCCCCAGGTACGCGTCCCCGAGGTCGGCGCGCGGATCATGGACCTCCAGTTTCCCGACCGCAAGATGTCCACTACGGGCGGCAGCCCCCAGGGGACGGTGTACGTGACCGAGGAGCCGGGCGCGATCGTCAAGAAGTTCCGCTCGGCGGTCACCGACTCCGGGACCGAGGTCGTGCGGGCGCCTGACAAGGCCGGCATCTCGAATCTGATCGACATCCTGGCCGCCGTGCGCGGCACGACCCCCGACGAGGTCGAGGCGTCGTTCGACGGCTCGGGCTACGGGGCGTTCAAGCAGGCCGTGGCCGACGCCGTGGTCGAGTACCTGGCCCCGGTCAGGGAGCGCTATCGCGAGTTGCGCGCCGACGAGGCCGAGCTCGAGCGGATCCTGGGCCGGGGCGCCGAGAAGGCCCGCGCCATCGCTTCGGACACGATGCTCGACGTCCGCGAGGCGATGGGGGTCGGACCGGTCCGGACCCGGCAGTAGCCTGCCACCGATGCGGATCGCCGACCTCGAGCTGGACCTCGACGTGTTCGCGGGGCCGTTCGACCTCTTGCTCACCCTGATCCTGCGCGAGGAGATCGACCTGCTCGAGGTGGACCTGGCCGACGTGGTGATCTCCTACATCGACCACCTGGAGCGCCGCGGCGAGCTCGAGCTCGAGGCCGCCACCGAATTCCTCGTCCTGATCGCCGCCCTGCTCGAGCTCAAGTCGCGGCTCCTGCTCCCGGGCGAGGAGATCGAGGAGCTGATCGAGCTCGATCCGGGCGAGGCGGCCGAGGAGCTGCTCGCCCGGCTCCTCGACGCCCACCGCTACCGGGCCGCGGCAAACCACCTGCGGGAAGCGCTGGCCGGTCAGGAAGGGCGTCGCTTCCGATCGGCACCGCTCCCGCCGTCGGTGCGCCGGGCCTCTCTCCAGGACGCTTCCGCCGTCTACGACCCCGCGGTCCTGGGCAGGGCGATCGGAAGTCTGCTGCACATCCCCGAGCCGGTCGACGTTCGCCACATGGTCGGGTCGCGAGTCACGGTGGCCGAGCGCCTCGCCCACCTGCGCACGCTGCTGCGCCGCGGGAGCTTCAACTTCGACGAGGCGGTGGCGCGGGCCGATCGGGTGACGATCGCGGTCACGCTGTACGCGGTGCTCGAGCTCTACAAGCAGGGCGAGCTGAGCTGGACTCAGGACGAGCCGTTCGCCGAGATCACGATCGAGCCCCGCCAAGCGCGGCCGGGCAAACTCGGCACTCCGCTGAGAGGTTGAGCGCGTGAGCCTGGGACTCGAGAGCACGGTCGAGGCGCTGCTGTTCCTCAGCGCCGATCCGGTCGACGCCGAGGCGCTGGCCGCCGCCACCGGCGCCGAGCTGCATGAGGTCGTGGCCGCGCTCGAGCGGCTGCGCGAGCACTACGAGTTCGAGCGCCGCGGGCTGGTGCTGCGCGAGCTGGCCGGAGGTTGGGCGCTCTCGACCCATCCCGAGGCCGAGCCCGCCGCCCGGCGGCTTCTGGCGCGGCCCCGCACTCCGCCGCTCACGCCGGCGCAGGCCGAGACGCTGGCCATCGTGGCCTACCTCCAGCCGGTCTCCCGGCCCGAGATCGCCCGCATCCGCGGCGTCAACGCCGAATCGGCCGCCGCGACGCTGCTCGAGCGCGGGTTGGTCGAGGAAGCGGGCCGCTCCCAATTCGGCGCGGTCCTCTACCGGACGAGCGAGCTGTTCCTGCGGCTGTTCGGGCTGAACTCGCTCGAGGAGCTTCCCGAGCCGGCCGCCTTCGACCCGTCGCCCGAGCTCGAGGCCGAGCTGCGGGAGCGGCTGCTCCAGGCCGGCGAGGCGCGCGCCGCCAGCTGACCACAGGCGGCGTCGATCTCGCGCCCGCGGGTCAGGCGCACGGTGGCGCTCAGACCGCGCCGCTCGAGTTCGTCGCGGAACGCGGCGATCGCCTTCGGGCTCGAACCGGTGAAGGCCGATTCGGTCGGGTTGTAGGGGATCAGGTTGACCTTGAACATCCGGGGATCGAGCACCGAGCCCAGCTGGGCCGCCTGCGCGAACGAGTCGTTGACGCCGGCCAGCATCACGTACTCGACGAACACCTTGCGACGCTTGCGGGCGTAGTAGGCCTCGCAGGCCGCTATCACCTCGGGCAGCGGATAGCGTTCGTTGACCGGCATCAACTCGGTCCGCAGGGCGGGATCGGCCGCGTGCAGCGACAGCGCGAGCCGGATCGGCATCGGAGCGGCGGCCAACCGCTCGATCCCCGGGATCCAGCCGATGGTGGAGATCGCGGTACGCCGGTGGCCGATCCCGACATCCGGGAGGCGCTCGCAGGCGCCCAGCACGTTGTCGAGGTTCATCATCGGTTCGCCCATGCCCATGAACACGGCGTGATCGACCGCGCCGAGGCGGCGGAAGTGAAGCGCCTGGTCGAGAATCTCCGAGGCCGTCAGGTTGCGGCCGAAGCGCATCTGGCCGGTGGCGCAGAACGTGCAGGTCAGCGGGCAGCCGGACTGCGAGGAGAGGCATATCGAGCGCCGGCCGTCCCGGTAGACCATCAGCACCGCCTCGACCGGCCGCCCGTCATACGTGCGAAACAGCGCCTTGATCGTCCCGTCGGACGCCCGCGATTCGTGCTCCAGCGTGAGCGTCGAGAAAGGAACCGCGTCGGCGAGCGAGCCACGCAGACGCGAGCGGCAGGTCGGACATGTCGGAGAAGGCGCCGGCGCCGCTGCGCCGCCCACCTCCACACCTGACCGGCGCGATACCGCGGCTCTCCGAGATCGGCCAGCGTCGCCTCCAGCAGGTTGAGATCCATGGCTGACTATGGTGGCAGCCTCCGAAATGCGACTGGTCAAGTACCTGGCGGCTGCCGGCGTCGCCTCGCGGCGCGCGTGCGAGCAGATCGATCCGCGCCGGCCGGGTCACGGTCGACGGCGCCACGGTCACCGATCCGGCACGGGACGTCGCCGACGAGAACGCGGTGGCGCTCGATGGCAGACGCGTTTCGAGCGCTCGACGAGCGGGTCGTCTACGCGCTCAACAAGCCGGCCGGCGTGGTCTCCACCGCACGCGATCCGCAGGGCCGTCCCACCGTCGTGACGATGGTGCCCCAGACCGAACGCCTTTACCCGGTGGGGCGGCTGGACATCGACACGACCGGGCTGATCCTGCTCACCAACCAGGGCGAGCTCGCGCACCGTCTGACCCATCCCTCGTTCGAGGTCGAGAAGACCTACCGCGCGGTGGTGGCAGGCCCGCCGCTGCACGAGCGGACTCTGCGGGCGCTGCGAGAGGGGAGTCGAGCTCGAGGACGGCCACACCGCGCCGGCCCGCGTGCGCCGGATCGGGGCCGACACGATCGAGATCACCATCCACGAGGGCCGCAAGCGCCAGGTCAAGCGGATGTGCGAGGCGGTCGGCCATCCGGTCAAGCGCCTGGAGCGGATCCGGTTCGGTCCGCTGGAGCTGGGGAATCTGGCGCGGGGCCGGTGGCGCAAGCTGACCGACGCCGAGGTCGAGGCGCTGATGTCCGCGGCTAGCGCTGGATCAGCAGTTCGTCGTTGACGAAGTTGGTCGAGCGCAACACATGCGAGACGGAGTCGGACGTGAGCCGGACGGGCCGCGAGGACACCAGGCGGACGATCGTGAACTGCCGCACGTGGCGCTCCGACACCGCGTGGAAGCCCGCCACCGGGTAGCGCGCCTGCACCCGCGACGGCCACAGGTTGCAGGCCGATCCCCACCAGCAGAAGCCGGCGGTCCTCGGCGAGGTGAACGACACCACGTCGAGCTCGCGCACCGGGATCGCCGCGCCGCCCGGCCAGAACCTGCAGCCCGGGCTCGTACAGCGACAGCGGCAGGAGGTCCCGGTAGTGCTGGACGAGGATGGCCCGTCCGCCGGCCGGCGCGCGTGCGCCCAGGGCGCGCGCCACCACGCGCCAGTCCGGACGCTCGCAGGTTGCGATCGAGCGCCACGCCGGCCGCGGTCGTCGACGCCCGATCGCGCACAGCGCCGCGGCGGCCAGGAGGCCGAGCGTCCGCGCCCGGTCCGCGGCCAGGCCACCGGCAGACGAGCAGCGCGGCCGGGGCCCAGATCGCGAGCAGGTTCCGGGTCAGCAGATCGTCGAAGCCCGCCGCCGACCAGCGCGAGGCTGATGAGCAGCCCGGCCAGCGCGATGCCGCCGGCCAGTAGCGCCCCCCGGCGCGGCTCGGGGTCAGACCGGGTGGCCAGCAGCACCAGCGCGAGCACCACGATCGCGATCGCCACCGGCTCGAGCACCGAATGAGCCGGGCCGTCGAAGCCGGCCACGAACTGGGGGATGACCTGGCCGAGCCGGCGGCCGAACGGCGCGTGCGCGATCCAGTTGCCCCGGCCGGTCGCCTGCTGGCCGATCGCGAGCGGGATCAGGGCCAACCCGCACAGCGCGACGAGCCCGAAGGCGATCTGCACCGCGCGCCGGCGACGGTGGATGACCAGCAGCCAGATCGCCTCTGGCACGACGACCAGCGCCGCGTAGTAGTGGGTGGCCAGCGCGAGCGCGCAGGCGATCACCCACGCCGCCAGCAGCGCGCGGCGTCGGCGTCGCGCCGCGCGTACGCGAAGGCCGAGCAGCGAGAGGCCGGTGAGCAGCGCGAGCAGCTCGTAGGAGCGCGCCTCCTGCGAGTACCAGATCAGCAGCGGGCTGCACGCGGCAAGCGCCGCGGCGATCACGCCGGCGCGACGGGACATCAGCTTGGCGCCGGCGCGCGTAGACGACCGGGATCAGCGCCACCCCGGCCACCGCCGACAGCGACCGCAGCCCGACCTCGCCGTAGCCGAAGATCCGCGCCCACACCCAGGCCACGCAGTAGTAGAGCGGCGGAGTCGACTCGGTCTGGGGAATCAGCCCGAGCATCTTGCCCGGCGAGAAGTGGACGAGCAGCGCGGTGTTGCCCTCGTCGAACCAGAAGCCCTGGTGCCCGAGGCCGTAGAAGCGCAGGATCGCGCCGAGCACGGTCAGCGCCGGCCACCGCGAGCGACCGCGGGATCCGCGAGCAGGGCGCGGGCGGCCGACGCGGGCGCCCCGGGACGGCGTAGGTCTGCTGCCGCCGTGCCGACGCTCACGCGCGGCATGTTAGGACTCCATGCGGCCCCCGGTGCCGCTACCGTCTGACGGCGACCCGGTCTCCCCTTAACCAGATTGCAACCGGCGCAGTCCCGGATCGGCGCCGTTCACCGGGCAGTATTTCCGACCAATGCGACAGGAAGCTCGGCCCCATCGACCGTCCCTCGGTGCTCGCTTCGAGCGCCGGCGGGCCCGGCGTGCTCGCTTCCGGGGCGGCCGCGGCCACGCCGGCCGAAGGCGCGGTCGCCCTTCCGCGCCTTGCCTCGCTGCGCCTGCCGCGCCCGTGTTCCGCTGGCCGCAGGTCGAGCTCGGGCGGCGCGCCGGGCCGGATCGCGCTCGCGTCGATCACGGTCGGCGCGCTGGTCATGGTCCTGTTCTCCACTCACGGCCCGACCATCCTCGTCCCGCGCACGAGTCAGATCTTCGCCTCGTGGGAAGCCGGACCGCTGTATCACCTGATCCCCGGCTTCTCGGTCAGCGCCCGGGCGACCAACTACGCGCTCAGCGGGCTGATCCTGATCATGCTGACGGCCTACCTGGTGGCGCTGGCCGCGCTGCGCAGCCTGTCGATGCGGCTGATCGTCGGCGTGCATCGTCGCCGTCCATGTGATCCTCCTGCTGGCGCCGCCGTTCCAGCTCACCGACGTGTTCAACTACCTTGGCTACGCGCGGCTGGGCGGCCTGCACGGGCTGAACCCCTACACGCACGTGATCGGGCAGGAGATGCACGACCCGATCTACCACTTCGCGACGTGGGCCAACCTGCACAGTCCGTACGGCGAGCTGTTCACCATGCTCAGCTACCCGCTGGCCTTCCTACCGGTGCCGGTCGCCTACTGGATCATCAAGGTCGTCGTCGTCGCGCTCAGTCTCGCCTTCATCGCGATCGTGTGCGACTGCGTCCGCCGGCTCGGGCGCGACCCCCGCTACGCGGCCGTGCTCATCGCGCTCAACCCGATCTACCTGGTGTACGCCATCGGCGGCTTCCACAACGACTTCTTCATGCTGGTTCCCGCCATGGGCGCGATCGCGCTGATCCTGAGACGTCACGATCGAGCCGCCGGCGCGGTGCTGATGCTCGCCGTCGGCGTCAAGTTCACCGCGATCCTGCTGCTCCCATTCATGCTGGTCGGTGTGCACTCGGGCCGGCGTCGGCGCGCACGTGATCGTCGGGTCGGCGCTGACGCTGATCCCGCTCGTGGCCGGTGAGCCTGGCGCTGTTCGGGTCCTCGCTGCCCGAACCTTGCGCAGCAGAACACGTTGCTGACCCCCTTCAGCTTCCCGAATCTGTTCGGCTACTTCATCGGTGTAGGTGGCGGCACTTCCGGCGTGCTGCGCTTGGCCAGCGTCGCGCTGGTGGTGACGGTGGTGCTGCTCCTGCGCCGCAGCGGAGATTGGCTCTCACACGCGGGATGGGCGACGGTGGCCCTGATCGCGAGCCTGGCCTGGGTGATGCCGTGGTACGTGATCTGGGTGCTTCCTCTGGCCGCACTCGGGACGAGCGTCCGGCTTCGCCGCACCGCGATCGTGCTCACGATCTTCCTCGTGCTGGTGTTCCTCCCCTCGTCGGGGAGGTTCTGGAGCCTGATCCATTTCAACCCCCTGAGCGGCTCAGCCGGCCGGGCGTCCCAGACGCTCCAGGGCAAGCTATCTTGGTATAGCTAGAGCGATCGCTCGGCGGCGCGGCGCTCTGCGCACCCGTCCGAGTAGTCGTGACGTGGGACCGCGTCGCCCGGAGCCCGCGGGCCCCCCGTTTGCCGTCAGCCGGAATGTCCGCCAGTCGCGTCCGGCGTTAGCCGAATCTCCCAATTCGTTGCTGGGTTTACGCAGTGGTTATTAGAATCTTGTTAGCTTCGCGCGCCGATGCGACTTGAAGTCGAACTGATCGACGGTGTCGGAGGCGGGCCCTGCGCGATGCGCCGCCCGCCCGGACCGCGTCCCCCCGGCGGCGGCTCGACCGCTTCGAGCTCTGCGTGCTGGTCGCCTTCGCCGCCATTTCCGTGTTCGTGCTGGCGATCGACGTGGGGCGAGTGGTGTTCGACGGCGCGGTCTGGACCGGCACCGACGGCGTCTACATCGTCGACCAGATGCAGTACCTGGCCTGGATCAAGGACGCCTCCCACCACTTCCTGGCCTCCAACCTGTTCGTGCTCCGGGAGACCCCGGCCGACTACTTCCAGCCGGCGGTGGTCCTATCGGGCGGGCTGACCGCCCTGGGCGTCGCACCGTGGCTGTCGCTGCTCGTGTGGAAGCCGGTTGCCGTGGTCGCCTTGTTCTTCGCCGTGCGGGCGTACGCCGCTCGCAGCCTGCCCGGGGTGTGGCCGCGCCGCGTGGTGCTCGTGCTGGCGCTGTTCTTCGGCTCGTTCACCCTCGTCTACGGCAGCTGGAGCGTCCTGGGCGATCTGTTCCCGGGGTTCCTGACCTGGGGCTACACCTTCGGGCTGATCGCGCTTGCCGCGATGGTGTGGGGGCTCGTGACCTACGAGGACGCGCGGCTGTCGGGGCGCCGGCTGTGGCTGCCCGGACTCCTCGGCGCTCTGGCCAGCACTGCTCCATCCCTGGAACGGGGAGCTGTTGATCGCGCTGGTCGTGGCGGGCGAGCTGGTGATGGCGGCCAGCCGCCGGTACCAGCGCCACCATGTTCGCCTGACTGCGGCCACCGTGATCGGGACCGGCATCCCGCTCCTCTACTACGCGATTCTCGGCAAGGCAGACATCAACTGGAAGCTCGCCCAACTCGCCAGCAAGCACGCGTTCTCGTTCTGGTCTATCGCACTGGCCGTGCTGCCGCTGCTGCTGCCGGCGATCGTCGCCTACCGCACGCGGCCCACGACGTTCCTGGCCGCCGCCACCCGGATGTGGCCGCTGGGGGCGTTCGGCATCTTCCTGCTCTCCGGGACCAGCCTGGGGGCGACACCACTGCACGCGTTTCAGGGGATCACGATCCCGCTGGCCGTGCTCGCCGTAGAGGGCTTCATGCTGCTCGGCTGGCGCCGGCTGCCGCGAGGAGTGCTGATCGGCGCGGTGCTGGTGGCGCTCTTCACGATCCCCACCACGGTCAAGGAACTCTCGGTCGCCCACACCCTGGCGGCGCCCACACACGGCAACGGGAACTTCATCAAGCGCGACGAGAACAGCGCGCTCGACTATCTGGCGCACGACACCGAGGCGGGCAGCGTCATGGCGGAGCCCTATCTCGGCACCACCGTCCCCGGCCGAACGGGCCGGCGCACCTACGTGGGCGACTGCCTGTGGTCAGAGCCCAACTGCGCCGGCCTGGCCGCGAACTCGCGGGGGCTGTTCAACGGCTCGTTCGGCCCGGCTGCGGCGCGCAGCTTCGTGCGCTCGAGCGGCGCCCGATTCGTGCTCGCCGACTGCGAGACCAGGGTCGACATGCGCAAGCTGCTCGGTCCGCTCATCCACTCGACTCATGGCTTCGGCTGCGCGGCGGTGTATGAGGTCGACTAGCCGGATCCCGCGCGCTCAGCGCGCGCTCGTCGGACTCGCCGCCGCACTCGCCGGGCTGTCGATTGCAGGCCTGGCGCTCGCCGGCGGCAGCCGGGAGGATCCGCCGATCAGCGTCTTTCCGATTCCCGGCGGCCGGGTGGCCACGCCACAGACGCAGATCACGATGCGTGGCCTGGCGGTCAAGCGCCTCGGGAAGGTGGTCGTCACCGGCTCGCGCACCGGTCGTCACACCGGCCGGGTGGTGGCGGACTCGGACGGTCAGGGGGGAAGCTTCCTGCCGGCCAAGCCGTTCCTCCCGGGCGAGACGGTCACCGTGCGGACGAGGCTTCGGGTCCGGGGCGCCCGCGTCGGCACGTGGCGCTTCACGATCGCCAACCAGGCCGGGTCGATCCCGGCCACGGGGCTGCCGCCCGCCCAGCGGGTCCCGGGCGACCAGCTCACGTTCCGCTCACGCCCGGACCTGACGCCCGCGGCGATCGAGGTGACCAGGCAGTCACCCGATGCCGCCCCCGGCGACATCTTCCTCACGCCGCAGCAGGGCCCCACGCAGAACGGCGTGATGATCCTCGGGCCGAACGGTGACCTGGTCTGGTTCCAGCGGGTCCCTGAGGACGACATCGCCGCCAACCTGCGAGTCCAGCAATACCGCGGCCGGCGGGTGCTGACCTGGTGGCAGGGCTACTCGGGGGCCGGCGTGGGCGCGGGCGAGGACGTCATCTACGACTCCTCCTACCGGCGGGTGGCCGTGGTACACGCCGGCAACGGGTTGAGCGCCGACCTGCACGAGTTCCACCTCACGTCGCAGGGCACCGCGCTGATCACGGCCTATTACCCCGTGCACGTGGATGCCTCGGCCTGGCACGGGTCGGATCAGCAGGTCGTGCTCGACTCCGTCGTGCAGGAGATCGACATCAAGACCGGCCTGGTCCTCTACCAGTGGGACAGCCTCGACCACGTGCCGCTGGCCGACACCTACGAGGCCATGCCGAAGACCGCCGGCGGCCCGTTCGACTACTTCCACATCAACTCGGTGCAGCGCCAGCAGAATGGCGACCTGCTGATCTCCGCTCGCAACACCTGGGCCGCCTACGACGTCGACCCGCACACGGGCGCGATCGTCTGGACGCTCGGAGGCAAGAAATCGAGTTACAAGTTGGGGTCGGGCGTCACGTTCGCCTTCCAGCACGACGTCCGCCTGCATACCGACAGTGATCCGACCGTGACGCTGTTCGACGACGGCGCGGGACCGCCCAGGGTGCACGCCCAGTCGCGCGGGATCACCGTCAAGCTCGACGACAAGGCGAAGACCGCGACGCTCGTCACCGAGGACCTGCACTCGCCGGCGCTGGCCGCCGCCTTCGAGGGCAACGTCGAGGCACTGCCCGGCGGCAACTCGTTCGTGGGCTGGGGCCAGCAGCCTTACTTCACCGAGTTCAACTCGCGGGGCGAGATGGTGTTCGACGGACGGTTCGTCGACTCGAACTCGAGCTACCGCGCCTACCGCTTTCCGTGGGTGGCCACCCCGGTTGAGCGACCGTCGGTGGCCACCTCGAGCGACGGGAGCACGACCAACGTCTACGTCAGCTGGAACGGCGCGACCCGGGTGGCCTCCTGGCGGGTGCTGGCCGGCACGAGCGCGGATGCCCTGCAAGCCGTCGTCACGGGGCCCAAGCGGGGGTTCGAGACCCAGATCGCGATCGGTGACCAGCCGTACGTGGCGGTCCAGGCGCTCGACGGCGCCGGCCGCGCGCTGGCCACCTCTGGCGTCGTCCACGTCACCGAGTCCTAACTGGCAGACTGCCGCTCCCATGCGGCTGTTCGCGCTCCGGGGCGCCAATCATGTGACCGCCAACGAGGCCGACGCGATCGTCGGGGCGACCGCCGAACTGATGCGCGAGCTGATGGAGCGCAACTCGCTCGAGCCCGAGGCGATGGTCAGCTGCATCTTCACGCTGACCGACGACCTGAACGCCGAGTTCCCCGCGGTGGCGGCACGCAACCTGGGGCTGAACCGGGTGCCGCTGCTCTGTTCGCGCGAGGTCCCGGTGCCCGGGGCGCTGCCGCAGGTGATCCGGGTGCTGATCCACTACTACGCGCCCGATGACCACGAGCCGCGGCACGTGTACCTGGGACGGGCTCAGTTGCTGCGCGCCGACCTCGATTCGGCCCAGTAGCCGGGGCCGGTTACGCTAGATACGCCGATGCCGATCGAGTTCGCCGCCCGCACGCGACGCATCCCCGTTTACCCTCTCGCCTCGGGCTACGACCTTGGGGCGGACGTGGCGATGCTGGCCTCGAACGAGTCGTGCTTCGGGCCGTTGCCGTCCGTGGTGGAGGCCGCTGCCCGTGTGCTGGGCGGAGTCAACCGCTACCCCGATCCGTCCTACGCACCGCTCCGCCGGGCCCTGGCCGACCGCTACGGGATCCCGCCGGGGCGGATCGCGCTCGGCAACGGCTCGTGCGACATCCTGCTCGCCGCCGGCGAGGCGCTGCTCGAGCCGGGGGCCGAGGTGGTGTACGGCTGGCCGGCGTTCAGCGTCTATCCGCATCTCGCCGCGGCGTCGGGCGCCACCGCGATCGAGGTGCCGCTCGACTCCGAGGATCGCCACGACCTGGATGCGATCGCCACCGAGATCACGGTGGCGACGCGGCTGATCATGGTCTGCAACCCCAACAACCCGACGTCCACGGCGGTCGGACTGGACGAGATCGACGCGTTCCTGCGCCGGGTGCCTTCGCATGTCTGCGTGATCCTGGATGAGGCGTACTGCGAGTTCGCCCTGACCCTGGGCGACACGTACGCCTCGCTCGATCTGCTGCGCCGGTATCCGAACCTGGTGCTGCTGAGGACGTTCTCGAAGGTGTACGGCCTCGCGGGCCTGCGGGTGGGCTATGCGCTGTGCGGAGCGGAGGACTTCCGGGTGGCGGTCGACCAGGTCCGTCAGCCGTTCTATCTGAACGCCGCCGCCCAGGCGGCCGCGGTGGAGGCACTGCGCCACCAGGACGAGGTCGAACGGCGGGTGACGGAGACGATCGCCGCACGCCTGGAGCTCGAGGACGGCGTGCGGGCCCTTGGTCTGTGGGTGGCCGAGTCCGACGCAAACTTCATCTGGCTGCACCTGCCCGAGGGCACCGACGAGGCTGAGGTCGTGTCGGGGTTGGGGGCCCGTGGCGTCCTGGTCCGCGCGGGAGCGTCGCTCGGCAGAGACGGCTCGTTGCGCGTAACCGTTGGCACCCCAACCGAGAACAATCGCTTCGTTGAAGCCCTGGCTCGCGTCATCCCATAGGTGGTGTGCTGAAAAAGGCCCAAATGTCGGGCCTTTTTCAGCACACCCCTGGCGTTGTCTGGTAGAAACCTCGTCGATGAGCGACCGTAGCCGCATCGCCTACCTCCGCGGCTACGCCTACGCCTGGCGATTTAGCTAGGCGCCCGGCTCTCTTCCACCCCCGCGATCGTCCGCGGGCCTGCGTCACCGCCGAGCCGAGCGCCGAAAAACCCCCCGGTCGGGTGAAACCCGTTCGACCCGCTTTCGTATCGTTCCCAGCCGACAGGCACCAGAGAGGACCAGCTGATGATGATCGTGATGAAACCCGACGCGACCGAGGACGAGATCCAGGCCGTCATCGATCGGATCCACAGCGTCGGCGCCCGCGCTCACCCCAGCCACGGCGAGGAGATCACCGTGATCGGCGCGATCGGCGATCGCGAGCACGTCCAGCGGCTCGAGCTGGAGGGCACGCCGGGGGTCGATCGCGTCGTCCCGATCTCCAAGCCATACAAGCTCTCCTCCACCCAGTTCAAGCACGGCGAGCGCACCGTGCTGGACGTCGGCGGGCGCAAGATCGGCGGCCAGAGCTTCGCGCTCATCGCCGGGCCGTGCACGGTGGAGTCGCGGGAGCAGACGCTCGAGACCGCCCGCGCCGTGCGGGACGCCGGCGGCACGTTGTTCCGCGGCGGGGCGTACAAGCCGCGCACCTCGCCCTACGCCTTCCAGGGCCTCGGCCAGGAGGGCCTGCGGCTACTCGCCGAGGCCAAGGCCGAGACCGGCCTGCCGATCGTCACCGAGCTGATGGACCAGCGGGACATCGACCCGATCCTCGAGGTGGCCGACGTGATCCAGATCGGCGCGCGCAACATGCAGAACTACTCGCTGCTGGCCGAGGTCGGCCGCAGCGGCCGCCCGGTGCTGCTCAAGCGCGGGTTCTCCTCGACTCTCGAGGAGCTGCTGATGGCCGCCGAATACATCCTCAAGGAAGGCAACCCGCAGGTCATGCTGTGCGAGCGCGGCATCCGGACGTTCGAGACCGCCTACCGCTTCACGCTCGACCTGATGGCCGTCCCGGTGCTCAAGGAGCTCACCCACCTGCCGGTGATCGTCGACCCGAGCCACGCCGCCGGACGGCGCGACCTGGTCATGCCGCTGTCGCTGGCGGCCGCCGCGGCCGGTGCCGACGGCCTGATCGTCGAGGTTCATCCGAATCCCGATCAGGCCATCTGCGACGGCCCGCAGCAACTGGTGGCCGACGAGTTCGCCGAGTACGTCGAGCGCGTGCAGGCCGCCGCGGCGGTCGCCGGGAAGGCGCTCGCCGTAGTCTTAACGGGCCCGGAGATGAGTAAGTGCTTGTTGAGTCGCCCGAATAAGCGTCGCCTGGCTGCGTCCTCGGGGCTTGACGTAGCGCTGCTACGCCTGCGCCCCTGCGTCCTTGCCATGCTCGCTCTCCGGACGCCTCAACCGCGCCCTTACGCATCTCCGGACCCTTGAGAATCGGGCTCGTCGGGGTCGGGCTGATCGGCGGCTCGATCGGGCTGGCCGCGCGCGAGCGACTCGGCGCGACCGTGGCAGGCTATGACACGTCGTCGGAGGCGCTCGAGCGCGGCGTCGACCGGGGCGCTGTGGACCGCGCCTGTGCGGGGGTCGAGGAAGCCGTGCGCGACGCCGAGGCGGTGTTCGTCGCGGTCCCGGTGGGTGGGCTGCACGCGGCGCTCACCGCGGCGCTCGCCGCCGCCCCGGAAGGGTGCGTGGTGAGCGACGTCGGCTCGACCAAGCGGGCCATCGTCGCCGCGCTCGAGGACTCGCGCTTCGTCGGCGGGCATCCTCTCGCGGGGGCCGAGACGAGCGGCGTCGAGCACGCTCGCGCAGACCTGTTCGACGGCGCCACCTGGTACCTGACTCCGACCCCCACCACCTCGGGGATCCTCTACGAGCGCCTGCACCGCCTCCTGCGCAGCCTCGGTGCGCGACCGGTGGCGATCGAGCCCGAGATCCACGACACGATCCTGGCCACCGTTTCCCACCTGCCCCACGTGCTGGCCAACGTGCTGGTCAGCCAGGCCGCGCAGACGCTGGCGGCCGGCGGCGAGCGGCTGCCAGCGACCGGGCCGAGCTTCCGGGACGCCACGCGGGTGGCCGGCGCCTCGAGCCGTATATGGACGGACATCTACCTGTCCAATCGCGACGCCCTCGCCGCCGGCATCGACGACACGATCGAGCGGCTGCGCGCGGTGAGGGACGTCCTGGACGGCGCGGACGCAAATGCGATCACCGACTGGAACGACACGGCGGCGGCTGACCGCCGCCGGCTGCTCGAGGCGGGGCTGGCCGGCGGGCCGCTGTTCGAGCTGCGCGCTTCGGTGCCGAACCGGCCCGGGGTGGTGGCCCAGCTTGCCCTCGAGCTAGGGCGCGCCGGGGTCAACATCGCCGACATGGCGCTGTATCCGGCGCCCGACATGAGCGAGGGGGTGATCGCCCTGTGGATCGCCGGCGAGGAGCAGGCGCGGCGAACCGAGGAGCTCGTGGGCACGCTCGGCTTTCCGGTGGCGCGGGCGTGAACATGCGCTTCGATCCGTCTGGCCCGCTGCGCGGGACCCTGCAGGTCCCGGCCGACAAGTCGATCTCCCACCGCGCGGCCCTGATCGGCGCCATGGCCTCGGAGCCCGTGCGGATCCGGGGCTATCTCGACGCCGCCGACACGCGCTCGACGCTCGCCGCGGTCGCGCAGCTCGGGGCGATCGTCGAGCACCGGGACCACGAGGTGGTGATCCGCGGCTGCGGGCTGCTGGGCGCGATCGCCTCGGGCGAGCGAATCGACGTCGGCAACGCCGGCACCCTGATGCGCCTGCTGCCCGGCTGGCTCGCCTTTCAGTCGGGAGCGAGCTTCACGCTCGACGGAGACGAGTCGATCCGCCGGCGCCCGATCGACCGCATCGCTCGGCCGCTCGAACTGATGGGTGCCCGGATCGAGGCGCGCGACGGGCGCTACCCGCCGTTCCAGGTGCATGGGGCGCAGCTGCACGGCATCGAATACGAGCTGCCCGTGGCCAGCGCTCAGGTCAAGTCCTGCGTGCTGTTCGCCGGCCTGGTCACCGACTCGACCACGGTCTCGGAGCCGGTGCCGAGCCGCGATCACACCGAGCGGATGCTGGCCGCGGCGGGCGCGCCGGTGACGCGCGAGGCGGCGCCCGGCGGCGGGCTTCGCACCACGGTGGGGACCGCCGACGAGCTCGAGCCCGGGGCGGTCGAGGTGCCGGGTGACCTGTCCTCGGCCGCGTTCCTGATCGCTGCCGGGGTGCTCGTGCGCGACTCCCGGCTCGTCGTCGAGCGAGTGGGCGTCAACTGGACCCGGGCCGGGTTCCTGCGCATCGTCGAGCGGATGGGGGCGATCGTGCTCACCGACGTCGAGCCGCCCGGCTCGTTCGCCGCACACGAGCCGGTCGCCGACATCGATGTCCGCAACGCTCCGATCGAGGGCACCACGGTCGAGGGCGAGGAGGTGCCGCTGGCGATCGACGAGCTGCCGCTCGTGGCGCTGCTCGGCTGCTTCGCCGAGGGGGAGACGATCGTCCGCGGCGCCGGGGAGCTGCGGATCAAGGAATCGGACCGGATCGCCACCGTCGTCGAGGGCCTGCGCGGGCTGGGGGCGGACATCGAGGCGCTGCCCGACGGCTTCGCCGTGCGCGGCACCGGGCGCCTGCGGGGCGGGGTGCTGAACGCCCACGGCGACCACCGGCTGGCTCTGCTGGGGGCGGTGGCCGGCCTGGCCTCCGATACCGGGGTCGAGGTGGTGGGGATGGAGGCGGCCGAGGTGTCTTATCCGCGGTTTGCCGAACACCTGGCGGAGCTGGTCTCGTGACCGTGGTGGCGATCGACGGGCCGGCGGGCGCCGGCAAGTCGACGGTGGCGCGCGCGGTGGCGGATGAGCTCGGGTTCACCTATCTGGACACCGGGGCGATGTACCGGGCGGTCGCGCTGGCGGTGCTGCAGCGGGACGACGACCCCGGTCAGATCGCTTCAACGTTGAAGATAGAACCGCGCGGCGATCGGATCATGGTCGACGGGCGCGACGTGACCGGCGAGATCCGCACGCCCAACGTGTCCGAGGCTGCCTCGCGGGCGGCGGCCGACCCGGAGGTACGGCGCGCGGTTGTGGACATGCAGCGCCGGCTGCTGCGAACCGGTGACTGGGTGGCCGAGGGACGCGACGTCGGCACCGTCGTCGCCCCCGACGCCGAGGTCAAGGTGTTCCTGACCGCCGAGCCCGAGGAGCGAGCCCGCCGCCGAGCGGCCGAGCTCGGGCTGGACCAGGCGCGGGTGCTGGCCGAGCAGACCATTCGCGACGAGCGCGACCGCACCCGCGAGCACTCGCCGCTTGCCCCGGCGACGGATGCCGTGGTGCTCGACACCACGCACCTGAGCCTGCCCGAGGTGGTGCAACAGATCGCGAGGCTCGCGCTTGGCGCACCGCCGTAGCGAGTGCCGGCGGCGGGACGAATGATCCGGCGTTTAGCCGGGTAGGACTGCGACTGCTTCGACTGCGACACCACCGCCGGGGCTCGCGTACAGTCCGGCGGCGGCGGAGCTCGGGAGGCTCTGCTTGTTATCCATCGACGCCCTTGCAGGGGAGGGTCACCACTACATGAAGAGACGTTTCCTTCGCGGAGCCGGCGCTGCCTGCGTGGCCGCCGCGCTCCTTTGCTGCGGCGCGGTCGCCGCCTCGGCCAGCCGATTCTGATGCTGACGCTGAAGAAGGAAGCCCAGGCGCAGCGCGCGTACTGGCAGCAGCACACGCTCGCTCCGCTCGGGCCGATCCAGCCGCCGGCGCCGCCGTGTCCCGAGAACGGGCTGCTCCCCACGGGCGGCTGTGGCATCCCGGAGGCGGTCGCCACGACCCTCCCGTGGCTGGGCAACATGGCCTACTACGGCGGCCATGTCCAGACCACGCCCAAGAACTACATCGTGTTCTGGGGATGGGGCGAGAACGGGGCCTTCCCCGCCAGTCAGTCGTGCAGTTCCGGCGTGAACCTGAGCGAGGGCTCGTTCACGGCCACGCTGGCCTGCGACCCGGACGGCGCCGGAAAGTACATGGCCGACTTCGTCCAGCAGATGGGCGGCACCGACTGGGCGGGCGTCCAGACCCAGTACTACCAGACCAACTCGTCGGGCAACAAGACGAACATCGCCAACCCGGCCGAGCAGCTTTCCGGGATCTGGGTGGACGACACAAACGACGCCACCGGCATGCCGAACACGTCGTCGAGCAACCCGCCCGGGCCGACCAACACCTACACCGACCTCGCCCAGGAGGCGGCGCGCGCGGTGAGCCACTTCGGGGTCACCGACCTGGCCGACGCCAACATCATCATCGTCCAGCCGCCGAACTTCAGCGATCCCAACGCGGTCTCCACGGGCTACTGCGCGTTCCACGACTACACCCAGCCCAACCTCGAGGGCGGGATCTACAACGGGATCCAGCCCGGCATCTCGTACACGAACATGCCCTACTCGCTGGCGATCAACTCCGGCGGGGCCAACGTGTGTGGCGAGAACGCGGTCAACACCGACGCGCGCGGCAAGCTCGACGGTTTCTCGATCGTGCTCGGGCACGAAATCGAGGAGACGGTCACCGACCCCGGGGCCGAGGACGTCATCGGCAGCGGGCTCAGCGCCCAGCAGATCGGTGGCTGGTATGACGCGCTCGACGCGAACGAGAACGGCGACAAGTGCGCCTGGGTGGGGGAGAACCTCCTCACCGCCCAGGCTCCGCCGGAGCCGATCCCGGGCGCGCTGGGGAACATGACCGGCAACGCCGGCGACCGTTTCGCGGTGCAATCGCTCTGGAGCAACGTCTCGGCTGCAGGCGCCGGGTACTGCGCCGGCGCCGGTACGGACCTTCCGACCGGATAGCCAGCCAACACCTTCGGCGGACCCGGGGCCGCTAGCCTCGGGTCCGCCATGAAGGTTGCTGTCGTCGGATATCCGAACGTCGGGAAGTCCTCGCTGGTCAATCGGCTCACCGAGTCGCGCGAGGCGGTGGTGCACGAGCGTCCCGGGGTCACCCGCGACCGCAAGGAGTTGCACACCGATTGGAACGGACGCCCGCTGACGTTCGTCGACACCGGCGGGGTGGACCTGGACGACCGGGCGGATCTGGCCAGGGCGGTGCAGGCGCAGGTGCAGGCCGCGTTGGCCGACGCCGACGCGGCCGTGCTGGTCGTCGACGCACGCGCCGGCTCCCGCCCGGGCGATCTCGAGGTGGCCGACCTCCTGCGCCACTCGCCCCTCCCGGTCCTGGTGGCCGCCAACAAGATCGACTCCGCGCGCGACATTCCACTCGCCGCGGAGTTCCACGCGCTTGGCCTGGGCGAGCCGGTCGCGGTGTCGGCCACGCAGGGGCTCGGCACCGGCGACTTGCTCGACCGGATCGTCGAGCTCGCCCCCGACGCGCCGGAGCGTGACCCGGCCGACAACGATGCGGTGCGGCTCGCGGTGATCGGCCGCCCCAACGTCGGCAAGTCGTCGCTGGTCAACCGGCTCGTGGGCGCCGAGCGGGTGATCGTCTCGCCCCAGGCCGGGACCACGCGCGACGCGATCGATCTTCCGATCGAGTTCGAGGGCCGGCGCCTCGTGCTGATCGACACGGCCGGCCTGCGACGCCAGGGCAAGGTTGGGGAGTCGCTCGAGTACTACACGGCGCTGCGCTCGCGCCGGGCCGCCGAGCGCGCCGACGTGGCGCTGGTCGTGTGCGACGCCACCGACGGCCTCACGGCGCAGGACCTGCGCGTGGCCGAGCTTGCCATGCGGAGCAGTTGCGCAACCACGCTCGTCCTCAACAAGTGGGACTTGGCCGACGAATTCGACCTCGACCACGAGCGGGCACGGGCCCATCAGAAGCTCCGCCTGCGCCCGCGCGTGCTCACCGCCAGCGCCAAGACCGGGCGGGGCGTACAGCGGCTGCTCGTCGAGGCGATCTCGCTGGCGGACCGAAGCGCCGGCCGGATCCCGACCCCCCAGCTCAACCGCTTCCTGAGCGACGTGGTGGCGGCTCGCCAGCCACCCGCCGGCGGGCCGCGTCAAGGGGGGCACCGGCTGCGCCTGCTCTACATGACCCAGACCGGCGAGCGACCTCCGCGTTTCTCGATCCAGGTCAACTCGCGGGCGCGCGTGACGCGCGACTACGCCTACTACATCGAGAACCGGCTGCGCGACCGTTATCACCTCGAAGGCGTGCCCGCGATCATCGACTTCGTCGAGCGCAACGAGCGGCGGGCAGACGGCCGACGGCGTGCCGTCGCCTGACCGGGCAGGGAGACGGCCGACGGCGTGGCGTTGCGTAACCGGCGCATAACCCGCCCAAAAATGCTTCATTGCTCATGCCATGTCCACGGTCGCGCGACCGAGTCCAGCTCCTCCCGACGCGCCGGCTCGGCTCCCTAGGCCGGCGGCCGGTAAGACGGCGCCCAGCCCCACCCCGACCCCGCGTCTCCTCGCCCGGCGCCGGCTGGCCCTGGCCGGCGGGATGCTCGCGCTGCTGGCCGCGGCGATCGTGGCGCTTGTGCTCGTGGTGACCGGCTCCGGCGAGGCCCCGCCCGCCACCGGGGCCGCCAACGTCGTGCCCGCCGACGCTCTGGCCTACGTGAGCCTGTCGACCGATCGCAGCCGACCGGCGGTATCGCGCGCCGGCGCGATCGCCGCGCGCTTCCCGGACTGGCCGCTGCTCCAGTCGGCGGCGCTGAGCCGGATGCGCGCGATTGTCGGTGACTCGAGCTCGGGCGATTTCGCCACCGCGCTTCGGCCGTGGCTCGGCAAGCAGGCGGCGGTGGCATTGATCGCCGGCACGAGTGGCTCGCCCCAGTCGCTCGTCGTGCTCGATGTCGCTCTGCGGGCCAGGGCGCAGGCGTTCCTCCGCGGCGCCGGCGCCACGGCGGCCGGCCGCTACGGCGGCATCCGGCTCATGCAGTACCCGGCGGGTGCTGAGCTCGCGTTCGTCGGCCACTACTTGGTGGCGGGGCCGGACGCCGGGGTCCGCGCCGCGATCGACGCCGCCCACGGCCGGACGCGGGCGCTCGGGCACGACGCGGCCTACGAGCGGGCGGTGTCCGGGGAGCCGGCCGATCGTGTGCTGGACGCCTACCTGCCGGCGGCCGGGCTCCGCCGCGTGCTCGCGTCGCGCACCGGCGTGGCCGGCGCGTTGGGAGCGTTGCTCGACCAGCCGGGCCTCGTGGTCGCGGCGGTGTCGGTGTCGGCGAGCGCGGCCGGCGCTCGCGTGGTCGTTCACAGCGTCCTCGGCGCGGGCGCCCGGGGTTCTCGTTCGTTCACGCCCACGCTCCAATCGGTCCTGCCGACCGGCTCGACGCTGATGGTCGACGTCGCAGGCCTCGATCGAGCCGCGCCCGGCCTGCTGCACGCCGCGGCCACCGCGGGCATCGCCGCGAATGTCGGGCCGCTGCTCGCCCGCGTGGGAGCCGCGCTGACCAGCCAGGGGGTGAACGTGCACAAGGTCGTCTCGCTGTTCGATGGCGAGACCGCGGTGGCGCTCGCGCCCGGGGCCACCCCCGCGCTGCTGATCGTCTCCCGGGTTCGCAACCAGTCGGCGGCCCAGACCGAGCTGGCGGCGCTGGAGGGGCCGGTGACCACGCTCTTTTCACCGTCGGGAACGGATGGCGGTCAGGTCCCGGAACTGGCCGACCGGCTGGTCGGCGGGGCCACCGTGCACGGCGTGGGGCTCGGTCCCGGGCTCCAGCTCGAGTACGCGGTGTTCAACGGGCTCGTGGTCATATCGACCAGCGAGCAGGCGATCGACGCCGTGGCCAAGCGCACCCGGTCGCTGGCCGACGACGCGAGGTACAAGGCCGCGCTGGCGGATCAGCCCAAGCATGTCTCGTCGCTAGTCTTTGGCGACTTCACCGCGCTCCTGCAACTCGGCGAGCAGACCGGCCTGGAGAGCAGCGCGCTCACCCGCGAGCTCCTCCCCGACCTCTCGAGGGTCCGTGGCATCGGGCTCAGCTCCACGAACGGGAGGCGGGACACGACCACGGAGCTGAGCCTGGACATCCGATGAAGATGCTTTCCGACAACGAGTTCCTGTTCACCTCGGAGTCCGTGACCGAGGGGCATCCGGACAAGGTGGCCGACCAGATCTCGGATGGCGTGCTGGATGCGGTCATGCGCGACGACCCGGCCGGGCGGGTGGCGTGCGAGACACTTGTGAATACCGGTCTCGTTGTGGTCTCGGGTGAGATCACGACGTCCACGTACGTGGACATCCAGGACGTGGCCCGGGAGACGATCAGGCGGATCGGCTACACCGACGCCGAGTTCGGGTTCGACTATCACACGTGCGCGGTGATCAACGCGATCGACAAGCAGTCGCCGGACATCGCGCAGGGCGTGGACCGAGCCTATGAGTCGCGGGTCGACCCGGGCGACGACGACGAGCTGGATCTGGCCGGCGCGGGCGACCAGGGGATGATGTTCGGCTACGCGTCGAACGAGACCGAGGAGTTGATGCCGCTGCCGATCTCGCTGGCGCACAAGCTGGCCAAGCGGCTGGCCGACGTACGGCGGGCGGAGATCCTGCCCTATCTGAGGCCGGATGGTAAGACGCAGGTGACGGTCCGCTACGTGGATGGGCGCCCGGTGGAGGTGGAGAAGGTGCTGATCTCCACCCAGCACCGCGATGGTGCGGAGTCGCTGCTCAAGGACGACTTGTGGGAGCACGTCGTGGAGAAGGTCCTGCCGGACGACCTCTACGAGCCGCGCAAGCTGCACAAGGCGTTGCTGGTCAACCCGACCGGCCGGTTCGTGATCGGGGGGCCGATGGGTGACTGCGGCCTGACCGGGCGCAAGATCATCGTCGACACGTACGGCGGGATGGCGCGTCACGGGGGTGGCGCGTTCTCCGGCAAGGACCCGTCGAAGGTCGATCGGAGCGCCGCCTATGCCGCCCGCTACGTGGCCAAGAACCTGGTGGCCGCGGGATTCGCCGACCGGCTCGAAGTCCAGGTGGCGTACGCCATCGGGGTGGCGCATCCGGTGTCGGTGATGGTCGAGACGTTCGGGACCGAGAAGATCGGGCGGGCGCGGATCCTCGACCTGATCGAGGAGCATTTCGATCTGCGCCCGGGCGCGTTTCGCCAGTACCTGCGGCTGCACCGTCCCATCTACCAGAAGACTGCGGCGTACGGCCACTTCGGCCGCGACGACCACGATTTCACCTGGGAGCGAACCGACAAGGCGGCGGCGCTGCGAGCCGCGGCGGGGCTGGGGACCGCGGCCCTCAGCGCTTAGGGCCTCGGCTCACACGTGGGGGTGGGTCAGCCCGAGATCTTCCATGGCCGCGTTGACTGTCTGCACGATCCGCCCCGGGTCCTCCACGCCGCGGAACGAGAAGTCATAGGCCGCGCTCCCGGCGGTGTCGAAGTCGACCGTGCCGATCCCGAGCATCCGCTCCAGCAGGTGCTGGCGCGAGTTGACGTTCTGAACCCGCTCCAGCCGGCATTCGTGGTGCTCACGGGAGAGCAGCCCGGTCCGGATCGTCAGGCGCCGGTTGCTGATCGTGTACGTGGTGACGATGCGCCTGATCAGCCCCCACACGAGGACGACCACGAACACCACCAGCACCGCGGGGGCAACCCAGCCGACCTCCACGCTGTGGCTTGAGACTCGGGTGATGAGGCCGGCGATCACGCCGGCCAGGATCGCCGCGAGGAGCCCGCGGATGTAGAAGGCGAGCATCGAGCGCCACGACGGATGGCCGTGGAAGAAGACCTGTTCTCCGGGCTCGGGGTCCACGGCGGGTCAGGCTATCTCAGGCACCGAGGACGAGTGCGACCGCCGCCACCACCGCGGCCACTCCCGCCAGCAGCCCGGCCAGCGGTGCGGGCTCGACCTCGACCCGCCCCGACGGTCGCAGGAAGGCGAACCAGGCCACGACCGGGGCGCCGCCGATCGCGCACGCGCAGGCCCAACCCCGCTGTCCGGCTCGCGCCGCGGCGACCGTGCCGAGGGCGCGCGAGCACGCGTCGAGCGCAATCGCGAAGCCGAGCACGAAGCGGCCCGAGCCAAACGCCGCTTCGATCACGGCCAGGTACACCTCCGCGATCAGCACGCCGGCCAGGCACAGCCCGACGAGCAGGCCAACCCCTTGCTCGACCGCAGGCGCCACTGCGGTGCGCTCCACCTTGACCGGCGTCCACGAGGGCACCGGGGTGTGTCCCTCGCCGGCGCGGGAGCCGCTGGGATGTGGTCGAGGTCGAAGATCCGGCTCGCCAGGGCAGCCTCGACAGCCTCCTCCTCGGCGCCCAGCAGGTCCGGGTCGACGGTCAGCAGCCCAAGTCCGTGCGCGGGGACGAGGTCGCGGAAAAGCGCGTCGTGCGCCGCACGTTCCGAGCGGCACATCACGACCAGCCGGGCCTGGGGATAGTAGGCGTCGACCGGCGGCCACTCGCGCGCGCCCGAGCCGGGCACGCGCAGCCAGGCGAAGATGTGGCGGCGCCGCCCCACCTCGCCCAGCAGCCGGTCGCATATCGCCAGGACGGCGGACGCGGGCAGGCCCGGACGCTCCGGATCGGTTTGCGCCTGCTCGGACGAGCGCACGCCCTGAGCGAGCGGGTCGGCCGTCATCCTGGCCTGACTCTACCCTCCGGTGCCTCGATGCACGCCCGCTCTGCAAGCGCCCGCCCACTTATCGCCCGGGTCGAGCCGCTCACCCGCACCCGCGCCGTGCGCGGCCCGTTCGACTACCGGCTGCGGCCCGACCTGGGCGAGGTGGACGTCGGCACGGTGCTGCGCGTGCCGTTCGGCCACCAGACGACCCTCGGGGTGGTGCTTGGCCTGGCTACCGAGTCGGCGCTGGCGCCGGACCGGCTGGCCGAGCCCGATGCGGTGCTCCCGCCCGGCGTCCCACCGGACCTGGTGGAGCTGGCGGGGTGGATCGCCGAGCAGTACTGCTCGACTCCGGCCCGGGCACTCTCGCTGGTGCTCCCGCCGGGCGCCGCCGGCGGAGCCCCGAGCTCGAGGACAGTGCTGGTCGCCTCGTTGACCGCGGTCGGGGCGAGCGCGCTGCGCGGCGAGGAGCGGCTCACCGATCGTCAGCGGGAGACGCTGAGGGCCCTCGAGCGGGAGGGAACTGCGCTCGCCAGTGTCCTCGGGACCGCCACGCTCCGCCGTCTCCAAACGCGCGGTCTGGTCGAGCTGCGCCCGCTGGAACGGGCGGCGCGTCCATCGGCGGTGACCGTGGGCCGGCGGCTCGACGGGATCCCGACCCTGACCGAGGAGCAGCGCCGGGTGCTCGATGCCGTGCTCGGCGCGCTCAGGGCCGGCCAGGCGGACGGTGGGCGCTTCCTGCTCCACGGCGTGACCGGGTCGGGCAAGACCGAGGTGTACCTCCAGGCGGTCCAGGCCGCGCTGGCCGCCGGCCGGGGCGCGATCGTGCTGGTGCCCGAGATCGCCCTGACCCCGCAGACGGTGGGCCGCTTCCAGGCACGCTTCGGCGACGTCGTCGCGGTGCTGCACTCCGGGCTCGGGCAGCGCGAGCGCCACGGGGAGTGGCTGCGTCTGCGCCGGGGGGAGGCCCAGGTGTGCGTCGGGCCGCGCTCGGCGGTGTTCGCGCCGCTGGCGAACGTCGGGCTGATCGTGGTCGACGAGGAGCACGACGCCTCCTACAAGCACGAGGGGGATCCCCGCTACGACGCCCGTGCAGTGGCGCAGCGGCGAGCCGAGCAGCACCACGCGGTCCTGCTGGCCGGCAGCGCCACGCCACGCCCGGAGAGCGTCGTGACGCTGACCCGCCTGCGACTGCCCCACCGGATCGATCGCCGTCCGCTACCGCCGGTCGAGGTGCTCGATATGCGCGGCGTGCACCATCCGCTGCATCCCCGCACCCGGATGGGATTGGCCGACGTGCGCGCCGCGCGGGCCAAGGCAATCGTGCTGCTCAACCGGCGCGGCTGGTCGAACTTCCTCTCCTGCCGCGGATGTGGCCACGTCTGGATGTGCCCCAACTGCGACGTGGCACTCGTCCTGCACCGCGCCCGGGACCTGCTGGCCTGTCACCACTGCGGCCACCGCCGCCGGGCGCCCGGTCGGTGCGAGGAGTGCGGGTCGGTCGCCGTGGCCCGTCACGGGGCCGGGACCGAGAGCGTCGAGCAGGAGCTCCGCGAGGCGTTCGGAGACGAGCTGCCGGTGTTTCGCCTCGACGCCGATGTCAGCGCCGGCAAGGGCCGCCTGGCCCAGACCCTGGCCCGCTTCGAGGCCGCGCCCGCGGGCGTGCTGGTGGGGACCCAGATGGTGGCCAAGGGCCACGATTTCGCCGACATCGCTCTGGGCGTCGTGCTCGACGCCGACCAGACGCTCCGCTTTCCCGACTTCCGCGCCGAGGAGCGGACGTTCGCGCTCGTCACCCAGCTGGCCGGGCGGGTCGGCCGGGGTGCCGATGGGGGCCGGGTCCTTGTCCAGACGCTCGCCCCGGACGCCTGCTCGATCGGGCTGGCCGCCCGTCACGACGCCGACGGCTTCCTGGCCCAGGAGCTCCGCCGCCGCCAGGCGCTCGGCTACCCACCCTACGGGACGCTGATTCGCATCGTGTGCGCTTCCAGCAATCCCGCGGATGCGCTCGAGCTGGCCACGCGGCTGCATGGCCGGATCGCACCCTCGGGCGCCACCGTGCTGGGGCCGGCTCCGCTGTTTCGCCTGCGGGGGCGTTCGCGCAGCCAGTTGGTCATCAAGTGCACCGACCGGCTGGGCACGCTCCGGGCGGTCGGCGCCGCGGTCGATGGGTGCGCCTCCGATGCCGTTCGGCGGGGGATCAGCGTCAGCGTCGATCCCGACCCGCAATGACTAAGCTGACAGCGTGTCCGATGACGGCGTCAGTACCGAAACCGATCCACGCCCCGACGCCGACCTCGAGCCCCAGCCCGAAGCCGGCGTCGAGTCCGAGCGCAGGGAGCCCGAGCTCGATCCCGAGACCGTCGCTCGCCGGGACGCCGCGCTGGCCCAGATCCGGAGCTTCGGCGACCCGGTCCTGCGGACGAAGGCGCGGCCGATCGAGCGCTTCGACGACGCGCTGCGCCAGGAGGTCGAGCGGATGGGCAAGCTCATGGACGACGCGCTCGGCGTGGGGCTGGCGGCCACCCAGGTCGGCGTGGTGCACCGGTTGCTGGTCTATCGGGTCCAGCAGGGCGCCCAGTTGGCCGCGCTGATCAATCCCGAGGTGGAGTGGTCCGGCCGTGAGAGCGAGGGAATGGAGGAGGGCTGCCTCAGCCTGCCCGGCGTTCTGGTCGAGGTCGATCGGCCCATTCACGTCCGCGTCCGCGCGCTGAACGAGTTCGGCGAGCCGATCCTCATCGAGGCCTCGGGTCTGGAAGCGCGGGTCATCCAGCACGAGATCGATCACCTCGACGGCGTGCTGATCCTCGACCGCACGTCGCGCGAGCACCGCAAGGAGGCGATGCGCATCCTGCGCGAGGCGCAGCAGGCCGCCTAGCGGCGCGTGCGCACCGTCTATCTCGGAACGTCGGATTTCGCGGCCGCGGTGCTCAGCCGACTGGCCGACTCGCCGCATCGCCCGGCGCTGGTCGTGACGCGGCCCGATCGGCCGCGCGGCCGCGGTCGCAAGCTGGCCTCGCCACCGGTCGCCGATCTGGCGCGGGAGCTCGGCATCGCCCTCGAGCAACCCGTGTCGGTCAACGAGGAGGCGGCATTGGTTGGCATAGCCGCCGCCCGCCCGGAGGCCGTCATCGTGTGCGCGTTCGGCGCGCTGATCAAGGATCCGCTCCTGTCCGCCTACCCGATGCTGAACGTCCACCCGTCACTGCTGCCGCGGTGGCGCGGGGCGGCTCCGATCGAGCGGGCGATCATGAGCGGCGATGGGCACACCGGGGTGTCGATCATGCAACTCACCGAGGGGCTCGACAGCGGCCCCGTCTGCGCCCAGGCCGCCGAGACGATCGCCCCCGACGACACGTACGGCACGCTCGCGCAGCGACTCCAGGAACTGGGGGCGGGCCTGCTCGTGGGCGTCCTCGACGAGTCGCCGGCGTGCCAGCCGCAGGATGATGCCCTGGCCACCTACGCGGAGAAGATCATCCCCGAGGACCGGGAGCTCGACCCCTCGCGCCCCGCGGTAGAGCTCGAGCGGGTGGTGCGGGCGCTGACCCCGCATATCGGCGCCCACGTCGTCCTGGGCGACGGCGAGCGCCTCGGCGTGCGCGCCGCGCGCGTGCTGGATGCCCAGGGACCCCCTCCCGGAGAGGTGTCGCTCGGCGGTCCCCGGCCCGTGCTCGGATGCGCCGAGGGGGCGCTCGAGCTGGTCACCGTGATGCCCGTGGGCCGGCGTGCGATGAGCGGCGAGGACTACCTCCGCGGCCGGCGGAGGTAGAGGAGCCGGTGCCCGCCACCCGGCCCCGAGCCGGCGTGTCCCCGGCGCGCGCCTGCGCGCTGCGCGTGATCCGTCGCGTGTTCGAGGAGGGCGCCTACGCCGACCGGGCCCTGGCCGGCGAGGCGGCGGGGCTCGAGCCGCGCGACCGCGCGCTGGCCATGGCGCTGAGCTACGGCACCGTTCAGCGCTGCGCCACGCTCGACCACGTCGCGCGGCAACTGGTCGACCGTCCGGTCGAGCGACTGGACGCGCCGGTGCGGGCCGCGGTGCGGCTCGGCCTGTTCGAGCTGCTCTACATGGGCGGCGTGGCCGAGCACGCGGCGGTGAACGAGAGCGTCGAGCTGGTCAAGCAGGCTCGCGCGGCCCACGCCGCCGGTCTGGTCAACGCGGTGCTGCGACGCGCCATACGCGAAGGGCCGTCCATCCTGGCCGCGTTGGACGACGAGACTCCCGAGGGCGCCGCTCTTCTTCATTCTGTGCCGGGCTGGCTGGCCAGCCGGTGGTGGCACGAGCTCGGCGCCGACGACGCCAGAGCGCTCCTGCGGGTGGTCAACCAGCCGGCCGAATCGGCCGTGCGGGTCAACACGCTGCGCGCGACGGTTGCCGACGTGGCGCGGGCCCTGCCGGTGCCGAGCCGGCCCGCCCCCGGCGTGCCGGAGGGGCTCGTGCTGGACGGCCCGTTCGACCTCCAGGGCTCGGAGCTCTGGCGCACCGGCACCGTGCAGGCCCAATCCCGCGCCTCGATGCTGGTGTCGCGGATCCTCGATCCCCAGGCCGGCCAGCGTGTCCTCGACCTGTGCGCGGCCCCGGGTGGCAAGACCACGCATCTGGCCGCCCTGATGGAAGATCGGGGCGAGGTCGTCGCCGTCGAGCGCCATCCGGGCCGGGCGGCCGCGCTCGAGCGCACCGCCGCGCGGCTGGGCGCGGGCGTTGTCCGGGTCGAGGTCGGGGACGCCGCGGCCCCGCGCTCCGACGGGCCGTTTGACCGCGTGCTGGTCGATCCGCCGTGCAGCGGCCTGGGCACCCTCCAGTCCCGGCCGGATCTGCGCTGGCGGGTGCGTCCCGAGGCGGTCGACGAGCTCGCGGCGCTCCAGGCCGGCATCCTGTCCGCCGGCGCTGCCGTGCTCGCCCCGTGTGGCGCGCTGGTGTACTCGGTGTGCACGATCTCCCGCGCAGAGGGCCCCGACCTGGTCGCCGCTTTCCTGCGCGACCACCCCGACTTCAACGTTGAAGATGCGAGCTTCAACGTCGAAGATCAAGTGGTCGGCGGGATCGAAGCCACCCCGGCCGGGCCAGGCGTGCAACTGCTGCCGCACCGACACGGCACCGACGGGTTCTTCATCGCGCGGCTGGCGCGCCGCTGAACGCTCGCCGCGGGTGGGTCATAAGTGCGCACTCGACGCGCGCGCGGCGCCGAGTGCGCATTCGGAGCCAAATATGGGTCATATCCGCGATCTCGCCGGGGGCGGGACCTCGAGCGCGCGGATACGACCCATCGGAGCAGCCCCGCCGCGTGTCCCGTGAGCACCCGGCGCGAGCGTTAACCTACGGTTCAACCTTGACCGAATCCCTGCCCAAGCTCGGCCCCGAGTGCCCGGGATGCGGCGAGCCGTGGCTCCGTCCCACAGCGGCGCCCGGGCGCTATCGGTGCGTTTACTGCCTGCAGCGCTACGAGCTCGTATCGGTGTGCCCGAACTGCGGCGAGCATTCGACGATCGTGCGGATGTCTAGCACGGCGATCGTCGAGTGCAACCATTGTCAAGGCAGCATGCTGCGGGCGGTATAGGAGTGGCCGATCAGCCCGGCCGGCCGGCGGACGCGACCCTGCGGCTGCTGCGCGAGCGGCGGATCGCCCCCTCGATCCTGTCGGCCGATTTCGCGCGGCTGGGCGCCCAGGTCGAGGAGGTGATGGCGGCCGGCGCCCGGGTCATCCACGTCGACGTGATGGACGGCCATTTCGTGCCGCCGATCACCTTCGGGGCGCTGATCGTCGCGGCGATCGCCGATCAGGTCCACGAAGCGGGCGGGATCCTCGACGTCCACCTGATGATCGAGCGGCCCGAGCGGCACGTAGCCGAGATCGCCCGAGCGGGCGCCGACAGCATCACGATTCACGTCGAGGCCACGCCGCATGTGCACTACACGCTGTCGACCATCCGCGAAGCCGGCTGTGGCGCGGGCGCCGCGATCTGCCCCGCCACGCCGGTCGCCAGCCTCGACGAAGTCGCCCACGAACTGCTCGACCTCGCGCTCTGCATGAGCGTCAACCCGGGATGGGGCGGTCAGGTTTTCATCCCCTTCTCGCTCGACAAACTGACTCGGATGCGCGGCGCCCTGCCCGACAGCGTGGCCCTCGAGGTCGACGGCGGGGTGCACGAGGCGACCGCGCAGCAATGCGTGCAGGCGGGCGCCAACCTGCTCGTCACCGGCTCGGCGGTGTTCGGCTCTCCCGATCCGGCGGGCGCCTACGCCGCCATCGCGGCGGCCGCCGGAATCGGCTGAGCCGGAGGGTTGCGCGATTCGGCTGGAAGCATCGGTAGGCTGCGGGTGGTGCCCTCTGCGAGTCTTCGCGCCGTCCTCGCGCCATTGATCGTCCTCGTTCTCTGTGCGGGCTGCGGATCGAGCGGATCCTCGAAATCGAGCGCACCCGCGAAGGTCAGCGCCAAGAGCTACGTCAGGTCCGTCTGCTCGGCCATCTCTCCGCTGGAACGAGATGTGGTGACGCGCTCGAGCGCGCTCAACAACACGACCGCGACGGACGCCACGCAGGCCAAGAAGACCCTCCAGGGCTTCCTCAAGGCGGTTGAGCAGGACTCGGATCACGCCCTGACCCAGATTCGCTCGGCGGGCACGCCCGACATCTCGAACGGCAAGGCCGTCGCGTCCACGGTCGTGAAGGCGTTCACGGAGGTGCGAGACGCCATGCGGCTCGCGGCCAGCAAGTCGAACTCGCTTCCGACCAACTCGCCGGCCTCGTTCAAGACCGCGGCCCAGGCGCTGGGCGCCAGCGTCAAGGCGTCGCTCAACAACATCGACGCCAGCGGGCTGAGCAACCCGGAGCTCGAGAAGGCGGCGGCCGGGGAAGCGGCCTGCAAGAGCCTCAACAGCTAGGCGCGGGCATCCGC
The DNA here is from genome assembly GCA_963757795.1 of uncultured Solirubrobacterales bacterium. Taxonomy (GTDB): domain Bacteria; phylum Actinomycetota; class Thermoleophilia; order Solirubrobacterales; family Solirubrobacteraceae; genus Palsa-465. The sequence goes on along the minus strand of CAVWSI010000005.1, from coordinate 44,117 downwards.
GCGGGACGGCGCCGACCCGCGGCGGTAGATCACCCACAACAGGCCGCACAGCACGAGCGCCGCGGTGAAGTAGGCGACCTCGACCCTGGTCACCTCGGAGCTGATGGTGGGCATGGCCACGACACCACGAACAGCGCGGCGGCCGACAGCCAGGCGACGGCGGCCTGCGGCACTGCGCCCGCGCGCCAGCGCGGCCTGGTTGAACGTGCCCGCGGCCAGATGCAGGCCCATCCCCAGCCCCACCATGGCCAGGCCGAACCGGCCGTAGTGGAAGCCCTTGTCGCCGAGCAGCGCGGTCATCACGAACGGGCCGATCGTGAGCAGCCCGATCGCCACCGCGCCGGCGAAGGCCGCGATGACCAGCACGGTCGTGCGGATCGCGCGATGAAACGCCGCCGCGCTCTCGCGCGCCTCCAGGCCCGCGAGGTGGGGCAGGATCGAGGTCTGGATGGCCTGGAACAGCTGCAGTGGCGCCCGGACGATCAGCAGCACGTTGAACACGAACCCGGTGATGCCGACGGTGAGACCGGCCTGGCTCCCCGCCTTGGCCGCGACGATCAGGACGCCGGCGTTCATCAGCGTCTGCTCGGCCAGCATGATGCCCGACCACCGACGACCGCGAAGCCGGCTCCGTGGCGCAGGCTGAGATCGGTGGCGGCTTCCTCGATCTCGGCGTGGGCCGGTCCCTCGCGCGCCGCGTCGGCCGCCGGCACGCCGCGCGGGGCGGGAAGGCGCAGACGCGAGAAGGCGAACGGGATCACGCACAGCGAGGCGAACGGCGCAACCGCCATGCCCGAGCCCCACCGAGCCCTGACCGGACCCGATGCCGACGGCCACCGCGAGGGCGAACAGGAAGCGCGAGGTCGACTCGAGGAACACCAGCCCGCCGTACAGAGCGAAGCGCTCGTGCCCGGCCAGCCACCCGCGGGCGAAGTAGCTGGCCGAGTAGGCCAGCACGCCGATGACCAGGATCCAGTACAGCGCGCTCGAGCCGTCGAAGATGCCCTGCTCGATCTCGGGACGCATGGTCAGCGCCACGATCAGGAACACCAGCGCGAAGCCGAACTGGATCAACGCCGGGACGCGCAGCGGATGGCCGTGCAGCCCGCGGGCCCGGCGGTCGGCGATCGTCCGCGACAGCAGCTGCTCGACGGGCCGGTAGATCACCGACAGGATCACGAACATGATCGCCCAGCAGAGCGAGATGCGGCTGTAGGAGGCGGGATCGAGCACGTGGCTGGCCGCGGCCAGGTACAGGAACGTGAAGATGCCGGTCGAGGCGATCCCGATCGAGAGGACCCGGGCGCCGGACGGCGTAGGAGGACTGGGCCGGGGCCTCCGGCTGCCTGCCGTTGACGCCCGGCGGGACGGCTTGCGCCCGCGGAGCGGCGGCCGTGGTCGGTGCCCTCCGGGGCCGCCATCAGGCCACCCTCACCAGCAGCATCGTCCACGGGAACGGCGAACGCGCCTCGATCACCTCGCCGTGGCGGCTCGCCGCGCGCACGAAGTTCCGCTTGGACCAGTGGTTGACGTGGCCCGGGGTGTTCCCGAGATCCTTCAGGTAGGCGCCGCGCGCCACGTTCAGCGCGCGCCACAGCGGCTCGCGGGGGACCGAGATCGAGCAGGTGGCGCGCGGCCACCCGCGCCATCTCGGCCAGCGTGCGCCTCGGGATCGGGGACATGCTCGAGCACCTCGATCGCGGCGGCGAGGTCGAACGACGCCTCGGGCAGCGAGGCCAGAGCCGTCCGCCGTCCATCGCCCGGAACTCGAGGTTCGCCCGCCGGCGGGTGCTCCACTCGGCCTCGAGCTTGGAATCGGGCAAGTCGATGCCCACCACCGGCTTCTCGCCCAGCCGCTCGGCCCAGCGGTAGGTGAGCACCCCCTCGCCGCAGCCCACGTCGAGCACCGACTGCGGGTCGGCGGCCGCGAACAGCCGGTCCAGCGTCGACTCGAATCCGGACATCAGCCGGCGCACCACCGGGTTGGTCGATCCGTACTTGTCGAACGTGTTGCCGGTCGGGACCACCGGCCCGGCGCCGGCGGACGGGGTCCGGGGGCGCGGGTCATACCTCGAGCGCTCTGCGGTCCGCGGCGTCGGGCGCCGGCTGCGTCGGGCGTGCCGGAACGTGACGGCGCGGGCACCGGCGGGGCGGGCGCGCCCGGTTCGTAGTGCGAGGGCTCCACTCCCGAGCTGCAGCTCGATCCGGCGTACCCGCTCGAACGTCCGCTGGGACAGCGTGCGCTGGGCGTCGAGCAGGTCGCCGATCACGCCCAGCGCGCCGAGCAGCATCGCGCCGAAGAACAGCACCGCGCCGAGGATCAGCGACTGGACGTGACCGGCACGGCCGCCGTGGGCGATGAACAGGACCAGGAAGCGGATGAACAGGGCCAGCGCGGGCAGGCCGAGGATCAGCGCGCCAGTCCAGAACAGCTTGAGCGGCTCGTACTGGGCCCACACCCGGAAGATCGTCAGCGCGTTGCGGCGCACGTACGCGCCGACCGACGGGAACAGCCGCGACTCGCGCGTCTTCGGGTTGGTCCGGATCGGCACGTGGTCGACCGCGACCAGCAGCTTGCCCGCCTGGATGATCGTCTCGAGCGTGTAGGTGAACTTCGAGACGACCTGCATCTGGAGCGCCGCCTCGCGGTTGTAGGCCCGGAAGCCCGAGGTGGTGTCGGGGATCCCGGTCGCCGAGGCGTGGCGCACGACCCACGAGCCGAGGCGCTGGAGGAGCTTCTTGCCGGCCGAGAACTCCTCGATCGTCCTGACCTGGCGGTCGCCCACCACCATGTCGGCCTCGCCGCGCAGGATCGGCCCGACCAGCTTGGGGATGTCAGCCGCCTCGTACTGGTTGTCGGCGTCGGTGTTGACGATCACGTCGGCGCCCGAGCTTCAGCCCGGCGTCGAGCCCGGCCTGGAAGGCGGCGGCCAGGCCCTTGTGGTTGGTCAGGCGGACGACGTGGTCGACGCCCGTGCTCACGCGCGACCTCGACCGTCCGGTCGCTCGAGCCGTCGTCGATGATCAGCCACTCGACGCGGTCGAAGCCCGGGACCTCGCGCGGGCAGCTCGCGCGAGCGTCGCCGGGAGCTGCCGTTCCTCGTTGAAGCACGGGATCTGGATGATGAGCTTCATGGGGTGAGCCGGGCTGTGAGTTCTGAAACGAGCCAACCGGCAAGAAGGAGCGCGCCAGGGGGCCCGCGTCCGGACAACGGTAGCGAGCACCGGCCATATCGACCTCACGCAAGTACTTGCGCTCAGCCGCATCGCGCCCGAAGCGCCCGTTTAGGAGCGGCGCCTATCCTGCGGTTGAACACCCATGTGCGCACCGACCGACACCGATCGCCGCCACCTCGCCCGCGCGATCGAACTGGCCGAAGGCGGTCGCGGTCGCGTCAGCCCGAACCCGCTTGTGGGAGCGGTGATCGGCCGCGAAGATGAGGTCCTCGGCGAGGGCTTCCACGAGATGTTGGGCGGCCCTCACGCCGAGGTCGAAGCGATCCGGGCCGCGGCGGGCCACGATCTGGATGGCGCCACGCTGTACGTCTCGCTGGAGCCGTGCTGCCACCACGGCCGGACCCCGCCGTGCACCGAGGCGATCCAGGCCGCGGGAATCGGGCGGGTGATGGTGGCGTCGGATGACCCCAGCGAGCACGCCTCCGGGCGCGGCCTCGGCATCCTGCGCGACGAGGGGGTCGAGGTGGTGATCGCCGATGGCGAGCTGGCCGCCAGCGCACGCCTGATCAACCAGCCGTTTCGCAAGCATACCCGCACCGGCCGGCCCTGGGTGCTGTTCAAGTCGGCGATGACGCTCGACGGCAAGGTGGCCACAAGTGGCGGCGACTCGAAGTGGATCTCGGGCGAGGCGAGCCGCCGGCTGGCCCACCACTGGCGGGCCCAGTGCGACGCCGTCGCGGTGGGCATCGGGACCGCGCTGGCGGACGATCCGCAGCTGACCGCTCGATTCGACGGGGTCGTGCGCCAGCCGCGTCGTGTGGTGTTCGACTCGCTGGCCAGGCTGCCGTTGACCTCCAAGCTGGTGCGCGACGCGCGCACGATTGCGCTGACCGTCGTGGTCTCCCGCGCCGCTCCTCGCGCCGCCACCGACGCGCTGGCCACCCATGGGGCCGACGTTGTGGTGGCCACCGGGGAGAACGAGACGGCCCGCGTGCGCTCGGCACTCGACCAGTTGGGCGCCGACGGCATCGCCTCGATCCTGCTCGAGGGCGGCCCGCACCTGGCCGGCGCGTTCCTGGACGCCGGCGAGGTCGATGAAATGCGCCTGTTCCTCGCCCCGATGGTCCTCGGCGGGCGGACCGCGCGCGACCCGCTCGAGGGCGAAGGGGTCGATGCGATCGCCGACGCGGCGCGTGCGCTGACCCTCGACTGCGACCGGGTGGGTGACGACCTGCTGGTCTCGGCGCGGATCAGGGAGTGGTAGGTGAATCCGCCGTCGGAAGCCTGTGGGAGAGTCGGAGGCGTCCCGGGGCGGATTTGCCGCGATTCCGGCCTCGGCCGGTGTCGGGCTGAGGAAGCCTGAGGAGGCCGGATTCGCCATGTTCACCGGTCTGGTTCAGGGAGTCGGCCGGGTGGGCGCGATCGATCGCTCGCCGGACGGCGCGCGGGTAGTGATCGAGACGCCGCTGGTGAGCGAGTTGCGCGGCGGCGACTCGATCGCGGTCAACGGGGTGTGCCTGAGCGCGGCCGACCTGCACGACAGCTCGTTCGCCGCCGACGCGATGAACGAGACGCTGACCCGCACCGCGCTGGGGGATCTGGCCCCGGGAGCGGAGGTCAACCTGGAGCTGCCGCTGCGGGCCGGTGATCGGCTCGGCGGCCACATCGTCCAGGGCCATGTCGACGGTGTGGGGCGGGTCGCGGCGCTGACCGATGACGGCTTCGCCCGCCGGATCGAGATCGAAGCTCCCGACCAGGTGCTGCGTTATGTGATCGAGAAGGGGTCGATCGCGGTCGACGGCGTGTCACTGACCGTCGCGGCGGTGCTTAGCGGATCGTTTACCGTCTCTCTGATACCAGAAACGCTGCAACGGACGAATCTCGGGCGAGCGGCGGCGGGCGACAGAGTGAACCTGGAGGTCGATGTGCTGGCGAAGTACGTGGAGAAGCTGATGGCGGTGAGGACATGAGCTCGGTCAAGGCCCCGTTCGCCACGATCGAGGACGCGATCGAGGACATCCGCCAGGGCAAGATGGTGGTCGTCGTCGACGATCCCAACCGCGAGAACGAGGGCGACCTGACGATGGCCGCCCAGTTCGTCACGCCAGAGGCGATCAACTTCATGGCCAAGGAGGGGCGCGGCCTGGTCTGCCTGGCGCTCACGCCCGAGCGCTGCGATGAGCTGGGGCTCGACCTCATGGCGGCCAAGAACGAGTCCGCGTACAAGACCGCGTTCACGATCTCGATCGAGGCGCGGACCGGCGTCAGCACGGGCATCTCGGCCGCCGATCGGGCCCGCACCATCCAGGTGGCGATCGATCCGAAGACGACCCCCCGCGATCTCGTCCAGCCCGGTCACGTGTTCCCGCTGAAGGCCAAGCCCGGCGGGGTGCTCGAGCGGGTCGGGCAGACCGAGGCCGCGGTCGACCTGGCCCGTCTGGCCGGCCTGATCCCTGCCGGTGTGATCTGCGAGATCATGAACGACGACGGCACCATGGCCCGGGTGCCCGATCTCGCCACGTACTGCGAGCGCCATGGTTTGAAGATGGTGACCGTGGCCGACCTGGTGGCCTACCGGCGCCGGCACGAGAAGCTGGTGGAGCGGGTTGTGGCGACCCGGCTCCCGACCGGGTTCGGCGATTTCAGCGCGGTCGGCTACCGCTCGCTGGTCGACAACAAGCACCATGTTGCTCTGGTCAAGGGCGACGTCGCGGGGCGCGAGGATGTGCTGGTGCGCGTGCACTCGGAATGCCTGACCGGCGACGTGTTCCACTCGCTGCGGTGCGACTGTGGTGAGCAGCTCGAGTCGGCACTCTCGATGATCGAGTCCGAGGGCCTTGGGGTTCTGCTGTACCTCAGCCAGGAAGGCCGTGGAATTGGGCTCCTGAACAAGCTCCGCGCCTACAAGCTCCAGGAGGAGGGGCTCGACACGGTCGACGCCAACCTCCGGCTCGGTCTGCCGGCTGACCTCCGTGACTACGGGATCGGCGCCCAGATCCTGGTCGATCTGGGGCTCACCAGCATTCGGATCCTGACCAACAACCCCAAGAAGATCTCGGGCCTGGCCGGCTACGGGCTGTCGGTGACCGACCAGATCCCGATCCACCACCTTCCGAACCCCCACAACGAGGCCTATCTGCGCGCCAAGCGCGACCGAATGGGGCACACGCTGCACCACCAGGGACTGGCGCTCGATGAGGAGATGCTGCACGACGAGCACGAGCACGATCGCCGACGGCGCGAGTCCCAGCCATGACCTCGGGCGCGCCGGCCGGGCGCGTGGCGCTCTGCGTCGCGCGGTTCTACGCCGATCTGGCGGAGAGGCTCGAGACGGGCGCCCGCGCGGCGCTCCAGGAAGCCGGCGTGAGCGAGATCGACGCCTTCGACGTGCCGGGCGCGTTCGAGCTGCCGGTCGTGGCCAAGTACGCGGCCTCCTCAGGACGCTACGACGCGGTCGTGTGCCTCGGTGCCGTCATCCGCGGCGAGACCGACCACTACGACTACGTGTGCACCGAGGCGGCACGCGGGATCCAGCAGGTGCAGCTCGAGACCGGCGTGCCGTGCGGGTTCGGCGTGCTCACGGTCGACACGATGGAGCAGGCGCTCGATCGCGTCACGGGGGGCGCCAAGCGAGACACGGGGCGCAGCGCGGCCGAGGCGGCACTGGCCTCGCTGGCGGTCAAGGCTGCGGTGCCGGGCGCGTCGCTCGTGCGATCCCCGGCGTCCTGAGCGCCGGCGCTCAGCGGTTGGAAGATAACGGTCGCACCGGGTTCATGCCCGTGACCGCGTTGTCAGTCGCCGCGCGGTGGGCCGTGGCCGGACGGCACCGCGGGCAGCACCGCGGGCTGCAGCGCCGAGTGCTCACCGGCCGGTCCCGCTCCGCCGCCGCGGACGTGGGGGTCGCGTCCGCCATGGTCACGCGCCGCGCCGGGTGGGGGCGGCGGGCCGCCGGCAGGCCGGGTGCCGCCGGGGGTGCCCGCCTGCTGACCCAGCGCCAGCAAGGCCAGCTGAAGCTGCTCACGGACCGCCTCGGTCTGGTTGGGAATCTGGAGGCGCTCGTAGAGGACCGCCACCGCGTCTTTCGGATCGCCGGCCAGCCGCAGCGAGCGCCCGAGGTCGAACAGGGCATAGGCGTAGGTCAGGCTGGCGTGGGAGGCGGCCGACACCGCCTGGCGGAGCACCGGGATGGCGGCGGAGTACTTACCGTTCAGCATCAGCTGGTGGCCGCGCGCATCGAGCGTCTCGGCCACGGGAGGCGGCGTGGTGGCGGCGGCCGGGGTGACGGTCACGGTCTTGGTCGCCCGCGGGGCTGGCCGCGGTCGAGCCGCCTTGTGCGTCGCCTTCGTGGCGTGCGGTCTCTGCGCCGAGGCGGATGAATGTGTTGGCCGCTGAACCGCCACCGCCGAGGTTGCCCACGGCCACCGCCGCCACCACGGCGCCCGCCGCCAGCGCGGCCAGCGCGGGGACGCGGGCACGATGGCGTCGCGGCCGGCGCCCGTGCGCCGGCGGCAATGCGCCCGTTCGCGGCCCCGAGAGCGCGCGCCGGCGCCGGGGCGGGCCGCGCGGCTCCCTCGGCGCGCGGCGCCCGCCGCCACCGCGGCAGTCCGCAGCGGCTTGGCGGCACGCTCGTTGAGGGCCGCTTCGAGCGCCTCGGCGAAAGCTTGCGCGGTCGGCCAGCGCTGCTCGGGGCGCTTGGCCATGCCGCGGGCGAGGACGGCGTCCACGGCAGGCGGCAGGGCGCGGTTTCGGCTGCTCGCGGCTGGAGGCTCATCCTCCACGTGCTGGCGGGCCTGGACGGCGAAATGCGACGCGGTGAACGGCCGCTCCCCAACCAGCAGCTCATAGGCGGCCACCGCGAGCGAATACCGATCGCTGGCGTCTGTGGCCGGGCGCCCGAGGGCGCGCTCCGGCGCCAGGTAGGAAGCCGTGCCCATCACCTGGCCGGTTGCGGTGATCGTGTCCTCGGTCCCCAGCCGGGCGATGCCGAAGTCGCCGACGCGCAGCACGCGGTCGCGGGTGAGCAGCAGGTTGCCCGGCTTGATGTCGCGGTGCAGGACGCCACGGCCGTGGGCGTAGTCGAGCGCGGAGGCCGCCTCGTGAACCCATTTGACGGTGTGGACACGCCGCACCGAGTCGACCCGCAGGGCGTCCGCGACGGTTCCCCCGGCCAGGTACTCCATCACGATGAAGGCCCGTGCGGGCTCGCCGTCGACGGGCTCCGTCTCGCCGACGTCATAGGTCATCACCACATTGGGATGACCCGAGAGCCGCGCCGCCGCCCGCGCCTCGCGCATGAAGCGCTCGCTCGCGTGCTCGTCGTGGGCGAAGCGCTCGGCGAGCAGCTTGATCGCGACGTTGCGGCCGAGCGCCAGGTCGCGAGCGCAAAACACCGAAGCCATGCCCCCCGTCGCGATGTGGCGGACGCGGCTCATACCGTTCCGGGAGCCCCAGGTCCAGGCGGACGCGTACGCCCGCGGGGGATCGATCACCCATCGAAACGCCTCATTACCCGTCTCGAAGAATACGAACTTTCGGGGACCGTCTAAAGCTCTGCATGGACCCGACCACCTCCGGCTGGGGGGCGCCGCTTTCCCGACCGCCCGGAAGGCTATACTCGCCCGCCATGGCGAAGGTCTGTCACGTGTGCAAGAAGGGCCCGTCGTTCGGGAACAGCCGCAGCCACTCGATGGTGGCTACCCGGCGGCGCTTCGACCCGAACCTGCAGCGAGTCCGGATCGACGACAACGGGACACCGCGACGGGTCTACGTTTGCACGCGGTGCTTGAAGGCCGGCAAGGTCGCCAAAGCCCTGTGACGGACGAGGCTCGGGGCCTCGCGGGGTCTGATCCGAGCCTGCTGCGATTCCGGGCCGTGCTCGCGGCCGGTCTGGCCGCGCTCGAAGCTCGTCGCGAGCAGGTCAACGAGCTGAACGTCTTCCCGGTGCCTGACGGCGACACCGGCGACAACATGGTCCTGACCCTGCGCGCCGTGCTCGACGAGCTCGATCACCTCGCCATCGGGACGGCCGACCGCGACCGTGCGGCCACAGTGGGACGCGACCAGATCGTCGCCTCGGTGGCCCGTGCGGCGCTCCTGGGAGCCCGCGGCACCTCCGGCGTCATCCTCTCGCAGCTGATACGAGGCGCGGCCGAGGAACTGGCCAGCCGACCCGGCGAGCTGGTCGATCCGGTGCTGATCAGCGCCGCGTTGGCCCGCGCGGTCGATCAAGCCTACGGCTCGGTCCGCGAGCCGGTCGAGGGCACGATCCTGACCGTGGTGCGCGAGATGGGGGTGCAGGTCGCCTCCGATCTGGCCCGCTTCCGGGACGCCCGCCTCCCGCCCGACGCCACCTCCGAGGTGCAGAACGCGGTGATCGCGGCGGTCGTCGAGCGCGCCCTGCACGCCGGCGAGAGCTCGGTCCGGCGCGGGCCCGATCTGCTCCCCGCGCTGCGCGAGGCCGGGGTGGTGGACGCCGGCGGCTATGCGCTGACCGTGATGCTGGCCGGCATCCTCGGCGAGCTGCGGGGTGGTGAGCTGCCGCATATGGACCATCCGGCGCCCGCGCGCATCGCGCGGCCCCAGCACATGTCCGCGACCTATCGCTACTGCGTGAGCTTCGCGGTGACCGGCACGGGGCTCGAGCAGCGGCGCTTCGTGCGCGCGCTCGAGCGGCTCGGCGACTCGGTGCTGATCGTCGGCGATCCCACCACGCTCAAGGTGCACGTGCACACCGATGACCCCGACTCGGCCACCGCTCTGTTCACGGCCGATGCGGCAATCTCGCATCTGGACGTTGGCGACATGCGCGCCCAGGTCAGGCGGCGCGAGGAACGGCTGGGGACGGCGCCACCGCCGGTGTGCGACGCCGTGGCCGTGGCCACCGGCGCGGGCATGAAGTCGCTGTTCGAGAGCCTCGGCGTGCGCGCGCTCGACGGCGGGCCGGCGCTGGCCCCGACCAGCCTCGACCTCCTGGCCGCGATCCACGCCTGCCAAGCCGAGCAGGTCGTCGTGCTGCCGAACAGCCCGAGCGCGCTCGCCGCCGCGCGCAGCGCCGCGCGGCTGTCGGACAAGACCGTGTGCGTGGTTCCGTCGCTCTCACCCCAGGCCGGTCTGGCCGCAGCGGTCACGCTCGACCCCGCCGGAGGCGCCCAGTCCAACGCGGAGGCCATGCATGCCGCGCTCGAGCACGTCCGCACCGGCGCCGTCGCCCCAGCGCGGTTCGATGATGCCGAGGGCCGCTTCCGCGCGGGGGACGCGGTCGGCTACGTCGAGGAGGAGATCGTGGCGTGGGGCAGGCCCCGGGAGGCGCTCCGAGAAGTGCTCGAGCAGCTCGCGCTCGATGCGGAGTTGATCACCTGCCTGCGGGGAGCCGAAGCGCCGCTGGACGACGGGACGGTCCAGGCGCTTGCCCACGGAGATGTCGAATTCGAACTATCCGACGGAGGTCAACCAGGTCACTGGTGGCTGCTGTCGGCCGAGTAGTCGCCTCGGTCGGTTCGGCCAATAGCGCCTGCAGCTCCTCCGCCGGCATCGGGCGCGCGAGCAGGAAGCCCTGGACGCGCTCGCACTCGAGCAGGCGCAGCGCGAGCAACTGATCCTCGGTTTCCACCCCCTCGGCGGTGACGGCGCACCCGAGCGCCCGGGCCAGGCTGATCAGCGAGGCCACGATCGCCTGGTCGCGCGGGTCTCCGGCCAGCCCGCTGACGAAGCTCCGATCGATCTTGATCGCGTCGAGCGGGTGCTCCTTGAGCCACGACATCGAGGAGTAGCCGGTACCGAAGTCGTCGAGCGCGATCCGGATGCCGTGTGCCTCGAGGTCGTGCAGCGTGTGCGCCGCCACGGTGCCGGCCCGAACCAGGGCCGTCTCGGTGATCTCCAGCACGAGCCTGTCGGCCGGGAATTCGGCGTGGGCAAGCGTCTTGCGGACCGATTGGGCGAACCCGGGGTTCGACAGCTGATGGGCGGACACGTTGACCGACAGCTCCAGGTGCTGGCCGGTCCGCGCGGTGATGCGGTGGATGGCCTCGCAGCTCTCGCGCAGTACCCACGAGCCAATCGGGACGATCATCCCGGTCTCCTCGGCGATGGGGATGAACTCGACCGGCGAAACCGGCCCGAGGGCGGGGCTGTTCCAGCGCACAAGCGCCTCGACGCCGGCCAGATCGCCGCTCTCGAGCTCGAACACCGGCTGGAACACGAGCCCGAGCTCGCCCCGCATCTCCGCACCGCGCAACTCCCGGACCAGGGCGAGACGCCGGCCGGTCTGGCTGCGCCGGCTTCCGCCGAAGAACGACAGGCGATCGCGGCCACTTCGCTTGGCCTCGTACATGGCGGTGTCCGCCTGGCGCAGCCCCTCGCGGGCGTCCGATTGCGCGTCGGTCAGCAGCGTGATCCCGATGCTCGCGGTCACCGCGCAGCCGTCGATTCCCGGCAGCGGCTGGGACACAGCCTCGAGCAGGCGCAAGCCGAGCTTGGTCGCCTGGTCCTCGTCGGCTACGCCCTCGGCCACCACGACGAATTCGTCGCCGCCGAAGCGACCGACGAAGTCGCGTCCCCGTACCGCCGTGGACAGCCGCTCGCCCACCTCCCGGATCATCTCGTCCGCGCGGTCGTGCCCGAGCGTGTCGTTCAGCGTCTTCAGCCCGTCCAGGTCGACGAACAGCACGGCCACCGCAGCGCCCGGCGCGACCCGGACGATCGCCTCGTCGAGCATCTCGAAGATCGCGGTCCGGTTGGGCAGCCCGGTGAGCCCATCATGGCGGGCGTCGTGCATCAGCTGGTCGAGCGCACGGTGGCGTTCGATCGCGATCCCGGCCAGCCGGGCTCCGTCCTCCAACAGCGTGAGATGGGCCGGCAGCGGACTGCGAGGCCGACGTCCGTACAGGGCGAGCGTGCCCAGCACCTCGCCCGCGGGCGACTTGATCGGCATCGACCAGCAGTGGCGCAGCCCGGCATCCAGCACGAAATCACGGATCGGCGCCCATCTGGGGTCTTCGCCGATGTCGTCGCTGATGATGAGCTGGCCCGACCAGGCGGCTGACCCGCAGGCGCCGATGTTGGGGCCGATCACAACGCCGTCGATGGCCGCGAGGTAGTGGGGCGGGAGCGAGGGACCGGCGCCCGGGTGCAGGGTGTTCGACTCACGGTCGAGGAGGACCACACACGGGATGACCGACGGGTCGTGGCGCTCGATCCCTCCGACCAGCTCGACCAGGACGTCCTCGAGCGGCGACCCGTCCGCGATCAGCTCGTGCACCCGTTGCTGTGAAGCGACGAGCTCGTGGAAGCGCAGCGCCTCGTCGTTGGCCAGGCTCAGGCGGATCTCGGAGGCGATGGCCGCCGTGGCGTCGTCGAGGATCTGCCTGTCACGGGCGTCCCAGTCCCGTGGCGCCGCGTCGGCCACGGCGATCGTGCACAGGACCTGGCCGTCCACCATGACCGAGTCCTCGAGATAGGAGTGAAAGCCGTCGGCCCAGCGCGGCGCCTGGATCTTGGCGCTCAGGAACTCCTCGAGCGACGCGCCGGCGGGTAGCTCGACCGCCTCGGGGTTGTCGGCCTCGCCGATCCGCAGCCCGGTGATCAGGGTGCGCTCGCCGACGGCGACCGCGAGCGCCGCCACGGCCGATCCCGTGGCGCGCCGCAGCACGGCCGTCCAGCGATCGAGCTCGGGGCGGGGTTCGCCCCCGAGCAGTCCGCTGCGGATCAGCAGCGCATGGCGGATGTCTTCATCTGTGGTTGGATCGATGGGACGCACGTCGTCGTTAACCTCGTCGCGTCCGCGCAGACATTGATCATGCGGGTCCTCGGCTAGACGAATCTCCCTCGCCAGCCATGGCCGCGACCGCCTTTGCCACCACCAACCCGCTCGACCCGGACACGCTGCGGGATGCTCCGGTCCGCTATCCGCGGCCGTCGAAACTGAGCGCGCCGCTCGCCTTCGACGGTCCCAAGGCGCAGCGCGGAGCGGAGACGCTCGGCCTGGCCACGGTCTCCGATCTGCTCCTGCACCTGCCGCGAGACCGTCGGGAGGCCCGCCCTGTCGCCGACCTGGTGCCCGGCGACAGCGCCACAGTCGTGGTGCAGGTCAGGAGCATCTCGTCGCGATCGGTCCGCCGGCGCGGCATGCGCCCACTGGTCGAGGCGACCGTGGCGGACGAGACCGGCGCGATGAAGGCCACGTTTTTCAATCAGCCCTGGCTCGAGCAGCGCTACCCGGCCGGGACGCGGCTGGCCCTGCACGGCAAGTTCGAAGGGCGAAGTAGGTTCCGGGTCCAGGCCCACGCCCGGACGGGCGACGCGGTGACCGGCGATGGCGCCGGCGCGGTGGCGCACTACCCGGCCACCGAGGGGCTGTCCTCGACCCAGATCCTGACGCTGGTGCACGAGCACTCCGGCGCGCTGGCCGACGTGCTCGAGCCGCTACCGGCCCGCCTGCGTGCCCGCGAGCGCCTGCCGGAGCGCTCGGCCGCCCTGACCGAGGCGCACTTCGGCGGCGCTGACTCCGACGTCGACGTCGCCCGCCGGCGTCTGGCCTTCGACGAGCTGTTGCTCGTGCAGTTGGCGCTGCTGCGCCGGCGCCTGCGGCGTCGCGCATCGAACAGCGCGCCGGCGCTGGGGGCCGTGCGCGAGCTGACCGCGCGCTGGCTCTCGAACATGCTGCCGTTTGCGCTGACCGGCGATCAGGAGCGCGCGCTGGAGGCGATCGACGGTGACCTGGCCCGGCCGCAGCCGATGCAGCGCCTGCTGATGGGCGAGGTCGGCTCGGGCAAGACCGTGGTGGCCCTGTACACCCTGCTCCGGGCGGTCGAGCACGGCTACCAGGGCGCGCTGATGGCGCCGACCGAGACCCTCGCCGAACAGCATTTCGCCACCGTTCAGTCGCTGATGCCCGGCGCCGTGGTCCCGCTCGGACTGCTCACCGGCTCGACGCCCGCGCGCCGGCGCGCCGATCTGCTGGGCAAGCTGGCGACCGGCGAGCTTTCCCTGATCGTCGGCACACACGCCCTGATCGAGGACCCGGTGCGCTTCGCCCGGCTCGCCGTCGCGGTCGTCGACGAGCAGCATCGCTTCGGAGTCCGCCAGCGCGCCGCGCTGGACGCCAAGGCGCGCGAAGGCGAACGGCCGCACGTGCTGCACATGACGGCCACCCCGATCCCGCGCACGCTCGCGCTCTCCAACTACGGCGATCTCGACTCGACGCAGCTGCGAGAGCTGCCCGCCGGCCGGCGGCCGATCAAGACCTTCGTGTGCTCCACGCAGGCCGAGCGCGCGCGGGCCTACGAACGGATCCGCGAGGAGCTGCGCGCGGGGCGCCAGGCGTTCGTGGTCTGCCCACTGGTCGCTGAATCCGAGGTGTTGCAGGCCCGCGCCGCCACCGCGGAGTTCGAGCGTCTACGCACCGGCGAGTTCCGCGACTTCCGCGTCGTGCTCATGCACGGTCAGTTGGGGGCCGGCGCCAAGCAGGAGGCGATGGCGGCGTTCGCCGGGGGCGGTGCGGACGTGCTCGTGGCGACCTCGGTGATCGAGGTCGGGATCGACGTCCCGAACGCGACCGTGATGCTGGTCGAGGACGCCGACCGCTACGGGATCTCGCAGCTTCACCAGCTCCGGGGGCGGATCGGGCGCGGCGCGCACGAGTCGTTCTGCCTGCTGTTCGGCTCCAAGGACTCCCTGCGACTGCGCGCGCTCGCCGAGCACACCGGGACGGGTTCGAGCTGGCCGAGATCGACCTCGAGCTGCGCCGGGAGGGTGAGCTGGTCGGCACCCGCCAGCACGGCGAGGCGATCTACCGCGTCGCCGAGCTGCCGGGCGACGCCGAGCTGCTCGAGCGGGCCCGTCGGTTTGCCGAGGAGGTGATCGGTGACGATCCCGAGCTGGCCGAGCCCGAGCACGCGCTGCTCGCCGACGCGCTCGTGCACATGTTCGGCGCCGAAGCGCTGGCCCCGATCCGGGCGTGAGGGTCGTGGCCGGTCGCTTGGGGGGGCGAAGCCTGGTGGCGCCGCGGGGACGCTCGACTCGCCCAACCTCCGACCGGGTGCGGGAGGCGCTGTTCTCGATCCTCGGCCCGGACGTGGTCGAGGGGGCGAGGGTGCTTGACCTGTTCGCCGGGTCGGGCGCGCTGGCCATCGAGGCGCTGTCGCGGGGGGCTTCCGACGCGGTGCTCGTCGATTCCTCGGCAGCGGCGGTGGCGGCGATCCGGCGGAACCTGACGGCGCTCGGAATCGAGGCCGAGGTGCGCCGTCAGGACGTGCTGGCCTACCTCAGGGGGGCATCTCGCGACGCGCGTCTTTACGATCTCGTGTTCCTCGATCCCCCATATCGTCACGCGAGCGCCCTCGGGCCAGAGCTCTCGACGGCGCTGGGACCGGTTCTTGCTCCCGGCGCCCGGGTAGTGGCCGAGAGCGACCGGCGGGCGCCGCTCGTGCTGAACCTGGTGCTGCTCGACGAGCGCCGCTACGGCGACACCCTGATCCGAATCCATGGCTCCCGATAACCGAATCGCGATGTGTCCCGGAACGTTCGACCCGGTCACGAACGGGCACCTCGACGTGATCGGGCGCGCGTCGGCGATGTACGACACGGTGATCGTGGCGGTCGTGAATCTGCCCTGGCGCAAGGGCAAGACGGTGTTCAGCGCCGAGGAGCGCGTGGGCTTCGTGCACAACGCCACGCGCGCGTTCGCCAACGTCGAAGTGGAGCCATTCAGCACGCTGCTGGTCGACTTCGCGCGCGAGCGCGGCGCGATGGCGATCGTCAAGGGGCTGCGTGCGATCTCGGACTTCGAGTACGAGCTGGAGATGAATCAGCTCAACCACCGGCAGGATCCGGGAATCGAGTCCGTTTACCTGATGGCGTCCGCCAAGTACAGTTTCCTGAGCTCGAGCGGGATCAAGGAGCTTGCGACCTTCGGCGGTGACATCGATGATCTTGTCCCCGATGAGGTGGCCGGCGCCTTGAAGGAACGGCTCGGCCGCTAACGAAACAGAGGTTTTGCGATGGATGTCTTGGTACTGATCGACAAGCTGGACGACCTCGTGCACAACGCCCGGGCCGTGCCGCTGACCGATCAGGTTCGAGTCGACAAGGAAGAGATCTACGACATCCTCGATCAGATGCGGGCCACCATCCCGGAGGAGATCAAGCAGGCCCGCTGGATCGTCAAGGAGCGCCAGGAGATGCTGGCCGAGGCCAAGCGCGAGGCGGAGCGGATCGTCAAGGAGGCCCGCGAGCGCCAGGAGCGGATGGTCTCCGAGGAGGAGATCACCAAGCAGGCCGAGCGCGGGGCGGAGGACATCATCGAGGACGCTCGGGCGCGTGAGCGGGAGATCCGCCTCGGCGCCGAGGACTACGCCGACGAGATCCTCAACACGCTCGAGGTCAACCTCTCGAAGTTCATTGCCGCGGTGCGGCGGGGGCGGGAACGGCTGGCCGGCAAGGAAGAGCCGGCAGAGGTCTCCTAGCCTTGAGTCCGTGATCGAGGTCCGCGACACGGACATTACGAAGCTCGAAGTCGACGCGATCGCCAACGCGGCGAACACGCGTTTGAAGCACGGTGGCGGGGTGGCCGGGGCGATCTCGCGGGCCGGCGGCCCGGCCGTTCAGCAGGAGAGCGATCGGCGGGCGCCGATTGGCCTGGGGGAGGCGATCGAGACGACGGGCGGCGATCTGCCGTGCCGCTGGGTCATCCACGCCGCGACGATGGAACTCGGAGGGCCGACCTCGGCTCAGATCATCCGCGACGCCACCGCCTCGACCCTGGGCAGGGCGGACGAGCTTGGCGCCCGGTCGCTTGCCCTCGTGGCCTTCGGCACCGGGGTGGGGGGCTTCTCGGTTGAGCAGGCGGCGGAGATCGAAGTGGCTGAAGTGCGGCGCCACCTGTCCGCCGGCGGCTCGGGTCTGGAGCGCGTGGTCTTCGCCGTGCGGGGAGACGAGGCGCGGCAGGCGTTCGAGCGCGCCCTGTCGAGCTAGCAGGAGCGCTGAGTGCGGGCGCTGATCATTCAGCACGAAGAGGACGCCCCGGGCGGCCACGTGAGTGCATGGCTGCGCGAGCGGGGAGCCGAGCAGGACGTATACCTGGTCACCGCGGACGGCGCCGGGGCCGATCCGCGCGCCTACGACCTGGTCGTCTCGCTCGGCTCGGAGGAGTCCGCCTACGACGACGCCCTGACGTGGGTCGCGCGCGAGGCAGCGCTGCTGCGCGACGCGGTGTCGGCGGACGTTCCGGTGCTCGGCATCTGCTTCGGCAGCCAGCTGCTGGCCCGCGCGGTCGGTGGCCAGGCATTGCCGGGAGCGCAGACCGAGATCGGCTGGGTGGCTGTGCGCAGCTCCGATATTGAACTGGTTGCCGAGGGGCCGTGGTTTCAGTGGCACCACGACACGTTCGCCCCGCCACCTGGCGCGGTGATGCTGGCCGAGAACCCGGCCGGGCCGCAGGCCTACATCGTGGGCCGGAGCCTGGGCGTGCAGTTCCATCCCGAGGTGACAAGCGAGATCGTCGAGAAGTGGGTGTCGCTCGGCGGTGATCAGCTGGTGCGCCACGGCGTCGATGCCGACCGCCTGCTCGCCGAGACGCAGGCGCTCGCCGAGGAGAATCGCTCGCGCGCGTGGCGGCTGCTCGATGCGTTCGTCTTGCGGGCGGGGGTGGCATGACCGATCCGGTGATCGGCCTCTGCGCGGTCCGCGAGCGCGCGCGCTGGGCCTACTGGGACCAGGACGCCCACCTGGTCGCGGATTCCTACGTGGCGCCGCTGCAGCGCGCCGGTGGCCTCGCCGTGCTGCTGGCCGTCGATGTCCGCGCCCCGCCGGCACTGCTCGATCGGGTCGATGGGCTGCTGCTGGTCGGTGGCGCGGACATCGATCCGGCCATGTACGGCGCGCCGCGAGATCCCGCCACCGAGTCGGTGTATCCGGAGCGGGATGCGTTCGAGATCGCTCTGCTGCGCGAGGCGATCGGGCGCGAGCTGCCGGTGCTCGGCATCTGCCGCGGCATGCAGATCCTCAACGTGGCGCTCGGCGGGACGCTCCTGCAAGACCTCGTGGCGGCCGACGGCAGTCATCCGCACCGGAGGGTGCGGGGCACGTTCGAGGGCAACGATCACACGGTCAGGCTCACGCCGGGCTCGTTGGCCGCGCGAGCGGTCGGGGAGCACGAGCATGTCGCCCATTGCCACCACCATCAGGCGGTGCTCTCGCTCGGGGATGGCCTCGTCGTGAGCGGCTGTGCGGAGGACGGTGTGATCGAGGCGATCGAGCTGGCCGACGGGCGGTGGGGGCTCGGCGTCCAGTGGCACCCCGAAGCCAATGACCGCAGCCGCCTGTTCGGTGCCCTGTGCGACGCCGCGCGGGCCTACGTCGCGCGCGACGATCACCGGACGTTGAAGCCGGACAGCCCTTCGGGCGCCTCTTCGCGCACGTCGACGCTGTCGACCTCGGCGTGACGCGGGCCGATCTTCGCGAACTCGATCAGCCGCTCCACGTTGTACGACGGGCCCTCGAAGACGGCCTCGAGGCAGCCGTCCGAGCGGTTGGACGCCCACCCGGCAACGCCATGGGAGTTGGCGCGCTGGCGCAGCGAGTCGCGGAAGAACACCCCCTGGACGCGGCCGTGCACCGTGATGCGCCGGCGGATCCGATCGTCTGCCATCGGCGCGATTAAACCCATTCCTGTGCGGGACATTCGTTCCGTCCGAGGGACCCGCGATCCTGGTTCGCATCATGTACGCGCTGTGGTTGCTGATCGGACTGCTGGCCGGCGCCGGGATCGTGCTCGCCGCGCTTCGTCCCCGGCTGCGCTCGCTGGCGCTGGAGGCGGGGCGGGCCGGCGAGCTGGAGCGTGAACTGATCCGGGCGCGGGCTGAGGTGGAGCATGAGCGCGCGGTCGCGGCCGAGCGGTTGGCGGCGGTCAACGACGCTCAGGAGCGCCTGTCGGCCTCGTTCAAGGCGTTGAGCGCCGAGGCACTGCAGGCGAGCATGGGGCAGCTCTCGGAGCTCGCGCGGGCGCAGCTGCGAGCGGCGCAGGCCGAGGCGAAGGGAGACCTCGAGCAGCGCCAGCAGGCCGTCGAGCAGCTGGTCGCGCCGCTCAAGGAGCAGCTTGGGCGCGTCGACCAGCAACTGCTGCGCCTGGACCAGGAACGACGGGAGTCGCGGGGACGCCTCGAGACACAGCTCAGAACGCTGACCGAGACCGGCGAGAAGCTGCGTACCGAGACCGGCGCGCTGGTCACGGCACTGCGCAAACCGAACGCGCGGGGGCAATGGGGCCAGATGCAGCTGCGCAACGTGGTCGAGCTGGCCGGGATGGTCCGGTATTGCGATTTTGCCGAGCAGTCGGCCGTGGCCGGGGACGAGGGGGCGCTGCGCCCCGACCTGGTGGTCAGCCTGCCGGGCGGCAAGCACGTCGTCGTCGACGCCAAGGCCCCGCTCCAGGGCGTGCTCGATGCCTACCAGGCGCGCGACGAGGAGGAGCGTCAGCGGCACCTGCGCGATCACGCACGGCTTCTGCGCCGGCATGTCAAGACGCTCGCCGACAAGGCGTATTGGGCGGGGCTCGACTCGACCCCTGACATCGTCGTGATGTTCCTGCCTGGCGAGCACCTGTACGGGGCCGCCCTGGAGGCCGACCCGTCCCTGATCGAAGACGCCATGGCGCGGCGCGTGCTGATCGCCACGCCGACCACGCTGCTCGCGATGCTGCGGGCGGTGGCCTACGGATGGCAGCAGGAGCGCGTGGCCGAGTCCGCGCAGGCCATCTCGGACCTGGGGCGCGAGCTGCACGGTCGCCTGGTCAAGCTGTCCAGCCTGCTCGCCACGCTCGGCTCGCGGCTGAACAGCACGGTCCGTGCTTACAACGAGGCGGTCGGGTCCTACGAGGCCCGCGTGCTACCGGCCGCGCGGCGGTTCGAGGACCACGGGTCGGTGGCCGGCGGGCGCGAGCTGCCACAGCTCGAGCCGGTGACCCTGAACGCCCGCAGCGTCCACGCTCCGGAGCTGTCCGCCGGCGGCGCCGGCGAGCCGGCCCCGGGCGAGCCGGCCCCGGCCGAGCCGGTACCCGAGCAACTGGTCATGCGCCGCCTGCGCGCGGCGGACTGAGGCCGCGCGCCGCCTGCGCGCCGCGGACGCTCGCGCGGCTCTCGCAGGCCCCCGCCTGCACCGGTGCTTGGGAAGAAGCATCGCCATAGTTGATGTTTCTTCCCAAGCGCCGTCATCCTCGAGCGGACGGCTCAGGAGGGCGCGCCACCGTCCCGGCGCGCGTGCCACCAGCGCCGCAGGTCCTCGCGCTGGTGGGGCAGCGGATCGGCCGACGGCTTGCGGTGGCGCACGTAGTCCAGCGCCTCGTCGATCTCGCGCCCGGTCCGCACGGCCACGACGCCGGCGGCCACCGCCGCGGACCGCTGCCAGCCGGCGCGGCAGTGCAGGTACGTGCGCTTGCCCTCGTCGAGCCAGGCGGTCACCTCGCGGACGGCGGCCTCGAGTGCGCCGGGGGGAAGGCCCCCGTAGTCGGTCAGGCTCAGGCGACGCTCCTCGATGCCGGCCGCGCGCAACGCCCGCTCGACCGCGCGCCGGTCGCCCGGGCGGTACTCCACGTCCTCGGTCAGGTTCAAGACGCGCACGACGGCCGCGCGGGTGAGCGCCGCGACATCGTCGCGGTCGAGCGGATACGCGCCCACGATGAGGTCGTCGAGCACCTCGGCGAACCCGTAGGAGCGGAACCAGCGGGACACGTGGGAATCATCCGCCACGCCGGCGGTAAGCTCGAACATCATGTCCTCGTTGCGCGCCGACAGCTTCGATCTGGCCGGCCTGCGGCTCACCGCCGGCGAGGGCCGCCGCTTCGACTTGCACGTCGCGCTCGACCCGTTCTCGCTGGCCGGCGAGACCTACCCCGTGCATCCGCAGCCGGTGCCCGTCCGCCTCGACATCTCGCGCACCACGGGCGACGGATACGCGCTGCGGTTGCGCTTCGAAGCGTCGCTGTCGGGCCCGTGCATGCGCTGCCTGGAGCCCACTGAGCCGAGCTTCTCGGTCGACGTCCGCGAGGTCTCGCAACCGGCCGACCCCCGCGGGTCCGCTCCCGGACGAGGACGCGGCGGCGCACGCGACGAGGACGATGAGCTCAGCTCGCCGTACATCGAGCACGGAGTGCTCGATCTGCGGGCCTGGGCGCGCGACGCGCTCTCCCTCAGCGTGCCCGCCAATCTCCTGTGCCGGCAGGACTGCGCGGGGCTGTGCCCGGTGTGCGGCACCGATCTGAACCAAGCCGGACCCGATCATGGCCACGAGCGCGAGCCCGATCCGCGCTGGGCCGCGCTGTCCAAGCTGCGCTTCGAGTAGCGCACCCCACGTGGGTCGCGCGGTTTGGTCGCAGGCGAGACGGTTACACTCCCGCGCATGGCCGTCCCCAAGCAGAAGCAGTCCCATGCGCGGACCACGCAACGTCGCTCGCAGCACAAGATCAGCGCGCCGACGTACAACGCCTGCCCTCAGTGCCACAGCCCTCGCCTCCCGCACCGCGTCTGCCCCGTCTGCGGCAGCTACAAGGGGCGCGAGGTAGTCGTCCCTGACCGGGACGATCACATCGCCTGACTCCGAGCTTGTGGTAACCGTCGCCGTGGATGCGGGCGGGGCCGACCTCGGCCCTCGCGAGGTCGCGGTGGGCGCTGACCGTGCTGCCGCTCAGGGCATTCGGGTCCTGTTGTTCGGGCCGGCCCGGGAGATCGGCCGGGTCCACGCGAACGTCGAGGTGGTCGACGCTCCGATCTCGATCGCCAAGCAGGCCGATCCTGCCTATGCGGTGCGCACCACGCCGGAGGCGTCGATCGTTCAGGCGACGCGGGCGGTGGCCGAAGGCCGCGCCCAGGCGTTCGTGTCCGGCGGGTCGACCGGTTCGGCGCTGGCCGCCGCACTGTTCAACCTGCGCCGAGACCGCGGCGTGTACCGGCCGGCACTGGCCCTCCCGCTGCCCAATCCGGGCGGGTCGCCGATCCTCCTCCTCGACGTGGGCGCGAACGCGACCTGCCGACCCGAGCACCTGGTTCAGTTCGCCCACATGGGAGCCGCCTTCGCCCAAGCGGTGATCGGCATTCCCGCGCCGCGCGTGGCTCTGCTGTCCAACGGCGAGGAACCCGGCAAGGGGACCCCGGACCTGGTCGGCGTGCACGAGCAACTGGCCGGTCCCCGCGGGTCCGGGCTCAACTTCATCGGCAACATCGAGGGGACGCAGATCGTCGAGGGCGCGGCGGATGTGGTGGTGATGGACGGCTTCACGGGCAACATCACGCTGAAGCTCATCGAGGGGGTGTCGAGCCGCGCCATGCGGCTGGTCACCGAGACGGCCGGCACGACCCCCCGCGGCAGGCTGGCCAACCGTCTGATGGCGCCCACCATGCGCCGGCTGCAGGACGCGATCGATCCCGAGGGTCCCGGTGGCGCCTATATGCTCGGCCTCAGGCAGCTCGGCGTGGTCGCGCACGGCCGCTTCAGCGCGCGTGGTTTCGCGCAGGCGATCGACGTGGCGGCGCGGGGCGTCCAGCAGGACGTGATCGGCCGTACCCGCGCGGCGTTGTCGGCCGCCGGCGCGTTGCGTCCGCCTCGGGCTGGAACGCCGGAGACCGTCGGTGCTGACGGCCCGTCCGCGCCGGCGGCTACCGTTTCCACCCCATGACCCGCGAGGAGATCTTCCAGGTGATCCGCGGACACCTCGCCGACGAGCTCGAGGTCGATCCGGGCGCCATCTCGGAGGCGACCCGCTTCAAAGAGGACCTCGAGGCCGACTCGCTCGATCTCTACACGCTCGTGCAGGAGCTCGAGGACACCTACGGCGTACGCGTCTCCGACCAACAGGCGGCGCACATCCAGACCGTCGGTCAGGCCGTGGACTTCGTCCTGCGCGTAAGCGGAGGCGACGCGCATGCGTCGGCGCCGGCGAGCGCGGGCCGCGATGTTGAGTGAGCGCGAACCGCCGTCCAAGCCAAAGTGATCCCGCTGCGCTCCTACGGGAGCTGTTGGACGGGCTGCCCGAGGATCTGGCCACGCCTGTCTTCACCCACGCATCGTGGACCAACCGGCGCTCTGATTCCTACGAGCGCCTGGCCTTCCTGGGCGACAGCGTGCTGGCCTTGGCGGTGACCTCGCATCTCTACCCGCGGCTCGAGGCGGATCGCTTTGGCCCGGGGCGGCTGACCAAGATCCGGGCCCAGGCGGTGTCCGGCCGCTCCTGCCGCGCGGTGGCGGAGCGCCTCGGCGTGCCCGATCGACTCCAGGCGGCGGCGCCCGCGGGGGTTTCGTCGACGGTGCCGGCCCTCGTGTCCACCGAGCGGGTTCTGGCCTCCGTGATCGAGGCCGTGATCGGCGCGTGCTTCCTGGCCTTCGGCTACGAGCGCACCGCCGAGGCGGTCGTGGCGGCGTTCTCGCCCGAGATCGAGGACGCGCTCGAGCATCCTGTCGACTTCAAGTCCGCCCTCCAGGAGCGCCTGGCCCGCAAGGGGGCGCTCGTCACCTACGACGTCGTGGACGAGGAGGGACCGCCGCACGACAGGGTCTTCTCGGTCAGCGCCACGATCGGGGGAGTCGAAGTCGCCCGCGGGCGGGGGCGGAGCAAGAAGGACGCCGAGCAAGAGGCCGCGCAGGTGGCGCTGGAGGCATTGGAGTGAGCTCACCGTGTACCTGAAGTCGATCGTCCTCAAGGGCTTCAAGTCCTTCCCGGACCGCACGCGGCTCGAGTTCGGCCCCGGCGTGAGCGTGGTCGTCGGCCCCAACGGCTCGGGCAAGTCCAACGTGACCGACGCCGTGTTGTGGGCGCTGGGTGAGCAGTCGCCGCTGGCGGTGCGCGGCCAGTCGATGCAGGACGTGATCTTCGCGGGGGCACCGGGCCGCCAGGCAGCCCGCGGCGCCGAGGTGGAGCTGGTGCTCGACGACAGCGAAGGAAGGCTCGGGCTGGGCGCGCCGGAGATCTCGATCGTGCGCCGGCTGGATCGGGCCGGCGAGGGGGAGTACCGCCTGGCCGGGGCCCGCTGCCGGCTGGTCGACGTGATCGAGGTGCTCTCCGACACGGGTCTGGGCAAGGAGATGCACTCGGTCATCTCGCAGGGGAGGGTCGAGTCGATCGTGACCTCCAAGCCGCGTGACCGGCGCATGCTGATCGAGGAGGCCGCCGGCCTGGGCAAGCATCGCAAGCGCCGGCGACGGGCGCAGCTGAAGCTGACCCGCACGCAGGACAACCTGGACCGCGCGCTCGACGTTGAGCGAGAGGCCCGCTCGCGCTTGCGGCCGCTCAAGCGCCAGGCGGAGGCGGCCGAGCTGCACGCCAGGCTAGAGCGCCAGACGCTCGAGGCGCGCTGGGACCTGGTCCGCGACGATCTGCGGATCCACCACGCCGAGCTCGCCACGGCGCAGACCGCCGCCGAGGGGGCCCGCTCCGACCGCCGCCGGCTCGAAGGCGCACTCGAGGAGGTTGGCGCACGCCGGGAGGCGGCCGAGGAGGCGCTGGCCAGCCGGAGCGCGCACCGCGAAGAGCTCTCCCGCCGCTCCTTCGTCGCCCAGTCCGCCGCCGAGCGCGTCGGCTACCGTGCCGACGCGGTGCGGGCGGGCGGGCGCGACGTCGAGCAGCGGCTGCGGCGCACCGAAGCGCATCTGACCGCTCTCCGGGAAGCGGCCGAGACGGAGCGGCCCGATCCGGAGCTCGAAGCGCGCATCGTCGCGCTCGAGCAGGAGCTGGAGCGGCTCGACCGCGACCGCGAGGCCGAGCTGGCGCGCCAACTGGCCGAGCTCGAGGCGGAGCTCGCCGCGGCGAGGGCCGGCACGCAGGAGCACGCGGCCGCGCTGGAGCGCACGCATGCGGCCCGCGAGCACGCCCGCGAGCGGGTCGAGCGCGTCCGCGTGCAGCTCCGCGAGGCCGAGCAAGCGGTCGAGAAGTGCCGGCGCGAGGCGGCGCGCGTGGGCGGGGAGCTCGCGGCGTGCAACCAGTTCCTGCGCAGCCAAGCCGCCGCGCCCGGCGGGGCGACCGTCCTGGCCGACCAGCTCGAGGTCGACCCCGGTTACGAGGTGGCGGTGGCCGCCGCCCTGGACGGCCGCTTGCGGGCGGTGGTCCTGGCCGACCGTAACGCCGCGGCTGTCGTGCTCGATGGCGCCGGCGCCGAAGGCGGGCGCGCGCTCGTGCTCGATACCGGCGACCGTGGGCAACCGTATGTGGCGAGCGATGCGGCTCCCGCGCCGGGAGCTGCAGCGGCTGGCCGATCGGGTGCGCGGGCCCGAGCCGGCAGTCGCGCTGGTGCGGCGGCTCCTGCGCGACACGTGGGTGCTCGATAGCCTCGACTCGCTCCCCGATCGCTTCGCCGGAGTGGCTGTCACTCGATCCGGCCGGGTCTGGTCGGCAGGCACCGGTGAGCTTCGACAGGCGGCCGCGGTGGGGGAGGAGCGCGTGCTGGCCGAGCGCAACCGGCGTGAAGCGCTGATCCGGGAGAGCGAGGCGGCTGTGCGGGCCGAGGTGGGGGCGCGGGCCGGCGTCGAGCGGCTGACCGAGGAGCTGTCGCAGACCGACGCCGACAGCGCCCGGGCGATCGATGCCCACCGCGCAGCGGTCAACCAGCGAGACGAGGCCGGCGAGCGGGAGCGTCGCCTCGAGGCGACGATCGAACGGCGCCGCAGCGCGCCCGACGACGGGCCCCAGGCCGGCCGCAGCATGCAACTTACGGCCGAGCTGTCCGCCGCGCGGGCCGAGCGAGACCGGGGCGAGCGCGAGCGCCGCGACCGTCAGGCCCGGATCGAGCGCCTACAGACCGCCACCGAGCGGGACGGGGTTCTGCTGCCGGCTATCGAGCGGATGACGAGGGCGCTCGTGCAAGTCGCGGACGCGATCGCCGCGCGCCGCGCGGAGTTCGAGGCCGCCCTGCGAGCCGACCGCCAGGCCGGCGAGCACGTGGCCGCGGAGCTCAAGGAGTGCGCCCAGCGGGAGGCCGCGCTGCACGCCCAGCTGCACCAGGCCGGCGAACGCCTGACCGAGGCCGAGGTCCGGCTCCAGCGAGTGCGAGATCGTCTCGGGGAGTGCGAGCACGAGCTGCAGCAGCTCGCCGCGCGTCTGGAGCTGGCGGCCGAGCCGGCCGACACGGCGCTGGGCGAGGAGGAGCGGGAGGCGCTCCGCAGCCGGCTCGAGCGGCTGGCCCGCCGGCGCGAGCAGCTCGGCCCGGTCAACCCGCTCGCCCAGGCCGAATACGACGAGGCGCTCGCCCACGTGGAGGAGCTCGAGCGCCAGCGCGACGACCTCGAGACGGCGCTGCGCGAGCTGAACAAGCTGATCGCCGACACCGACCGGCAGATCCGCGAGAGCTTCGAGGAGATGTTCGAGGCGGCGGCGCGCAACTTCGAGCAGGTCTCCGCCCGGCTGTTCCCGGGCGGGCGCGGCCGCCTGCGCCTCGTCCAGGAGCGCGAGGGGCAGGCGCGCGTGCTGGGCGGCGCATCGGTCGCGTCCGACGACGCGCCCGGGGACGACGACGGCGAGGATGGCGAGCAGGCCGCGGATGTCCCGGAGGAGCAGGAGGAGGATCTGCTCGGGGTGGAGATCGAGATCACTCCGGCGGGCAAGGAGATGAAGCGGCTCTCGTTGCTCTCCGGCGGGGAGAAGTCAATGACCGCGCTGGCCTTCCTGTTCGCGGTGTTCCTGGCCCGGCCGTGCCCGTTCTACATCCTCGACGAGGTCGAGGCCGCGCTCGACGACCTCAACATCGATCGCTTCCTCGAGCTGCTGCGCACCTACTCGAGCCAGGCCCAGTTCATCGTGGTCACCCATCAGAAGCGCACGATGGAGGCCGCCGACTCGCTGTACGGCGTGTCGATGGGCTCCGACGGGATCTCGAAGGTGATCTCGCGCAGGCTCCCCACCGCGGCATGAGGGAGTTGTCGCGGACTTTGGCGATGCAGCTGTCAAATACGCAGCTTCAACGCCAAAGTCTTTAGCCGCGCCGCGCAGATGGCCCGGCCGCGCGACGTGCCGTTGCAGGGCCTCCGCTAACCTCGCCCGGCCATGGCCCGCGACTGGCGCGATCTGTTCATCGTCGACGGTGCGCTCCCGGCGGAACCGGAAGCCGCGCCCGAGACCCAGGAGCGGCGGCGCGGGATGTTCAGGCGGCTGCGCGAGAACCTGCGCAAGACGCGGCAGGCGCTCACCACAGAGATCCAGGCGACGCTGTTCGAGGACCTGAGCGACGAGACGTGGGAGCGGCTCGAGGAGGCGCTGATCTACGCCGACGTCGGCGCCCGGACGACCGCGCAGGTGGTCGAGCAGCTCGAGCGCGAGGCCACCGAGGGAGGGATAACCGGAGGCGAAGCGCTGACTCAGCGCCTGATCGAGCTGCTGTCCGAGATCGCCAAGACCGGGGAGGACAAGATCGACCTGAGGCCGCAGCCGACGGTGATCCTCGTGGCCGGGGTCAACGGCACCGGGAAGACGACCACGGTCGGCAAGCTCGCCTGGCACCTGAGCAAGGAGCTCGGGCGATCGGTCGTGCTCGGAGCGGGCGACACCTTCCGGGCCGCGGGCGTCGAGCAGCTCGAGATATGGGCGCAGCGCGCGGGCGTCGCCCTCGTCAAGGGCCCGCCGGACGCCGACCCGGGCTCCGTGGCCTTCGACACGATTGCCACCGCGCGCCGCGAGGGAGCCGACGTGGCGATCATCGACACCGCGGGGCGTCTGCACACGCAGGACGACCTGATGGCGGAGCTCTCGAAGGTCCGGCGGGTGATCGCCAAGCAAATCCCGGAGGCGCCACACGAGACGCTGCTGACCGTCGACGCCACGACCGGGCAGAACGGCCTGCGGCAGGCCCGCCTGTTCTCCGAGGCCGTCGAGGTGGACGGGCTCGTGTTGACCAAGCTCGACGGCACCGCCAAGGGCGGGATCGCGCTGGCCATCGCGCACGAGCTCGGAATCCCGGTGAAGCTGATCGGCGTCGGCGAGCAGCTCGAGGATCTGCGCCCGTTCGATCCGGACGAGTTCGCGCGGGCCCTCGTCCAGCAGTAGCCGACGCAGTACGCTGAGAGCGCATGTTCGACTCCCTGGCAGAGAAGCTTCAGGCCACCCTGGCCGACGTACGCGGCCGCGGCACACTGACCGAGGACGACATCAACGCCGCCATGCGCGAGATCCGCCTCGCGCTGCTCGAGGCCGACGTCAACTTCAAGGTCGTCAAGAGCTTCACGAACGCGGTCAAGGAGCAGGCCCTCGGGGCCGACATCATCGGCAAGCTCAACCCCGGCCAGCAGGTGGTCAAGATCGTCTCCGACCAGCTGACCGAGCTGATGGGCGGTGCCGCCCTCGAGCTCTCGTTCTCGCCTCGACCACCCACGGTGGTGGTCATGGCCGGTCTGCAGGGCTCGGGCAAGACCACGGCCACCGCCAAGCTGGCGCGCTACCTGCGCGAGCAGCATGGCTCGTCGGTGGCGGTGGCGGCCTGCGACGTGTACCGCCCGGCCGCGGTCGATCAGCTGATCAAGGTGGGCCAGCAGGCCGGCGCCGCCGTCTACGAGCAGGGGACCGACCGCGATCCGGTCAAGATCGCCGCCTGGGCTCGCGACCGCGCGATGTCCGAGGGCAAGGACGTGCTGATCATCGACACCAGCGGCCGCCTGCACGTCGACCAGGAGCTGATGGCCGAGCTGGCCAATATCAAGAAGGCGGTCAGGCCGCACGACATCCTGCTGGTGGTCGACGCGATGACCGGCCAGGACGCAGTCCACGTGGCCGAGCAGTTCGCCGAGGTGGTCCAGTTCGACGGCGTGGTGATGACCAAGCTCGACGGTGACGCCCGCGGCGGCGCCGCCCTGTCGGTCAAGGCGATCACCGGCAAGCCGATCCTGTTCGCCTCCACCGGCGAGAAGCTCGATCAGTTCGAGCGCTTCCACCCGGACCGGATGTCCCAGCGCATCCTCGGAATGGGCGACGTGATGACCCTGATCGAGAAGGCCGAGTCCGCCTACGACGAACAGCAGGCCTCCGAGCTCGAGCGCAAGCTGCGCAAGCAAGAATTCGGCCTGGACGACTTCCTCGATCAGATGCGCCAGGTCCGCCGGCTCGGCCCGCTCCAGTCGCTGATCGGGATGCTCCCCGGCATCGGCAAGGAGCTGCGCGGGGTCAAGGTCGACGAGAAGGATTTCGATCGCCTCCAGGCGATCATCCTTTCGATGACCCCGCAGGAGCGCCGGCACCCCGAGCTGATCAAGGGCTCGCGCCGCCTGCGCATCGCCAAGGGCTCGGGCACCAACGTTCAGGCGGTCAAGCAGCTGATCAAGCAGTTCGAGCAGTCGCGCAAGCTCATGCGCCAGCTCGCCCAGGGCAAGATGCCGGACCTCGGCGCGCTGATGCGCCAGGCCCGCTAACCTCGTCGGCCGACATGTCAGTTCGACTACGGCTCACACGCGTCGGCTCGCGCAAGAACCCGGTCTGGCGGGTGGTGGTGGCCGATCAGCGGTCCAAGCGCGACGGGCGCGTGATCGAGATTGTCGGTCACTACAACGCGCAGACCAACCCGTCCACGATCGTGATCGATGAGGAGCGCGTACGTGACTGGCTCTCGCGCGGGGCGCAGCCGACCACGACCGTATCGAAGCTGCTCCGCATTCAGGGCATCAAGTAGCAGCCGCGGCGATGAAGGAGCTGCTCGAGTACCTGGCGCGTGGTCTGGTCGAGAATCCGGACGAGGTGCGCGTCAACGAGGTGCGCGAGGACGACGGCGCGACGGTGCTCGAGCTGTCGGTCGCCGAGGACGACTACGGCAACGTCATCGGCCGGGGCGGCCGTACGGCCGCCGCGCTGCGCACCGTGGTCAAGACCGCGGCCACCAAGAGCAGGCGCCGCGTGTTCGTCGACATCGTCGACTCGTAGGACGCTCCGGTGGAATGGCTTCACGCCGGTCGCGTGGGGCGCCCGCACGGCCTTGACGGCAGCTTTCACGTCACCCGGCCCAACATGCAGCTGCTCCATAACGCGGACGCCGTGCGGGTGGGCGATCACGAGTTCGAGATCGCGCGACGCGCCGGAACCGACCGCAGCCCGATTCTCCGTCTGGCCGGCCATGATGGCCGCGCCGCCGCTGAGGCCCTGCGCGGCGAGGACCTGATGGTGGCACGGGCGCACGCGCCCGAACTCGATCCCGACGAGTGGTGGGCCGAAGACCTCGTCGGGTGCTCGGTGCACGACGGAGAGCGGTCGGTCGGCACGGTGAGACGGCTCGTCGAACTGCCTTCGTGCGAGATGCTCGAGGTCGACCGCACGGGAGGGGGCGAGCTCCTGGTGCCGCTGGTCGCGGACGCCGTGCGGGCGGTCGATCTCGACCGCCGCGCGATCGACGTCGACCTGCGGTTCCTCGGCGAGGAGTAGTGGACATCGACGTCTTCACGCTCTTCCCCGAGGCGTTCGGGTGGTTCGAGCGCCAGCGTCACGTGGCCAACACGCTAGCCGGCGGCCACCGGCTGCAATATGTGAACTACCGCGACCACACGCCGCTGAACGCCGGGCAGGTCGACGACACCCCGTTCGGCGGCGGCGCGGGAATGGTGCTGCGGGTCGACGTCGTCGAGGCGGCGCTGAGAGCGCGCTACGGCTCCGACCCGGTCGACCTGCGTCGTGAGCGGCGCGTGATCGCCCTCACGCCCGGCGGCCGGCTCCTGGACGACGCGCTGGCCGGCGAGCTGGCCCGTGAGCAGGCGCTGACGCTGCTCTCCGGCCGCTACGAGGGGTTCGACCAGCGGATCCTCGACCACTTCGCCACCGACGAGGTGTCGATCGGCCGTTACGTGCTGGCCGGCGGCGAGCTCGCCGCGATGGTGCTCGCCGACGCCGTCCTGCGCAAGCTGCCCGGCGCGCTTGGCCATCCCGACTCCGCGCTCGAGGAATCCTTCAGCGAGGCGCTGGGTGGCGCGCCGGAGTATCCCCACTACACGCGGCCGGCCGAGTACCGCGGGTGGCCCGTCCCCGACGTGCTGCTCTCCGGCCATCACGCCCGCATCCGTGAATGGCGCCTGCAGCAGAGCGCCGCGCGGGGTTCGCTGCCGTAGTCGCCGCCCGCGCACGCAGCGCGGCGCGGACTGTCCGCTACCATTGGCGCCGCCCGCGCACGTGCGCACATGCGCCGTGTACTACGCCCAACCCACAGCACCGCAGGGTGTGGCAGGGACCTGCACCGCTATGAGCACCGTGATCGACAGCCTCGAGCGCGCCCAGCTTCGTCGGGTACCGGCCTTCGACGCCGGTGATCGTCTGCGCGTCCACTTCCAGGTGATCGAGGGAACCCGCCGGCGCACCCAGGTGTTCGAGGGCGTGGTGATCAAGCGCCAGGGTCACGGCGCGCGCGAGACCTTCACGGTGCGCAAGCAGTCGTTCGGCGTGGGCGTGGAGCGAACCTTCCCTCTGCACTCCCCGAAGATCGAGCGCATCGAGGTGGCCGCTCGCGGCGACGTGCGCCGCGCCAAGCTGTACTACCTGCGAGGGCGCGTCGGCAAGCGCGCCAGGGTGCGCGAGCGTCGGAGCGCGACGCCGGAGGTCGCGGTCCAGCGCGAGTTGCTGCACGCGCCGGCGCCGGATGAGCCGGCGGATGAGCCGCCGGACGCCGAGGCGGCGGTCGAGCCGGTGGGCGAGGCGGAGCCGAGCGCCGCAGCTGAGGGCGGAGCGGGGGACGAAGCCGGATCGGGCGCCGAGGACTCGGAGGAGTCCGCCTCTTCGACGGCGCCGCGGGACGCCGGTCCGGCGGCCACCGAGGCATCCGCCGGCGAACCGCAGGAGTGACCAAGGCGAGGAAGTCGCCGGCCGGCACCCTGGTCGAGCTGGCGGTGATCGTCGTGACCGCCGTGGGGCTGGCCCTCGCCGTCCAGGCATTTCTCGTCAAGCCCTACCGAATCCCCAGCGGATCGATGCTGCCAACCGTTCGCATCAACCAGCGTGTGCTCGTGGACAGGCTCGGGATGGACTTCTCCTCGCCGCACGTCGGCGACATCATCGTGTTTCACCCGCCGAAGAACTACGACGACGGCTGCGCGAATCCCAACCAGGGCGAGAGCCAGTCGGGGCAGTACAGCTCCACCGCCTGCCAGGTGGCCTGGACGCAGCCCTCCTCGCAGACGTTCATCAAGCGGGTGGTCGGGCTTCCCGGGGACCATCTCTCGATCCAGGACGGACACGTCATCCGCAACGGACGACGCGAGCCCGACTCCTACGTCGTGCCGTGCCGCGGCAACCAGTCCTGCGAGTTCCCGCACACGATCACGGTGCCTCGCGATGAGTACTACATGATGGGCGACAACCGTCCCGACTCGGAGGACAGCCGGTTCTGGGGCCCGGTCCCGCGGTCGTGGATCATCGGCAAGGCGTTTCTGACCTACTGGCCGCCCGATCGGATCGGATTCCTCTAGTGGCCGCCCCCGCAAATACGCTCGCACTCGAGATGCCCCCGGGGGCGCTGCCGCGGGCTTGCGGCCCGCTCGGCATCCGGCCTCGCGTTTCTCGGCCGCGCCCGCGGCCGTCCGGAGTCCTCGGATCCTCACGTTGCGCTGCTCCGCATCGGATCCTGCGTCCTCGCGCACCATCCACCGGTGGCTTCTCTCGGTCCGACCGTACTTACGGGGGCGAGAACCAATGACCGGGGCGGGAATGGGGTCCCGATCGCCGCTGGGAGATCGAGCGTGAAGGGTCTGATCGAACTGGTGGTCACGGTCGCCGTCGCGGTGGCGCTCGCCCTGCTCATCCAGGCGTTCATCGTCAAGCCCTATCGGATCCCCAGCCCGTCGATGGTGCCAACGCTCAAGGTCGGCCAGCGCGTGCTGACCAACCGGTTGAGCGGCAACCCGAGCGTCGGCGACATCGTGGTGTTCCATCCGCCACACGGCGCGGACTTCGACAATCCCC
Organism: uncultured Solirubrobacterales bacterium; assembly: GCA_963757795.1. Lineage (GTDB taxonomy): Bacteria > Actinomycetota > Thermoleophilia > Solirubrobacterales > Solirubrobacteraceae > Palsa-465. Next base: position 11,056 of record CAVWSI010000005.1, on the reverse strand, counting down.
TGTGCGGCGCCTCGAACCAGGGCAACGGCACCCCGCAGGCGTGCGACAAGCCGACGCCGCAGCAGTCGAGCCAGACCTTCATCAAGCGCGTCGTCGGTGGCCCCGGCGACACGATCTCGATCATCGACGGTCACGTGTATCGCAACGGCGTCCGTGAGAAGGACAAGTACATCATCCAGTGCGATCCGGGAACTCCCGCCTGCAATTTCCGGACACCGATCAAGATTCCGCCCGGCGAGTACTTCATGATGGGCGACAACCGTCCGGATTCCGAGGACAGCCGCTACTGGGGTCCGGTGCCGGACAAGTGGATCATCGGTGACGCTTTCTTCACCTACTGGCCGCCGGACCGCATCGGGTTCCTCTAGCCGCTCGGGCGGCCGGCGCAAGCCTGGAGCGCGCGCCGCTCGCCGCCTGTTCAGATTCGACCGCGCGCTCGGGGTGAGGTTCGTCGCGGGCGCCGACGAGGCCGGCCGCGGATGCCTGGCCGGCCCGCTGGTGGCCGCGGCCGTGCTGTTCGACCTCGAGCGGATCGGCCCCGGTGAGGTCCGCGCCCTCGGGGCACTCAACGACTCCAAGCAGCAGACCCCGGAGGCCCGAGCCGAGCTGTTCCCGGTGATCCTCCGCATCGCGACGAAGGTGGCGATCGTGTCCCGCTGCGCCCCCGGCATCGACGCCCGCGGGCTGCACGTGACCAATCTGGCTGCGCTGCGCGATGCGCTGTTGAAGGTGGCCTGCCCCGAGTGCCTGTGCTTGAGCGACGGCTTTCCGGTACGGCCGCTGGGGCACGATCAGCGCGCCGTGGTCGACGGCGATGCCAAGAGCGCCGCGATCGCCGCCGCGTCCGTGATCGCCAAGGAGACACGTGACCGTTACATGCGCCGCGCCGACGCGGCGCACCCGGGCTGGGAGTTCGCCCAGCACGTCGGGTACTCCACCCCGGAGCATCGCGAGGCGATCGAGCGCCTCGGCGTCTCGCCCCTGCACCGGCTGTCCTTCCAGTCGATGGCCTACCACCAGCTGGCGCTGGCCGAGGCCATGGTGCTCGACTAGTGCCACACCAGAGCTAGAACGCGCCCTCGAGGTGCTCCAGGCTGACCAGCCGGCCGGCCGCATCGAACGTGACCCCGATCGCGTCGAAGCGCACGTTGTCGGCGTACGGCCGGTCGGTGCGCTCGATGAGCCAGCTCCCCGCCATCTTGCGCACCTTGGAGCGCTTGAGCCGATGCACCGACTCGAGCGGATCGCGGCCGGACGCGATCGCGCGGCGCGTCTTGACCTCGCAGAAGGCCAGCGTGCGCCCGTCGAACGCGACGATGTCGAGCTCGCCCCACCGGGTGCGGTAGTTGCGCTCGACGATCCGGAACCCGCGCCGGATCAGGTGCTCGGTCGCGAGCTGCTCGCCGAGCCGGCCGAGCTGGAGACGGCGGTTGTCGGACACGTCGACGACGCTACGAACGATCGCGTGACAGGTGGTTCACGCGCCGCAACAATCCTGCGCAGGTTCGGCCGCGCGCCTTGAGCAGAATTGGAACGCGCCGTCACCCACGCCTGACACGCTCGCGCGTACGGTGGCGGGATGCTCGCGCGCATCGCCACCTTCGCCATCGACGGCATCGATCCCCGCCGCGTGTCGGTCGAGGTCGACATCCGCAGCGGGCTGCCCACGTTCACGATCGTCGGGCTGGGAGACGCGGCGGTGCGCGAGTCGCGCGACCGCGTCCGGGCAGCCATCCTCAACTCGGGCTTCGACTTTCCCCAGACCCGCATCACGGCCAACCTGGCGCCGGCCTTCCTGCGCAAGGTCGGGCCGGGGTTCGACGCCGCGCTCGCGCTGGCCGTGCTGGCGGCCTCAGACCAGGTGCCGCCGCGCGCCGTGCGCGATTACGCGGTGTTCGGCGAGCTGTCGCTCAGCGGCGAGCTGCGCGACTCGCCCGGCGCCCTGGCCGTCGCCGAGGGCGCGCGCCGCGCCGGGCTGAGACGGCTGATCGTTCCCCGCGAGCGTGCCCGCGAGGCGGCGCTGGTGGAGGGGCTCGAGGTCGCCGGCGTCTCGAGCCTGCAAGCGGCCGTGAGAGTGCTGACCGGCTCGGAGCTGCCGCCGCTGCCGGCCAAGCCGATGGAGTTGGCGGGGCGCGCGCCGGAGCCTGACCTGGCCGACATCCGCGGTCACGCGGCGCCGCTCCTCGCCCTCGAGATCGCGGCCGCCGGCGGCCACAACCTGCTGCTGGAAGGCGCTCCGGGCACCGGCAAGACCATGCTCGCCCGGAGGATCCCGTCCGTGCTGCCGGCGATGACGCGCGAGGAGGCGATCGAGGTGACGCGCATCCATAGCGTCGCCGGCCTGCATGCCGCCGGACTGGTGCAGGCTCGTCCCTTCCGGGCGCCTCACCACACGATCTCGGCCTCGGGGCTGGTCGGCGGCGGAGCGCCGCCGCGGCCGGGCGAGGCGACGCTCGCCCATCACGGCGTGCTGTTCCTGGACGAGCTGGCCGAATTCCAGCGCTCGAGCCTCGATGCGTTGCGCCAGCCGCTCGAGGACGGCTGCGTCACGATCGTCCGCGGCCAGCGCGCCCTGGTGTTTCCCGACCCGCTTCATGCTGGTGGCGGCCACCAACCCGTGCCCCTGTGGATTCGCCGGCGTGGGCGACCGTTGCCGATGCGGCGATGCGGACCTGCGTCGCCACCAGCGCCGACTGAGCGGCCCTCTGCTCGACCGGATGGATCTGCTCATCAACGTCGAGCGGCCGAGCGAGCACGAGCTGCGCGCGCCGCCACACACCTCGTCGGGGCGCACGCGCGAGCGCGTCGCCATCGCGCGCGAGCGTCAGCGGCACCGGCTGGCCGGTACCTCGGCGAGCTGCAACGGCGAGATGGACGCAGGGCTGGTCCGCCGCCACGTCCGGCTCGAGGAGGCCGCCGAGCGCGTGCTCGGTCAGGCCTACGCAGTCGGTGCCCTGAGCGCCCGCGGACGCCACCGGGTTGTGCGGGTGGCGCAGACGATCGCCGACCTTCAAGGGCACGAGCGGATCACGCACGCGGATGTCCTGACCGCACTCAGCCTGCGCCAGCGCGGCGCGGCCGAGAGCGCGCTCGCGGCATGACCCAGCGCGCGTGCGACGCCTGCACCGCGCGGACCTGGCTGCTCGGCCGGATGGCGGGACACCTCGAGATGAGCCGCGGTCGGATCGAGCAGGTCCTCGCGCTCGACAGACGGCAAGCTGATCGCGGCCCTCGGCGGCGGGCAGCAGGACCGACTGCACCGGGAGCTCGACGCGTCTGGACGTGGGCGCGGTCAGGTCGCGCTCGCACGCCGCCGGCCTGGAGACGATCTGTGTCTGCGATGCGGGGTATCCGGCGGTGCTCCGGGCCCTGGCAGCGCCACCGGCCGTGCTCCACGTCGCAGGCGGCCTGCGCGGGCTGCTCGCGCTGACCGAGGGGGACGCGGTGGCGATCATCGGTGCGCGCCGGGCGTCGGAGTACGGCCTCGAGGTGGCACGGTCGCTCGCGCGCGGCGTGTCGGTGTCCGGCGTGCTCGTCGTCAGCGGCATGGCCGATCGGCATCGACTCGGCGGCGCACGCCGGCGCGCTCGAGGTCGACGCGCCGACGGTGGCGGTGCTGCCCGGCTCCGCCCATCGACCCTACCCGGCCGCCAATCGCGCCCTCCACCGCCGGATCCTCGCCGGCGCAGCGGCCGTGTCCGAGCTGGGGCCGGGCACCGGCGTCCGGCGCTGGATGTTCCTGGCTCGCAACCGCATCATCGCTGCGCTGACCGACGATGACCATCGTGGTCGAGGCCGGCGCCCGTTCCGGGGCGCTGGTCACCGCGAGGCTGGCCGCCGCGCTCGGCCGCCCGGTCGGCGCGGTGCCGGGACGCGTCACCACGCCCCAGGCGGCCGGGCCGAACGGGCTGCTGGCCGCCGGCGCCGCGCATGGTGCGCGGGCCGCAGGACGTACTCGACCACCTGTTCGGCGCCGGCGTTCGCCGTGCCGGTGCCGCTCGCCGGCGACCGCCCGCCGAGCTGCGTGGGTTGCTGGCCGCGGTCGCCGAGGGCCACGACACGCCGGCGGCGCTCGCCCGGGCCGGGTTCGAGCCCGAGCACGGACTGGCGGCGCTGGCCGCGCTCGAGCTCGAGGGCTACGTCCGGCGGGGCTCCGGCGGCCGGTTCACGGTGGCGCCCTAGGTTCGTGCGGCTACCCTCGCCGTCGTGCCCCGCATCCCACGCGTTCTCTCGATCGCCGGCTCGGACTCCGGCGGCGGCGCCGGCATCCAGGCCGACCTGAAGGCATTCGCCGCCTGCGGCGTGCACGGCATGACCGCGATCACCGCGATCACCGCGCAGAACACTGTCGGGGTGACCGCCGTCCACCCGATCCCGCCCGAGATCATCGTGGCCCAGGTCCGGGCCGTGGCAGAAGACATCGGCGTTGACGCGGTCAAGATCGGGATGCTGGGCGACCGGGCCACGATCGAGGCGGTGGCGCGTGCGCTGGCCGAGCTGCCCGGAGGCCACGCCAGTCGTGCTCGATCCGGTGATGGTGGCCGAGTCGGGGGCGCAGCTGCTCGACCCCGCCGCGCGCGAGACGCTGATAACGCTGCTGCTGCCCCGCGCCACCGTGGTCACCCCGAACGTGCCGGAGGCCCGCACGCTCGCCGGCGCGGACGAGGACGAGCGATGTGGAAGCGCTGGCCCGCGCGGATCCACGCGCTCGGTCCGCGTGTGGTCGTGGTCACCGGCGGTCATCGCGAGGAGGCGATCGACGTCTTCTTCGACGGGCAGCGGCTGGTCGAGATGCCCGGGCCACGCCATCCGGACGGCGCGGCGCACGGCTCGGGATGCACGCACTCGTCGGTCCTGGCCGCCCGGCTGGCGCACGGGGACGACCCGCTCCAGGCCGCGAGAGACGGCCAAGGACCTGGCCGCCGCGAGCCGTCGCCCAGGGCCTGCAGCAGATCGGCGCCGGTGCGGGTCCGGTCGACATCCTGGGCGTGGCCGGAGAGCCGGTCGACCCGCGCTCGGGCGAGCCGGCGGCCGACGGCGTTCTGACATAATCCGCCCGTGCGGTTCCTGAGGATGAAGCCAGGCCATGGAGAGGTTCTGATCGCCGAGGGAGATGTCGAGCGCGCCGAGGACGAGCAGCGCCTGATCGAGGAGTTCCGGCGCCAGCTCGACGCCGGTCTGTGGGCCGCCGTGCCGGTGCCGGACGAGGCGGGTCGGCGCGAGTCGGTCATGGTCCGCTCGTTTGACGAGATCCCCTGGGACGCCGACCGCGTGATCTTCTTCCCGCGCGCCGCGGGCGGCAGGTAGGGCGACCGGCGCCGTGCTGTTGGCGCTTGCAGCGACCGCACTCGTCGCTGTTGCGCTGCTCTCCGACCTGATCGTCCCCCGCGCTCGACGACTGTGGAGCCGGTTCCGGGCCCGCCGGCAGCGGACGCCCACCTGGTCGTACGACCCAGGCCGCGAGCGCCGCGCCGAGCAGCGCGCGCGGGCGCTGCTGCGCTCGTGCGTGAACGAGGAGGAGTGGGCGATGTACCGCGACCTCGGCTTCCTCCGCGTGTGGGGCACGCTGGCCGACGGGCCCGACGACGCCGGCGGCACCGGCGGCGCGCCGTACGCCTATCTGATCTACCCCCACCGGCCGATCCTCGCCTACCTGGCGCAGACCCACCGGCTGCTCAACGAGTACTGCGTCGACCTTCCCGGACGAGACGCGGCCGTACGGCGAGCTCGCGCTGCCCGACTCCGACGACGTGCTGGCCAAGTGGATGGCGCTGACCGGCGACGAGCGCCGGCTGATCTCGACCGCCAACATGCACCTGCCCGGGCCGCCAGCTCGACCCGGCCCAGGTCAGGCGCGATCTGTGGCGCCTGTCGCAGTGGGAGCGGGCGCGGATGCGCCAGCTCGCCGGCGGCGACGGGACGACGTCGCCGCCCGACCGCCAGAGCGCGGCGTAGCGCCGCGCGACAGTGCGCCACCTTCGACTAAGGTTCCCGCGCCATGGATCTCAAGCACCGCAGCCGCGCGCTGACCGACGGCCCCGAGCGCGCCGCCGCCCGCGCCTACCTCAAGGGCATCGGCTACGACGACGAGGCGCTGACGCAAGCCGATCATCGGCGTCGCGAACACGTGGATCGAGACGATGCCGTGCAACTTCCACCTGCGCGCGCTCGGCGCCAAGGTCAAGGAGGGGATCCGCGAGGCCGGCGGCACGCCGATGGAGCTCAACACGATCGCGATCTCCGACGGGATCACGATGGGCACCGCGGGGATGAAGGCCTCGCTGGTCAGCCGCGAGGTGATCGCCGACTCGATCGAGCTGGTGGCGCGCGCCCACCTGTTCGACGCGGTGATCGCGATCAGCGGCTGCGACAAGACGATCCCCGGCACCGTGATGGCGCTGTGCCGGCTGAACGTCCCGAGCGTGATGCTCTACGGCGGCTCGATCTTCCCGGGCCAGTACAACGGTCAGCGGATCACGATCCAGGAGGTGTTCGAGGCCGTCGGCGCGCACGCGGCGGGCCGCATCACCGACGAGGAGCTGACCGCGATCGAGGACGCCGCCTCGCCCGGCGCCGGCGCCTGCGGCGGCCAGTTCACCGCCAACACGATGGCGATGGCGTTCGAGGTGCTCGGGATCTCGCCGGCCGGCTCTCGGTGGTCCCGGCCAGCGACCCGCACAAGGCCGACGTCGCCACGGAGGCCGGCAAGCTCGTCATGGACGTGCTCAGGCGCGGCCAGAGGCCGAGCGACATCATCACCCGCGAGAGCCTCGAGAACGCGATCGCCGCGATCGCCTGCAGCGGCGGCTCCACCAACGGCGTGCTGCATCTGCTCGCGGTCGCCAACGAGATCGGCGTCGAGCTGACATCGACGACTTCGACCGGATCAGCGAGCGCACGCCGCTGCTGTGCGACCTCAAGCCGAGCGGCCGGTACGTCGCGCCCGACCTGTACGCGGCCGGCGGCGTCCCGCTCGTGCTCAAGCGGCTCAAGGAAGCCGGCCTGCTCCACGAGGACGCCCAGACGGTGACCGGCAAGACGGTCGGCCAGCACGCCGACGAGGCCACCGAGACCGAGGGCCAGGAGGTCGTGCGCCCGCTCGACGACCCGCTCAAGGACACCGGCGGCCTGGTGATCCTCAACGGCAACCTCGCGCCCGAGGGCTGCGTGGTCAAGGTCGCCGGGCTACGAGCGCCGCCGGCACACCGGCCCGGCGCGGGTGTTCGAGTCCGAGGAGGACGCGATGGCCGCCGTCCGCAACCAGCAGCATCAAGCCCGGCGACGTCGTCGTGATCCGCAACGAGGGCCCCGCCGGCGGCCCCGGGATGCGCGAGATGCTCGCCGTCACCGCCGCGCTGGTCGGCGAAGGCCTGGGCGAGGAGGTCGCGCTGCTCACCGACGGGCGCTTCTCGGGCGCCACCCGCGGCCTCATGGCCGGACACGTCGCGCCCGAAGTCGGTCCGCGGCGGCCCGATCGGCATCGTCCGCGACGGCGACGAGATCACCCTCGACGTCGACGCCCGCCGCCTCGACGTCGCGCTGTCCGACGAGGAGATCGCCGCCCGGGCCGAGCGACTACACGCCGCCCGAGCAGCCGGCGCCGGCGGCGGCGCTGGCCAAGTACGCCAAGCTGCGTCTCGAGCGCCTCGCTGGGCGCGATCACGCCGCTGACGCGGCGTTCGCTCACGGGCGTGGCGGCGAATCCCGATCTGCGACCGCGCCGGGTTTCGGATGGCCGAGGACGGGCGGTTGCGAGGGGTCGGACGGGGCTTGAAGATCGCCGTGAAAGAGCCGCATTTCGCGCACCGCGTCACAGGGAAGTTCCGGGTGCGGGATCGCTACATCTAGGCGAGAGAAGGGGTGATTATCGCTGGCCCGAGTTTCTTACCTACGCCCTGAGCGCAGCACGGCCAGGACAGCCGCCGCCCGGGGCGGGCTGCGCCGCCGCCCCCGCGCCGGCGGCGCCGGCGCCGTGGCCGTACGTCGTCGGCGGCATCCTGCTGATCGATCGCCGGCGTGCGTCGTCGCCGGCGGTCGCGCTCAAGACCTCCAAGCCAAGCCTGAGCCTCGATCCGGTGGCGCTGGCCAAGATCGCGCTGCCGCTGGGCGGGGCGAAGATCGAGAGCGTCAGCGCGGTGACCGGCCCGGCCAACAACCAGGTCCCGGTGCATCTGTCGGGTCAGCAGATCTGGCCGACAAGAAGATCCGCGCCGGCGAGACGCTCACGATCGACGTGGTCGTCAAGCGGCCCGGGCTGGAACGCGTGGCTGACCGGCAAGACCCAGCGCCTCGAGGTCAAGGTGACCGCCCCACGGGCCCACCTGCGCGCCCACTTCCTGACGGTCGGTTCCGGGCAGCCGCTGCGCCTGCAGTTCGCCGAGCCGGTGGCCACGTTCTCCTCCGGTTCCTCGCCGACCGGCCTGCACCGCCAGACCTTCGGCACGCCACAGTCGCAGGTCACGCTGCCGCGCAACCGCGCCGGCGGGCACGGTCTGGGTGGCCGCGGCGCCCCGTTCCTGGGAGATCTCGAAGGCGGCGCTGGTCAGCTGGTTCCCGGCCGGGGCCGACACCAGCGCCCTCGCCACCCCGGCGCCCGGCTCGACGATCAAGGCCAACACCCCGATCACGCTGACCTTCTCCAAGCCCGTACCAGCAGGCACTCGGCGGCGCCATGCCGGCGATCACGCCGGTCACCCAGGGCACGTGGCACCGGTCAACAGCCCCACGATCGCGTTCCGTCCCGAGGGCTATGGCTACGGCCTCGGCGCCAACGTCTACGTCGGCCTCCCGAGGGGGTCAGCCTGGTCGGCGCCAAGTCCATCGGCGACCCGCGCTGGGGCCCCTGGAAGGTGCCGGGCGGCTCGACGCTCGCCTGCAGCAGCTTCTTGGCCGTGCTCGGCTACCTGCCGCTCGCTTCACCTATTCCGGCTCCTCGCCCGGCACACGATCGCCGGTCAGGAGGCCGCCGCCGTCAAGCCGCCCGCCGGCACGTTCGACTGGCGCTACCCGAACACGCCGAGCGCGCTCAAGAACATGTGGGCTCCCGGCACGTTCGGCGAGATGACCAAGGGCGCGATCATGGCTTTCCAGAACACCAACGGCCTCACCGCGGATGGCGTCCCCGGGCCTAGCTGTGGAAGGCGCTGATCGACGCCGCGGTCAAGGACCAGCACAACACATTCGGCTACACGTTCGTGCAGGTCAGCGAGGGCAGCCCGGAGAGCCAGTCGACCTGGCACAACGGCAAGGTGGTCGTCTCCGGGCCGGTCAACACGGGCATCCCGGCCGCGCCGACCGCCCAAGGCGTGTTCGCCGTGTTCGAGCACGCGCCGTCGGTGACGATGAGCGGCACCAACCCCGACGGGAGCCACTACAGCGACCCGGGCGTCCCGTGGGTGAGCTACTTCAACGGGGGAGACGCCCTGCACGGGTTCCTCCGCGCCTCCTACGGCTCGGCCCAGAGCCTCGGCTGCGTCGAGATGCCGTACTCCGAGGCCCACGACGTCTACCAGTACACGCCGATCGGCACGCTGGTCTCCGTCAGCGTGACCCGCTTAGAGGCCATCGCCGAGCAGGCCCGACGCCGCGCGCGACGAATACCGTGCGCTCGATGCCCGCGCCCGCGCCGACCACACCCTGGGACGAGGCTCTGACCGCGTTCGAGGACGACCTGCGCCGGCGGGCCGTGGCCGAGAAGACCCGTGAGGCGTACGGCGGCGACGCCAGGCACTTCGCGGCTGGGCCGCCGAGCGCGGAGCCGACCCCGCGACATCGATGTTCGGATGCTCCGGCGCTACGCCGCCGGCCTGGCCGAGCGCGGGATAGCGCCGGCCACCATCGCCCGCCGACTGGCCGCGCTGCGCGGGTCTGTTCCGCACCCAGATCCAGGCCGGCGCCCGCGCCGACAACCCCGCCGAGCTGCTGAGCTCACCCAAGCGCCCCCAGCGCCTGCCGCACGTCCTCAAGAGCACCGAGGTCGCCGCGCTACTCGACTCGATCCCCGCCGACACGCCGCTCGAGTTGCGCGACCGGGCCATGTTCGAGCTGGCCTACGCCTGCGGGCTGCGCGCCGAGGAGCTCGTCACGCTAGACGTCGAGTCGCTCGACTTCGACGCCGAGTCCGTCCGCGTGGAGGGCAAGGGCGGCAAGACTCGCCTCGTCCCAATCGGCGAGCACGCCCGGCAGGCGCTCGAGCGCTACCTGGCGCGTGGGCGCCCGCTCCTGCAGCCGGTCGACCGCCGACGCGGCGCTGTTCCTATCGAAGTCGGGTCGCCGGCTGTCCACCTCGGACGTCCGGCGCCGGCTGAGCGGCTGGGCCCGGCGAGCCATGGCGCGCTCCCCGGGGCTGGCGGGGGGCTCATCCCCATGCGCTGCGGCACTCGTTCGCCACCCACCTGCTGGACGGGGGCGCGGACCTAGGGCCATCCAGGAGCTCCTTGGTCACTCGACCATTTCGACCACTCAGGTTTACACTCGCGTCGAGTCGGCCCGCCTAAGGTCCACGTATTCGCGCGCTCATCCCCGCGCGTGAGGCGCGGCCTAATAACGTCTGGGGCACATTGGACACCAACGTCAAGGCGATCGAGCTACAAGAGCTGTGGAGGCGGTTCAAGGCGACCGGCGATGACCGCGCGCGCGAACGCCTGGTGGTCGCCTACTCGCCGCTGGTCAAGTACGTCGCCGGGCGGATGAGCTCGGGGCTGCCGGCTCACGTCGAGGAGTCCGACCTCATCTCCTACGGGCTGGGCGGGCTGATCTCCGCCATCCAGCGCTTCGACCTGAGCCGGGAGATCAAGTTCGAGACCTACGCGATCACCCGGATCCGCGGCGCGATCATCGACGAGCTGCGCACGCTGGACTGGGTGCCGCGCTCGGTCCGCGCCCGGGCCCGCGAGATCGAGCGGGCCAACATGAAGCTCGAGGCCCGCTTCCAGCGCGCCCCCACCGACGAGGAGATGGCCAACGAGCTGGAACTCTCGGTCGAGGACTTCCAGGAGGCGCTGCTCCAGATCTCCAACTCGACGATCGTGGCTCTGGACGAGCTGTGGAGCGTGTC
>CAVWSI010000004.1:0-470276 GCA_963757795.1 uncultured Solirubrobacterales bacterium | reverse complement strand
CCTGGTCGGTGCCGCCGCCGCGTAGCGGACGATCGCGCGCACCGCGAACGCCGTCGTCCTGCGACGTGCCGGCGAGGACGCGCAGCGTGTCGCCCGGCGCGGGCGTCGAGCTTCGCGCGGCCTTGGCGTTCAGATAGACCTCGCCGGGACGAGAGCGGCGAGCGACACCGTCGGCGCGAGCCGCTGCGCATCGGGCCGAACGGCGGAGCGTCGCCGCATCGCCGCCGAAGAGCGTGACGCGCGGCTCGTTCTGGCGGCGCGTGACGTCCTGGACGGCGACCGGCTCGACGATCACCGGCGTGACGCCCGCGACGAGGCCCGAGCCGCGCACCGCCGTGGCGATGCGGCCCGCGTACGCCTGCGGGAAGTAGCCGGGATCCGGCGGCGCCCGCACGCTCGGGCGCGAGCGGCGACGTCGACGCCGAGGGCCGCGAGCGGCGACGACCTCGTCGGCGCGGCCGAGCGCGGCGACGGCGGACGTGCGGATCGTCTGGCTCATCGTGTCGCCGGTGGCGAGCGCGGCGGCGATGATCGTCGTGCCGAGCATCGAGCCGGCGACGATCAGCGCGGTGCGCGCCGGGCGGCGGCGCGACGTTGCGCACGCCGAGGCGGAAGAAGACGCGGTTGCGCGCCGCGAGCACGGCGACGCGCCGAGCGCGACGCCGAGCACGACGACGAGCACCGCGGCGACGGGCCGATCGGGAGGCCGAACAGCTTGGTCATGTCACCGTACCTTCGCCCGAGGTGTCTCGGCGATCGCGACGTCGTAGGTCTCGCGACCCGGGGGGCCGGAAGATCGTCGCGAACTTCGCGACCTGCGCGGCGTAGTGGCCGCTGCGAGGCCGGCTGCGGCGGCCTCCTCGTCGCTCCAGAACGTCATCACGAGCGCCTTGCCCTCGGGCGTCGTGAGCACGTATCCGCCCTCGTAGCCGTCGCGCTCGTGGAGCGCCGGGAGCACGGACGTGCGGTAGAACTCGACGGCGGCGTCGCAGGCTCAGGCGGACGGCGTCGACCTCGGCGAGTGTGACCCGCACACCATCAGTTAGACCTCCTCCAGCAACTCCTCGTCGACGATCTCGCCGTCGACCATGCGCACGATGCGATCCGTCGCGCGGCCCGACCGAGATGTCGTGCGTCACGATCAGGAACGTCAGGCCGCGCTCGCGGTTGAGCCGCCGCATGAGCGCGACGATCTCCTCGGCGTTCTCGCTGTCGAGGTCGCCGGTCGGCTCGTCGGCCCACACGATCGCCGGATCGTTGACGAGCGCGCGCGCGATCGTCACGCGCTGGCGCTGGCCGCCCGAGAGCTCGTCGGGCAGGTGCCCCGCCCGCTCGGCCAGGCCGACCATCTCGAGCGCCTCCAGTGCCCTGGCGCCGCGCCTCGCCTGGCGCCGACGCGGGCGACGAGCAGCGGCAGCTCGACGTTCTCGACGGCCGTGAGGACGGGATCAGGTTGTAGAACTGGAAGACGAAGCCCATGCGGCGGGCGCGGTAGTCCGTTCGCTCGTCGTCGGACATCGCGCCGAGGCCGACGCCTTCGATCAGCACCTCGCCGCCGTCGATCTCGTCGAGGCCGGAGAGGCAGTTCAGGAGCGTCGTCTTGCCGCAGCCGCTCGGCCCCATGATCGCGACCATCTCGCCGCGCCCGACCTCGAGCTGACGCCGCGCAGGGCGTGGACCTGGAGCTCGCCGGTGTCGTAGCGCTTGTCGACGTCGCGGCCTCGACCATGGGCGCCACTGCCTCTCGTGGCTCCACGGCCGCCGGTGGGCCATATGCTTCGAGAACAGTCATCGAGACCCTCCCGGCATCGCTGATGTTGTCAAGTCATGATCTCACTCTCTCTCAGCCCGGGACCCGGCAGTTCACCGCAGATCGACGGCATGGAAGTACTGAGTTTCCGCTGCACCCTCACCGCGTCGGCCGATTGCGCAGAATCCGCCGAACCCGGTCTGCGGGAACTTCCGGATGTCTTGGTGACTGCCGTCGGATGACACTAAACGACACGGCGTCCAATGTCCGTAGGACACCACCCGCTCATCCGCCGTTCGCCGCGCGTCGCCGCACACGCGCGGCGCGGACACGACCGGGTCGGTGCACGGATTCGAAAGAGGAGGCGGGAGGAGCGGATATTCGCCGGATGTCTGGCGCTGATCGCTCTGGACCTCGCAGTTGTCGCGCTTCTGTTTCCCGGCGATGCTGGCACGCTGGTGCGGATCGGGATGCTGGCGGTGGCCGCTGTGGCGCCTGCGGTCCTCTGCGTGCTCTTCGTCAGCCGCGGTCGGGTGGTGCGGGTACTGCTGGCTGGACTGATCGGTCTCGGTGGGACGGGTCGCGGGGCTTGCTACGAGCGTTCCGCACGCTGTGCTCACCGGAGTGGGTGGCGCTGACGTTACGGGGATCCCAACCACCGCCTCGGGCATCGCGCTGGTGGCACTTGCGTTCTGGATCGCGCTGCGCGGTTGGCCCCTGGCGATAAAGCTGGCGGGAGGGGTCGTCGCGCTGTTCGTAGTCGCGCAGTGGCTGATCGCTCCGGCGCTCAACGCCGGTGTCGCGACGCACGCCCCGCGGGAGGCGATCCCAAGCGCTCGAACCCTGGCCGTAACGGGCGCTCGCGACGTCACGTTCTCGGCGCGGGACCGGGACTCGTCTGTCAGCCTGGTACGCCCCGAGTCGCAATGGCGCCGCCGTCGTCCTGCTCCACGGGTCCCACGGCACCCGCGCCGACACCCTGCCGCAGCTGCGGATGCTTAGCTCGGCTGGCTACGGCATCCTCGCCTATGACGCCCGCGGCCACGGCCAGAGCGCGGGACAAACCAATGCCTTGGGCTGGGGCGGCGCAGACGACCTTCGCCGGCGCGGGCGCCGTTCCTCGATCGTCAGCCCGGCATCAGCCCGCAGCGGATCGCGGCGCTCGGGCTCTCGATGGGTGCCGATGGCAGGACGCTGCCCGCGGCCGGATCTGGGGTGGCGCTCCATGCCGTCGTCGCCGACGGCGCAGGCGCGTCCACGCTCGGCGACGCCCAGGCTCGTTCGCCCCAGGCTCGCCCCGGTGTTCCTCTCGGAGACCTGGTTGACAATGCGCGCGATCGAGCTCGTCTCGGGCGAGACCGAACCCGCCCCGCTGAAGAGCATCGTCGCCCGCACCCATGTCCCGGTGCTCCTCATCGCCTCAGGCGCAGCCAACGAGCACACAATCGACAGCGCCTATCGGGCACTGATCGGACCGAGGGCAACCCTCTGGTACGTGCCAGACGCCAGCCACACAAACGCATTCAGCGAGCACCCGCAGACGTACACGACACGTGTGCTTACTTTCCTCGGTAGCGCGATTCCGAGCCGCTGACGTGACGCGCACGAAACGCCGTCGGTCTTCAGGTCGACGGATGGACGCGATCGAGGGGGAGGTCGCACCACACGCGAGTCGTGCCTGCGGCCTCGCGTACCACTCCCCAGGCCGAAGACATGTCATGCACGAGACGCAGCCCGAACCCGCCGGGCACGTCGGGATCGGCTGGGCGGATCCGAGGTTTGAACTCTGAGCCCCAGGGTCGATGACCGCTATTCGTAGATAATCTCCGAGCGCCGTCAGCTCGAGCAGGATCGCGCGGTCTGTGCCGACCTGAGCGTGAATTACGCTGTTGGTCACGAGCTCGCTGACGATCACCGCCGCGTCCGAGGCCCGGGAAGCGGGGATGCCTGCGTCGAGCTGGGTGAGGAGGTGCCGGCGCGCGCGCGCGGGAGCGCCTCTGCCGCCGGCGATCAAGATCGAGTTCACCGGTCGCGGGAACGGGTGGGCCGCGATTGTCATCCGAGGCCTCTGCTCTCGCTCACCGCCGGTCACAGAATTCGGCGGCCGGAGGACTTGGGTTGCACAGCCTCGTGTGCGCGAAGCGGCGCCGGCACGAGGGCAACCGCGGACACCACCAGGATGAACGCGAGCAGCCGGCCGACGACCATCGCTGGATTACTACCCAACGGGTCGCCAAACAGCACGATCCCGCCGATGATGCCTACTACTGCGGCGGCCGACGTGGTGGCTGCTATGACCCCAATCGCGTTGCCGATTTGCAGACTTCTCGCCGTCACAAAGAATGCCCCGATGGCAGCCAGAACGCCGAGGAACGTCGACGGTCCAACCAGACCGAGGAGTCCCTGTGAGCCACCCGCCACGGCCTTGATCGAGACGTCTGAAACCCCGAAGAAGACCCCACCAGCGAGTCCGAGCAGCAGACCGTGCAGGTCGCGCCTCGAGTCCCGGCGACAACCCGCGGCGCAACCGAGGCCGAGTGCGACGGCAGTCACTTCAAAGGCGGCTATCGCAAGCGTTCCGTAGCTCGAGTGGTTGCTGTCGCCGTGAGCGGTGGCGCCGAGTGCCGCCATGCCGAGCCCGACGAGCACCAGCCCTGCCCACTGGCGGCGGGTCACCTGCAAGTCGAAGAATCGCTCCGCAAGCAATCCAAGCACGACGATCCCGCCGGAGATCACCGCTTGGCCCAGCGAGAGCGGGGCGAGGGCCAGTGCGCCGACATGCAGGAGCCAGGCGAAGGCCGCGGTGATCCAGCCAACCACAAACCACTTCGAGCGAAACAACGCGGCTGCGCTCTGCCACGGATGTCGGAGGTCGACGTCCTGGGTATGAACCGCCCCTTTCTGCTTCAGGAGACCGCCGAGGCTCGCTCCACACGCACATGCCAACGCGAGCAGCAGCCCGATGACCAGCACGGTTGAATGCATCTGGGGCTGCCGGTTCCTTTCGGTGGTCCGTTAGGCAGGACGCGTGGGGTTGGACCCCGTCATCCGTAGCGCCCTCGCCGGTCCGGGCCCCCGACTGGTGACGCCGTCGTGCTCGAGCCTCGGTGACGCGATCTCGGGTGCGCATCGCGGTCCGCGTGAGGTCTTGCCGCCGGCGCCTGGATGCGGCGTTGACAACGTGGTCGGCAGCGTCGTGGTCCTCGAGGTCGCGCTGGGTCCTGCGCGCCACCAGGCGAAGGATGCGTAGGTGCAGGTCGCTCACGATCGCGCTCCGCCTGGTTCGATAACCGGGATCGAGATGGCGACCGCCTCGGGCATCGAGTGAGGAACGTCGTCGAGCCTGAAGACACGGAATCCGACGGTGTCCTCCAGCGGGGACGGTTTCGGTGGCTCACCGCACTCGGGGCAAGAAACCAGATACGCCGCTGAGGAGCGAGTGAAGCGCAACCGGCAACGTGGGCAGCAAAGGTGGGTCATGTGATCACGGCTGGCTATTGC
The DNA here is from genome assembly GCA_963757795.1 of uncultured Solirubrobacterales bacterium. Classification (GTDB taxonomy): domain Bacteria; phylum Actinomycetota; class Thermoleophilia; order Solirubrobacterales; family Solirubrobacteraceae; genus Palsa-465. Next base: position 465,025 of record CAVWSI010000004.1, on the reverse strand, counting down.
CCGCCAGGCGATTGCACGCTGGGCATGCTCGGCTCATCACAAAGTCACCTGATCGCTCCGCGCCGAGCTCGAAATCTAGTCGCGGTGGCCATGGCCGACCGCCTCTCTGCCCTTCTCATCGGATATGTCGCCCGGAAAGCGAGAAGGGCGGGGGAGCTCGCTGAGCGCACAGACGAGGCTACCACAGCCCACACCGTGGCCTCGGTCCTTCCGGACTACCGGGTGCGGCGCTTCGGGGGACGTGGCCAATAGTTCGACGCGATGTCGACCTCGTCGCGCAACCGCTGGGTCTCCTGGAGCTCTTGGAGCTTCTTGAGCGACCGGTGTTCGATCTGGCGGATTCGCCGCGGGTGACGTTGAACGTACGCCCGACCTCGTCGAGGGTGCGGGGCTCCTGGTCGCCGAGGCCGTAGCGCAACTCGATCACGCGCCGTTCGCGGTAGGAGAGGTTCTCGAGCGCGTCGCGCAGCGCTTCGTTCGTGAGGGTCTCGACGGCGCGCTGGTAGGGAGATTCGGCTTGCTCGTCGGCGATCAACTGGCCGAACTCGGTCTGCTCCTCGTCACCGACGGGCTTCTCGAGTGAGATCGGCGCCTGCGCGGAGCGCCGGATCGACTCGACCTCCTCGGGCTCGATCCCGGTCACCTCGGCGATCTCTTCGTCGGTTGGCTCGCGGCCGAGGCCGGTCATGAGCTTGCGCTCCGCGCGCCCGATCCGGTTGAGCTTCTCAACGACGTGAACCGGGATCCGGATCGTGCGCGCCTTGTCCGCGAGCGAACGGGCGATCGCCTGGCGTATCCACCAATTGGCGTAAGTCGAGAACTTGAAGCCCCGTCGGTGGTCGAACTTCTCTGTCGCACGGACGAGACCGAGCGTGCCCTCCTGGATCAGATCGAGGAACGGCAGCCCCTGGTTTCGGTAGCGCTTGGCGATCGAGACGACCAGCCGCAGGTTGGACTCGACCATCCTCTGTTTGGCCTCGATCGAGCCTCGCTCGATCCGCTTGGACAGATCAACCTCCTCCTGAGCCGTCAGCAGTGGCACCTTTCCGATGCCCTTCAGAAACAGCTGCAGGCCATCCGTCGTTCCCTCCGGCTCCAGGCTCAGCACAGCCTTGCGGCGGGTCCGCTTGTCGGGCGCGCGTTCGATGATCAGGCTCGCCGCGGCGGCCGGATCGATCTCCTCGAGCAACTCGATCTCGCAGCGCTCGAAGACCCCGTGCAGCTCTTCGACGTCGGTGTCTTCCAGATCGAGCTCCGCCGTCGCCTTCGCGATCTCCGCGTAGGAGCGCACGCCGAGCTGCAGCCCACGCTCGATCAGAGCCTTGACCTCGTCCAGCTCCTGAAGATCAGTTCCTGACATCTGTGGTCATCATCGACGTCACGCTTTCCCGTCCCTCTGTCGAGATGCGCCCACGGAAGAGGGCGAGCATCCGCGCGGTCAACCAGATCGGGCCGTCGGCCACCGGCCGGTGGCGTCACGCCCATAGAGCAATACGCCGGCCCCACCGTGAAAACCATTAGCCCACGCCTCCCGCCTCATGACGCAGAACGCGTCGTCGGTGGCATTCGGGCGTGGAGTGAAAATCTCGCCGCAGAGCCGACTCAGCTACGACTGTACTCCCATTCCCCCTGTTGGGGCGGGCCCGCGGTTTTCGAACGCTCGCGGCCAGCGAAGACATATTCGGGTCGACATACGCGTAATCGCTGACGCGCTCTGGCCGTGGTCGACCGGCGACAGTGTTCGCCGACTCATAGGCCTCACGGCGATACACGCTCGGCAGCATGTCGCAATGCAGGCCGTCGGACAGTCGTGAACGGCGCCGAGCCCCTGCGCGCTCTCTTCCTCAGTGAAGGGTCCGGACCTCGCAGTCCGGACCCTTGGTCGCCTCCGGTTCTTGGTGTTGCGCTACGCGGCAGCCGGTGCGGAGGGCGCGACTGGCTCGAGTTGGGGTAGCCAGTAGAGCCAGCGGGGCAGGTACCAACTGTGCTCGCCGGCTAGCCGCATCATTGCGGGAAGGAGCATCGCGCGGACGATCGTGGCGTCGATCAGGACTGCGGCGGCGAGGCCGACGCCCATCTCTTTCATGTCGATGATCGGGAGCGTGGCGAAGATCAGGAACACTCCGACCATCACGATGGCGGCGCTGGTGACGGTGCCTGCGGTGCTCTTGATCCCTCGCGCGACGGCCTCTTTTGTGTCGAGGCCTCTGTCGTATGCCTCGCGGATGCGGCTGAGAATGAATACCTGATAGTCCATCGAGAGACCGAACAGGATTACGAACATGAACATCGGCAGCCACGGGGTGATGCCGCCGTTGGGCTTGAAGTCCAGCAGCGACTCGCCCCATCCGTACTGGAACACGGCCACCATAACGCCGTAGGCGGCGGCGACCGACAGCAGGTTGCAGACCAGCGAGATCGCTGCGATCACGATCGAGCGGAACGAGGCGAGTATCAGCAGGAACGCGAACGTGAGTACGAACGCGAACACGATCGGGAGCGATTCGCGCATCTGCTGGTTGTTGTCGTGGGCGGCGGCGGTGTCGCCCGTCACCGCGTAGCTGGCGCCGGCGAGTGTCCCGACTGTCGCTGGCAGCAGATCGTTTCGTAGCGTGAGCGATGCTCGCGTTGATGTCTTGTTGACTCCGTCGCCGATGATTGGGATCGAGATCCGCGCCAGCGTGTGGCCGGCGTTCGTCTCGACCCGGAGCGGACCCTGCACCTCGTCGCTCGTGGCCGCTTTGGCGCGGAGGCGGGCGACGGCGCGTGTGAACGCCGGCGAGTCGGTGTTGGTCTTGACGGCGACGATCGCCGGGTTTGCCTGGCCCGGAAGGGCAGCCTGGATCAGCTCGCCGGTGCGCACCACGGGGTCGCCGTGGGGCGCAGCTGAGAGGCCTGACTGCGCAAGTGGAGGTTGAGCGCGGGGATCGCCAGCACGAGCAGCACCGCAACCGTCGCGATGATCGACGTGACGGGTCGCCGCAGGGCCGGGTTGAGGAGCTTGGCCCACACCCGGCTCTCGCCTGCCGGGCGGCGCAGCCGGCCGAGCAGCGGGATCCGGCCGGTCTCGACGCGGTCGCCCAGCTTTGAGAGTACGGCGGGGAGCACGGTCAGCGAGCCGAGCATCGCGACTGCGACGACGGTCATGGTGGCGATGGAGAACCCGATGAACACCTGGCTGCCTGAGAGCAGCATTCCGGCCATCGCGATGATCACCGTGGCGCCGGAGATCAGGACGGATCGGCCGGAGGTGGCCGCGGCGGCCGCAAGGGCTGCCCCTTCCGAGCGCCCCTCCGCTCGTTCTTCTCGCTCTCGACGCAAATAGAACAGGCTGTAGTCGACGCCAACGGCAAGGCCGATGAGCAGGATGACGGCGGTGACGTTCTGGTCCATCGGCACCAGGTGGCTCTCAAGTGACACCAGACCGATCGTCGCGAGCACGGAGGTGAATCCGAGGGCGAGCGGCACCAACCCGGCGACCAGCGAGCCGAACACGAGCGCCAGGATCAGCAGCGTGAGCGGCAGCGACCGCATCCCGGCGTTCCGAGCTGAGAGCTGAACAGCCTGTCGAGCGCCTTGGTCGAACTGGCTGCGCCGGCCTCGCCGACGTAGAAGGCGGGGTGGGCCTTGGCGACCGCTGCCGTCTGAGCGGTCAGCGCGTCGACGTTCTTCTCGGCTGTCTTCTGCGTGCCGTTCATCTCCCATTCCACCAGCGCAGTGCGACCGTCCGCTGAGACTTGCGCGTGGTTGGCGCGATCGAGCGGCGAGCGCAGCGCGTGGATGTTCGGAGATGGGGCGACCGCCCCGATGACGTCTGAGACGGTTGCCCTGAACGCGGGGTCGGAGATCGTTCGCTGTTTGCTCTGGATCACGACGATCTCGGTCAGCGGACCTGCTTGCTTGAAACCGGCGTGGGTGAGGAGCTGGTCAGCCTTCCGCGCCTGGCCAACGTTGCCGTTGGAGGCGTCGATCTGCCTCAGCCCCGCGCCGGTTCCGAGGGCGACGGCGATGATCACGAACGCGAGCCAGCCGACGATCGCGGTCTTGCGGTGCCCTGCGCTCCAGCGACCCATCCGGGCCGCCACATTGTTCGAGTGTTTCATGGGTGACATCTGGTCCCTTCCTATCTCTGTGTGAGGGGCAGTGGGAAACGACACGCCTGCTATTCGCCGAGCGCGATCGCCTCGACCGGCCGCGAGCGCAGCGCTCGCCGCGTCGGCAGCGCCAGGGCCAGCAGCGCGAGCGCTGCCGAGAAGCCGAGGATCGCGGCGAGCTGCCCGGGCGGGACGTAAGGACGGATGCTGCCGGTCAGCGCGTGGCTGAGGGGCAGCAGTGCCGCGGCCGCGATCGCCAGTCCGAGCCCGAGCCCGATCGTGATGATCAAGCCGGCTTCCCAGCGTGCCATCGACCGCACCTGACCGCGCGTACCGCCGGCGAGTCGCAGCAGCGACAGCTCGCGGCGGCGCTGCAGCGCGATCATCGTCAGCGTGTTGACCACGGCGATCGAGGTGAAGGCGAAGATGATCACCACGAACAGCGGCCCCAGCCAGCGGTTTGTCTCACGCTCGGTGTCGGTGGCGGTCGTCAGCGATGCGCGGTCGCTGAACCGGAGTCCGGGATAGCGGGGAGCGAGTGCGCGCAGGCGGTGGGCGACGGCGCCGGGGCTGCTGGTCCGTACGAGGATCGTGCCGAGCGCTGGGGTGGTGTGGTGGCCTGCCGCGAGCTCGGGCGAGAGCAGGGCGTCGCCGAACGCCAGAGCCCGGGTATAGATCGCCACGACGGTGGCACGGGCGCGGGTTCCGTCCCCGAGCATGATCGGCACTCGGTCTCCGACGTGGGCGTGCGCGGCGTCGGCGCGGTGGCGCCCGAGCGCGATCGTGTCGCCGTGCAACGCCGCCAGAGAGCCGACGGTTACGCCAGGGTCGAGCCCTCCGCCCGTGGCACCGTTGAGGATGACGGCGGAGATGGTGTCATCGGAGATCCCCAGGCTCGGGCCGAGCGTGGTAGGGGTCAGGGCGACCGCCGAGCGCACGCCTGGCGCGGCGCGGACCTCCGCGAGCGTCGCGGCCGGCAACCCAGGACCGGCATCCGTGATGGCAAGCTCGCCGGACAGCCCGGCGTGCCGCTGCTGGGTGACGGCGTGGTCCTGGGTGGTCGTACTGAAGAGCAGCGTGCAGCTCATCGCGACCGTGAGCACCAGGGGGTGCTGGCCGACGAGAAACGCCGGGTGGCGGTGCGCAGGTTCGCGGAGGCGAGGAAGCCGCCCAAGGGGGAGATTCGGGCCAGGGGTGGCCCCAGGAGCCCGGCGGCGAGCCGTGCCACGATCGGCCCCAGGCAGCCCACCGCCACCACGAGGAAGAGCGCGGTCATTTCCGATGTCGCCGCGGCGGTGTCCGGGGCGGCGGTGGTGGCGGAGACGGCGAACAGCGGCACCGCGCCAGCGAGCGCCAGCAGTCCGTCGATGACGCGGCCGGGGCCGAGCAGTCGTGGCTGGACGGCGGCTTCGTTCAGGGCGTGGGTTGGCGGCACGCGCGCGGCACGCCGTCCGGCTGCGAGGACGGCGAGCAGCGCTGCGGTGACGCAGCCAGCGATGACCGCTGCGATTTGCAGCCCGTCAACGCCTACGGAGAAGGGTGGCGGTGCGATGCCGTGGCGCACGAGCGCATGCGCGAGCGCTCGGCCGAGGATGGCCCCCGGCCATATTCCGGCCGCGGAGCCGATCAGGGCGACGATTGTCGCCTCCCACGCGATCATGCGGCGAATCTGACCGGGCGTCGCGGCCACCGCTCGCAGCAGCGCGATCTCGCGCTCGCGCTGCTGGATCGACAGGCCCATCGTGCTGGCGACGACGAAGATCGCGATGAACAGCGCGAGGCCTCCGAATGACGCGGTGACCGCGATCAGCGTGGTCCGCGCCGTCTGGAGCTTCGGGATACTCGGCCCGGCCGCGCGCGTCCCCGGTGAGCACCACCGCGCCGCGAGCGGCGGCGCGCAGCCGCGAGGTGTCGAAGCCGGGGGCTGCGAGCACCCCGACCGCGTCGACGCGTCCGGGATGGCCGGCCAGCCGCGCGGCCTGCGCGTCGGTGAGGAAGATCGCCGTTTGCCGCCGGACGAGGTGGCGGAGGCGAGCCACGCCGACCACGGTCACGGTGCGGGCGGCTTCGGTGGACGCGAGGCGCAGCCGGGCGCCGAGCGCCGCGGGGTAGCCGGTGACGGCTTCGTCGGGTCGGACAGGCGCGCGTCCGGAGCTGAGAAGGTAAGGCGTCAGCGCCGCGCTGCTCCACCCGTGGGCGACCGCGGTCCGGCTGCCGAGGCGGACCGGCGCCGACACGTCGCCGACTACGGTCCGGACGCCAGGGACGGCCGCCAGCCGAGCGACGAGCCCGGAGCTCGCGCGGGCGCGTTCACCCAGCGGGACGTCGTGGTCGGCGCCGACGATCTGCTGTCCGCTCACCACGGCCGTGGCGGCGGCGTAACGCTCGACGGGCGGATGGCCCCGCAAGGCGGCTTCGAGCATCATGCCGCCGGCCATGACGAGCACGGCCGACGCGAACAGCGCCAGAAGGGCGCCGGTGAACATGCCGAGGCGGCCGCGGGCACTGAGGATGGCGAAACGCAACATGGTTCAGCTCTCCAGATGCGCCAGGTGTTCGGCGACCTGGTCGGCGCTGGGAGCCTCGAGCATCCCGGCGAGCCGTCCGTCGGCGAGCAGGACGACGCGGTCGGCGTACGCGGCGGCCTGTGGGTCATGGGTGACCATCACGACGGTGTGGCCATCCGTGTCCACGACCTGGCGTAGGAGTGCGAGCACGCCGCGCCCGGTCTGCGTGTCCAGCGCTCCGGTCGGTTCATCGGCGAACACGAGCTCGGGCCGGATGACGAGCGCGCGGGCGATCGCGACCCGCTGCTGCTGTCCGCCGGAGAGTTGAGAGGGACGGTGGCGCAGGCGGTTCTCCAGCCCTACCCGCGCGGCGACTTCGCGCACGTCGGAGCGCCGGGGGCGCCGGCCGTCCAAGCGCAACGGGCGGGCGATGTTCTGGGTGACCGTAAGCGACGGCATCAGGTTGAAAGCCTGGAAGACGAACCCGATCCGCTCGCGCCTTAGGATCGTCAGCCGTCGTTCGCTTAGCCTCGCCAGCTCGGTGTCCCCGAGCGCGACGGTGCCGGAGGTGGGTCGGTCGAGCCCCGCCGCCACGTGCAGGAGCGTGCTCTTGCCCGACCCCGACGGCCCCATGATCGCGATGAACGACCCCTGCGACAGCTCGACGCTGATCCCGTCGAGGGCGACGACCGCCGCATCGCCCTGGCCGTGAACCTTGCGGACGTCGCGAAGGGCGACCGCCGGAGCGGACTGGGGCAGCGCACGCTCCGCGGGCGGCCCGACTGCTCGATCGTGCACCAATACGGTCTTCATCGCTGCTCCTCCGGAAGGGGAATTGCTCTCCTAGGAGCTTGGAGCCGACATCTCGTGATGGCTATGGACCGGGCAGGTGTCGCACGGTGCGTCGAACCCGTCCATTCAGGGTGCGTCCAGACGCACCCTCGCGCTGCCGGGCTAGGAGCCCACGTACGCGAGCACGGCGAGGATCCGCCTGTGATCGTCCTCGCTCTGTGGCAGGCCGAGTTTGATGAAGATCGAGGTCACATGCTTCTGCACCGCGCGCTCGCTGATGAACAGCCGCTGCCCGATCCCTTTGTTGGAGCGTCCCTCGGCGACCAATGTGATCACGTCGCGCTCACGCGGCGTGAGCTCCGAGAGCGGATCGTCCGCGTCGCCGGCCCCCGCGAGGAGTTGTGAGACGACCTTCGGATCGAGAACAGATCCGCCGCGAGCGACGCGCCGCAAGGCCGCGGTGAAGTCTTCGAAGTTGGTGACGCGGTCCTTGAGCAGATAGCCGATCCCAGCCGCCGACTCCGCGAGCAGGCGCGTCGCGACCCCGACCTCGACGTGCTGGGAGAGGATCAGGATTCCCACCTCCGGGTAGCGGCGCCTGATTTCCGCGGCGGCACGCAGCCCTTCGTCGGTGTGCGTCGGCGGCATGCGGATGTCGACGATCGCGACGTCCGGGCGGTGACCGGCGACCTTCAGCAACAAGCTGTCAACGCTGTCGGTTTGTGCGACGACCTCGATCCCGCTCTCGCGCAGCAACGAGGCGAGGCCTTCGCGGATCAAAAGGCTGTCGTCGGCGATCAGGACGCGCATGGGATCACCGCACTGACGGTCGTCCCGGCACCGGCCTGGCTGACAACGTGCAGCCGCCCCTCGAGCGCCTCAACGCGATCCGCCAAGCCGCGCAGTCCCGATCCGTTCGCGTCGTCGGCACCGCCAACCCCGTCGTCGGCGACCTCGATGAGCGCACTCCGCGCGTTACGCCGGACGCGCACCGTCGCTCTCGACGCCCGCGCGTGCTTGTCGACGTTCGCCAGCGCTTCGGAGGCGACGAAGTACGCCGCCACTTCGATCGGCTCGGGCAAACGATCAGTCAACTCGACCGTCACGCGTGTGGAGACAACCGATTGCGCGGCCAGCGACTCGAGCGCCACCGCGAGCCCGTGATCGAGTGCCGAGGGATGGATGCCGCGAGCAAGCTCGCGGAGCTCCTCCAGCGACTCGGCGAGGTCAGCGTTCGCCTTCGCGGCCAGCGTCACCGCCGTCGCGGGGTCATCGCGTATGCGCCCCTTCAACAAGGTGAGCTGCATCGACAGCGCGACTAGTCGCTGCTGCGCCCCGTCGTGCAGGTTCCGCTCCAGCCGGCGACGCTCCTTGTCGCCCGCCTCGAGGATTCTCGCTCGCGAGGCGCCGAGCTCGCTCACGCGGGCGCGAAGCTCGGCTGAGAGCCGCTCGTTTCTCAGCGCGAACCCGGCGGCGGCGATGACCGCGTCGAGCAGCTTGCGCTCCTCCGCCAAGGAGGCGTCGTAAACGATCGCCGCCACGCGCTCACCATCCTGCTCGACGATCGCCGTCTGCCTGCCACCGGAATCCTCGGGCAACGAAACCGCTTGCCCGCTGCTGTCGACATACGACGCGAACTCCGGCAACCAGTAGGCAAGGGTGAGAGTTGGATCACGAAGCGCCCTCGCCAACACCGCCTGCAACGGCTCCCCGCGCGTCGCGCCAAGTTCGACCAACAGGTCCGCAACCGCCGCCCTGGCGACCCACGTCCTCCAGATCCCAACCAGGAACACAACCGGAACCAACAGCGGCCCCACCAGCGTGGGCCGAACCAGAAACGGCGACTGAAACTCCGTGAACGCACCTTCCAACCAGCAGACCCGAGAGGAACACCAGCGTCAGCGCGCCCGCGACGACCGGCGCGGACGCCCTGCGGACCCCCGGCGTAGCCGCCCGCCAACGCGACGCCAGGAGCACCGCCACCGACAGGGCCGCCGCGAAACCGATCACCCCGGACGCCCGGTTGAACTCATCCGCGACGCCTGAATTCGCTGATACGAGCAGGAGATTGCCCGGAAAGGCGACGAACAGCATCCATACCATCACCAGCACGATCTCGGCGAGCACAAACACGCCGATCAACACCCGCTCACTCAACACCCACCGCCGAGAACGGCCTGGAAACGAGACCAGCAGCGCGACGAACGTGATCACCCAGAGATTCCCGAAGGCCATCTTAACCGTCTGTGCCACCGACGAATCGAAGCGGCTCAGCAACAGCCGCGCGAAGAACAGTTCACCACCATTAACGGCCCCGTCCGGGCATCCGGCCGGCGACACCACGCGAGGAGACCGCAGACCGCGAACGACGCCCCAATCACGTGGTAGAGGATCACGGGCGGATCCGCATGCTCCCCGACAATCACCGGGCGCAGCGCCTCCCACTGCGCCGCCGCCGCAGTCACCCACAGACCTGCCAGCACCAACCTCCGTCTGGAAACCCCCAAGCCCAGCAAGCCGGCAAACGGTCTCATCACCGCAACCGGCGATGAGCCAGCACCGCTCATACGGACCGACCCGCTACACGGGTTGAACTCCGATGAGATCTGCGCAAGCGCGCCTCCTGGCGGCCACACACATATCAGTCGCGGGCGATGCGAACGACGCGCCGCTCGTAGAGCCGAGAGGCGTCTGGCGGAAATGAGTTGAACTCAGAGCCTACTCTCCCTACGGCGGCTTTCCTGCATTTCTCTCAAGACGGAACGTTCTGCCTCCGACCGCCACGAGCCGTTTCCACCGCACAACAAACCGTGCCGAGCATCTTTTCGCATCGCACCCAGGAGGTCGCCGGTGCCGGGTCCTCGGATCGCCGTTGCTAGGATGACAGTATTAGGTTGGGCTATTCGCCCAACGACGTAGTGCCAGCGCTCGTAGCCCTTGCTCACGCAATCTCCGCGTTCGCAGCACGCATCAACGCCGGAGGTAACAATGGCTACCGGAACCGTCAAATGGTTCAGCGACGACAAGGGCTTTGGGTTCATCACGCCCGATGACGAGTCCAAGGACTTGTTCGTCCATCACACCGCGATCGTCGGCAACGGCTATCGCTCGCTCGCCGAGGGCGCGAAGGTCTCCTACGACGCCGAGCGTGGCGACAAGGGCCCCAAGGCCGGACACGTCCAACTGGTGTAGCGCTCTCGCGCCTGCCGACCGAAGCGTTGGCAGGCGCGACACGCTCCCGGAGGGAGCGGGATCTCTTGTCCGAGCAATCGAGTGGCGACGTCGTCGCCGTCGAACATGAGACGCTCGATCGTCTCGCGAACATCGTCCTCACGGTCGTTCCACTCGCGCTGCTGGGCGTCGCGATCTGGCTGGCGTGGGGAGGAACGCTGCACTGGCAGGACCTCGTCGTCCTGGCCGTCAGCTACGTCCTGACTGTCGTCGGGGTGACCGTCGGCTACCACCGCCTGTTCACGCACCGCAGCTTCATGACCAGCCGGCCGCTGCGCGCACTGTTTGCGATCCTTGGCTCCGCGGCCGTGGAGGGCCCGGTGATCGAGTGGGTCTCGACACATCGCAAGCATCACGCCTTCACCGACCTTCCCGGTGACCCACACAGCCCGCACGTCGATCACGGCGTCGGCTGGCGGGGAGCGTTCAGGGGGCTGTTTCACGCCCATGTCGGATGGATGTTTCGCGGCATCGACCGCGCGAATCCAGCCCGTTACGCCAGAGACCTGCTCGGCGACCCGGTGATCCGTCTGGTCGACCGCGCGTTCCTGCTCTGGGTGCTCCTCGGGCTCGCGTTCTCCTTCGGCCTCGGGGTCGCGCTCACCGGCTCGATCGTCGGCGGCCTCACCGGCCTTCTCTGGGGCGGAGCCGTCCGCATCCTGTTCCTGCACCACGCGACGTTCTCGATCAACTCACTGTGTCACTTCTTCGGCCGGCGGCGCTTCAGAACCGGCGACGAGTCGCGCAACCTCGCTTGGCTGGCCCTGCCCACCTTCGGTGAGGCATGGCACAAGTTGCCAGCGGGTAAGGCCGTGGTGGGCGGAGGTGGGGAACGCGTGACTGGACCCCGGCGGCTGGCTCATTGACGCGCTCGAACGGCTCGGCCTCGCATGGGACGTCATCCGCATCACCCCCACCGCCCAGCAAGCCAAACTCCTCTGCGAGGACCTCGCGCCAACCGCGGCTCGCGCGAAGAACAGGGGCGAACACTGACCGACGATCAGGCTGCCCTAAGACCTCGAGAGCGAGGTAAGGATCGTGGCGACGGGAGACCGCTTCCACATGCCCGACGGGAGCCTGCATGAGGTCATCGCCACGGACGGCCGTGTGTACGCCCGAGGAGAGCATCTCGGGAGAGCTGCTGGCCGCCGCCCCATCGCACAGTTAGCGGGGGACCAGCCCGCCGTGTGAAGCCGCGCTCGCTGGACCGTCAGCTCGGATCCGGAGTGGTGTCACCTGTAATGCGGGCGCGCCGCTCCTCGGCCTCAGCGGCGCGCAGACGTGCTCCTGCCCGCTCGCATTCCCGTTCGAGCTCGCGCATGCGCGCCGGGCTGGTCGGCCGCGGTCCGTAGACCTTGGCCTTGTACAAGTCATACCGCTCGCGGGCGTAGCGAGCCTGAACTCGCAGATCGTCCAGGTGCCTGGTGGACACGGCTTTGGAGTCTAGACCTCGCGCCCCCGAGCCCGGACGTAGCGCGCGAACGGCGCCAACTGCAGCGTCTCGCGGCCCCGCGACGACAGCCTCCTCGAACGCGTCGCGCTCCGCGGCGCGCGCCTGTTCGGGCACCCGCGCCCGCTCTTGGCTCCTGTGACCGCGCTCGTCGTCAAGCGCCGCGCTCGGGTCCTTCCCCCCGCCGCGGCCACGCAGACGGCGGGTTGTGCGACGCCGCCATCAAGCCCGCGGAGAGTGAAGCGCGCGAGTCGAGGCGAGACGCCGCCAGTGTCGGCTGCGTCCGCATGTTGGCCCGCGAGCACGGGTACCGTAGCTTGATAGGCGCGCGAGCAACATCCCTGCGCGTTCACAGCTGCGAAGGGTGGTGAGGGAGAGACATGTCCGAGAAGCACCACATTGTCGGTTTCGCTCGCGGCGAGCCGTTGGCCGCCGGGCGGGTTGGTGTCCGTGTCCGCTTTGCGCTTTCGGGGAGCCCTAGCTCACGATGGTCGCGCGACTTGAGGGCGCGGCTGACGCTGGAGCTGTCCGGTCGTGCGGCGGTCGGGCATCTGCGCCTCAACGACATAGTCCAAGGCTCGGAAATCGTCCTGGAGGGAGTTGAATCGGCCGAGGCGTCAACCATCGCCGGCGCGGTAGAGCGGGCCGTGGACGCCGCCAACACCGACTGCGCCGACAAGGAGGACGTCGATCAGACCGGGACGCTCGGTCAACCTGAGGCCAACGCCATAGCCGACGAGGTTCGCGCGAGTCAACGGCTTCCTGACCCGGATACCCAACCATGAACAAGGATAGCTTCAGCTTTCCCTGACGCTCGTCGAGCGTGATCGCTAGAGGCAAGCGGCGAGCAGACTGTCGTGGCGGCCGCCGCATCGAGCGTCGGGTGGCCGATCTCGGTCCTGGTGCCAACCCGTTGCAGGCCGCGATGGGCTGGGCGGAAGACGCGCTGGCGCAAACGTTCGCGTTGGCCAAGGTGCCGTTTGACCTGCGGCGGGGAAGCGGCAGCGAGGAAAAGGTGCTGAAGACCGCGAAGGATGCGTGCGCGACAGAGGCACTCGAGATCGCTCGTCGCGATCGGCCTCGATGCACTCACCCGGCGGAACCGGCACTCGCCCCTTGGCCCGGAAGGCCTCGAACGGCCATTCCCAGCCGGGCTTTGGCGCGAGCAGGTAGAGCGACACCCCGCCCAGCAGGAGCGTGAGGATCCGCGCCGCGACGTAGATCCAACCGTGCCCCTTGGCTGCCGGCTTCGCCGCCTCCACCGCGGACCAAGTTACCTCCGCCGCGGCACGTCCACCGTGCTGCTTGCGGTGGCGGGCGGCGCCGCCCCGTCGTGGCGAGAGCCAGCGCGAGCACGAAGATGCCAGCGGTCCAGGCGCCGATGATCGGCACGTAGCTGGCCAGGAAGGTGACGATCGCGATTGCGCCCAGGAGCGGCACCCCGACGATCCTCGCCTCGGCCGGCTGCATGCCCATGTGCCGCTCGATCCACCGGCCGATTGTCGGGCCATCTTTGAGCAGGAAGAACGCGGTGAGCCCGGAGATGCCGCTGGCCAACCCCCGCAGGAACGTGCGGCCGACATCCGCCACGGCCTTGGCGATCTCCTTGGCGGCATCCGGCGCTCCGACCCCGGAACCCGGCGCACCACCGGTAAGCATCGGTTCGTCCTAGCGGCGTCGAGGAGACGCTGTCGGAGCTTCATCCGGATCGGGTGATGGCAGCCGACTCCCGGGGCGGGCACTCTAGACCTGCATGATTGACACGGCACACGCTCGCCCCGGGGCGGAGGCGTATTCAGACGACCCTTCATCGTGCCGGCATCGGCTCGCTCGAACGAGAGGATTCCTTCTCAACGGGGTGCTTGTGGTCCTTGGCGCCGTGTTGGTAGCGGCATGTGGCTCAGGGGCAGGGAAGAGTCTCAGCAGCAGTCTCAGCGCCAGCCTCACTCAGACGCGGTCTGTGACATCCCCCGCCAAGAGTCAGGCGACGCGTTCACAGTCGGCGTCCGCAACGACTCAAGCCACCACGACGAAGCAGGCCAAGACCGCGGCCGCGGCTCCTTCATCAACTTCGACGACGACGACGTCCTCATCCACGACGGTCACGAAGACCCAGTCTGCGACGACGACCCGGACCAAGACCGTCACTGGGCCCACCTCGTCGACCACCGTGACTCACACCCAAACGGCAGCGGCGCCGGCAACCACGTCGACGACGACAACCACGACGGATCACGTCGCAGCAGCGGCAGCCGCGGCAGCTGCCGCCTCGAAGGAAGAGCAGCCAGAATCGAGCGGGTTACCGGGCTGGGCGTGGGGGCTCATCGGCGCCGCTGCAGCCGCGATCGTCATCGGGGCCATAGTCGCGATCCGGCGGCGAAGGCGAAACGCCGCGCCCCCGGCCGCGGGCTCGGCGGGAACCGCGAGTGACTCGCTACGGGACGGCGGGGCCTCCCCCGAGGATCCGCTGACGCCCCCACGTAAGTAGTACTCATGTGGCCCCGTGCATGACGTACGGCCCGAGAGCCAAGCGAGATGACGATCATCGGATTTGGGATGAGGAGGCCGGGCGTAGTCGATGCGAGACTGCGCGTGCCGACGAGCCGTCGCCTGTGACGGTGGCGGGCGCCGACGGGACAGGACACATGCCCAGCCAGCTTGGCGCGATCGTCGATCGGCGAGCGCTCCACAGTCAGAGTGCGTGAGGGCGCGAAGGCTTCCCGCTTCCCGCCCCTCGCGGTGCCTAGATCAGATCAGCGTGGTGCTGGTCGTCTGGGGTCGATAAGGTGGCAATACGATAACCGTGGTGGCGACGGCCACAGGAAGAGAAGGCGTCATGTACGCGACCGTTCGGCGCTATTCCGGGCAGGGTGCCTCGGAGCTGTTCGATGTCCTCGGCCAGAGTGAGGAGGAAGTGAGGAGCCTCATCAGCAGTGTGCCCGGCTTCGTCAGCTACGCAGCCTTTCGTAGCGGCGACGGCGGCGTGACTGTGACGATCTGCGAAGACAAGGTCGGCACGGACGAGTCCTCCCTGCGCGCCGCCAAGTGGGTCAGGGAGAATGTCAGCACGACTGGGAGCCCGCCCGTCGTGATCACGGAGGGGAGCACGGTCCTGCTGTTCTGAGGACGTTGATCATCCGGATCTGCTCGACGTGGCTGCGATCACGACGCTGTAGAGACCCGGGACAGGAAGAGTGCGCTTCGCCGTGGGTATGCTCGCGTGCGTTCGGGTGGCGTTGGGTGCGTGCTTACTGTCGGTCGGCGACATCCGCGGGGGTGGCACACAAGGTCCCTTGCCGGCGGGCGCTTTTCTAGCCAGTCAGGGCTCAGCGACCCGAGGTCATGCCGCGCTGGCCCACGCACTACTGCCCTCATTGATGGGAATCACGAACCCTGGATCCGACAGTCCGGTCGTGATCAATCAGCCGGCGCCGTGTAAATAGGCAGCCGCGGCGCAACGCCCGGCGTGCTAGTCATACTCGTAGAATCCGCGCCCGGATTTGCGGCCGAGCCTGCCTGCGGCGATCATCCGCTTGAGCAGCGGGGCGGGCGCGTACTCGTGAGCCTGGAACTCCTCGACGAGCGAGTTGGAGATCGCGTAGAGCACGTCGAGTCCCATGAAGTCGCACAGCGTAAGCGGCCCCATCGGGTGCCCGCAGCCGAGCTTCATCCCCGCGTCGATGTCCTCGCGCGTGGCAAAGCCCTCCGCGTACATCCGCACGGCCGCCATGAGGTAGGGGATCAGCAGCATGTTGACGATGAAGCCCGAGCGGTCCTTCGTCTCGATCGGGTGCTTGCCGATCCTCTCGACAAACGCCTTTGCCGTCTCGACGGTGCTCGCGCTCGTGTCGAGCGCGGCGACGACCTCGACCAGTTTCATCACCGGCACGGGAGAGAAGAAGTGCAGCCCGACCACGCGCGCGGGATCGTGCACCGCCTGGGCAAGCTCGGCGATCGGGATCGACGACGTGTTCGAGGCGATCATGCAGTCATCTCCCACAAGGCCGTCGATCGCCCGCATCACGTCGAGCTTCAAATCCAGCTTCTCGGGCACGGCCTCGATCACGAGATCCGCGCCCGCGATCGCCTCCAGATCGGTCGTGAGCTCGATCCGCTCCTGCGCGGAGCCGGCCAGCGCGGCGTCCAGCTTGCCGCCGGCGACGGCACGCGCGAGCGAAGACGCGATCTTATCCCGTGCCCGCCCGATGCTGGCCTCGTCCACATCACGCAGCACGACCGGGACGCCGACGACGGCCACGGCCTCAGCGATCCCGGCACCCATCAGGCCGCCGCCCACGACGGCGACGGAGTCGATACCGGATGCGTTGCTCATAGCGGGATAGCCTACTCGCTCGGGCACACTCGGCGGCAGCGCCGACGCTTGAGACCCGGCCGCCCAGCCTCGCTTACTCCCGCGTCGATCGCAGTCGACATCGCCTCATCGCCTTCGCTCGCACAGCGAACCGCCGCAGAGATATGCCGTACAAGAGGCCCGACGGATCGACGAGCTGCTGACGCCGGGGCCCCGAGGTGCTGCCTGATCGGACACTGTGCCGATCCGTGGGTCTCGTCGGCGGCGAGCGTTTTCGTCACCGCTCCTCGCGCAGTCCGGTATACGATGCCATTCCCCCAGTCCCTGGGCTTGGGTGACGAGAGGAACGAGAGGAGGGCAACGCGTGGCGAGCAACGTCTCAGAGAAGAAAGCCGGCGATTCCGGCCAGGCCGAGTCGAGGCCGCCGAGTTTCGGTCGGCAGCTGTTCCTCGGCGACTTCCGGTTCGACCTGATCCATCCGCAGCCACGGTCGGATCCGGATCAGGTTGAGAAGGGCGAGCGTTTCCTGGCACGGCTGCGTGAGTTCCTGGAAACGGAGGTGGATCCGCTCGAGATCGAAGCGACGCAAAGATCCCCGATCGCGCGGTGGACGGGCTCAAGGCGATCGGCGCGCTCGGGATCAAGGTCAAGGAGGAGTACGGCGGGTTGGGCCTGACGCAGGTGTACTACAACCGGGCGATCGGTCTGGCAGCTTCATGGCACCCCGCGGTTGCCCTGCTCCTCAGCGCGCATCAGTCGATCGGTGTGGCGGAGCCGCTGCGCTTGTTCGGCAGCGAGGAGCAGAAGCGCACGTGGCTGCCGCTGGTCGCCAAGGACCACATCAGCGCGTTCCTGCTGACCGAGCCTGAAGTGGGCACTGACCCGGCGCGGATGGGTGCGATCGCGAAGCCGGTCTACGATGACATCGTCGCGACGCCGGTCGAGGGCGGCTACTCGCTGAGCGGCCGCAAGCTGTGGGCGACGAACGGCACGATCGCGGACATCACCGTGGTGATGGCAAAGGTGCCGGAGAGCGAGGGCCACCGCGGGGGGATCAGCGCGTTCGTCATGCCGTATGACAGCAAGGGCGTGACGGTGGAGCACCGCAACGCGTTCATGGGGCTGCATGGGATCGAGAACTCGGTGACGCTCCTGGACAACGTGTTCGTGCCCGAGGAGAACCGGATCGCTCGCGAGGGCGACGGCCTCAAGATCGCGCTCAGCACGCTGAACACGGGGCGGCTCGGGGTGATGGCAAGCGCCGTTGGAACTGCCAAGTGGGCTACGAAGATCGCCCGCGAGTGGGCGGTGGAGCGCTCGCAGTGGGGCCGGTCGATCGGCAAGCACGACGCGGTCGCGCAGATGGTGGCGTTCATCGCCGGCAGCGCGTTCGGTATGGAGGCGATGCTCGACGTCGTCGGCCGAATGGCCGACAACAAGGCAACGATGTGCGTACCGAGGCCGCCATGTGCAAGGTCTACGGTGCCGAGCTTGGCTGGCGCGTGATCGACACGCTCGTCCAGCTGCGGGGCGGGCGTGGCTACGAGACCGCGGCGTCGCTGAAGGCGCGCGGCGAGAAGCCCGTCCCGGTCGAGCAGGTGATGCGTGACTTCCGGGTGAACCGCATCTTCGAAGGGCTCGAGCGAGATCATGCACTTGATGGTCTCGCGCGACGGAGTCGAGGCTCTCCTCAAAGAGGCAAGCGCGCTCATGAAGCCGGACGGCGACGTCAAGTCGATGGTGCAGGACGCGCTCGCCGGCGGGCTGCCGTCGCTGGCGGTCGGCGAGGGTCAGAGCCCACGGTCCTTCGACGAGTTCGGCCAGCTCGCCTCCTACCTGCGCTACGTCGACGATCCTCGCGCAAGGTAGCGCGCGCGATCCTGGAGGGCGTGGGCCGCTGGGAGGCCGAAGCTCCAGCAGAAGCAGTCGTTCCTTGCCCGCATCGTTGACATCGGTGCCGAGCTTTTCGCGATCGCGGCGGCAGTCTGCTACGCCGACACGATCGGGAGCGAGCATCCCGAGCGCAAGACCGAGGCAGTCGAGCTCGCCGAGCTGTTCTGCGGGCAGGCCAAGAGCCGAGCCGAGACTCTGTTCAGCGCGCTCTGGTCCAACCGCGACGACGCCAATTACGCGGCCGCTCAGGAGGTGCTGGCCGGTCGCTACACGTGGGTGGAGGACGGGATCGCTGACCCGTCGGGCGACGGCCCGATGATGCCACCGCTGGACGACCCGGCGGCCGCACGCGACACAGCCGCTTGACGAAGCCAACCGAACGCGGTGCCGACGGCGTCCCTGCGGGACGGTGATGCCGTGGAGCCCGAGCTGGCGCATGAGGGTGGCCGGCTCCCGACGCCTGCGACAGTCGGTGCCGGCCCAGCCCTCAGACGTGACTAGTTGATGCGGTGCTCGTGGCCGGCCCACTCGGGCTCGCGCAGCACGAACTTCTCCACCTTTCCGGTGGATGTCTTGGGCAACGGTCCGAACGCGACTTCCTTCGGGCATTTGAAGTGCGCGAGCCGCTCGCGGCAAAAGGCGACGATCTCCTCCTGGCTCACTACGGCGCCGCCGTCCTTGAGCGTCACGAACGCCTTGGGACGTTCGCCCCAGCGCTCGTCCGGGACCGCCACAACCGCGCACTCGAGTACCGCTGCGTGCGCGCAAATGGTCTGCTCGATTTCGATCGAGGAGATGTTCTCGCCGCCGGAGATGATCACGTCCTTGTCTCGGTCGCGCAGCTCGATCGCCCCGTCAGGATGCCACACCGCAAGGTCCCCGGAGTGGAACCGGCCGCCTCGAAATGCCTCCTCGGTGGCTTCCTCGCTCGCAAAGTAACCGGTCATCACCGTGTTGCCGCGCATCACAACTTCGCCGATCGTGATGCCATCCTGCGGCACATCCTGCATCTCCTTGTCGACGACGCGGATCGCGTCCGCCGTCGTGTACTGCTGACCCTGGCGGGCCAGCAGACGGGCCCGCGGCTCGGCCGCGAGCTCGTTCCAGGCGTCGTGCCACACGCACAGCGTGTTCGGTCCATACGTCTCGGTTAGCCCGTACACGTGCACCGACCGAACGTTGAGCTCCTCCAGGCGCTCAAGGAGCGTCGGCGAGGGCGGCGCACCCGCGACCAAGGTGGTGATTTGTCGCGCGAGCCGAGCCGCCGCGGGATGGGTCACGAGCGCGGTCTGCACCGTGGGCGCGGCGTTGTAGTGAGTGACACCTTCATCTTCGAACAAGCGCCAGATCAGACCGGGATCCACCTGACGCAGGCAGACGTGCGTTCCACTCGCCGCCGTTACCGCCCACGGGAAGCACCAGCCGTTGCAGTGGAACATCGGCAGCGTCCAGAGATAGACGGGGTGATGCCCGAGCTCGGCTTCGATGACCTGACCAAGCGAATTCAGGTACGCGCCGCGGAACGTATAGACCACACCCTTCGGCTGTCCGGTGGTGCCGGAGGTGTAGTTGATCGAGATGGGTTGCTCCTCGTCAAACAGAATCGAGGGCACACCGGCCGGATCACCCTCCGCGAGCAGCTGCTCGTACGGATCGGTGTCCTGACCGCTGTCGTCGACCCGGACAATCTCGACGCCCTCAGGGGGCTCCGCGACCAGCGACTCGAGCTCGGCATCCACGAACAACATGCGCGCGCCCGAGTGTTCGAGCATGTGGCGGATCTCCAGCGCGCCAAGCCGAGTGTTGAGCGGGACCAGGACACCGCCTGCCGCCGGCACGCCGTGGAGCAGCTCCAGCAGGGCCGGGATGTTGGGACATAGAGTGGCGACGCGGTCGCGCGGCTCCAGCCCACGCTGACGAAGTGCGGACGCGAGGCGATTCACACGTTCGCCGAACTCCCGGTAGCTATAGCGGCGGTCAAGATGTACAACCGCGACGCGGTCGGGATGCACCGCGGCGCTGCGGTACAGGAACGACACCGGATCGAGCTCGGTACGGCTAACGGCCGTGCGCGTTGGCCACGGCGCGGTAACCCCGACAACCTGGGTATCCATGCGATTCTCCTCGGATCTGCATGCGAGCATTCGGGAAACGCACAGCGCTCACGCCTCGCCGGACCTTTGGCATATCTCGAAGCCAAATGGACCAACTGGAAACTAGAGCGCCGCTGACGTCATGGCCCATTGTCCGCATCACATGACCCTCGCGCCATCCGTACCACGGCTCACACGGGCAACGTAGTTGCCCGCAGACCGAGAGACCGCGCCATCGAGACGACGCGCCGGCCTGGACATCGAGGAGCCACACAAGCCGGCCCCGAAGCGCTGCTTCGAGGTCTCCGGAGGGAGGCTCTCCAAGAACCAGATTGCGAACGGCGAAGACTCGCGCGGGTGGCCGCGAAAGGTCCGGCTGGCAGCTTGTGTCCTGCTCGCCAGGGACCGTCAGAAGGTGGCGAAGCAGCCGTAGATCGTGGCCATCGGGTTGACCACGTTGTGGCCGCGTGCATCGCGGATCAGCAGGTTGCCGACAGACGCCGGGGGTGCGTCTGCCTTGTAGCACCCGTTGGATTTCACGCTGACGTCGTATGTGACCGGGGTACCCCAGAACGGCACCGCACCCGGCTGCGCGATCAGCGCGTCGAGCGTGCAAAACCAGTCGTCGCCCGGCCCGCGGCTGGTCCCAGAGCGACGGCTGCAGCGCGCGAGGACCCTGAGATTGGCGCTGGCCCCAACGGCGCGGCCGACCAGGCGCTGCTGGAGCACGGTGAGGTTGCTGAACGTGGGAGCGATGCTGTCCGTCAGGCGAGCAGCGGTGACCCCGACCGGCCCCCAGCTGGCCGCGATCGCGAGCACTGCGATCAGTGAAGTCGAGACGAGCACGGCCCGCAGCGGCACCCCCCACCCGCGCCTGTGGCCGGCCGGCACGCCGGCGAAATCACGGCGACGCAGGATCGCCCACGCGGCGATGAGGCAGGCGGCGATCCACGCGACGCTGACGATGCACGAGATCAGCAACTGCGAGTAGAACGGGTGCGCCGTAAACAGTCCGTGCCAGCCGTCGAACGCCGAGGCGAGCAGCAGCCCGTGGACCCAGGTTCCGATGCCGACGAGCGCGAGCAGTTGCATGACGAGCGCGGCAAGGATGGTCCCAAGCGTGCCGGCGATCCCGCTGCGCGTCGCGATCGAGAGCAGCATCGCCAGGCTGGCGAAGCCAAGCGCGGGGAGCACGCTGAACAGCCAGCTCGTGACCAGCAGCACGACACAGCGCCCGGGCGAGACCAGCGCGCCGCTAAGGCCTACGAGCGACTGATCGCCGACCAGCAGCACGCCGGCGGCAAGGCTCGAGAGGGCCAGAAGCGCGACCAACCCGGCAACGAGCGTCGCGACCGCGAGCACCTTGCCGGCGAACAGCTCCTGACGCCGGACCGAGCGGGTCAGGACCGTCTTCCAGGTCCCGTACCGGTCTTCCGAGGAGAAGACGTCGCCCGCGAGCACCGCGGCGAGGATCGGGAAGCCCCACGACCCGGAGAACGCGAGGATCACGAGCGGGATCGCAAACCCGGACGAGTGCACCCACACGCCGAAGATCGTGTCCGAGGGGGAGCCGGATTGCGATCTCAGGATGACGGTGAACGCGAACGGCGCGAGGACGCAGAGCAGCGCCAGCAGTCGCGGAGCAAGTTGCGTGGTCAGCTTGCGTCGCTCGGTCAGGTAGCCGCACCGGATACCCGTCCGGGCGCTCGCCTCGACGGGCCGTGCGTGCGCCAGCGTTGCAACTGCCTTGGTCGCGCTCACGCGTGCGTGAGGGTTGGTGTCTCGGGCGGCCGAAGCTCGGGTCGCTTCGGCGCGCCCGGCTCGTGGGACAGGACCGTGAAGCCGTCGCACGTACCTTCGATCTCACCGATCAGGTGGCTGCTCAGCAGGATCGCGACGCCCTCCGCCGATAGCTCTCGCAGCAGCGCGCCGACCTCGCGGACGCCCGCCGGGTCAAGGCCGCCGGTGGGCTCATCGAGGAGCATCAGCCGCGGCTGGCGCAATAGCGCCGCCGCGATCCCGAGCCGTTGGCGCAGGCCGGTCGAATACCCGCCCACGCGGTCACGCGCGCGCCCGGCCAGATCAACGCGCTCCAGGACGTCGTCGATTCGCCGCCGCGCACCCCTGCCGTCGAGCCTGGCCAGCAGTTCCAGATTCGCCCTTGCAGATAGGTACGGATCGGGTCCGTTGGGACCGAGCAGCCCGCGGATCTCGCTCGCGTGTACCTCGAGGTCCACGTGGTCGATCGCGAGCGTGCTCTCAAAGCGCTTGACCAGCCCGCCGGCACGGACCGGTGGCCCGGGCGACGGACTACTGGTCACTGCCGGCGTTGGGTCCGGGCGGTGGCGGGGTGCTGTTCGCTCCGTAGACCGATCTCCAGATGATGCTGTCCAGCTCTCCTTGCGGGATCGCGTCCGGGGTCCCGAGCGGTAGTCGGCTCGACGCTTGCGCGTATATCGCGGACGGCCCGTTGCGCGCGAGCAGCTTGATCTTGGGCACGATCGTGTTCACGGGGCCGGAGTTGAGCGGTTTGGATGAGAACAGGTTGTACATCGGGGTGGCCAGCGCATCGGTGAGGCCCAGCGGCTTCATGCCCATGATCAGCTCCATCGAGCGGATCACCGAGAGCAGGTCATAGCGCGTATCGATCACCGCACCGCGCCGGGCGTAGGGGCTGATCACCAACGCCGGAATCCGGTGCGCGTCGAGGTGGTCGGCCCCGTCCTGGGAGTCGTCCTCGACCACAAAGATCGCGGACGAGGACCAGATCTTGGAATGCGAGATCTTCGAAACGAGCTGCCCCAGTGCGAGATCGTCGTCGGCCACCATCGCGGTCGGCGTCGGGAAGCCTGGCTGGGTCCCGCGCGTGTGATCGTTGGTGAACGAGAGGTAGTTGAAAAACGGGACTTTGCCCTTGGCGAGCTGTCGATCGAATCGTTTGAGAAAACAGCCCATGTGGGAGTTGCTGCCCGCGGGGGCACCGGCTGGAAGGGTGGAATCGAAGATTTCGCCGTCCGTGGGGCCCGTGCCGATCGCGCCGATGTGGAAGTCCGAGGCGTAGCACCCGCCAGGCGTGATGTCAGGACCGAAGTCCGAGTGCGCGGCGACCCGTTTCTCCTCCCTGAGCAGCGCGGCTGACCGGTTGCGGTCCGGCAGCACGCTGAGCCCGGCGAACGCCTCGCCGTAGTTGAAGTAGGAGATGTGCTCGCGTTCAGCCTGGTCGAACAGGAATCCGCCCGCCGGTCGAGCGACCGCGTACCCGTTGAAGTCGTTGGGACGCTGCCGCGCCGCGTAGTTCTGCACCCAGTTGCGGGTGACGTAGTCGGGAACGCTTGCGGCGCTGGTCCAGTAGTGCCCCTGGATCGATGCGTCGGAGTTGGCCAGCACGTTGTCCAGCAGCGGGAACCGATTGACCAGCGAATGCATGTTCGGGGTCACGCGCTTGTTGAACACGAGCAGCTTAGGATCCCCGTCGCCGCGCTTGACGTCGCCGAGCATCTGATCGTAGGAGCGGTTCTCGCGCACCACGAAGAAGATGTGCTTGATCGGGCCGCGCGCGCGCAGCGGCGTCTGTGCCGGCGCCGATTGCGCACCGATCGGGTGCAGCTCGTCGTCCGCGATCGGGGTGAGCTTGGCGATCTCCGCGTCGGAAGGCAGCGCCATCAGCCCCGCCTGGCCGCGGACCTTGACCGCGCCGTAGGCGACCCCCTGGTTGAAGATGTCGACCTTCGGTGGGGGGATCGGGTGAAAGGCCCAGAAGATCGGATCGCTCGCCAGCTTAGGATTCGGGCCCTTGGGAATCGGGCCTGTGTCGACGCCCCGGGCGGCTATGTAAATCAGCCGTGCCGGCTTCCCGTGGTGAGCGGCGGTGGTGAGCACCGCCTCGGGCTCCTCGGCTGTCGGTATCCGTCCGACGACCGACCAATCCTTCTTGGCCGCCGTCCCCTTCCCCGGTACGCGGATCACCGCCAGCGCATCCGCGCCCGACAAGGCCACGAACAACCGGGAGCCCGACGGCGATAGCGCCAGCGCCCCGGGAATCGTCCCCGAACCAAAGATGCTCCTTACCGAGATGGTTCGCAACACCTGCCGCGAGCGGAGGTCCACCGCGACGACCCGATCGTCGTTGGACAGAGCCGTGAACGCGCGCGTGCCGGCGCTGTTGACCACGATGTCCTCGGGGTGCGACAGCCGCGTGCCGACGCGAATGCGGGCGATCTTCGTGGCGCTCTGCATATCGATCACCGACATCGTCCCCGTCGCCTCGTTGGTCACCAACCCCGTGCGCCCATCCGGCAGGATCGCGGCGCCGAACGGATAGGCCCCGGTCCCCAGCGGCACATAGCGCACCTGATCACCCTGATTGAGGTCGACCACCGCGGCGCTATCGGACAGATTCAGAGCCACCAACAACTGCGAGCCATCGGGCGAGACCGCCAGCTTCTCCGGCCATGAGAGACGCGGGCCGTTCGGAGCCGGCGGGAACGCCTGCGGAGCCAGAGCACCCGGCTGGGGCGGGACCGCGATCACTCGCACGAGGCGCGCCTGCCCGCACGAAGACGACCAGCTGAAGACCTGGACATCGCTCCCTCGAGCGCCCGGGAGCGTGAACTGCGTCGGGATCCACAGCGAGACCGCCAACCCCGACACGTACGCCAAATGGTGAACCGAATCCAACGCGATTCCCCCCGACGCACCGGGAACCGGCAAGATCTGGCACACCCGATGCGCCACCGTATCCACGATCCGCACATCGTTGTTGCCAATCCCGGCCGAAACCGTCCACAGGAACCGCCCATCGGCCGTGACCGCCCCGCCGAGCGGGAGATTTCCAAGCGTAATCCGAGTGCCGGCCGGAGCCAGCTGACGGCCATTCGGCATCAGGCCGGTCGAAGGACTCGGTCTGCGCGACGAGCCACCGGACAGACCCACTGCCACCGCCGCTGACGTCGCCAGCGCGCAACATAGTCCAAGCAGCGTCCCGATCGCACGTAACCGACCCCGCGCACCGTGGCGGCCCCCATCCCTTCGAGCAGAATCAGACGCGCCAACGCGTAAGCGCCCGCCGCGCACGTGGGCGAAATGCAACATGAACGCAACTCCTACCGCCGTCGGGGGCGCATAACCCACGACGTAACCATTAGACCGAATGCGAGCATCCCCGACCGCTCGCAGCAGGCGCATCAGTGGCAACTACGCACGTGTGGTCCTACCTTCGCGCAATTGCTTGCGTTAATGCACTAACGCTCACACTCGGGCGCGCGGCAGCACCGAGCCGGCGCAGGTTCGTGGCCATGCTCTGTCACTGATTCACCGTTTCTTCTGCACGAGAAGCACGAGTTGACGGGTGGCGGTCATCCTGGGGTGTGAGCTGTCTCTGACGCGGACGGTGAACCGGTAGATGCCGACTTTGCGCGGTCGGCCGACGAGCGTCCCGTCGTGGTGCAGGCGAACGCCCCTGGCCAGCTTGCCGTGGATCACCGTCCAGCGGTAGGGGTCGTGCCAAGGTTGGCAGTCAGGTGCGTCCGGTAGGGGCGCCCCAGGTGTCCCGGGTGTAGCCTGCTCGTGCGAATCACCAGCGGTGGCGCCACGGCCACGCCGCTTGGTCCGGAGATGCCCGTGGCCGGACCGGCGATCGTTGCCGTCGGTGGGGCAGCGCCTGTGGCGGTGGGACCGTATTCGCTGACGCCCGCCAGCTCATTTGCGACGTAGATGTTGCCCGTGGCGTCGACGTCGACTCCATCGGGGAGCGCAAGGCCAGAGATGGTTCGCATCGGTGTCGCATTGAGGTTGGCGGTGGGCGCGTACTCGGTCAGCGTCCCGCTGAGCAGGTTGGCCACGAGCAGATTGCCGGCGGTGTCGAGAGCCAGCCCCTGGGGTCCGGAGAGTCCGGAGGAGCTTCCACCGATGGTCGCGAGGGGCTGGACGTCTCCGTTGGCGCCGGCGGCGTACTCGGTGAGGGTGTCGGCGCCCGCATTGGATACCCAGAGATGGCCGCTCCGGTCGAATGTCAGACCCGACGGAGCGACCAAGCCGGTGTTGGTGCCGCCGATGGTCGCGACGGGCTTTTGGTCGCCGGCTGCGCCGGCCTGGTACACGGTGACGGTGTTGGCCGCGTGGTTGGCTACGTACAGCCGGCCGGAGCCATCGAGCGCAAGCGCGGCAGGGTAGGACAACCCGGTGTCGCCGCCGCCGATCACGGATGACGGCGCGACGTTGCCGCTCGCACCGTACGGATACTCAGCGATCTCCGGGGTACCGGCGCTGGCGATGTACAGAGTTCCGCTCACCGGGTCGATCACTGCGGCCGTCGTCGCGTCCAGGCCGGTCAAATACCCGGTGATCGAGGTGGTCGGCTTCACGTTGCCGGCGGAGCCGAGCGGGAACGACTGCACCGCGCTGTAGCCGCCGTCGGTCACATACACGGCCGCCTGGATGTTCGGGCCGACTGTGACACTCAGGCTCGCGCTCGCCGTCATCGGCTTCGGGTTCGTCGCGTCGGTAACGCTCACCATGAACGCGAAGGTCCCCTGCTGCGTCGGCACCCCGCTGATCACGCCGGTACTGGCGTTCAGGGTCAGGCCGGGAGGAAGGTGTCCGTTGCTCACGCGCCACGCGAGTGGCGCGATCCCCATCGCGGCGGTCAGCCCCCGCGAGTAGATCGCGCCGACCTTCCCGTTCGCCAACGCGGCGCTCGTGATCGTCAACTGGCGCGGCGCGATCGTGATCGTGACCGGTTCGCTGGCCGCGGCAGCCGTCGGCTGCTCGCTGTCGGTCGCGGTCGCGGTGAACGTGAACGTGCCCGTGCGGGTGGGCGTGCCAGTGATCCGTCCACCGGGGGTCAGACTCAAGCCCGGGGGCAATGCTCCCGACGAAGACCACTTGTACGGCGCGATCCCGCCTCGCGCGGCGAGCGCTGCCGAGAACGGATTGCTCACATTCCCCTTCAGCGTCCCGGGCGCAACCAGTGTCACCGGCAACGCGGTCAGCGTCAGCGTGAACGACTGATCGGCATCCGGCGGCGTCCCGTTGGCCGCGTGGACCGTGAACGGGACCTTTCCGACCAGCCCGGCCGGGATCTTCCCCGAGAGCATCCCCGTGACAGGGTCGATCGACAGCCACGAGGGCGCACCGGACAGCGAGAAGCTCGGAGGACCGTAGCCCGTCCCCGTCACCGCAAAGCTCACATTGCCGGTGCTCGACATCACCGACAGCGAGTTCGCCGAGGTGATCCGCGGAGCGGTCGGTCCCAGGACGTAATCGAGCGTGACCGAACCGTCGCCGGGTGCGGCGGCGAGCGTGATGTTCGGCGCCCCGCTTGTGTTCTCGATGTCGCTCCCGCCGGCGCCACCGCCGCCGCCGCCACCACCACCGGCGCCGCCAGAAGCGCCTGCGATGGAACACAGACCCCCGCCGGCTCCGCCGCCGCCGCCAGCGTCGCTCTCAGCGGGAGCGGGTGGGGGACTCCCAAACTGGTTGTTTGCACCGCACCCGTCCGCGGTCGGACCGCCGCGGCCGCCCGCTCCGGCCCCGGTACCCATGCCGTCGCTCCCGTTTCCGTTGCCGGGGAATCCGAACTGTCCTTGACCACCGTTGCCGCCCGCCTGGCCGAAGAACGCGCCACCACCTCCACCGCCGCCGCCCCCGCCCTGCCCGACGACGTCAAAGAACGGGGCGTTGATGTTCCCGATGATCCCTCCGTCGTTGTTGAACACCTCCGAGAACCCGCCGCCGTTACCGCCGCGGCCGCCGTTCTCGTCGCCCGCAGCACCTTGCTGACCGCCGCCGGCCGCGCCGACGGTCACCGTGATCGCCTCGCCGGAACCCACGACCGCGCTTGCCGTCACGACCGTGCCGAGCCCACCCGCGCCCCCCGGATTGGTGCCAAAAGGAGAGGAAGCCCCACCGGCAGTCCCGCTTGCGCCCTGGACGGTGATATGGACGAGGTTTGCGTAGAGCGGGGCGCCCACGAGGTAGGTCCCGGGAGTCGAGAACGTCTGCGAGAGGGCGTCGGCATGTGCCACAGGCGCCTGGATCGCGAATATCGCAAGAGCGGCGTATCCGACCGCCACCGAGACCATCCCCCATCGCAGGACACCAAGGGAGCACCTCGCGCCTGAGCGAACGCCGTTAAGACCGAATCGACCGTGCATCCTCGCGCCTTCCGTTCAAGTGATCGCCGTAGCAAGACAGCCGGAGCTCCTCGTCTCAACCAGCGCCCACCGGTCCGCCAGCAGGATCGAGACTCCACGCCATCTACCGAGCGAGGACGATCGTGACAGTCCGCCGCGCTGCGCACATCGGGCAAACGCACACTCTTCTCGCCCGCTCCTTAGAACCGCCCGACCGTCTTTAGACGAGCCGGACGGCGACCGAAACGCCGCGATCAGAATCGACCGACCCTCGAGCGGCACGGCCGCGGGCGGCCGGAACCTGCTGAAGGAACGGGGTGTTCTCCTCCGAGACCGGCGTCAAGTCGCTCGCCCGGCCAGGGGGGTGGGCGCGGCTGCATCATTCTGCGAGGCATGTCCGTGGTCAGACCGGTTAGGGGTTCCGATGACCACAGCAGCGCGCCGTCGCTGTTAACTCGGCGCTAATCAGTGGCTCGAGGCTATGTCTTCATTCTTGCGCTGTACGCACCAACGACAAGTAGCCATGCAGCCGAAGTCATAAATGCCACGTTCAGCAATATTGCAACCGCGGCTACATATAGCCCACCTATGGCGCCGCCGATCAGCAGCGCGGCGCCACCTATTTCGGCGACATAAGGCAACTCCAGCTACTAAGCGTTCCTTGCTGGCGTGGGCGTCGTACTAGCCTGCCGGTCATATCTCGGCTCCGCAAAAGCGGAGGCCTGCGCCGTCGATGCCGCTCCGACTCGATATGGATCACGGCCGTTGCTCATCACGGCCCGTCGAACGGTTGCGTCGGTCGCCAGGACATTCGGACGGCGGCGGCACTCAGGCCATATCGACCGGGACGGTCCGCGACGGCGCCCCGAGACGAGCGCCCGCTGAGGTCGACAAGCCAATGATCCGTGCCGGCAGAGTGCTCCACGCCACCCCCCGCCGTCCATGCATGCCCGGGGCGACCACCCAACCCCCACACGGCCACCAGCACAAGCACACACGTCGGGAGGCCTTCACACCCAAACCCCGCTCAGATAGGCGATCGCGCCGTTCCGAGGAGACGGCGCCCGGGAGGGTGGCGGCGCGCTCGAGTGGGACGTACGCGCTGGACACCATTGCGGCCCGGACGGACCGGGTGTTAGGTTGCGTTCGCTGTGAGTTCACCGTGGAGACGACTGTCGCTGGTTTCCGTGCTTGCCGCGGGTTGGCTTCTCGTTGGGGGAGGCACGCCGCAGGCGGCGGTCCCGGTGGGCAACCTGATCGTGAACGGCGGTGCTGAGACCGGCACGGGTTCTTCTGACAGTTCGACCACCGCACCCGTCCCGATCCCCGGATGGACGACCACGACCAACATCACCGAGCACACCTACGATGCCGTCGGCTCGCAGAACTTCCCTGACGCGAACGCAAGCGCCGCGATCGGCGGCGCCAATCAGTTCTTCGCCGGAGGCCCGGCCAACCGTGCCGGTAACAACGTCGAGACGGCGACCCAAGACGTCGCCGTCCCGGCCGCGGCGGCGGAGATAGACGCCGGCGGAGTGACAGCGACGCTTTCCGCCGACTTGGGAGGTTTCGCTACCCAGGACGACCAGGCCGCGATCACCGCCACGTTCCTGGGATCTGGGAGCCAGCAGCTCGGCAGTCTGACCATCGGCCCGGTCACCGCGGCCGACCGGAACAACACGACCCAGCTGCTGCCCCGCAGCGGCTCGGCCGCGGTGCCGTCGGGGACGCGCAAGATCCGAGTGGCCCTGACCGCGACCAAGTTTGCCGGCGCGTACAACGACGCGTATGCCGACAACATCTCGCTGACGCTGGCCGGCTCATCGGCGCTACCGCCGCACCCGCTGCCGCCACCGGTCCTCGGCAAGACGCTGAACGTGACGGCGGTGACGGGAAAGGTGCTGGTGCGGCTGCCCAACGGGCACGGCTTCGTGGCGCTGACCGAAGCGCGCCAGCTGCCGGTGGGCACGCAGATCGACGCGCGCCACGGCGCGATCCAGCTGCTCGCCGCGTCCACCCGGGCAGGGAAGACTCAGATGGGCACGTTCGGGGGAGCCGCGTTCGGCCTCGTCCAGTCCTCCAAGGCCCGCGACAAGGGGCTGACGACCCTCTCGCTGCTCGAAGGCGCATTTCGCGGAGCCCCATCGTTTGCCAGTTGCCGCGCCGGTCGCGCCGGCGGCCGAGCCGCGGGCACAGCCACCACGACGGCCGCCAACCCCCGCGTTGTCCAGCTCCTGCACGCCAGCGCCAATGGCCGCTTCAAGACGCGAGGCCGGTACGCCGCCGCTACGGTGCGCGGCACAATCTGGGACACCGCCGACCGTTGCGACGGAACCCTGGTCCGAGTGCGCCGCGGGGCGGTGACCGTTAGCGATTTCCCGAAGCACAAGACCGTGACCGTAGGCGCCGGCCGCAGCTATCTCGCCAAAGCGCCCTAGGCCCAGGGGAACTCGAGCACATCCGAGACGAACTCGACGCCTGAAAGCGCCATCGCCCGCTTGGGATTGGATCGTCTAGTCAGCGAACGCGGCCGGGCGCTTCTCGAGAAAGGCCGACACCGCTTCCGGCGGAGCTTGTCCGTGCAAAGCCATGATCTGCTGTCGGTCCTCGTACTCGATCACGGCATGCTGGGAGGGGATCTCGAGCGCAGTCCACATGCCCTGCTTGGTCAACCTGATCGCCCACGGCGCCCATTGTGCGATCTGCCGGGCGCTTTCGATCGCCCGGTCCACGACCGCACCGTCATCGACGACGTCGGCAACGAGCCCGATCCTGATCGCCTCCTCGGCGCTCAGGCGCCGTGCCGTCAGCATCAGTTCGTGAGCCCGTGAGGCACCGATCAACCGAGGCAACAGCCAGCTCGTCGCCATGTCGCAGTTGGAAACCCCGATGTTGACGAACGCGCACCGGAACACGGCAGATCCGGCGGCGAAACGGATGTCGGCGCCAAGCGTCAGCGCAAACCCGATGCCCGCAGCAGGCCCGTTGACCGCGGCAATCACCGGCTGCGGTGTCGACCGGAGCTTGTGGACGAGGCGTGACATGTGCTCCTGATTGCCAAAGTGGTCGCGGGCGGGATCCGTGCCGGAGTTGCCCGGCGCCTGGCCGTAGCCACGCAGGTCAAGTCCGGCGCAGAAGCCGCGGCCGGCGCCGGTCAGAACGATCGCGCGGCACGAGCGGTCCCCGGCGAGACGGTCCAGTTCATTGTGGAGTGCGGTGCAGAGCTAGGCGGTCATCGCGTTCAGCTGCTCAGGTCGGTTCAGCGTGAGCAGATGCACGTGTTCGGCGATGCGTTCGCTCAGCAATATGTCGGCCATCGGGCTGTCCTCAACGGGTCGTGGGTTGTCAATGGTCCGCGACCGTGCAGCCTCGGCTTGATCGGCTCGGGCAGCTCGGGATGACGCTCACGCTACCGGCCCCGGATGTCCTCAGAGATGCAGAATCCGACGCAGCTCGGTGGCCTGTGCTTGGCTGAGCCGAGTTGCCTCACCCCACAGGCGGGGCGCGAGACGGCGGGCAGGATCCCGTTCACGTTCTGCCTGGAGGTCGGCGATCCCCCGAGCCACCGCCGTACGAACCGCGTCGCGGAGCGCTCGCGCGCCCTCGCTGTGCTCCCAGGAGGAACCGAACGCCGAGGCGTCGATCGGTGCGGAGATGCGGCCGTAGATCCGCTGCGGCCGAGGCAGCGGCGTCGGCCCGAGCCCCCGAACCAGCGGCCAGAGCATCTCGGGATCGACGTCAAGCCGCCGCGCGAGGGCGCGCGCCGGCGCGTACAGCGCGCTATCGGAATCCACGACGACGTCCCACATATCGTCGGCGCCGATCATGGAGAACGGGACGACGGGATAGGCGTACTCGAGCGCCAGGCGCGCGAAACCGATTCGCTCGCGCCAGAGCAGCGGATAGTGGTCTCCGCGGTGCCGCGCGACCTCGCGCCCGCCGCCCGGGAAGACCAGCACGGCCTCGCCGTCGGCGAGCAGCCGACGAGCGTTTTCACGCGTCCCGTTCACGGTGCCGAGGTCCGCAAGCAGGCGCCGCCAGACCGGGATGCGGAAGTGCTGGCGCTCGCCGAGCGACCGGATCCCCACGCCGGTTCGCTTGCGGACGGCCAAGGCGAGGAACGGGATGTCGAAGAGTCCGAATGCCGTGTGGTTGCCGACAAGGAGATACCGCCCGTCGCTCGGCAGGTTCTCGAAGCCGTCGAACCGCGGATCGGTCAGAACCCGCCATGGCGCCAACACCGCCTCGAGGGCCGCGGCCGCCGTCGCGCGCTCGAGCGGAATCCCAGCGGCACGCCTGCTCGACCGGTGTTCGCCCATGGCCCGGTAATTGTCCTGCGGCGACGCGGGTTGATCGCCCCGATCGGACCGCCCGCGAAGAATTGCTCGGGTGTTCACCCGCGGCCGTCGGTACTTATCCCCGATGTGTCCGTCGTCACACACTGTTTTCCTCCCCTCATGGCGGATCCGTTCGAAATCGTCCGGCGCGAAGACATCTCGGATGTCACGTACATGCTCGAGATCTTCCATCCGCGGATGGCCAAGGCCGCGAGGCCGGGACAGTTCGTCATCGTCATGGCGCACGACCGCGGCGAGCGGATCCCGCTCACGCTCGCGGACTTCGATCCCGAGCGCGGTACGGTGACGCTAGTCGTCCAGGCCGTCGGAAAGACGACGAGGGAGATGCAGGCCGGCTGTCAGCTCGGCACCAAGCTACACGCGCTCGTCGGCCCGATGGGCAATCCGAGCGAGATCGGCGACGCGCGCAAGGTCGTCTGCGTGGGCGGAGGCCTCGGCGTCGCGCCGGTCTATCCGCAGGCCCGCGCGTACAAGCAGAGCGGCGCCTACGTGATCGGCGTGATCGGCTTCCGCAGCAAGGAGCTGATGTTCTGGGAGGACAAGTTCCGGGCCGTGTGCGACGAGTTCATCGTCTGCACAGACGACGGGTCAGAGGGCATCAAGGGGCTCGTGACCGCGGGGATCGAGCAGGCGATGACACACCACCCGGACATCGACGAGGTCGTCGCGATCGGCCCGCCGATCATGATGAAATTCTGCGCCGAGGCGACGCGCCCGCACGGGATCAGGACGGTGGTGAGCCTGAACCCCGTGATGGTCGACGGCACGGGCATGTGCGGAGGGTGCCGCGTGAAGATAAGCGACCGGGTGAGGTTCGCGTGCGTCGACGGGCCGGACTTCGACGCGCACGAGGTCGACTTCGACGACCTGATGGCGCGGCTACGGCGCTTCAAGGCAAGCGAGACGGCGGCGCTGGAGCGCTGGTCGGAAAGCTGCCGCCTCCCGGCGGGTGCGTGACGATGCCGGCTCCGAAAAACAAGAAGAAGACGATCCGGACGATTCCGCAGGAGCGGACGCCGATGCCGGAGCAAGACCCGAAGGTCCGCGCCACCAACTTCGGGGAGGTCGCCTGCGGCTACACACTCGACGACGCGCTGCGAGAGGCAGACCGGTGCCTGATGTGCCCCGACGAGCCGTGCATCCGCGGCTGCCCGGTCGAGATCGACATCCCGGCCTTCATCGTGAAGATCACGGAGAAGAGCCTGCGCGGCGCCTACGAGACGATCACCGACACGAACCTGCTGCCGGCCGTGTGCGGTCGGGTCTGCCCGCAGGAGGCGCAGTGCGAGGGCGCGTGCACGGTCGGCGAGACGCTCGAGCCGGTGGCGATCGGGCGGCTCGAGCGGTTCGTCGGCGACCTGGCCATCGCCGAGGGCTGGGCGAGCGTGCCTTACGTCGAGCCGTGCGGCCTGCGCGTGGCCGTCGTCGGGTCCGGTCCCGCCGGCATGGCGTGTGCGGCCGACCTGGCCAAGGCCGGCTGCGACGTCACCGTGTACGAGGCCTTTCACGAGCCGGGCGGCGTCCTCAAGTACGGGATTCCGGACTTCCGCCTGCCCAACCAGGTGATCGACGCCGAGATTGACAATCTGCGCGCGCTCGGGGTCAAGTTCGAGTGCAACACGCTCGTCGGACGGCTCTTCACGGTCGAGGAACTGCTGACCGAGCTCGACTACCAGGCCGTGTTCATCGGCACCGGCGCGGGGGCGCCGAGCTTCATGAACATCCCCGGCGAGTCCCTGGCCGGAGTGATGTCGGCCAATGAACTGCTGACTCGCTGCAACCTCATGCACGCAAGGGACTTTCCGGATTACGACACGCCGCTTCAGGCCGGGAAGCGAGTCGCCGTCATCGGGGCCGGAAACACCGCGATGGACGCGATGCGGGTCTCCCTGCGTCTCGGCGCGGCCTCCGTCTCCTGCGTCTACCGGCGGTCGCGCAACGAGGCGCCGGCGCGCGCCGAAGAGCTTCACCACGCGGAGGACGAGGGCATCGACTTCCACTGGCTGACCAGTCCGGTCGAGATCCTGGGCGACGCGGACAACAACGTGCGCGGGATCCGCTGCCAGCGGATGGAGCTGGGTGAGCCGGACGAGTCGGGCCGCCGCCGTCCGGTGCCCATGCCCGACAGCGAGTTCGAGATCGAGATCGACATGGTCGTGTACGCGATCGGGACCAGCGCAAACCCGATCCTCGGCCAGACCTCGTCGCTCGCGCTCGACAAGCGCGGATACATCGTCGCCGACGAAAGCCTCGCCACGTCGATCGCCGGCGTGTGGGCCGGCGGCGACATCGTGACCGGAGCGGCAACGGTGATCGAGGCGATGGGCGCCGGGCGCATGGCGGCGCGAGAGATCAAGGCACACCTCGGGCTGCGCGACACGGACGCCGTGTATCTGACGGAGCCGGCCGACTCGGCCGGCAAGCGCTTCGGCATCGACCTCCGGGAACACAACTACGCGCGGGTGACGGTATGAGCATCACCAATGGGAAAGCGCCGGTCCTCATCGGCGAGCACATCGTCGAAGTGATCAGCGACTCGGGTGAGGGCGCGCAGCGCTGCGGCCAGTCGCTCGGTGCGATCGCCGCCAGGATGGGAAACGGGATCTGGACCGTGGAGATCATCCCGGCGGAGATCCAGCCGCCGGCGCGCAGCGTCGCCGGTGCGAGTGGCGTGCGTATCCGGATCGGACAGCGCCGCGTCACCAACGGCGGTGATGAAGCGGACCTCGCGGTCGCTTTCAACGAGCAGGTCTTGCTCGGTCGCGTCCGGGCGAACGAGTTCAAGCCGGGCGCGACGATCATGCTCGAGAGCATGTGGCGCGAGGATCGCGATCCGACGATCGCCGCCTCGTTTGCCGCGACGGTCGAGCAACTGCTCGACCAGGGCTTCCGCGTGATCGAGATCCCGATGGAGGTCGAATGCCGCAAGCTCGTCGCCGACCCGCGCCGCGGCAAGAACATGTTCGCGCTCGGCATCCTCTGCAACCTCTACAGCCTGGACATGGGGATCGCCCGCGAGCAGGTTCGCACCGTGTTCGCCAAGAAGGATGAGCGGGTCATCACGAAGAACATCGAACTCCTCGAGGCGGGCTGGACGTGGGCGAAGGAGAACCTCGAGTTCCGCTACGCGATCCCCGCCGAACGGTCGACGGAGCCGCAGATCGTCAGCAACGGCAACACCGCGCTCGCGCTCGGCGTGCTGGCCTCCGGGATGGACATCTGCGCGATGTACCCGATCACGCCCGCCACCTCCGCGTCGCACTACCTGAGCGCGATCTTCGAGCAGGCCGGCGGCATCGTCCATCAGGCCGAGGACGAGATCGCCGCGTGCTCGTTCGCGATCGGCGCGTCCTACGCCGGCCGGTGCGCCGTCACGATCACCTCCGGCCCGGGCTATTCGCTCAAGCAGGAAGCGATCGGGCTGGCCGCCATGGCGGAGATCCCGCTGGTGATCATCAACGTGCAGCGCGGAGGCCCGAGCACAGGCCTGCCGACCAAGGTCGAGCAGGGCGACCTGCTCGCCGCGATGTTCGGGAGCCATGGCGATGCGCCGAAGGTCGTGATGGCGGCGAGCAGCATCGAGGATTGCTTCTACTCGGTCATCACCGCGCGCAAGATCGCGGAGTCGTTCCACATCCCGGTGGTTCTCCTGTCCGACACGAGTCTGGCCACGGCGCAGCAGCCGTTCCCGCGGCCGGAGTTCAGCGAGGACTGGCTCGCGCCGCCCGTCGACCAGACGCCCGCACCGCCCGGGGCACGCCCGTACGACTGGGACCCGGTGACCGGGATCGCCACCCGCCTGGTGCCGGGCCGGCCGGGCGGCATGCACACGGTCACCGGGCTCGCCCACGACCGCGACAGCCACGTGGCCTACGACTCCGCCAGCAACGAAGACGGGCTGCGCCACCGGAGCCTGAAGCTCGCCGCGCTCCAGAAGACGCTCCGTCCACCGGAGGTCTACGGCGACCCGGACGGCGAGCTGCTGATCGTCGGTTGGGGTTCAACGAAGGGCGTGATCGAGGAGGCAGTCGACCGCCTGCGCGACGAGGGCCTGCGCGTCTCGTCGCTGCACCTGCGCTTTCTGCAACCGCTGCCACCCGGCGTCAAGGCGATCATGCAGCGCTTCGACAACGTGCTGACGGTCGAGGCCGCCTGGTCCGATCGCCGGGAGGACGAGCTTGTCGACGAAGAGAACCGGCGCTACTCGCCGCTCGCCACCGTCCTGCGCTCGCGCTCTCTCGTCGACGTCGACTGTTGGAGCGAGGCCAGCGGCCAACCCATCAAGCCCGCGAACGTCTGCGACGCCGTGCGCGAGCGACTCGAGCTAAGGGAGCGAGTATGACCCCCCAACTCAGGCAATGCCTGCTCCACCTGGCGGATGACCACCATTCCCTCGAGGACTACGAGGGAGGCGTCCCCCGCTGGTGCAGCGGCTGCGGCGACAACGCCATCCTGGCGGCCGTGCAGAAGCTCTGCCGCGGCGAGGATCTGAGCCTGGAGCACACGGTGTTCGTGTCGGGCATCGGCTGCTCGAGCCGGTTCCCGCACTACATGGGGACGTACGGCTTCCACGGGATCCACGGGCGAGCCTTCCCGATCGCCGAGGGGATCAAGATGGCGCGCCCCGACCTCAACGTGTTCGTCAACACCGGCGACGGCGACTGCTGCAGCATCGGGGCGGCCCATTGGATCCACGCCGTTCGCTACAACATGAACCTCACCGTTCTTCTGCACGACAACTTCGTGTACGGGCTGACCAAGAAGCAGGCGTCGCCGACGTCGCCGAAGGGACTGAGGAGCAACACGACGCCGCGCGGGTCGTATCTGGACCCGCTCAACCCACTCAGCGTCACGCTCGGCGTGCAGGGCGCATCGTTCGTCGCTCAGGCCGTCGATTGGATCCCGCAGGTGCTCTACGACATCATCGCGGCCGCGCACCGCCACCGCGGCTTCTCGTTCGTCCGGGTCATCCAGCGGTGCCCCGAGTTCATGCCCGGGATGCTCGATCCGTGGCTTCAGGATCCGTCCAAGACGCTGCTCCTGACCCACGAGGACGGTCTCCAGCTCGAGCCCGACCTGGCGCGGATCTACACCAATCACCGCGAGCACGATCCGCTCGACATCGACACCGCGCGGCGCCTGGCGTCCTCCGACGACGAGATCCCCGTCGGGATCCTGTACCGCAACCCCGAGGTCCCGTGCTACGAGGAGCTGCGGGGCGCCGGCCAGGCGCGGCCGGCCGACCGCATCCGGGCAAGCCTCGAGGCGGAGCTCGACAAATTCACCGTCTGGCCCGCCGACGAGACACGCGCCGCGGCGTGATCATGGAACAGACGGCCGAAATCCAGCGGCAGATCGCCTTCCACCTGACAGGAGCGCCGGGTGGGGACCTCGAGCCCGTCGATGCCGCGGTGAGGCCGGCCCTGTTGGCGCCCTATCGCGACCTTGCCGCGCTCCGCTACGACTACCCCGTCGTGCTGGTCGACGATGCGATCGACGATGCATGCGTCTGCTCGCTCACCGCGCTCGTCGACGAAACGCTCCGGGACAGCGCCCCTCGGGGCGCCGAGGGGGAACGGGTGCGTCGAGACGTCCTTCGAGCCGAGCGCGAGATCCGCAGGCTCGTCGCCGAGGGGGCACGCGGAACGCTGTCGGATCTCTGGGCGCGAGCAGCGCCGAGCCTCGCCGACGAGGCCGAGCATCTGAAGATCGACGGCGTTCTCGCCGACTGCGATAACGAGCTTCCGCGGCGCATGGTCGGCCACGCCTGGGAGAGCGTCCAGCGCCAGAAGGCGAAGCGATTCCACGCCGACGTGGACCGGCTCGTGCAGGCGCTGTCCGACATCCTCCGCGCCGCCTTCATCCACTCCGAGCCCGGGCGGCGCCCGGAAAGCCTGCAGGCTGCGTTCGGCTCCCTGCACCGCGACCAGTTCGATTTCGACATGATGTCGCGACTGCTCGTCCGGGGTGCGCCGAGGGACGAGCTGCCACCCGACCGGCGCGAGCGGATCGAGTGGGCGCTCGAGGTACTCAGGCGGCAGCGGTTCTTCCACGCCGCTCCTGGGATCGCGCTCGCGCAACCACCCGAGCCTCCGTTCGATTACTGCTACGGCAGCTGTCAAGCCGCCGTCGACGCTTTCCGCGAGCGGATCCCGGCCGTGGTCGAGTTCGTGAAAGCGATCTCGATCGCGGAGCTGGAGGCGGACGGCCGCTATGTCAGTTCGCAGCACGACGCCCTCTTCCAGTCCTTCGACGAGAAGCTCGCTGTCCCGCGACGACCTGGCCCGGTTCCCCGACTACCTCGTGTGCGTCCACGGTGACGAGAGCGGTGCGGTTATCGACCTGCTGTCCTCGGGCCTTCCGGTCAAGGTGCTTGTCGAGACCGAGGAGCTTCTCGCCCCGGAGCACTTCGGGGTCCACCTGCGGAGCACCCAGCTCGCGAGCACGGTCATCGGGCTGATGGACGTGTTCGCCTTCCAGGCGACCAGCTCGAGCCTCTACCAGCTGCGGGAGCGCTTGCTCGCCGGTCTCCGCTATACGGGCCCAACTCTCCTCAGCATCTTCTCGGGCCCACCCACGGCGTCCAGCGACCTGCCGGCGTACCTGCTGTCGGCTGCGGCGCTCGAGGGCCGCGCCTTTCCCGCCTTCACATACGACCCCGAAGCGGGGCCGGACCTGATGTCGCGGTTCTCGGTCGACGAGAATCCACAGCCCGAGCTCGACTGGCCGATCGCGCCGCTCGAGTACGCCGACGAGTCGCTCCAACGCGTGGTCGAGCACGTCCCATTCACGCTCGTCGACTTCGCGGCTTGCGACCGGCGCTACGCGCGCCACTTCGCGCGAGTCCCACGCGAAAACTGGAGCGACGAAACCGTTCCGGTCGACCAGTGGCTGGCGCTCGATCCAGCCGAGGCCGATGCACGTGTCCCTCACGTCCTCGTTGTCGACGAGACCGACCGCCTGCAGCGGCTGATCGTCGATGCGAGGCTGATGCACGCCGCCCGTCGCTGCCGCGAGCTGTGGCACGGGCTCCAGGAGCTCGGTCTTGCGCGCGTTCGCGTCGAGCCGGCGCCCGTCGACGAGGCGCCAGCCGAGGCGGTGGAAGAGTCGGTGGCCGAGCCGCCGGAAGTCACAATCTCTGAGGGGCCCGCGGCGGACGACCCGTGGATCGAGACGCCGCGCTGCTCGACCTGCAACGAGTGCACCGGGATCAACGACCGGATGTTCGCCTACAACGACAACAAGCAGGCGTTCATCAAGGATCCCGACGCCGGCACGTTCCGGGAGCTCGTGGAGGCGGCGGAGTCGTGCCAGGTTGCGGTTATCCACCCCGGCAAGCCGCGCAACCCGGACGAGCCTGGCCTGGACGATCTGGTCGAGCGAGCGAAGGTGTTCGAGTAGCCGCACATGAGTCGAGACAGCATGCATGTCGTGATCGCCGGCGGCGGAGTGGCCGCCGTGGAGAGCCTGCTCGCCCTGCGCGAACTCGCCGGCCAGCGAGTCGAGATCACCCTCCTCTCGCCCGAGCGCGAGTTCCTGTACCGCCCGGTCACGGTCGCCGAGGCTTTCGATCGCGACCAAGCGCACAGCTATGCGCTGGAAGACGTCGTCAACTACGAGGGCGGCGGCGAAATCATCTGGGATCGTCTCGGAGGCGTCGTGGCGAGCGAGCATGTCGCCCTCACCGCCCACGGCCAGCGGATCCCGTTCGACGCGCTGATCGTCGCGACTGGGGCGATCGCGACCGAGCCGCTGCCGGGTGCGCTGACCTTCCGGGGCCGCGGGGACGTCCCGGCGCTCCGCAGCATGGTGGACGACCTACTCGCAGGATCCGCTCGCTCGGTCGCCCTGACACTGCCCGCGGAACGGACCTGGCCACTGCCAATCTACGAGCTGGCGCTCATGACCGCTGGGACCCTCCGACAGCACGGCCGGGATGCCGAGGTCTGGCTGGTAACCCCCGAGGAGGAGCCGCTCGAGCTGTTCGGTCCCGCCGGTTCGCG
Organism: uncultured Solirubrobacterales bacterium; assembly: GCA_963757795.1. GTDB lineage: Bacteria > Actinomycetota > Thermoleophilia > Solirubrobacterales > Solirubrobacteraceae > Palsa-465. Next base: position 424,160 of record CAVWSI010000004.1, on the reverse strand, counting down.
CGCGATTCGGGAAATGCTGAAGGCGTGGCAAGTACGCCTCAAGACCTCGTCGCGGCCGTTACGCGTGCGCCGCCGGGCGCTCGTACTGGCAGGTGGCGGTGAGATCTACGTGGACAGAGTGGTGACGCTTCCGGAACTGGTCGGCCCACGGCTGCCCGGCCTGCCCCACGATCAACACGGGTTCATCCCGATCGACAGCCACGGGCGCGTCAGCGGCCTCGAGGACATCTACGCGGCCGGCGACGTCACGACGTTCCCGCTCAAGCAGGGTGGCCTGGCCGCCCAGCAGGCCGACGCGGTGGCCGAGACGATCGTGGCCGATCTCGGGATTCCCCTGACGCCGAAGCCGTTCAGACCGGTGCTGCGCGGCCTGCTGATGACCGGCGGGGCGCCGCTGTACCTGCGCGCAGAGCCGCAGCGCCTGGCGCGCGAGGCGACTGTCGCAACCGACGCGACCCCGCGCTATCACAGCACGGAGACCGCCTCATGGGCTGCCGGCCGAGCGCTCTGGTGGCCGGACGCGAAGATCGCCGGGCGCTACCTCGGGCCGTTCCTCTCGAGCGCCCGGCCGCAACCGCTGGGCTCCGGACTGCTCACGGACAGAATCGCCGCTCCGGCCCCGTTCTCCGCTGCAGATCACGACGACGCCAGCGAGCTCGCATTGATGCTTGCCGATTACGACGCACGCTGGGGTGACTTCGGCGGGGCCGTGGACGTCCTCGACGGCGCAGAAGCGCTTCAGGGCACGCTACCCCCTGAGTACGAGACCAAGCGCCGACAATGGCGTGAGGCCTCGGCGCCCTGACTGCCGCGATGGCGTTGAGGGTGGAGGAGGCCGAGGCGGCGCTCATTCAGTCGGTCTGCCGCCGTCTTCGCGACCACGTCTCACGTGAGCTGGTGGACCAGGGCGAAGCGTTCGTCCGGCAGTTCTACCACTGGGTGCCCCAGGAGGATCTGGCCCAGCGCAGCGTCGGGGACCTCTGCGGCGCGGCGATGGCGGTGTGGGACTTCGCTCGTGTCCGTGCCCCCGGCTCCGCGAATGTGCGGGCATATAACCCCGAGCTCGCAGAGCACGGCTGGCAGTCGACGAACACGATCGTCGAGGTCGTCACCGATGACATGCCGTTCCTGGTGGACTCGGTCGGGATGGAGCTCGCTCGCCGCGGATATGGGATCCAGCTCTCAATCCATCCCGTCATCGACGCGCTCCGCGAGGCACACGGTTGCCTCGCGGAGGTCTTTCCAGCGGGCGCCGGGCCGACCGGCGAACTCACCGAGTCGTTGATGCAGTTCGAAATCGATCGCGAGACCGAGCCCGAGCGTCTCGAGGCGCTCGTCGATGGCATCCACCGCGTTCTGGGCGATGTCAGCGCTGCTGTGGGGGACTGGCCGATGATGCGCCAGCGGCTGCACGAAACCGTTGCCGGGTTCGTGTCGACCGCTCCGCCGCTCGGTCGAACCGAGGTGGAAGAGGTCAAGGCATTCCTCGAGTGGGTCGATGACGGGAACTTCGTCTTCCTCGGGTACCGCGAGTATGACCTCGTCAGGGAGTCCGGCGAAGACCATCTCCGCGCGGTCGACGGCTCGGGTCTCGGCGTCCTCAGGCGCCCGGGCGCGAGCGTGTCCGGGAGCTTCGCGAGGCTGCCGGCCGACGTCCGGGCGATGGCTCGGACGTCTCAGCCGCTGATCCTGACCAAGGCGAACTCGCGCTCGACGGTGCACCGGCCGCTGTACCTCGACTACATCGGGGTGAAGCGGTTCGCGGCGGGCGAGGTCCGTGGCGAGCGTCGTTTCCTTGGCTTGTACACGACGGCCGCCGGGGAGGCGAGCCCGCGCAAGATTCCAATTCTGCGTGACAAGGTCGAGCGCGTCCTCCGGCGCGCGGCGTTCCCGCCTCGGAGCCATGACGCCAAGGCATTGGCGAAGGCGCTCGGGAATTACCCGCGGGACGAGCTTTTCCAGATCACGGACGAGGAGCTGTTCGCGATCTCGATGGGAATCGTCGCGCTTGGGGAGCGCCAGCGTGTGCGTCTGTTCGTACGGAACGACCCCTACAAGCGGTTCGTGTCGTGTTTGGTGGTCGTACCCCGCGATCGCTACAACACCCACAACCGCGAGCGAATCGCCTCGGTCCTGGGGGCCGCGTTCGGCGCGACGGCGATCGACTGGGCGCTGGCCCCATCGGACTCGACGCTCGTGCGCCTGCACTACGTCGTGCGCTGCCGCGCTGGCGAGACCGGGTGCGACGTCGCCGAGATCGAGCGTCGGATCGCGGAGGTGACGCGGCCGTGGGCCGGCGAGCTCGCGGATGTTCTGAGAGCGGTGCACGGCGAGGAGCGCGGCGCGGCGCTGTTTCGCCGGTACGGGTCGGCGTTCCCGGCCGCGTATCGTGCCGACTGGCGCGCTGGCGCGGCGGTCGAGGACATCGAACGTGCCGAGGCGGTCGCTGTCGGCGACGGGCTCATCAGCAGCGTTTATGAGACCGTCGAGGATGGCCGGAGCACTCTGCGATGCAAGCTGCTCAGTCCGGGCGAGCGCATCCTGCTCTCGGATGTCTTGCCGATCCTCGAGAACATGGGCTTGCGGGTCGGCGATGAACGTCCGTACGAAATCAAGCCGGAGGACCGGCGGTCCATTTGGATCTACGACATCGGCGTGGTCTGCGGGGTCGACGTCGACCTTCGGACCGAAGCGGCGCGCACCGCCTTCCAAGACGCGTTTGCGAGGGTCTGGAGCGGTGAGTTCGAGAACGACCGCCTCGGTGCGCTGGTGCTGCGAGCGGGTCTGACGGGTCGCGAAGTCTCGTTGCTGCGCGCGGTTCTGAAATACCTGCGACAGGCCGGCACGATGTTCAGCGACCGCTACCTGGAGGAGGCGCTGACCGACAATCCGGCGGTGGCGCGGCTGCTCGTCGGGCTTTTTGGTGCGCGGCTTGACTCCGACCACGACCTTGCGGCGGCTGACCGACTCGAGGCCGAGATGGAGCGAGCGATCGACGACGTCGCGAGCCTCGACCAGGACCGCATCCTGCGCAACTGTCTCGCAGTCGTCCGCGCCACCGTCCGCACCAACTACTTCCAGCGCTCTCCAGAGGGGGAGCCCAAGGCCCAGCTGTCGTTCAAGCTCGATCCCTCGCTGATGCCGTTCCTCCCGCTTCCCCGTCCACGGTTCGAGGTCTTCGTCTACTCGCCGCGTGTCGAGGGCGTACACCTTCGGGGCGGCCGGGTCGCGCGTGGGGGGATCCGCTGGTCGGACCGGCGCGAGGACTTCCGCACGGAGGTGCTCGGGTTGATGAAGGCGCAGATGGTCAAGAATGCCGTCATCGTTCCGGTCGGCGCGAAGGGCGGATTCGTGACCAAGCGCCCGCCGCCCGGGGGCGGACGCGAGGCGTTGCTCCGGGAGGCCGCTGACTGTTACCGGCTTTTCGTGTCCGGCCTGCTCGATCTGACCGACAACATCGTCGGTGGTACGGTTGTGCCCGCGCCTGCCGTGGTCCGCCACGACGCGGACGACGTCTACCTCGTGGTTGCCGCCGACAAGGGCACCGCTTCACTGTCGGACCTGGCAAACAACGTCGCCGCTGAGCGGGGCTTCTGGCTGGGGGACGCGTTTGCCTCGGGCGGATCGCACGGCTACGACCACAAGAAGATGGGAATCACAGCTCTTGGGGCGTGGGAATCGGTCAAGCGCCATTTCCGCCATCTCGGGGTAGACGTCCAGTCAGAGGAGTTCACCGTCGTCGGGATCGGCGACATGTCAGGGGATGTGTTCGGCAACGGCATGCTGCTCTCGCCGCACATCAAGCTCGTGGGCGCCTTCGACCACAATCATGTCTTCCTCGATCCCTGCCCCGATCCGGAGACGAGCCTCGCCGAGCGGCGCCGGCTCTTCGACCTGCCAGCGTCGTCATGGCGTGACTACGACCCGGCGGCCATCTCCGATGGTGGTGGTGTCTTTGCCCGGTCGGCCAAGCAAGTTCGACTGTCGGCACAGGTGCGCGAGGCGCTCGACACCGAGGCGGAGGCTCTCACTCCCGATGAGCTGATTCGCGTGCTCCTGCGCGCGCCCGTCGACCTTCTGTGGAACGGGGGCGTCGGCACGTTCGTCAAGGCGCGGTCGGAGACCAACGCCGAGGTCGGCGACAAGGCCAATGATGGAGTGCGTGTCGACGGAGCCCAGCTCCGCTGCCGCGTGGTCGGCGAGGGCGGCAACCTCGGCTTCACTCAGAAGGGCCGGATCGAATACGCCCTGGACGGCGGGCGTATAAACACCGATGCCATCGACAACGTGGCGGGGGTCAACTGCTCAGACCACGAGGTGAATCTCAAGATCCTGCTGGACGCGGCGGTGGCCGACGGCGAGCTGACGCTCTCGGACCGCGACGAGCTCCTGGGCGCGCTATCCGACGCCGTCGCCAAGCACGTCATCGGCGAGAGCCATGCGCAGGCCCTGGCGCTCAGCCTCGAGCGCACACAGGCTTGCGACTTGCTCGACCTCCACGCGCGCCTCATCGACGACCTTGACCGGAGGGGTCAACTCGATCGCGAGCGCGAGGATCTCCCGGACGAACAAGGCATCCGGGAGCGGAAGGTGGCGAACGAGGGCCTGACCGGGCCGGAGCTCTCAGTCCTGCTCGCCTACGCGAAGATCGCCCTCCACGCCGACCTGCTCGAATCCGACCTCCCCGAGGATGCGTATCTCGGCAGTGATCTCGTCGACTCCCTGCCGGCTCCGCTGAGCGAGCGCTTCCGGCCCCGCATGCGTCACCATCGGCTGCGGCGCGAGATCATCACCACCGACCTCGTCAACATCATCGTCGACCACGCGGGGACGACATTCGTCTCTCGCTTGGCCGAGGAGACGGGCGCCGACACCGCGCACATCGCGCGCGCCTATGCCGTCGCGGTCGCGGTCTTCGAGATGCGCGGATTCTGGCGCGAGGTCGAGGCGCTCGACGACGTCGTCGATGAGGACACACAGTTCAAGATGCTGCTACAGGGACGCAGGCTTCTCACCCGGGCGGCACGCTGGCTGGTCCGCAACCGGCGCCCTCCGCTCGACATCGCTGCGGCGGTCTCGGACTACGCCCACGGCGCGGCCACGTTGTCCGAGGCGTTGCCGGAACTGCTGAGCGGCCCTGACGCCGACGGTTGGCGTGCGCGCGTGGCGGAATTCGCCGATGCGGGCGTGCCGAGCGCGCTCGCGTCGCGCGTGGCCGCCTTGGATGCCCTGTTCTTCGCCTTCGACGTCGTGGAGACGGTCCGGGGGCGCCAGCACCCGGTGCGCCGCGCGGCCGGCATCCACTTGGGGCTCGACCGCCGCCTCGAGTTGGCTTGGCTGCGCGACCGCGTCCTCGACCTACCTCGCGCCGATCTCTGGCAAACCCTTGCCCGTGCCGCCCTGCGCGACGACCTGTACAGGACCCACCGAGCGCTCACGGCAGCGGTGCTCGAGGCGTCGTCGAGCACTCTCGACAGCGCCGCCGCGATCGAGGCATGGGTCGACGGCAGCGCCGCGGCCGTTGAGCGATACCTCGGGATGCTCACACACATCCGGACGGTGCATGGAAATGAGTTGACGACCCTCTCCGTAGCCGTCCGCGAGCTCGGAAACCTGGTGCCCTCCAGCACCAACTAGGGCGACGCACATGGCGGGGACTGCGCGACACCGCCATCGCCGTGACGGCGGTCGCCGCGGCTCACGTCAGGGATGTGTAGGCGAAATCCCACTCGCCTTGGTTCCAGGTGTCGATGACACCGCGGACGTCGGCGGACTCGATCGTCGGCTGCTTGCCGAACAGCCAGGGGATCGCGGCGGCATCGGCTACGAGCATGTGGTCTACTTTCGCCCACGCCCGGGCGCGTGCCGCTTGGCCCGAGGTCGCTTCGGCCGTCTTGATCGCCTGGTCGAGGCTGGTCAGCGGTTGGCCGGGCCTGTGGGTGCCGTGAGCGTCCTGCCAGCTGACCTGGCCCGTATTGGCAGTCCCGGTTGGGTAGATGTTGTAACCGGAGAAGAGAGGGTCGAGGATCGTCTGGGGATCGGACCAGTCGCGTATCCAGCCGACATTCGGACAGACGTCGATCTCCCGTGTGGGCACAGCGCAGAACTTCTGCATCATCACGGACGGGTCCACGAGGACGAAGCGCGTCTTGAAGCCGAGGCTCTGCACGGCGCCGTTCACGATGGTCGCCACGTTGTCGCCAGGAGCTTGATTGGCTCCGACGATCGTCACGATGTGAGTGCCGTTGTACTTGCCGGTTGCATAGCCGGCCAGTCTCATGTACCTGGCGGCAAGTGCGGCGTTGCCGCGGGGGTATTGGTTGTAGTTGACGTTCGGCCCGCGATCACCGCCGGCGAGGTCATAGCCCGACGTGCCCGGATAGATGAAGTGCGTGCCGAGTTGCGCGATGAGCCGACCGCCCATCGCGTTGATCAGCGCCGCGCGATCGAGCGCCGCCCACAGCGCCTTGCGGGTGTTGACGCTGCTGAACGGGCCACGCGCATTGTTGAGCGAAACAAAGGAGACGCCCGCGCCGGCCGAGGTGATGAGCTGGTCCCGGTACTTCTTGTATGCCAGCTCGACGATCGGGGCGGCCGGCGTGTCGCCCTGGACCGCGTGAGAGCCCATCAGAACCTGGCGTCCGATCACGGTGGCATCGCCACCGATCTTGACCTTGATCCCGTCGAGGTACGCCGGGCGCGGGTCGGTGCGCGAGGCCCAATTCGGATTGCGCACCAAGGTCGCGGACTCACCCGGCTGGTAACCGATTCCGAGGATCTTGCCGCCGGCGTCGGCGCGCAGCATGTACGGACCGGTCGCGACCTCATAGACCGAGCCGTAGGTGGTCGGCTGCTTGGAGTCGAGCGGCGCCGCGTATTCCTTCGGGACTGGGGCGGTCAGCGGCATCGACAGAGCGCCAACGAAGTACGAGGCCTCTGGACGCGCGAGATGGAAGACGATCGTGTACTTGCCGGGCGTCGATATCCCGGGGATGGCTCCTCCGTCAGCCTTGTCTGCGCCGGCGATCACGGAGAAGTACGTTGAGAAGTAGGCGTTGGCCACGTGCGGATTCGCGCCGCGCTCGATCGCGTAGGCAACGTCGGCCGATGTCACTTCCCGGGCGACCGGAGGGCTGAAGTGCACACCCCGGCGGATATGAACGGTCACGGTCCTGCCACCCGAAGAGATGATCGGGGGGCCGGACGCGAGGTCCGGAACCAGATGCTCGGAATCGTTCGGGCTGTACCCGTACAGCCGCCGCTGCGTGACGTCAACCACGCCATAGTCCAGCGCGGAATAGGACTGGCCCGGATCGAGGCTCTGAAAGTCCCCTTTGTCGTAGACCGTGAGCTCGCCACCCCGCTTGCCGTGGCTCAAGTCCTGCCGTGTGCCGCCGAGCGCAGGCCTCAACCCGGACCCACTGCTCCCGGTTTCGACCGAACCAACCGAGCCGCAAGCCACCAGCGATGAGGCGCCGGCAAGCGCGGCCCCGGCCGTCAGCACCAACCTCCGTATCGAAACCATCAAACTGCTCCTCGTCGTAAACGCAACTCCACTAATCACGACGGCAGTTCGCAAGGAGAACTTGAGCTGAGGTGGGTTGGTTGGATCGGGCGGCCACCCGACCCGCCCATGGAGCACGCCCGGGAGCCCGCGATCACCGCCGAAGGACGCGGATCCCGTATGTTTGCGGGCCGACTGTGCCCGAACCCCAGCCCCAGCCGATCCTGAGCCTCCCGACGGAGGCAGCCATCTTCCTCGTGCTCACAGGACGGCCGGGATTCGAGACACAGATATCAGAGGTGCTGGCCGACGTTCCCGGGATCAAGCGGTCCGTGGGATTCCGAGTTCCCGAGGCCGACCTGTCGTGCGTGGTGGGAATCGGAGCCGTCCTGTGGGATCGGCTGACCACCAGGGGCCGTCCGGCCGGACTGCACCCGTTTCGTGAGCTCGCCGGCGCGCGCCACACCGCCGTTGCGACGCCGGGCGACCTGCTGTTCCACCTCCGGGCTCACCGGTTCGATCTGTGCTTCGAGCTTGCCCAACGGCTGATGGAGCGGCTCCGTGGTTTCGTCGAGGTCATCGACGAGGTGCACGGCTTTCGCTCATTCGATGAGCGCGACGTGCTCGGATTCGTCGACGGGACCGAGAACCCGGAGGGCGCCGCCGCCGAGGAGGCGGTGCTGATCGCCGAGGAGGATCCCGCCTTCGCCGGAGGCAGCTATGTGATCGTCCAGAAGTACCTCCATGATCTGCGCGCCTGGGACGCCCTGTCCACCGAGGCTCAGGAGCTGATCATCGGCCGGACCAAGCTCAGCGACCTCGAATTGCCCGACGACGTCAAGCCCGCTGACTCTCATCTCGCGCTCAACGTGATCACGGGACCTGATGGTGAAGAACGACAGATCATGCGCTTCAACATGCCGTTCGGTCGCGTCGGCGCCGAGGAGTTCGGCACCTACTACATCGCGTATGCCCGCTCCTCGGAGCTGATCGAGCAAATGCTCACCAACATGTTCATCGGCGATCCGCCGGGCAACACAGATCGCATCCTCGACTTCTCAACCGCCATGACCGGCAATCTCTTTTTCGTCCCGGCGGCAGGCCTGCTCGAGGATCTGAACTCGGCCGATCCGCCCGAACCAAGAGATCCCCCGACACCAGCGCCGGCACGCGAGCCCGACGAGGCATCTCTGGGTATCGGCAGCCTCCACGATCAGTCGCGTGATCGCGAGCCGATGAGCGACGGATGAGGCCCATGGCCGGCGAGCCCTGGCCGGCTGCTTGAACCGTTTGCCGGTCGTCCCGGGTCTGATCGGGCGTGAACAGAGATGAAAGGGACCTCAAGATGACCTTCAGAGATGAGCGCTCCGAGACATTTACCTCCGACCTCGACGGCATGCAGCGCGCGGTCTTCGCCGCGGGCTGCTTCTGGGGTGTCGAGGCGGCGTTCCGCGAGATCGAAGGGGTCGTGGCAACTCGCGTCGGCTACACCGGCGGAACGACCACCGATCCCACCTATGAGCAGGTTTGCTCGGGCACGACAGGCCATGCCGAGGCTGTGCAGGTGTGGTTTGACCCGAACGTGGTGAGCTACGACGAGCTGATGGATGCCTTCTGGTCCATCCACGACCCCACGACCCGCGACAGGCAGGGGTGGGATTTCGGCAGCCAGTACCGCTCGGCGATCTTCTTCCACGATGCCGACCAGGAGCGGCAGGCGATCGCCTCTCGCGACGAGCGTCAGAGCTCGCGGGTCAGGCCGATCGTGACCCAGATCGTCCCGGCCTCGCGGTTCCACGACGCGGAGGAGTACCACCAGCGGTACTTCGAGAAGCACGGCGGGGCATTCTGCGCGACCACCGTCCGCTAGTGGTGTCGGCCCTCCTCGAGCTGGAGGTATGGCTCGAGGAGGGCGCGCAGCTGCATCCGCCCGCGGTGCAGGCGGCTCTTGAACGCCGCCTCGCGGATTCCGGCTATCTCGGCGGCCTCGTGCGTGGACAGACCCTCGACGTCGCGCAGCACGACTGCGGCACGCCAGTCGGCGGGCAGCTCGTCGAGTGCTCGCTCGACTGCGCGCCCGAACTCGCGGTCAAGCGCCTGCGCCTCGGGGCCCAACGCCGGCGACTCCGGGAGGGAGACGATCGGGTCCCCACGGTCGGGCCCGGGCTCCGCGCGCGGAGGTGAGCGGCGGGAGAGACGCCGCTGGGCCTCGTTGAACGCGATCCGATAGAGCCACGTCGAGAACTGCGCTCGTTCCTCGAATCGCGCCAGGCCGCGCCACGCGCGCACGAAGACCTCCTGCGCCACCTCGTCGGCCTCGTCGGCATCGAGGCCAAAGCGCCGGAGCGCGCCGTAGACGCGGTCGGCATGGGAGACGACGAGCTCCGCGAATGCGTCCTGGTCGCCGGCGCGGGCCCGCCCGATCAGCTCATGCTCGGAGCTCGCGCCGCCGTTCACCGCGCGGTTATACCGCCTGAACGGCGGGACGCGCCCGGGAGGGGCGCCCCGCCGGAGTCGCTCTAATGCTCCTGGAGGTCGAGCGAGCAGGAATTGATGCAGTACCTCTCGCCGGTCTCGCCGGGACCGTCCGGGAAGACGTGGCCGAGGTGGCCGCCGCACGACGAGCACGTCACCTCGACCCGGTGCATGCCGTAACTGAAGTCGTCATGAAGCTCGACGTTGGCGCGGTCCGCCGGCTCGGTGAAGCTCGGCCAGCCGGTTCCCGAGTCGAACTTCGTCTCCGATGAGAACAGCTCGGCGCCACAGCCGGCGCAGCGATAGCTCCCCTCGCGCTTCTCGTCGAAGTACTTGCCCGTGAAGGCGCGCTCGGTTCCCTTGCGACGGAGCACGTCGTACTGATCTGGCGTCAGCTGCTCGCGCCACTCGCTGTCGGTCTGCTCGGCCCGCGGACGGACGGTGTGATTCTTGGTATCGATCTGCTTGTTCATGCCGGATTTGACCCGCGGAACACGCGAAACGATTCAGTCAAGCTCGCTCAACCGTGCCCGCACCGAAGCCGCGATCTGAAGCGCGTCCACGCCGGCGGGCGGCGGCTCGGAAAGGCGCTTGAGTCCCTCCAGTGTCCGGCGCAGACCGGCGAGCAGCCGCCGGCACTCGGCGCACTCGCCGAGGTGGCGCTCCATCCGCGCGCGGCCCGGCCGGGCGAGTTCCTGGTCCAGATAGTCGGACATGCGGCCACGCGCCCACCGGTGGTCCCGCCGAAAACGTTCTTGATCCAGGAAGCCGCTCATCACACGTCAGACCCGCCCTAGCTCGCGAAAGGTTCGCACAGACCATCACTTGCGGCGGCCGTGGCCGGCACGGTAGCGTCGTCTGCCAATCGGCAAAGTCTCGGAGGTTTACGGTATGGCTGGAGAGGCACTCTTCATTGGTTGGGGTCAGGTCGTGCGGGGACGCGAACAGTTCGCTCTCCAGGTCTTTCAGGAGGCCGTCGGGTATTACGGCAAGCTCCAGGAGCAAGGACAGATCGAGCGGTTCGACGCGTACCTGTTGGATCCGCACGGCGGCGATCTCGCCGGGTTCTTCCTGCTGCACGCTGACCGGTCGGCGCTGGACTCGATCAGGTCGAGCGCGGAGTTTCAGCGCTTGATGGTGCGAGCCGGGTCCGTGATCGACAACCTAGGCCTGGTGAGTGCCCACAGCGGTGACGCGCTCGGCCAGCAGATGGCGCTGTTCGGTGAAATCTCTCAGGAGCTGCCGCAAGCCAAATAGGGGGCGCGCCGAGAAGGCGCGGTGGACCCCGCCGGCAGCCGTCCGAGCGTCGCCCGGACGGCTGCCACGGCGTGTGTCAGTGGATCGTGAAGTCGGCGCTGAGGCTGCCGACCTGCACCTGGTACGCCCCAGATTCCACCTGCGGCGAGCCGTCGCTCTCGATGTCCCCGGGCGTCACGGCGAGCTCGGAGACCGGGAACGAGACATGCACGGTCTGGGACTGGCCCGCGTCGAGGCTCACCCGGGCGAATCCGACCAGCCGCTGTGGCGGGACCACCACCGAGCTGACCGGCTGGTGCACGTAGACCGGCACGACGTCGGTGCCCTGCCGGCCCCCGGTGTTGGTCACCGTGAACGTGGTGCTCACCGTGCCTCTCGTGGACACGCTGCTGGTCACGGACAGTCCGGTCGAGGTTGAACGTGGTGTACGACAGGCCGAAGCCGAACGGATACAGCGGGTTGTAGGCGCTGCCCGGCCCGGAGCCGGTGCCCGGCAGCTGGTCGAAGAACTTCGGCTGGTCGCCCAGCGGCGACGGGGCGCCGGCCGTCGAAGTCGCCGCCGACCTGGTCGGGCGTCCGACGGCCAGCTGACCGGCAGCTGGCCGCTCGGGTTCGATCTTGCCGAAGATGACGTCGGCCACGGCCTGCCCGGCCTCGGTGCTGCCCTGGTAGGCCATCAGCACGCGCGTCGGCCTTCTCGGCCGGGCCCAGGCCGACCGGGCGGCCGGCGATGACCACGACGATCACCGGCTTGCCGGTGGCCTCCAGCGCGGTGACCAGCGCCTGCTGGTCGGCCGGCAGCGCGGGCGCGGGGTTGTCGCCGAGGCCCTCGGCGTACGCCTTCTCGCCCACCGCCACGACATACGGCGTCGGCGTCGACGCGGCGGCCACCGCCGCCGCCTGGTCGGGCGCGTAGACCGCGTTCGGGTCGGCGGCCTGGATGCCGCCCAGCACGGTCGTGCCGGGCGGGATCTGGTTGGCCGGACCCATGCAGCACACGTGCCCGGCTCCGAAGACGCCCTGCCAGCTGACGCTCCAGCCGCCGAGCTGGTTGGTCATCGAGTCGGCGCTCGGCCCGGTCACCACGACCTTGCTGGTCGGCGGACAGCGGCAGCACATTGCCCTGGTTGCGCAGCAGCGTGATCGACTCCCGCGCGGCCTTGAGGGTCGCGTCGCGGCCGGCGGTGACGGCGGCGTTCGCCGCGGTCGCGTCGACGCAGGGCCTGCTCGAGTCGCTCACGCACGGCTGGTCGAACAGGCCGAGCTGGAACTTCAGCGTGAGGATCCGGCGGACCGCCTCGTCGATCCGCGCCTCGGGAGATCTGCCCGGTTGGTACGTCCTGCAGGATCGCGGCCTGCCACTGGTCCGGCGTCGAAGACCTGCATGCTCATGTCGACGCCGGCGTTGACGGCCTCGGCGATCGCGCCGGCGAGGTCGGGCGCGATGTGGTACGCGGTCTGCAGCGCCGGGACGTCCTGGTAGTCGCTGATCACCACGCCCTGGAAGCCCAGCTGCCCGCGCAGGATGTCGGTCAGCAGGTAGTGCGAGGCCGTCGCCGGGACGCCGTTGATCGACCCGGAGTTGACCATCACGGTGTCCGGCGCCCGCGTCGATGCCGGCCGCGTAGGACGGGCAGGACGTGCCCTGCAGGTAGCTCAGCGGCAGCAGCGCCTCGTTGCGGTCGTGCCCGTTGATCGACTGGGAGTACCCGGCGAAGTGCTTGACGGTCGCGGTCACCCCAGGACCGCCGGCCGCCGCCTGGGGTCTGCAGGCCCGCGACGTTGCGGCACCCAGCGCCGCGGCCAGCGCCGGCTCCTCGGCCCAGGTCTCGTAGGTCCGGCCCCAGCGGTTGTCCCGCGACAGGTCCTGGACCGGGGCGAAGTCCCAGTCCCAGCCGGTCGCGCGCAGCGCGTTGGCCGTCACCGCGCCGCCCGCCCGGCGCGGCGGCCGGATCCCAGGTCGCGCCCATCCCGATCGACTGCGGGAACAGCGGCGCCTGCCAGGGGTGGCCGAAGCCGTGCACGGCGTCGACGCCGAAGATCACCGGGATGTGCAGCCGCGAGTTCTGGATCGCGTACTGCTGGATGGTGTTGTACTCGTTGGCCCAGTCCAGGCCGGTGTTGCCGACGCCGCCCCTGCCGGTGGTGTCGATCGGGTTGTCGGTGCCGCCGGCCAGGATCGAGCCGACGTGCTGGTCGACCAGGATCTTCTGCACAGGTCGGGTTGGGCAGGTTGAAACCGCCCTGGCTGGTGCAGTTGTCGTTCGAGTCGGTGACCTGCGTCACCTCGATCTGCACCATCTGGCCGATCTTCTCGGGCACGGTCATCCGGTGCAATAGATCAGCGACCCGCGCCTGCACCGGCAGCATCGGGTTCAGGTAAGCCGGCTTGGCGCTGCCGGCGGCGGGGGTCGTTCCGGCTGTGAAAACCAACGCCAGCGCGGCGGCGATCAGCGCGATGCTCGCCACTCCGGCGGTCACTCGCTTGGGCCGACCGAACGCAGGGAAACGGGTTGGCCGGCCGGTCCGCCGGCCAACGTAACGGATACGGTCTCGCATGGCACCCTCTCTCCGGTACACACACACTTGTTGGATAAGTAGCGTCTGTCGGGATGACACTCGCCGGCACGTGCAGATGAGAGTCAGCCAGGGGTAACTAGCGGGGCGCGCGCTGAAGCCGCCCGCGCCATCCTGCACACCCGGATGGGCGCTTTATGAGCGATGGCTTGCCCGTCGATCGGTGGCGCTTTCGGAACGGGATGGAAGGCCCCAAGAGCCTCTCCTCGCCAGAAGGTGGGCGGGCATTATCTCTCGCCCGTCGCTTCTGTCAAGGCAAAAGCAAAAACTCGGTTACATAGCGGGTAACCGCGCATTTTTCGGCCTGTAGGTAGCCGAATACTTGAATGAAATCGGCCGGTCAATTCCAGCAGGAGATAGCCGAATGAGTAATTGGCGAGCGACCCCGGAGGACGGCCTGGTTGCGCAATTCCGCGGTTCAGGATCTCGTCGCCGGGTCGCCCCATCGGACGGGCCACCCGCGTCACGGCATCACGTCGCCGCTGTTGGGTCCGAGCACCTGCCCCACGTACAGGTTGGAGTCGGGTTCGGCCGCGAGCAGCACGGCGGTCGGCGCGACCTCTTCCGGCAGCCCGAACCGGCCCAGGGGTAGCTCGGCTTTCTTGGCGGCCTTCCACTCCTCGCTCAGCCCGGCCAGAATCTGAGTCTCGATCGGGCCGGGGGCGATCGCGTTGACGAGGACGCCGCGCCCCGCTACCTCTTGCGCGAGCGACTTGGTGAAGGCGATCACGCCTGCTTTGGCGGCGCTGTAGTGCGCCAGGTGGGGCGCGCCCTTGATGGCCAACTGGGACGCGATCGAGATGATCCGGCCCCACCCCCGCTCGAGCATTCCCGGCAGGACCACGCGGCTGCAGAGGAAGACCGAGCGTAGATCGACCCTGATCATCTCATCCCACATCTCGACCGCCATGTCCTCGACCGCCGCTTCGGTGGCAATGCCGGCGGCGTTGACCAGGACGTCGATGCGGCCGTTCAACGCCTCAGCCGCCGCCGCGACGATGCGCCGGACGTCGGCGACGTCGGCCACATCGCCGGCGGCGAGGCTCACCGACGCGCCATACGAGTGACAGCGCTCGCCGACGCTCTCCAAGTTGCCCGATTTGGCGCGATCGGTGAGGCACACGTCGGCGCCCTCGCGCGCGTACGCCTCAGCGATCGCGGCGCCGATGCCACCCGCCGCTCCGGTGAGGAGCGCGGCGCGGCCGGCGAGCCGGCCGCGCCTGGGCACCGCGTCAGCCAAGGCCCGATCGGGTCAGCGCGTCGCCATCACGACGTCGGCGGGCTCCGATTCGCGGAACTCCGTCTCGTCGAGCGACTCGTCGTCGGGCGACACGTTCCGCGCCCCGAGGATGCACAGCCCGGACAGGATGATCGCCGTGCAGCCGACAACCGCCGCGCCGACCTGCACGCTCATGCCGAGAGCCTGAACCGCCGTGAAGAGACCCGAGCCGACGATCGCGCCAACCGGCCCCATGGCGTTCATCAACGACGCGCCGGTGCCTCGCACCCGCGACGGGAATGACTCGCCGATGTAGAAGAACAGCGACGCGTAGGTCCCAAGAACGAAGAAGAGGCCGACCGAGTAGCACACCATCGTGAAAGCCACGGTGTGCGGCCCGAACAGCATCACGCCGAAAGCGACTCCGGCCATGACCCACCCGAACGCGGTCACGTTACGCCGGCCGAAGCGGTCGCCCAGCAGGCCGTGCGTGAGATAGCCACCGGCCGCCACGAGGTTCCCGACGAGCAGGAGCACGAGCGAACTCGAGAACGAGATACCGGTTCCGTCCTTCAGCACCGTGGTGCCGAGCACGTCGAAGATCTGAATCCCGATCCAGTTGAGCAGGAAGGCGCTGCCGAGGAAAAGCGTGTGCCGCCGCTGATCGGTCGCGAACAGCTGCCGGAAGGTGCTGTGATCGACGCGCTCGACGTCGAGTCCCTCGCGCTCGGCGAACGCTCGTGCCTCCTCCGCGCGCCCGGCCTTCACCAGCCGCCGCGCGTGGCGCATGCGCTCGAACTTCGGCGACTCGACGAGCCTGACCGAGAGCAGCGCGATGACGAAGGCTGGGAACGTCGCCACGGCAAACGTGCCGCGCCATCCAACCACCGGGACCAGCAATGCGGCCATGCCGGCCGCGAGGAGGGCACCTACGGGCCAACCACTCTGCACCGCGCTGTAGACGAATCCGCGCTTGGCGCGCTTCCCGTAGATCTCGTTGAGATACGTCGTGTTGACGGCCTGTTCGGAGTAACCAAACCCTGACAGTGCACGCACGAGGATGAGATAGAGCGCCGACGGCGTCAGCGCCGACAACCCTGAGCTGAAAGCAGCGCCCACGGTGGTGACAACCATCGCCTTCTTGCGCCCGAGGTAGTCAAGTAGCGGTCCGACCAGCATTGCGGCAACAAAGGTGCCGATCGAGACGTATGTCGCCACCGCGGTGGCAAACGAAGTGCTCCAACCGAAGGAGTCTGCGATCTTCGGCAGGAGAGTGCCGAAGGAGATGTAGTCGTAGACGGCAAACGTCCAAGCCAGGAACGCGACGATCGTCGCGTATCTGACCGCGCGAGGCGTGACCTCGGAAAACGCCGGACTGCTTCCGGTTGCGTCAGGACGCGCTCCATCCTGCGGCGTTCTCGCTCCGTCTTGCCGCGCTCCACCTGTGCGCGGGCGACGGTGTGACTCGTCGAGGATGCGCCTACGACCCGGCGTAACACCGTCCCTTGTGGACGCGCTCCTAGCCGGTGTGGAGGCACGCGGCATCGACCTTACTCGCTCACTCATGGGATCCTCCCCGTCCGCCTGGACTTCCTCTCGCCATTTACGGTTCCCAGGGCCACAGGTCCTAAAACCGGATCCGGTTGGCGCCGCGGCCGACGGTCGAGAACGCGTCCTGAACCAGCCGTAATCCGCCTAGCCGACGTCGATCAGGATCTCGCGCGAAGAAGTCGGCCAATGCCTCGTGGCGCGTCCAGCGGCAGGACGTGCGAGACGTACTGGTCTGGGCGGACGACGACCATGCACCCGGCCTCGCGGTCCATGCCGCGCAGCTCGAAGATGTCGTCGGCGTCCGGGTCGGGGCAGAACATCTTCTCGTAGTCGATCAGGCCGAACCGGCCCTTCCGCGGCAGCAGGACCGGCGGCATCGCGTCGACGGCCAGCTCGCGATGGCCCTGCTGGAAGATCGCGCGGACGTCGATCACCGCGTCGGGCTCGGCACCCGCCGGCGTGAAGCGCCTGATCGGGCGACGCGTCCGACTGCCAGGAACTCGCACAGCTCCCGCGGCGCGGGAGTCCGCGGCCGTCGGGTCGTCCCGGTCGGCGAAGACGTAGAGGCGCCAGGCGCCGTCGGCCCGCGCGACGTGGCCCAGCTGGACCGGCTTGGCGTCGGCCAGCCGGACGACCGGGCGGAGTGGAAGCGCATCCCGACCGGGAAGCCCTCCGCCAGGTGCTGGAACTTCGCCTCGGCGGTGATCATCGACGGCGCGTACCGGGTCGCGACGCCGGCGGTGAAGCGGCCCTGCGCGACGAAGTACTGCTGGAACTCGGCCGGGTCGACGCCTCTGCCGTCGGCGCCGGGCCTCGTCGGCGGGCGCTGAACAGCCGGGAGAACTCGCGGTCGAAGTCGATGAGCTCCTGGGCGACCGCCTGGCGCTCCTCGGAGTAGGTGTGCAGCAGCTCCGGCCGCGCCGTCCCGCGCAGCACGGAGGCGAGCTTCCACCCGAGGTTCCAGGCGTCGGCCATCGACACGTTCATGCCCTGGCCGGCCTTGGCGCTGTGGGTGTGGCAGGCGTCGCCGGCGATGAACACCCGCGGCAGGCGGGTGGCCATCTCCTGCCTCGGGCACGTCGTCGAACTTGTCGCACAGGCGCTGGCCGATCTCGTAGACCGACCACCAGCCGACGTCCTTGACCTCGATGCGTGTACGGGTGCAGGATCCGGTTCGCGACCTCGGCCAGCTTCTCCGGGGTGACCGTGCGCTTCGTCGAGCATCTCGTCGTCGCTGACCTCGTCCAGCTCGATGTAGAACCGCACCAGGTATCCGCCCTCGCGCGGGATGATCAGGATGTTGCCCTGGTTCGCCGAGTTGATCGCGCACTTGAGCGCGGATGTCCGGGAAGTCGGTGACCGCCAGGACGTCCATCACGCCCCACGACTCGTTCGTCGCGTCGCCGCGCAGCTCGCGGCCGATCGCGGCCCGGATGCCGCTGCGCGCGCCGTCGCAGCCGACGACGTACTTCGCCCGGACGCGTCGAGGTCTCGCCGGTCTCCTGGGTCCTCCATGTGCTGCAGGGTGACTGTCACCGGGTACTCCGACGAGCCGCTCGGTGTCGATCTCGATGTCGCTGGCGTGCAGGCCGTAGAACGGCTGCCAACCGGCTGGCCGACCGCGCCATGTGATCGCGCAGGTAGGCGAGCATCCGCGCCTGGTTGACGATCACGTGCGGGAACTCCGACAGGCCCTCCTCGGTGTCCTGGACCCGGCCGGCACGCTTGATCCTGGTCGGGTCCTCCGGGTCGGGCCGCCAGAAGGAGACCTCGTTGACCCAGTACGCCTCGCCGACCAGGCGATCGGCCAGGCCGAACGCCTCGAACATCTCGACGGTGCGACAGGCGACGCCGTCGGCCTGCCCCACCTCGAGCGGGCCGTCCCTGCGGTCGATGACCGCGGTCCGGATGTCGGGAAACGCGGCCAGCTGCGCGGCCAGGACCAGACCGGCCGGCCCGCAGCCGACGATCAGGACGTCGACCTCCTCGGGCAGGCCTGCCGGCCGCTCGAGCGACCGCCGGGTGCGGCTCCGCGATGAACGGGTCGCCGGGCCGGTAGCCGTCGAGATAGAACTGCATCGCTGCACTCCTCTTGTC
Organism: uncultured Solirubrobacterales bacterium; assembly: GCA_963757795.1. Classification (GTDB taxonomy): domain Bacteria; phylum Actinomycetota; class Thermoleophilia; order Solirubrobacterales; family Solirubrobacteraceae; genus Palsa-465. Next base: position 405,480 of record CAVWSI010000004.1, on the reverse strand, counting down.
GCGGGACGGGAACGCTGTCTATCAGTCGACGGCCTGGAGGAACGGCTCAGTGGCCGAGATACCGGCCGGGTCGTTGACAAACGCTCCGTCGGGAACCGGCACCGGCCCATCGAGCAGAGGGTCGGCCGTTTGCACCATCCATCCGTGGAGTCGCCGCTCGAGCTGATCGCGCAGTCCGGCGAACTCACCCACCTCGGCGAGGTTGCGCATCTCACCGGGGTCCATGATGAGGTCATACAGCTCGACCCGCGGCCGCGGCTGCTCTGCCCACCCGGCCGCGATCAGGAGGGACTTCGAGGGCGAATCGTCGATGAACAAGATGGACCTGGTGGGTTGGGATCGCGGACGCTTCGAGGAGATCCAGGACGAGGTGCGTGACGTGCTCCGGCGCCTGGGTGTCTCCGATCTCGTCGTGATCCCGATCAGCGCGCTGCACGGGGACAACGTTGCCGTCCGGACTGAGCATGCCCCTTTCTACGGCGGGCCGACGTTGCTCGAGTATCTCGAGGAGCTCGACGTGCAGGCCGACCGAGACGTGTGGCGGTTGCGCCTTCCCGTTCAGTGGGTGGGCCGGCCGCGCTCGGGCGACTCGCGCCACTACATGGGGCGGATAGAGGCCGGCACGCTCGAGGTCGGAGCCGAGGTGGTGGTGCTGCCCGCCGGCATCTCGACCACGATCACCCACCTCGACACGCTGGACGGCGACGCGCAGTCCGCGGCGCCTCGGATGTCAGTGACGTTCGGGCTGGCCGACCGGCTCGACGTGGGAAGGGGGGATCTCCTGGTCTCGCCCGACGACCAGCCGGCGATCGCCAGCGAGCTCGACTGCACGGTCTGCTTGATGAGCGAGGAGCCGCTGCATCCAGGGCGGCGCTACGCGCTCAAGCACACCACCGGCACCGTCCGCGCCACCGTGCAATCCATCACCGAGCGGACCGACCCGGAGACCCTCGAGCGCCAGGTCGAGGCGACCGGACTGCTGCTCAACGACATCGGCCGGGTGACGCTGCAAACAAGTGCGGTGGTCGTGGCCGACCCGTACGCGGTCAATCGTGTGACGGGAGCGTTCATCCTCGTCGATGAGGACAGCAATATGCCCGCGTCGGGCAAATCGACGATCGCGGTCGAACTGGAACGTCGCCTCGTCGACAGCGGCCAGTCGGCGTATCTCCTCGACGGCGACAACATCCGACACGGACTGTCCGAGGACCTCGGCTTCTCGCCGGGAGATCGATCCGAACACATCCGCCGCGTTGGTCAGGTGGCGCGGCTGATGGCGGACTCGGGAACCGTGGCGCTGGTTTCGCTGATCTCACCGCTGGCCGCCGATCGCGCGCACCTGCGCAAGGCGCACGAGGAAGCCAACCTGCCGTTCGTCGAGGTGTTCGTCGACACAGCCGTAGAGGAATGCGAGCGCCGAGACCCCAAGGGCCTGTACGCGCGGGCGCGCGCGGGCGAGATCAATGGCTTCACCGGCATCGACGCTCCCTACGAGCCGCCCGCCCATCCAGAGCTTCGCGTCGACACCGCAGTCACCGACGTGCAGCAAGCGGTCTCTCAGATCGTCGAAATACTCCGAACCCGGCCACGGGTATTAGCCAAGGGGGCCACCATGAGAATCTCCGCCAAGGCGGACTACGCGGTCCGAGCCGCCATTGAGCTGGCGGCGGAGAATGGAAGCCACGCGGTGCCGGCCGAGAGGATCGCGACCTCGCAGGGAATTCCGCTCAACTTCCTGGAGCACATCCTCTCGGAGCTGCGCATCGCAGGGGTGGTCCGCAGCCAGCGTGGCAGCGACGGCGGGTTCCGGCTCGCCCGGGAGCCCGGACAGATCACGATCGCCGACATCATCCGAGCCGTCGAGGGCCCGCTGGCCACCGTTCGCGGCGGCAAGCCCGAGGAAGCCGAATACCCCGGTCCGGCCAGCCAACTACCCCGGGTCTGGATCGCGGTCCGCAAGAGCCTCCGCAGCGTCGTCGAACACGTGACCGTGGCGGACATCGCGAACGCCAACCTGCCCGCTTCCATCGACACACTGGCCGACGACCCAGAGGCATGGGTTACGCGCTAGGTCAGCCGCGTCCGGTCTCCTCGACCCTTACGCGGCTGCACGCTGCGACTGCGGGTGTCGAATGCGATGCCGGTTCTGAATCCGCAACCGTCCGAGCGCGGGGACGAGGAACGCCGGCAGGCCTCCGGCCCACATGATCGCCGCCGCGGCGCGTTGATCGTCGAGGGCCGACGGCCCGAGCGCCCCGAGGTAGTGGCGGAAGACGGGCTGATCTACGCTGGCGAGCCAGATCGCCACGAGCACCATCGGCGCCATGCAGGCGATCATGCAGGCGAACTGACCGCGCGGCCCGGGCCGATGCGGAAGCGGATCGACGCCGAGCAGGGGAGCCCACACGAGCAACGCGGACAGGAGGTACAAGCCGTCTGCTCAGCACGGTCACGACCGGTGAGCGCAAGCAGCGTCCGAGTCGACGCCGGCCGCCTCGCCCCAGCGCGTAGAGCGCCAGGCGCACGGGTGCACCCGCGGCGAGTAACGGCGCGACGAGGACCCACATGACCATGTGCTCGACCATGTGGATCGACAGCCGCGCGTCGGCTTCTGTGCCGATCCCCGAGTAGATGTCAACCACCAACAGAGCCAAACCCCCCAGGAAGCAGGCGGTTCGGCTGGGAGGCCACCGCCGCCGCCGGCGGTCGCGGCGGCGACCACGCTCGGCGGCCGCCAGGTAGAGGAGGCCAACCGCGATGATCGCGACAAGGAAGAACGTCCCAACCCGGCCGTCGAGCGTCCAGTCCAAGGCGAGTGCCCGCGCGCTCACCGCTTACTGGAAGATTTCGGTGGTGCAGTCGCCGCCGGGGAGGTGGATCTCGTGCGGGCGGGCGCCGTCGGCGTGTTCGTGGAAGTCCACGAAGAAGTCCGGGTCGACCGCGTAGGTCCCGTCGCCCTGGCGCTCGAGCTTGACCAGCCAACCCTCGATCCCGGGATAGAACTGGTTATCCCAGGTGGAGAACAGCGAGTTGGTCACATACACCCGCTCGCCGTCCAGCGAGTTCTGGATCATCTGCGGCCCGCCGTTCAACGGCCCCCGCGCCTTGGGATGACCGCCGTCACGCCCCAACAGGCCACCCAGCCACACCTGAGAGCGCAACCGCGGGCCGCTCGGATCAGACACGTCGTAATGGCGCACATCCCCATGCAGCCAGTTCGAGAAGAACAGATCCTTGTCATCCAGCGAGAGCACCAGATCGGTGATCAACCCCGGCACCCCGCCCTCGAGCGGCCAGCCCGCAAGCTCCTCGTTGGCCACATCGATCACCTTCCCCGTAGACCAACTCCCGTTCTCACGATGAAAACGGATGATGTTCGACGACAGCGTCGCCCCCACGAACCCCTGCGCAGAATCCGGATCGTGCTGCCAGCGGATCTCCAACGGAATCCACCCCTCATCCCCCAGATCGACCGTCTGCACCTTGGCCCGGCGCTCCAGATCCCAGAAATGCAACCTCCGGCCGTACTTCCCCGCCGCCACATCAGCCGGATCAAACCCACCCAAGAACGTATTCGGCGACGCCCACTCGCTCGAGACAAGCGTGTTCTGCCGCGGCTGATACCAGAAGTCATACATGAACTCCTGACCGTTCCTCTCGCGCTCCCACCGCTCCACCACCGAGAAATCACGCGCGTCGAGCACCGCGAACCCGCCCGGCAAATTCCCGTCCGCGTCCCCCAACATCGAGACCGTCACGATATCCCCCGGCATGCAATGCACCGTATGAGGCGCACTCAACCCCAACTTCTCCTTGATCTCCTCCCCCTCGATCACATCCCGGATCCGCGGCGCCCGCGGCTCGGAGATATCGACGATATGCAGCCGCGAAGAACGCATCCCCGGCACGATCAACGTGTCCCGCCGAAGCTGCGAATGACACGCCGACGAACACGCGTTCCAGCCGAAGTGATGAAGCTCATCCCCCACATTCGGCATCTCCGTACGATGCACGATCTGCCCGCAGGAACCCGAACCCGGATCCACATCCACCACCGCGATGAAATCCGGCCGATCGATCCCCGTCCCCTCATACAAACACGCCACATACACAAACCGCTCCGCAGGCTGCCGACGCGCCACCTCCGGCGAGGCATAACCCGGCCCAACATGCTCGTAGCTGGCGTGCGGATCAGCACTCATGACCGGGCTCCCACGCGATCGGCCTCCGGTTGGGGGACGATGCGGATGTAGGGCTTGGGCTCCTGCGACTCGCCGAAAATCTCCTTGGCCTGATCATTGGACACCGAGCCCGAGATGATCACATCGTCCCCCGGCCGCCACTGCGCCGGCGTCGCCACCTTGTGATCCGCCGTCAACTGCAACGAATCGATCACCCGCAACACCTCATCGAAATTACGCCCCGTCGTCATCGGATACACCAAGATCAACTTCACCTTCTTATCCGGCCCGATCACCTTCACCCCACGCCGATCAAACTCCGGCTTGATCCGCGCCGTATACCCCAACTCGGTCGTGCACACCGGCGTGAAATCCTTCGGGTGCGAGAACAACACCGCCCACGAATCCCCGATCCAATCGTGAAAGCGGACCCGACCCTCCGTGGTCTCCGCCTCGAAATCCGGCGCCGTATCGCCGAGCTGCAAACTCATCTCTGCTCTCCTAGCTACTTCCTCCGGATAAACGCCTGACAGCCTCAAGGGGTGAGGACATGTGAGCGGCGGTGGGCGGTCGGTTCTCGGTTCGGTTCCGGTTTTTCGTTTCGCCCGGGTTCGTTCTCGCTCTCCCGGATCGGTTCCGGGTTGTTGGTGTCATCCGAGGGTGGTGTAGGTGTCGGCGTTGTAGGTGAGGGTTGCCCAGCCGTCCCAGATTTGGTGGCCTTCGTCGCCTTTTAGGCGTGATCGGCGCAGCCCGTAGCCGCGTTTGAGGTGGCTGACGCGTCCCTCCATCCCGGTGCGGTAGCGCTGTCGGCGGCGGCGGGTGCGTCTGGAGCCGGGTTCTTGGCGGCCGGCGATGTGGACGGTGTCGGCCAGGTCCTCGAGCGCGCTGTTGGTGGCGGTCGTCGTGAACGCGCCGTCGACCATGATCTCCTTGAGGTTGATGTCGAGGTTGCGCAGCTGCTGGGCGGTGGCGGGCAGCAGCGTGTCCTCGGCCGGGTTCCCGATCTGGCTGGTCGGCGACAGGATGAACCCGCGCGCGCCCTTCTTTGTGTTCGCGGTGATCTCGCAGAGCTGATCGACGTACCCGAACTCCGTCGGTTTGCCGAGTTTGCCCTTGCGGATCGGGCGCGCGTCCGGGTCCCACAGCGAGATGAGTCGGTTGGTGATCTTCTCGCCGTTGACGCGTTTGGTGATCTGCTCGGTCACCTTCTCGCAGCGATCGGCGAGTTCCTCCAGTGCCTCGGCGGCCTTCAGCTTCGCACGAGCGCCGCGCCCGCGCGCACGCCGCCTGGCGGTCGCGGCGAGTTTCCGTGCCTCGCCGATCGACTGCTTGAGCAGCGTGCCCGTCTCGCCGGTCAGCTTCAGCACTTCGGTCTTCGCTTCCCCGGAGCGGCGGCGGATCGAGCGTGTCAGCGCCCTGAGCTTGCGGCCCATCGACCGGGAGCGGTCCCTGACCGCGTTGCGCTTCTTGCCGATCCTGGCCGCGAGTTTGCGCCCCTCGCGCGCGAGTGCTCGGACGCCGGCGTCCGCCAGCCCGGAGTCGGTCGGATATTTCACGTCGGCTTCCACCACGGTCGAGTCGATCCGCGCCGCGCGAGGCCTGAACCGCTTCTCCCGCCGGGCCTTCTGAATCAGCTCGCGCGTGATCTCGTGCACGACATCCGCTCCCAGCCGGCGGGTGAGCTTGCGGACCGTCGACTCGTCGGGCACCGGCTCGCTCATCCCGATCCGACAGAACCGCCGCAGGTGGATCGAGTCCGACACTTCGCGCATCAACGTCTCGTACCCCCATCCGGAGCGATGCTTGATGATCATCAACCGGACGTAGGTCTCCATCGCGATCGTCGGTCGTCCCCGCCCCGCGTGACGTCCCGCGTCGGCCAGCAGCCGCTCCCACCGCACAGCGATCGGCGCCAGCAGCGCCGGGTCGCACAGCAGCTGGTCCAGCGCCGCCAGATCCTCCGGCAGGGCCTTGACCTCCGCTGGCAGGATCTCGTCCCACAACGACTCCACGCCGGTCGCCTGCATCCTCAGCACACGCACCTCCGAGATCGATCATCAACCCATCCATTTGCAGGTAAATCATCTCTCTGAGACCGGACGGAACGTGCCTTTCCGACCGGCCCGGATGCGACCCTGACAGCAGACGATTTCAGAGGAGATCGAGTGCCCCGATCCGGACGTAACCAGCCCTGCGCGTGCGGCTCAGGCCGCAAAACGAAGCGCTGCTGCGGCGAGCACCGCGGCCCTTCCGAGGAACAACTCGCCCGCGCGCATGTCGCCCAGCTCGCATATCAGGCGATCCACGAACTCGACGGTCTCTCTGGCCGTGTGCTCGAGCACCTCGCCGAGGAGATCATGGATCTCCCCGCGATCGATCTCTCGCTGCTGGTCGAGCTGCCAAGGTTGATCGGCCCGGACCTCGAGCGTCTGTGCGAAGCGATCGAGCACGACGACCCCGAATGGGGATGGGACGCACTCACCAACGTCCACAAGCAACTCGACAGTCCCCAGCAACGCGCGCGACTCGCCGACGCCATTGTCCGGCTGCGCGACCAGAACCGGATCGGTCGCCCGCAAGCCGCGTTCGCGCTGCTGAACCTCCACAGCAAAAGCAACCGCTTCATCGCCGCCAGCCTGCTCGAAGCCGTCGCGGTTCACACCGGCGTCAAACGCACCCCGGGCGGCCTCAAGATCGCCGCCTGACCCAGCCGTTTATCCGGGGGAAGTAGCTAGGACGTAGTAGGACGACGCTTCTGCTTGATCGCGAGGATCGGGTCAGGCGACCTCGCGCAGTCTGCCCGTCTCGACCTCATAGATGAAGCCGCGTACGGAATCCTTGCGCGGGATGAAGGGTGAGGCTTTGATGCGCGCGATCGATTGCCGCACGTCGGCCTCGAGGTCCGAGAACGCCTCGGCCGCCCACTCCGGCTTGATCCCGACATCCCGCTGGATCGACTCGCGGAACTCGTCGTCGGTGAAGGTCAGCATGCCGCAGCCGGTGTGGTGGATCAAGATGATCTCCTCGGTCCCCAGCAACCGTTGCGAGATGGCCAGCGATCGGATGGCGTCGTCGGTTACCACGCCGCCCGCGTTGCGGATCACGTGTGCGTCACCCTCCGCCAGCCCCAGCGCGCCGTAGACGTTCAACCTCGCGTCCATGCACGCCACGATCGCCAACTTGCGCCCCGGCGGCAGCGGCAGGTCGCCCTTCTCGAACGAGGCGGCGTAAGCCTCGTTGTTGGCGAGGAGCGCGTCGGTTGTGGTCATCGGTTTCTCCTGAGTCGTTTCCGGGATCTTTGCCACGCTCATTCGAACGCCGCAGCCCCAGCGGCGTCGCATCGACGTACCCTACTAAATCAATGATCTTGATGAGAAACCTGGCTCGGACGCCACCGAGCGTTCAGTGCATCGCCCCGGCCGGGACGGCGTCGAGCAGCCCGACGGCGCGGGGCGCTCGGCCATCCTCCAGGATCACGGCCCCTCCGGGCCAGTACGGATGCGGCGCGGTGGCGTTGTGGACGAGCAGCGGTTCGTAGACCCACGAGCCGGTGTTGATCAGGCGGGGTGTCCCGCGCTGTCCCTGCCAGCGCATCTCCAGGTCACCGGGGAGCGGGCCAAGCCGATGAACGTGGCCGAACAGCACCCAGTCCGCATCGACACCGAGGCGGCCGACCACGTGGAGGAGTGCGGGTAGGCTGGCCAGACGCATCTGCGTCCCCAGGACGCGCGCCGTGAGGCGGGCCATTCCAGGGTGCAGCAGCAGGCGAGGGGCCAGCGGCATCGTCGAGGCCCGGATCAGTTCGGCCACGTCCTCTGCCACCGCGGCCAGCGGGCGCGGGAGCGCCTTGATCACGAGCGCCTCCAGGCGGGTGAGCGACGGCCCGCCGGCCAACTCGTAGTCGATAGGGAGTGCGCCCGGCCGCGGGACGCGTCCCAGGAGACCGCGCGTCACGCCGAACGCGCTCTCCGGCAGCAGGTGGCGGTCGAGGTAATGCCCGTGCGTTGCCCACACTCCCGGCGCCAGGAACACGCCCGGGTAGTGCACACGGACGCGCGCCGGCGCAAGCCAGGAGACGACGCTGTCCAGCTCGGGCGTCGCGTCAAGCGGGACGCCCGAGTCCGGTGCGAGCGCAGAGCCGACCCGCCGGATCCAGCCGGCGATCAGGGCCCGATCGTGGTTGCCGGGCAGGAAGATGACCTCCCGGCCGTGCCCCAGCGTCCTCCCGATCCGGCGCAGGAGCGGCTCGGCGACCGCCATCGCTTCCTCGGGCCGCCGTTCCAGCAACTCCACGACATCCCCGAGCAGCACGAGCCGTTCGACCCCCTCGAGCGCGTCGAGCAGCCGGTCCATCGGCTCCTGCTGCGTGAGCACGTCGTGCCGCAGACGGGATCCCAAATGAAGATCCGAGACGACGAGCGTCGACACTCAGCGTGGACCCGCGCGGATTGCCCCCTCGGCGGCGCTGATCAGCGCTGCCCGATCGCCGCGGGCGCTCTTGAGTCTCGCCTGGATGCCGCCGCAATGGGGCGCCGCGGCGATCGACAGCGAGTAGCTCGCGCCGGCCGGACCGCCACTCGTGAAGGCGCGGTTGACGTCCAACGGCATCGACCATGGCAGCAGCACCGGCGGCGCGTGTGGCGCCCGGTTGATCGCGCGGATCTGCGGGGCAAGCAGCGATGGGACGACGCGCGCCTGCGCCGGTGTCGTCAAGAGGAAACTGGCGACGAGCCCGGTGAACACCGCACGGCGCACCGGAGGATCCTATCGGTCGCCGCGCGTCGGACCCGCCTCCTTGCGCTCGGCCAACATCGCAGCTGCGACGTTGGCGGCGAGAGTGGCCGCGTCCGTGGGAGCCAGGCCACGATGGCGTCCGATCAGATAGGCAATCATGAACACGTCGCCCGCGCCGGTCGTCTGCACGCTGGTGATGACCTGATCAGGCTCGACGTGGCTCACGACGTCCCCGCTCAAACGAATCTCCGCGCCGCGGGGACCGAGTGTGAGAAGCAACTCCGGAATCACCGACAGGCGCTCGAGTAGAGCCTCGTGTCCGGCATGTGCGGCGAGCACTGCGGCCTCATCCTCGGACAGCTTGAGCACGGTCAGGTGCTGCAGCAGATCCGGGTCGTAGCCCGCGTCGAGGGTCAACTCGCCGACCTGCGGGACCCGCACCAGTCCCTGGCCGTCGTAGGCAACTCGATGGCCGCGAGCCGCCAGACGACCGACGGCTGCCGCGGGGAAATCGCTGCGCACAAGCGGCGCGAGGTGGACCCAGTCACTGTCGATGTCGAGCGCGTCGATGTCGGCCTCGGACCAGGCGTCACCGATGCTGTGGAGAACCATCGTGCGCCGCTCGCCGAACTCGCCCGAGTAGTCGAGATCGAAGCGGGTCGTCCGTTCCGCGGGCTTGAACAGGTACACAACCGAACGGTCTGCCGCCAGGGCGCGAAACATGCCGAGGTCATCGTCCGCACAGGCGGCATGAATGACGCCGCGAGCCTGAAGACGTACGAACGCGTGTGGCGCGAACGTTGGGCACCCTCCGCGCGTCCAGGGCCCCTTGTTCACCCGGTCGAGCGCCACGTTGGCGATGAGCGTCAAGTCCGAGCGGGGCACGAGCAACTACATCCGCAGATATGACGCGCCGTTGACGTCGAGCACCGAGCCGGTGGCCATCGTCGCATCGGGAGAGGCGAGGAAGACGACCGCGGCGGCGACCTCCTCAGGCGTGGCGATCCGCCCCAGCGGGCTCTCCGCACGACGCCTCGCTCCTGCATCGCCGGCAAGCTCGCGCGCGGCCATGTCGGTGTCGACGAATCCCGGCGCCACGGCAGTGACGACGATGCCATGGGCCCCGAGCGCGCGGGCGAGGGACTGGCCGAATGCGATGATGCCCGCCTTGCTCGCACCGTAGGCCGGATGCAACGGCTCGCCGCGGAACGCCCCGCGTGATGCGATGTTGACTATCTTGCCCCCGCCACCGCCGAGCATGTGCTGCACGGCGCACCAGGTCACGTTCGCGGCGCCCGTGAGGTTCACGGCAAGCGTGCGCTGCCAAACCCGCTGCCATTCGTCGTACGTCGTGCCGGTGATCGGGTGCTCTTCGAATATGCCGGCGTTGTTCACCAGCACGTCAAGGCCACCCAGGCCCTCGGCGGCGCCGTCGACCATCCGGCGCACCGCGTCGGGGTCGGAGAGGTCGGCCCCGACGACGACGTGCCCGCTGCCCGCCAGCGAACCGGCGATCCCCTCAGCGAGCGTCTCGTTGCGGCCGTAGTGCACAGCGACACGATTGCCCGCCAGAGCGAACGCGCGGGCGACGGCGGCGCCGATGCCCCTCGATGCTCCGGTCACGAGCACCGCGCGACCGTCACGCGAATCGAGCATCGGGCGATACTACGCGCCGGGCAAGCCCATGGATTTCCGCACTCGTCGCGCAGCGCCCTCAGACGCCGACGCAATCACCGCCGTGCTGCTGGCTGCGGGGCTTGACGCCTGGGGACCCTTCCTCGGAAATGACCGGATCGAGGCAGCCAACCGGGGCCGTCGGCACCCCGCCGACCTGGTGGCAGTCGATGATCAAGGCGTCTTCGCATTCGTAGCCTGGGACGAGAACACGGGGGAGATCACGCGCCTCTACACCCACCCACGAGGCCAGAACGCGGGCGCGGGCAGCCAGCTTCTGAATCGCGCCCTCGACGCGCTGCGCGCTGCGGGCCGCGCCGAGGCGTGGCTGCACACCGAAGCGCGCAACACCGCGGCGCGGCGCTTCTACGAGCACCAGGGGTGGGTCGAACAAGGCCCCGCGAAAGTGCGCGAGTGGCACGGCGCGCGGCTCGTCGAACCGCGTTACGTGAAACGGCTGCATTCGGACGCCGGAGACTGAGCGAGACGAGCCGTCCGTGACTGCCTATGAGCTCGAGCGGAGCGGTGCGCCGCCGAACACGACCTCGTTGCCGTCCGGGTCGCGGTAGACGGCCCGGCGGACGCCGTTCGAGAGCGTGGTCCGCTCATGAGGCTCGAGGCCACGGCCGGCGATCGCCGCGACGTACGCATCGAGATCGTCGACGAACACGGTCACTACCGAGTTGCCCGCGCCAGCCGCATCCTCCACCACGTAGATCGACCTCTCCTCGGCAAGCGTCCACACCGCCTCAGTGGCGTGCGGGAAGAACGCCGGCTCGCCCAAGAGCCGCTCGTGCCACTCTCGCGCGGCTGCAAAGTCCCGCACGCGCAGGCCCGCGAACAGATGCAACGACATTCGCCGCGATTCTCTCAGCTTCGACCGATGGCACCGCTCCCGGTCACCGAGCTCGTGACGTGGCGAGGATCGCCGCGGTAGCGAATCGTCCCGTTACCGGTGATCGTCGCGTTCACGCTGTTGGTGGCGGTCAGGAGAACCTCGCCGTCGCCGGTGATGACGGCGGTGGCATCGCGAGCGGTGAGCTGATCGAGCTGTGCGTCGCCCGCGCCGCTCAGCGTGACGTGGAGCGACGCCGCAGTTCCGCTCGCGCGGATTGTTCCGAACCCCGCCAGCGAAACGTTCAACGCGCCGGCATGGATCCCGCGCGCGTTGATGTCGCCGCTGCCCTCGAGCGTCAGCGCACCAAGCGAGGGCACGGCGAGCCGCACCTCGATCGGAGTCCTCACCGAGTACCTGCCGGGCTTGTTCCCGATCACGAGCTTCCCGGATACCACGCGCGTGGTGATCCGACTCACGATGTTGTCGTCGGCGCGGACGACGACGGACTGACGAGGGCCTACCTGCACGGTCAGATTTGTGAGGCCGGTGACGTCAACGCTTCCGAACGGCGGCAGACGCCGGGTCTGCGTGAGCGCCACTCCCGAGCCGGTGAGCGTCGGAGTCGAACCGCTGAACAGGTCGGAGCCGATCAGGACGGCGACGAGAGCGGCCGCGAGGAGAGCGAAGAAGCTCCAGGCCGTCAGCGGTCCACGCCGTACTTGCCGTCTCCCGATCGGTGTCAGGGCAGTACTCATCGGCGCTCCTTTCTCGCGCCGCGCCGTGCGTGTCGTGGCCGGCGTCCAGTGGCGCCAGCAAACTGATCATCTCGCTGCCGGGTCCGGCGGTCATCCGGGACGGCGTGCGGATCCGTCGGGAGAAGTACTGAATCCCGCGAACCGCCCGTCAGATGTTCGCCGAGTCGCGGCGCGGATCCTCATCGTTGTGCGCCGCGCGTCGATGCGAAGCGCATGGATATCTCAGCGGTCAGCGGGCTCGCCGCGGCACAGGGAATGTTCGCCGGGACGGCGCAGGCTGCGGCCGGGGTTGCTTCGCCAACTCCAGGGTCTGACGACGGCTCGGCGACCGAGGCTGTGCAGGTGGCGCTACTCCATAAGGCCCTCGACATGGAGCGCTCGCTCGTCAACATCCTCGCCTGATGGCTCGGGCGCGATGTCGCGTGGACGACTAACGGACGTACTGGTGGTACGCCGCCACCCAGTTGTGCGCGATTGCCTCCTGGGCCGCTCGGAGACCGAGCCGGCCGTCGCACACCTCGCTGCGCAGCCGGCGTTCGAGCTCGTCCTTGGGGTTCGGACTGGCGCCCGGCTCCGGCCACAGGTTCCGTGGATCGTTCGCGGCTCCGCCGAGCGAGAGCGCGATCAGATGGTCATACTCGTAGCGGTGCTTGGGACCGGTATCGCCGTAGGCGGCCATGCTGGACCGCTTCTCGCGCTGGGTAACGGACTCGGGCGGTCGGATGGTCCGCGTATAGCCAGTCCGACAGATCGTCTCGTCGATGTTCGCCTGGGTCACGAACGAATTGAGAGCCCCGGGAGTACAGCTCGGATCGGGCCGCGAGAATAGACCAGCGCCGCGAGCATGGCAGGCCGCGGACGGTGTCGTGCTGCCCACGGACACGGCTCCACAGCCGCCGAAGAGAACGGTCAGCGCGGATAGGACACTGATACGGGCGGCGAGCATGGCTGGGCTGATCTGCCGATGCTGCCGCTCGCTGTGGACGGATCTTTCACCCGGTATACACCCGGGCTCAGCGACAACAGGAGGTGGCAGCATGACCCGCAACATCACGAGCCGTCGCCATAAGACCGGCGTCGCCGTCACCGGAGCAAGCCTCATCGGCGCGCTGGTGGTCGGCCCCCGGTTGATGGGACCGTCGGCGATGGCGCCGCTCGCGATCGCCGCATCGGCCGTCGGGGCCATGGCCGTCGCTCGGCTCGCGATCGCCGACGCGGTCATTCGCAGGCTCCGCGCCGGGGAGATCGAGATCGGCACGCTCAAGGTACGCGAGCTCGAGGTCGCCGGCCAGCGCTGGCCCGCCGCATCGCCGCCACCGGCGGCGTAGCGGGAAATGTCGCGAGGCGCCGGGCTCTAGCCGGGCAGGCCGGACCCCGGGAAGCCGCGCACCGGGTGAATCTCATAGCTGAAGATGCCGGCTTCGACCCCGGGGTCGGCCTCCATGATCGCTTCGACATCGTCGGCGGTCGCATTGAAGACCCCGAGTCCGGCCCAGTCGGTGGGGTACTGGTTGACCGGCAGGACAATCGAGAGAACACCGTGCTCGACCAGCGCCATGTTGCGGCGGCCGTGTTCCCAGATCGTGGCGTCGAGTTCGGGGCGCTTGAACTTATCGGTGCGGCGCAGCAGGACGACGGTGTACGGCCGCGCCTTGCCGAGCCGCTCGCGCATCACGTCGTCGCTGATGAAGGGCAGCGCCTCACTGGCACGACCGATTCAGAACACGTCGCCGGCTGGTTGAGCGCCGGATAGACCCTGATGGTCACGCCGGAGCGGGCGGCCAGGGCGGCTTTCCACCGCGCCAGATCATCGTCGACCGTGACCTGGTAGTCGCGGCCGCCCTGCAGGATGAGCATCGGCTTGCCCAGCGTGGCGGCAAGCTCGGCCGGGTCGTAGCCGCGGAGGTCGAGCCAGTACGAGGCGGGCGCCCCGAGCGGTAGCCGGTCGGCCGGTGTAGAGGGGGTTAGGTCCGGGCTGTCGACCAGGCGCGCCTTCTCGGTCAGCGCCTCGATCGCGGGGCGTGCGCCCGCCTCGGTGTCGGGTCGGAGCGAGGCCAGGTAGCGGGCCTGCCTGACCACGGTCCAATGCAGCGGCTGCGCCCCGCCGGCCAGCATCACGATCCCGGCGATCGACGAGCGCGCCGCTGCGATCCGCGGCGCCACCGTCCCACCCAGGCTGTGGCCGAGCAGGAACACGCGGGTGGCGTCGACCGCGGCGTGCTCCTGGAGCAGCTCGACCGCCGCCAACCCGTGCGGCAGGTACTCGTCGTTCAACGTGAACTGCTCGGCGTGCTGGAGCTCGCTTGCGTGGGTGTAGGTGACCTTGTCGAAGCGCAGCACCGCGACGCGCCGGCTGGCCAGACCCCAGGCGATGTCCTTGAGCGGCTTGTTGCGCCCGATGGTCTCGTCCCGGTCAAGCGAACCCGAGCCCGGCAGCAGCACGACGCCGGGGCCCCGCAGTGATCTGGTGCGGCAGGCTCACCGTTCCGGCCACCGCAAGCGCCCCTGAACCCAGCGTGACCTCGTGCTCTTCGAAGCTCGCCGGATCGGCATAGTCCGGCGCCTTCCACGGCGCGATCGGCTCGGCCGCGCTCAGCGGCGTGCCCACGGCGGCCACGTTCCCCTCCTTGGCAAGCTCGGCCTGCCAGGCGGCCTGGAGCGCGTCGGGCACGACCAGCGGCTGCAGCTGCGCGACGAACAGCTCGCGGACGTCGGCGAACCGCCCCGCCTGGGCAAGCTCGAGTGCGTTCAACGTGAGCTTGACGGCCGGGGTCGGCATCACGTCTCGGGAGCGGGCAGGAACACCGTGTAGACCATGCGCCGCTTGCGCCCCTTCCCGGCCGAGTTGGCCAGCCGCGGCTGGAAGACCATGGACAGGTCTCTGAGCAGCTCGGCGAACTCGGCGTCGGTCAGCCACAGGGCGCCCACCTGATAGTCCGCGCCGTCCCGGGCGGGGTCGGGCCGCCCGGAGGCGAGATAGCGGTCGGCGTCGGCCAGCATTCCGGCCACGTAGACCATGAACGCCTCGGCGTGTTCCTCGGCGCTCATCTGCCGCGCCTGGACCGGGCTGATCTTGGCGGCGAAAGTGCGCAGCGTGTAGGTGCGCTCGACCGCGCCGCGTACGCGCCGCTCGGCCACCACCTGGAGGACGCCGGCCTTTGCCAGGAGCGCGACGTGGCGGTACAGGCTGCCGGGCGGCACGTCGTCGAGCTCGCCTGCGAGCTGGCTCGTGGTCAGCGCGCGGTCGCCCAGGAACGCCTTGACGATCCGCAGGCGGACCGGGTGAAGGAGGAGATCGGCACTCGCCACGCGCGGCAAGCCTACTCTAGGTTCACAATCTTGAGAATTTTCGCAACGATGGGGAGAAGGTGGGTTCAGTCGTCCAGCAGCCTGCCCTGCGCCGGTGGGTAGGCGAGCACCCGGTCGGGCCCCACCACGGCAAACTCGGTCAGCTCATGCACGGCTCGTCCGTCGCCGATGCCGAGGTGCTCGACCCGCCAGCCCCGGACGACGAGGGCGTCGGCGATCAGCCGGCGGTGACAGCGCCACCACACGGCCTCGGCGCACATGATCGCCGTGGCGGCCTCGCGTGCCGCCGCCTCCAGATCAGACACCGCATTCAGAAACCCCGGGGAGCGCATGTGGTCGGCGTAGCCCTGAAACGCGGCCTCCTGCCAGCCGCCGTTCGGCGAATCGGGGATGGGGGAGCGCCTGCCGCCCAACGCGCGCATGTGCCGGTACGCGATGCCCTCCGCCCGGAGCCAGCCAGCGAGATCGTCGCGGTTGAACTGCGGATGCCGTCGCGAGCCCGGGTAGGCCCGGACGTCCGCCACCAACTCGACGCCGGCGTCGCGCAGGAGCGCCAGCAGTTCCTCGGCGGAGCGCGTCGAGTGCCCGACGGTGAAGATCGTCCTAACCACCCCGACTAATTCGACACTCGCCGGTGGCTGCCGCGCGAGTGGCGAGAAACTCGTGCTATGGCCGACCGGATGCACATTCACCACGACGCGGGCGGCGAGTGGCGAGAAACTCGGGCTGTGGGCCGGTCCGCGCTCGGCCGGCGCCTGCTCACCTCGTAATCACGCGCCGCAACTGCCACACGGCCAACGCCGTGGTGGCGGCGGCGAACGCGAGCAGCACCGCGACCTGCGGGAGGATCGTCGTGAAGCCCGCACCGTGATCGAGCAGCTTGGAGAACGCGTCGTTGGCCCATGCGTGCGGAGTGGCGTGAGCGATCGCGCGGGCGGTCGGGGGGAACACCTCGAGTGGAGCCATCGAGCCCCCGAGCGCCGCGAGGCCCAGCCCGAGCAGGAAGGCGATCGGCTGCGCTTGCTGCTCGCTCGAACACAGAGTCCCGACCAGCATCGCCACGCCGGTGCCGACCAGACAGAAGGAGAGGATCACGGCGGCCGTGCCGAACGGGTCCCCCCAGGTGACGCCGAAGAACAGCATTGACCCGACCACGATGATCAGCGCCTGCACGAGGGCCACGGCAAGCCGCCCGAGCAGTTGTCCGGTGACGATCGTCCGAGTCGAGGTGGGAGTGGAGAGAACGCGCCGGGCGATGCCGAGCCGGCGGGTCTCGATCACGAACGCGGCTCCGGTCATCGAGGTCAGGAAGATGAACAGCACCAACTCGGTGCTCGCGCCATGCTGGAATCGGCCCGAGGCCGGCTCGTACACGCCGCCGTCGGACGCGCTCAGCGAGACGGTGAGCTTCGGGGCCCTCGTCGCCGCCGCGCGGGCGCGCGCCAGCGCCGCAGCGAACGGGAGCTTGCCCTGGCGCTGGAGCACCTGAGCGGCGGCGATGAGGATGCTCTGCTCGGCGGCCACGGACTGGGTGGTGGGACGAAGCTGCTGGGCGATCGAACTCGGTCGCGCCAAGAACCCGAGTGTCGCGGTGCGACCCTGCCGCAGGCGGGAGTCGTAGCCGGCGGGGATCAACAGGCCGGCGTCGACGTCGCCATGCGCCACCGCCTTCTGGAGAACGCTCGCGTTGCGATAGACGACCAGGAGCGTCCCCGGGCGGGCGGCCAGCGCGCTCGTGAACTGGCGCGCCAGCGGCCCCCGGTCCCGGTCGAGCACGCCTACCCGCGCCGTCTGCGCACCGCCGAACACCGCCCCGAGGAGCAGGATGATCAGCATGGGCAGCACGAACAGGAAGAAGATGTTCGCCCGCCAGCGCACCAGGCGGCGCAGGTCGGTCCCCGCGATTGTGAGCGCTCTCATCGCGCCACCAGCCGGCGGGCGCGGGTCAAGGCAAGCCCGCCGGTGACCGCGGCGAACGCCAGCATCGCGACGGCCGGCCCGATGACCGCGCGAACGCCCGCCCCGCCGGTCATGTTCTCCACGCCGCGGATGAACCAGGCCTGCGGCGCCGCCAGGCTGAGCGTGGCCAACAGGCCGCCGGCCTGGGCGACCGGGAAGAAGGCGCCGCCCAGCATCCCGAGCACGAGCGCCACCATGGCCTGCCAGGACTGCGCCTGATCGGGCGTCTTGGCCAGCGTCGCCACGAGCGTCATGATGCAGGTGGCGGCGAGCACGCCGGTGGCGATCAGGATCACCACCCCGAGCACGTTGCCCCAGTGCGCGTCGATCAGGAAATGCGTGGCGAGCGCCAGTATCGCCATGCTCAGGAAGCCCAGCACGAGGCTGGTCAGCAGCTTGCCGACGAGCACCGCGCTCGAACTGATCGGCGCCACGAGCATTCGCGCGAGCGTGCCGTCCCTTCGCTCATCGAGGATGCTCGAGATCCCGAACTGGACCGTGAAGAACAGGAAGAACACCGCCATCCCGGCTGCGTAGAACGTGCCCGCATCCAGCTGGCGGTTGCGGGTGGACACATCGGCGATCGCGATCGGCTGCGGCAACGAGGCGACGAGCTGCGAGTTGATCGAGGCAGCGCCGGTGGCGGTCGCGACGATTCGGGCGGTGTCGGTGGCGTCCGCGAACGACTGCGCGATCGACTGCGCGACCTGGGTGCCGATCGACGAGTCGACGTTGCCGATCACCCGCAGCCTCGCGGGCCGGCCGTGTCCGATCGCATCCGAGATTCCCGCCGGAATGACGAACGTCGCCGCGACCTTGCCCTGGTCGGTGTCGCGGCGCCCCGCCGCCAGCGTCGGCTCGCGCTTGACGGCGATCAGGCCCTGGCGCTCGAGCGGCCCCAGCGCGCCGGCGCTGAAGGCCTGCGCCACCGGGCCGTGGTCCTGGTCGACCAGCCCCAGCTTGAACGAGATGCGTCCGCCGACCGCATTGTGGAAGATCAACCCGAAGATCGAGGCCAGCACGAGCGGCACCACGATGGCCACGAGCAGCGCGGAGCGGTCGCGCAGGCGCTGGCGCAGATCCTTTTCAAGGATGACCAGCGCAGCATGCATCACGCTAGTCCCGCAGCGCCTTGCCCGGTCAGATGGAGGAACACCGACTCGAGGTCGGGCTCGGAGACCGCCACCGAGCTTACCGCGACCCCCGCGTCGCCGGCTGCGCGCAGCAAGTCTGCAAGCACGCTGCGGGCGTGATCGACGATCAGCTCGACCGCCCCGTCGGTGACGCTGGCGGCGTGCACCGGCCCGAAGCTCTCGCAGGCGCGCGCCAGCGCTTCCAGGTCGCCGGTCCCCTCGAGCGACACCCGATCGTGCTCGCCGACGAGCGCCACCAGCTCAGAGCGCGTGCCCTCGGCCTTCAGCTCGCCGAGATCCACGATGCCGATCCGGTCACACAGACGCTCGGCCTCCTCCATGTAGTGCGTCGTGTAGAGGACCGCCATGCCTTCGGCCGAGAGCTGCTCGACGCTCTCGAGGATGGCATTGCGGCTCTGCGGATCGACGCCGACGGTCGGCTCGTCGAGGATCAGCAGGCGCGGCTGGTGCAGCAAGCCAGATGCCGATGTTCAACCTGCGCTGCATGCCCCCGGAGAATTCCTTGGTCTGGTCGTCAGCGCGGTCCGAGAGCCCGATCACCGTCAGCACCTCCTCGATCCGGGAGCGGACGCGCGTCGGGGCGCAACCCGTACAGGCGCGCGAAGAAACGCAGGTTCTCTCGCGCGGTCAGGTCGGGGTAGATGGCCAGTTCCTGAGGCACGTACCCGATGGCCGCCTTTTCCGCGACGCTACGAGGGGTCAGTCGCCTGCCGGCCACGAGCACCTCGCCCGCGTCGGCGCTCGAGCAGGCCGCACGCCATCGAGATCGTCGTCGTCTTACCGGCGCCGTTGGGGCCCAGCAGGCCGTAGGTCTCGCCCTCGACGATGCGGAAGGTCACGCCGCGAACCGCTTCGAGCTCGCCGAAGCGCTTGCGCAAGCCACGGCACTCGAGCACGGCCGGTGAGTGGTTCATGGCACGATCCACAATCGCGCGTACCCCTGAGCGCCGAATCCGTATCGACCCGCGGTCGCGCCGCCGGTAAGTCCGGACGTGCCTTGCCGGAAAGCCGATCATCATGGAGAGATGCCAAGCTCCACCTCAGTGGGGTTCAGCCAATCTCCCGTTTCCGAGGAGCGCGGCGGGGCGCTCGTCCTGCTCGTCGAGGACGAGGAGTCGATCTCCGAGCCGTTCGCCCGCGCGCTCGCCCGCGCCGGTTTCCGCACGGAGGTGGCGCGAACGGGCGGTGAGGCGATCGAGCTCGCATCCGCGCTCGGGCCTGACGTGGTGCTGCTCGATCTGGCCCTGCCCGACCAGGACGGGCGCGACGTGTGCCGGGCACTGCGCCAGCACTCTGACGTGCCGATCATCATGGTCACCGCCAGCGGCACGTTGACCGATCGCGTGGTCGGGCTCGAGCTGGGCGCCGACGACTACGTCGTCAAGCCGTTCAGCGTGGCCGAGGTGGTCGCTCGCATCCGCGCCGTGCTGCGCCGAGGGCGCTCCGACTCCCCCGACAGCATCGAGCTGACGATCGGCGAGCTGCGGATCGACCTGCCGGCGCGGCGGGTGTGGCGCGCGGGTGAGGAGGTCGAGCTGACCCGCAAGGAGTTCGACCTGCTCGCCCGGCTGGCCCGGGACGCCGGGCGGGTGGTCACGCGCGAGGCGCTGATGTCGGACGTGTGGGACATGAACTGGTTCGGCTCGACCAAGACGCTCGACGTTCACATCGCGTGGCTGCGCCGCAAGCTCGGCGACGATCCGGCGCGGCCCACCTACATCCACACGGTGCGCGGGGTCGGCTTCCGGCTGGCCAGTCCGCGAGGAGGTCTCGCCGTAACTCTGCGCACCCGACTGCTGGCGGCGCTCGCCTACGTGCTCCTGCTGGCGATCGTCGCGCTGGGAGTGCCGCTGGCCATCAACCTCAGCGCGCGCGTGAACGCCGAGGTCCGCACGCAGGCCCAGGCGCAGGCCGACCTGGTAGCGGCGTCGGCGGCCGACCTGCTCGGGCCGGGTCAGCGTCGAACTCTCGAGACGACCGCCCAGAGTGCCGCCGACTCGGTCCGAGGGCGCATCCTGGTCGTCGACGCCGGCGGTCGCGTCCTGGCCGACAGCGCCGGACCCGCCCAGCTCGGAACCAGCTACGCGAGCCGACCCGAGATCCAGCGCGGCCCTGAGCGGCCGGCAGGACCAGGTTACAGCGCAGCTCGCAGACGCTCGGACAGGCGATCCTGGCCACCGCGGTCCCGATCGTCCACGACGGCCGGACGGTCGGCGCGGTGCGGCTCACGCAGAGCATCGCAGCGGTCCACACCGCGGTCCGCCGGGCCCAGTTCGTGGTGATCCTGATCGGTTTGATCGTGCTGGCTCTCGGGCTGGCCGCCGGCGCGGTGATCGCCGCCCAGGTCGCGCGCCCGATCGCTCGCCTCGAGCAGGTGGCGCGGCGCGTTGCACAGGGCGACCTGACCGCGCGGGCCGAGATCGAGGGCAGCCGAGAGCAGCGCTCGCTGGCCCGCTCGTTCAACGAGATGACCGGCCGGATCGAGCGGCTGCTCGGTGCGCAGCGCGACTTCGTCGCCGACGCCTCACACCAGCTGCGCACCCCGCTGACCGGCCTTCGGCTGCGCCTGGAGGAGGCACGGGCACTCGAACCCGGCGACGAGGTGATGGCGGAGCTGGACGCGGCGATCGTGGAGGTCGATCGGCTGGCCCACACGGTGGACGAGCTGCTCGTCCTGAGCCGCGCCGGGGAGCGCCGGGCGACCGGGACGCAGGTCGAGCTGGATGATCTGCGTGGCTGCGGCGACGGACCGGCTGGCGCGCGGCGGCCACCGAGCACGGGAACGCTCTGGTGTGGCGCCGTGAAGGAGGCGGACGCGTGTGGGCCGCGCGCGCCGACGCCGAACGAGCACTCGACGCCCTGATCGAGAATGCGCTGGCCTATTCGCCGGTCGGCTCGACGGTCGAGGTCGTCAGCGCGCCGGGCAGGATCGAGGTGCGCGACCGGGGACCCGGCCTCGCCGACGACGAGCGCGAGGCCGTGTTCGAGCGATTTCACCGCGGCCGCGCGGGACAGGCCGGCCCGCCCGGCAGCGGCCTCGGGCTGGCCATCGCGCGCGAGCTGGCGCGCGGCTGGAGCGGCGAGGTCACGCTCGAGGAGCGCGACGGGCGGCGGGACGGTCGCCGTCCTGACCTTCGGCCAGCGCCGAGGCGCGACGCGCTTTGCCGGCGCTTAACTCGAGCGACGAGTAGCTTGAGCTGACCGTGAATCGCCGCGCGATGTTGTGGGTCGCGGCCGCGCTGCTCGGCATCGTGGCCACTGCGACCGTCGCCTGGTCGGCCAGCCGGCTCGCGGCCACCAGCATCGGCCTGGCCGGCGCGCCGCTGTCGGTCGACTTCTGGGCTGGCGCCGGCCAGGTCGGCAACGACACGTACGCCCACCAGCAGCCACGCCGCGCCGAAGCGCCATGCGAAACCGCATCCCCCGGTACGCCCGGCGCCGCGCTCAGACGACGCCCGCCGGCGTCCAGCACGGCGTCGCCGCTGCCCGTGACGCCGACCACGGCCACTTCCGTCGCCCGCGCCAACGCCCGCGCCGCACACAGCACGAGGCCGCGCGACGATTCGAACGGCAGCCGCTCGGGCGACTCACACCGCGGGCGCGACGACTGACCGTCAGGGATAGAGCAGCTCCGAGGTCTCGGCGTCGATGAGGTGGATGGCCACGCTCGGGCACGCCTCGGCGGCGGCGAGGAGGAGCGTCGTCCGGACCCTCGCCGATCACTCGCACGACGTCCTCCAGCGCGAACACCTCGGGCGCGATGTCGACGCAGTCGCCGTGCGCCGCGCAGGCACCCTCGTCGATTTGAATCAGATAGGTCATGTGGCTCCTTTCTCGATCAGGTCACGGAAGGCCGGAAGGGCGCGGGGGCGGTCGACCAGCAGCGCGGCCACCGGGCGGCCCGGCCCGGCTGAAGGTCGCGGTGAAGCTGCGCGCCGCGGGATCGCCGTCGATGCGCACCGAGTCGGCGGGCTGCGCGCGGCCCAGGTACTGGATCCGGATGCCGTACTGATCGGTCCAGAAGCTGGTCAGCGGCGCGGCGCCCGGCTCGAGTCCGAGCATGGCGCGGGCCGCACGCGCTCCCTGGCGGCCGGCGGCCTCCCAGTGCGAGCCCGGGACGTGGCGGCCGAGCACCGGGTCGAAGGTTGCCGCGGCGTCTCCCGCCGCGAAGATTCCGTCGATCGCGGTGCGCCCGTGCTGCATCTACCGGCACTCCAGCTCCGCGTCCCCATCGGCGTGCCGGCAAGCCAGTCGGTGTCGCTGCGACGCCGACGCCGACCACCACGTGGTCGACCTCGCGCACGCGCCCGTCCGAGAGGTGCAGCCGCTCCACGCGGCCGTTGCGCGCCGACCCGCTCGACCGTGCAACGGGTGAGCACCTCGACGCCCTCGGCCCGGTGCAGCGAGGTGAACCAGCCGCCCAGCTTGGGACCGAGCAGCCCCTCCAGAGGACAGGCGGCCGCCTCGATCATCGTCACCTGAGCGCCGAGCGCGCGGGCGCTCGCGGCCACTTCCTGGCCGATGAAGCCGGCGCCGATGACGGCCAGCCGTGGGCGGCGCGGCAAGCGCGTCGCGCAGCGCGGTCGCGTCGTCCAGCGTGCGCAGCTCCGACACGTTGTCGTAGCCGGCGAGGATCGGCAGCGCGCGTGGCCGGCTACCGGTGGCGATCAACAGGCGCGCGTAGCGCAGGGCGGCACCGGTGGACAGCGACACCCGTCGCTCGGCGGGTGCCAGCGCCGTGGCGCGACGTCCGAGCAGCAGGTCGACCGCGTTCTGCTCGTACCACGCCGCCGGCCGATAGGCGAGCGATCGAGCCGTCGGCCGAGCCCAGCCAGCAGCTCCTTCGACAGCGGCGGGCGATCGTAGGGCGGGCGCGGCTCCGCGCACACCATCCGGATCGCGCCGTCGTAGCCGGCGCGGCGGAGCGTCTCGGCGCAGCGCTGGGCGGCCAGCCCGCCGCCGACGATCACGATGCGGATCGCGGTGCGTTGCTCATGGAGAGCAGCTTGCTCGCCGCGCGTAAAGAGATCGCTGGCTCAAGCTAAGAAGAACGTCGGCTTAGCCGAGTCTTTGCCTTTGCTTGTCCGGCCCATTACCCGGCATCCGGCACAGTCGCGGCGACCCCACGACTCGGAGGCGTAAGCAATGCGAAGGAAATACGCGCGCATCGTGGCGATCGCGATGGCGGCGCTCGCCGGCGGTCTCGCCGCGTTCGCACTGAGGCCGGCGGCCGGAACGTCCAGTGCGACACTGGCGGCACGCAACCCGGCGGTCGAGATCCGCACCCAGGTGATCCGACGAACGATCCACGTGATCCGTCACGAGCACGGTGCGCACATGCGGGGCTCTCACGGTGCGGCGGCGCTCCTCGTCGCCCGCCACCCGCACGCACGAAGTGCCCCCAGCGGGGCTCACCATGCGGCCCGCGGCTCCGGCACTTCGGCCGGAGCGGTGGCCACGCGTACGAGCGGCGCCCGCGGCACGAGCAGCGGCAACGGCACCGCCTCGGCCGCTCCGGTGGCCACCCGCAGCAGCGGCTCGCACAGCACTTCCCCGGCTCCGGCCAGCGCCGGCCACCCGGTGAGCACGCGTAGCAGCGGCTCTCACTCGGGCTCGACCGCCGGCTCTTCATCGGGCCGCCCGGTCACCCGGTCGAGCGGCGCCGGGCACGGACATGGCGAGGACGGCGGCGATGAGCACCGTGGCGACTAGTCCGCGCCGGCGGAGATCCGGAACCCCCGGGCCAGACGGCATCACGGTGACATTCCTGACGCTGGCCGCCTTCCTGTCGATCCTCGCCGTGCTCGCCTGGCAGGTGCGCTCCGCGCCGGCTCGGCCCGCTCACCGGACGATCGTCCTGCGCCGGGTGTACGAGACCCGCGTCATCGAGACGGTGGCGGGCGGCACCGGGCGCGGCGGCAGCACGGTCAGCCAGTCGGTGTCCAGCAGCGGTTCCGCGTCTTCGCAGCCGTCCGCGCCGACGACCCGCGCCTCGTAGCCCATGCAGCTCGACTACACGTTCCATGCGATGGGCAGCGACGTGAGGCTGCTGATCGGCCCGCGCCTGCGCCGTACGGCGCCCTCCCCGCTCGACGCAGCCGACCGGGAGCGGGCGTTCGTGGTGGAGTTCGCGCGGCGACTGTCGCGCTTTGAAGCCAACAGCGACCTGTCGAGGTTGAATCGCGACGGGCGCGAGTCGGTGCCGGCCGGCCAGCTTCTGCGCGCCGCCGTGCGGGCCGGGCTGTGGGCGGCCGAGCGGAGCGGAGGGCTGGTCGAGCCGACGCTCGTCAGCGCGCTCGAGCGCGTGGGCTACGCGGCGTCGCGCGACGGCGTGGCGCCGGCCTCGCTGCAAGACGCGCTGCGGGCGGCCCCCGCCCGGCAGCCGGCACGGCCCGATCCGCGGTCGCGCTGGCGCGAGATCGTCGTCGACGACGCGGCCGGCACGGTCAGCCGTCCTGCCGGCCTGCGGCTCGACACCGGCGGGACCGGTAAGGGCCTGTGCGCCGACGCGGTCGCGTGTCGCCTGGCCGGCTACACCCGTTACCTGATCGACTGTGGCGGCGACATCGCGGTGGGCGGCCTGGGCGCCCAGCTCGAGCCCTACGAGATCGACGTGGAGCACCCCTTGACCGGGGAGACCGATCGGGCGGATCAGCGTGGATCGCGGCGGGATCGCCACGTCCGGACTGAACGTCCGCATCTGGCGTGGCCTCGACGGCGGCTTCGCGCATCACCTGCTCGACCCGAGCACGGGCGAGCCGGCCTGGACCGGGCTGATCGGCGTCACCGCGCTCGGAGACTCGGCGCTGGAGGCCGAGACCCTGTCCAAGCTGGCTCTCCTCGGCGGGCCGGACGCGGCACGGCGGGCGCTGGCCGAGCACGGCGGCGTGATCGTGCATGACAGCGGCGCGGTCGAGGCGATCGGGCCGCTCCAGGACCGGTGGATCACGCCGTCGCGGGCGCTGGCGATCGCATAGTGGCTCCGACACCGCTTCACTACGTCTGGTGGCTGATCAGCCGCGCATCCGGCGTGGTCGCGCTCGTGCTGGTCTCCCTATCCGTGCTGATGGGCCTGTCGATGGCCGCCCGCGCGATCGTCCGACCCGGGTGCAAGCGCACGGTGGCGCGGTTACACGAACACGTGGCACTGGCCGCCCTTGCAGCGATCGGCCTGCACGGCCTGGCGCTGCTGGGCGACGGCTGGCTCCGACCGGGGCTCGGCGGCATCGCGATTCCGTTCGCCATGAGCTACCGACCGCCGTTCACCGCCGCTGGGATCGTGGCCGGCTACCTGCTGGTGGCGCTCGGGCCCAGCTTCTATCTACGCCGGCGGATTGGCGCCGGGCGCTGGCGCAAGCTGCACCGGCTCAGCCTGGCCGTGTGGGCGTTGTCGGTCGTGCACACGCTCGGCGCGGGCTCGGACGCCTCGGCGGTGTGGCTGCGGGGGGTCGTCCTCGCGCCGGTCGCGCCGGTCGTGTACTTGTTGGTGTTGCGAATTCAGACGAGCGCTGGGCGGCGCCGCGGCTTGCCGGCCCCGCGTTTGCGCCTGGCCGGCGGGCGGGGGACGATCAGGATCGAGGAGCTGGCGTCCCTGACCAGGGTCTCGCCGACCCCGCCGGTGACCAGCCGAGCTACCGGACCCCAGCGACGAGACCCGACCACGACCAGATCGACCGCCTCCGACAGCGCCCTGATCTCATAGCCGGGGTCGCCGATGGTCGCGGACAGCTCGACCGCCTCGCCGAGCTGCGAGGCGCTTTCCCGCGCCTCGGCGAGCGCGTTCCGGCGCGCCGTCTCCCACATCTGCTCGTGGCTCAACTCGGCCATGGCGATCCAGGCGTCCCCGCTCAGGATCGGGACGCGATCCTCGACCACGCGCCGAACGAGCAGCCGCGCATCGGCCGCCCGGGCCAGATCGGCGGCGGTGGCGAGAGCCGCCTCCGCCTCGGGCCCGCCGTCGTACCCGACGGCGATCGCTCCGAGGTGCAAGCCACGGTCGTGCAGATCGCGCGCGGCGACACCGAGCGCGAACGGCGCGTCGTAGAGCAGCTGACGCCCGTGGCGACCGACGGCCACGTGGCCGGCCGGCGCGGACTGGCTCGAGCCGATAATGACCAGATCAGCGTGTGAGCGCTCGGCGTAATGGCGCAGCGCGCGGGCCACCGAGGCGTCGGCGACGGTGTGGATGAAGGCGTTCGGGGCGAGCCGGTCGCGCTCACGGCGCAGCGCGAGCGTCGCCGCGGCGCGCAGCGTACGGCGGTCGCTCACCCCCTCGATCGGCAGGAACGACGGCGGAAAAGCACCGACCAGCGAGAGTCGCGCGTCGGTGACCGACGCGATCGCCGCGCCGAGGGCGACCGCGTCCCTCCCCTCGTGGCTGCCATCACAGCCGACGGCGATGTGCTTGAACATGGGATCCTCCTTGGTGTCCATCTCGGAAGGTATGTAGCCGCCGGGTCAAGGACATCCCGGTGAATCCGCGCATCTGTCGGTAGTTTTCCCGAGCGATGAACGATTACGACATTCTGGCCCTGGCCCGCGAGCAGGTGCTCGAGCGCGGAGTCGGGCTCGATGAGCCGCAGACGCTGGCGGTGCTGGAGCTTGCCGACGAGCGGGTTTCGGACGCCCTCGAGCTGGCCCACGAGGTGCGCATGCGATGGTGTGGCCCGGCCGTCGAAGTCGAGGGGATCGTCTCGATCAAGACCGGCGGCTGCCCGGAGGACTGCCACTTCTGCTCGCAGTCCGGACGGTTTGAGACCCCTGTGCGGGCGGTCCGTCTCGACATCCCATCGCTCGTGGAGGCGGCTCGCCAGACCGCGGCCACCGGCGCCACCGAGTTCTGCCTGGTGGCAGCGGTGCGTGGCCCGGACGATCGCCTGATCTCGCAGGTACGAGAAGCGGTGGCGGCGATCCAGGCCGAGGTCGAGATCAACATCGCCTGCTCGCTTGGCATCCTCACCCGAGCGCAGGCCGAGGAGCTGGCCGGGCTTGGCGTGCATCGCTACAACCACAACCTGGAGACCGCGCGCTCGTATTTCCCGGACGTCGTCACCACTCACACGTGGGAGGAGAGGATCGACACGCTCGAGCTGGTGCGCGAGCTCGGCATGGAGGTGTGCTGCGGCGGAATCATCGGAATGGGCGAGACCATCACGCAGCGCGCCGAGTTCGCGGCGCAGCTCGGGGCGCTGGCTCCCGATGAGGTTCCCCTGAACTTCCTCGACCCGCGGCCGGGAACGCCCTTTGCCGACTTACCGGTGCTCGACGCGCAGGACGCCCTGCGCGCGATCGCCGCGTTCCGGTTGGCGCTGCCCCGGACCGTGCTGCGCTTCGCCGGCGGCCGGGAGCTGACGTTGGGCGACCTCGGGACCCGCGACGGCATGCTCGGCGGGATCAACGCGATGATCGTGGGCAACTACCTGACCACGCTGGGACGCACGCCGGAGCAGGATCTCGCGCTCCTCACCGAGCTGTCGATGCCGGTCAAGGCCCTGTCGGAGACCCTCTGAGCTGAGTCTTTCCGAGCCGCCTTATTGCGACGGGTGTGGACGGCCGGCCGCCGAGGGCGATCACGAGCGCTGCCGCCGCCGGCGCGCCGGGACCGACCCGCCTCGCTTCTGTGTCCAGTGCGGCCGGAAGCTTGCCGTGCAGGTGCTCCCGGTGGGCTGGACCGCTCGGTGCGTACGCTGCGGCCCGGTCGCGTGACGACGCGATCACGCCGCCGCGCCGGCGCGGGCTCCCGCCAACTCAGCGGCCAGCTCGAGCAGCCGGCGCAGCGTCGGCAGGTTGTCGTCCCGGCGCCAGGCGATCGCAATGCCCATGGTGGGTTCCGGTGGCGCGAAGCGGCGGTAGACGGCACCCGGGATGCGGAGGCTGCGCGAGCGCTCGAGCATGATGAACGAGATACCTGCGCCCTCTGCGACGGCCGAGACGATCCGCTCCTCTTCGGGCTCGGCGCGAGCCAGCGGCGGCCAGGGAGGCTCGCCGCACACCTCGCGGCGAACCTCGCGCCAGGCGCCCGGACCATGCGCCTCCAGCCACCACACGAGCGGCTCGCCCTGCAGATCGCGCGGGCGAACGGTCGAGCGACGGGTCAGCCGGTGCCCGCGCGGCAGGACGCACACCATCGGCTCGCGGCCCAGGCGGAGCTCCTCGAGCCCGTGCTCCTCGAGCGGAGGACGGACGAAGCCGACGTCGATCTCGCCGGCTCGCAGCTGCTCGACGTGCAACATCGTGGTGCCGAGGCTGAGGCTGAGCTCGACCTCGGGGTAGCGAGCCCGGTAGGCGTCGACGATCGCTCCGGCCACCCCGCCGGTCAGCGACCGGGTCAGGCTCATGCGCAGCCGACCGCGCTCGCCCGTGCCGGTGGCGCGGGCGATAGCCCCGGCCCGCTCGGCCCGCGCGAGCAACTCGCGCGCTTCGGTGAGGAGCGCCGCCCCGGCCGGCGTGAGCGCGGCGCCGCGGCGGTTGCGCTCGAACAGTTGCACACCGAGCTCGGCCTCCAGCGTGCGGATCTGCTGGCTCACGCTCGGCTGCGCCAGGTGCAGGCGATCGGCCGCCCGGCGGAAGTGCAGCTCCTCGGCGACCGCGACGAACGAGCGCAGCTGCCGGAGCTCCATCCCCGCATGATAGGCGCTGCCTTTCACAGGCGCGGGTTTTCGTTCTTGATCGCCGGCTGGTCCGCCCCGTAACGTCGGGCGCCGCCTGGCAGACGGACCTGAGAGGAGAGTCGCGAGATGACCGCCACCCGATCCAATGTCCGGGGCTTCCTCAGCCCGTTCGAGGTCCCCACCCCCGAGGGTTGCGAGGGGTGGGAGTCGATGTATCCGTACTACGCGTTGTTCAGCGAGGAGCGGCGCGAGTCAGAGGAGGCGCGGGGTTGGTTCCGCGACGGGATGCACTTCCCCGAGCCCATGTTCCCGTTCGACTTCGTAACCGCCGACTCGCCGTACATGGGCCTGGGGCAGGCGAACTCGCGGATCTTCGCGGTACCGCCGGCGCTCGGCATCGATCATCGCGTTCTGTACGGGTGGGTCTACATGAGCGCCAACCCGGTCACCGACCCGGCCGAGATCGGTCGGCGGGCGGAGCTGTTCGGGCCCGCGCCGGGTTCTACTTTCAGAACTGGGACGAGCTGTACGGTCGCTGGCGGGCGAAGGTGGAGGAGACGATCGCGGAGCTCGAGGCGCTCGAGATCCCCCATCTGCCCGACATCGAGGACGAGGCGGTGGTCACCGAGGGCCGCGGAATCGGCGCCACCCACACGCTGCTCGTCGCCTACAACCGGCTGCTCGAGAGCGTGGACCGCATGTGGCAGTACCACTTCGAGTTCCTCAACCTGGGCTACGCGGCCTACCTCGTGTTCTACGAGCTGTGCAAGCAGAGCTTCCCGGACATCCCCGATCAGACCATCGCCAAGATGGTGAGTGGCATCGACGTGGTTCTCTTCCGGCCCGACGACGAGCTGAAGCGGCTGGCCGGCCGGGGCCTCGAGCTGGGGTTAACCGACGCGCTGCTCGGGACCGGGGACGAGAACGAGCTCCGCGGCGCGCTCGCGACCACCGGCGCCGGCCGCGAGTGGCTGACCGACTGGGACTCGGTGAAGTCACCGTGGTTCTACTTCTCGAACGGAAACGGCTTCTACCACCACCACCGCTCGTGGATCGACGATCCAAGCGTCCCGCTGGCCCATGTGCGGGCGTACGTGGAGCGCCTGCAGGCCGGCGATGACATGAGCCGTCCGCTCGATAGCGTGAGCGCCGAGCGCGACCGCATCACCGCCGAATACCGCTCATTGCTCGATGACCCTGAAACAGCCGGCGCGTTCGACCAGAATCTCGGCCTGGCCCGGACCGTCTTCCCATACGTGGAGAGCCACAACTTCTACGTCGAGCACTGGTACCACACGATCTTCTGGAACAAGGTGCGCGAGCTCGGGGCCCTGCTGGCCCGCCACCGGTTCCTGGACGAGGCCGAGGACGTGTTCTATCTCCAGCGCCACGAGGTCTCGGACGCGCTGGTCGACCTGCGGCTCGCGTGGGCCGCGGGATCAATCGGCCGCGGCCCGGGCTACTGGCCGCCGATCGTCGCCCGCCGCAAGCGGATCATGGAGGCGATGCGCCGGTTCAGTCCGCCACCCGCCCTCGGTGTGGTGCCCGCGACGATCACCGAGCCGATGACGATCATGCTGTGGGGCATCACGACCGAGCGGGTGCGCGAGTGGGCGGCCGACGACCGGGACGCCGGCAACACCCTCAGCGGCTTCGCGGGCTCGCCGGGCACAGCCGAGGGCCGCGCGCGCGTGATCCTCGAGGTCGAGCGACTAGCCGAGCTCGAGCCTGGCGAGATCCTCGTCGCCCCGGTCACCTCGCCGAGCTGGACGCCGGTGTTCGGCAAGATCGCCGCAGCCGTCTCTGATATCGGCGGGATAATGTCGCACGCAGCGATCGTCTCCCGCGAGTATGGGCTGCCCGCCGTGGTCGGCACCGGGAACGCCACCAGCCGAATCACGACCGGCGACCGCCTGCGGGTCGACGGCGACCGCGGGACCGTGACCATTCTCGGTTGAGCACCCGATGAGCGACTCGCGCTACGACGCCGTGGTCGTCGGCGGCGGCCACCACGCCACGATCATCGCGCCGTACCTGGCCCGCGCCGGTCTGTCGGTCCTCGTGCTCGAGCGCAGTGCCCACCTCGGGGGCGGAGCGTGCGGCAGCGAGGGACCGGCTCCGGGGTTCACGATGAACCACTGCAGCCACTGGACCCGCTTCTATGGCCACCCCGCCTACCGCGACTTCGCGCTGCACGACGAGGGGTTGCGCTACCTGTTCCCTGACCAGAACGAGGGCATGATCTTCGACGACTCCTCGTCGTTCGTGGGCTTCTCGGCCTCGCGGGTCCTCGATGCCCGGACCGGCCGCCAGGAGCGCAGCGAGGAGAACGTCCGCCAGACCTGCGAGCAGATCGCGCGCTTCTCGCAGCGCGACGCCGAGGCCTATCTCGGGCTGCTCGAGGCGTACGAACGACACTGGAAGGAGGCTTTCCGCCGCCACCGCTTCGCGGTCCCGCCGCCCTGGGGGGTGCCTGACCCGCTCGAGGAGCTGCTCGACGTTCCCGACAGCCGGATCGAGCCCGTTCACCAGTACATGACGCTCAGGCAGCTGGCCCAGGACTTCTTCGAGAGCCCCGAGCTCCAAATCCTCTTCATGCGCGCGGCCACCACCTCGACCGGCTGCTTTCCGGACGACGTTCCCGGCCTGCAGGGGCTGATCCACTGCCTGCCGCTGACCCTGTCGTTCGAGCCGGCGGCCATCGCGGTGGGCGGGAGCCAGGCGATCAC
Organism: uncultured Solirubrobacterales bacterium; assembly: GCA_963757795.1. GTDB lineage: Bacteria > Actinomycetota > Thermoleophilia > Solirubrobacterales > Solirubrobacteraceae > Palsa-465. Next base: position 373,537 of record CAVWSI010000004.1, on the reverse strand, counting down.
CGATGCGCTGCTCGGCGCCGGGCGAAGGCTCGGGGTGCTCTACGAGACCGGTTCCGAGGTCGACCGGATCACGATCGCGAACGGTCGCGCCACCGGGGTGGAGCTGGTCGATGGATCACGGGTGGCGGCCGGGCTGGTGGTGAGCGACCTCGGCCTGGGCCAGACCGTGCTGAGGCTGCTGCGCGACGCGCCGATCGACCACCGCCTGCGCCGACGCATCGGCAACGTCCACTACGACCGCGGTCAGCTGCTGTGGGCGAACCTGGCCCTCCACGAGCCGCCGCAGTACTCGGCTGACGCGTCCAACCCAGGCGTGGGCGCTCAGCCGCGCCTGTACTGGGGACCCAAGGATCTCGACTACCTGCACCTGCGCTACCAGGCGGAGATCTTCCTGAACGGCTTCGCCGGCCGTCCGTACGTGCTGTGCTCAGTCGACAGCCTGTGGGATCCGACACGGGCGCCGGAAGGAAGCCACATCGTGGGGGTCGAGGAGTTCTCCGCACCGCGCCGGCGGTTCTCGCCCGCCGACTGGCGCGCGGTCAAGGAGCGCTTCACCGAGAACTTACTGCGATGCTGGGCCGCGTATGCCCCGAACATGACGCGCGACAACGTCATCGCCGCCCGTGTCTACTCGCCCGATGACATCGCGCGTGAACGGCCGAACATGATCGAGGGCGGCTACTCCACCGGGAGCACGATCGCCTCTCAGCTCGGCAGGTTCCGGCCCGTCCCGGACCTCACGGGACACCGCATCCTGCTCGACAACGTCTACGACTGCTCGGCGAACCTGCACTCGGGCTCGGGCATCGGACGTGGATCGAGCTACAACTGCTTCCGGGAGATCGTCCGGGACCTGCACCTCGATCAGGCAGCCGCGGCCGCATGAGCGATGTCGCTCGCCTGACCGGCAAGCGGATCATCGTGACCGGCGCGGCGCGGGGTCTGGGACGCGAGTTCGCCCTGCACCTGGCCTCGCTGGGCGCTCGAGTGCTGGCCGCCGACCTCGAGCGGGCGGGGCTGGATGTGACCTGCGAGCAGGCGCGCTCGCGGGACCTCGATGTGATCGTCCGGGTCGTCGACGTGCGCTCGTCGGTCGATACGCTCGCGCTCGCTCGAGCCGCCTCCGAGACGTTGGGAGGCGTCGACGGCCTGGTCAACAACGCGGCGATCGTCTCACTGCACCGCCGGCCATTCGACGAGATCCCCGCGGCCGAGTGGGACCTCGTGTTCGAGGTCAACGTGAAGGGCGCCTGGCTGTGCGCGGGCGCGATGGCACCGCTGCTGCGCAACGCCGGCGGCGGCTCGATCGTCAACCTGGCGTCGGAGGTGGCCTTCTCCGGCTCTCCCGGGGTCGCTCACTACGTCGCCTCGAAGGCGGCGATCATCGGCCTGACCCGGGTGCTCGCCCGTGAGCTGGGCCCGGCGCAGATCCGCGTGAACGCCCTGGCTCCTGGCTTCATCCCCACCGAGGGGAGCGCCGTTATGCAGGGCGATGCGCCGTACGACCCCGCGGCCACCCCGCTTGGGCGCGTCGGCCAGCCGGGCGACCTGCTGGGAGCGCTCGCCTTCCTGGTGTCCGACGAGAGCGCGTTCGTCACCGGCCAGGCGTTGTTGGTCAACGGCGGCCGGCTGTTGCACTGAGCCCTCGCGCACCACCACGGATCGCGGCGGCGGGTGGCAGCCGACCGCGGATGGGTGGTTACCCGCAGCAAGAGCGCCACATTTCCTGGAGGTAACGCCGGCGTCCGAGGATTACCTTGCTTGATATGTCAGCCCATCTGCATCTCGCCCCAACGCCCGGTGCCGGCGAGGCTCTGGACCTGGCGCGGATCCGGGTCGTGCTCGCCGACGACCACGCCCTGGTGCGCCGAACCCTGCGCCTGCTACTGGACGGCGAGCAAGATGTCGACGTAGTCGGCGAGGCATTCGATCTGAAGGGCATGACCCGTCACGTCTACGGCCACGCGCCGAACGTGCTGGTGCTCGATCTGGAGATGCCGGGCGGATCGAGCGTCGAGGCGATCCGGCAGCTGCGCAAGCGGGTGCCGGAGACGGAGATCGTGGTGCTGACGATGGAACGCAGTCCGGCTTTCGCGCAGCGCGCGATCGATGCCGGCGCGGTGGGCTTCGTGCTCAAGGATAGAGCCGACGCCGAGTTGCCCGAGGCGGTGCGGCGGGCCGCGCGCGGCGAGGAGTTTGTGAGCTCGCACGTGGCGGCCGGCTTGGACGCTCTTCGCCGCACCGTCAACGGCGACGGCCTCAGCCCGCGCGAGACCGAGGTGCTGCGGGCGATAGCGCTCGGCTACACCAGCGCCGAGATCGCCGGGAAGCTGCACCTCTCACGGCGGACCATCGAGACCCACCGGGCCAACATCCATCGCAAGCTGGGGCTGGGCACGCGGGCCGAGCTGGTGCACTTCGCGCTACGACGCCATCTGATCGGCGTCTGAATCCGTTCGCTCGCCGGCCGTTGTGACGGGCATCTGCGCGCGGACGGCGGTGCCACCGGGGCCGGACTCGACATCGAGGCGCCCGCCGGCCAGATAGACCCGCTCGCGCATGCCGGCGAGGCCGAACCCGGCGGTGCGGGCCTCGATATCGAACCCGGGCCCGTCGTCGCGGACCTCGGCGAGGATGTCAGAGTCCTGTGATGCGCAGGACCACGCGCACGCTCGCCCCTGGGGCGTGCTTGGCCACGTTGGTGAGCGACTCCTGGAGCAGGCGATAGATGGTCGTCTCGAGCTTCCGGATCGAGCGGCTCGACGTTGGCGATCGAGAGGTCGCCGACGATGTCCATCCCGGCGATGCGGCGGCGCTCGACCAGCGCCTCGATGGCGGGCCCGAGCCCGAGGTCGTCCAGCAGGGACGGACGCAGATCGGTGATGATCGCGCGCAGGTTGTCGGTCTCCAGCTCGATCTCGTCGATCGCTTGGCCGATGGCCGGCTCGGCGGCCAGGGCCGGGTTGCGGCGCTGGGCGGAAGCGAGCAGCACGCGCAGGCCGCCGAGGGCCTGGAGCGTCTGATCGTGGAGCTCGCGGGCCCACCGCGCCCGCTCGGCGTCGGCGGCGCTGATCGCCGAGCGCAGCCGATCAGCCTCGACGCTGCGATGGATCACCACGGCGTTGGCCGCCGAGGAGGCAAACGTGCGCAGGAGCTGCTCGTCCTCGGCGCTGAACGTCCCGCCCTCCTTGCCGTGATCGAAGGCGGCCAGCACACCCACGGCGTCGCCCCGGTGAATCATCGGCACCATCAGGGCGGTGTGCATCCCGGGCACGCCGAGCTGGTCCGGCGAGACCTTCAGGTGCCGGTGGGCGTCCGAGACCCGCTCGGCCCGGCCGAGTTCGAGGACGCGTCCCGCGGTCGACCCGACGATCGGGACCCGGCGACCGCGCGCATCTCCTGTATGGCCCGCGCCCGCCGCCACCACCAGCTCGTCGCCCTCGCGGAGCATGATCAGCACGGCGCGCGCGTCGACCAGCGCCCGGCCACGCTTGACGACCAGCTCGAGCACCCGCTCGAGCTCGTTGACGCCGGCGATGGCATCGGTGATGTCGCGCGCGGCGCGCAGCCCGAGCAGCGCTCGTTCCGCCTCCTCGCGCCGGCGCTCACTCGATTCGTACAGCCGGGCGTTCTCGATCGCCGTGGCCGCCCACTGGGCCAGCACGATCGCCGCCTCCTCGTCCGCCTCGGTGAACCCCGCTCCCCCCTCCTTCTCGGTCAGGTACAGATTCCCCCAGGCCTGACCGCGGATCAGGATCGGGACTCCGAGGAAGCTCTCCATGACCGGATGGTTGAGGGGGAACCCGAAGCTCTGCGGGTGCCGGCCGACATTGCCGAGGCGGAGCGGGCGCGGGTCTTCGATCAGCACGCCGAGCACGCCTCGGCCCCGGGGGAGGTTCCCGATCGTGCGCTGCGTGGTCTGGTCGATGCCGATCGTGATGAATCGCTCGAGCTCGGTGCGTTGCTCATTGAGTACGCCGATTGCGGCGTACTGTGCCCCCGTGACGATCCGGGCCTCTTCGATGATCCGGCTCAGCACGGCCTCGGTGTCCAGTTCGGACACCAGGGCGCGCCCCACCTCGAGTAGGCGGCGGATCTTCTCAAGTTCAGCTGGCGCGTCCATCCGAAGGTTGTAAAGCAACGCCGCGGTCCTCCCCTCGCTAATCCCAGGATATCCCGCCCCAGCTGGAAAATGAGTCCGTAAGAACTACGTGTCTACGTAGTTACCCGCACCAGGTTGCGGTGCGCTGCCGATGGCCACCCCGGCACGTGCCGCCATCTTCTTCGGTTCACATGAGTGCAAGGGAGTGGGAGCTGGCGCAGCGCGGAATGCGATGCGGCAGGTGCGGGGAGGTGATCGGTGTGTACGAACCACTCGTGCACGTCATTGACGGGATCGCCCACAAGACCTCGCGGGCGGCCGACCCGGCGCTGGCCGATGCCGACCCGGGCACGTGCTTTCACCTCGCATGCAGCACGCTCGGCGACGCTGCCCTGGTCGCGGTCGAATAGGGACCGCCGCTGCCCGACGGCAGCCCACTACTTACCGGCAGATCCGTATTTGTGTGAAGGAGCAACCGGTTCCGGCGCGGATACCGGCGCTTTTCCGGCCCGCCACCATGCAGGCGGCACGGAAATCCTCGTTGGAGGGAAAGCAAATGTCGCGCATGGGCCAACGACTTCGTGGCCGTCCATCTGTCCGGGATGCCCTACGGCGGCGTCTACTCGAAGGCCAGCGCGGCCCTGCTGAGGGATCCGACCAACACCAAGCTCCAGGGCGTCGTCAACACGATCTTCAAGGGCACCACCCTGCGGGGAATGCTGCTCGAGGCCTACGCGTTCTCGACGATCGGCTCGGTCATGCTGTGGGGCGCCATCGCCTCGTTCATCCTCGCGGCGATCCTCGCTGTCCTCGTCGGTCTCGGCTTCTGGCACGCCCGCCAGACCGCTCCCGAGACAGAGCTGCTGCGGCACCAGTCAGAGCCGATCCCCGCAGCCTGAAACAAACACGGCATCGGGACATGCATCGAGCCCCGGCTGTCTATCGACAGCCGGGGCTCATTCGTTGTTGCACGGCCGCGGTCAGGGGCCGCCGGTCAGGACCGCCTCGGCGAAGGCCACCAGCGTGTCGGTGAGGCCGCGAAGGCGGTCGGGGATGTCCTTGGGCGGGCTCTCGAGCAGACACTGCTGAACGAGCTCGGCGATCCCGCCGACCAGGGCGCGGAGGAACTCGTCGGGAACGCCAGGCAGGTCGGGCTCCTCCGCGCGCGCTCGCTGACACAGCCCGCGGTAGTGCGCCACGTAGTCGGCCAGGACGCGCTCGCGCATGTCCAGCGCGCGCGGTCCGGCGCCGAGCACGTCGATGAGCAGCACGCGAGCGAAGTGGGGCTCAGCGGCCAGGATCGACGCGTAGGTGTCGAGCGAGACGCGCAGGTGGGTGCGCCAGTCCGGGTGGTCCAGGCCGCGCAGCGCGTCGTCGATCTGGGCGATCCCGTTCTCGCACCCGATCCGGTAGGTCTCGACGAAGCAGTCCTCCTTGTCCTCGAACTGCTCGTAGAAGGTGCGGCGCGAAATGCGCGCCGCGGACACGACGTCGCTCACCGTCACGGCGGAGTACCCACGCTCGGCCACCGCCTGGGCCATAGCCTCGCAGATGCGGGCCCGCACGATCGTCGTACCGGTGGTCCGCGCCTCTTCCCAGTTGCGGGGGCGGACCGAGTACAGAAACAGGGATTGCGTGGCCGCCATCCGTCCGAACGATAGCGGGGTGGGCGGGGACTGATATCGCGACGTACCAAATTTGACGATCGGCGTTCCGGTGTGGTACGAATCCGTCTCCGACCCTGGCAGGGGCACGTAGGACCGCTCGACGGCCAGGTTTCTCTGATCGCGAACGGGAGCGCGAAATGCGAATAGCCGGTTTCTCGAAGGTCGTTCTCGGACAAGCAGCCGGTCCCGGCGGGGACGGTCACGCGGTTCGACATCGAGATCCGGCCTACCTTCGCGCAGATCGCCGCGGGCCATCTGGTTCGACGCCGGGACCGGGCAGATGCCGTGCGTCACCACCACTTGCGCTCGCGCGCGCGATCGGTGCCGCGCGTGCGGTCGAGCGCGTCGAGCACGGACAGGTCGTCATCGGTGAGCGCGAAGTCGTAGATCTGCCCGTTCTCCTCGATCCGCTCGCGATGGGTCGACTTGGGGATGACCGGGATCTCGCGCTGCACGCACCAGCGCAGCAGCACCTGCGCCGGCGTGCGGTTCAGACGGGTCGCGATCTCCTGCACCGTGTGGTCGCTGAGATGGCGGCCGGTACCGAGTGGGCTGTATGACTCGAGCGCCACGCCGCTGCGCTGGCACGCCTCGAGCAGACCCCGCCGGTACTCGAACGGGCTGAACTGGACCTGGTTCACGACCGGAGGCGTGCTCGCGACGCCGACGAGTGCTTGGAGCTCTTCGACGTCGAAGTTCGAGATGCCGATCGACTTCGTGTAGCCGCGCTCGCGCGCCTGCTCCATGCCGGACCAGGCCCAGGTCGGGCCACCCTCGGGCCAGTGGATGATGTACAGGTCGACCTGATCGACGCCGAGGCGGCGAAGGCTGCGCTCGGCCTCCGCAGCCGGGTCGGCCCGACGCCGGGGATAGAACTTGGTCGTGATGAACACCTGCTCGCGCGGGACTCCGCTGTCGCGCAGCGCCTGGCCCACGCTCTCCTCGTTGCCGTAGGCCTGCGCGGTGTCGATGTGGCGATAACCGGCGTCGAGCGCCCAGCGGACCGCGTTCACACACTCCGGACCGTTCGGCACCTGCCACACGCCGATTCCGAGGAGCGGTATCTCGCTTCCGTCCGCGAGGGGACGGGACGGCACTGTCATACGCCGACCCTGTCCGGGACGGGGCGCCACCCGATCGCCGGCGCGATCTCGCGGGCGATCGTCTCGAGCAGCCGTGCGTTGTAATCGACGCCGAGCTGGTTGGGCACGGTCAGGAGCAGCGTGTCGGCGGCTTGTACGGCGGCGTCACGCGCAAGCTCCTCGGCGACCGCGTCGGGCTCGCCGGTGTAGCTGCGACCGAAGCGGGCCGAGCGCGCCGTCGAGGTAGCCGAGCTGGTCCCCGTCCTCGCCGGCACGCCGGCCGAAGTACGCGCGATCTTCGTCGGAGACGATCGGGATCACGCTGCGGCTGACCGAGACGCGGGGCTCGCGCTCCCAGCCGGCCGCCGCCCACGCGTCGCGGAAGATCGCGATCTGCTCGGCCTGGAGCTCGTCGAACGGGCACGCCGGTGTCCTCGAGCAGCAGCGTCGAGCTCATCAGATTCATGCCCTGCTCGCCGGTCCAGCGCGCGCTCTCGCGCGTGCCCGAACCCCACCAGATCCGGTCGGCCAGTCCCGGCGACTGCGGCTGGATCGGCGAGCTCGCCCGCCGGTCGCCGGTCATCGGCGGATCGGCCTCGACGACGCCGGCGCCGGCGATCGCGGCGCGGAACAGCGCGGTCTTGCGACGGGCGAGGTCGCGTCGGTCGGCGCTCGGCGGGACGTAGCCGAACGCGTGCGGCGCCGTCGCCAGGCCGGCTCGGGCGAGCCGCGGCTGATCCCGAGCTGGAGCCGGCCGCCGGCTGATCAGGTCGGCCGCGGCGGCGTCCTCGGCCATGTACAGGGGGTTCTCGTAGCGCATGTCGATCACGCGCGGTTCCGATCTCGATCCGGCTGGTGCGCGCGCCGATCGCGGCGAGCAGCGGAAACGGCGAGGCGAGCTGGCGGGCGAAGTGATGGACGCGCACGAACGCGCCGTCGATCCCGAGCGCCTCGGCCGCCTCGGCCAGCTCGATCGTCTGCCGATGCGCGTCCGCGGCGGTCCGGGTACGCGACCACGATGCATCCTGCCAATGGCCGAAGCTGAGAAAGCCGATATGCTTCACAAAATGAAGTATAGGAGGCGGGATCGACCACCCGCCGCTTCCTCGATGCGATCCAGGCGGTGGGGCGAGGAGGCACCGTCGATCGGGCCATCTACGAGGCTCGATAGTAGTCCCGACCGACGCGGCGCATCTGTGCACGACGCTCCGTCGTAGAACGGTCGAGCAGCCTGCAGAGGTTTCGGCGCGCGGAGCTATCCTCCCGTCCGATGGCACGCTCGCGTGCACCGAAGGCGCCGCCCGCGCTGCACGAGCTCGAGACCGAGATCATGGAGGAGGTCTGGCGGCAGGGCGAGCCGACCACGGTGAAGCTGGTCATGGACGCGCTCAACCGCAAGGCCAAGCCCCCGCGCGCCTACACGACGTACATGACCGTCATGCGCCGTCTCGACGACAAGGGCCTGCTGAGCCGCCGGCGCAGCGGCCGATACGACACCTACAAGCCCACTCTCACCCGCGAGGAGTACCAGGAGCGGCGAGCCGGCGCCGAGGTGCGGGGCCTGGTCGACCAGTTCGGGGACGTGGCGCTGGCCCACTTCGCGCGCAGCCTGTCGGCACTCGATCCGGCCCAGCGGCGCCGACTGCGTCGCCTGGCCGGCGGCGACTAGCGATCAGACCGCCGCCGGTCAGCAATCCGGACGACGGCGACGCGCGATCTCATACTTTCGGCTGAGATCCGATTCCATCCGCGTGGCCGATGTCGTGAAGCCACCGAGCGCCGATCCTTGCTGGCATGCAAGCGATACATGTCAATCAAGATCACGGCAGTCCGGCGCTGGAGACCGCGGGCCTGACCAAGCGCTTCGGCGAGCGGGTCGCGGTGGACGACGTCAGTCTGTCCGTCCCGCGCGGCACCGCATACGGCTTCCTCGGTCACAACGGCGCCGGCAAGACCACCCTCATCCGGATGCTGCTCGGGCTCACCCGGGCGAGCACGGGCAGCGCTCACGTGCTGGGCCTGCCGGTTCCGGCCCAGCGATCCAGCGCCCTGGCGGGGGTAGGGGCGATCGTCGAGGAGCCGTCGTTCTATCCGCACCTGACCGGCCGCGAGAACCTGAAGATCGCCGCGGCGGTCCGCGGTCCGGAGGCGCGCGCTCGGATCGGCGCAGCGCTGGCGCGGGTCGGGCTCGAGAAGCGCGCGGACGACCGGGTGGGCAGTTACTCGCTCGGCATGCGCCAGCGGCTGGGCGTGGCGCGCTGCCTGCTGTCCGACCCCAAGTTGCTGATCCTCGACGAGCCGATGAACGGCCTCGACCCTGGCGGGATGCTCGATATGCGGCGGATGATTCGCAGTCTGGTCGAGGAGGAGGGGCGCACGGTGTTCATCTCCTCTCACCTGCTCGACGAGATCGAGAAGACGTGCGATGTGGCCGCGATCATCGACCGGGGCAGGGTGATCGCCGAGGGGTCGATCGAGGACCTGGTGGGGAACCGGTCCGGTGAGCTGCGTGATCGAGTGCAATGACGCCGAGCGCGCTCTCGGCTTGCTGGCTGACGATCCGGGGGTGCGCGAGCTGCGACGCGAGCACGGGGCCCTGCGCATGACGCTGGGCACGGCCACGGAGGCCGGCGAGATCAACGCGCGGCTGGTGAGCGCAGGTGTGGCGGTGACCCGGCTCGAGCCCGTGCGCCACAGCCTGGAGGAGCGATTCCTGGAGATGACGACGCGGCTGGAGATGGCAGCATGAAGGTCAATGCGACGGTGGCCCGGCAGATGATCTCGGCCGAGTTCCTGCGGCTGCGCAAGAAGCGCGGGTTCGTGGCGCTGGTACTGGCGGTGGTGCTCGCGCCGGTCGTGATCGCCACCGGCTACAACGTGATCGAGCACGCGTCGAATCCCGCGGCGTACGGATCGGCGGGAGGCCTCCACCACTACGCTCAACTGCTCGACCTGTTCGGCTTGTTCATGGGACCGGTGGCAGCGGTGCTGATCGGGGCGGAAGCGGGGGCCGGCGACCTGGCCGCCGGCGTGTTCCGCGACAACGTGCTGACGGGCCGCTCGCGGCTGGCTCTGTTCCTGGCCCGGATCCCGGCCGCGCTCACGCTGACCTTGACCGTCATCGCGCTTGGCTTCGGCTTCGGCCTGGCGGCCACTTTTGCGTTTGCCGGCGGTCTCCCGACTCCGAGCGTCTCGCTGGTCCTGGAATCGGCCGGATGGCTGGCCCTGGCCAACGGCATGGTATGCGTGATCGCCATCGGCGCGGCGTCGCTGACCGGATCTCGCGCCGGGACGATCACGGCGCTGGTCGGCTGGGAGCTCGTACTCAGCCCACTGCTGGTGCAGGCCACCTCGCTCGGCTCGCTGCGCCGGGGCCTGCTCGACGGCGTGCTGCTGTTCCTGGAGCCGGGCCCGACCGGCGGCGCGCCCACGATCCTCATGCCGGTCGCGGTCGCGGTGGCGGTGATCGCCTTGTGGCTCCTCGTCCTGCCGGCGCTGGGGGCATGGCGCACGCAGACCCGGGACGCCTGAGCTTCCGGGTTACCCTCAGCTGGATGTCGCAGGTGTCCACAGCTGTGGCGGCGGTTGGCGACGCGATCCGCCGCCACCCGTGGTGGACCGATTCGCTGCTGGCGCTGTTCCTGACCCTGATCGCGACGGCGTCGGCGATCGTCGCGCACACCCATAGCACCCCTCCCGTCCCGGTGGTCGAGGTGCTCCTCGTCCCGTTCACCACCGCGCCGATCGCGCTGCGGCGATACCGACCGGTCGCAGTGCTGGCCGTCACAGCCGCCGCGGGGGCCCTGATCCTGATCTTCACGAGCCAGGCCCAGTTCCCGGTGGGCGTGCTCGTCGCGCTGTACACCGTGGCGTCGCGATGCGAGCGGCCGGTGTCGGTCCGCGCCGCAGAATGGGTGGCGATACCGATCACCGCCGGCGTGATCGTCAACAACGACGCCCAGGTGGGGCGCGTGATCCCGGAGCTGGCCGTATTCGCGATCGCCTGGGTCCTGGGGGACAACATCCGCACCCGCCGCGCCTACCTGGCCGAGCTGGAGGCGCGGGCGGCCCGGCTCGAGCGCGAGCGGATGCAGCGGGACGAACGGGCGGTGGCCGAGGAACGCGCACGAATCGCCCGCGAGCTGCACGACGTGATCGCCCACAACGTGAGCGTGATGGTGGTCCAGGCGTCGGCGGGCGAGGAGCTGTTCGCCACGGATCCGGAACGTGCACGCGAGTCGCTGTCGTCGGTGGCGTCGACCGGCAGGGCTGCGCTGGCCGAGCTGCGCCGACTGCTGGGCGTGATCCGGGCCGACGAGGACGATAACCGCCCGGCGTCTTACACCCCCCAGCCAGGAATCGCGTACCTCGACGAGCTGATCCGCCAGGTAAGGAAGGCCGGCTTGGCGGTCGAGCTGTCGGTGCTCGGCCGGCCGCGTGAGCTTCCTGAAGGCGTCGGGCTGTGTGCGTACCGCATCGTGCAGGAGGCGCTCACCAACACGCTCAAGCATGCGGGCGCCGCCCATGCCGAGGTAAGCGTTCGCTACGTGGACGACGCGCTCGAGTTGCAGGTGCTCGACGACGGCCGCGGGGCGCGTGCGGCCAATGGGGCTGGTGGGAGCGGCCATGGGCTGATCGGTATGCGCGAGCGAGTGGCGCTGTTCGGCGGCGAGCTCACCGCACGGCCGCGCGGCGGCGAACCGGGCTACGAGGTACGCGCGCGACTCCCGCTCGAAGAGGTGCGACCGTGAACATCCGCGTGCTGATCTGCGACGACCAGGCACTCGTACGGGCCGGGTTCCGGGCCATCCTCGAGGCGCAGCCGGACGTCGAGGTCGTCGGCGAGGCCGAGAATGGAGCCGAGGCGGTGGCGCTGGCGGAGCGGCGTGCGCCCGAGGTGATCCTGATGGACATCCGCATGCCGGTGCTCGACGGCGTCGAGGCAACACGGCGCCTGGTGGCAGGCGGGTCGCCGGCGCGGATCCTGGTGCTGACCACCTTCGATCTCGACGAGTACGTTCATGCCGCGATCCGCGCGGGCGCCAGCGGGTTCCTGCTCAAAGACGTCACGCCGGCCAAGCTGATCGAGGCGATCCGGGTCGTCGCCGCCGGTGACGCACTGCTGGCCCCGTCGGTGACGCGGCGGCTGCTCGAACGCTTCGCCTCGACGCTCCCGCAGCGCGACCGCTCGGGGCAGACGCTGGCCGAGCTGACCTCTCGGGAGACCGAGGTGCTGCGGCTGCTGGCCGGCGGGTTGTCGAACGCGGAGATCGCGGCGGAACTGGTGGTGAGCGAGGCGACGGTCAAGACGCACATTTCGAGCCTGCTCCGCAAGCTGGGTCTACGTGATCGGGTACAGGCGGTCATCCTCGCCTACGAGACCGGCCTGGTCCGGCTTGGCGAGAGCTAGCTACATACGTCCGTTCAGCTAGGGTCGAGTGCCCTCGCGCCGCGCGGGCCGCCTTGTTCAGACACCGAGGTCGCCGGATTAGGGCTCGCCGTACTGCTCGACCGCGTAGCGGAGCAGACCGCACGCCTCGAGCCGCTCGGCCGGCGCCCGGAAGGTGACCTGCACCACGCCGGGGTGGCGGCCGATCTCGATCGCGCCGGCGATCGTGGCGCGGTTGCGGACCTCGCCCACCGACAGCTCGAGGAGCTGAGCGGCACGAGCCAGGCCGTTGTCGGTGGCGGTGTTCAGATCGGGGCCGGTGCCGATCACGGAGATCGGAAGCGAGTCTTCGATCTGCTCCACGCCGTAACGCCGGCCGAGCGCAGCCGCCCGCATCCGCTCCTCGGGCGAGAGCGGCTTGGCCAGGAACGGCAGGTCCTCGACGACCGGGAACAGGACCGGACCGTCGGTGCCCAGCCGCTTGAGCACCTCGACCTGGAGGGTGACGGTTCCGGACACGTCGCAGGTGTGACCGGCGATTTCCCCGTCGCCCTGGAGGGCGTGCATGTCGCCGAGGTAGAGGCCGGCGCCGGGCAGCTTCACCGGGCAGACGAGGATCGCCCCGGCACGCACCGCGTCGATGTCCATGTGGCCGTCGGTCTTGTGCGTGATGAGCTCCGGCGCGGTCAGCGCGTAGGGATGCGAGGCGCCGATCAGGAACGAGCCGAAATCACCTGCGTTGTGTGAGTCCGGCATGGTCATCGAGGGTGAGGTCCCGATCTGACCCAGGAACGGCCGCAGCCGGGTGGCCAGCGCCACGATGTCGTGCGGCGCGAAGGTGAGGATCGGGTTCTGGGCCGAGTTGTCGGGCAGGGCGGCGAAGCGCGGCGCCTCGCGTGCGAACGATTCGGCGGTTTCCTTCGGCACGGTCAGGCCGACCGTGCGCAGCTCGTCGAAGGCGATCGTGTACCCGTTGGCAAACGTGAACGGGGTGGCGTCGGCGCCGCAGTTCGTGCAGCGGATCGCCTCGGGGCCGATCCCCTCGATCCGGGTCTGCGTCCATTCGATCCCGCAGCCGGGGCACACCGGTGCGCAGAACGGATCGCCGTTGAAGCGGCCCTCCATCGGCTGGTCGGTGCCGGATGCGGTGGCCAGCGAGGTGACCTCGATGTCCTTGATGCGGATGGCGATCGCGTCGCCCACCTCGGCGCCGGCCACGGCGACCGGCTGGGCGACCTCGTGACCGCCGCGGATGGCCGGGGTGATCATCGGGCCCCAGCAGCCCGGTGTCGAGTTCCACACCACGTGCCCGCCGTCGGCGACGGGCCCGAGCATGGCCACCTCAGGCCCGAGCAGGCCGTCGGTGAAAGTGTCGACGAAAACGGTCTGGTGGGCTTCCTTGACGCGGGCTTCAGCTGGTTCGATGGCCACGGTCACTCCTTCCGAGATGGGTTGTCATCCTCCCGCCACCGGGGTCAGCAGCGCAACCTCCTCCCCTGGCGAGAGCGTTCGGGTGCGATCCACATGGGCGCCGGCGACGACGGGTACCGCGGAGACGAGCGCGGGGCCGAGCTCGGGTGCGCTGCTGGCGAGCCCGGCATATAAATCCGCGATCGTCGCCCCGGCGGGAAGCTCGAGCCGGAGCATGGGAGCCGGCGCGAGCCGCGCCAGACTGCTGCCAAGGCGAATCCGAACGATCATGCGGCCGCCCTCGATCTTACGGCGGGGGGGTCCGGTGGTAAAGCCGAGCTTGCGCGAGGGTCTCGTCGGCCGGCCGAGCCCGGCCGGTGTGTGAAATTTCCGCCAATGGCGTATGCCGTGCCGCGGTTTGACGGATTCTTCCCGCCTGGCAGGAATCTTCCGTCACGGCGGGCAACGCGACACCCCCATTGACGGAAATTTCCCGACGGTGAGGGTCACGGGTGCCAGCGGGATCCGTGGCGGCGGGTCGGTTCGGTGAATCGTCGAAACGCGGGGGAAAACGTCACCCGCAGGCACCCGGTCGCCGATCTACGACCACGCCGTGAAAGCGTCAAGGACGACAATTCGCGCTGCTCTGGCTGCGCTGGCCGTCGCGCTCCTCGCCGCGCCGGCCGCCACCGCGTCCACCTATGGACCGGCGATGCCGCTTGGCCAGATCCGCGCCATGCAGACTCAGGGCGTGCGGGAGATCATCGTCAAGCGCGATCCGGGGCTCACCGGGGCCCAGCAGACCGGGTTGCGGGCGCGGGCGGGCATCACGTACGTCGGGCCGGGGCCGCTTCCGAACACCGAGCTTGACCAGGCGCCGGCCGGCCGGCTCGCCTCGGCGGTGACCGCGCTCCGGCAGGACGGGCAGGTGCAGTACGCCGAGCCGAACGGCGAGGTGCAGGCCACCTCGGACGCCTACTTCGGATACCAGTGGGCGCTGAACAACACCGGCCAGACCCTCAACGGCACGAGCGGCACCCCGGGGGACGACATCGGGGCGCTGTACGCCTGGGCGCATTCGATGGGAGCGGGCGTCGCCGTTGCGGTGGTCGATTCCGGCGTGGACTACAACTCCCCGGACCTGCAAGGGCAGCTGGCGGCCGGTTGGGACTACATCAACGCCAACAACCACCCGCAGGACCAGTTCGGTCACGGCACGCACGTGGCCGGCATCATCGCCGCGGCGCAGAACACCATCGGAGTGAGCGGGGTCGCGCCGAGCGCACAGGTCGAGCCGCTGCGGGTCCTCGACCAGAACGGCCACGGCAGCGACGTGAACGTGGCCGCCGCGTTCGACGACGCCGGAAGCGCCGGCGTTCCGATCGTCAACGCCAGCCTCGGGAGCACGTCGCCATCGCAGGCGATCGCGAACGCGGTGGCGAGGCATCCCGGCACGCTGTACGTGGTCGCGGCGGGAAACAACGGCGCCGACGACGACGATCCGAGCACCTCCTTCTATCCGTGCGACATCCCGGCGGCCAACGTGATCTGCGTCGGAGCCTCCGACCAGAACGACCAGCCGGCCTACTTCTCCAACTACGGCGCGACGACCGTCGACCTGTTCGCCCCCGGAGTCAACATCCTCTCCACCTACCCGGGCGGCTATTACTTCGCCGACGGCACCTCGATGGCCACGCCGATGGTCTCGGGCACGCTGGCCCTGATGAAGGCGTACAACTCGACGCTGAGCGCCGCCGACCTGAAGAGCGACCTTCTCTCGAGCACCGATCACGCACCGCAGCTGGACGGAATGTCGGTCACCGGGGGCCTGCTCGACGCGGCCGCCGCGGTGGCCAGCGTCCACGGCGATGCGCCCTACGCGGCACCCGGTAACCGCGAGCCGCCACACGTGAACGGCAGCGCCACCGTGGGCGCCACGCTGATCGCTGACCCCGGAAGCTGGAGCCGCACGCCCACGACATACAGCTACCAATGGCAGCGCTGCGCGCTCGGCGTGTGCGTGGCGCTCCCCGGCGCCACGACCACGAGCTACACGCCGGCCAGCACCGATTACGGGGCGACGTTCGACGTGGTGGTCACCGCCGGCAACGCGGCCGGCTCCGCGCGGGCGACCAGCGCACGTACGCCCCCGGTCGGTCTGCCGGCGAGCGCCCCGCCCGCGACGCCCACCCTGAGCCCGAGCACCACGCCGGCCACAACCGGCCCCGCACCCGCCCCGGCGGCGCCGCTCACGCTGACCCACGTGGCGCTGGTCGGCGGGCGCGGATCCGGCCAGACGCTCGTGTTCACGCTCTCGACGCGCGCGCGTGTGCAGATCACGCTGTCGGCATCGGCGCGCACCGGGCACGCGGCGCGCGACGTGCTGCACCGCGCGGTCACGGCGCGCAAGGGGCAGAACCGCTACGCGTTGAGATCGCTCCTGCGCGGCCGGCGACTGCCGCGCGGGACCTACCGGCTGACGATCAGCGCCGGCAACCGCACGGCCGCGCTTCGCCTCACCGTGTGAGTCACGCGGCCTGGAGGGCCGGCTCGGCCGAGTGCGCCTCCGCCCCGGCGCTGCGCGTGCGCAGGAAGGCCGCGCCGATGACGGTCGCGCCGAGCGCGAACAGGGCGCCGATTGCGAAAGCCACGTGGTAGCCGCCGGTGAGCGCGGTCAGGGCACCGTGGCCAGTCGCGGCCAGGTGGTGCGTGCGGGCCGACGCCACGCTGGCCAGGACGGCAAGCCCGACTGCGCCGCCCATCATGAACGCGGTGTTCACGACGCCGGAGGCCAGGCCGGAGTCCTGAGGCTCGACGTCGCTCATCGCGGCCATGAGCACCGGGTTGAACGCAAGCCCGGCCCCGATCCCGAAGAGGATCATCGACGGGAGGACGTCGACGACGAACGACCCGTGAACCGGAGCGCGCGCGAGCCAGACCAGGGCGATCGCGGCCGCGAGCAGCCCGATCGTGAGCGGGACGCGGAAGCCGTAGCGCATGACGAGCCTGGCCGACACGCCCAGCGAGAACACCATCATGAGCAGGTTGCCCGGCAGGTAGGCGAGGCCAACCTGGAGGGGGCTGTAGCCCAGCACGAGCTGGAGGTAGAGCGCCGACAGGAAGAACAGCGCAAACATCGAGGCAGCCCAGAGGACGCCGACCACGTTGGCAGCGCTGAGATTGCGGTGCCGGAAGATGCCGAGCGGGATCAGCGGGGCCGCCACGCGCGACTCCCATATGCCGAAGGCGACCAGGATGATCAGCGCGGCCCCGAGCAGGCCGATGGTCTGTGCCGACGTCCAGCCGGCGGTGTTGCCGTTCACGATCGCATAGACGGCGAGCACCATCGCGCCGGTGATCGCGACCGCGCCGGCGACGTCGAGCCGCCGCCTCTCGGCGCCCGTCTGCACGACCGGCAGGAGCTTCAAGCCGCAGAGGGTCACGCCGACGCCGATCGGCAGGTTGACCAGAAAGATCCAGTGCCAACCGACCAGATCGGTGAGCACGCCACCCATCAACACGCCGATACTGCCGCCACCCGCCATCACGAAGCCGAACACACCCATCGCCTTCGCGCGCTCGGACGGTTCCATGAAGAGCACGACGATCAGTGAGAAGGCGACCGCCGAGACGACTGCGCCGCCGAGCCCCTGGACGGCGCGCGCGGCGATCAGCATCCCCTGCGACGTCGAGAGGCCGCACACCAGGCTTGCCGCCGTGAACGCGGCGGTGCCGATGAGGAAGAGCCGGCGGTGTCCGAACAGATCGCCGAGGCGGCCCGCGAGCAGGAGGAACCCGCCGAACGTGAGCATGTAGGCGTTCACGACCCAGGCCAGGGACGTCTGGGAGAAGTGCAGGTCGGCGCGGATCGACGGCAACGCAACATTCACGACCGTCGTGTCGACGACGATCATCAGGTCGCCCACACACAGAATCACGAGCGCGAGCCAGCGGATGCGGGATGTCAGTTGGTCGTTCATCGGTCTCCTCTCGTTGTCGCTGCCTTACTGACCGCAGCGACGCCGAGAACTCATCGGCCAGGACGCGAGGTCGCGCTAGGTGCCGGTGGGGCCGAAGCGCTCGGTCCTGATCCGGTCCGAAGCGTGCCCGAGCTCGACCAGCCAGCCGGCCGCCGCTTCGACGAACCCGCTCGGGCCACAGACGTAGATCACGGGCCGGTCCGCCGGCGGCCCCGCGACCTGCGAGAGGAGCGCCGGATCGATCCGCCCGGTGTGACCGGTGTAGTCCTCCGGCCATTCGCGGGTCAACGCGAAGCGGACGTCCACGCGCTCGTGGGCGGCCCCGTAGCCGAGGAGCTCCTGACGGTAGATCACCTCATCCAGGGAGCGCGACGAATAGACCAGATGCACATCGACCGAGCGCGACCCGGCTCCCCAATGGCGGAGCATCGCGCGCAGTGGCACCACGCCCGACCCGCCGCCGACCAGCACGAGGGGCCCGCCCAGGGACTCCTCCCACACGAAGAAGCCACCGATTGGACCGCGCAGCTCGAGCTCGTCGCCAACGCGCAGCTCCTCCACCAGATACGGGGAGACCTCGCCGTCCTCGAGCCGCTCCACGGTCAGCATAAGCTGCTCGTCCTCGGGCGCCGAGGCGATCGAGTAGCTGCGCTGCGCCTGGTAGCCGTCCTCCGCGGTAAGGCGTACGTCGACGTGCTGGCCGGCGCGATGCCCGGGCCAACCGGGCAGGTCGAGCACCAGGTTGGTCACGCGCCCGGTCTCCGGCACCAGCTCGAGGACGCGCGCCAAGGACCAGGTCAGTCGCCCTGGTAGCGCTGCTCGAGCCACGGGTCGCCGCGGTTGTGGTAGCCGTAGTTCTCCCAGAAGCCCGGCTCGTCGTCGAGCGTCAGGGTCAGCCCGCGCACCCACTTGGCGCTCTTCCAGAAGTA
This sequence comes from uncultured Solirubrobacterales bacterium, assembly GCA_963757795.1. GTDB lineage: Bacteria > Actinomycetota > Thermoleophilia > Solirubrobacterales > Solirubrobacteraceae > Palsa-465. The sequence continues at coordinate 354,978 of CAVWSI010000004.1, read as the reverse complement.
CAGATGCGGGACGAGCAGCCGCGCCGGGCCGCCATGCTCGGGATGGAGCGGCTCGCCGTCGTACTCATAGGCGACCCAGGCCTTGCCGCCCGTCACGTCGTCGACGGGCAGGTTCGTGGTGTAGCCCCCGTCGGACCACGCGGTCAGGTACCCAGCCTCGGTCACGACGCCCCCGAGCAATGTGTCGAGCGACACGCCCTTCCACACCGTGTCGAACTTCGACCACTTGGTCACGCAATGGATGTCGACGGTGGGCGTCTCGGCCGGCAGGGCCAGAAACTCTTCCCACGTCCACGACGCCGGCTCCCCGACCTCGCCACTGATCAGGAACGTCCACTCGTCGAGCGAAGTGTGGGGGGTCGGGCCGGCGGACAGCACCGGGAAGCCCCGCTCCTCGTACTGGCCCGGCGGCAGCCGCGCGGGGTCGGCCACCGGCCGGCGCCGCCCCCCGAAGCCCCGGGAGATCGGCGACATCAGCTGTCGCCCAGCGGACGGCCGCGAGCCTCGACGACCTGGTGCCCGTACTGGGCCCGGATCATCCACAGCTGCTTCTCGAGCTCGCGCAGCACCTCGATCACCACATCCTGGGAGGCGGCATCGATCTCCCCCAGGCGATCCATCCGCTCGCGAGTCCGCTCAGCCACATCGGCCAGCCGGCCGGTCAGTTCGCGCACGACCACGTGGTCTTCGAGCGCGCCTCGCTCCACGCGATGCAGGTTGCTCGAAGCCGCGACCGTGGCGCTCTGACCATCCGGGAAGTAACCCAGCGCCACCGCCCGCTCGGCCACCACATCGGAGAGCTCGCGCCAGGCGTCGACCAGCTCGTCCAGGTGCTCGTGCAGGGGCCGGAAGAGCGGCCCGGTGACGGTCCAGTGCAGCTGCTTGCCGAGCAGCGAAAGGTCCACCAGCTCGACGAGCATCGCCTGCAGCTGATGGCCGACCTCGTCGCGCTGATGCTCGCCGAGGGCGGGAAGGTGCGCTTGCGTAGTGGATGCCATGTTCAGTCTCCTGGTCGCGTGGTTTTACCTCGAGCCGGAGCGCCTCCCGACAGTCAGGTCAGCTTAGTGACCTCCGTGCGCGAGAATGGACCGGTGAGCGATCCGACGCCGAAGACCGGCGACAAGGCGGTCCCGCCCTCGCCGATGCCTCGCGACAAGCACGGCTGGCGGGTGGCGCCAGCGCCCGACGGCCGGGGGATGCCCGACGAAAACAAGCCGGCCCCGCCGCATCGCTGGCGCGGGTTCTGGATCTTCTTTGTCGTGCTGCTGGCGTTCAACTGGCTTTCGGTGCTGGTGTTCCAGCCCTCGTCGGAGCCGCGGGTCAAGATCCCGTTCAGCCCCTACTTCCTGAACCAGCTCGACGCCGGCCAGGTGGCGTCGATCGACTCCAAGTCGGGCACGATCAACGGCACGTTCAAGACCAAGCTCCGCTACCCGCCGGACGACAAGAACGCGAAGCCGACCACTCTCTTCGCCACGCAGGTCCCGTCGTTCTGGAACACCAACGAGCTGACCACGCAGCTGCGGGACCAAAAGGTCCAGGTCAACGCGAAGAACCCCAACCCGGGGACGTCGCTGCTGGCCGAGCTGCTGTTGGGCTTCGGTCCAACGCTGCTCCTGGTGGGCCTGTTCGTGCTGCTGGCCCGGCGGGCGACGGCCGGCGGTGGCATGGGGGCGCTCGGCAACTTCGGTCGGTCCCAGGCCCGCCGGGTCGATCCGGAGAAGATCCGCATCACGTTCGACGACGTGGCCGGGATCGACGAGGCCAAGGGGGAGCTGACCGAGATCGTCGACTTCCTCAAGACACCGGAGCGCTACCAGAAGCTCGGCGGGAGAATGCCCCATGGGGTGCTCCTGTACGGGCAGCCCGGGACCGGCAAGACGTTGCTGGCACGCGCGGTGGCCGGCGAGGCCCATGCCGCGTTCTTCTCGATCGCCGCCTCCGAGTTCATCGAGGCGATCGTGGGGGTGGGCGCCGCGCGCGTGCGCGACCTGTTCGCCAAGGCCAAGGAGGCCGCACCGGCCATCATCTTCATCGACGAGCTCGACGCGATCGGGCGCTCGCGTCAGGGCTCGGCCGGCATCACCGGGGCCAACGACGAGCGCGAGCAGACGCTCGACCAGATCCTCACCGAGATGGATGGGTTCGAGCCGACCGAGGCGGTCGTGGTGCTGGGAGCGACCAACCGCCCGGAGATCCTCGATCCCGCGCTGCTGCGCCCGGGCCGATTCGACCGCCGGGTGGCGGTGCAGCCCCCCGACAGAAACGGTCGGGTGAAGATCCTCCAGGTCCACACCCGCTCGATGCCGCTGGCCGACGACGTCGACCTGGGCCAGCTGGCCTCCACGACGCCCGGCATGGTGGGCGCCGACCTGGCCAACCTGGCCAACGAGGCAGCGCTGCTGGCGGCCCGGCGCGAGCACGCCAAGGTGCAGATGGCCGACTTCACCGACGCGCTCGAGAAGATCCTGCTGGGCGCACCGCGCGGGATCATGCTGAGCCGCGAGGACCGCGAGCGAACCGCCTATCACGAGTCCGGCCATGCCCTGGCCGGCATGCTCACGCCGGGCGCCGATCCGGTGCGCAAGGTCTCGATCATCCCGCGCGGCATGGCCCTCGGCGTCACCCTTTCCACCCCGGACGCCGACCGCGTGTCTTACTCGCGCGAGGAGCTCGAAGCCAAGATCAAGGTGTCGCTGGGTGGGCGCACCGCCGAGGAGGTCGTCTACGGAAAGATCACCACCGGCGCGGAGTCTGACATCCAGCAACTGACCCAGATCGCGCGACAGATGGTGGGGCGCTGGGGCATGAGCGAGAAGCTGGGGCCGCTCGCGTTGCTGCCGTCGGACGGCGCCGGACCGTTCCTGCCCGGCGCGAGCGAGACGTCTCCGCAGACTCAATGGCTGATCGACCAGGAGGTCCAGCGGCTGGTCGAGGCGCTCCACGGCGAGGTGACGGAACTACTCACGACACATCGGGCCCAGCTCGAGAGCCTGACCCAGGCCCTGCTACTGGCCGAGACGCTCGACTCACCGGCCGCCTATGCCGCCGCCGGCGTCCCTGCGCCGGTCGCGCCAGAGGCAGAGCACGGATCGACCGCGCCCGCGCGGGCGCCGTCGCCGGCGCCGGCGTGACCCCCGAGCTCGCGACTGGCCAGGAGCGAGCTAAATGATGCGCAAGAGCGCCATGCCGGCCAGCTGCGCACGGCGGACCACGCCCCATTCATCGAGCACCCGCTCGAGGTGGCCTGGCTCCTGTATCGCGCGGGTGCACCCGACCACGTGATCGCGGCCGGAATCCTGCACGACACGATCGAGAAAAGCGGCGCTGACGTCGGCGAGCTGCAGGCCCGGTTCGGCAGCAGAGTGGCGGACCTGGTGCTCGCGCTGAGCGAGGATGCGGAGATCCCGAGCTACGCCAGGCGCAAGGAGGCGCTGCGCGATCAGGTGGCCGCGGCGGGCCAAGACGCGCTGATGGTGTTCGCCGCCGACAAGATCTCCAAGGTCCGCGAGCTGAGCCTCGAGCGCTACAGGCGCACGCCCGCCCAGCGCCGCCTGACGCACTACCGCCGCTGCCTGGAGCTGCTCGAGCGTCTGCTGAGTGACTCGCCGCTCGTGGCGCAACTGCGGCGCGAGCTCGAGAGGCTCGCCGCCGTGCCGGCGCTGGCCTAAGCCCCCCGAGCCGCCCGCCGTTCGCGGATGACGCGGTCGACGTCGTGGGGCACGAGCATGAGCGGCGGTCCGGCGATCCCGACCCGGTTCGCATGGCGGATCTTCTCGTTCATAGCGGCGAGGATGCGCCGCGCCTCCGCGTCTGACGGCGCGCCCAGCGCCGCCTCGTACGCGTCATTTGCCTCCTTGCGCAGCGCGACCGACGGCGCCATGTACGTGAGCCCCTCGCGGCGAAGCTTGTCCCTGACCCACCTCAGTTCGTCGACCGGCTTGTCCAGGTCCGGGATCGGCTGCCCGGCGCCGGGCAGATCGTCGAACTCGCCGCGCTCGGTCGCCTCGCGGATCTGCCGGTCGATCCAGCTCTCCCAGCCGAGGCCGGGTGGCTTGCGAGCGCTCATACCTCGAGGGTAGGACCGTGTCTACGCAGTGATCGCCGCGTCCGTCAGCCCGTCGATGCCGGCCAGCCGGGCGGCGAGCTCGTCGGAGAGGCCGTAGCGCGCGGCCAGCCCGCCGGGCGCGAGATAGCTCAGCTTGGTCTCCTCGCCGTCCGCCCACACCAGCACCTTGAGCGGGAGATCGAGCGCGGCGAGCGGCGCGGCCTGCATCACGGGCGTGCCCGCGCGCGGGTTGCCGAAAATAACGACCTTGGTGTCGCGAAGCTCGAGGCCGCAGGCGTGGGCCTCGCCGCTGTGATCGATCAGCCCGAACAGCGTGAGTCCGCGCTCGGCGACCAGGGCGGCCAGACGCGCCACCGTCTCGGCCACCCCGAACGGGCTGACCTTGGTCACGAGCTGTCCATCGGTCACGGCAGCGCCGTTTCCGCGACCGACGGCGCACCCCCCTCGACGTGCTCCACGCGGCCGCGCGGGAGCCAGCGAACCGCCACGATAAACGTCGCGGCGAGCACGCCGGCCATGATGTAGAAGACGGTCTGCGTCGAGTGGGCGAAGGCGAGCTGAACGTCGTGCAGGATCGCCGTTGGCCGGCCCGCCCCGGCGCCCGCGCCGGGTCCGCTCGCCCCGAACGAGGCGGCAACGCGGTGGGCAACGCCGCTGGGAACGCCGTCCTTGGTCAGCGCTGCAGTTACATTCGTGTCGTTGCGCGTGATCAGGATCGCGCCGAGGACCGCCAGACCGAGGCTGGCGCCGAAGTTCCGCGCGGTCTGGGTGATACCGGTGACCTCGCTGTAGCTCGTGCTCGGGGCGCGGTTGACCGCATCCGTCGAGGCCGGGCCGAGCATGAGCCCGAGGCCGGCGCCGGCAATCGCGATGTCCAGGCTCTGCGCGCCGAGCGACAGGTCGGTGAGCTTCCCGGCGAGCAGGTAGAAGCCGACGGCGCCGAGCGCGGCGCCGAACACCACGGAAGGTCGCGCGCCCCGCCGGTCGAGGATGCGGCCGCCGACCTGCGCCGCGATCACGAAGCCGACGAAGAACCACAGGATGTACTCCCCGGCCTCCGACGAGGTCTTGCCGAGCGCGACCTGGGAATAGACGCTCCCGAAGAAGAAGAACGGGACGAACACGATCGACATCAGACCGAGGATTATCGTGTCGACCGCGAAGGCGCGGTCGAGGAAGATCTGGAGCCGGAGCAGCGGCTGCTTGATGCTCAGCTCATAGCGCGCGAACCAGGCCATGAGGAGCAGCCCGACGATGATGCAGGCCCAGGTCGCGACGCTGCCCCACCCCCACACAGACGACTGCTCGAAGCCGAGCACGACCAGCGCCATCCCACCGGTGATCATGGCCGTGCCACGATAATCGAGCTTCTGCGGCTGCGGCTGATCCTCGGGGCACGAGATCCTGGTCAGGATCAGCGCGACGATGGCGACCGGGATGTTGATCCAGAAAATCGACCGCCACGTCCACTGGGTGAGGAACCCACCGGCGATCGGGCCGATCGCGGTCAGCCCGCCCGAGATGCCGAAGAAGATCGCCATCGCCTTGCCGCGCTCGCGCAGCGGGAACGAGGCGACCACGATCGCCACGGCGGCCGGAAAGAGCAGCGCGGCCGTGGCACCCTGGAGGACCCGGAAGGAGATGATCCAGGCCTGGGCGATCCCACCCTTGGGGGTGAGGCCGCAAGCCGCCGAGGCGATCGCGAAGCCGGCCACCCCGATCAGCACCATGCGCCGGCGCCCGAGAACGTCGCCGAGCTTTCCCCCGAACGCGAACAGCGCGGAGAGCGCGAGCAGGTAGCCGTTGATCACCCACTGCGACCCGGTGGGGGTCAGGGACAGCTCCTTCTGGATTCGCGGGATGGCGATCGCGACGATCGTCTGGTCAATGAAGGTCATAGCGACGGCGAACACCATCGCGGCCAGTACGAGGTTCTTGCTGGTCGCGCTCTTCACACCGCTGCCAGTCGCTGGTGGACGAGCTGGACGGCCATCGATCCCTCGCCGACCCCCGAGGCGACACGCTTGATCGAGCCCGAACGGACGTCGCCCACCGCGAAGATGCCGGGACGGCTTGTCTCCAGGAAGAACGGCTCGCCCGCGTGGGACATCAGGTCCTCGCCTTGCAGGTCGCGGCCGGTGAGCAGGAAGCAGTGCTCGTCCATCGCCACGTGCTCGCGGAGCCAGTCGGTGTGGGGATCGGCGCCGATGAACACGAACAGGGCGCGACACTCGAGCTCGGTGCGCGCGTCGGTCCGGGCGTCGGCAAGCACCACCGCTTCGAGGGAGTTCTCACCCTTCAGCTCGAGCACCTCGGTGTAGGTCATGAGCTCGACCTGCTCGCGCCGATCGAGCTCGTCGATCAGGTAGCGCGACATCGACTTGGCCAAGTCGCCGCCGCGGATCGCCAGACGGCAGCTCGCGGCGTGCCGGGACAGGAACATGGCGGCCTGTCCGGCCGAGTTCCCACCGCCCACGATCAGCACCGGGTCGCCGGCGCACAGATGGGCCTCGGCCTGGGTGGCGGCGTAGTAGACGCCCACGCCCTCGTAGCGCTCGAGGTCGGGCAGCGGAAGCTTGCGGTATTGCGCTCCGGTGGCGACGATGATCGTCCGGCCGTTGACCTCCGAGCCGTCGGCCACCTCGATCGTGTAATGCCCGTTGTCGGCGTGCAAGGCGGTGGCCATCGCCGGCACGACCATCCGCGCCCCGAACCGGCCGGCCTGGATGACCGCGCGCTCGGCCAGCTCGTTGCCCGAGATCCCGGTCGGGAACCCCAGGTAGTTCTCGATCCGGGCCGAGGTCGAGGCCTGGCCGCCGAACGCCACCTTGTCGATCACCTGGGTGTCGAGCCCTTCGGAGGCGCCGTACACCGCGGCGGCCAGACCGGCCGGACCGGCGCCCACGATGACCAGATCGCACATCGGAGGCGCCGCGCCGCGCGAGCCCAAGCCGAGCGTCGACGCGATCTCCGCGTTGCCGGGGTTGCGCAGCACGTGCTCGCCGGCGATCACCACCGGCGTCTCGCACGGACCCACACCCAGCCCACGCAGGAGCGCCTCGGCCTCCTCGTCCTCCTCGACGTCCATCCAGTGGTAGGGCATCCGGTTGCGGGCCAGGAAGGTGCGCACGCGGCGGGTGTCCTGCGAGTAGCGCGAGCCGACCACCTTCGCCCCCGCCCCGATGTCGATCAGGATCGACCGGCGGGACATGAACGCGCGGAGGATCACGTTGCTGAGATCCTCGTCGTCGGCCAGCAGCTCGCGCAGGCGCTCAGCCGCGATCTGAATCACTTCGCCGGCGTCGCGCACGACGGCGGTCAGGTAGACGGGCGATCCGGTGAGCAGGTTGGTCTCGCCCAGGAAGCGATAGCGGCCTTGGATCGCGATCACCCGGTTTCCGTGCCCGTAGCCCTCGACGATCGCGACCGCGCCCGACTCGACCACGAAGAAGTCGTAGCCGGCGTCGCCCTCCCGGAACAGGACCTCGCCGGACTCGACCGCACGCGTGCTGCCGATCGCGCGCAGTCGCCCGCGCTGATCCTCGTTCAGGCGCGGGAAGGCGCCGTTGCGGTTGATCGGCTCGGCCAATCCGGCCCCGAGTGGCTGTGCGGTCATGAGCGGCGGCTCCGCGGTCACGAGCTCACCAGCACCATCATGGCATCGTCGACATAGCAGTAGGACCAATCCTCGCCCGGCTCGACCGAGGTGACGATCGGATGACCGCTGGAGTGGACGTGGGCGGTGGCGTGCCGGTTGGGCGAGGAGTCGCAGCAGCCGACGTGACCGCAGGTGCGGCACACGCGCAGGTGTACCCACGTCCCGCCGATCTGCAGGCAGTCCTCACACCCGGCGACGTGGTCGGGCCGATCGACCTTGACCTGGTCCACGTGCGTGCAGATGACCTCGCTCATGACCGCGCCGCCTTCGCCCGGGGGTTGACCAGCGGCGTGAGCGTGGCCTCGAGCCGCTCTCTGAGGTGCTCGTGCTGGGGCGGCAGGCGCAGTTGCTCGCCCAGATGCTCGGGGTCCTCGTCGATCGCGAACCCCGGACTGGGCGTGGCCAGCTCGAACAGCACGCCGCGCGGCTCGCGGAAGTAGATGCTCAGGAAGTACTGGCGGTCGATCACCGGCGTGGGGCGCTCCCCGGCGCCGGCCAGTCGCCCACGCCATGCGGCATGCTCCTCGTCGCGGGCGCACCACGCGATGTGGTGCACGGTACCGGCGCCCTGCAGCCCCACCGGGCCGGGCGGGTCGTCGAGGCCGTAGCTCGCGCCGCGCCGCCCGCGCAGCTCGTACTCACCGGCCGCCACCATCTCAAAGCCCATCGTCTCGGTAAGGATGGGGTCCTCGCGCTCGCGGCCTGGGCCGTAGGCCCGCACCCCGTCGAAGCCGAGGAGCGCGTGCTCGGGCGGGATGTCATCCGCCCCCGCGGCGAGCGGCTCGTCGTCGGTCTCGACCGCCGCGAGCTCCAGGTCGAGTCCCTCGGGATCGCTGAAGCGGATCGCGCCATTGACGGGGGCGACCTCGATGCCCTCGCCCGCGAGACGCTCTGTCCAGAACGAGAGGGCATCGGATGAGGCGACCCGCCAGCGCAGCCGGTGGATCATGCCCGCCCCGGCCCGCCCCGGCGCCGCCCCCGGGAACTCGAAGAAGGTGAGAATCGAGCCCGGCGCTCCCCGCTCGTCGCCGTAGTACAGGTGGTAGACGTCGGGCGCGTCGAAGTTGACCGTCTTCTTGACGAAGCGCAAGCCGAGCAGCCGCGCGTAGAAGTCCACGTTGCCCGGCGCGTCGGCGGTGATGCAGGTGATGTGATGGATCCCGTCAAGCTTCATGGTCCCTCGATTCCTAGCTAGCTGTCACCCCACCTTGACAAAGTCGTCAAGGGCCGACGTGAACAACCGGCTACTGGAGGTAGCGCTCGACGGTGCCGGCGTCCCGGACGTGTGCGTCTTCGGGATTACCGCCGGCAGCGCGCAGAGCGCGGCGCTGGCGAAGCAGATCCCAGCAGCGGTCGAGCTCGACCTCCACCGCGCGCAGTCGCGCGTGGTCGTCCTCGAGTCGCTCGGCGTCCAGGCTGTCGGATTCCTCGCGGTGGCGGAACTCGTGCTCCTCGGCGACGAGCTTCTCGATTCGGTTGGCGATGCTCTCGTCACTCACGGCACGCATGCTACTCCCGGTGGTGGTTCACGACCTCGATGTTGTTCCCGTCCGGGTCGATCACGTAGGCGGCGTAGTAGCCGGGGTGGTAACGGGGGCGTTCTGCGGGGGCGCCGTTGCTCTCGTAGCCGGCTTCGATCGCGGCCTGGTGGAAGCGCTCGATGTCGCTGTCGTCGTCGGTGCCGAAGGCCATGTGGAGGAATTCGGTCGGCGCGCCCGGCAGCAGCGAGAACGAGCCGCTCACGCCGCGGAATTGGGCACGGTCGGTTACGTCGGAATCTCTGCGCAGGCCAGCGTGGGGAGCGATCGTCTCGTAGAACGCCGCGGCCACGCCGAGGTCGGCGACCCGGATCCACAGATGGTCGACGATCCCGCCGTCCCGACGCAGGTCGTCGTGATGGCAGGCCTCGGCGCTGTTCCCGTCCGGATCGAGCAGGAACCCCCCGTAGTAGTCGGGGCCGTACTCCGGCCGGGGCCCCGGGCGCCCGTCGTCCGCGTAGCCGGCGTCGACGCCGGCCTGCCAGAACCGGTCGACTCTCTCGTGGTCGGGCGCCGCGAAGCCGATGTGGAGCCGCTGCGTGGCCGGGTGGTCCGGATCCGCGGCCGTGAGGCCGAAGTCCTGCCACTCGGTGAACGTCCGGGTCCGGTAGCTCTCGTCGATGCCGAGCGTCTGCAACACGGTGTTGTAGAAGCGCTCCGAGGCGGCGCGATCGGCGACGCGTATCGTCACGTGGTCGAACATGAGCCCGGCAATCTACGTGCCCGATGCGATCTTGTTCGACCAGGACGGCGTCCTGATCGACTCGGAGGGCGCCTGGGACGCCGCCCGGCGAGCGGTAGCGGCGGAGAACGGCGGGCACTGGAGACCCGAGGCGACCGTGGCGATGATGGGGATGAGCGCGCCCGAGTGGTCGGGCTACCTGCGCGAAGAACTGGGCGTGGCGTTGCCGCCACAGGAGATCAGCGACCGGGTGGTGGCCCGCTTGCTGGCGGGCTACGAGCGGGAGCTACCGCTGCTGCCCGGGGCGGTGGCGGCGGTCAAGCGGATGGCCGGTCGGTGGCCGGTCGGGCTCGCCTCCTCGGCCAACCGGGAGGTGATCGATGCGGTGCTGTCCGCCAGCGGGCTGGCCGGGACGTTCGGCGCGACCGTCTCGGGGGAGGAGGTGGCGCACGGCAAGCCGGCCCCCGACATCTACCGGGAGGCCGCCCGCCGACTCGGCGTCGATCCCGCGCGATCGGCTGCCGTGGAGGACTCGACCAACGGCCTGCGTGCGGCGGCCGCGGCGGGAATGCTGGTGGTGGCGCTCCCCAATCGCGAGTTCCCCCCGCGCCCGACGCGCTCGCGCTGGCGGCGATCGTGCTCGAATCGCTCGACGAACTTACCCCGGCGCGGTTCGCGGGCGCTGACGCGACCTGATGTCCGCCCGCCAGAAGCAATTGTCGTTGCTGGCGGCGATCATGGGCTCGTTCGTGGCCGGGCTGGACGCCACCGCGGTCAATGTGGCGCTGCCTGCCATTCGCGCGGACCTCGGCGGCGGGCTGGCCGGGCAGCAATGGGTGTCGAACGCGTACCTGCTGGCGCTCGGATCGCTGATCCTGATCGGCGGCTCGCTCGGCGACGTGTTTGGCGAGCGACGAGTGTTCATGATCGGCGTGGGCGGGTTCGGGGCGACGTCGCTGCTGTGTGCGATCGCTCCGAGCATCGGATTCCTGATCGCCTGCCGCGGGCTGCAGGGCGCATTCGGCGCGCTGCTCATGCCGAGCTCACTGGCAGTGATCGTTACCGCCTTCCCGCGCGAGGAGCGCGGCAGCGCAATCGGCTCGTGGACAGCGTGGTCCGGAATCGCCACCGTGGTCGGACCGCTGGCCGGGGGCTACCTGGTCGACGCTGGGTCGTGGCGGCTGATCTTCGCGATCAACCTCCCGTTCGTGATCGCCACGCTGATGCTCGTCTCGCTTGCGGTACCGCCCCGCACGGACCACGCGCAACACGGTCGAGTGGACTGGGCGGGCGCGGCGCTCACGTTCTTCGGCCTGGCCGGCCCGGTCCTCGCGCTGATCCGCCAGCCCGTGGCCGGCTGGAGCAGCCCGGAGGTCTGGGGGCCGCTGATCGGGGGCCTCACGCTGCTCGCCGTGTTCATCTACCACGAGGGGCACACCACCTCGCCAATGCTGCCCCTGACCCTCTTCAAGCGGCGGAACTTCACGATCGGGAACCTGCAGACGTTCACCATGTACGGCGGGCTCGGCATCGTCTTCTTCATGCTGGTGCTCTACCTCCAGGAGGTCGCCGGCTACACCGCGCTGGGCGCGGGGTTCGCCCTGCTGCCCGTGACGATCGTGACTTTCCTGCTCTCCAAGCGGATGGGGCGGCTGGCCGACCGCTATGGCCCTCGCCTGTTCATGGGCTTCGGTCCGCTGACCGCAGCGGTCGGGGTGGCGCTGATGCTTCGCCTGGGTGCGCACGTGAACTACGTCACCGATCTCCTGCCGGCTCTGCTCGTCTTCTCGCTCGGCCTCGCCTCCACGGTCGCGCCGCTGACCGCGACGGTGCTCTCCGATGCAGACGAAGCCAACGCGGGAATCGCCTCCGGAGTCAACAACGCGGTCGCGCGCGTCGCCGGGCTGATCGCGATCGCCGCAATCGGGGCAGTCATCTCGGCGCAGTTCAAGTCGAGTCTGGACGCGCGCGTGGCCGGGATCCCGCTCTCACCGCCGGCCCGTGCCGTCGTAGCGCAGGCACGCCAGCAGACGCTGGCACGGGCGGATCCCGCGCGCGCCGGCCGGGCGGTCGCCGACGCGGTCCAGGACGCCTCCGTCCACGCCTTCCACGTCGGGATTGGTATATCGGCCGTGCTTGTCGCCCTGGGCGGCGTGCTCGGGCTGGCCGGCATCCGCAATCCACGCCGCACGGTTCACTGTGCCGATTGCGCGGGCGGTCAGTTGGCCGGGCAGCCGCTCGACGCCGCGCAGGAGCGGGCGCCCGTCTCGGCGCGAGCGCCGGCCGCGGCCAGCGCGACCGGGGCGCGCTAGTTACCCGAGCACGGGGTCTGGCGAAGCCGAGGCGCGTGCTGCGGCGACCGCCGCGCCGGGGGCCTTGCGCACCCGGCGAAAGCCCATCGCTTCGAGCTCGAGCCGCGCGTAGTTGCACGTTTCGAGCGACACACAGTTCTCGATCACCAGCAGCACCGACCGGCCGTCGTCGAAATGCGAGACGATCCGGAACAGCCCGCAGCCGTCGGTCAGGTAGCGACCCGGGGCCAGGGCGCTTCGGCGCAGGCGGCGGTGGAAAAGGGTGAGGAACATCGCCCGGCGAGTATCGGCAACGGACGGGGCGAGGTGTAACCGCAGGCAATACGCACGTGAAACGGGTGCCGACCGACGACCCGGAACGGTGAAATACGGATGCCCCGCGAACCGGTTTGCCCCACGATCGGTCAGATGAATGCCGGCAGTTGCAGATGAGTGCGCCGGCGGCCCCCATGCACTACTTCCGCTCGATCACCTCTCTCCAGCACGATCCGAGCGCACTGTCGCCTGATCACCCGGACTCGCCGGACCGCCTGCTCGCGATCGAGACCGCGATGGCGCGGGTGGATTGGCTGGGCTGCTCGGTGCACCCTGCCCCGGCGGCGCCCGAACGCGAGCTCGAGCTGGTGCACGATCCGGCGCACATCCGGATGATCCGTGACGTCTGCAAGCGGGGCGGCGGGCAGATCGACGCCGACACGTTCGTGGGCGAGCGGTCCTACGTGGCCGCACTGCACTCGGCCGGCGGTGCCTGCGCGATGGTGCGCGCGCTGGTCAGCGGCGAAGCCCCCGCCGGGTTCTCCGCGACCCGGCCGGCGGGGCACCACGCTGAACGGGCGAGCGCCATGGGCTTCTGCCTGTTCAACAACGTGGCGATCGCCGCCGAGCTGGCCATCCGCGAGCTGGGGCTCGACCGCGTGCTGATCATCGACTGGGACGTCCACCACGGCAACGGCACGGCCGACATCTTCCGCCGCCGGTCCGACGTCCTGTTCGCGAGCATCCACCAGGGCGGTGATCTGTATCCGGGGACCGGCGCGGTGACCGATGCCGGGTCCGGGGACGGGCGTGGCTATACGATCAACGTCCCGGTCCCGGCCGGATCGGGGGAGGAGGTGTGGCTGTCGGTGCTCGAGTACGTGATCTTGCCGGCGGCGATCGAGTTCCAGCCCGAGCTGGTGCTGATCTCAGCGGGATTCGACGCCCACCGTGCCGACCCGCTGGCCGACTGCATGCTCGAGACGAGCTCGTTTGCCCAGATGGCCTGTCACGTGCGCGACATGGCCACCGCGGTGGGCGCGCCGGTCGGCGCGGTCCTGGAGGGCGGTTACCACCCCGCGGTGCTGGCCGAATGCGTGGTGGCCACGGTCGCCGCGCTGGCCGGGGAGGGCACAGCGCAGTCGGTGGCTCCCGACGCGTTCGTCACCTCGCGCACCGCTGCGCACGTCGGGCACTACTGGGCGCTCTAGGACCCTCACTTTCGGCCTGGATCGCCCGTGCCTGCGCCTCGTCCATCCACAGCTCCCACCGTCCCGACGCAGATCCCCGCGGCTCGTGGAAGTGGTAGGGCCGGCGCCCCGCGAACTCCGTCTGCCGAAGCCGGCAGACCCCACCGAGGACCGAGGCGATACGCCGGTGCGGCCAGCCGAGCGCGTCCTCGATGCGGGGAAAGGATCGCGAGCGGTCGGGCGCCGCCGCCAACTCGTCCAGAAGCTGGCGCATGAGGTCGCTGCAACGATCGTAAAAGCGCGCGATCTCGCCCGGATCGTCCATGGCGTTCCCGGGGACGTGCTCGGTGGCGATCCGGCTGCCGGCGCGCGCGGCCATTGGGTGCTCCGAACCTTACCCATCCGTAATCCACCACCGCGGCCGACGGGAGCCCGCGGATGCATAGCGCGCGGGAAAGCCCGATCGTTCATATCGGCATGTCATCTAGGGCTCCAGATCGCGCTCCCGCCGAAGTCGTCATTGCCGGCGGCGGCGTCGCCGCGCTCGAAGCCGCGCTTGCCTTGCGGGCGCTCGCCGGCGACAAGGCCCACATCACGCTCGCATCGCCCGAGCCCGAGTTCACCTACCGCCCCTCCGCGGCGTTCGAGGCGTTCGGCCACCCGGTTCCGCCGCGCCACGATCTTGGCGCGATCGCGCACGACCTCGGCGCCAGCTTCCGCCTCGGACGGCTGGAGGCGGTGGCGCCCCAGAGCCGCTCGCTACGTCTGTCCACCGGCATCCGGCTGGATTACGACTCGCTGATCCTGTGCACCGGCGCGCGCGCCACCGCGAGCATCCCCGGTGCGCTGACCTTCCGTGACCACCGCGACATCCCCCTTCTGCGCCGGACCCTGCGCAAGCTCGAGGCCGGCGAGCTGACCCGGCTGGCGTTTGCCGTGCCCTCGGGCATCACGTGGACGCTGCCGCTGTACGAGCTGGCTTTGCTGTCGGCGGTTCGGGCTGAGCTGTTCAGCACTGGCACGGAGGTCGTGCTGGTCAGCCCCGAGCGCAAGCCGCTGGAGGGGTTCGGCGAGGAGGCCTCCCTGATGGTCGCCGACGTCCTGGCCGACCGCGGGGTGAAGTTCGTGGGCGACTCGCCGGCGATCGGCTGGAGCGGCGACAAGCTGAGCGTTCAGGGCGGCACGGCGATTGAGACCGAACGCGTGATCACAGTCCCGCAGCTGCGCGTGAACCGAATCGCCGGCGTTCCCGCCAGCTGGTGGGGCTTCGTCCCCACCGATGCGTGCGGTCGCGTCGAGGGACTCACCAACGTGTATGCGGCCGGAGACATGACCACGTATCCGATCAAGCAGGGCGGCCTGGCCACGCAACAGGCGGACCGGATCGCCCACACGATCGCGGCCTCCCTCGGCGAGCCGGTCAAGGAGCTGCACAGCTCGCACGTCCTCCGCGCCCGGCTGCTCGGCGGCGAGCGCCCGATACTCCTGCGCACCGAGCTCGACTGGAGCGGACGACCCGAGAACGGAACCGTGGAGGCCGGCGACCCGTCCAGCGCAGCCGATACGTCGAAGATCTTCGGGCTCTACCTGACCCCGTACCTGGAAGGTCTCGGGTTCGGGGAGCACACACCAATCGCAGCCTGAGCGCCGCCGCCCGGCCGAGGAGCTACTCCTCCAGGAGGTGGTGGTCGAGCGCGTAGCGCACGAGCTCGGCCCGCGAGCCGAGGCGCAGCTTCTGCTGGATGTGCGCCCGGTGAGTCTCCACCGTGCGAACCGACAGGTACAGCTCGGACGCGATCTCGGCGTTGGTGTGACCGAGCGCGATCATTCTGAGCACCTGCACTTCCCGCTCCGACAGGCCATCGGGTGGGCCGGGCGGCGGCGCGGCCGCCAGGCGCGCCCCCAAGCGCGGGTTCAGATACGTGTCACCGGCGGCGGCGCGGCGGATCGCGTCCACCAGTTCGGCCTCGGCGGCCTCTTTGAGGACGTAGCCGAGCGCGCCGGCCCCGAGCGCCCGGCGGGCGTACTCGGGCTCGTCCTGCATGGTCAGCACCACGATCTGAGTGCTCGGGGCCTCGGACCGGATCTCGGGGATCGAGTCGAGGGTCGACCCACCCGGCATGTTGAGGTCGAGCACGAGGACATCGGGATGGTGGCCGCGCGTATAGCGCCGCGCCGACTCGAGGTCGGCCGCCTCGGCGACCAGGTCGAACCCGCCGTCGGCCTCGAGGACCTGGCGGAGCCCGCGACGGACCACGGCGTGGTCGTCGGCGATCACGACCCGGATGTGCGGCTGAGATCCGCTCGTCGCCTCTGAACTGCGGGCTTCCTCGGAGTGACCCAAGCTACGCATCGTAACGCCGGTGGCGGGCGACGGCGCGCCAACGCACGGCCGAGCGCCTTACTCTGGTATGCACACCCAATGCGCAGAGTGATCATCATGGGCGCCGGCGGGCGCGACTTTCACAACTTCAACGTCGCGTTCCGCGACGACCCCGACACCACGGTCGTGGCGTTCACGGCGACTCAGATTCCGGGCATCGCGGGGCGGATCTACCCCGCCACGCTGGCCGGGCCGCGCTATCCCGATGGGATCCCGGTCCATCCCGAGGACGAGCTTGCCGAACTGATCGCCCGCTACCGGGTGGATGAAGTGGTGTTCGCCTACTCCGATGTCTCCCACGACCACGTGATGCACCGGGCCTCGGCCGTGCTGGCCGCCGGGGCGGATTTCCGGCTGCTGGGCGCGGACTCCACGATGCTGGCGGCCCGCCGGCCGGTCGTGTCGGTGTGCGCCGTGCGGACCGGCGCCGGGAAGAGCCAGACCACCCGACGCGTCGCTCAGGTCTTGCGGGACGCCGGGCGGCGCGTGGTACTGGTGCGTCACCCGATGCCGTACGGCGACCTCGAAGCGATGCGCGTGCAGCGGTTCGCCAGCGTCGCGGACATCGACCGCTCGCATCCGACGATCGAGGAGCGCGAGGAGTACGAGCGCGCAGTGGCTGACGGCTTCATCATGTACGCGGGGGTCGACTACGCCGACATCCTGGAACGCGCGCAGGCCGAGGCGGATGTGATCGTGTGGGACGGCGGCAATAACGACTTCTCGTTCTTCCGCCCCGATGTGCTGATCGTGGTGGTCGATCCGCTGCGGGCCGCTCACGGCCTCCAGTACCACCCGGGCGAGACGAACCTGCGCATGGCCGACGTGGTCCTGGTCAACAAACTCGGCAGCGCTTCGGAGGAGCAGGTGAACCAACTGATGGCGGCGGTCGACTCGGTCAATCCCAACGCGACGGTGATCCGGGCCGACTCGGTCGTCACGCTCGGACCCGGGCCGCGGCTGGCCGGCAAGCCGGTGCTGGTGATCGAAGACGGGCCAAGCGTCACGCACGGCGGCATGGCGTGGGGCGCGGGCACCGTGGCGGCGCGCGACGGCGGCGCGGCTGCGCTGGTCGATCCGCGTCCGTGGGCGGTCGGGTCGCTCGCCCAGACCATGCAGGAGTACCCGCACCTGGGCCCCGTGCTCCCGGCCATGGGCTACAGCGAACAGCAGCTGCGCGACCTCGAGGAGACGATCAACGCTGTGGAGTGCGAGGTCGTGATCGCCGGCACTCCGGTCGACCTCGGCCGATTGATCCACTCACGCCATCCGATCCGCCAGGTCAGCTACGAGCTCAGCGAACTGGGCGAGCCGACCCTGGCCCAGGTGCTCGCTCCGATCATCGCCGCCCGGAACTGAAGATCCGCGCCGGTTCTGCCGATCATCTGGGTGCCCGGTTCCCCCGACCCAAGGACCGACTCTGCGTGGACGTGCGTCGATGAGCGCCTTCACTCCCAGCCTCCCCAGCTTCACCGGCTCCGCTCCGGCGGCTCTGAGCACCCTGCCGTCGGCGCCTGGCGGCGAGGGCACGCTGGCCGGTCTCGCCGAACAGCTTTCGATGAGCACCGAGGAGGTTCAGGGCGCGCTGAGGCAGGGGCAGTCGATCGCCGGCCTTGCGGAGCAGCAGGGCGTCCCCCGCGAGTCGGTGGCGAGCTTCGTCGCCGGTCAGATTCAGCGGGCCCGGCAGTACAGCGGTCAGTCGCCACTCGATCAGAGCGCGCTCGAGCGGATGGTCGACCGGGCGCTCGACCGCGGCCGGCGGGCCGACACGCCAGCCGGCGGTGAGTCGACCGGTCCCGAGGCGGTCGCCCTGGCGACCTACGCCAGCAACGCGCGGACGGCCGTGCCGGCAGCGCCGGCCGGCGGCACGATCTCGCTGCTCGCCTGAATCCAAGCGGACCGTTCTTTGGCGATGGCGCTGGCATATACGCCACTTCAGCGCCAAAGTCCGTCGGCGGGCCCTATGCAGCCGGAAGGCTGAAGCGCACGCGCGTGCCGACCGCCGCGTCGGCCAGCCAGATCCGCCCGCCGTGCGCCTCCACGATCGCGCGCGAGACGGCCAGGCCGAGCCCTGCGCCCGGGCTGGTGCGGGCCGCATCGGTGCCGCCCCGGTAGAACGCGGTGAACACCCGCTCGCGCTCCTCGGGGGCGATCCCGTCGCCGGTGTCGGCCACCTCGAACTCGATGCCGCTCGGCACCGACTCCGCCCGTACCACCACGCTGCCGTCAGCCGGCGTGTGGCGGATGGCGTTCTGGATCAGGTTGAACAGGACGCGCTGGAGCTTCTCGGGGTTGGCCTGGGCGGGCTTCAGGGTCCCGGGGACCTCGGCGAGCACCGCGACGCCTTTGACCTCGGCCTGGACGCGCATCGCCTCGACCGTCTCGCCGACCAGTTCCTGCAGCGGCACCTGCTCGCGCGTCCAGCTGATGTCGCCGGCCTCAAGGCGCGAGAGCTCGAACAGGTCGTCGATCAGCACGCTGAGCGCGTCGATGTGGGTGCCCATGCGGCGCACGTAGGAGCGGCGGGTCTCGGCGTCCTCGACGATGTCGTCGCCGATCGCGTCGGCCAGCAGGCGCAGCGAGGTGATCGGCGTGCGCAGGTCGTGGGAGACCGCGGCGATCAGGTTGCGCCGCGACGCCTCGGCAACGTCGCGGCCCGCCTCCTCTGCGCGCAGCTGATAGATCATCGCGTTGGCCGCCGCCGCCAACTCGGCCAGCTCATCGTTCGCGGCCGTCTCGATCGTGACCTCGCGCCGCCCGCGGCCGACCGCAATCAGCCCGTCTCGGATCGCCTCGACGTCGCGCATCATCCCGCCCGCCACCATCCGGGCGGCGACGATCGCGATCAGGCCGGCGCCGATGACGATCGCCGCGACGATCGCCACCCCGCGTTCGGACACCACCATCAGGGCGTCGCCCAC
Source organism: uncultured Solirubrobacterales bacterium (assembly GCA_963757795.1). Taxonomy (GTDB): domain Bacteria; phylum Actinomycetota; class Thermoleophilia; order Solirubrobacterales; family Solirubrobacteraceae; genus Palsa-465. Next base: position 335,970 of record CAVWSI010000004.1, on the reverse strand, counting down.
CACGAGGGCAACCAGGACCGGCGCGACCACGATCGCCACGACCAGCGCGAACTGGCGCCGCAGCGATCCTGCGCGGGCCCGGAGCCAGCCGGCCAGACCAGGGCGCGTCATGGCTGGAAGCGGTAGCCGACTCCCCACACGGTCTGGATGTGCCGGGGCCGCGCGGGGTCGGCCTCGATCTTCGATCGCAGGCGACGGATGTGCACGGTGACCGTCGAGGTGTCGGTGTAGAACGAGTACTGCCACACCGCGTCCATCAGCTGGTTGCGCGAGAACGCCTGACCCGGGTGGCGGGCCAGGAACAACAGCACGTCGAACTCGCGGTGGGTGAGCTGAACCTCCTCGCCGCGCACGTACACCTGACGGGCCGTGGGATCGATCGTCATGTCGCTGAGCTCGATCGGCGCCTCCTGGGTCCGGGAGGTGTCGAAGCGGCGGAGCACGGCGTCGACCCGCGCCACCAGCTCGGCGGGTGAGAACGGCTTGACCACGTAGTCGTCGGCGCCCAGGCGCAGCCCGATCACACGGTCGGACTCCTCGCTCTTGGCCGTGAGCAGGATGACCGCCACGCGGTCGCGATCCTGGTCGCGCAGGCGGCGCATGACCTCCAGGCCGTCGATCCCCGGCAACATCAGGTCGAGCACGACGAGATCCGGTCGCTGCGTCGCTGCCGCGTCGAGTGCCTCCCGGCCGTTGGCGGCGACGCGGGTGGAGTACCCGGCGCGGTTGAGGTATCGGGCGACGACCTCCGTGATCGTCGGCTCGTCGTCGACGACGAGCACCGAGCCCCGGACATGATCCTTCCATGCTCATGATTCTCGCAGCGTCCGCGGCGCCCGAGGGACCCGATTTCCGGCGCATTCATCGGTTGTTCAGATCCTGGGGAATCCGGCGCCCAAGCTGCACGCAGCTCGTATCCGGATAGGCCGGATTCCCTTAAGGAAATTCGGCTCGATCGCCAAAGCCTCGCGCGATGCCGGGGCCGAATTTCCCGGGAAGCAACTCGCAGCGGCCGGCGTCCTTACTGACAGCCACATCTTCCGGGGGGCATGGGAGACAGCCATGAGACAACTTCGCATTCCACTTGCCGCCGTCCTGCTCACGCTGATCGTGAGCGCGTGCGGGTCATCCTCGTCCACCTCGAACCGGCGTCGCGGCGGCCGCGACGACCTCGACCACCACGACCCAGTCCACGCCGACGAGCGCAACGACGAGCACCGCCGAAGCCGGAGCCAGCACAAGCACAAGCGGCACGAAGCCGGCGCAGCACAAGGCAGCGTCGGTGCCGACGCAGCACACCGAGCACAGCGCCGCCGCGCGACGACGACGACGCACGCCGCCCCGCCGCCCCCGCCGCCCCCGCCGCAGCACACGACCACCACGCACGCGCCCCCTCCGCCGCCTCCCCCGCCGACCACGACCCGCACACCACCACCACGCATGCCAGTCCGCCTCCGCCCACCAGCTGCATCCCGCAGGGCGGCGGCGGCGACGCTGACGCCGACAACCACGGCGGCCCCAGCGACGGCGACGGCTGCCTGTGAGTTACGAGCCTGGCGCTTGAGCGCAGATTGACAAGTCGCTTGAGTCAGCGCGCGGCTATCCTGCGGCGCAGACCGTGATCGGCGACATCCTGTGGACGCCCCGCCCCGACTGGCGCGAGACCACCGAGATCGGGCGGTTCATGAACTGGCTGCGCGACGAGCGCGGACACGAGCTGAGCGAGCTACGACGAGCTGTGGCGCTGGTCGGTGACCGACCTGGATGGGTTCTGGGGCGCGATGTGGGACTTCTTCGGCATCCGCGCCAGCACGCCGTACGAGCGGGTGCTCGGCTCAGCGCACCATGCCCGGCGCGCGAGTGGTTCACCGGCGCGCGGCTCAACTACGCCGAGCACCTGGTCGGTCGCGACGAGGATCTCGACCGGATCGCCGTCGTGGCCCGCTCGCAGACGCGGCGAGCCGCGTCGAGCTCACCTTCGGCGAGCTGCGCGAACTGGCCGGGCGGGCCCGCGCGGGGCTGCAGCGCCTGGGAGTGCGGCCGGGCGACCGGGTGGTGGCCTACATGCCGAACATCCCCGAGACGCTCGCGGCGTTCATCGCGACGGCCAGCCTGGGCGCGATCTGGGCCACCTGCGCGCCCGAGTTCGGAGCCCGCAGCGTGGTCGGGCGGTTCGGGCAGATCGAGCCGCGCGTGCTGCTCACCGTCGGCGGCTACGGCTACCGCGACCGCTACGTCGACCGCCGGGCCGAGGTCGAGGCGATCCGCAAGAAGCTGCCGACGCTTGCAGCACGTGGTGACCGTCCCTTACGGGGAGGCGACGCGTTCCCGACGCGCTGGCGCTGGGAGGAGCTGACCGCGGAGGCCGCGCCGCTCGAGTTCGACCCGGTCGCCTTCGACCACCCCCTCTACGTCCTGTTCTCCTCCGGCACGACCGGCCTGCCCAAGGCGATCGTCCACGGCCACGGCGGGCCAGCTGATCGAGCACCACAAGAACCTGGGGCTCGGCTGGGACCTCAAGCCCGGGCGGCCGCCTGCTGTGGTTCTCGACCACCGCCTGGATGATGTGGAACGCGCTCGTCGCTGCGCTGCTGCTGCGCTCCTCGATCGTGATGCTCGACGGCGATCCGGCGTGGCCCGACCTGCTCGAGCAGTGGCGGCTGGCCGAGGAGCTGAAGCCATCCGTGATGGGAGTCAGCCCCGCCTATCTGATGGCGTGCCGCAAGGCCGGGCTGGAGATGGGGCGCGAGTGCGATCTGAGCAGCATCCGGATGCTCTGCACGGCGGGCTCGCCGCTGCCCGCCGAGGGCTACCTGTACGTCTACGAGCAGCTCGGCCCCGACGTGCTGCTGAACAACGGCTCGGGCGGGACCGACGTGTGCACCGGGCTCGTCTCGGGCAGCCTCGCCCAGCCGGTGTACGAGGGCGAGATCACCGGGCCCTGCCTGGCAGTCGACGTCCACGCGTTCGACGAGGAGGGCAACGAGGCGCCGGTCGGCGAGCTCGGCGAGATGGTGATCACCCAGCCGATGCCCTCGATGCCGGTCGGGTTCTGGAACGACCCGAGCGGCGAGCGCTACCGCGGCTCCTACTTCGACCGCTATCCCGGCGTGTGGCGCCAGGGCGACTGGATCAAGTTCACCGAGCGCGGCAGCTGCGTGATCACCGGCCGCTCCGACGCCACGCTCAACCGCGGCGGCGTGCGGCTCGGCACCGGCGAGTTCTACGCCGTGGTGGAGGACATCCCCGAGATCGTCGACGCGCTGGTCATCCACCTGGAGGATGGAAGCGGCGGCGGCGGCGGCGGCGAGCTGCTCCTGTTCGTGGTCCCGGGCCCGGACGCGGTGGTCGACGAGGTCGCTGCGCGAGCGGATCGCGCGCGCGCTGCGCGAGCGAGCTCTCGCCGCGCCACGTGCCCGGACCAGATCGTCTCGGTGCCGGCGATCCCGCGCACGCTGACCGGCAAGAAGCTCGAGGCGCCGGTCAAGCGGATCCTGCGCGGCGAGTCCTCCGAGCGCGTGGCCAGCCGCGACTCGCTGCTCGATCCGACCGCGCTCGACGCGTTCGTGGCGCTGGCCGCCGAGCGCAGCGCCTGCCTGATCGGCTCCGTTCCGGCGCTACGATAAGACGCGCAAGGCCTCCGAGAGGGAGATCGCGAGAGAGAGAGAGAGGACAGCTCTGGCCCACGCGCTCGCAACTGCTGTGGCGCCGTCCCCGGTGGTCCGAGAACCGGAGCGCTGGCGCGTGGCCGGTGGCGAGACCGCCCGCCGGCTCGGCACCTGGGCGGACATCCTGGCCGCCACCCACCTCGCCTTCGAGGTCCATCCCACCCACCGCACGCCCGGGGACTTCCGCGGCGCCGTGACCCGTCGCCCGATCGGCGACCTGATGCTGGTCGACTGCGCAGCCTCGCCCTTCCTCGGCCATCGCGGGCACGCGGTGATGACGCCCGAGACCGGCGCACGAGGACGTCCTTGGCTTTCAGTTCGTCTGCAGGGGCGTCGAGACCGTGCGGGAGGGCTCTCGCGTGCTGGCGCTCGAGCCCGGGGACGTGGTGCTGTGGGACGGGCATCAGCCCACCGAAGTGGAGATCGTCGAGCCCTTCCACAAGCGCACGCTCGCTGTTCCCGCGCCACCGCGTGCTCGCGGTCTGCCCGCGGCTGGCCGAGCTTCAGCGCGCTTCCGCCGCTTGACGGCAGCGGACCGGCGCGCCTGCTCGTGCGCTACATGAACGCGCTGGCGCTCGAGCAGCCGTGGCTCGAAGGCGCGGCCGGCGTGGCGGCCGCCAACGCCGCGCTCGAGTTGCTGCGCGCCACGGTCGAGCCTGCGTGCCGACCAGCCGCGCCGCCACCCGCGAGGCGATGCGGGCCGAGATCCGGCGCTACGTGCGCAACCACCTGCAGGATCCGGGCGCTCGGACCGGCCTCGATCGCCCGCGCCTACGCGATGTCGGTGCGCGCGCTGCACGCGCTGTTCGAGGACGTCGACGAGTCGGTCGCCGGGCTGGTGCGCACCGAGCGGCTGGCCCGCTGCCTGGAGGACCTCCAGCGGGCCAACGGCGGGTCGGTCACCGACATCGCCTTCCGCTGGGGATTCTGCGATGCGGCGCACTTCTCGCGCGTGTTCAAGCGCGCGTTCGGCGTCACCCCGAGCGAGGTGCGCCAGCAGGCGCTGCGCGACGCCGAGCCCTAGCCGCGGCGGTCGACGACCCGGACGGCCTTGCCCTCGCTGCGGGGCACGCTCCCCGGCTCGAGCACCGACACGACGATCCGCACGCCGGTGCCCTCCCTGCAGATCGTCGCTCGAGACGGTGGCCGAGGGCGTCGCGGTCGACGTCGCCGGCGCCGGCTCGCACTCGAGGGTCAGCTCGTCCATCAGTCCCGGGCGCTCGACGATCAGCCGCCAGTGCGGGCGCGACGCCGTCGACGCTCAGCAGCAGGTGCTCGACGTGCGAGGGTACACGTTGACGCCGCGCATGATCACCATGTCGTCGCGGCGTCCTGCGAGCTCGGTGCAGGCGCGCCGTGGTCCGCCCGCAGCGGCACGGCTCCTGGGTGACCGCGCCCGAGGTCGCCGGTCCGGTAGCGGATCAGCGGCAGCGCCTCCTTGGTCAGCGTGGTGAACACGAGTTCGCCGTCCGGCCCCGGCGGCTCAACGGGCGGCCCGTCCGCGGGGTCGATCACCTCGACGATGAAGTGGTCCTCGTTGACGTGCAGGCCGTCGCGGGCGGCGAGGCACTCGGTGGCGACGCCGGGCCCGCACATCTCCGAGAGCCCGTAGAAGTTGACCGCCTTGATCCCCAGCGCGCGGTCGATCTGGGCGCGCAGCGCCTCGGTCCACGGCTCGCCGCCGAACAGCCCGAGCTCGAGCGGCGTCTCGGCCGGGTCGACGCCCGCGTCCGACAGCGCCTGCGCGATGACCAGCGCGTAGGAGGGCGTCGAGACGAGTACCTGGGCGCCGAGGTCGCGCAGCAGCATGGCCTGGCGGGAGTTGAAGCCGCCCGACACCGGGACCACGGTGGCGCCGATCCGCTCGCCGCCCTGATGGAAGCCGAGGCCGCCGGTGAACAGCCCGTAGCCGTTGGCGTTGTGGATCAGCATGCCCGGCTGCACGCCGGCCATCGTCATGCACCGGGCCATCAGGTCGGTCCATGTGTCGAGGTCGGCGCTGCGTGTAGCCGACCACGGTGGGCTTGCCGCGCGTCCCGCTCGAGGCGTGCAGCCGCACGCAGCTGCTCGCGCGGCACCGCCAGCAGGCCGAACGGGTAGCGCGTCGCGCAGGTCGGCCTTGGTGAAGAAGGGGATCCTGATCAGATCGTCGAGGGACGTCACGTCGTCCGGCGTTCTGATGCCGGCCTCGTTCAGCCGCTCGGCGCCCAGTGGCTGGCCGGCGAGGACGCCGGCGACGGTGGCGCGCAGGCGCTCGAGTTGGAGCGTTCTGCAGCTCCTCGCGTGGGAGCGTCTCCGCGGGGTCCCAAATTTTCGGTTCAGAGGCTGCGGCGGTCAGCGTTCCAGTGCTCCTCGAGATTGCGCACGAGCGCCGGGCTCAGGTGGCAGTAGGCCTGCTCGCGCGCGTAATTGGCCATGTACTCGCGGAACAGCTCGAGCGGCTCCTGACCGACCCGGATCGCGCTGCGGTTGGCGGCCGCGTTGATCAGCCCGGAGCTGGTCAGCGCGGCGATCCGGTTCGTCGATCGCCTCATCGATCTCGCCGGGTTGACGATCTCGTCGCAGAGGAGGTCGGCGTCGGGCTCGCCGGCGATCCATTCGCGCCCGGAGAGGATCGCCTGACGGGCGGCCCGGTCGCCCACGAAGCGCGGCAGGCGGAGATTCGAGGCGCCGGGGATGATCCCCTCCTTGCGCGCGGGTAGGTACAGCCGCGACGCCCTTGACCGCGATCACGTGGTCCATCACGTGCAGGAGCTGGCAGGCACCGCCGATGGCGAACTGCTCGACCGCGGCGATCCAGAGCTTTCTCCGGGCCCGCCGGCCAGACCGCGGTAGATCTTGTTCACGTAGCCGAGGTCGCGGATCAGGTAGAAGAGGAAGTCGATCCGCCCGTGGTAGAGGCGGGTCAGGTTGATGCCCGGCGCCGAACGGGCGCTGGCCGGCGTAGCGGGGGTGGTCGACCACGCCGCCGCGGAACACCACCACCTCGATGTCGGGATCGAGCAGGACGAGATCGACCGCCGCTTCGGTGGCGGCCAGGGTGGTGTCGTCCTCGGCGTTCAGGTGGCGCGGGTTGGACAGCTCGAGCAGGCCGGCGCGTCCGTGGCGGGTGACGCGCGCTGCACCCAGGTCTGTTCGGCCGCTGCTCCGCAGCTCGTCGAGGTGCTCGTGGGCGAGCTGCGTGGGTCCGAGCATCGACTCGACCAGGTGGCGTCCGGTCCGCGGGTTGGCCAGGATCTCCGCGGTGAGGACGCCTTGGGCGAGCTCGGCGCCGCGTTTGTCAGCGAGCTTCCGGCCGCGCTCCTCGTCGATCTCCGCGCGGGTCGGGACCAGGCCCGGGACACGCTCGGCTGCCTGGTAGAGGAGATCGTCCAGCCGTAGCGGCTTCGTGCAGCGGTCCGTCAGCTCGTCGTAGAGCGCCTCGACGGTGAGGCCGTTGTGATGGAGGACGGCGACGGGGGTTGGCTGCTCGGTGGTGGCCATGGGGGCGCGGTTCGGAGGATAGGGCTCGTGCAAAATACGGCGCCATCGAAGATGCCGAGACGGAAGAAAGGTGGCCATGGCCCGATTGGAGGAGAAGGTCGCCCTCATCACCGGGGGCGAGAGCGGAATCGGACTCGCGACGGCGCGGCTGTTCGTGTCCGAGGGCGCGAGCCTGCACCTCGTCGGAATCGATGAGACCAAGCTAGGCGCCGCCGTCGACGAGCTTGGGCAGGACAACGCGTCCTCATCGGTCGCCGACGTCACCGACGAGGACGCGGTGGCGCGCGCGGTCGCCGCCGGAGTGGATCGCTACGGACGATTCGACGTCGTCGTCAGCAATGCCGGCATCAGCGGCGAGGTCGCCCCGATCGTCGAGTATCCGACGGAGGTGTTCTCGCGCACACTCGCCGTGCACGTGCTCGGCGCCTTCCACGTCCTCAAGCACACGATCCCGCACATCCCCGACGGCGGGAGCGTGATCATCACCTCGAGCGTGGTGGGCCTGATCGGGCCGCCCGGGGTATCGGCGTACGTCGCCGCCAAGCACGCCCAGGTCGGTCTGATGCGGACTGCCGCCAAGGAACTCGCTTCGCGCCGCATCCGTGTGAACACGATCCACCCCGGCCCGACCTCGACCCCGTTCCAGGACGACATCGAGATGCGCGCCACGCACCTGCCTCAGGACGAAGCCGCCAAGGCGTTCGACGCGATGATCCCGCTCGGGCGGCACACGAGCCCCGAGGAGATCGCTCAGGGGATGCTCTATCTGGCCGCCGACGAGAGCGCGATGGTCACGTCCCACAGGCTGTCGATCGATGGCGGCATGAGCGGCTGATCACAGCGCCTCCAGCAACTCGGCCACCCGTTCGACGACCGCGTCGGGACGGTGGCGCTCGGGCAGCTTGTCGAGGTCGATCGTGCCACTGATGCCGCTGCGGACCAGCACCGTCCTCGACCCGCCCATTCGCCCGAGTGCGATGTCCATGCCGGCGTCGTCGCCGATCACCGCGATCTCGCCCGTGGGCATGCCGAGGCGGGTGCTGACCTCCTCGACCGCGGCGCGGGATGGCTTGCCGACGATGCGCGGGCGGGCGCCGGTCACCTTGGCGATGCCGGCCGTGACCATCGCGCCGCGGCTGAAGATGATCCCGCCCGAGCCCGCATAGCCTCGGGCATAGCTGCCGGTCAAGAGCGGTGCGCCGCGAGCGATCGCGCGGGCCGCGCGCTCCATGTCCTCGAGATCGACTTCGTCGACATGGGCGACGAACACCACCGCGGCCTCCTCGCCTTCGGCCTGGGGGATCCCGGCCGCGACCATCCGGGCCCGGATCACGTCGTGGGCGAAGAGCAGCGCCGGCTGGTCGGGGTAGCGCCGGCGGATGTAGGTGATCGCGCTTTCCACCGGAGTGAGCATCTCGTGGTCGGCCACCGGCAGGCCGTCCTCGCGCAGGCCGCGCGCCATGGCCTCGGCCGGGACGTGGCTGCCGTTGGTGAACAGCACCAGGGGACGGCCCGAGACGCGGATGCGCTCGAGCACCTCGATCGCGCCCGGCTGAGGATGGGCCCGCCCGTTCGGCCCGCGGTGGGCCGAGCGTGCCGTCGACGTCGAAAACGAACCCGCGGACGTCGTCCAGGCGCAGACCGTCAAGCACGGCGCCACACGACGGACGTCGCCGTCCTGGCTGAACTCGAAGCTCCGAGATCGCGGGACGGCGGGCCAGCTCGGCGAGCAGGGAGACCAGTGGGCTGCGGCCGGGGCGAGCGGCCGGGCGCCAGCGAGCCCTTGCCCCGCGCCTGCGATCATCGCGTCGACCTGCTCCTCGGGCATGGTCAGGCGCAGGAGCAGCTCCTCCTCGGAGATGCGCCGGCCGAACCGCTCGCGCGCGCCGTCGAGGGTGATCGGCTGCAGATCGCGCAGCTTGGCCGCCTGCGGGCGCGACGAGCGACCTTGTCGGCGATGTCCGGATCGACCGGCGCTGGCGGGCTCGCCGTAGTGGCCGAGGAAGTAACGGACGGTCTCGTCGGACACGTTCGACCAGCGCTCGGGGTCGATCACGTTGCGCGCGGCCTGGCTCGCCACGAACTGGGAGACTGGCGTGACCAGGATCGGGAAGCCCATTTCCGCCCGCACCCGCGTGACCTCCTCGAGCACCTCGTCGAACAGCTCGGGGCGGCGCAGCTCCTCGAGCATCCGCCGCGTGGTGGTGACCATCCCGCCCGGGAGCTGGTGGTGGTAGTAGACCGCGTCGAACTCGCGCGGGGCGCCGGGCGGGAGGCCCTTGGCTCGGGCGATCTGCATGGAAGTGCTCGGCGACGATCGCCTCGGCCTCGAGGTCGAGGTCGTGCCCGTATCCGCTTGCCTCGAGGTTGCGCATCGTGCTCGTGACCTCCGGCTGCGAGGTTCCGCGCGAGAGCGGACCCGGACGCGGTGTGGACGACCTGGAAGCCCGCCTTCACGCCCTCGACGTACACGAGCGGCGCCATGCCGATCGTGCAGTGGCTGTGCAGCTCGACCCTGCGATCGCCGGCGGCGTTGACGAAGTGCGGGGCCAGCTCGCGGACCGCGTCGGGCGTGAGCAGCCCGCCCGGGATCCTTCAGGTACAGCCGGTCCATGTCCGGGCAGTCGGCCAGCGCGGCGGCGCGCTCGGCGTAGTACGCGTGCGTGTGCACGTCGCTGATCGAGTAGGTGAGGCCCGACACCACCTCCTCGATCCCCTCGCGGCGCGCCATGCGCGCGAGTCTCCGCAGGCGGTCGGGGTCGTTGGACGGGTCGGCGATCTGCATCCGTCGCGATGCCGTTGCGCGCCACCAGCCGGAAGGCGAGCGCGATCACGTCCTGGTCGGCCGGCACCCACGAGATGAAGCGCATCCCGGTGGTGATGATGCTGAGCGGCGTGTTCGGCATCGCCGCGCTGACCAGGCGGATCCGCTCCCACGGGTCCTCGCGGTGGAAGCGGACCGACACCGCCATGTGCGTGCTCGAGGTGAAGTCGAGCGCCTCGTAGCCGACGCGGTCCATGGCCGGCGCGATCGCCAGCACGTCCGGGGTGGTCAGACCGGTGGCGCTCCACAGGCTCTGGTTGCCGTCGCGCGTGGTGGTGTCGACGACCCCGATCGAGCGCTGTGTGGTCATACGATCGCCCGTTCCAGCCAGTCCGGTGGTCACCGCACCGCGCCGGAAGTCGTCGTGGCCGAGCACGCTGATCAGCAGCGTCCGGTTGGTCTCCACGCCCTCGACGTCGAGGTCCTCGAGCGCCTCGATCAGGACGTCGAGCGCGGCGTCGCGGTCTGCGGCGTGGGCGATCAGCTTGGCCATCAGCGAGTCGTAGTAGGGCGGGATCGCCGCGCCCGGGTAGCAGTGGGTGTCGACGCGCAGGCCCGGCAGCTCGGGGACCGAGAACAGCGACAGCGTCCCCGGGGTGGGCATGAAGCCGCGCGCCACGTCCTCGGCGTTCAGCCGGCACTCGACGGCGTGGCCGTCGAGCGTCACGTCGTCCTGGGCGAAGCCGAGCGGCTCGCCGTCGGCGATCGCGCAGCTGCAGCGCGACCAGGTCGCGGCCGGTGACCGCCTCCGTGACCGGATGCTCGACCTGGATCCGGCAGTTGATCTCGAGGAAGTAGTGCTCGCCGGTCTCGGCGTCGACGACGAACTCGACCGTGCCCAGGTTGCGGTAACCGATGGCTCGTGCGAAGCGCGACCGCGGCGCCGCGAATCGCGTCGCGCGGTGCGTGGCTCGAGTGCCGGCGCGGGTGCCTCCTCGATCACCTTCTGGTAGCGGCGCTGCACCGAGCAGTCGCGTTCGCCCAGGTGGACGACCGCGCCGTGCTCGTCGGCGGCGATCTGAACCTCGACGTGGCGGGCGGCGGCGATGAACCGCTCGAGGTAGAGACGCTCGTCGCCGAACGCGGCGCCCGCCTCGCTGCGGGCCAGGCTCAGCAGCGCCTCGAGCTCGGCCGGCGTCGCGCGCCAGCTTGATCCCACGGCCGCCGCCTCCGCCGGCCGCCTTGACCAGCAGCGGGTAGCCGATGTCGTCGGCCGCGCGCCTTCGCGTCGGTTGCCGACGCGACCTCGCGGCCGGGCAGGACCGGGACGCCGGCCCGCGCCGCCTCCTCGCGGGCGCGCAGCTTGTCGCCGCTCAGCTCGATCACCTCGGCCGGCGGGCCCGACGAACGTCAGCCCGTGCTCGCGGGCCCGCGCCGCCAGCCGCGGGCTCTCCGACGAGGAAGCCGTAGCCGGGGTGGATCGCGTCGCAGCCGGTGCCGAGCGCGGCCTGCACGACCACGTCGTCGCGCAGGTAGCTCTGGGCGGCCGGCGCCGGCCCGATGCACACCGCGCGGTCGGCCTGCCGCGCGGCCAGCCCGTTCACGTCGACCTCGGAGGCGCCGACCACGCTCTCGAGCCCGAGCTCCTGCGCACGCGTTCACGATCCGCACCGCGATCTCGCCCCGATTGGCCACGAACACGCGCTTGATCCGCTTCACGCGGGCTCCACGCGGAACAGCGGCTGCCCGTACTCGACCAGCTGCGCGTTCTCCGCGATCACCTCGGCCACCGTGCCCGAGACGCCCGCGGGGACCGAGTTCATCATCTTCATCACCTCGATGATGCAGACGATCGTGTCGGGCTCGACCCGGTCGCCCACGTCGACGAACGGCGGCTTGCCCGGCGCCTCGGCTCGGTAGAAGGTGCCGAGCATCGGGGCCGGGAATGGTCGTCGAGCCATCGGCTTCACCGGCTTGGGTGGGTGCCCCGGCTTCGGCCCGCCCTCGGGCTCGGTCCGAATCGGACGCCGACGCAGCTCGCCGCCCGCCGGGCGGGCCGGCAGCCGGGGCATCCCGACCTCCCTTGCGACGTGAGCGAGAAGCCCTCGGTCTCGATCTGCAGTTCAGCCAAGTCCGACTCATCGATGATCCGCAGGATCTCGCGGACGTCGTCGTCGCTGAGGGGCATCGGCTACTCGGGGCGCGGTCCGGCGCCGAAGCTGCTCATGATCAACGAGATCGCCGACTCGGCCTTGGGCTTGTCCGCGCTTCTTGGGGACCGCGGTGACGGGCCGGGCCTGAACCACGAACAGCGCCTCGGGATCGCCGCGGGCGATCGCCCACTCGATGTCCTGATGTGCAGCCGAAGTAGCGCTCGACGCGGCGGGCCACTTCGACCAGGCGCCCGAGCGCCGCCTGGTCCAGACAGCGTGCGTCGCGCCGCTCGTCCGGGACCGGCACCCGCACCGCCCCACTTCCGCCGGCCTCGGGCACGTACTGCACGTGCTTGGCGTGCACGTGCTCTCGCACCAGCTCACCGGTGACCTTGCTGACCAGGAAGTCGTCGGGCGTGACCTCCCCGCCGACCACGGCGAGGCCGAGGCCCCAGCTGGCGTTGATCGCCACCATGCTCGGGTCGCCGCTCACCGGGTTGCAGGTGAACATCACCCCGGAGACCTCGGCGTCGACCATGAGCTGGACGGCGACCCCCATCGCCGGGGCCGCTCGCCCGCGTCGGCAAGGCGCAGGCGGTAGCTGATCGCCGGCGGGCTGTAGAGGCTGACCCAGCAGTCGCGCACCGCGTCGCACACGTGCTCCGCCCCACGAACCCACAGGTAGGTCTCCTGCTGGCCGGCGAACGTGGCGTCCTGGCTGTCCTCGCCCACCGCGCTCGAGCGCACCGCCACCGGCGGCGATCCTCGCCGGCCGCCTGGCCGATCTGGGCATAGTGTTGCTCGATCTCGACCCGCACCACCTCGGGGACGGGCGCGAACCGCATGGCCTCGCTGATCGCATGCGAGGCGCGGCCGATTGCGTCGACGTCGCCAACCGACACGCCGACCAGCGCGCTCGCGATCCGCTCCTGCAGTCCGGCGTCATGCACGAACACGTCGAACGCCGCGGTCGACGATCGCGAAGCCTGGCGGCACCGGGATCTCGGCCGCGAGCAGCTCGCCGAGGTTGGCGCTCTTGCCGCCGAAGTGCGGCTCGTCCTCGCGCGACAGCCGTCTGCAGCGGCCGGATGTGCTCGACGCCGGCGGACGGGTCCATCACGATGTGTTTACCCCTCGGCCGCGCCGATCAGCGTCACGGTCCCCTCGGTGCCGTCCACCCTGATCATCTGTCCGGTCCGGATCGCGGCGGTAGCGCGGCCGGTGCCGACCACGGCGGGCAGGCCGTACTCGCGGCACACAATCGCCGCGTGCGACATCACGCCGCCCACGTCGGTGACGGTGGCCTTGATCTTGGAGAAGATCGGAGCCCACGCCGGCGAGGTCGAGCCGCAGACGAGGATCTCGCCGTCGCGTACGTCGCTGATCTGGTCGACCGTCTTGACCACGCGGGCGGCGCCCTCCACCACGCCGGGCGAGGCCGCCGCGCCGTTCAGCACCGAGCCGCCGTCCTGCTGGCGCGCCCACTCCTGCACGCGCTCGGTGGTCACGCCCCACAGCATGATCGTCATCGGATCGGTGACCGCCTCCGGCGTCACGCCGAGCGCCGGCGGCGGCGTCCAGTCGTTCAGCTTCCGGAGCAACTCCTTGCGGCGTGCCGCGATCGGCGGCCAGTGCTTGGGCCCGAGCGGCACTCCGCCCGTGGCCCAGGTCAGGATCAGCTCGTCCAGCGCGGCGGCCACCTCGTAGCGCGAGAGCTGGAACACGTCCTCGCCGTCCTCCAGGAACTCGTGGCGGGCGAGCAGCGCGCCGAACTCGCGGATCTTGTTCCACCAGCGGGTGAGGAACCAGTAGTCGCAGAAGAACTTGTGCTCCTCGACGTACGGGAACACGGTGCGCGAGAGCGCGAGCAGGTCATTGAAGCTCGCGCGCGACTCCTCGTCGAGCAGCGCCCGCGTACTCCTCGGCCAGGCGGTCGCGCTCGCGCACGATCTCCTCGGTCGGACGGTCGATCTCCTCGCCCGCGCGCAGCGCGCTGATGTGGCCGATCAGCGACGCGTACGGGATGCTCGGGTCGTCGAACCAGCTCCGGTAGTAGTGGTAGAGGCCGTCGCCGGTGGCCATGTTGAACCACGGGTCCTTGACGCTCTCGAGCTCCTCGAGCCAGTCGCGCCCGGCCTCGCTGCCGAACAGCTCGGCGTCGATCTCCTGCGGGCGTGCGGCCCTGCACGAAGGCGCGAGTCCACGCCGGTCTCGATGGCCAGCCGGGCCAGCCGGCGCAGCTCGGCGTCGGGCCGGAACAGCAGCACGTCGATCCCGGCCACCATCTGCGCGATGTGCTGGTCGGGGATGTCGGGGAGGTTGCCCTTGCAGAACTCCACGAACGTGCCGTAGGCGCCGTAGCCGAGCAGCAGGAACTCGAAGTGGTGCTGCCACATCAGGTCGGCGAGGCGGAGCGCGCGGCCGTAGGCGGTGAGCAGCTCGTAGAAGGCCGTGTTGCGCTCGTCGCCGAACGCGACCTCGTCCGGCTCGTACTCGGGCAAGTCAGGGACCTCGAGCTCGCCCAGCTCGCGAATCAGCGCCTCCATCTTGGCCCGCCACTTGCCGTAGAGCTCGGACCAGTTCTCGAAGTAGTAACCGGCCCGCGCCTGGAAGAACTGGGCGCGCTCGGCGATCTTCTCCGGGTCGGTGACCGGATTGCCGGAGATGTAGATGTAGCCGTTGACACAGCGGTAGTCGATGCCCATCGCCGGCGGGACCGCGAAAACGCGGTTCTGCCACGACCCCACCGCCTGGTAGGGCGAGTCGATGCAGATCACGTCGAAGGCCGGCATCGGGACCGGGAAGTGCATCGAGTTCCAGAACCAGAACCGGTTCTCGTCGGTGTCGCGCCGGCGCTCGTCGAACAGCGCGTAATAGGGATACATCTCCTCCCAGCCCTCGCACCCGGGCGGGGTCTCGATCTCATACGGGCTGGGGAATGCCCCGGCCTTCGGCGCGGTTGTGGCCATCTCTCCTCCGTCTCTGGTGGCGAGAGTCTAGCCGCGCAGATTTGACGTCTAGCGAACGGTCGTTCGCGGCGCGAGCAGGGCATGACTACGATGCCCGCCGTTCCACGAGAGGAGAGAGATGGCCAGGATGCTGTTGGTGCACGGCGCGTTCGGGCGCGCCGCGGTCTGGGACCGGGTGCGGCTGGGGCTGCGCTCCGCCGGGCACGAGGTCGAGGCGATCGATCTCCCGGGCCAGGGCGAGGACTCGACGCCGGTCGCCGAGGTGACGCTCGACCGCTACGCACAGCGGGTGTGCGAGGCGCTCGCTCTCGGGCCTCCCGCCGTGCTGGTCGGTCACAGTATGGGCGGGATGGTGATCACGCAGGCCGCGGCCATCTGCCCCGAACACGTGGACTGGCTGGTGTACGTGGCCGCGTTCCTGCCTTCGGATGGACAGAGCCTGATCGACCTGACCCAGCTACCCGAAGCGGCGGGCGATGCGGTGCAGGCGCACCTGGTCATCGAGGGCGACCCGCCGGTGGCCAGGATGCCGGACCAGGCCGCACGCGAGGCGCTGTTTCACTGCTGCGATGACGAAGCCGCCGACTGGGCGATCCCGCTCCGGGGGCCGCAGCCGGTCGCGCCGTTCACGCACCCGGTGCGCATCGATGGGAACGAGGCGTTCACGCGCCTGCGCCGGGCCTATGTCATGTGCCTCCAGGATCAGGCGATTCGGCCGGCGCTGCAACGCCGGATGCTCGTCGCCGGCGGATGCGATCCGGTGATCGAGATCGACACCGACCATTGCGTGTGGGCCTCGCGGCCCGACGAGCTGGCCGCCGCGCTCGACCGTCTGGCGAACTAGTCGTCGGGGCGTGCCGGTGACGCCACCACGCGACGGAACTTTCCGTCAGGATCGTCCGCCGGCTGGCCCATTGGCGGAAATTTCGCGGTTGGCGGGGGAGGCCGGCGGCGACGAGATCCGCTGGGCCAGTTCGCGGCCGACAAGCAGGGCCAGGTGAACGTCGAGGATCGCCTCGGTGAGCTCGGGCAGGGTGTCCGCCCCGCGCTCGAGCACGTGGGTGGTGACCAGCTCGTTCACGGCGCCGACGGTGGCGCGGAAGGTGTGGGGCGCGACCGCGGGGATCTCGGGGATGTCGGCGCGGGCGCGGCGGTGGACCGCCTCGAGCTGGGCCGCGAAGCGATCCTGCACGACGCCTCGGCGTTCGAGTGCGGCAGGCCCGGCGGCGAGCGCCTCGATCAGGAACGCGCGGGCGAAGGCGGGGCCGGCCGCCATCCGCTCCAGGTAGACCTCGACCGCGCGCCGCGCCGCCGCCAGCCAATCCGGCGCCAGCTCCGACAGCACCTGGTCGATCGCCGCCAGCAGGCGGTCGGCGCCGTGTTCGTAGGCGGCCAGGAAGCACTCCTCCTTGTTGGCGAACTGCTCATAGAAGGTCTTGCGCGACACGCCGGCCCGCTCGATGACGTCGGCCACCGCCACCCGCGCGTAGCTCTTCTCGGCCACCGCCTGGACCATCGCCTCGAGCATGCGTGCGCGCTGGGTCTGGCGCACCACGTCCCGCGGCGCTGCGTGACGACCACGCGGCAGAACGGCGAGGATGTCGGTTTGCGATGACGCGCTCATGGGAACAGCAGTGTACACTGGAGAACGCCGCTGTTTCTTCAATGACCGGGAGACGACATGACGACAGCTGACCGACGCGACTTCCGAGTGGCGATCCTGGGCGCCGGCTTCGGTGGCCTGGGGATGGCAATCCGCCTCAAGCAGACGGGCGTCGAGGACTTCGTCGTGTTCGAGCGTGACGAGGAGGTCGGCGGCACCTGGTGGGCCAACACGTATCCGGGCTGCCAGTGCGACATCCCCTCGCACCTGTACAGCTACTCGTTCGCGCTGAACCCCGAGTGGACGCGGACATACCCGCTCCAGCCCGAGATCCGGGACTACCTGCGCGAGTGCTCGGACCGCTACGGCATCCGTCCCCATCTGCGGCTTGGCTGCGCCATCGAGCGGGTCGAGTGGGACGACGAGGCCGCGGCCTGGCGGCTCGATACAAACGACGGGACGTTCACGGCGCAGGTGGTGATCGCCGCGCCCGGCGCGCTCAGCGAGCCACGGATCCCGGAGCTTCCCGGCCTCGAGAGCTTCAATGGCACGGTGTTCCACACCGCGGCGTGGAACCACGACCACGACCTCACCGGGCGCAAGGTGGCGGTGGTCGGGACAGGCGCGAGCGCGATCCAAACCGTCCCGCGCATCCAGCCAATCGCCGAGCACGTGACGGTCTTCCAGCGCACCCCGCCATGGGTGGTTCCGCACCGGGACCGGCCGATCACCGATCTCGAGCGGACGCTCTACCGCCGGTGGCCGGGGGCCCAGCGGACTGTGCGCACCGCGGTGTACCTGGGGCGCGAACTGCTCGTGACCGGGCTGGCCTACCGCCCGCAGCTGATGAAGGCCCTACAGCGGGCGGCCGAGGCGCACCTGGCCAAGCAGGTGCCCGACCCCGAACTGCGCGCCAAGCTCACCCCGGACTACCTGCTGGGGTGCAAGCGGATCCTCCCCTCCAACGACTGGTATCCAGCCATCATCGAGCCCAACGTCGAGCTGGTGCCGGGCGCGGTGACCGAGATCCGGCCGGAGGGCGTGGTCGGCCCCGACGGCGTCGTGCACGAGGTCGACACGCTGATCTTCGCCACCGGGTTTCACGTCACGGACGTGCCGTTCGCGCAGTTCATCCGCGGACGCGACGGCCTGCGTCCTGACGAGGTGTGGCATGGCAGCCCGCAGGCCTACCGGGGCGCGTCGGTCCCCGGTTTCCCGAACCTGTTCTGGATCGTCGGCCCGAACACGGGGCTCGGCCACAACTCGATGGTGTTCATGATCGAGGCCCAGATCAACTACCTGCTCGACGCTCTGGAGACCATGGAGCGCAGTGGGGCGACCCACGTCGAGGTGCGACGCGACGCCTACGAGGCGTACAACGAGCACCTGCAGTCCCGCCTGAAGGGCACGGTGTGGAACACCGGCGGCTGCTCGAGCTGGTACCTCGACGCCAACGGCCGCAACGCCACGATCTGGCCCGACTTCACGTTCCGCTTCTGGCGCCAGACCCTGCAGTTCGACGCGCCGGCGTACGAGTTGACGGGAGTGTCCGGACGGGGTGCATGGCCCCAGGGACGCCGCGAAGCGGCCCCAATGTCCGGGTGAGCATTCACCGGCGCCGAGTTTCTGCCTAGCGAACTAGGCGACCGTGCCTCTGCCTGGACGGCGTCGGCGGTCAAGCGCAGTTCGTGCGTGAGCCGGTGCGCCGCCCGAGCGCCCGGGCGCGGTGCCGGGAAGGAACGGAAGGCAGGTGGCGCGCAGGTGGGCCAGCTGGGCGTAGCGCCTGGCCACGCCCCGGTCACCACCGGCCATGTCGACCAGGTCCATGTGCTGGTGGTACCAGATGGTCACCGCCGGGTGGATGCGCCGGACCAGGGCGACCGCGGCGCGGGTCTCGGGCTCGGACAGCGGGCGCGGCCCGGAGTAGTAGGTGAGGTCCTTCACCGCCTGCCAGCGGTAGGGGAAGTTCCGGTTCAGGTCCACCTCGTCGGCGTTCTGGCGCGTACCGGCCGCGGTGCCGTCCGGGTTCATCTCGGGGACGAGCCAGAGCTGGACGTCCTTGACGAGCTCGGCGTGCTCGAGCGCCGAGACGATGGCCAGGCCGGCGCACTCGTTGCCGTGGATGCATCCCACCACCAGGACCTTGCGGTGGGCGTCAGCCGGCCCGCGGACCAGCGCGACGATCGGCCGACCCTTGACCGAGTGGCCGATGACCATCGTGCGCGCGGCGGCCGCGTGGGCCGAGACGAGCATCGCCGCCAGCGCGGCTGACCACTCGGCGAGCACGCGAATGAGCCTATCTAGCGCTTCAATTTCACGATCCGGACATCGTTGGGAAGGGAGCACGAAATGAGGGCAATCAATGAGCTGCTGGCCAATAACGCCGCCTATGCAGCGTCATTCGACAAGGCTGATCTGTCGCACTCGCCGGCGAAGAAGGTGGCGATCCTCGCCTGCATGGATGCGCGACTGAATGTGTACGCCGCACTCGGGCTGAGCGAGGGCGACGCGCACGTGATCCGCAACGCCGGCGGCGTGGTGACCGACGACGCGATCCGCTCGCTCGCCATCTCGCAGCGGCTGCTCGGAACCGAGGAGATCATCCTCATCCACCACACCGGCTGCGGGATGCTCACGTTCACCGACGACGAGTTCCGCGATTCGATCGAGCGGGAGACCGGAATCAAGCCGGCGTGGGCCGCGGAGTCGTTCTCCGACCTCGACGGCGACGTGCGGCAGTCGATCGCGCGGATCGAGGCGTCGCCGTTCATCCCGCACAAGGATGCGATCCGGGGTTTCGTCTACGAGGTCGAAACCGGCCGGCTGCGCGAAGTGAGCTGACCCTCCTGCGCGTCGCAGGGGAGCGGCGGGGCGGGCGCGGCCGGGGGCTCGCGCTCGAGCTGGCGCTCCACCCGCGCGGGCTTGGCGCGCAGCTCCTCGAGCGTCTGCACCGCGCCGTTGCGTGAGTCAGCCAGGAGGGCCAGCAGCAGGTGCTCGGCTCCGATGTGGTCATCCCCTCGCCGCACGGCCTCTCGGCGGGACCCCTCGATGATCCGCCGGGCGTGGGCGCTTACCGCGTACTCCTCGGCGGGACGCTCGAGCTCGCTGGGAGGAATGCCGGGAATCGTCGTCTGAAGGCATCCGCGCGCCGCCTCCAGCGTGATGCCCTCGGCATTCAGGGCCATGAGCGCCCGGCTGCCCTCGCAGCGCAGGAGCCCGAGCAGGATGTGCTCGGTCCCGACCACGGCCTGGCCGAGCCGCTTGGCCTCCTCGCGCGCGAACTGGATGCTGCGGCGAGCCTCGCTGGAGACCGTGATCCGTGGTGCCCCGGGAGTCTCGCCCCAGGCGTGGTCGAACAGGTGGCGGAACTTGCGGTGGGCCGCCTGCTTGGTCACCCCGAGGGCCCGGGCGATCTGGCTCCAGGAGGCGCCGGCGTGCAGGGCGCGCTGGACGAGCTCGGGTTCGGTGGCGTCGAGCTCGCGCCGGAGCGCGGTCAGGGCCCGGAGGGCGGTCTCCGGATTGGCGATCTGAACGGTTTCGCGAGCGAGTTGCTCGATCGTGGCCGGCGGGGCCGTCATGGACGGCCTCTACCCGCACGCGGGACCTCGGCAATCTCGGTTGAAGTGCGCGTCACCGCGACGAGCACGACGCCGGGCGGATAGTCCCGGCGCCGACCCAGGCGCTCATCGGCAAGAACGAATGCACGGGACGACTGGACTCATTCCAGTCTGCGGCGATACGGTCGCACTCACACGAGAGGAGCGACGATGGCCGACATCCCCCTGATGGCGCTGTACTGGACGGTGGCGGGACCCGTCGAAATCCACGCTGGGCGCGAATGGAGCCTGTTTGACTGGCGCGAGCGCTGCGAGACCGTGGCCGGCGGCGGCTTTCAGGGCATCGGGCTATGGCACGCCGACGTCTCTCATCAACTCGAGACCACCACGCTGGCCGAGATGAAGCGGATCTTCGACGACGCCGGCCTGAAGTACCTCGAGGTGGAGTTCCTGGCCGACTTCTGGGTGCCCCCGGGAGAGCCGGCGCGCGCCGAGTCGGACCGGCTGCGCGGTCAGCTGTTCGAGACCGCCGCCGCCTTCGACGCGCACCACATCAAGGTCGGCAACATCCCGGAGACGCCGTGTGAGCTCGACCGCCTGATCGAGGAGTACGCCGCGCTGTGCGACGACGCCGCGCGGCACTGCAGCGCCAAGGTGGCATACGAGATCATCCCGTTCGACCCGAACGTGAACACGCTCGACGACGGGATCCGGCTGGTGACGGAGGCCGATCGAAAGAACGGCGGACTGGCCATCGACACCTGGCACATGGGCAAGCTGCGGATTGCACCGGAGGAGCTGAAGCGGATTCCCGGCGACCAGCTGGCCTGGGTCGAGCTCTCCAGACGGCCCGGTGCAGTACATGGACGACCCGATCGACGAGGTGATCAACCACCGCCGTCTCCCGGGCGAGGGCGAGTTCGACATCCCGGGATACATCGAGGCATGCCAGGCGATCGGCTACGACGGTCCATGGGGCGCGGAGATTCTCTCCGCCGAGTTGCGCGCGCTCCCGCTCGAGGAGGCGGTCAAGCGCACCTACGAGGCGAGCGCCGCGCAGTTCCGCGCCGGCGTGACCAATCCCTGACGCGAGGACAGGAGACCAGATGCAGGAGCTCGACAACGACAGGCTCGTCTGGATGTTCACCCAGATGCTGCGCATCCGCGAGTTCGAGGAGCGGGTGAAGCGGACCTTCGAGGAGCACCCCGGCGTGATCCGCGGTCATACCCATCTGGCCGACGGCGCCGAGGCATCGATCGTCGGGTCGCTGGCCACCCTGCAGCCGGGCGACCAGCTGATGGCCACCTATCGCTGCCACGGGTATCCGGTCGCGCTCGGCACCGACACCAAGGCGATCATGGCCGAGATCTACGGCCGCAAGGACGGGCTGTGCGGCGGGTACGGCGGCTCGATGCACCTGGTCGATCCGAGCCGTGGGTTCATGGGCACGAGCGGCATTGTGGGCCAGGGGATCCCGCAGGCCACCGGTCTCGCGTGGGCGGCGCAACTGCGCAAGCAAGGCGAGGTCGTGCTGGGGTTCTTCGGCGACGGCGCCTCCAAGCAGGGCGCCTTCCACGAGTCGCTCAACCTCGCTTCGCTGTGGAAGCTTCCGGTCGTCTACGTGATGGAGAACAACAACTACAACGTGTCCACGCGCTCCGAGCAGGAAGACGCCAACGCGGCCGCCGGCGAGCCCCTCTCGGTCAAGGCAGTCGCCTACAGCATGCCCGGCGTCACGGTCGACGGCGGCGACCCGGTGGCCGTGTACGAGACCGTGGGCGCCGCGGCGGATCGAGCCCGCGCCGGCGAGGGCCCGACGCTGGTGGAGTCGAAGGTCTACCGCCTGTCGGCCCACGGCAACATCATCGCCCCGCCTGGCGTACCGCTGCACTACCCCGAGCACGAGGCGATCACGACGTTCGGCAACCGCGAGGAGTACGACGCGGCCCTGCGCGGCGACCCGGTGCCGCGGTTCCGGGCGCGGTTGGTCGAGCAGGGGGTGCTGGACCCCGCGCGCGCCGACGAGATCGCAAGTCAAGTCCGCGACGAGATGGACGCCGCGGTCCAGTTCGCGCTGCACAGCCCGTTCCCCGCGCCCGAAGCCGCCGCCCGCGTCGACTTCGTTTACGCCTAGGAGACAGCCATGGCACGAGAGATCCCCTACATCGCGGCAGTCCAGGAGGCGATCCAGGTCGAGATGCAGCGCGACCCGACCGTCGTCTTCTACGGCCAGGACGTGGCGCCGAGCGACGACCACGACCTGGTCAAGGCGTTCGGGCGCGACCGCGTCCGGGTCTCGCCGATCTCCGAGACGGCGGAGATCGGCATGGCCGTCGGCCTCGCCCTCGCCGGCTACCGCCCGGTGGTGGAACTGCTGATGACCGAGTTCATGCTGGTAGCCATGAACCAGGTGGTCAACGAGGCGCCGCGTTTGCGCTACATGAGCGGCGGCCAGGTCAAGGTCCCGCTGGTGCTCAAGGCCGGCTACGGATTCACGGCCGGCTGGGCGGGGCAGCACACCGGCTCGATCTACGGCATGTTCATGGGCTTCCCCGGCCTGAAGATCGCCCTGCCCGCCACGCCGGCCGACGCCAAGGGGTTGATGGCCAGCGCCATCCGGGACGACAACCCGGTCGTCTACCTCATCAACTACCTGATGGTGCTCGAGCACGGCGACGTGCCCGAGGGCGAGTACACGGTGCCGTTCGGACAGGCGGCCATCCGGCGATCCGGCTCGGACGTCACGATCGTGGCCACCGGGTGGACGGTGGGCCGAGCGCTCGCCGCCGCGGAGACGCTGGCCGGCGAGGGCATCCAGGCCGAGGTGATCGACCCGCGCACGCTGAACCCGCTCGACACGGCGACGATCCTGGCCTCGGTGGAAAAGACCGGACGGCTGGTCATCGCCGATCAAGGCACGCGCCACGGCGGCGCCTCCGCGGTGATTGCGGCGGAAGTCGCCGAGCACGGATTCGGAACGCTCAAGGCGCCGATCGCCCAGGTAACCGCGCTCGACGTGACCGTCCCCTACTCAGAGCCGATGGAGGCGTTCGTCCTGCCCAATGAGGAAAAGATCGCGGGATCGGTGCGTCAGGTACTAGGCGAGGCACCCGTCGCCGCGTAGGATCACGCCCGTGGACAAGGACGTCGCCGGCGGGCTGCTGCGCACGATGTGGCGGATCCGCCTGTTCGAGGAGCGGGTGGCTCAGTTGAAGCGCAGCCTGCAGGTGCACGGGCTGATCCACCTGAGCATCGGCGGCGAGGGGGTGGCGGCGGCCGTGTGCGGACAGCTGCGCGAGGACGACGCGGTGTACAGCGGGCATCGCGCGCACGGGCACGCGATCGCCAAAGGCGCACCCGTCGATCGCGTGATGGCGGAGTTGATGGGACGCGTGGACGGGTTGTGCCGGGGCCTCGGCGGCTCCATGCACCTGGTTGACGCCGAGCACGGCTTCATGGGCGCCACCGGCGTCGTGGGCGGCAACCTGCCGCTCGCCCTGGGCAGCGCGCTCGCGCATCGGTTGCGAGGCGGCGATCAGGTGAGCGTGGTGTTCTTCGGCGACGGCGCGGTCCAGGCCGGCCACTTCAACGAGTCGATCAACCTGGCCGCGCTGTGGCGGCTGCCGGTGATCTTCGTGTGCGAGAACAACGGCTTTGCCGAGTTCACCTCGCGCGAGGAGCATTCGACGATCGATCGGGTGAGCGACGTGGTCGCACCGTACGGCTTCGACCGGGCGACGGTGGGCGGCAGCGACGTGCCGGCGGTATACGGTGCGTTCGGCGAGTTCCTGGCGCGGGCGCGCGGAGGCGACGGGCCGATGCTCCTCGAGTGCCTCACCTACCGCCGGCGCGGGCACTACGAGGGCGACCAGCAGAAGTACCGCGATGTGGCGGCCGAGCAGGAGTGGGCCGAGCGCGACCCGGTGGCGCAGCTGCAGTCTCGCGCGCTCGAGGCCGGGTGGCTCGACTCGGACGAGGCGACGTCGATCGAGCGGGAGGCTGCGGCCGAGATCGAGGCCGCGGTGCGCTTCGCCCGCGAGAGCCCCTTCCCCGAACCGGGCATCACGTCCGGCCTGGTGTACGCGACGTGACCTCGGCGACACAGACCGAGGTCACCTTCGTCGAAGCGATCAACCGGACGCTCGCGCACGCGATGCGCGGGGACGAGCGGGTGATCGTGCTCGGCGAGGACGTCGCCGAAGGCGGTCCCTACCTGGTCACGGCGGGGCTGGCCGAGGAGTTCGGGCGCGAGCGGGTGCGCAACACGCCGATCAGCGAGGGCGCGGTGTGCGGGGTGGCGGTGGGCGCGGCCCAGTCCGGCTTGCGGCCCGTCGTCGAGATCATGTTCATCGACTTCATCACGCTGGCCCTGGACCAGCTGGTCAACCAGGCGGCCAAGGCCCACTTCATGTCGGGCGGGCAGCTGTCCGTGCCGCTCGTACTGCGCACGCAGGGCGGCTCGGGTCAGCGCAACGGAGCACAGCATTCGCAGAGCCTGGAGGCCTGGCTCACGCACGTGCCGGGGCTCAAGGTGGTGATGCCGAGCGGTCCGGCCGACGCGGCCGGGCTGTTGGCGAGCGCGATCGCCGATCCGGGCCCGGTGGTGTTCGTCGAGTGTAAGTCGCTCTACTTCCGGCGCGAGCCGGTTCCCGATCCGGTAGAGCCGATCCCGCTCGGCCGCGCGCACACGGTGAGAGCCGGGAGCGAGGTCACGATCGTGGCGCTGTCACGCATGGTGGGAGATGCGTTGGAGGCCGCCGACCGGCTGGCCCGCGAGGGGATCGAAGCCGAGGTGATCGACCCCCGCACGCTGGTGCCGCTCGACCTCGAGACGCTGGCGGCGTCGGTGCGCCGCACCGGGCGGGCGGTGGTGGCGCACGAGGCGGTGGTGGCGGGCGGGTTCGGCGCCGAACTCGCCGCGCAGCTACAGGCGGCCGCCTTCGACTATCTGGAGGCGCCGATCCAGCGGGTGGGCGCCCCCTACACGCCGGTGCCGGTCAGCCCGCCTCTCGAGGATGCCTACCGGCCGACGCCGGAGGAGATCATCCGGGCCGCGCGGGTTGCCCTCGAGTGGGGCCAGTACGACGTCGAGCCGTGGGAGAAGGGTGCGGTCTCCCCGCCGTAACCGGGCGTGGCGCGCGGGGCGCCGGCGTTCCGACGGGACCGGGCTGGGGCTCGCGCGCCAGCGCGAGCAGCGACGCGCCGGGCACCTCCTCGAGCAGACCGCGGTGCCCGAGAACGATCTCGAGGTTGGTCAGCGACAGGCGGGCGTGCTCGCGCGCGATGCTGTCGGCCCGCGCGCCCTGGCGCTGGGCAATCGCCTCGGTCAGGCCGAGATGATGTCGATGGGCCACGACCAGGATCTCGCGCGACTCCGGGAGCTGAGCGTGCTGGAGGACCAGCGCGCTGGGGCTGGCGAAGGGCAGCGACAGAACCCCCTCCAGCGTGCGCTCGAGCAGCGGGCTGTCCGCCATCTTCAAGAGCCGGGCGTGGAAGGCTTCATTGAGCGCCACGTATCGCTCGAACGACTCGTAGTCGGCCCGCCGGACCAGCGGCTCGACCGAGTCGTTGATCGTGCGCAGCGCCCGCAGGTCGCGGCGCCCGGCGCCGCGCTCGGCGGCGAACCGGGCGGCGGTGCCCTCGAGCACGCCCCGCACCTCGATCGCGTCCCGGATGTCGGCTCGAGTGAACTCACGGACCACGTAGCCGCCGGCGGGAAGGCTGCGCAGCAGGCCCTCGTGCTCGAGCGCGGCGAGCGCGAGGCGCAGCGGCGTGCGCGACACGCCGAGCGGACCGACCAGCCGAAGCTCGGACATCCGATCGCCCGGCTTGAACTCGCCGCTCAGGATCTGCTCGCGCAGGCTGAGCAGCGCGCGAGTCATCTGAGTTCGGTTGGCGTGGACGGACACGGCGGGCGGACGGAGTGTATTGCGCACCGGGATGTTGCATGCAGAAATGTGTCCGCGCAGGCACTGCAAACGTTTCTTATCGTCACGTTAGGCATCCGTTGCATACAACCCAGCTTGTGAATAAGATCATCGCCTCGCCAAACCGGGGCGGGTTTCCACCGATTGATTCATTGGAGGAGGACAGAGGTGAGGATGCATCACGACGCGCTACGCGCGCGCCTGGGCACGGCCCTGGCGGTTGTCATCGGCGTGTTGTTACTGGCTGCGTGCGGTAGCAGTAGCAGCAGCTCTAGTGCCGGCGCAGGAGGAGGCGGCGGTGGTGGCGGAACGAGCTCGACCGAGCTCGGGTGGCGGCTCGAGCACGGCCTCGACCGACACATCGAAGTGCGGCCCGAAGCCAGGTGTCGCGGCCACCGGCACGCCGATCAAGATCGGCACGATCGACACCAAGCAGCCGGGCACGGACTTCAGCGACGGCCCGAACATGATCAACGCGTACTTCGCGTGCGTGAACGCCAACGGCGGGGTCAACGGCCATCCGGTCAAGCTGTTCGTGCAGTACGACCAGACGCAGCCGGCACAGATCGCGGCGGCCGCCAAGCAGCTGATCCAGTCAGACCACGTCGTGGGCATCGTCGGCGTGTTCGACCTGCTCGAATGCACGATCGACCAGAGCTACTGGAAGCAGCTGGGCATCTACGAGATGGGCGCCGGTATCGCGCCGGAGTGCTGGTCGACCCCGAACAGCGCCGCGGTCAACATGGGACCGCGCTACAGCTCCGACGGCGCCGTGCAGTACGGCCTGAGCCAGCATCCCTCGAAGATCGTCTTCGTGCAGTCCAACGTCCCCGGCACCGGCTACATCGCGGCCGGTCCCACGGCGCTGGCCAGTGCCGCGCACGTGCCGATCACCGCGCTGACCGAGAACGTGCCGATCAACGACGCCAACTCGGTGGCGCTCGATCTCGTCCACAAGGCCGGGTCAAATGGCTGGGTGGTGCTGAACTTCACCCCGCCCGAGGCCCTGGTCATCCTCCAGGCCGCTCAGAAGCTGGGCCTCGAGGACCGCGTCAAGGGATGGGGCTGCTCGACCCCGTGCAACACGGACTTCCTGGCCAGCACGCTGGGACCGAAGTGGAACCACAAGCTGTTCGTCAACGCCGAGCTGACCTCCCCCGACGACCACAACGGCCCCGAGATGCAGCTCTACAAGGCGATCCTCAAGCAGTACGGCAAGAGCGTGGCCGGCGGCCTCGGATCGTTCAGCGAAATGGGCTACCTGCTCGGTAAGTTCTCGGTCGACGCGCTGCAGAAGGTCAACGGTCCGTACACGATCCAGAGCGTGAATGCGGCGTTCAAGGCCATCAAGGACGAGAAGACCGAGCTGCTCTGCCAGCCGTGGGTGTATGGCGACTACCCGCTGCACATCCCGAACAACGCCGACTTCACCACGACCCCTGAGAACGGGAAGATGGTGACAGCCCAGCCGTGCTTCAACGTCTCCTCGGCCGATCCGCAGATCGCTCAGTACCGCAAGGCCGCCGGGACGGCGCCGTCGACCAATCCACCTACCGGGTAGGAGTAGGCTGACGCGGACAGATCAGGGCGTCCTGAGCACGAATGCCAACCACCACCGACCTCGAGCAGTTTCTGGTCACCGGCCTGTCCCTCGGCGGGGTGTATGCCCTGTCGGGGGTCGGGATGGTGGTGCTGTATCGGGCCACCGGCGTCCTCTACCTCGCGTTCGGCGCGGTAGGTGCGATGGGCGCCCTGATCGCGTGGCAGCTCTCCCAGCAGGACGGGTGGAACATCTGGCTGTCGTTCGCGGCGGCCCTTCTGTTCGGCGGGCTGATCACGCTCGTCTACGGAATGATCTTCGGGCCTGCGCTGGCAGGGCGCGACTCGCTGGTCAAGGCCACGGCTACCCTCGGGCTGCTCTTGATCCTGCTCGGGGTGATGGACCTGCTGTGGCCGTCGAGCGGCGGTGCCTCCCGCGCGCTCACCATCCCGACCGACAACAACACGTTCCAGGTCGGGGAGATCTCGGTCACCTACACCAACGTGATCGCGCTGGCGCTCGGCCTGGTGATCACGGCGGTGACCGCCGCATTCCTGCGCTTCACCAAGCTCGGGACCGCGATGCGGGCGATGGCCAACGATCGCGAGATCACTGCGGCCCTGGGTGTCCCGGTGCGGCGAGTCGAGGCCGCCGCCTGGTTCGGTTGCGGCGTGCTGTCCGGCGTCGCGGGGGTGCTGCTCGCCGACCTGGTCGCGCTCGACGCCTCCAGCCTGACCTTTCTGGTCATCTCGACGCTGGCCGCCACGCTGGTTGGGCGCCTGCGTTCGATCATGGTCACGTTTTTCGCCGCGCTGGTGATCGGGCTGATCACCGCGGAGCTCACTCCGGTGTCGTCGGTCTCGAACTACCGCGACATGACGCCGTTCGTGGTGGCGGCGATCGCGCTGCTGGTCCTCAACCGCCGGCGCGTGATCGCGGTCGGCCGGCAGGGGGTGTAGACGATCGAGTCCGCCGGGGTGGAGACCGAGACCCCGCCCGAGCCGGCCGGTGCTGAGGCAGGGTCGGCTGTCGCGGTGGCGCGAGGGCGGCGTCGGGTCGAGCCGCGCTCGCTGATACGCCCGGCGGTGATCACCGCGCTGGTCGCATGCGCACTGCTGTTCATCCCCTCGATCTTCACTCTTTACTACGTCGACGCCTGGACGCAGGTCGCGATCTACTCGATCGTGACCCTCGGGCTTGGCGTGTTGGTCGGGCGTGTCGGCATGGTGTCGCTCGGCCAGGGAGCGGTGCTGGCCATGGGGGCGTGGGTGTCGGCGCGCCTGTTGTTCGCCACCGGGCTGCCGTTCCCGCTCGTCCTTCTCCTTGGGGGCCTGATCACGATGGTGCTGGGCACGCTGGTCGGGTTGCCCGCCCTGCGCATGAGCGGCCTGTACCTGGCCCTAATCACGCTGATGCTGGCCGGCGCGATCACCGTGGTGCTGCAGAACATCAACTTCCCCAACGGCGGTCACGGCTTCACCGGCTACGACGGCAGCACCGTCCACATCCCGCCGATCCGCCGGCCGAGCATCGCCACCACCGATCCCGCCTTCTTCCGCTACACGGTCGTGGTGGCGATCCTCATGTTCCTGCTCGTGCTGGTGCACCTGCGCGGCCGCCCGGGACGGGCGTGGGCGGCGATCCGCCAGAGCGAGGCGGCTTCGCTCGCGGGCGGGATCAACACCACGCTGTACAAGCTGTGGGCGTTTGCGCTGGTGTCGTTCATCACCGGCGT
This sequence comes from uncultured Solirubrobacterales bacterium, assembly GCA_963757795.1. Taxonomy (GTDB): domain Bacteria; phylum Actinomycetota; class Thermoleophilia; order Solirubrobacterales; family Solirubrobacteraceae; genus Palsa-465. Next base: position 306,570 of record CAVWSI010000004.1, on the reverse strand, counting down.
CGCGGGCGGCCTGGTGGCCGGGAGCTTCCGCTACCTGAACTCGCTCACATTCTCGACCGCGGACTCGATCACGCTGCTCGCCGTGGTCCTCATGGGCGGCGCGTACAGCATGTCTGGAGCGATCGTGGCCGCATTCCTGCTCAAGTTCCTGCAGGCCCTGCTCAACGACTGGGGCGTCTCCCCCGACTGGCTGACCATCCTGTTCGGGATCGGCGTGCTCCAGGTGCTGACCACGGCCCCGCGAGGCATCGTGGAGCAGATGCCGAAGGACATCGCCCGGCTCGGACGGCTGATCCGCGGTTTGGTCGGCCGCCGGCCGGCTACTGAGCGGGAGCCCGCCTCGTGATCGAGGTCTCCGACCTCACCGTTCGCTTCGGCGGCGTCCTCCCCCTCGAGCGCATGAGCGTCACATTCGAGGGCGGAACGTGCGGGCTGATCGGACCCAACGGCGCGGGCAAGACAACGTTTTTCAATGTCCTGAGCGGGTTCGTCAAGCCGGTGTCGGGAAGCGTGCGGGCGTTCGGCGAGGACCTGCTGGCCATGGCCCACTACCGCAGAGCCCGCTGGGGCGTGCGCCGCACCTTCCAGACCGAGCAGGCGATCGAGGAGCTATCGGTCTACGACAACATCGCGATGATCCACGAGCACTCGAAGATGACCGGCGGCTCGCGGCGCGAGGAGGTGCTGGGGGCAATCGAGTTCGTCAAGCTCGACATCGACCCGTACGCCAAGGTGGGCAGCCTGGGGGCGGCGCAGCGCCGGCTGGTCGAGGTGGCACGCGCGGTGGTCGGCAAGCCCCGCCTAGTGCTGCTCGACGAGCCGGCGGCCGGCCTGCCCGACGACGAGACCGCGCTCTTGTCCGACGTCATCCGCGCCATCCCCGACCATATGGGCGCCCTCGTCATCCTGGTCGACCACGACATGAGCCTCGTGTCGTCGTGCTGCGAGGTGACCGCGGTGCTCGACTTCGGAAAGCTGCTCGCGTCCGGGCCGACCGCCGAGGTGCTGCGCGACGAGCGCGTGATCCGCGCCTACCTCGGGACCGAGGAGGTGGCGGCGTGAGCGCGACGAACGGCAAGCTGGCCATCGAGGAACTGTCGGTCGCGCGCGGCGGGCGCACCGTCGTGCGCAAGGTGTCGCTGGAGATCCCGTCGGGCGAGGTGACCGCGCTGCTCGGGCCGAACGGAGCCGGAAAGTCGAGCATGGTGCTGGCGATCGGTGGAGTGCTCAAGCCGCTGGGCGGGAAGGTCCTGCTGGACGAGCACAACTTCGCCGGCCGCCGTCCCGAGCGCATCCGCGGGGCGGGGATCGCGATCGTGCCGGAGGGCCGGCGGCTGTTGCCGGACTTGAGCGTGTCCGAGAACCTGCGCGTGGCGACCTACAGGCTGCCGGGCGCCGAGGGCGAGGCGGGGCGCAAGCGAGCGCTCGAGCTGTTCCCCGAGCTCGAGAAGCGACTGGACTACGCGGCGCGCTCGCTCTCAGGAGGCGAGCAGCAGATGGTCGTGCTCGCTCAGGCGCTCGTCTCCCGTCCCCGGTTCGTGATCATCGACGAGCTGTCGCTCGGGCTCGCGCCGGTTGTCGTCAACCGCCTGGTTCCGACCATCCGGGCCATCGCCGAGTCGGGCATCGGGGTCCTGCTCATCGAGCAGTTCGCTACGGTGGCGCTGGGCCTGGCTCAGAACGCGTACGTGATGGAGGGGGGCCGGATCCGGTTCTCCGGCCAGGCCAGCCAGCTGCGCGAGAAGCCCGAGCTGCTGCAATCGGCGTATCTGCTGCGAGTGCGCGACGGGGCGTCGGAGTCGCCGGCGACGGCCGGCACCGCGCCGCGGCCTTCATGACCGTCGGCCATCTGGAGCACGTCCTGGTGCTCGCAGACGACATCGACGCCACGCGCGACTTCTACTGTTCTGTCGTCGGTCTTTCGGTGGGGAAGCGTCCTGCGCTTGCGTTCCCTGGTTACTGGTTGTATGCGAACGGGAGTGACGGCGCGTGCCTGCACATCGCGGAGCGGGCTTCCTACGCCGCCCACGCGGCTGGACTGGGGTTGGCCGTGCCCGAGCGGGATCCGGGCGTGGGGCCGGTCGACCACGTCGCGTTCAGCGCCGGCGACTGGGACGGGTTGATGGCGCGGCTCGCGCGGTTTGCCGTTCCCGCGGTGACGAACCGCGTCCCTGGCGGTCCGCGCCAGGTGTTCATCGAGGATCCGAACGGGGTCCGGGTAGAGATCAACGTGCATGCCTCCACCGTTCCGAGCTGATCACGTCGGAAGCCTCCGCGTCCGCCCTCGCTGCTGGGCGCGCGGGCCGAGTTCGAGGCGGACCAGATCGACCGCTCGGTACCTGCAGTTCGATGACACGTCTTTGGCCTACCTGAACGACCCGCGGCAGCGCGAGCAGATCGCGGCCCGGGGAACGAGCGATGTCGACGTGCCCGAGGGCAAGTACGTGGTGCTCGGGCTGGTCACCACCAAGCGCGGCGAGCTCGAGTCCAAGGACCTCCTGAAGCGGCAAATCGAGGAGGCTTCACAGTACGTGCCGATCGAGCAGCTGTGTCTGTCTCCGCACTGCGGGTTCTCCTCGACGGTCGAGGGCAACGCGCTCACGCGCGAGCAGCAGATCGCCAAGCTCGAACTGATCGTCGAAACCGCTGCGGAAGTGTGGGGCTGAGTTTCGATGCGCGCCGCGGTAACCGAGGGCGTGGGCGCGATGGCGTGCTGGAGCGGGCGCGAGCCCTCTGACCCGGACCGGGCCAGGTGGTGGTGGCGCCCGAGGCAGTCGGGATCTGCGGCTCCGACTACCACTTCTTCTCCGGCGAGCTGTCCGATGCCGCCGGCGGGTCCCAGTTCCCGCGCGTGCAGGGTCATGAGGTGGGTGCGCGGGTGGTGGCGGTGGGCCCGGGTGCCGGAGCGAGCTCGAGGTCGGCCAGCGCGTGGCGCTGTGGCCGCTGCAGGCGTGCGGGGAGTGCTATCCGTGCAGCGTGGGACGCCCCAACACGTGCGACGCCTTCGAGCTGATCGGGATCCACGTCGACGGCGGGCTGCAGGAGCAGCTGTCCGTGCCCGCAGGAGCAGGTCTACCCGATCCGGGCTGACGACCCGGCGGTGGCGGCGCTGGCCGAGCCGGTGTCGATCGCGGTGCGGGCGGTCAACCGCGCGCGGGTGGCGCGCGGCGAGCGGGTGGTGGTGCTGGGCGCGGGGCCGATCGGGCAGTGCATCTGCCTGGTGGCGCGCGAGCGCGGAGCGCGGGCGCTGGTGGTGGATTTGCAGGAGAGCCGGCTGGAGCTGAGCCGCGTCGATGGGCGCCGAGACGCTGGTGTGGACGGGCGCTCGACGAGGTGGTCGCCTTCGCCCGCCAGTGGGCGGCCCGGCGCGGCCCGCCGGTGGCGATCGACGCCACCGGCGCGCCGGCGGCGGTGCGGGCCATGGTCGACATGGTCGCCTCGGCGGGACGTGCGGTGCAGGTCGGGATGTCCGGCGAGGAGGTCGACGCTGCGGATCGGCAGCCTGACCGAGAAGGAGATCGACTCCTCGGCGTGAGCTGCTGCGGCGCGGCGGAGTTCGGTCAGGCGGTGGCGGTGGTCGAGCGCAACGCCGCGATGCTCGAGCGCCTGATCAGCCACCGCTTCGCGCTCGAGCAGGCGCCCGAGGCGCTGCGCTTCGCCATGGAGAACCCGACCGAGGTGATGAAGGTCGTCATTGGCGAGTAGGTACTGGTGGTCGGCGGCGAGGTTGTGTGTGCCGCCATGCGCCCCGATTCGACACGCGAGTCGCAGGTCTGATCTAGTCGAGTCGTTGGAGGAGCCCCGGTCACGGTAGACGGGTCTGACGCGGCGCGCGGCGACAGCGGCCGCACCCCGGACTCGGCGCCGTATCGGTGCGGCGCTGATGAGGGACCGCCGGACGCTGCAGGGCTTGCCCGTGCTCGCGGCAGCGGTCGGCCGCCGGTCGCGGTCGCGGTGCCTCCCCGTCCCGTTGGCCAGCGCGGGCCCGTCGCGCACCGCACACGCGCCGCCCGCAGCACGGGCCACGCTGACGATCGCGCGCGACGCGGCCACGACGCCGGTGCCGAGCTCGTTCTTCGGCATCTCCACCGAGTACTGGGCGCTGCCGCTGTTCGAGCGCAACATGCCGGCGTTCGAGCGGGTGCTCTCGCTGCTGCACGTGACCGGCGACGGCCCGCTGGTCCTGCGGATCGGCGGCGATTCGGCCGACCACTCGTTCTGGTCGCCGCGGCTGGCGGCGGATGCCGCGATTGGGCGTTCGAGCTGACCCCGGGTTACCTGGCGCGCCTGACGCGCGCTGGTCGAGCGCGACCGGGTCAAGCTGATCGTCGACCTGAATCTGCTCACCGACACGCCGCTCGACCGCGGCGGCGTGGGCGCGAGCGGCCGAGACCTCGCTGCCGCGCGGCAGCATCATCGGTTCGAGATCGGCAACGAACCCGACCTGTACGACCGGCGCTACTGGGTGAGCGACGATCGCGCGCTCGCCGCTGCAGCACCAGGCCACTGCCGCTGCGAGCTCACCCCGGCACCTACGTCCAGGACTTCGCCGCCTACGCGCGCGTGCTGGGCGACGACCGCACCGGACATACCACTGGTCGGCCCGGCGGTGGGCGCACCCGCGGGTCAGCCTGCCGTTCATCTCGACGCTGATCGCGGACCAGCGGCCCGAGCTCGGCATGGTGACCGGCGCACCTGTATCCCTACTCGGCCTGCGTCAAGCACCCGCGCTCGGCGAGCTATCCGACGGTGGCGCGACTGCTCAGCCGCCACGCCACCTCGGCCTTCGCGACGCAGACCTCGCCTCCGCGGTGTCGCTCGCGCACGCCGCCGGACTGCAGTTCCGCCTGACCGAGTTCAACTCGGTCACCTGCGGCGGGAAGGCCGGGCGTCAGCAACACGTTCGCCACCGCTCTGTGGGCGCCCGACGCGCTGTTCACTGCGATGCGCGCCGGCGTCGACGGCGCCAACCTGCACGTGCGGGACAACACGATCAACGCCGCGTTCACGATCGACCGGAGCGGGCTGAAACCGAGGCCGCTGCTCTACGGGCTGATGATGTTCATCCGCACGCTCGGACCGCGAGGCGCGCCTGGTCCGCCTGCACCTCGCCGCGCCCCGGTCGCTCCACCTGAGCGCTTGGGCGGTCCAGATCCGTCGGGCGCATCCTGCACGTGCTCCTGATCGACAAGGGCAGCCGGACGGTGCGGGTCGACCTTCACGTGCCGGCCACCGGATCGGCGAGCGTCCAGCGGCTGCTCGCGCCGTCACCGTATTCGCGCACGGGCGTCACGCCTGAACGGACAGCGGCTGAACTCAGCCGGCCAGTGGACCGGCGCGCCCGCGACCGAGACGATCAGCGCCGGCGCCGCGCGGCTACGGGTGATCGTGCCTCGCCACAGCGCAGCGCTCGCTGAGCGTCGGGGCGTGGCTCAGAACACCACGGTGGTGTTGCCGTGACGCAGCACTCGGTCCTCGCAGTGGGCCTGGACCGCTCGCGCCAGCACTAGACGCTCGACGTCGGCGCCCAGCCGGGCCAGCGCGTCGGCGTCGTCGCGGTGGCTGACCCGCATCACGTCCTGCTCGATGATCGGGCCGGCGTCGAGTTCCTCGGTCACGTAGTGCGCGGTCGCGCCCATCAGCTTGACCCCGCGCTCCTTGGCCTGCTGGTACGGGTCGGCGCCGGCGAAGGCGGGCAGGAACGAGTGGTGGATGTTGATGATCGGGAACGCCCACCCGATCGAGGAACTCGGGCGAGAGGACCTGCATGTAGCGGGCCAGCACGACCAGGTCGCAGCAGCCGTCGAGCAGCTCGAGCTGCCGGGCCTCGGCCTCCTCCTTGCGACCCTTCTCGACCGGCACGTGGTGGTAGGGGACCTCGAACAGCTCGGCGTCATCGCGCAGGTCGGGGTGGTTGGAGATCACCATCACGATCTCGGCGCCGAGCTCCCCGCGGCGCCAGCGCCAGAGCAGGTCGAGCAGGCAGTGGTCGTAGCGCGAGACCATCACCGTGATCCGCTTGGGCCGGGCGGCGTCCCACAGGCGCCAGGTCATGCCGAGCGGCTCGGCCACCTTCAGCCCGAAGCGCTCGGCCAGGCCCTCGCGCTTCTCGGGCGCCGAGCGCGAACTCCATGCGCAGGAAGAACGTGCCGCCTTCAGGGTCGGTCGAGTACTGGTCGGAGCGGACGATGTTGGCGCCGGCCTCGAACAGGAAGCGCGACACGCCGGCCACGATCCCCGGCCGGTCCGGGCAGGAGATCAGCAGCCGGACCAGCCCGGGTTTGACCCCGTCCGCGGTCACGCCGTCCCGAGTGGCACTGCCACGTGCTCGAACTGCGAAATCTGCCGCAGTTCCTCCACCCGGGCGTCGATCTCGCCGGCCGTCAGGCGGTTCATCCGCTCGGTTCCGAACTCCTCGACGTTGAACGACGCGAGCGCGGTCCCGTACGCCATCGCGTGGCGGAGCACCGGCTCATCCAATGGAGCCTGGTCGAGATGGCGGGCCAGGTAGCCCATGAAGCCTCCGGCGAACGTGTCGCCGGCGCCCGTCGGATCGACCACGCGCTCGAGCGGATAGGCGGGAAGGGCGAAGAACTTGCCGTCGGTGAGGAGCGCGGCCCCGTACTCGCCCTGCTTGGCGACGACCACCGAGGGTCCCATGGCGAGCACTTCGCGCGCCGCCGACACGATGCTCGGCTTTGCCGTCAGCTGACGTAGCTCGGCATCGTTGAAGATCACGCAGTCGACCCGGGCGATCACCTCCAGCAGCGCGTCGCGCGCGATGTCGATCCACAGGTTCATCGAGTCCATGGCCACGAACTTCGGGTCCCGGCACTGATCGAGCACGTCGGATTGAAGCTCCGGCTGGATGTTGGCCAGGAACAGCACGTCGCAATCGCGCGAGGTGTCCGACAGCCGCGGCCGGAAGTCCTCGAAGACGCCCAATTGCGTGTCAAGTGTCTCGCGAGAGTTGAGGTCCCAGCCGTACTCGCCCGCCCAGAAGAATGTCTTGCCATCCGGCACCCGCTCGACGTCGGCGATGCCGGTGCCGCGCGTGCCGAGCACGGCAAGCTCCCCGTCACCGAAGTCGGGCCCCACGCGCCCTACCACGTGCACCTGGTCGAAGAACGAGGCGGCGAGCGCGAAGTGCGTCGCGGCGCCGCCAAGCATTCGCTCACGCTCGCCGAACGGCGTCTTGACCGCGTCGAACGCGACCGAGCCGACGACCGTGATGCTCACGCGCCGACGACCTCGGGCGAGCCGAGCCCGGCGGCGGCCCGGAGGGCATCCGCCTTGTCGGTCCGCTCCCAGGTGAAGTCGGCATCCTCACGCCCGAAGTGGCCGTACGCCGCAGTCTTCTGGTAGATGGGTCGGTGCAGCCGCAGGTACTGGCGAAACGCGCCCGGGCGCAGATCGAAGTGCTCCCCGATCAGCTCGAGGATCCGGGCCCGCCCGATCTTCTCGGTCCCGAACGTCTCGATCATCACCGACACCGGGTGGGCGACGCCGATGGCATAGGCGACCTGCACCTCGGCGCGGTCGGCCAGGCCGGCGGCGACAACGTTCTTGGCGACGTAGCGGGCGGCGTAGGCGGCGCTCCGGTCGACCTTCGACGGGTCCTTGCCGGAGAACGCGCCACCCCCGTGGCGCGCCATCCCGCCGTAGGTGTCGACGATGATCTTGCGCCCGGTAAGGCCGCAGTCACCCATCGGCCCCCCGATCACGAACCGGCCGGTCGGGTTGACCAGCAGGTTGCGGCGGAGCTTCTTGACGTCGAACAGCTCGTCGGGAAGCTCAGGCTCGATCACGTGCTCCCACAGATCCTCCTTGAGCAGCGACTCGGCGCCGTCGCGGTGCTGGGTGGAGATCAGCACCTTCTCGATCTCGACCGGGCGCCCATCCACGTAGCGGACGGTCACCTGCGTCTTCCCGTCCGGCCTCAGATAGGGCAGGATCTCCGCCCGCCGCACGTCGGCCAGCCGCTTGGCCAGCTTGTGCGCCAGCGAGATCGGCAGCGGCATCAACTCCTCGGTCTCGTTCGACGCGTAGCCGAACATCATCCCCTGATCCCCCGCACCGGCGATGTCGAGCTCGTCATCGTCCTGCGGGTCGGTCCGGGTCTCCCAGGCTCGGTCCACGCCCTGGGCGATGTCCGGCGACTGCTTGTCGATCGCGTTGATCACCGCGCACGTGTGATAGTCGAACCCGAACTCGGCGTTGGTGTAGCCGATCCGCTTGATCGTCTCCCGGGCCACGTCCTGGATGTCCACGTACGTCGAGGTGGTGATCTCACCCGACACGACCACCAACCCCGTGTTCACCAGCGTTTCGCACGCCACCCGGCCGAGCGGGTCGTCGCGCAGGACCGCATCCAGCACGCCATCCGAGATCTGGTCGGCCACCTTGTCCGGATGCCCCTCGGTCACGGACTCCGAGGTGAACAGGAACTCGTTGTCGGCGTGGGTCATGCGCTTCTACCTTCCTTACGGGTGATCTCGAGCAAGTAGGCGGCCATTACATCCGTCGCGCCGAGCTTCAGGTGGTAGGCATCGGAGAGGTCCTCGACTCGAGCGATCTGATCGCGCGCGTCCTTGAACAGCTCCGTGAACTCGAACAGGCCAAAGTCCACGACACGAGCCTGAAAGCCCAAGCGGTCCAGCAGCTGCGTGGTGCGCCGCTCGCCGATGATAGACAGTTGCATGACATATGCGGTGCCGTCTTCGGCCAGCGCCTCCGGCAGCATTCGCAGCAGGTGGTCGACCAGCGCCCTCCCCCAATAGTCGAGCGGTCGGTGCGAGACGACCGGCTCGAACGGGTCAACCGGCGTCTGGTACAGGCTGGCCACGATCACGTCGTAGCGTTCCTCGGGGACCCATGGATACAGGTCCTGCACGGCGGCCGTCACTCGATCGGCCACTCCGTTGCGAAACGCGTTGGTGAGCGTGTTTTTGATGGCTGCCCCTGAGACGTCGATGGCGTGGACATGGGCCGCGCCGTTGCGAGCCAGCTGAACCGTCAGCAGGCCCGATCCGCAGCCGATGTCCAAACAACGCTGGTGGGCCCCGACCACTTCCTTGAACAGATACTTCCAGACCATCAGGCTGCCCTGAGTCGGCACGAACACGTCGGGCTCCAGCGTGATGTCCGGGAACTCCAGCGGGTACATGGCCCGGCCGCGAGCGTCGCTCCACCGCATCGCCGAGCGGTGCCTGGAGTCGCGCGAAACGGATCTGACTCCTTCGTCGGGGAGTGCGTCGGGCTGCGCGTGGCCAGGCTTGGTGCCGGCGAGCGCGGTGCGAGCCGCGGCGATCTGCTCCGTCCCCACCCCGCAGCAACCGCCCACGATCTGGGCCCCCTCCTCGCGCCAACGCAGCGCCAACGCGGCGTACTCGGCCGCCCCAATGCCCGCCTCGTGACGCCAGCCGGCGGCGGTCAGACGGCCCAGGTTCGGGTAGACGCCGAGCGGAACATCGGTGAAGTCGCGTAGCCAGGCGAGCATGCCGGTGACGTGATCAGGCGGCAGGCAGTTGATGGCCAGCGCTCCGACCCCCATCTCCTCGAAGCGCCGCGCCGCCCGTCCGAACGCGTCGCCCTCGGGTCCACCCCAGTGCTCGCCGTACACGCCACACACACCGTGGCGACAGCGGCGGAAGCTGAGCCACACGGGCAGTCCAGTGTCGAGCAGTGCCTCCACGGTGGCGTAAGTCGAGCTGCGCACCAGAGTCAGCGTCTCGACCAGGATCAGATCGGGGGGATCTTGCTCGAAGGCGCGGGCCAGCAGGCGAATCGTCTCCCGTCCGTCCGGGGTGTCGACGTCGCCGTTGATGCTGAAGGCGACCGCCACCTCGTTGTCGCGGCCGGCGTCCGCCGCCGCCTCCCGGGCCAGGCGCACACCGCGGCGAGCCACGTCCATCCAATGGATCGGCTCGCCGGTGTCCCACAGGCCGGCGCGGCCGTCGCGCAGGGCGGTCGCGAGCCCCCACGTGTCGGTGCAGATCACGTCGCAGCCCACGTCGATGTAGCCGCGATGCACCGCCCTGACCTCGGCCGGCGACTCGATGATGGCGGTCAGGCCCCACAGCTGCTCCTCGAGTTCGGGCCGATCGCCCGCGGCGCGGATCAGCTCCGTGCCGGTGGCGCCGTCCATGATCACCGTACGGTCGGTCGCGATCAGGCGGGTCAGCCGCTCGTAGCGAGTCTCCGCGCGCCGCTCCGCGTCGACCGGGCCATTCTCGGCCGCGGCCGCGCCGGCCGAGCCGTCAATCGGGGTCATGTGCCTGGTCACTCTCGTCTCCCTCCGTGCCCGGCTGGCGAATCCTCACAGCTTGCCTCCAGGCCGATCATCGCGCCACTCTCACAGCGCCGGATTAGCCTAGACTTTAGAGAGGGTCCGAAGGCCAGGGCTGCCAAGGTGATTCTTCAGGAGCACACCACCTCCCCTCCCGATCGGCGAGGTAATTTCGGCACAAGGAGCAGGGCAGCCACCGCGCTCTGGCGGTACGTTCTCCCTCGTGTCGGCCACCGCTCGACCGGAGTTCCCACTCGAGGCCGTCCTGGACCGGGCCGGGGCCGTGTATGCGAGCCGCGCCGGGCGTCCGGTCGCAGTTCATTTCGGCTCGGCCGCTGCCGAACTCGCGGTGTGCGTGCGGGCGGTGGGCCTGGTCGACCGCTCCGAGCTCAGCACGCTCTCGCTCGAGGCCCCGCCGGCTCAGCTCTCTGCCTTGATGATGCGACTCGTGGGCGCCACGGTCGCCCCCGGCGGCCTGGTCACGGGCGGCAGCGCCTTGTGGTGCGGCGTATCGCCCAGCCAGGTGATGGTCGTGTGCGACCCGCGCACGGGCGGCCGGCTGGTCGAGGCCCTGCATGTCGACGCGGCGCGCCACGTGACGGTCCGGGATCTGTCGAGCGAGCTGGCCGCCATCGCGCTGCTCGGACGCAACTCCGGCCGAGTGCTCACCGCGCTCGGGGTGTACGGGCCGTCGGGCGACGCGCGCCTGGCCAAGCCGTTCGGGCGCGGAGCCGTGGCCGGGATCGAGGCCTGGTGGCTGCTCCAGTCCGATCGCCAGGCCGTCGCGCTGGTCACCCGCGAGCAGGCGGGCCAGGCCTGGCTGGCCATCGAGCGGGCCGGGCGCCCGTTCGGGATCAGCTGCGTCGGCCACGAGGCCGCCTGCCGCTACGCGCTCATGGAGCGCCTGCGACCAGCCGCACCCGCCGGCATCTGATCCGCGGGCGCCACCGTGGATGAGCCAGCCGCGGTGCAGCGCGCGCTGGTCGAGCTGCTGGCGCTGGAACGGGAGATCGCCGAGACCGAGTACGTCAGGCGCTCCGATTCACTCGAGCGGGTGGCCGACGCGATCCGGCGCCTGGGCGAGATCGGCTCGCCACAGGGCATTCTCGACCGTGCCGCGGAAGAGCTCGGGCCGAGCTCCGAGTTCGATCGGGTGCTGATCGGAGAAGTCCGCCCGGACGGCCTCCACGCACGCTCGCTGTGGAGCACCGAGGACGGGGCCGCGGCCGTACTCGAGGAGTTGCGCGCCTTCCCGGTCCGGCTCGAATACCCCTCGATCGAGGACGAGGTGGCGCGGCGCCAGCGCACCGAGATCGTGCAGGCCCGCGCCATCCGCTCACGCGCGGCCCGGCGGCTGGCCGAGGTGCTCGGCTGGGAAAGCTACGTGGTGACCGCGCTCGTCGTACAGGGCGACACCGTGGGGCTGCTGCACGCCGATGCCTCGCTCGCGGGCCGGCGTCTGCACACCCTCGATGCCGAGGTCGCCGCCCGCTACGCCGAGGGCCTGGCCGGGGTGTTCGAGCGGGCGGTGCTGCGCGAGATGGTCCTGTTGCACCATCACGAGTTGCGCTCGGCAGTGGGCTGGATGAGCGCCCGCCTGGCGCAGCTGGCGACCGACGCCCGCGATCTGGCGGTGCCGGCGCCCGCGCCCAGCGATGGCGCGAGCGCCGATGCCCTCACCCCCCGTGAGCTCGAGGTGCTGCGCCTGCTCGCCCGCGGCCAGACCAACCTCGAGATCGCGCGCGCCCTGGTGGTCCGGGAAGGCACGATCAAGTACCACGTCAAGAACATCCTGCGCAAGCTCGGCGCCACCAGCCGCGCCGATGCCGTGGCGCGCTACGCCCGGGCGGGTGGGGCCGCGCTGCGATGACCGCCGCCACCGCCCACCTCGAAGGGTTCGCAGGCCCGCTGGACGAGCAGCTGCAGCGCCGCGTGGAGCTGGGGTTGGCCCAGGCGAGGCGGGTGCTCGGCCTCGATGCGCCCGACCCGCCGTCGGCGGTGGAGCTCGGAGAGCTCCGGGCGCTGATCGCTTCGCTGCGTGAGCAGCTATCGGCCGGGGAAGCTCGCGGCCGAATCGATCACCGAACAGGCGGCCGCGCTGGAGCGGCTGCGCTACCGTTACGACGCTCGCTTCGAGGCGCTCGAGCGGGTACAGGCCGCGGTGGTAGAGCTGCGGGAGGTGAGCTCGCCCCGCGAGATGCTCGCCCGCGCTCCGGCCGCCCTGTGCGCCGGCTCGGCCTTCGAGCGCGCGGTGCTCAGCCTGGTCAGCGGCGGCCGCATGGTCGCCGAAGCGGTTCATTTCGCCGGTCTCCAGGCCGCCGCCGCGGCCACCCTGGCCCAGCTGCGAGCGAACCCGCTCCGCCTGGAGCACCCGTTGATCGAGACCGAGTTGCTCCGTCGGCGCCGGGCCACGATCGTGGTCGACGCCGACGTGCATCCTCGGGTGGATCGTCAGACCGCACAACTCATGGGCTGGCGTTCCTACGCGGCCGCACCACTGGTGGTCGGTTCGCAGGTAGCCGGCGTGATCCACGCCGATCGCGGCCCGGGCCAGTCCCTCGACGTGCTCGACCGCGACGTGCTGTGGGAATTCGCCACCGGCCTCGCGCAGGCCTACGAGAGCTCCACCCTGCGGCGCACCCTGCGCGACGAGCGCGACCAGATGCGCGAGTTCCTCGAATGGCTGCGCGCCCGCTCGAGCGAGTTGACCGACGCGGCAGTGACGCTCGCCGCCGGCCGCCAAGCTCGCGTGCACCCACCGGCGCCGTTGCCGGAGACGACGGCCGTCGGGACGCGCGACGATCGCATGGTGTTCGAGGGGTTGCTCACCCGGCGCGAGCTGGACGTGCTGCGGCTGATGGCCGATGGAGCCACCAACCGGCAGGTCGCGGACACGCTGGTCATCTCGAGCGGCACGGTCAAGTTTCACGTGAACAGCATCCTGCGCAAGCTTCGCGCGGCGAACCGGGCCGAGGCGGTGACGCGCTACCTGAGGCTGATGGGAATGCGAGTGCCCTAGTGGCTCATCGGAGCCTGATCGTGAGTGCGCTCGAGACCGTGCCCGGGCGAGGAGCCGGGGGGATATGCGGGCGCCTCTCGTCATCGGGTTGCGCGGCGAGCGTGGCAGCCGAGGACCGGGCGCACATCGGGCAACCTGCCGTATCTTCCGGCGGCGGGCGCCTTATCTTTGCCGCGCGACCTTCGGGTGACGAGACGCTCAGACCGCGAAGAAGACCGTCTCGTGCGGGCCCTGGAAGCGGATGTCGAACCGGTAGCCGCCGCTGATCGGCTCGGCCAGGAGGGTGGCGCGTCGCTCGACCGGAACCCGGGCGAGCACCGGGTCAGCCGCGTTGACCTCCGTTTCGTCGGCGAAGTAGATCCGGGTCACCGTACGGTGGAGCATCCCGCGGGCGAACACCGAGACGTCGATGTGGGGCGCCTGCATCTGGCCGGCGAGGCCGGGTACCCGACCGGGCTTGACCGTGACGATGTCGAACGCGCCGTCGCCGTCCTCCAGGCCGAAGCGAGTGAAGCCGCGGAAGCCGTCGAACTCGGATGCGCCACCGTGGTCGTGCATGTCGGCAAAGCGGCCGTCGGGATCGGCCTGCCAGGTCTCGAGCAGGAAGTCCGGGATCGGCACGCCGGCGCCGTCGTAGACCGTGCCGATGATGTGGATCGCACCGGGCATGTCCTCGGGCACGGCGAACGGGCCGATGTCGAACGGCAGTCCGATGGCGAAGTACGGCCCGACCGTCTGGGAGGGTGTCGTCTCGAAGATCAAGGGTTCGTGAGGGGATTAGTGGCGGGAGTTGACGAGTGGCTGGGCGTGTCTGGCGCCACCGGCTCGCCCTCAAATACCCCCGGTATTATCGGGCGAGCCGGTGGCGCTAGGCGCGTCCAGACGCCGTCAAAACCGTCAATAATTTCCTCACGGGCCCTCAATGTGACTCCTCGAACGGGGTGGCGCCGGGGCCGCGCAGGTAGATGTCGAACTGGAAGGCCTGCGCCCAGTTGGGAACCGTGTCGTGGATCGAGAACGTGGAGATCATCCGCTCGCGCGCCTTCGGATCGCTGACCGAGTTGAAGATCGGGTCATAGGGGAAGAACGGGTCGCCCGGGAAGTACATCTGGGTCACCAGGCGCTGGGCGAAGGCCCGGCCCAGCAGCGAGAAGTGAATGTGGGCCGGCCGCCAGGCGTTGTAGTGGTTGCCCCACGGATACGGGCCGGGCTTGATCGTGGTGAACGTGTAGCGGCCCTCATCATCGGTGATGCACCGGCCGGCCCCGGTGAAGTTCGGGTCCAGCGGCGCCGGCCAGCGGTCCCACTTGTGCTTGTAGCGCCCGGCGGCGTTGGCCTGCCAGATCTCGACCAACGTGCCGCGCAGCGGCTTGCCCTCGGTGTCGAGGACCCGGCCGGAGACCACGATCCGCTCGCCGATCGGCTCGCCGCCGTGTTGCACGGTCAGGTCGTTGTCGGTTTCGCCGATCAGCACCGGCCCGAGTTGGGGCCCGGTGATCTCGGTGATGGTCTGGGGCAGGTACACCAGCGGCTGCTTGGGATGGCGCAGCGCGGTCGACTTGTAGCCCTCGTAGTCCATCGGCGGATGGGCCCCTTCGGGCTCCCGCTTATAGCTCGTCGGCGTCTCCGCGATCGGGTCGTAGATCACCCGGACGCCGTTCTCGGTCTGAAGCTCTTCGGTCATCGTTTCTTCTCATGCCTCCAGTACCACTGCGAGTCCCTGGCCGACGCCGATGCACAGCGCAGCCACCCCGTACCCTCCGCCCCGACGCCGCAACTCGTGGGCGAGCGATCCGAGGATGCGCACGCCTGAGGCCCCGAGCGGGTGACCGAGCGCGATCGCTCCGCCGTTGGGGTTCACCTTGTCGGGATCGAGGTCCTTCCATTCGCCGATGTCGGCCAGGCATTGCGAGGCGAACGCCTCGTTCAGCTCTACGACCGCCACGTCGTCCCAGGCGAGGCCGGCGCGCTCCAGCGCGACGTTTGCCGCCTTGACCGGGGCGATGCCGAACATGTCGGGGTCGACGCCCGCCGCTCCGCGGGAGACGATCCGGGCGATCGGGTCCCGGCCGGCGATCTTCAGGCCCTTCTCGGATGCGAGCAGCGCAGCGCCGGCGCCGTCGTTTAGCGGCGAGGAATTGCCGGCAGTCACCGTTCCGCCTCCTCCACGAACGCGGGCTTGAGCTTGCCCAGCTTCTCGAGCGAGGTGTCGGGGCGGATGTTCTCGTCGCGCTCTAGCTCGGTGTCCGCCACCGGGATCACCCACTCGCGGTAGAAGCCGTTTTCCCACGCGGCGTGGGCGCGCTGGTGGCTGCGCAGGGCGAACTCGTCCTGTGCCTCACGTGACACCTTGTAGATGCCGGCCAGCTTCTCGGCGCTCTCGCCGAGCGAGATCGTCCACTGCCCGGGCATGTCCTGGTTCACCATCCGCCAACCCAGCGTGCTCGAGTGAAGCTGCTGGTGGCCCGTGGGGAAGCCACGCTCGGGCTTGAGCAGGACCCACGGCGCCCGGCTCATCGACTCGACGCCGCCGACCACGACGACGTCGGCATCGCCGGTCTCGATCTCCCGGCTCGCCTGCATGGCGGCGTCCAGGCTGGAGCCGCACAGGCGGTTGATCGTCGATCCGGGTACTGAAGTCGGCAGCCCGTTCAGCAGCCAGGCCATGCGCGCGACGTTGCGGTTGTCCTCGCCGGCCTGGTTGGCGTCGCCGAACAGCACCTCGTCGACGCGCTCGGGCTCGAGCTCGGGCGAGCGGTCGAGCGAGAGCCTTGACCGCGTGGGCGGCCAGGTCGTCCGGCCGCACCTTGGCCAGGCCGCCCTCATAGCGGCCGAACGGCGCGCGCACGGCGTCCAGGACGTAGGCGGCGCTCACCGGTCGAGCAGCTCCCGCAGGGCCGAGAGCTCCTGCGCCGTGGGCGGCTCGGTGGTGGACAGATCGGCCGCGACGGCCAGGTCCCACCCGGTCTGCTCGCGCACCTGGTCCACCTCCACCCCCGGATGGATCTGGGTCAGCTCGAGCTCACAGCTCTGCGCATCGGGCTCGAGCACCCCGAGGTCGGTGATCACCGCGGTCGGGCCACGACCGCGGAAGCCCAGCTTCTCCCGGGCGCCCGGACCGTCGCCGTGCCCCACCGTGGTCACGAAGTCGAGCTTCTCGACGAAGGTTCGCTTGGCGTGCGGCGCGATCACGATCACCTCGCCGCAGCTGGCCGCGATCTCGGGCGCTCCGCCCGCCCCCGGCAGCCGCGTCTTCGGATGCTCGTAGTCCCCGATCACCGTCGAGTTCAGGTTGGCGTGGCGATCGATCTGCGCCGCTCCCAGGAAGGCCACGTCGATCCGGCCGGCGCCGATCCAGTAGCTGAACATCTCAGGCACGGAGACGATCGAATCGGCCGTCTCGGCCAGCTCGCCGTCGCCGATCGAGAGCGGGATGTGGAACGGCTTGGCCCCGATCGTCCCGGACTCGTAGACCAGGATCAGCTCGGGGTTGTGAACCATGCGGGCGAGGATCGCGGCCGTGCTGGGGCGGCCCACGCCGATGAACACCGTCTTGGTGTCGCGCAGCCGGCGCGCGGCGACGACGGTCTGGGTCTCGCCGGCGGTGACCTCGGTCGTGGTAACCGTCATGTGGTAGCCACCCCTTTCCCGAGAACGTTGGCGTTCATCCACTCCGTGAACTCATCGCGGTCCCGGCTGAGCTTGTCCCAGAACTTGTAGAAGTCGTTGTCGCGCTCGGTGATCCCGAGGCTGTAGGAGGGACGAGAGCCCCCGGGCGCCTCGGCCACTGCGGTGATCACCCATTCGGGGATCACGATCCCGCCCGGCCTGAGCTCGAGGTCGTCGACGATCCGCTCGACGGTGATGAGCGAGCGCGAGGCGGCCAGCACGGCCTCCTTCTGCACGCCGGGGATCCCCCACAGCTGCACATTGCCCAAACGGTCCGACTCCTGGGCGTGCACGATCGCCACGTCCGGCCGCAGGGCGGGTACCGCCACCAGCCGCTCGCCGGTGAACGGGCAGGTGATCGGCGCCACCGTGGTCCGCGCCATCAGGTCCGTGCCAACGTATCCGCGCATCACCGCGCACGGCATGTCGGCCGCGCCGGCCGCATAGCGGTTGGCCATGCCGGCGTGGCTGTGCTCCTCGATCTCCACCGTCCGCGGCCACCCCTTCTCGATCGCGTCACGGAAGCGATGAAGGCCGCCAACGCCGGGGTTGCCGCCGTAGGAGAAGACCAGCCGGCGGGCCACGCCCATGCCGATCATCTGGTCATAGAGCAGGTCCGGCGTCATCCTGATCAGCTCGAGTTCACGCCGGCCCTGGCGGATGATCTCGTGGCCGGCGGCGAACGGGATCAGGTGGGTGAAGCCCTCGAGCGCCACCGAGTCACCGTCGCCGACCAGCTCCGCGACCGCGTCGCCGATCGACATCACCGCCGCCATCAGGTCCCCCGCAGTGGTTCGGATCGTGAACACCCGATCACATACCGAACCTTACCAGGGGCAGACGGGGTGGCTGGCAGGTGAATCGTGGGGTGGCTGGCCTCCTCGATGGAGACTGCTCAGCGCGCTCGGCTCAGTCCACGGCCCGGCATCCGGCCTGGCTACGGTGCCACGGTCCGGTTCCGCGCCGCCTCGAGCCCGAGGATCATCTGGGGAACGAGCAGGGCCAGCAGCACGATCAGCGCCGGCGTCCAGGAACCGCTCACGTCGTGCACGACGCCGATCGCGAGCGGCGCCACGGCCGCGATCAGATACCCGACGGTCTGGACCAGCGTGGACAGGCCGGTGGTGCTGGTGACCGTGCCGCCGCGCAGCACGATCAACGTCAGCGCCAGCGGGAACGAGGCGTTCTGGCCGATGCCGAGCAGCACCACCCACAGGTACGGCGCAGCGGTGGGCGCGAGGAGGATGCCGAGCCAGCCCAGCCCGATGCAGGTCACGAAGATGAGGACGAACGGACGCTGGTCGCGCGAGCGCGCGGCCATCGACGGGACGATCAGCGCCGGGGCGAGCCCGACCAGGAGCGACAGGCTGAGCAGGAAGCCGGCGGCCGAGGTGCTCTGGCCGTGGCTGTGGAACACGCTGGGCAGCCAGGCCAGCGTCGCGTAGAAGCCGGCCGACTGCACGGCGAAGAACAGCGTGACCGCCCAGGCGACCGGGTCGCGGAGCAGACGCCGGAACCCGGTGAGGTGCGCGGGGGTGCCGGGGGCGCTTGGCCGCCGGCGGAAAAGCTGGGGCGCCCAGACGACCAGCGCGACCGCGGCGGGCACAGCCCAGATGGCGAGGCCGGGACGCCAGCCACCGCCGAACGCGTCGGCCACCGGGACCGAGATCCCGGCCGCCAGGGCCGCGAAGCCGACCAACCCCGTGGTGTACATCCCGGTCAGCAGCCCAACGCGGTCAGGAAAGTTGCCCCGGACCAGCACCGGAAGCAGGACGTTGCCGACCGCGATGGCGGCGCCGGCCAGCGCGGTGCCTGCGAACAGGAAGCCGAGACCGGGGACGAGCCGCACGAGCAGGCCGAGCAGGAGCACCGCGAGGGCCAGCGCCGCGGTGGTTCGTTCGCCGAGGCGCCTGGACAGCGCCGGCGCCAGCGGCGCGAGCGCGCCGAAGCACAGCACCGGCAGCGTCGTCAGCACGCCGGCGCCGGTCGCCGACAGCCCGGTGTCGTCCCGGATCCGGTCGATCAGGGGGCCGACCGCGGCGGCCGCCGGGCGGAGGTTGGTCGCGAGCAGCACCATGCCGACGGCCAGCAGCACCGACGCGCGCGGCCGCGGGAGGCGCGCGCGGTTCAATCGACCGTGGGGAATCCGGCGCGATGCCGCACGCCGCTCGATTCCGCACCGCCGGATTCCCTTAAGGGAATTCGGCTGCGTCCCGGTAAGGTCACGATGCGAGCCCGGAGCCGAATTCCCCCGGATCCTCGAGCTCATCGCCCGCGAGCCACTGCGCTCCCCGTCGGTACAGGCGCTCCACCGCGGGTCCGGTCAACCCCGGCATGTCGCGCTCCACCTCGTATCCGATCTGTGACTGCACGTACGCGAGGTGACGGTAGCCGACGGGAAACTGACAGAGCAGGTCGGCGTCGAGGGTGAGGGTCGCGGCGGGGTCGAGCGGGTCGAGCCGGTCCTTCTCGTAAATCGGCTGGCGAGGACGATGCCCCAGCGGTCGGCGCGGTTCTCGAGGAAATCGTAGAAGCGGCCGGTGCACACGACGTCGCAGGTGATCCCGTGGATGTCGGCCCGCTGCGAGATCGTCATCTTGGTCTGGGCGATCGCGCGCTGGCCGGCCAGATCGATCGAGGTTCCGCCGAGGAAGTGCAGGATGCTCACGCCGCGCTCGAAGCCCTCCCGGCTGACCCGGATGAACTCGCGGGCCGGGCCCTGGAACCAGGTGGCCATCATGAAGCCGTCGTCGTGCCAGACGGTGGCGAAGCGCTCCCAGTCGCCGGCGTCGCGCCACAGCGCCCAGTTCTCGACCAGGTCGCGGATGAGCGCCCGGTCGTCGGTCATCAGACCGTGGCGCCGGGGATCGCGGGGATCTGGCTGGTGGGCGGAATCGGCGGACCGGGAGGCTTGCCGCTCGAGGTCGGGCGTGCCGTAGGTGTGGAAGGTCTCGATCGTCTTGACCCCCCAGGCCTGGCCGCGGGCAGCGCTCGGCCTGGGTCCAGGCGACCGGTTCGTAGGCCGGGTCGAAGATGAAGTGCGTGCCGGTGGTCACCTCCACCCGGTTGCCTCCCGGCTCGTATACGTAGAGGAACATGCCCTGGGCGACCGCGTGCTTGGAGGGCGCAGCCTCGATCGGGACATCTGCGTCGAGGAACAGGTCGGCGGCGCGGAGGATCTCCTCCCGGGTGTCGACGAACCAGGCCAGGTGGTGAAGGCGACCGTGGCCGCTGGCGTGATCGGCCGTGTAGATCAGCTCGTGGGCGGCGATCGACAGGCTCATCCAGGCGCCCTGCTCCGAGCCGTCGTCGTTGATGATCTGCTCGTAGAGCCGGTAGCCGAGGTGGTCCATGGCGAAGCGCCGGTTGGCGGCGACGTCGGAGGCGAGCACGTTGACGTGGTCGATCCGCTTGACCGACGCACCGCGGTCGACGTGGCGCTGCGGCACGTTCTTCAGCCGAGGCTGCAGGTGCTCCGGCGGGCACGTAGCGGTCCTGCTCGAAGAAGATCTCGAACACGTGCCCGTCGGGATCCTTGAACTCGTACGCCGGCCCGTGGCCGTGGTCGCCATCGTTCCAGCCGATGCCGAGGCCAGTGTCGGCGATGGCGGACGCGCGTCGCTGCAGCGCCTCGGGGCTCCACGCACGGATCGCCGTGTGTCCCAGCCCGGGCAACTCGGACTCGGTCAGCTTCAGGCCGTAGGGCTGGTACTCGCCCCAGCCGCGCAGGAACACCGACTGCTCTTCCTGGTGCTCGATCTCCATCCCGAACAGCTCGACGAAGAAGCGCAGGCTGTCGTCGGGGTACGGGGTGAGCAGCTCGGCGTGGGCGATGTGGGCGACGTCGTGGATCGGCTCTGCGGTCATGCCTCGACCTTTTCTCTGAGACCGTCCAGGTCGTAGGAGAGCTCGCCGGCCTGGAGCTTCTCGCGCTTGACGCGCTCGCGCTCCAGGCGCTCGCGCGATGCCTCGAGCACCTCCTCGACGCGCTCCTGTTCCACCACGGCGATGCCGTCGGCATCCAGGACCAGGATGTCGCCGTTGCGGATCGTGGCACCCCCCACGGTGACCGGCTCGCCGATCGCGCCCGGGATCTCCTTGCCGGCGCCCTTGACCCGGACCCAGCGCGCCCAGATCGGAAGCCCGAGCTCGGCCAGCTCCTCGACGTCGCGCACCGAGGCGTCGACGAGGATCGCGGCGGCGCCCTGGGCCTTGGCCTGGGTGGCGAGGAGGTCGCCCACCAGCGCCACCGGCCGCGGCTCGGGCATGGTCAGGACCAGCACCTCGCCCGCCTGCACGGCTGCCATCGCGGCGTGGACCATGAGGTTGTCGTCCTGGCCGCAGCACACCGTGCGCGCTGGTCCGGCCGACCCGCGAGCCCGGGACGACCTGGGTCAGGTCGGCGTCGACGTAGCCGCGTCGCCCGCCCGGCCTCGTAGACGGTGGCGGATCCGAGGTGCGGCGAGCTCATTGTAGCTCTGTTCGGGTTCATAGCGCTGCTGACCACGTTGGGGGTTACCCGCTGGAAGGCCTCGGCCTGGCGGATGTCCTGGTTGCCGGATGAGCGACGGGCGTGGTTGCCGCGCTGGTCGGCACGCTGGCCGTAGTAGGTCTGGAGGTACTTCTGCGCCTTCATCTCGTCCATGGCCTGGAGCTTGGCTTCCATGACGCTCGTGATGTCCACGAACGTGTTCGGGGTGAAGTTGCACAGCTCGGGTTGGTGGGGCTCGAACAGGTAGAACACGGGCGGGGTGATCGTGTTGAACGCACTCGAGACGCCGGCGCCGGAGGCCAGGCCGCGCGCCCGGTTGACCGCGGCGTAGGCGATCGGGTGGTCCGGGTTGAACGGATCGGTATCGGTGTGGGTGATCAGCACGTCGGGGGCGAACCCGCGGATCTTGTCCGAGATCAGTCTCAGGCGCGTCCCCGTCGATCTCGAGCGGGTAGTCGCCGAGGTCGAGGCACTCGAAGCTCGCGCCGAGGGCCTGCGCCGCTCTTTCCGCCTCGCCGTGGCGGACCTTCTTGACGTTCTCGATCGTCTGCGGGTGGGCTGGGTCCTGATCTTTCCACAGCTCGCCGGACTCGCCGCGCTCGCCGTAGGAGAGGGCCACCACCCCGGCTTCCCCGCCGTTCTTCGTGGTCACCGCGCAGGCTCCGCCGGCCGCGCCACACGAAGTCGGCCGAGTGCGCGCCGATCACCATCAGCCTGCGGGCACTCACCGGGCCTCCGCTCCGGCCACGATGCGGGTGTTCACGACCGCCATCACGTACACCTCCTCCTCTTTGAAACCGGCATCGAGCAGGCGGTCGACCATCAAGCGCCATCCCGTCCTCGACCGGCGGGTTGAACACCTGACCGAGGTCGGTGGACAGCACCGAATGCTCGGGACCGGTGGCGCGGATGTTCTCGATCCAGCGCTCCCACGCCACCTTGCCGGTGTGGGGCGTCGTGAAGCAGCGCTCGAGCAGCGCTCCCTTGTCCGCGAGCGCCTCTTGATCCTCGACCGCTCAGGTCCTGCGAGGGAAACTCGGGGTGAGTGATCACGATGTCCTTCACGCCGGCGTCGACCGCGGCGTCCACCACGGCGAAGATCTCGTCCCGGCTGAGATGGCCGGTGGCCAAGAGCATGTTGTGGCGGGCGATCATGCCGAGGACCTCGTGTAGCTCGGGCAGCACCGTCCCGTCGCGGTCGTCCACCACCGGGACAGGCGGGATCTCGATCCCCTGTTCGCGCAACTCGAGCTGGAGCTTGACCCACACGGGGACCTTGGCTCCGGGCCCGCCGCCTCGCGCTCGTGCGACTCGTTCACCGAGTCGACGGTCGGCAGCCATACGGTGCGGGCGCCCTCGCGGGCGGCGATCTCGACCGCCAACGGGTTGATGCCGCCCACCGCCCGGTTGAGCGCGATGGCACCGAGGGCGTTGATGCCGGGCACGGCGGCGCGGACGACCGCCGCGCGCTCGGCCGTCGATCCGTAGTGGGACTTCAGCACGAAGCCGTCCATGCCCAGCTCCGCGAATTTGCGGGCCAGCGAGATGTCGTCGATCTTGCGCTCGACCACGTCGGGCGAGATGTGCATGTGGGTGTCGTAGGCGCCGCGCAGGAGATCGCGGGCGCGCGCTGATGGGATCGTCGTTGCTCACCCGGCGCTCTCCCATCGGAGTGCCTCGGCCACGTGCGAGAGGTGCGTGCGCATCGCCAGTTCGGCGGCGTCGGCGTCGCCGGCGGCGATCGCCCGGACGATCGCGCTGTGCTCGCCGAACGAGCGCTCGCTGCGGCCCGGGCAGCAGGATCGTGCGGTACTGGAAGCGGACCAGCTGGGACTTGAGCGTGGCGATCAGCCGTGCGGCCGTGGCGTGCCGCGAGATCTCGAGGATGCGCTCGTGCAGCACCGCGTTCTGGTCGGAGGCCCCGAGCAGGTCGCCGGCGTCGAGGCGCCGGCGCATCGCGTCCAGAATCGTCTCCAGGTCGTTGACGTCGCTCCGGGGTCGCATTCGCCGACGCGTGGCGGGCGGCCAGGCCCTCCAGCACGGCGCGTGTCTCGAGGATCTCCACCGCCTCCTGCGCCCCGACCAGGCGGACCCGAGCGCCGCGATGACGCTCGTGCTCAACCAGCCCCTCGTGCTCGAGACGCGCCAGCGCGGTCCGCACGGCCGAGCGTCCCACGCCGAGCTCGCGGGCGAGATCAACCTCGACCAGTCGTTCGCTGGGCTGGAAGCGGCCGGTGACGATCGCCTCTCTCAGGCGGTCTTCGGGGCGGGGCTGCTCGGTCGCAACACGGTCGGTGGCCGTGTGCGCGGTCTCAACGTCGAAGCCGCCAGCAGGATTGTTGACAATCTCGTCAACCATCGCGTCGCAGCTTACCGCGTGAGCGGTGGCGGCGGGGCGCGGGTTCACGGCGATTTGCCCGGCCGGCCAACCACGGCGCCGGCCGACGTACATGGCGGTGCAGAAACGGGTCGGAGCGCCCGAGGCGCGGATAACGCGTCACGCGACGCGTCCGACGGAGTGCGTGACGAATTTAGGTGCCCCAGCGGCTTTAACGCGTCACGGCACCTTCGAGGGCGCTCGCGTGACGCATTATGCAGGCCGGTTCAGGCGGTACGGCCGGGATCGACCACCGCGCCACCGTCCTGGCCGAGCGCCAGCACGATGTCGTTCTCGAGCGAGACCCATTCGCCATCGATCCCCGACGGGCGCTCGGGATCCTCAGGCGAGCGCTCGACGAAGGTGCGTAGGAGCGACGGCTTGACCGCGAACACGGCGTCCGAGTCGAGGTACTGGCTGGTGGCGTCGAACACGTGGGTGGTGACGGTCTTGTAGCCCGGCGCGCGCACGATCAAGTGGATGTGCGCGGGACGCCACGGGTGCCGGCCGGTGGCGGACAGCATCCTCCCGACCGGGCCGTCATCCGGGATCGGATACGGAACCGGACGGACGGCCACGAACGCGTACGTCCCATCTGAGCGGGTCAGGTAGCGACCGCGCAGATGGTCCTCGGGGGCCTCCGGGCGCTGGACCGCGTAGAGCATGTCGGCGCCGTTCTGCCACACGTCGACCTCGGCGCCGGCGATCGGGGCGCCGCTGACGTCGAGCACCCGGCCGTAGACCCATGCCGGGACGCCCGCGCCCGCCTTCGACCACCATGCTCTCGCCGTACTCCCGCAGGGGCGATACCGGCACGTAGAACGGGCCGAGCACGGTCGACTCGGTGGCGCTCGCCGGGCACCTCGTGTGCGAGCGCGTCGACCAGCATCGACAGGCCCAGCGAGTCCGACCACAGGATGAACTCCTGCCGGCGCTCGTCGGTGATGTGGCCGGTAGCGGTCAGCACCGCGATCATCTCCCCCCACTCCTCCTCGGTCAGCGAGACCTCGGACCGCGAACCCATGCAGATGGCGGATCAGGGCCTGCATCAACTCGCGCAGGCGGGCATCGGCGCAGCCTTCGAAGCTCGCCACTGCGGCGGCGGTGATGTCCGCCGGCGTGGTCGCGCGCGGAACCTGTAGCGGTCACCCGGCTAGTCCCCCACCACGGCCTCGACCAGCAACGGCTCGCGCCGGCCGGCCAGATCCGGGAGCACCTCGTCGAACACGCGCACCAGCTCCTCATGGGTCTCGACCCGCACCGAGGGGCAGCCGAAGGCCCGGGACAGCCCGCCGATGTCGACCGCCTCGAACCGCGGCCACGCCGCCGCTCCTTCCGTGCCGCCGGGCCAGGCCGTCCATGATCGCGTAGCCCCCGTTGGCCATCACCACGAGCAGCACGCCGACGTCATAGCGCGCCGCGCTCCACAGCGCCTGGATCGCGTACATGGTCGAGCCGTCGCCGAGCACCGCGACGACCGGACGATCCGGCAGGCCCATCCGCAGGCCGATCGACCCGGCCAGCCCGAACCCCAGGCATCCGTTGGCGGTGCTCAGGAACCCGAACGGCACCCGCACCGGGATGCGCTGATAGAGCTCGGGCTGGCTGGAGGGGCACTCCTCGACCAGCAGCACGTCGTCGGGCAGGCGCTCGGCCAGCGCGTCGAGCACGTGACCCGGGCGAAGCGCCTCCCCGGCGGCCGGCGGGGGCAGCGGCGCCGGGCCGGCGCACCGGCTCCGGGGGGTTGCCGCCGGCGCGCTCGGGCAGAAGCTCGGCCAGCGCGGCGCAGGTCGGCGCCCACCGGCGCGACCACCGCCAGCTCGCACGGGCTGCGGTGCGCCTCGGCGGGGTCGGCCGTGAGCACGGCTACCCGCGTCGCCGGGTCCGACGCAGCGCCACCGGCTCGTCGAACAGGTAGGCCCGGAACGCGTTCGTCCCGACGGTCAGGATCACGTCATAGCGCGCCAGCGATTCGTGCATCAACCGCCGCTGCCAGGGCAGGTGGCCGGCGAACAGGGCGTGGTCCTGGGGGAAGCCGACCCGGCGGCTGAACGGCTCCTGGAACACCGGACATCGGAGCCGCTCGGCCAACGTCAGCACGGCGTCCCAGTCCTCCCCCTCCGGCGCACCCACGACGAGCGCCGGCGCCTCGGCACTCGATCAACAGCTCGGCGAGCTCGGCCACCTGACGCCGCGGAGACCGAGTGCGGGCGCAACACGCGCGCCGGCGCGCCGGCGGCGAGCTCGTCGGCGGCCTCGAGCCAGTCGCCCATCGGCACCACGACGAGCGCCGGACCGCGCGCCGACTGCGGCCTCGTGGTACGCGCGGGCGATCGCGCCAGGCACGTCCTGGGCGCGGCTGGGCAGCTGGCGCCACACCGGGTACTCGCCGGCCAGCCGCTCCAGCGCCTCGCCCGGTCAGGAACGGCTCGAAGGCGATCTGCCGGCGGTCCTGCTGGCCGACCACGATGACCAGCGGGGCGCGGCAATCGCGCGCGTTGGCGATCGCGTTGATCGCGTTGCCCAGACCGGCAGCGGTATGCAGGTTGACGAACGCCGGCTCGCCGCGGGCCAGCGCGTAACCGGCGGCCATGCCCACCACCGAGCCCTCGTGCAGACCGAGCACGAAGCTGCAGATCGCGCGGGCAGATCGGTCAGGAACGAGATCTCGGTCGAGCCCGGGTTGCCGAAGATCGTGGTCAGACCGTGCCGGCGCATGACCTCGAAGGCGGCATCGCGCACGGTCCGGCCGGCGGACGAGCGCTTGCCGTTGCCGCGCTCCGTGGCGGGCTCCACGCCGGCGGTGTGGCTCATCGCAGCTGATCCTACTCGCCGCCCAGCGATTTCAGCACCCGCGCCTTGTGTACTGTTCGCATGCCGAACGGCCTGGCCAGCCGGTGCGGAGATGAGCGACAAGCCCACACCGAACTCGTTCGTGCATCCCTGGAACGGCCCGGTCAGCCCGCGCGGGATGAGCGACAAGCCGCACACCGAACTCGGATTTCGTGCAGTCCCTGGAGCGGGGGCTCGCCGTGATCCGGGCGTTCGATGCCGAGCACCGCGAGCTGGCCCTCAGCGAGGTGGCGCGCTCGACCGGCCTGACCCGGGCGGCGGCACGCCGGTTCCTCCTGACGCTGGTCAAGCTGGGCTACGTGAACTTCGCGCAGGGCCGCTTCTCGTTGCGCCCGCGCGTGCTCGAGTTGGGATACGCCTACCTGTCGAGCCTCACGCTGCCCGAGGTCGCGATGCCTCACATGGAAGAACTCGTGGCCCAGGTGAACGAGTCGTGCTCGATCTCCGTGCTCGATGACACCGATGTCGTCTACGTGGCACGGGTGCCCACGCGGCGGATCATGAGCATCACACTCGCGGTGGGGACGCGGCTGCCGGCGTTCGTGACCTCGATGGGCCGGGTGCTGCTGGCCGGGCCTGCCGGTCGACGAGCTCGAGGAGCGTCTGGCCAGGATCGAGATCATCCCCCTGACCTCGCACACCGTGAAGGACATGGACGCGCTGCGCGCCACGCTGGCGGCGGTGCGCCGGCAGGGCTACGCGGCAACCGACCAGGAGCTCGAAGAGGGCCTGCGCTCGCTCGCGGTTCCGCTGCACAGCGCGTCCGGAACGGTGACCGCCGCCCTCAACCTGTCGGTGCATGCCAGCCGGGCGTCGATGGCGGCGCTCCGGCGCGACTTCCTCCCGCTGGCGCTAAGTGCCGCGGCGGCGATCGAGGAGGACCTACGCGGAACCGGCGACCGGGGAGGCGGGTCGTTCGCGCTGCCCCAGCCGTAAGCGAGCGCCGTGCCCTCGCCGCAGGTAGGCGGCGGCCAAGCCGTGAGTGAGGACAGCCCCGGGTAACAGATCGACCGCCGCGCGAATCGCGGCGGCGTCGATCCCGGCCGCGGCCAGCGCCTCGGCGGCGGTAGTCAGCTGCGGCGGACGGCTCGGCGAGTGCGCGTCGGAGGCGACCAGGAACGGCAACCCGGAGCGAGCCAGCTCGATCGCCACGCGCTGAGCCTCCGGGCCGTGGTCGCCGGTCAACGACGATGCATTGAGCTGGAGGATCGATCCCCGGGCGACCTGGCGGCGAATGACCGACGGCGGGGTCATAGGCGAACGCTCGGGATGCCCGATCAGGACGTCGAAGCCCCGCCGGCGCAGTTCCTCGGCGGCCGCGTCGAGATCCGTCTCGTCACCGAACAGCGGCGCCTCCAAGAGCAGCCAGCGCCGCTGCGGCGGGCCATGGGCGAGGAGCTCGAGCCGGCGCTGGTCGAGTGACCCCACGTCGTCCGGGGAGAGCTCGCCGCCGGGGCGCAGCTCGAGCTCCAGCCCATCCTGGGACAGCACCCGGGCCAGGCGGGACGTGAGGCCGGCCAGCGCTTCGATGTCGACGAACCGGACGTGAGGGGTCGCCACCACGCAGGCCGTCCCGTCGTCGATTGCCAACTGCGCGAGCTGAGCCGCCTCCGCGTCGTCGCGGGGGCCGTCGTCGACTCCCGGGAGCAGATGGAAGTGCAACTCGGTCCGCACTCTGACCTCCCTACCCGCCGGCGACCCGGATTCCTGCACGCGGGCTAGGTGAGATGGACGTTTGGGGTTTCGCCGGTCACTCCTCGGGACACTATGAAGTTAGAGCCGAACTGCGATGCGGCCAGGATCGGTTCGGTGCCGAATAGCCCGGGACGGACGCAGGGGTCGCGCGTCAAGCGGCCGTCGTACGGACCTCGCGTTGCCATCTACACAACGGAGGTTCAATTGGCCGTCACCGACATCGCTCCGCACGACCTCAGGCGGCTGCCAGATGACGAATTGCTCGTGATCTACCACGTCGAGCGCGATTCGGCGGCCCGCGAGCAACTGGTCAGGCGCTTCCTCCCGTTCGCGCGCAAGCTCGCCTTGCGCTACGTCCACAGCCGCGAGCCGCTCGACGACCTCGTCCAGGTCGCCTGCGTCGGGTTGCTGAACGCGATCGAGCGATTCGAGCCCGGGCGCGGGAAGAAGTTCACGAGCTTCGCCGCGCCCACGATCGTGGGCGAGCTCAAGCGCCACTTCCGCGACAAGGGCTGGACGGTGCACGTCCCGCGTGCCCTGCAGGAACGCGCGCTCGCGGTCAGCCGGCACACAGAACGGATGTCGGCACTGCTCGGGCGCTCGCCCACGCTGGCGGAGCTCTCCGACGCGCTCGATTGCACCCCGGGGGAGGTGATGGAGGCGATCGACGCCGCCCACAACTACCACCCGGCATCCCTCGACGCGCCCGTCGCGCACGAAGGCGACGATCCGTGCGCGCTGGCCGAGACGCTGGGCGACGAGGACAACGGGTTCGAGCTCGCCGAGGAGCGTCAGGCGCTGGCCACAAGCTGGTCCATGCTGAGCGAAGTGGAGCGGGAAGTGCTCAGCCTGCGGCTGGTGCACGAGCTGACCCAGCGCGAGATCAGCCAGCGAATCGGCTGCTCGCAGATGCATGTCTCGCGCCTCCTGCGCCGCTCGATGCTCCGCCTGGATGCCGCCGCCGTGGCGAGCTGAGCCCCATGCCCGTGAAGTGATCGGAGAACCTCGCGGCGCCGCTCGGGCGTCCTCTTGCGTATCGGGCGCTTGCGCTCCGGCGCTTTGGGTACCTCTCTTAACGCGTGGCGCTATGAGTGAAGAGATCGGCGTACCCTGGGTTCGACTCGAGCTGACCAGCCGTCCCGAGTCGGCCAGGCTGGTCCGCAGCATGTCGACCGCCGCGGGCGAGGCGCTCGGCTTCGATCCCGAACTGCTCCACGACGTGAACACCGCCGTGTCGGAGGCATGCAACAACGTGATCCTCCATGCCTACCGTGAATATGAGGCCGGCCCGTTCTCGGTGGAGCTCCGCGCGAGCCGCGGCGGAATCGAGGTCCGTGTATGCGACCAGGGCAGCGGCATCCGCCGAAGCGTGCCCGACTACGACGGACTGAAGGTCGGCCTGGCTCTGATGAGCGCGGTGGCCGACCGCGCCGAGTTCATCAACGTTCCCGACGGCGGGACCGACGTGCGACTGTCGTTCCGGGCTCCCGCCGGGCGCCGAACGACGTCCTGGCCGCCGGCCCACGACGCGAGCGTCGGGGCGGCCGCCTGGCAGGCCGAGCTGCACTCCGGGTTGACCGGCGACGTGGTGCTGACGGTCTCGCCGGTGGCGTTGCTGGCTCCCGTGCTGGGACGGATCGGCCGCGCGCTGGCGCCGAGTGCAGGATTCTCGTTGCAGCGCTGCTCAGACGTCTATCTGCTCAGCGATGCGCTCGGCGCCCACGCGGAACAGGCCGCCGAGAGCAGCTCGATCAGCGTGGCCCTGGGTGCACGCGACCGCCGGCTGGACTTCGCGCTCGCCCCGCTCCGGCTGGGCGCGAGCGCGCATCTGCGCCAGCCGCCCACCGACACGCTGGCGGCGTTGAGTGACGACGTCGCATTTATCGCGGGCGACGGCCACGAGACCCTGCAGGTCTCGATGCGCGATCACCTCCGGGCCTAGCTAGCCCTGGCTCACGGGGCGGCCGTGCGCCTCGAGTGGACGGGCCTTGTCGGTGGTCCGGTTCCAGTCTCGCACCCGGAGGCCGGCGCGAGCGATGTTCCGCGCCATTCCGAGTCCCATCGTGCTGCCGGCGCCGAGCACCGCCACCTGCGTGTTGGACGTCATCGGATCGTTGCTAGCCCGCGAGGCGCAGGTTGCGCGGACAATGCGCGGTGCTCGGCCACGTCGTACTGTGGCGGCGATGAGCAAGCTCGGCATCTACCTGAACGACCACTACGCCGCGGCCACCGGCGCCGTTCAGTTGGCGCGCCGGGCGGCCGCCAGCAACCGGGAGACGCAGTACGGACACGCGCTCGCGGACCTGGCGACCGAGATCGAGGAGGACCGCCAGGCCCTGAAGCTGCTCATGCAGCGGCTGGGGGTCCGGTCCGACCCCGCCAAGGCGGCGGTCGCCTGGAGCGCGGAGAAGCTCGGCCGGCTCAAGCTGAACGGCCAGCTGAGCGGGTATTCGCCGCTGAGCCGCCTGGAGGAGTTGGAGATCCTCTCGCTCGGCGTGGAAGGCAAGTTGGCCGTGTGGCAGGCCCTGCAGCAGGCGGTCGACCATGGGATCGCCGAGGCAGAGCTCGAGACGCTCATCAAACGGGCGCGCGCCCAGCGGCGGCGGCTCGAGCGCTACCGGCTGCAGGCCGCGGTCGAAGCGCTGGGCGCCCCGGATAACGACACCTGACGACAGCCCTACAGGACTGCCGCCAGGTGAGGGAGGAGAGGAGAGGCAAGTGCGGCCCGGAACCCGCCTGTCCAAGCGGGGCGTTCAACAGCCACACCGGCTGAGGCGGCAATACCCGAGAGTAAGTTCACTTAACCTCCTTGCGCTGAAGTTGCACAAGCCGGGCCGCCAATAACGCCGAATTCCTGCAAGCGGGGGGTGTTTTTGGGGCCGCCTGCGGCGGCGTCCGTGGGACCGGGGCACCCCGTCCGGTCAGGGATCTCGGGCCGCGGACGGCTCCCGGCGCCCGCCGAGCGAAGCGAGGCCCTTAATTGAGGCCCAGCAACCTCGCCGCGTTCTCCTTCAACACCAGCGGCCGGACCTCGTCGCGGATCTCGAGCTTGTCGAAGTCGGCGAGCCAGCGGTCGGGCGCGATCAGCGGGAAGTCCGAGCCGAACAGCATCTTGTTCTTCAGCCGGGTGTTCGTGTACTGGACCAGGATCGGCGGGAAGTACTTCGGCGACCAGCCCGACAGGTCGATGTACACGTTGGGCTTGTGCACGGCGATGGCCAGCGCCTCGTCCTGCCAGGGGAACGACGGGTGGGCCAGGACGATGTCGAGCCCGGGGAAATCGGCGGCCACGTCGTCGACGCACATCGGATTGGAGTACTTCAGGCGCACCCCGCCGCCGCCCGGCATGCCGGCGCCGATGCCGGTCGTCCCCGAATGGAACAGCGCGATCAGCCCGGCCTCGGCGATCACCTCGTAGAGCGGGTAGAACTCGCGGTCGTTCGGCCAGAAGGCCTGCGTGTTGGGGTGGAACTTGAAGCCGCGGGCGCCTGCCTCGATCAGTTCGCGGGCTTCGCGCACGCCGAGCTTGCCCTTGTGCGGGTCGACCGAGGCGAACGGGATCATCACCTCCGGATTGGCCCGCGCCGCCTCGAGCACCTCGGCGTTGCCCAGGCGCTTGCGTCCCATACCCGCCTCGTCGTCCACCGTGAACACCACCGCCAGCATCCCCCGCTCGCGGTAGTAGTCGGCCACGTCCTGCGCGGTGGGCTGGTTCGGCGCCACGCCGAAATAGCTCGAGGCCGCAGCCAGAAGCTCTTCGGTGACCGGATCCTGAGGCTCGCCGGCGTTGCGCTCGGCGTGCACGTGCACGTCGATCGCGACCAGATTGTCGAGGTCGACGCTCACCCGTAGACGCGGGTGAGGAACTCGGCCACCACGGCCGGCTTCTCCGGTCCTTGACCTCGATCGTCACCTTCGACTTGATCTGCAGCCCTCCCGGGATCTCGGTCACCTCGAGGATCTCCTGGCCGCCCCGCCACTCCTTGCCCACCGGCAGCGGCGCGGGGAAGCGCACGCGGTCCATCCCGTAATTGAGGCCGAACTTGGCGTCGGTCACCTGCAGCAACTGCATCGACACCGGTGCCAGCAGGGACAGGGTCAGAAAGCCGTGGGCGATCGTGCCGCCGAACGGAGTCTGCTTGGCACGCTCGGGATCAACGTGGATGAACTGGTGGTCGTCGGTCGCGTCGGCGAACTGGTTGACCCGCTCCTGGGTCAGCTCCTGCCAGTCGGTGTAGCCGATGTGGTTGCCCGCTCGCTCGGGCAGCCCCGCGATATCGGTCACCAGGCCCTGGGTGCTTGAGCTGGTCATCTGCCCCTCCAGAGAGTCGAACGTTGGGGTGGAGACGCTATCAGCAGCCGTTCGTCCAATCCGTACCAACTACGGCATCGCACGGTAGCGGCCTACCGATAGGTACTTGATGTCCAGCCAAACGCCCCCTGCCCGCACCGATCGAGGAGACCATTTCTCGTGCTCGATGAGCGCGGTCCTGCTTGGCCGGGTGGCGGCCTCCGGCGGGGAGCACGCTGTCCACGAGGTGCTGCGGCGAGCCGGCAGCCGGCGCAGCCGCGAGTACCTGCTCGACACGACGAACTGGATCGCTTACGACGAAGCCGTGGCTCTGTGGCGAGCCGGCGCGGACGTGACCCACCACCCGCAGTTCGCCCGCGCCGTTGGCGTCGATGCAGCCCATCGTCTGGGCAGCTCGCAGGTGGCGGCCATGCTCCGATCGCTCGGGTCTCCCGAGGCCGTGTATCGCGCAATCACGTCCGGGGTGGCCGAGTTCACGACGGTGACCAGGCTCGAGGTGACCGAGGCGGTGCCGGGCTATGCCCAGGTGATCGCCACCGCCACCGACGGCTTCCCGCGCAGCATCGAGCACTGCTCGTGGACCTGTGGGCTGATGACTTGCATGCCGAGGCTATTCGGGCTGGGCCCGGCGGTCATCCAGCACGAGGAGTGCCAGGCCATGGGCGCCCCCCGCTGCGTCTACCACGTGCGCTGGGAACCCTCACTCCGAGGACGCGGCTCCGATCCCTCCGGACAGATCGCCGCGTTGCGCCACCAGCTCGAAGCGATGAAGGAGCGACTGGGCAGCGTGTTCGCCACCGCGTCTGATCTGATCGCGGTCGACGACCTCGATGCGGTCCTAGCCCGGATCACGGCACGTGCGGCGCTCGAGGTGCGCGCCATCCGCTACCTGCTCGCGGTACGGGTCAAGCCGAACGGAGAGCTCCATACCCACCACAAGGGCTTCGAGGACGAGGGTGTCGCCGAGTACCTGGATGGGCTGCTGACGCGCGACCCGGTGTCCCACCCCGAATCGTGGCTGGTCGTGCGCGTGGCCTCGAGCCGCCATGAGTACGGCCGGCTGCTCGCCCTGCGAGGACCCGGCCAGAGCTTCCTGCCCGAGGAGCGCGAGCTGTTCGAGGTCTACGCCCGGTATGCCGCCAACGCGCTGGACGGCGCATCCGCGCTGGCACAGGCCAAGGAGCGCGGCGATCAAGCAAACGCGCTGCTGTCCCTGGCGAGGGCGCTGGCCGCCGCCGGAGCGAGCAGCGAGATCGCTCGCCGGCTCGCCGACGCGGTGCCGCTCGTCGTGGACTGCGACCGCGTGGGGGTGTGCCTGTGGGACGCCGCCCGCGGCGAGCTGGTGCGCCGCGCCGTGACCACGCACGACGGCGCCGTGGAGAGCGAGACGACCGCTTGGGTGCCGATGCCGGGAAGCACGCTTGATCGCCTCGTCACGGGATCGAGCCCCCGCCGGTGTTTGTCGATAGCACAGTGGAGGACCCGCGTCTGCACAACATGCTCACCGACCTCGGCCTGGCCGCGGCCATTCTCGTGCCGCTGGCGACCCCTGACTCGTTCCTCGGGCTGCTGATCGTCTCGGTGTTCGATCGGCCAGACCGGCTGAAGCCGACCCCGGATCTGCTTGACCGTCTGTCCGGCGTGGCCGCGCAGGCCACGACCGCGCTGCAGAACGGCCGGTTGCTCGACGAGATGACCCATCAGGCGCTCCACGACCAGCTCACGGGCCTGGCCAACCGGCTGCAGTTCACCGAGCAGTTGGGTCGCGCGGTCGACCGCGCCCGCGAGGAACTGCATCCGGTAACGCTGCTTTACCTCGACCTCGACGGCTTCAAGCCGGTCAACGACGAGTTCGGGCACGACGTGGGCGACCAGCTGCTGGTCGCTGTCGCCAAGCGCCTGGCGGCTTGCACGCGGGAAGAGGACACGGTGGCACGGCTGGGCGGCGACGAGTTCGCGGTCCTGATCGACGCCGCGACCGCGGCGGGCGAGGCGGAAGAGGTCTCGACGCGCCTGGCCGCGGCGCTGAGCCGGCCGTTCATGATCGACGGGCACCAGCTCCGGCTCAGCGCCAGCATTGGCCGCGCGGTGTTCCCGATCGACGCGGAGGACTCCGATGGCCTGCTCCGGTGTGCCGATGCCGCGATGTTCGCAGTCAAGCGGCGACGCGGCTCCCGGGGACTCGGACCCGCGCAGCCGGCATCGCGCCGCTGAGCCGCGCCCTTCACGCCGCGCGCTTGCGGGGAACAGACAGCAAGTGAGGTGTGCGGCTCCACCGGTTGTGCGGGGCGTGGCGAGGCGTACGATGTTGTCATGACCGCATTAGGCGTGTCATTGCTGTTCGTGGGGGCGGTGCTGATCCTGCTGGAGGCCCATGTGCCTACGCTCGGTGTGCTCGGTGGACCGGGCGTCGTCGCGCTCGGCGTGGGCGCGGTGCTGGCCGTGCTCGGACTTGGCGGCGGCGTCGTCCTGGGCGTCGTTGCGGCACTCCTGCTGGCCGGAGCGGCGGGTGGGGTGCTGGCGGTGACCGTGGGCAAGGGCGTGGCGGTGCGCCGCCGGCGCGTCAGGACCGGGCCAGAGGGACTGATCGGATGTCTGGGCGTCGTGCGCAGCTGGAATGGGATCACCGGGAGCGTGCTCGTCGATGGGGCGCTGTGGCGGGCGCGCCGGTCGGCGATCGATGACGCGGTGCAACCCGACGAGCTGCATCCGGGGGACGAAGTCATAGTGGATCACCTGGACGGCCTGACGATCAGGGTCCGCCGGGCCGAGGAATGGGAGCTGACACGATGATCATCGCGATCGCGGTCGTACTGATTGTGCTGCTGGTGATCGGCCTGACGGTCGCCGGCGCATCCATTCGAGTGCTCAGGGAGTACGAGCGGGGCGTGGTGTTCCGCCTCGGGCGGGTGATGAACCTGCGCGGACCGGGACTGATCCTGCTCGTGCCGACGATCGACCGGATGGTGCGGATCTCGCTGCGCACGGTGACGCTCACGGTGCCCCCGCAGGAGATCATCACCCGCGACAACATCCCGGTGCGGGTCACGGCGGTCGGCTACTACCGCGTGGTCGATCCGAACAAGGCGGTCAACGCGGTCGAGAACTTCCACAACGCCACGCTCCAGATCTCCCAGACGACGCTGCGCTCGACCCTCGGCGGCGTCGACCTCGACCACCTCCTGGGCGAGCGCGAGACCCTGAACGAATCACTGCAGCAGGTGATCGACGCCCAGACCGAGCCGTGGGGGATCAAGGTGACCACGGTGGAGATCAAGGACGTCGAGATCCCCGAGCGCATGCAGCACGCGATCGCCCGCCAGGCCGAGGCCGAGCGCGAGCGGCGGGCCAAGATCATCAACGCCGAGGGCGAGGCCCAGGCGGCGACCCGCCTGGCCGACGCGGCCGACATCATCGGTCGTAACCCGACCACGCTCCAGCTTCGCTATCTCCAGACCCTGCGCGAGATCGGCGCCACGCAGAACACGACCGTGGTGTTCCCGATGCCGATCGACCTGGTCAAGCCGGTTCTCGATGCGATCCAGCAGGGCCGTGGGGCCGCCGCTCCCGGGACCGAGTCGGCGGGCACCGAGAACGGTGCGATCGACCCTGGGGAGACGCGGGCCTTGGGCACCGGCGCGGCGGCCGGGGATAGCGATGGCGCGCCGGCGCCCGCGCGCCAGATCGAGCGGGTCCAAGAGCAGCTCGATTCGTAGCGACGCCGCCCCGCGGCACCGCCACTATGAGCGGTGCCGCAGGACGGACGTGCTGGCGTGCTACTGCGCCTTGAGGGTCAGCGGCAGCGTTGTCGCCTTCTTCTTGGCGTCAGTGACCTTGAGCGTGAACTTCAGGGTCTTGGTCTTGTGCTTCTTGACCTTGGTCTGAAGCGCCTTGGTCTCGCTGACCAGCGGACCGCCGGCCGTGATCGTCACGCTGCTTGCCGGCTTCTTCAGCGTGATCACGAGCTTGCCGCCCTTGATGGCAACCGTCTTGGCCTTGCCGCCGGTGACGAGCAGGCCCTTGATCAGCGTCGTCGTGGTGCACTTCTTCTTCTGGCCCGTGGTGGAGCACGTCTTGTGGCTGACGATCGCCGAGCGCGAGAACTTCAGCCCGCTCGGAACGCCGACCGTCACGACCGCGACGTTGGCCGCACCCTTGGCGTGGGTGATTTTGAACTTCAGCTTCGGATGCCCGCTGGCCAGGCCGCTGGTCGAGCCGGTGGCGGTTGGCTTCACGGTGCAGTTGCTGAACGTGATCGCCGAGGTCACCGACACCGGAGCGGTGCCGCTCTGCGGCGTGAACGTGCCGCCGATGTTGGCCGGCGCGCAGTCGGTGGTGAACGCCTTGCCACCGCTTGGTGGACCGGTGATGTTCAGCTTGAGATCGGTCAGCGGCACGTCGGGGACGTTCGCGAACGTGACCGAGTTCTGGGTCAGGCTCACCGCGCCGGGGAGCGTGATCCCAAGCGTCGGGAAGGAGATCGCGATCGTCGGCGCCGTCGCCGAGCCGGACAGCGTCACCTTGCCGTTCGACAGTGCGACGCTCGGCACCAGCGGCGAGGTGGCCGTGGCGGTGCCGACGGTGCATCCGGTCGCGTTCAGGCACGGGACGTCCGCCTGGACGTTCGGCTTCAGGCCCTGGGGCAGCTGGAGCACGATGGACTTGCTCGCCGATTCATTGGCCGCCTGGGTGATCTCGGTCACCAGCGTGGCTCCACTGCCGCTGGAGTCCTTGGTGATCGAGCCGGTCAGCTTCGGCGCGTACGGCAGGCTCGAGCAGCCGGTGACGTTGAGCGGCGCGGTCGCCGTCTTCGACGTCGCATCCTGCTGAGAATCCGCAGTCAGCGTGACGTTCGCAGCCGGGGTGGGACAGCTGGTCGGCAGCCGCAGGTTCGTGAGCGTCACGTTCATCGCGCTGAGCGCGAGGTTGGGCAGGTTGGTGAACGCCACGTTCAGCCCGGTGGCGGTCAGAGCGACGTCCCCGGTGCTCGCCGGCGTACCGCCGACGATGAGCGCGAGCCCGCCCACATCGGTTGTCTTCGGGGGCGCCACGAGGTCGAGCGTGGCCGGCGTCGCCGTACCGCCGACGGTCACGGTCCCGCTGCCCACCTGGCAGACGCTGTTCGGCGTGGCCGAGGCCAGACACGCCCCGCCGTTGATCGCCTCATTAGCGAGCAGGCCGGGCGGGAGAGCGAGCGTGAGGTCCTTGACCCCATCGGTCGGTGGGCTCGGAGAGAACGTGGCTTTGAATCCGATAGCCGGGCTGCTCCCGGCCGCCGTGCCGGCGGTTTGATCCAGCGCCAGGGTCGGCGTGATCGCCGCCGACGCCGCCGCTGGCAGCGCCAGCGCCGCGATCGCAGCTACGAGCCCGACCAGGGCTCGCCTAGGTCGAATTGACACTTGGCAGATACCTCCTCTAGTGGATGTCCTTCCGCGGGAGGCCTCCAGCCCTGACTCCCACCACGCCGGCCGTGTCATCGAGGCGTGGAGCGGGATGCGGAGCCCGCGCGAACGGCATGCTAGCGGCATGTTTTCGATCCTGCAGATCCGTAGCAAACGATGAAGCTCCTCGCCTTCAGCGACTTACACCGCGATCAGGACCGCGCCGAGCGCCTCGTGGAATTGGCGAGCGAGGCGGACGTCGTGCTGGCCGCCGGCGACTACGCCACGATGCACATGGGCCTGGAGGCCACGATCGACGTGCTCAGCGCAATCGCCGCACCGACCGTGCTGGTGCCGGGCAACGCCGAGACCGAAACCGAGCTGTGGCAGGCGTGCGCGGTCTGGGGGGGCGCCCACGTGCTCCACGGCCAAGCGCTCCAGTTGGAGGGCCTCCAGTTCTTCGGGTTGGGCGGGGGCGTACCCCCCACCCCGTTCCCGTGGAGCTTCGATCTGAGCGAAGACGAGGCGGCGGCCAAGCTCGAAAGCTGTCCCGAGGCCGCCGTCCTCCTCGTCCACTCACCGCCGAAGGGCTACGTGGACGAGGTCCACGGTCGCCATCTCGGCAGCCGAGCGATCCTCGAGGCGATCGAGCGCAAGCGCCCGGCGCTCGTGGTGCGCGGCCACATCCATCAGTGCTGGGGCGGCGAGGCCGTGATCGGCACCACCCCGGTGGTCAACGTGGGCCCGGACGGGCGGTTCTTCGAGATCTGAGGCTGGGTGACCGGCCGCGCCCCGCGCGCCACGCCTGCTCCGCCGCCGCTGCGCACAAGCCGCGTGGCCAGCAGGGCCAGCGCGGGGATCACCACCAGCGCGAGCATGGCCAGGAACCACAGCTGGCCGGCATCGGTACCCATCCCGACGGCATGTACCAGACCCGCGAGCCAGGCAAGCGCGGTGAAGCGGTGAAGCTTTCGCCACCGTACCGCGCCGATCCACCGGCGCGCGTAATAGGACAGGCCAAGCAGGATCAGGCCCCATCCGCCGACGATCCCAAGCGAGGTCCAGAGCGTCTTGTAGCCCGAGACGAACGGAATCGCGATGTCGGCGATCGAGGGATGGAGGAACTTGTCACCGAGCAGCGCGACCCCGTGCACGACGATGGCCACGATCGTGCCCAGGGCGAGCGTGTCGTGCGTCGTGCGCAGTTCGCTCGTCCTGCCCTTGAGCAGCTTGGTGCTCATCAGCAGACCCGCCGAGACGGCGAGGCTGGCCAGGACGAGTGCGGCGAAGCCGGCCGCGCGGCTCGTGATCCAGAACAGATGCGGAGTCGGGTCAGTCATCGTACAGAATCGGCCGCCTGCGGCAGACGGGCGTAGGGAACGCCTACGAGGTTCGTAAGAACCCGAGCTACTGGTCGTCCCCGTACTCACGGGGGCGGCGACTAGTGCTGGATATAGCCCGCGCGCAGGCTTGACGCCCGCGCGTGCGCCCGCCGCCCCTGGGTGCGCGCCGCGGCGTAGGTGACGTCGAACGCGCTTCCGTCGGCCTGCAGCGCAGAGGGTCCCGCGGTGCCGGCGGTGTCGCTCGAGCCCCTTGAGACGACCAGCGCCTGCGCCCCGGGTGTCAGCTTGATCTTGGTCCGGCTCCAGGCACTCGAGGCGATCGCGCCAACCGTTCCGTCGGTGGCCGACGCGGTGGCCGAATCGAAGCTGACCGAGCCGAAGTCGGCCAGTGGGAGGGCCTGGCAGGTGTATTGGCTGAGGCACTGTGAGGGAGCCTCGACGATCCACTCAGCGGAACTGACGTCGATCGCGGCGCTGCGCAGCGTCTTTTGGAAGCTGTGCTGGGTGGTCAGATTGTCGAGTTCGACGATCACGCGGTGCCCGGTGACCATCACCGTGGCGCGCATGGCGTCGCCTGGCTGCACGGCGAGCGAGATCGTCTTGGACGGAGCCGGAACCAGCTCGTACCAAGCGCTCGAGGCGACCTCCCCGGAGGCATTGCAGTCGACCTCGGTGCCGATCTGCTCAAGCGCACCCGAGGTGGGACTGAAGCCTCCGAGGCCGATCCAGGCCGACGAGTAGCTCGGGCGGCCGGCGACGCAGGTGACGCTCGGCTGGATCCAGCTGCCCGACACCTGGCGGAACGACACGCCACTGCGGTGGACCGCGTAGCCGGCCCAGTTGGTGCTCTTGGTTGTGTTCGCCATGGCCGCCGGAGCCGCCGCGAAGGCGGCGAGCACCAGCACGCCGATGAGCCCCAACTGGATGCCCCGCTTCAGATGCCCCTGCTGGCAACTACCTACCCCCTGGCCGCCTCGAGGATCGCGGCTGCGCGCCCCTGGCAGTCGTACATGGTCACTGTGCTCGCACTCTTACTCAACGTAACGCGGCGGCACGCGCTTGTAACGACGTTCATCGCAGACTGACTACCGGTGCGGGTATCCCCGGACAGCCCGCCGCCCTGGCTGGCGTCCACGATCACCCAGCGCAGCCGCCCGGCCGACACCTGCTCGGCCAGCCAGCTCACGCTGACCGAGCTCTCGCGCCCGGAGAAGCCGCCGAGCCCGGCGACATTCGCGTTTGTATTCACTATGGACGCAGCCGCGCTGCTCTGACTGGAAACCCCGATGGTGCCCCCACCGTGTTGGTTCACATATCGTACCGCGGCGGTCAACGAGGCACTGTCGGCTCCGAAGCCGCCGGGCCCGCCGGCGACGGCGCCGCCGGAGCGGGACGGTCCGACGCCACGCGCCGTCGCCGGCGGTGGCGAAATTGCCCCGGGACTGCGGTGGCGCGAAGCCGCCCGACGACGGCGGCGCGAAGCCGCCCCGGCCCGGGTTGCCGCGCGCTAACCCGCCGGCGCTCGGTCCACCGCCGGGTCCCCCGGCCGACGCGCTGGCCGATCCGCCGGCCGGGAACGTGCTGCTGGTGGCATGACCCAGGGTCTGGGCCGCCCAGGCCGCCGGCGCGGCCAGGAGCACGGCCAGCGTGGCGGCGACGAGGAGTGCGCGGAGGCGCGGCGAGAGGCTCGAGGGCGAGAATCACCGCCGCGGTGCCCGCCACGCCGATGATGAGCGGCCTGGCCCACGACACCGCGCCGCCCAGCTCGCCCAGGACGACCAGCTCGGTGACCGCGCCGGCGGCGATCGCCAGCGGTGCGATCAACCGGGCAGCCCGACTGCCGTCGGCCGCGCCGCCCAGCGCGCGCGGAACCAGCAGGCCCGCGCCGGCGCCGACCAGCGCGGCGGCGAAGGGGGCCAGGAACGAGACGTAGTAGGGTGGAAGATGCCTGAGGCGAAGCTGAATACGACCGCAGAGGTCAGGAAGGCGCCGCCGACGGCGACGAGCCAACCGGTGCGGGGATCGCGGCGACGAAGGCGAGTGAGGACGAGGATGGCCAGGCCGGCGACGACCGCGAAGCCGAGCAGCCACCCGGCCTGATCGCCCAGCGCCGACTGGAGCAGGCGGAAGGGACCGGTGGCGCCGCCGAACAGGCTGTTGGCGCCGAAGCCGCCCCCGCCGCCGCCCGGAACGCCGGTGCCGGCGGGTCCGCCGGTCTGCCCAGCCACCCGGCCGAGGCCGTTGTAGCCGAAGATCAGCGACCAGATGCTGTTGTCCGAGGTCCCCGAGATCCACGGCCGGTCGGCCGCCGGGGTGAGCGTGACCAGCAGGGGCCAGGCGCCACCGACCGCGATCAACGATGCTCCGCCGGCCAGCAGCTGGCGGAGCGCGGTGAAGCGCGCCCGCCAGGTCTGCCCCCACCGGCTCCACATCCAGGCCGCGGCGATCCCCGGTACGACCAGCAGTGCCACGCCCATCTTGGTCTCAAAGCCCAGCCCCACGCACACGCCGGTGAGCACCAGCCACTTCGTGCGCCCGGTCTCGAGCGCACGGACCGTGCACCACAGTGCGGCAACGCAGCACAGGATCAGCAGCTCGTCGGGGTTGTTGTGGCGAGCGATCGCCACCGTGATCGGCGTCAGCACAAAGGCCAGGCCGGCCACCGTGCCGGCCACGCGCCCGAACATCCGCCGCGTCATGTCGTAGACGAGCGCCACCGCCGCGACGCCCATCAGCGCCTCGGGCACGAGGATGCTGAGCGGATGGAAGCCGAAGATGCGGACCGAAAGCGCCTGCACCCAGTAGGCGAGCGGCGGCTTGTCGATCGTCATCAGCCCGCTCTGGTCGAGCGAGGCGAAGAGGAAGTTGTGCCAGCTCGTGCTCATCGACCGCACGGCGGCGCGTGTAGTAGGTGTTGGCCCAGCCGTTGACGCCGAGGTTCCACAGGTTGAGGACGGCGGTGAGGGCGAGCAGGCCGATCACCTCGGGCCGCGCCACGAGCGCGCGCAAGCGGTGTGCCCGGCCCACGCCACTGCGAACGCGTCGGTGGGCCGCGGCAGGGGCCGGGTAGGAGATCGAGTCCCAGCTCATGGCTGATCAGGTGCGCGGTGCGCCTCGGCCGCAACGCCCGCCGCGGCCATCGCCGCGAACACGGCCCCCGCGGCGGCGACAAGAGTCCAGCTCAGGAAGGTCATCATCGGTCCTCCTCGGATTAGGTCGGAATCTGTTCCGAGAGGAGAATCGGCCGACGGGCGAAGCGGGCGTGAAGACGTCGCTAAGACGCGCGTAGGAGGCCCGTCGTCCTACAGTAAGCCCCACCAAGACCTTCACGAGAAACGAGAACCTGATGCCCAACAGCTTCGACGCCAAGGCGACGCTCACCGTGGGTGGGCGTCGAGCTCGAGATCTTCCGGCTGGATGCCCTGCAGGCGAACTACGACGTGGCCCGTCTGCCGTTCTCGCTCAAGGTCCTGCTCGAGAACCTGCTGCGAAACGAGGACGGCGAGTCGATCCGGGCCCAGGACGTCGAGGCGCTCGCCGGTTGGGACGCGCATGCCGAGCCGTCGGTCGAGATCGCCTTCACGCCGGCCCGGGTCATCATGCAGGACTTCACCGGCGTGCCGGCGGTGGTCGACCTGGCCGCCATGCGCGACGCCATACGGGAGATGGGCGGCGACCCGGGCAAGATCAACCCGCTCGCGCCGGCCGAGCTGGTCATCGACCACTCGGTGCAGGTCGACGTGTTCGGCTCGCCGGCCGCCTTCGCCCGCAACGCCGAGCTCGAGTTCGAGCGAAACCGCGAGCGCTACGCGTTCCTGCGCTGGGGCCAGGACGCGTTCGACAACTTCAAGGTGGTCCCGCCCGACACCGGGATCGTCCACCAGGTCAACCTGGAGTACCTCGCGCGGGTGGTGTTCGTTGACTCGAGTCGCGACGGCCTGGCTCAGGCGTACCCGGACACGCTGGTCGGGACCGACTCGCACACCACGATGATCAACGGGCTGGGTGTCCTCGGCTGGGGCGTGGGCGGGATCGAGGCCGAGGCGGCCATGCTGGGGCAGCCGATGTCGATGCTGATCCCGCAGGTGCTCGGCTTCAGGCTGACGGGCTCGTTGCAGGAGGGCGCCACGGCGACGGATCTGGTGCTCACGGTGACCGAGATGCTGCGCGCGCGGGGCGTGGTCGGCAAGTTCGTCGAGTTCTACGGCGAGGGGCTGGCGGGGCTGCCGCTGGCCGACCGCGCCACGATCGGCAACATGTCGCCGGAGTTCGGCTCCACCTGCGCGATCTTCCCGATCGATTCCGAGACATTGCGGTATCTGGAGTTCTCCGGGCGGCCGCACGAGCTGATCGAGCTGGTCGAGGCGTATGCGCGGGAGCAGGGCCTGTGGCACGACCCCGACTCCGAGGAGCCGACGTTCAGCGACAAGATCGAGCTCGATCTCGGGACCGTCGTTCCCAGCATCGCGGGGCCGAAGCGTCCGCAGGACCGCGTGTCGCTGACCGAGTCCAAACCGGCCTTCCGGATGGCCCTCGAGGGTTACGTGCCCGAAGAGGACCTCGAGGATGAGGCGGTCGCCGAGAGCTTCCCGGCCTCTGACCCGGTGGCGACGCATGTGCCGAACGGCGATGGGCACGAGCCGGCCGGCGGCACGGGCGGCGCACAGGTCGCCGATCGCAGCGTGACGCACTGCTCGGTCACGCTGGCCGACGGGACGGAGACGTTCCTGGACCACGGGCACGTCGTGATCGCGGCGATCACGTCGTGCACGAACACCTCCAATCCGTCGGTGATGCTGGGCGCGGGGTTGCTGGCCCGGAACGCGGTTTTGAAGGGGTTGACGGTGAAGCCATGGGTCAAGACGTCGCTGGCGCCAGGGTCGAAGGTAGTCACCGAGTACCTGGAGCGGGC
Organism: uncultured Solirubrobacterales bacterium; assembly: GCA_963757795.1. Taxonomy (GTDB): domain Bacteria; phylum Actinomycetota; class Thermoleophilia; order Solirubrobacterales; family Solirubrobacteraceae; genus Palsa-465. The sequence continues at coordinate 262,229 of CAVWSI010000004.1, read as the reverse complement.
CGGCCTGACCGAGTACCTGGACGGCCTCGGCTTCAACCTGGTCGGGTATGGGTGCACGACGTGCATCGGCAACAGCGGCCCCCTGCCGGCCGAGGTCTCCGCCGCCGTGCAGGACAACGACCTGGCCGTGGTCTCGGTCCTGTCCGGTAACCGCAACTTCGAGGGCCGCATCAACCCCGACGTCAAGATGAACTACCTCGCCTCGCCGCCGCTCTGCGTGGCCTACGCGATCGCCGGGACGATGGACATCGACCTCTACGACGAGCCGCTCGGCGAGGACCGTCACGGGGAGCCGGTGTTTCTGAAGGACATCTGGCCCGATTCGGTCGAGGTCGCCGCGACGGTCGAGGATGCGGTCCAATCGGACATGTTCCGCAAGAGCTACGGCGAGGTGTTCGACGGGGAGGAGCGCTGGAACTCGCTTCCGGTGCCGACCGGGGACCTGTTCGCCTGGGATCCGCGCTCGACCTACGTGCGCCGGCCTCCGTACTTCGACGAGATGCCGCGGGAGCCGCAGCCGATCGAGGACATCGAGCGGGCGCGGGTGCTGGCCGTGCTGGGTGACAGCGTCACCACCGACCACATCTCCCCGGCCGGCTCGATCAAGCGCGACGGTCCGGCCGCCCGGTACCTCAACGAGAACGCGGTGGAGGCGCGGGACTTCAATTCGTATGGGTCACGCCGCGGCAACCACGAGGTGATGGTGCGCGGCACGTTCGCCAACATCCGCCTGCGCAATGTTCTGGCGCCGGGCACCGAGGGCGGGGTCACGATCTACCTCGGCGCCGATGGCCACGGCGAGCAGATGTCGATCTACGACGCGGCGATGAGGTACATGGAGGCCGACATCCCACTGATCGTGCTCGCGGGCAAGGAGTACGGCTCGGGCTCCTCGCGCGACTGGGCGGCCAAGGGGACGCGCCTGCTCGGGGTCCGGGCGGTCATCGCCGAGAGCTTCGAGCGGATCCACCGGTCGAATCTGGTGGGGATGGGAGTGTTGCCGCTTCAGTTCTCGGCCGGCGAGTCCGCGGCGTCTCTGGGGCTGACGGGGCGCGAGGTATTCACGATCGGCGGGATCGCCGAGGCCGATCCGCTCCCGCGGGAGCTGACCGTGCGTGCCGACTCGGGGGCGCACGCGCCCTTGGAGTTCGGCGTGATCGTCCGGATCGACACGCCCAAGGAGCAGCAGTACTTCCGCCACGGAGGGATCCTTCAGTATGTGTTGAGGACGCTGCTGCGTTAGCCAGACGCTGGACTTTGGCGATGCAGCTACGCATTTGCCAGCTGGATCGCCAAAGTCCTCGACTTTCCAGGACTTACGCGGCCGGGCGGAGCGCTTCGAGCTCGTCCGCACTCGGCCAGCTCTGCGAGCGCCTTGCGCTCGAGCTTGCGCACCGCGTCCGAAGAGATGCCGAGGCGACGGCCGGCCTCCCGGAGCGGGGTGGGCTCATCGCCGTCGATTCCGTAGCGCAGCTTGACCACATTGCGCTCGGCTTCGGAGAGCCGCTGCAACGCCTTGTGCAGGGCGGCGTCGCGGGCGGCGAGCTCGACCTGCTCGTCGGGAGCGCGAGCGTCCGAGGCGAGCAACGCGCCGAGCGTGGCCTCGTCCTCCTCGCCGACCGGACGATCGAGGCTGGTGACCACGCGCGCGATGTCCCGCGTGGCGTGCACGTCGCGCAGCTCCAGCTCGGCTTCCTGGGCGATCTCCTCGTCGGTGGGCTCGCGGCCGAGGCTGGGCGACCAGCGCCGCCCGGGCGCGCCCGACGCGGCGTTCGCGCTGGCCGATGTGGACCGGCACCCGGATCGGGCGGGCCCGGTTGGCGATCGCTCGCTGAATCGACTCGCGAATCCAGAACGTGGCGTAGGTGGAGAACTTGTAGCCCTTGCGCCAGTCGAACTTCTCGGCGGCTCGGATCAGGCCCAAGCATGCCCTCCTGGATCAGATCCATCAGCGGCAGGTCGAGGCCCTCGTAGCTGCGGGCGTTGGAGATGACCAGGCGCAGGTTCGAGTTGACCAGGCGCTCCTTGGCGGCCAGATCGCCACGTTCGATCCGCTTGGCCAGGGCCCTCTCCTCGGCACGGGTCAGCAGCCGGTGGCGGCGGACCTCGGCCAGGAACAGCGACATCGCGTCCATCGTGCGCTCCGCGGTCTCGCTCATGCGGAAGGCTCGCCTCCCGCTCGGGCGCCTTGCCGGCGTCCCGGTCGAAATCAGGTTCTTCGCGCAGCTCGATCCCGCGATCGGCGAGCAGCCCGCGCAGCGATTCGAGCTCGGACTCCGGCTCGTCTACCTTCAAGTCCGACGACATGACTGGATTGCTACCCACGGCAGGGGCCCGGCACACGCGCGAAATCGCCCGCGATTCGGGACGCTCCGCAATGTTGCCGATTAGCGAATAGGCTTAGGCGGCGTGCCGGTCCCGGAACTGCTGATGTCGCTGCTGGGCGCTCCCGGTCCCTCGGGGCACGAATCGGCCCCCGCGCGGGTGTGGCGGGAGTACTGCTCGAGCTTCGCGTCCGAGGTGGGCGGCGACCGCGTCGGTTCCTCGTTCGCCCGGGTGGCGGGCACCGCGGATGGGCTGACCGTGGCGGTCGTGGGCCACATCGACGAGATCGGGCTGCACGTCTCGCACATCGAAGACGACGGCTACCTGCGCTTCGGCCAGGTCGGCGGCTGGGACGCCAGTGTCCTGATCGGCCAGCGCGTGCGGCTGCACACCCGCAACGGCGATGTCCCCGGCGTGATCGGCCGCAAGCCAATCCATCTGCTCAAGGAGGACGACCGCAAGAAGGTGCCCGAGACCAAGGAGCTCCACATCGACATCGGAGTCAAGGATGCCGACGAGGCGCGGCAACTGGTCCGCATCGGGGACGTGGCGGTGATCGATGCCGAGCCGGCCGAATTCCGTCACGAGCGTGTCGTCTCGCGTTCGCTGGACAACCGGGTCGGCTGCTACGTCGCGGCCGAGGCGGCCCGCCTGGTGGCCGAGGCCGGAGGCGCTCCGGGCGACGTGCTCGCCCTAGCCGTGACCCAGGAGGAGACCACGTTCGCCGGCGCGCGCACCAGCGCGTTCGCCCACGATCCGGACGTGGCGGTGGTCGTCGACCTGACCTTCGCCACCGATCAGCCCGGAATCGAGCTCGGGCCCATCACCAAGCATCCGCTGGACTCGGGGCCGGTGATCGCCCGCGGCACCTCGCTGCACCCGCTGGTCTTCGAGCGGCTGTACGAGGCGGCCGAGGCCGAGAGCATCCCGTTCACGCTCGAGTCGCTCGGGAAGGGGACCGGCACCGACGCCGACGCGATCCATCTGAGCCGCGCCGGCGTCGCGACCGGCTTGGTCTCGGTTCCCTGCCGGTACATGCATTCCCCGGTGGAGATGGTGTCGGTGGCCGATGTCGACGCGGCCGCTCGCCTGATCGCCGCCTTCGCCCGCCGGCTCGAGCCCGGCACGTCGTTCGAGCGCTAGAGGTCGAACCGGGGTGGACGCTGTGCTCGTGCTGTTCGACATCGACGGCACGCTGCTGTCGGGGGCCACCCGAGCCCACAGCGAGGCGCTGGACGGGGCGATCCGGGAGGTCCACGGCGTCGATCCGGCCGGCGTGCGTAAGCAGGTTCACCCGGCGGGACGGACCGACGGCGAGATCTCCCGGCTGATCCTCCTCGACCTCGGCGTGTCCGCCCGACGCATCGACGAGCGTGCGGTCGACGTGCGCGACGCGTGCTGCCGCATCTACGCCCAGATCTGTCCCGGCGGATCTAAGCGCGCACGTCGTGCCCGGTATCCCGGACGTGCTGAGCTGGCTGGAGGGGCGCTCGGGCGTCGCGCTGGGCCTCGTGACCGGTAATTACGAGCCGGTGGCGCGGCTGAAGCTGGCCAGAGCCGGGATCGGCAAGTGGTTCCGGTCGGCGCCCGGCGGCTTCGGCTCCGATTCCGAGGATCGGGCCGCGCTGCCTCCGATCGCCCGCCGTCGAGCCGGGCACGTGCCGCGCGATCGGACCATCGTGATCGGCGACACCCCGCGCGACATCGCCTGCGCCCATGCCGACGGGCTGCGCTGCGTCGCGGTCACCACCGGTCCGTACGGGGCAGGCGAGCTCGCCGGAGCCGACGCGGTGGCGCGGGACGTCGGCGACCTGCGCGTCAAGCTGGAAGAACTCGGCCTGTAGCCCGGCGCGTCCGATCGCTACGGGGTGGGGAACTGGGTGCGCATGACCAGGTCCCACAGGCGGTCGGGCATCAGCCGGCGCTGGTTGATCATCAGGTGCGCGCTGGGGGTGACCGGGTAGCGGGATTTAGGACGCTCGGCCTTCAGTGCGGCGGCGATCGTCTTCGCCACGGCGTCGGGGGCGCCGCCCAGCCTGGCCATCGGTCCGCGATAGGCCTCCTCGGTCTTGCTGGCCACCGCGCGATTGAACTCGGCATACGGCCCATCGTCCTGCCCCACCGAACCCGCCGCGGTCTCGCCGAAGTTGGTGACGATCAGACCCGGCTCGATCACGATCACCTGGACACCGAACCCGCGTACCTCGAAGCGCAGAGCGTCCGAGATCGCCTCGACCGCGTACTTGGTCGAGTGGTAGATCCCACCCCCCGGGAAAGTGAGCCGGCCACCCATGCTGCTCAGGTTCACGATCCGGCCCCAGCCCTGCGCCCGCATGCCCGGCAGCACCAACTGGCACATGCCGATCAGCCCGAACACGTTGGTCTCGAACTGCCGGCGCACCTGCTCGAGCGGGACGGACTCGACCGCCCCCGACTGGCTGTAACCGGCGTTGTTGATCAGCACGCCGACCGCGCCCTCGGCGGCCGTAACGGCGTCGACCGCGGCGGCCATCGACGCCTGGTCGGTGACGTCGAGGGCGAGCGTCTTGCAGCCGCCCTGCTCGAGGTCCATCAGCGTCTCAGGCCGGCGCGCGGTGGCGTACACCGTCCAGCCCTCGCGGCACAGCAGCTTCGCGGCGGCGTGCCCGATGCCTGAGGAGCAGCCGGTGATCAGGACGGCTTTCGAGGGCACCTAACCGCGCACCAGCTTCTTGTACGTGATCCGGTGCGGACGATCCGCCTCGGCCCCGAGTTGTTCGCGCCGGTAGCTCTCGTACGCCTCGAAGTTGCCCTCGAACCAGCGGACCTGGGAGTCGCCCTCGAACGCGAGCACGTGGGTGGCGATCCGGTCCAGGAACCAGCGGTCGTGGGATACCACCACCGCACACCCGGCGAACGTGAGCAGCGCCTCTTCGAGTGCCCGCAGCGTGTCCACATCCAGGTCGTTGGTCGGCTCGTCGAGCAGGAGGAGGTTGCCGCCGGTCCTGAGCAGCTTGGCCAGATGCAGGCGGTTGCGCTCGCCGCCCGACAGCTTGGCCACCTTCTTCTGCTGGTCCGATCCCTTGAAGTTGAAGCCGGCCACGTAGGCGCGGCTGTTCACCGTCCGGTCGCCCAGCTTGATCTGGTCCTGGCCGCCGGAGATCTCCTGCCACACGGTCTTCTCGGGGTCGAGCGCGTCGCGGGACTGGTCGACGTAGGCCAGCTCGACCGTCTCCCCGAGCTTGAACGAGCCGGCGTCCGGCTGCTCCTGGCCGGTGATGATCCGCAGGAGCGTGGTCTTGCCGGCGCCGTTCGGGCCGATCACGCCGACGATGCCGCCGGGGGGAAGGGTGAAGCTCAACTCATCGATCAGCACGCGGTCGCCATAGGCCTTGCGCAGCGCGCTGGCCTCGACCACGGTGCCGCCCAACCGGGGACCCGCCGGGATGTGGATCTGGACCTGGTCGAGCTTGACGTTTCGGTCCTGGGCGAGCAGCGACTCGTAGGCGTTGAGGCGGGCCTTCGGCTTGTTGCGCCGCGCGCTGGCGTTGAGGCGAACCCACTCGAGCTCCTGCTCGATCGTCCGCTTGCGCGCGCTCTCCTGCTTCTCCTCGGTTTGCAAGCGGGCACGTTTCTGCTCGAGCCAGCCCGAGTAGTTGCCCTGATAGGGAATGCCGCGGCCGCGGTCGAGCTCGAGGATCCAGCCGGCCACGTTGTCCAGGAAGTAGCGATCGTGGGTGATCGCGACGACCGTGCCCCGGTACTCCTGGAGGTGGCGCTCGAGCCACGCCACCGACTCGGCGTCCAGGTGGTTGGTCGGCTCGTCGAGGAGCAGGAGGTCGGGCTGTCTCAGCAGCAGCCGGGCCAGCGCCACGCGCCGCTTTTCGCCGCCCGACAGCGTGGTCACGTCGGCCTCGGGTGGCGGGGTTCGGAGCGCGTCCATCGCGATCTCCAGCGTGGTCTCGAGATTCCAGCCGTCGACCGCGTCGATCTGCTCCTGCACGCGCGCGAACTCGTCCGCGGTCTCGTCGGAGTAGTTCATCGAGAGCTCGTTGAACCGGTCGAGCAGGGCCTTCGTCTCGGCGACCCCCTCCTCGATGTTCGCGCGGACGTTCTTTGCCTCGTCCAGCTGCGGCTCCTGCTCGAGCAGGCCCACCGTGGCGCCCTGGCCGAGCTGCGCGTGGCCGTCGAACTCGGTGTCGAGCCCGGCCATGATCCGCAGCAGCGTGGACTTCCCGGAGCCGTTGTAGCCGATCACCCCGATCTTGGCCCCGGGGAGGAACGAGCAGCGAGATGTCGGTCAGGACCTCGCGATCGGGCGGGTAGCGGCGCGAGAGCTTGTAGGTGGTGAAGATGTACTGGGTCGACATGTTGTCGTGCAGAGGATAGGAGCCCGGCTCGTGCGTGCTCTGGCCGCGGTGTTCGCGCTCGTCGCGGTCGTTTGTATGACGGTGGCGATCGTCAGCATGGCCACCGGCCGCCTGGGCGACCGCGCCGGGCTGGCTGATCCGGGTGGCCGCGGTCGTGTGCTTCGCGACCGCGGTCGTCTTGAACATCGCTGGGCATTAAGCTTGTGCCCTCAACCGAGATCGAAGGAGAGCGAGCATGGCGAAGGTCGTGTACACGGCAGAGGCAACGGTCACCGGCGGACGCGAGCAGGGTCACGGCAAGACCACCGACGGGGCACTCGACGTACAGCTGCGTCCCCCCACCGAGGGCGGCGGCACCAATCCCGAGCAGCTGTTCGCCGTCGGCTACGCGGCCTGCTTCGAGGGCGCGCTGGGCGTGGCGGCGCGGCGCGCCAAGGCTGAGGTCGGCGACGCCTCGATCGAGAGCAAGGTCAGCCTGATCACGACCGAGGAGCGCGGGTTCAACATCGCGGTCCAGCTAGATGTCTCGCTGCCCCAGGTGCAGGACGCCGATCAAGCCGTGGAGATCGTCGCGGCAGCGCATCAGATCTGCCCGTACTCGAACGCCACGCGCGGCAACGTCGAGGTCACGCTGACCGCGAACGGTCAACCGGTGGGATAACGGGCCTCGCTCCGCTCGGCGTCCCTGGGGCGGCGAGGGTGGGCAGGCGGGTTTCCAATCAAGCTGGCATCCGTGCCCGGCGGGTATCGCGTCCAGCCGGACGAGGCTTCCCAGGCCCCATGGACGCCGCCGAAGGCGGCCCCTAGTTCTCCGGCTGCCACCCACTCACGACCCACTCGCCGGGCGCCTGCTCGGTGACGGTGGCGAGCGCGACGTGCCAGGCGGGACGGAGGCCCCGGTAGGCGGAGGTGTTGGTGGCGCTCGTCGACTCGAGCGTGACCACGACGTACTGGTCTCGCCGTTCGGGCAGTGGCGCGACCGCCTCCACCACACCGTGGTTGGCGATCCCGCCACGGCGGAGCTCGTAGTCGTCCGCGGTCTGGGCGGCGGCAAGCGCCATCGCCGAGCGCGCCTGACCGATGCTCCTGTGCGGCCAGCGACCCCATGTCGGCCGCGACAGTCTCGGCGCTCCAGTTGATGTAGGCGGTGGCGAAGACCCGGACCGCCCGGATCGGCGCGCCGGCCGCGTGACCGGCGGTCTGCGGTGGCGGCGGCGGGGACGGGTATTCGTGGGTCGCCTCGGCCCGGGCGAGCATCGAGCGGGTAGTGGCGGTACGCGCGAGCCTGTGATGCGTCGCGCCGCAGCCGGTGGCCGCCAGTGTGCAGACGCCGATGACGAGCGCCCGGCGCATGGGTCACAACCCCGCCGGGTGCCGGGCCACGAACCCGGCCGAGCTCCGGATCTGCGGGTGCCAGCCGATCCCGATGCTCCCGTCGTTCGGACCGGCGGCGTTGTGCGTGTCCCAGCGCAGGCCCGCCACGTACATGAACACGTGGTCGGCGTTCGCAAACAGCGTGACCCAACGGCCGGGGCCAGGGAGCCCGAATGACTCGAGTGTCCCCGATGGTGCGTCGTAGGTCACCGGCAGCAGGCGGGCGCCGTACAGGAGGTGCTCGACGCTGCTCGAGCAGTCGTAGGTGTCGCCGATCTGCGCCAGCGGCAGGCCGTGACTCCCTCCGACCTCATATGGCTTGCCGGCGATCTGGTTGCCAGCGGCAATGATCTGGGCCACGGCGGGCGGTGCGCCGGCCGGTGCCCCAGCCAGTCCGTTCGAGAGAAGCTCAGCGTGTTCCCCGGTGGTCATCGGGACGCCGTCGACGGTTTGTGGCGCGCATGCGCCGGGATCCTGCGCGGCGCTCGAGACCGGGACCAGCGCGGGTGAGGCGCCGTCGCTTTGACCGAGCACGTTCCCGGCGCCGGCCGCGGGTGGGCGCTCGATCTTCACCGGCCCCGACCACAGCCCGTCCTCGTAGGGGATCCCCAGGCGACTGGCCAGCTCCCACCACAGGTCGAGCACGCGCGGAAGGCCGCCGACGGGACCGCCGCCCAAGCCGATGTCGCGCTTGTAGGCGATGGCCGAACGGTTGCCCCAGGTGATGCGCAGTGGCGTGAGGTAGGGCAGGCCGCCCATCGCGGTGGCGGTCTGGAATGTGGTGCCGCCGAGTTCGGCGTAGCTGTCTGGGACGTCGAGCAGGTTGGCGCCAGAGGATCCGAAGATGCCGCTGCTCGGATCGCCGGGGCCGCCGTACTCGGTGGCGCCGACGAACTGGCCGGCGCCGGGCGGGCCGAGCACGATGCCGCCACCCGGACCGGCCTGGGCGGCTCCGCCGGCCCCCGTCCCGACGGGCGAACCGCACCGGTTGCCCGGAACGCCGAACACGCTGGTCAGCAGCGCGAGCAGCGCGGCGCCGAGACCGGTGGCGAGGACCGCGGCGAGGCCGGCGAGAACGACGAGACTCCCGCCTCGCTGCCTTCTTCTGCCTCTGCTACTCACGCCGGCCAGCTTACGGTGCGTGAGTCCAACCGACTCTAATTGAGACTAAATTGTTGCAGTCTCGTCCGTCTCGGCGGGCTTGACCCGTGCCGCTGCCGCTTCACGGCGACGCTAACTTCTGTAGGTCATGCCTCGCATCCTCGACGTCGAGCAAGCCCTCCTCCTGCTGGAGCTCGAGCCGCCGTTCGATCAGCGCACGGTACAGCTGGCGCGACGGCGTATGGCCAAGCGCTGGCATCCGGACGTCGCGCCCCCGGGGCGCCAGCACGAGCACCAGCGTCACCTGCAGGCGATCAACGAGGCGGCCGATCAGCTCGAGCAACTGGCGGAGCAGTCGCGGGGCGGCCGGGTCAGCCGCAACGCGGTCAAGGTGTCCGCAGCGGCGGCGCGCAAAGCCCGGGAGGAGGCCGGCCGACGGGCCTACGAGTCCGAGCAGCGCGAGCGCGCGGCGGCCGAGGACCGCGCCAAGCACGACCCGTTCGGCTCGCGCGTACCCGACCACTCGGTCGTGCATCGCTACGCCCGCTGCGTCTCCTATCCGGAGTGGGGCGTAGGGAGCGTGACCGGGATCTACTTCTCGGGCGACGAGGAGGACGTCCAGCAGTGGGCGCGGGTGAAATTCGCGGTCGGCATCCGGACCGTGCCCGCCGGATCACTCCAATTCGTCGACTTCTCCAAGCCCGATCCCGCCGCCGACCGGGTGCAGCGGTTCATGACCGCAGCTCAGCACGCCCTGGCCGAAGGGGATGCCAAGCTGGCCGCCCAGCGGCTGATTTACGCGCGCGACGCCGACCCGGCCAACCCGATCGTGCTGAGGCTGCTCACGAGCGCGTTCTGGCAGGCCGGAAACCTGCCCGCCGCCGCCCGTGCCGTGCGCGACTGGGCGCGGGCGGAGCCCGATCGGCCGACCCCGGAGCGCTTCGCGGCCCGGATCTATGAGGACATGGGCGCGATCGACCTGGCCGCCGAGGCCGCCGAGCGCGCCGCCGGGCGCGCGCCGGCCGACGCGTCCTCGTGGGAGCGTCTCGGGCGGTTGCGACTGCGGCTGATGGACCGCCCCGGCGCGATCTCCGCCTTGGAGCAGGCGAGACAGGTCGGGCCCACCGTCGAAGGCCTGCTCACGCTGGCGCTCGCCTACCACCTGGCCGGCGACGTCGGGGCCGAAGTCTCGGCGGCCGAGGCGGCCACGCGGCTGGAGCCCGACTCGGCGGCCGCGTGGACGTCGTTTGCGCACGCCCTCGCCCGGACCAACCGGGCGAGCGAATGCATCGACGCCTGCCGCCGGGCGCTGGCGCTGGGTGACAACCCGGAGGTGGCCGACCTGCTGGCGCGGGTAGAGGCGGCGCAGCCCCGGTCGTTGTCCGAACGGACCGCCGCGTAGCACCCCCACCGCCTCGCGACCGGTAACGGGGCAAATTCCGTCATTCGGCCCCGCCGGGTTGCCGTCTTGACGGATTCTGCCCGCCACAGAGGCGGAATCCGTCACAACGGGCCGCTGACGCCGCGAGTAGCGGAAATTGCACGCGGGGGTGGGGCGGCAGGGCGCAGTCGGGCCGGCGAAGACGCGCCGAGACCGCCGGCGACGCTCAGGCGATCGAGCCCTCGCGCCCGCACACGGGGCACGACTCGCCGGCCGCCAGTGGACGGCCGCCGCAGCCCGGACAGTTCTCGACGGACTCCAACACCCCGAGCAGCTCACCCACCCGGCACACGAGCAGCCGCTCCTCCTCGACCTCGATCCACGACGCCGGCCGAGGCGGGGAACACCACGTGATCGCCAGGTCGGACCGGCATGGCGATGCCGACGTGGTCCCACCAGTCCAGGCCGGGTCCCACGGCGAGCACGATGCCGTGCTGGGGCGGCGGTTCCTCGGAGCCGGGGGGCACGATCAGGCCTGAGCGGCGGACCCGATCGGGGTCGAGCTCCTTGATCACGACGCGGTCGAAGAGAGGGCGGAGTTGGTGGCGCATGGGGTAAACGTCCGCTTCTGATCATAGGGTGGGAATCGATGCGGCTGATCGTCGCCCGTTGCGAGGTCCGCTACCGCGGACGCCTGAACGCGCTATTGCCGGAGGCGCTCCGCCTGATCATCGTCAAGGCCGACGGGTCGGTGCTGATCCATGCCGACGCCGGCGGGTACAAGCCACTGAACTGGATGACGCCGCCGACGGTGATCGAGGAGTCGGACGGCCACATCGTCGTGCGCAAGCGGGCCCAGGCCGACGGCGACAGGCTCGAGATCGACATCGCGGAGGTGCTGTCCGACTCCACGCACGACATGGGCCCGCCCGACGAGGACGCCGCGCTCACCAAGGACGGGGTCGAGGCGCACCTCCAGGAGTTGCTGGCCGATCGCCCCACCTGGTGCGGCGAGGGCCTGCGGCTGGTCCGGCGGGAGTGGCCGACCGACATCGGCCCGGTTGATCTGATGTGCCGCGACTGCGACGACGACTGGGTGGCGGTCGAGGTCAAGCGGGTGGCGGGGATCGAAGCGGTCGAGCAGCTCACCCGCTACCTGGAGCGGATCCGGCTCGACCCGGCGTTCGCGTCCTGCCGCGGGATCCTCGCCGCTCAGACGATCAAGCCGCAGGCGTGCGTGCTGGCGGCGGCGCGGGGAATCGAGTGCGTGGAGGTGGACCTGGCCGTGCTGCGCGGCGAGCGCGAGCCGGATTTGCGATTGTTCGCGGCGTGAACGACGACAACGATTCAGTTCTGCGGGAGCGCCGCGGGCGCATCCTGCTGATCACGATCAACCGTCCGGACCAGCGCAACGCGGTCAACGCCGCCGTCGCGCAGGGCATCGCCGCCGCCCTGGACGAGCTCGACGGTCGATGCCGGGCTCAGCGTCGGCGTGCTCACCGGCGCCGGCAAGGGGTTCTGCGCCGGTATGGACCTGAAGGCGTTCGTGGCCGGCGAGCGTCCGCAAGTCGAGGGCCGCGGGTTCGCCGGCATCACCGAGCGCTCGGCTGAGAAGCCGCTGATCGCGGCGATCGAGGGATTCGCGGTGGCGGGCGGGCTCGAGGTGGCGCTGGCCTGCGACCTGATCGTCGCCGCCCGGGGCGCCCGCCTCGGCATCCCCGAGGTCAAGCGCTCGCTGGTCGCGGCCGGCGGCGCGCTGCTTCGGCTGCCGCGTGCCCTACCGCGCAACGTGGCGATGGAGCTGGCCCTGACCGGTGACCCGATCGAGGCCGAGCGCGCGCATGCCCTCGGCCTGGTCAACCGGCTGACCGAACCCGGGCGAGGCGCTGCAGACGGCCCTGGAGCTTGCGGAGACGATCGCCGCCAATGGTCCGCTCGCCCTGGCCGCCACCAAGCGCATCCTGGTTGAGTCGGCCGACTGGCCGGACGCCGAGTTCTTCGAGCGCCAACGCACGATCTCCGATCCGGTGTTCAAATCCGAGGACGCGCGCGAGGGCGCCACCTCGTTCTCCGAGCGGCGTGATCCCGTGTGGAAGGGGCGCTAGCTCCAGTCGCGCTCTGAAGAACGATCCCCACAACGTGGCGATCACCGACCGCGAGCCGCCACGGTCGCGGTGCTCGCACAGGTAGATCCCCTGCCAGGTGCCGAGCGCAAGCCGGCCACGCGCCACGGGCAGCGTCAACGACGGCCCGAGCAGCGAGGCCTTGATGTGGGCCGGCATGTCGTCGTCGCCCTCCAGCGTATGGGTCCAGTACGGCGCGCCCGTCCGGTACGGCGCGTCTGAACCACGTCTCGAAGTCGCGCCGAACGTCAGGCGAGGCGTTCTCGTTCAGCGCCAGCGAGGCCGACGTGTGCTGGATCAGCAGGTGCAGCAGGCCGACCGAGACGTCGCCCAGCTCGGGCAGCGCGCCGGCGATGTCCCGCGTCACCAGGTGAAACCCCCGCGGCCGCGCCTCGAGCTCGATCTCACGCTGGACCCACATCACGCTTCGGGAAGCCGCGCTACCCGCAGATCGACCCGCGAACCGCGAAACGGGACGCCCTCGGCCGACGAGCAGCACGCGCTGACGCTCGCCCTTGGCCAGGGTGCCGTCGGCGCGGACGACGCGATGCCAGGGGATCCGCGGGTCCTCGCACGCGTGCAGGACCGCGCCGGCGACGCGCGGCGCGCCCGGCGAGACGTCGCCGTAGGTGCGCACGAAGCCGACCGGAATCGCCCGCACACGCGCCAGGATCTGGCGTTCGCGATCGATCGACCACTGGATCGCAGCATATGGCCGCGCTGGCCCTGATAAGGTGCCCGGCGCCGAATTTCCCGCCCGCGAAGAGCGGGAAAGCGGGGGACCCAAGTTCCCTGGGGCGAATCACGGCCTGATGGCCGTGTAGCGCAGCCGCCGCGCGAGCCCGACAGCTAACCCCGTAGGCAGCAAATATGAGCTTTGGAAGGCGCACGAATCCTCGACCCCTGGTCGCCGGCGCGGCCATGGTGGCGGTCGTGCTCGGACTGGCCACGATGCCGGTCTCCTCGAGCGCCGACCCGAGCCTGGGAGCGCTCAAGTCCCAGCTGGGCGCCGAGCAGGCCCACCAGCACAGCCTCGCGTCGAGCATCGGCAGCCTGTCGCACCTGATCAGCTCGCTCAGCCGGCAGATCGCGCTCGTTGAGTCGCGCGAGGCGGCGGTGCGGGCCGACCTGGCCCGCGACCGGGCCGCAGCTCGCGCCGGGTGCAGAAGGCCCTGACCCGCGAGCAGCGGCTCCTCGCCCTGCTCCGCGCCCGTCTGGCGCGAGCGCGCATGCTGCTGGCGCGACAGCTGGTGACCGACTACGAAGCGAGCAAGCCCACCCTGGTCTCGGTCGTGCTCGAGTCAAACGGCTTCAAGGACCTGCTCGACCGCATCACGTTCCTGCGCGACGCCCAGCACCAGCAGCAGACGATCATCACGATCACTCGCGAGGCCAAGGCGCGGGCCGACGCCGCGGCCAGGCACCTGGCCGCGCTCCGGGTGACCGATCGCCGGATCACGTACGCCACCGCCCAGCGGGTGCGCGCGCTGGCCGGCATGAACGTGCTCCTGCACTCCAAGCAGGCGAGCGCTGGCGCGGGCGCGGGCGGCCCAGCAGAGCGCCCTGGTGGCCAGCCGACAGCGGGGCAACCGCCTCCAGGGCGAGATCGGCCACATCGAGGCCGAGCAGGCCGCCGCCGCGCGGGCCGCCGCCGCCGCGCGGGCCGCCGCCGCGCGGACGGCCACGCCGACCCCGGCCGGTCCGACGTACGGCCCGAGCGGCGGCTGGGCCATCCCGTACGCGATCGTGCTGTGCGAGTCCGGCGGACAGAACCTGACGCCCAACAGCGCGGGGGCTTCTGGCTACTACCAGATCCTGCCGACCACCTGGAAGCTGTTCGGCGGCACCGGCCCGGCCGCCTACCTGGCCAGCAAGGCCGAGCAGGACGCGGTGGCGAGCCGGATCTGGAACGGCGGCGCCGGCGCCTCGAACTGGGTCTGCGCCAGCATCGTCGGAATCTCCTGAAGGCATAACCTCGTCGGTGCCTCACGGGCTCAGAGCCGCCGTTGTCGCGGCGATCCTGATCGCCGCCTTCATCCTGCGCGTCGGCGTGTATGGCTTCCGGATCCTCTGCGTGCTCGCGCTGGCCGGCGCGTTTACGAAGCTGGTACCCGCCGCGCCGAAGTGGCTGTGGTGGATCCCGCTGCTGCTGGCGCTCAGCGTGGTCCTGGTCAACGTCGAGACGCCGCGCTTTCGCGCGCCGGTCGACCCGTTCCTCGTCCTCCTCGCCTCGTCTGCGCTGGCCTGCGCAGCAGCGCGGGTCAGAGAACGACTAGGAAACCGTGCGCCAGTCGGGCGTGAGGCTGGGAACCCGGTGGCGGCTCGCCCGGCTGAGCTGGTCGAAATGCGCGAGCGCCTGGCCTGAGCCGAAGGCCACGCAGGTCAACGGCGACTCGGCCGAGTACACCGGCATCCCGGTCTCCTCGGCCACGAGCTCGGCGAAGCCCCGGATCAGCGTGCCGCCGCCGGCGAGAAGGATCCCATCCTTGGCGATGTCCGAAGCGAGCTCGGGTGGCGTCTCCTCGAGCGTGTCGCGGACCGCCCGCATGATCTCCCGCGCCGGCGCCATGATCGCCGCGCGCACCTCCTCGCTGCGCAGCTCGACGCCCGTGGGCAGGCCGGTGACCAGGTGCCGGCCCCGGACCTCCACCGCCTCCTCGGGGTGCAGGGGCGTGACCGACCCGATCTCGATCTTGATCCGTTCGGCCGTCCTCGAGCCGATCGCCAGCTGGTGCGCGTTGCGCAGGTAGGAGGTGATGGCCTCGTCCATCTCGTAGCCGCCGACCCGCACTGAGCGGGAGACGACGATCCCGCCCAGCGAGATCACCGCCATCTCGCTGGTGCCGCCGCCCACGTCGACCACCATCCGCCCCACCGGCTCGTCGATCTCCATGCCGGCGCCGATGGCGGCCGCGATCGGCTCCTCGATCAGGTGCACCCGCCGCGCGCCGGCGGCCAGCGAGGCCTCCTCGACGGCCCGCTTCTCGACCTCGGTCACCCCGGACGGGGCGCACACGATCAGCCGCGGATGGGCCATCTTGCGGTCGAGCACCTTGTGGATGAAGTAGCGGAGCATCTGCTCGGTGACGTCGAAGTCGGCGATCACGCCGTGCCTGAGTGGCCGGGTGGCGGCGATCGTGGCCGGCGTGCGGCCGATCATCCGCTCGGCGTCGGCGCCCACCGCGTGCACCAGGCCCGTGTCCACGTCGGAGGCGACCACCGATGGCTCCGACACCACGATGCCGCGCCCGCCGACGTATACGAGCGTGTTGGCGGTGCCCAGGTCGATCGCCATGTCGTGCACGCCGAAGGCGGGCGTCAGGTGGCGCCGGGAATTGTCTCTGCGCGATCCGTCTCTACGAAAGCCGATGGCGGAAGGGTGCCAGAAATCGCTTCGGCTGCATACCCGCCCGGCGGCACGGCGCTTTCCGGGGGGGACGCGCGGCGCGACACGGATTGAACGCGAGTGCCGCCGACCGGGTTCCGCAGCCTCGCTTAGTGCCATCGCGCGCGCCGAAGCCGCTGGCCCCGGCGCCGTTTGCCCGTCCGGCTTACCGTTCGCCCGGCAGCTTGCGCGGGTACTGCGACACCGCCTCGCCCACGTTCAGGGCGGTGGTGATGATCCGGTTCTGCTCGGCCGCGTGCGCCACCGGATAGCCCTCGCCGGACGCCGCCCGCTCGGGCCGCCCGATGTAGCCGAACCTCAAATGCTGCGGCAGGATCTGCATCAGCCGCGGCGACATGTGGGCGCGGGCGCCCATGTTACGCGGCTCCTCCTGGACCCACACGACCTCCTCGAGCCCTGGATAGCGTCTCGACGAGCGACAGGATCTCGGCCTGGGGGAACGGATAGAGCAGCTCGACCCGGCCGATCGCCACGCCCGGGTTCTCGGCCCGCGACTCGTGCGCCGGCGAGCTCGTAGTAGATCTTGCCGGTGCACAGGATCAGTCGCTTGACCTCGGCCGGATCGCCGCCGAAGCCCGCCTCGGCCAGGACCGGCTGGAAGCGGCCCTCGCACAGCTCTCGCACTGTGCTGGTCGCCTGGGACAGCCGGAGCAGGCTCTTGGGCGTCATCACGACCAGCGGGCGCTGCTTGGCCACCCGGGCCTGCCGGCGCAGCAGGTGGAAGTACTGGGCCGGCGTCGTCGGATTGGCCACGCGGATGTTCCCCTCGGCGGCGAGCTGCAAGAACCGCTCGAGCCGGGCCGAGGAGTGCTCGGGACCCGACCCCTCGTAGCCGTGCGGCAGCAGCAGGGTCAGGCGCGAGGTCTGGCCCCATTTGGCCAGCCCGGAGACGATGAACTGGTCGATGATCACCTGCGCGCCGTTGGCGAAATCGCCGAACTGCGCCTCCCACAGCACCAGGGTCTCGGGCGCCTCCTGCGAGTAGCCGTACTCGAACCCGAGGCAGCCCATCTCGGACAGCGGGCTGTTGTGCAGCTCCATCGGCGCCAGCGCGCCCGGCAGGTGCTGGATCGGGCAATGCTCCTGACCCGTCTTGGGGTCGTGGAGGACCAGGTGGCGCTGGCTGAACGTGGCGCGCTCGGCGTCCTGGCCGGTCAGGCGGATCGGGATCCCCTCGGTGAGCAGCGAGGCAAACGCGAGTGACTCGGCGTGGGCCCAGAGGATCCCGTCGCCGGGTCCGTCCGCCGCGAACACCTCGCGGCGCTGCTCGAGCTGGCGGACCAGCTTGGGGTGGACGGTGAACCCGTCGGGCACGGCCAGCAGTTCGTCGTTCAGCACGCCCAGACGCTCGGGCGACACGGCGGTCTTGACTTCGGGCGACGGGGTGCGGTCGAGCTCGTACTCGCCGGTGGCGTGCCGGATGTCCTTGGCCGCGGCGATCCGGTCCTTGAGGTCCTGATGGGCCTCCGTGAGGATCTCCCACACCTGGTCGGTCAGCTCCGTGGACTCCTTCTCGCTCACCACCCCCTGCTCGATCAACTGACGGGCGAAGATCTCGCGGACTGGTGGGTGCTTCTTGATCACCTGGTACATCTCGGGCTGCGTGTAGGCCGGCTCGTCGGCCTCGTTGTGACCGAAGCGGCGATAGCCGATCAGGTCGATCAGTACGTCGTGGCCGAATTCCTGGCGGAAGGCGAAGGCGAGCCTGACCGCCACGACGCAGGCCGGGACGTCGTCGGCGTTGACGTGAATGATCGGGACGTCGTAGCCCTTGGCCAGGTCGGACGCCCACGTCGTCGAGCGAGCGTCGTCGGGGTCGGTGGTGAAACCGACTTGATTATTTTGGATCAAGTGGATCGTGCCGCCGACGGTGTAGCCATCGAGCGCCTGTAGGTTGAGGGTCTCAGCGACCACACCTTGACCCGGGAACGCCGCGTCGCCGTGCAGGATGACCGGAACCGCCGCGTTGGTCTCGCGGTGGGCGTGCGGGCCCTGCCGCGTGGTCTGGGCCGCGCGGGTGGCGCCGGCGGCGACCGGGGCGACGAACTCGAGGTGCGACGGGTTCGACTCCAGCCGCACGATGATCGACTCGCCGCTCGGCAGCTGGTAGGAGCCCTGGGCGCCATGGTGGTACTTGACGTCACCGGTGCCGCCCTGCGGGATCGTGGTGATCGGCTCGAGCGTCGAGGAGCCCTCGAACTCGGCGAAGATCGAGCCGTAGGTGCGGCCGAGGTTGTGGGCCAGCACGTTCAGCCGCCCGCGGTGGGCCATGCCGATGACGACCTCGCGGGCGCCCCGCGTGGCGGCCAGCTGGATCAGCTCGTCGAGCATCGGGACGGTCATGTCGAGTCCCTCGATCGAGAACTGCTTCTGACCCAGGTACGCCTTGTGCATGAAGCGCTCGAGCGCGTCGACCTCGGTCAGGCGCCGGAGCAGGGTCGTCTGCTCCTCGGCGATCGAGGGGTGCGCGGAAGCGGCCCGACTCGATCGCCTCGCGCAGCCATAGCCGCTGCCGGTGCGAGGCGATGTGCTCGATCTCGTAGGCGATCGGCCCGCAGTAGGTCTCGCGGAGATAGGGCAGCGCCTCGGCGAGCGTCCGGCCGCGCTACGTACATGCGCAGGATGTGAGCGGGGATCCGCTCCATCAGCTCGGGAGTCAGGCCGAGCGGCTCGGGGTCGAGTGCCGGGTCGCCCTCGGGCTCGCGGCCGAGCGGGTCGAGATGGGCGGCCAGGTGGCCGTGGGTGCGATGGCCCTTGAGCAGTGACGTGGCCGCCTGGACCGCCTGGAGAAGCTCCTCGTCGGGGGCGCCGGCGGGCGCGGGGGCCGCCGGCGCGGCCGGGGCGGCCGGGGCGGAGACGGCCGGCGGCGCGACCGCCGCAGCCGGGGCAGGACGCGCCGCCAGCGCCGGGCAGGGCCAGGCCGAGGTCGCCGAATACCCGCTCGTAGAACCCTTCCTCGCCCTGGAGGAGGGCATCGATCCGCTGCAGGAAGCGGCCGGACTCGGCGCCCTGGATGATGCGGTGGTCGTACGTGGAGGTCATCGTCATGACCTTCTCGGCCCCGATCGCCGCCCCGATGGCGCCCAGGCCGGGTGGGTACCCGATCGCGCCGGTGGCCACGATCGTGCCCTGGCCGACCATCAGCCGCGGGACCGAGGCGATCGTGCCGATCCCACCCGGGTTGGTGAGCGAGAGGTTGGCGCCGGTGAGGTCGTCGGCGGTCAGCGTGTTGGTGCGCGCCTTGTCGACCAGCGCGTTGTATGCCTCGAGGAACTCCGCGAAGCTCTTGCGGCCGGCGTCCCGGATGACCGGGACCATCAGCGTGCGGGTGCCGTCCTTCTTCTCGACGTCGACAGCCAGGCCCAGGTTGCAGCCGCCGTCGTCGACCCGGTGCGGCTTGCCGTCGATCTCCGCGAAGTGATGGGCCATCACCTCCATGTCCTCGGTGGCCACGCGCGCGATCGCATAGGCGATCAGATGGGTGAACGAGACGCGGCGGCCGGCCTCCTTGAGTTGGGCGCGGCGCTGCTCGAGCGCGCTGACGGTGAGGGTGCGGAAGGAGGTGGCGGTTGGGATCGAGCGGCTCTCGTCCATGTAGCGGGCGAGGACCGCAGCGCCGCCGCGGATCGGCTGCGCCCCGGCGGCGGCAGGGGGTGCCGGGGCAGGGGCGGTAGGCGCGCCGTTGCCGGCGGCGGCGAGCACGTCGGCCTTGACGATCCGGCCGCCGCGCGCCGTGCCACGGAGCACGGCGAGGTCGACACCCTGCTGAGCCGCGATTCGACGGGCTACTGGCGAAATGTGACCTTCGAATTGTCGCACCTGATTCCGGTGCACCGGGAGAGGGGACGGCGGGCGGCTGGGTGCCATCGGTTGCGCCGGCGCTCGCCTGCATCCGCGCGATCACCTGCCCCACGCTCACCGTCTCCCCCTCCTCCGCGAGGATCTCGGTGATCGTTCCGGCGGCCGGCGCGGGCAATTCCATGTCGACCTTGTCGGTGGAGATCTCGACGACGGGGTCGCCCTGCTTGACGGCGTCGCCGACCTTCACGCTCCATTCGAGGATCGTCCCCTCGGTGACCGACTCGCCACCGGTGGGGGTGACGATGTCGATCGTCTCCCCGCTCGATGCCTCGGTCGCAGCCACGCCTTCGGCCTCGGTGGCCGCGCCCGCGACCGCCTCCTCGGCGGTGGCCGGCGGGGATTCGCCGGACACCGGTGTCCCGCCCACCCCCGTTGCCGGCACCTCGAACGAGGCATCGCCGTTGGTGGAGATCTCGGCCAGCAGGGCGCCCACCGCAACGGTCTCTCCCTCGCCGGCGTGGATCTTCACGATCCGGCCGGCGGCCGGTGACGGGACCTCGGCGTCGACCTTGTCGGTGGAGATCTCGACGATCGTCTCATCGGCCTCGACGGTGTCGCCCTCCTGCTTGCGCCATTCGAGCACGGTCCCTTCGGCGACCGAGTCACCCATCGCCGGCATGACAACCTGGACAGTGCCGCTACTGACCGCCATCTGCGGCCTCCAAGGGTAGCCCGGAAACCGCGTCGTGCCTACGCCGGCGGCTCTCGACCACAAACCCGATCGTCCCCGCAAACGGGCCCAGGCCGCCCAACACCGCGACTGTGATCGCGAGCCAGTAGGGGATCACCCGCGCGCGGGCGGCCGCGATGCAGACCAGCGACATCCCTATCCAGATCAGGCCGTGCGCCATGCCCAGGATGAACGTCGCGGGTTCAGGGTTGCCGAGCACGAAGGCGCAGACCAGCAGCCCCAGGTAGACCGTCGAGTGGATGAACGACACCACCTCGAGGCGACCGAAGGTGACGAAGCGCATCAGCCCGAGATCAGGGCAGCCACGCGACGCAGCGCGTCATCCGCCTCGCCCGGCCAGCGGGCCGGCTCGGCCGGCCACCAGGCGAACTCGTCGTGCTCGTGGTCGGGGGTCACGGTGGCGCCGGCGGGGAGCCATGCCTGGCCGACCATGCAGCACCATGTCGCTCGGCAGCAGGAGCAGCGCCTCGACCCGCATCCGCTCGGGCTCGACCGACCACTCCTCGCGCAGTTCGCGCCCCATCGTGTCGATCGGGTTCTCGTCGACCTCGACCGACCCCCCGGCCCCCAGCGCCCACCGGCCCGCCCACGAGGCCAGCCACTCGCGCCCGGCGGCCGGCCAGCCAGCGCCCGTCCGCGGCGCGCACCGTGCACAGGATCGACAGGCTCCGAGCCGCGCCGTCCGCGATCAGGCGAAGCGCCCACCGCACGGGCTGGAGCTCGAGCGACAGCCGGTCCCCGGTCGAGGCGAAGTCCACCAGCCGCGCCGCGAAGCCGTCGTGGCTCGGCGACCCGCGGCGGCGGAGCTCATCCAGCGCGAGGTCCGCAGCGTCGGTGGCCTCGCCGGAAGGCTCGAACGGGTCCAGATGCCAGGCCACCTCGACCTGGGCTGGTTCCCACGGCCCACGGGCCAGGACGCCGGCAGATACGCCCACCTTGCACAAGGTACCGTCGGCAACCGTGCAACGACGGCGCAAGCACTGGGGGTGGGGCTACGAAGACGAGCAGCCCTCGCTCGAGGATCTGCGCCGCACCGCGCCGCTGGTGATCAGTCGCCTCGGCTTCGGATCCAGCGAGCCCGAGCCGCCCGTGCCGCTGTCCGAGCTGGCGCTCCCGACGCCGCGGCTGCGCCCGCCGCCGTCGCTCGAGGCGATCTGCGCCACCGACGACTACGAGCGCGCCCTTCACGGCTATGGCCGCTCCTACGCCGACGTCGTGCGGGCCTTCCGCGGCCGCTTCGATCATCCCCCGGACGTGGTGGCTCACCCGCGTGATGAGCGCGAGCTCGCGGCGACGCTCGACTGGGCCGTGTCGGCCGGCGCGGCGGTGATCCCGTTCGGGGGCGGCACCAGCGTGGTCGGCGGCGTCGAGGCGGCGGGCTGCGAGGACTACGCCGGCGTGGTCACGATCGACCTCAAAGGCCTCGACCGGGTGCTCGAGATCGACGCGGTGTCGCTCGCCGCGCGTATCCAGGCCGGCGCCACCGGCCCGGGGCTCGAGGAGCAGCTGGGCGCGCACGGGCTCACCCTGCGCCACTATCCCCAGTCGTTCGAGTTCTCGACCCTGGGCGGCTGGATCGCCACCCGCGCCGGCGGCCATTTCGCCACGCTCTACACCCACATCGACGACCTGGTCGAGTCGGTGCGGGCGCTCACGCCGGCGGGCACCTGGGAGTCGCGGCGGCTGCCCGGCTCGGGCGCCGGCATCTCGCCCGACCGGATGCTGATCGGTTCCGAAGGGACGCTCGGCATCATCACCGAGGCTTGGGTCAGGGTGCGCCGGCGTCCCGTCCATCGCGCCTCAACCCCGGTTCGGTTCGAGGACTTCATGGCCGGAGCCGAAGCGGTGAGGGCGCTTGTCGCAGTCCGGCCTGTACCCGGCCAACTGCCGCCTGATCGACGCGCGCGAGGCCGAGGTGACCGGCGCCGGCGACGGCAGGCACGCGCTGCTCGTGCTCGGGTTCGAGTCCGCCGCGCACGATGTCGAGCACTGGATGACCAGCGCGCTCGATTGCTGCGCCGACCACGGCGGAAGCTGGGAGCGCCGCGGCGGTGGCGGCGGATCGGAGAGAGCGGTGGGGAGCTGGCGCGAGGCGTTCCTGCGCGCCCCTTACCTGCGCGATGTGTTCATAGCCATCGGAGTGCTGTCTGAGACGTTCGAGACCGCGATCACCTGGGAGCAGTTCCCCGCCTTCCACGAGCGGGTGCTGGCTCGGACGTGCGCGACGCGTGCGGCGAGGGCATCGTCACGTCCCGCTTCACCCACGTCTATCCGGACGGCCCCGCCCCGTACTACACGATTCTCGCGCCGGCCCGCCGCGGCGAGGAGATCGAGCAGTGGGCCGAGATCAAGCGGGCGGCCTCCGAGGCGGTGATCGCGGGCGGCGGCACGATCACCCACCACCACGCGGTCGGCCGCGAGCACCGGCCCTGGTATGACCGCCAGCGGCCCGAGCCGTTCGCCACCGCGCTGCGGGCGGCCAAGGCCGCGGTCGACCCGCGCGGGGCGCTCAACCCTGGGGTGCTGATCGACCCATGACCCTGTATGACCGGATCGGACGCACCTATACGACCACCCGCCAACCCGATCCGCGCATCGCCGCCGCGATCCGGCATGCCCTTGGGGACGCATGCACCGTGCTCAACGTGGGCGCGGGCGCCGGCAGCTATGAGCCAACCGACCGGGAGGTCGTGGCGCTCGAGCCCTCGCCGGTGATGATCGCCCAGCGCCCGCCAGGCGCGGCGGCTGTGGTCCAAGGGCGCGCCGAGGAGCTTCCATTCGACGACGGCTCGTTCGACGGTGTGATGGCGGTGCTCTCCGACCACCACTGGAGCGATCGCCGGCGGGGGCTGACCGAGTTGCGGCGCGTGGCGCGCGGGCGCGTTGTCCTGTTCAACGCCAATCCGGCCGAGGCGGACCTGTTCTGGCTCACCACCGAGTACCTGCCCGAGTTCCTCGAGGTCATTCCCCGTCCGTACCGGCGGCCTGGGACGTGGGAGCACGAACTCGGGGAGACGCTCGGGCGCGATCGAACTCACCCCCGTCCCGGTGCCGCACGACTGCACCGACGGCTTCTACGCCGCCTACTGGCGCCGGCCCGAGGCGTACCTCGATCAGAGCGTCCGGGCGGGCATCTCGGTGTTCGCCCAGGTAAGCTCCGCCGCGGTGGCCCGCGCGATCGATGCGCTCGCCGCGGATCTGGAGACCGGCAGGTGGCGGGAGCGCCACCGCGAACTCAGCTCAGAGCACGAGCTTCATCTCGGCTTTTACGTCATCACCGCCGAGCCAATGTCGCAGACAGGAGGACGTACATGAAGGTCATCGGCGCCGGATTGCCTCGCACCGGCACGCTTTCGCAGAAGGTCGCGCTTGAAATGCTCGGGTTCGGCCCCTGCTACCACATGGTCAACGTCCTCACGAACCTGCCGCTGACGAAGCAGTGGGAGGGGGCGATCGATGGAGAGGTGGACTGGGACGAGGTGTTCGGCGAGCACGAGTCGACGGTCGACTGGCCCGGCGCGTTCTTCTACCGCGAGCTGGCCGATGTCTATCCGGACGCCAAGGTGGTGCTGAGCGCGCGCGATCCGGAGGCGTGGGAGAAGAGCATGCTCGACACGATCTGGGGCGTGATCTACGGCCAGTCCGCGATGGCCCACATCTCGAAGGCCCGCGAGCTCGTGGATCCCGATTGGCGCGCGTACATGCAGCTGATGACGAGGATGTGGGCCGCCCAGGGCATCTTCGCCGGCAGCGAGCTGCGGCCGGGTCAGCTGGCCGAGGCCATCGCCCGCTATCAGGAGCAGGTCCAGCGCAACATCCCCGAGGACCGGCTCCTGGTTTGGAGCGTCCAGGACGGGTGGGAGCCGCTGTGTGCCTTCCTCGAGGTTGACGTCCCGGACGCGGAGTTCCCACGGCTCAACGACTCGAAGATGTTCGTCGACCGGATCATCGACGGCTCGCTGATGGTGCTCAGGGAGTGGCGCGAGCGCGGCAGCGTGGAGCAGCCGGCGCGGCAGCCCGCCTAGGGCGTCTCAGCCGTCGAGGCGGGCCAGGACGGCCGGCGCGGCCTGCGCGAGCTCCTCGGGCAGCCGCAAAAGCAGATCGCGCCAGGTCGGCTGGAGTGCGATCGCCTCGCGCACGGTGACCGCGCCTGCCTCGACGTCGCCCGCCTGGGCCGTTCCCAGGCCGGCCCAGAACAGGAGCTCGTGGTTTCCGGGCGCACCCTCGCTCGCCTTGACGTAAAGCTCAGCGGCCTCGTCGTGGCGGCCCGCATTGAGGAGGCCGTCGGCCTCGCCGGCCAGGCGATAGGCGTCGTGCAGGATGACCAGCCGGCGTAGTTCGGGCAGCGGCTCCGGGTGGTCCTCGACCCGGAGCGAGACGACCGTCCGCCACGGCTCGCCCTCGGCGGGGACGACGAGGATCGCGGCCGACTGGCGGCCGCGCAGGTCGCCCCCCTCGCGTTCGGCGGCGTCGAGCGCGTCGAGGAGGCGCGTGGTCAGCGAGGCGCCCGACGCGGCGGTGAACGCCTCGAGCATGGCCGGCCACACGCGCTCGGAGACCATGATGTTGGCCTGGCAGGAAACTCCCTCGCCGGTGAGGTGACCCGCGCACGCGATGCACATGGGGCCGGTGTGAACGCCCACTCGGCCGGCGGCATCGACCACCGCGACCTGCCGGGACGGGCCGCCGGGATCGGCCGCGACGAGCTTGTCCAGCGCCTCGGGCGCCGCCGCGCCGCCAGACAGCAGATCGAGCGCACCGGGACCGTACGAGACCTCCGCATTGGCCTGAGTGGCCACCGCGCCCACCCCGGGGCGAGCCCAGGTCACCACCGAGCCGACCGAGAACCAATGCGACTGCACCGCGACGCCGAGCTCGCCGGTGTCGGGGTCGCGGGCGACGATCGAGTAGGTCACCGTCGGTACCAGCGAGGCGACGTTGTGGGCGGCGGCTTGAGCGAGGCGCGGACGATGACCATCCGCGGCTCCGGGGCCGCCAGCGATTCGCCCAGCGCCTGCTCGAACTCCGCGCCGAAGCCCTCCACGCGGGTCGACGGCACCCCGAACGAGGCGGCCAGGGCGGCGAAGTCGGGCGTTAGCAGGTCAACCCCGAAGGGCTCCTCGCCGCCCAGCCGCTGGTCGAAGCGGAGCATCCCGTAGCCGCCGTCGTCGATCAGCACGATCGTTACCGGGATCCGCTCCTGGACGACCGTGGCCAGCTCGCCGCAGGCATACATGAAGCCGCCGTCGCCGCATACGCACACGGTCGGGCCGGCGCCGGCCAGCGCGGCGCCGAGCGAGGCCGGGAAGCCGAACCCCAGGGTCCCCCAGCCCAGCGGATAACCGAGCTTCCGCGGCGCCGGCACCTGCCAGTAGCCACCAAGCCAGTAACCCGGGATGCACATGTCGGTGACCACCACCGCATCGCTGGGCAGGGCGCGGTGCATCACGTCGAGCAGGTCCGCGGCTCCGGCGTCGTCGTCGCGCACCCACGCGCGGACCGCGGTCCCGATCTCGGCCAGGCGGCGCTGGAGCTCGTCCAGCCCGTCGCGCGGCTCGATGCGCGGGACCAGCCGCTCGAGGACCGCCCGGGCATCGCCGACCAGCGTCACGTCGGCGCGATAGTTCTTGCTCGCCTCGGCCTCGTCGATGTTGATCGCGATCAGCGTCGGCGGAGCGGGCATCTGCCAGTTCTGGGTGTTGGTCCCGTCGAAGTCGGTGCCGATCGCCAGCACCACATCGGCGTGGTCCCACAGCGCGCCGATCTCCGGGGCATGCACCGGGCCGGGCACCGCGCAGGGGTGGTCGGGCGCGATCAGGCCCCGGCCCATGTAGGTGGTGAGAACGGGCGCCGCCAGCTTGCGCGCGAGCTCGCCGACCGCCGGGCCGGCCTCAGCGCTCAGCGCTCCGGCGCCGGTCCAGATGAGCGGGCGCTCGGCCCGACTCAGCAGCTCGCCGGCGCGCTCGACGTCGGCCGCGGACGGGGCAGGGGCCTGAATCGGCGCCGGCATCTCCGGCATGGCGGCCGAAATCTCCTTCGAGAGCAGATCGGTCGGCACCCCGAGGTACACGGGTCCGGTCGGCGCGGTCAGCGCGTGCAGACCCGACTCGAGCGTGGCGGCGGCGATCTCCTCGGCGCCGGCCAGCAGCCGCGCTGTCTTGGTCACCGGGGCGAACATCGCGGTCTGGTCGCGCGTCTCGTGCAGGGTGCCGCCGTAGACGCCCTCGCGGCGGAGCTTCGTGGCGATGTCGGTGGCGATGACCAGCACCGGCGACCCGGCCGCCATCGCCTCCCCGGTCGCCCCCAGCGTGTTGGCCGCCCCCGGTCCGGTGGTCACGACAGCCACCCCAAGCCGGCCGGTTGCCCGGGCGTAGCCGTCGGCCGCGTACACCGCGGTCTGCTCGTGGCGGACGCCGATCAGGCGGATGTCCGACTCCGAGAGCGCCTTCCAGATCGGGAGGTTGTGGACACCGGGCAGCCCGAACACGAGCTCCACCCCGAGCCGCTCGAGCGACTCCAGCAGCCGCACGCCGCCGATGGCCGTGGTCCTCGACGCCAGCTCGGTCACGCGCCCCGTCCGTGTCTAGAAGGGTGGCGTGATCCGTGGCGCCGGACCGGGCGCCTGCAACGGCTGCGCGAGCTCTTCGCTGGCCACGGCGTCGACCACTGCTTCTTCCTCCTCGACCTCGCCCTGGTCGTGCTGACCGTCGCAGAGGATGCGGAACTGGCCGGTCTGGCCGCCGTCGGCCTGAAGGACGATGCCCGGGACGAGCTCCTCGCCCTCCTCGAGCCCGAGGCGCTCGATGTCGAAATGCGCCATCCCGATCCCCCAGGTGTGGTGGTCGGGGTTCTCGCGGTCGTGGGCGTTGACGCCCATGGCGACCTGCCTCAGCAGGATGGCGATCTGGCTCGGGTCCGCCACGACCCGTCGAAGGCTAGCTCAAGTCAGCCGCGCTCGATCAGTTCGATCCGATAGCCGTCGGGGTCACGCACGAAGCAGAGGCGGTTGCCACCCTCGCTGACCGTGTAGGGCGGACGCTCGGGCTCGATGCCCTGCGCCTTCAGCCGCTCGAGCGTCGCGTCCAGGTCGGGCGCGGCGATCGCGATGTGGCCGTACGCCGTGCCGAGCTCGTAGGAGTCGACGCCGAAGTTGTAGGTCAGCTCGAGCTTGGGCTCGGGGCCGTCGTCCGGCAGGCTCATGAACACGTTGATCGCCTCTTCGCGAATCGGCGCGCGCCGGCGCTCTTCGAACCCGAGCGCCTCGTAGAACTTCACGGACCGGTCGATATCGGTGATGCGGTAACAGGTGTGGAGCAGGCTCATGCCCGCGGAGGCTAACGAGTACGCTGGCGGGGTGATCGTCGAGCGCTCGATGAACGACGACTACCTGTCCAACACCTACGTGGTGGCGGACGAACCCGGCGGGCACGCGGTGATGATCGACGCGGGCGGCCCGGTGGCGCCGCTCTTGCAATTCCTGGACCGGGGCCAGTTGACGCTCACCCACATCCTCCTCACCCATCACCACCACGACCATGTCTCCCAGGTCGACCAGGTGCTGGCCAAGCATCCCGGCACGCCGGTGCTCATCCACGAGCTCGAGCGATCGAGCGTGGCGGCCGCCACCGGAGTCATGTCTCCGGGCGAGGCGATCGTCACCGGCGCCCTGGAGATCGAGCCGATCCACACCCCGGGGCACACGGCCGGCATGCTGTCCCTGCTGGTCAACGGCACCGACGTGTTCACCGGCGACACGCTGTTCAAGGGCTCGGTGGGTGGCGTGCACGCGCCCGGGAGCACGGGGTACGCGGCGATCAAGTCCTCGATCATGGACAAGCTGCTCAAGCTGCCGCCGCAGACCCACATCCATCCCGGCCACACCGATCCGACCACGGTCGCGGACGAGCTCGAGCACAACCGGTTCGTGCGCATCTGGCGCGGGCTGGACCCCGAGGGAAACGAGCCGTGCACCGCGCTGGGTGAGCCGGCCACGCTGGTCCTGCTGGGCGACGACTACGACGGCGGGCACAAGGCGTGGGTGCGCTGGCCCGACGGGTCGGACGACATCGTGCCCGGCTCGCGGGTGCAGCGGGCTGGCTAGCATCTAGAGAGCAGTGGCGAAGGACAAAATCCCCACCTCGCGCGTGGGGCGTACCGCCAGGATCGGCGGGCTGGCCGCGGGACAGGCCATCCGGCAGGCGGGCACCCGCGCGGCCAACGTGACCCGATCGGGCGAGCAGCGCAAGGTCGCCCTCGAGAAGAGGCAGATCGAGGCGGCCGAGCAGATCGTGGCCGCGCTCGGGACGATGAAGGGCGCGGCGATGAAGCTCGGCCAGGTGCTGTCGTTCCTCGACGTCGGCCTGGTCCCGGAGGAGTACCGCGACGAGTTCCAGCGCAAGCTCGCCAAGCTGCGCGATGCGGCTCCCACGGTCACGTTCAAGGACATGCGCAAGGTGATCGAGGAGGAGCTCGACGAGCCGCTCAAGGAGGTGTTCGCCGAGTTCGACGAGGAACCGGTGGCGGCCGCCTCGATCGGCCAGGTGTACCGGGCGCGGCTGCACGACGGCCGCGAGGTGGCGGTCAAGGTGCAGTATCCCGGCGTGGCTGCCGCCGTGCGCGCGGACATGCAAAACCTGGGCCTGATCCTGCGGCTGATGAAGCGGATCGCGCCCGGGCTGAATCCACAGGCGATCGGCCGCGAGATCTCAGAACGGGTCCACGACGAGCTCGACTATGAGCTCGAGGCCCAGAACCAGCGCACGATGGCCCGGATCTTCCGCGGCCACCCGTTCATCGTGATCCCCGAGGTGGTCACGTCTTTCTCTCGCGCGCGGGTGATGGTTAGCGAGTTCGTTTCCGGCACCGGCTTCGAGGACCTCAAGGCCTACCCGCAGGAGGACCGCGACCGGATCGGAGAGATCCTCTACCGCTTCTACTTCGGGTGCCTCTACCGCCACCACCAGTTCTCGGGCGACCCCCATCCGGGCAACTCGATGCTGCTCGACGACGGGCGGATGGCGTTCTACGACTTCGGGCTGTTCAAGCGGATGCCACCCGGCGCGGTCGAGCTCGAGATACAGGTGGCGCGCGCGATCATCGAGGGCGACACCGACACGATCATGCGCCTGGGCGCCGAGGTCGGCTTCTTCCCCAAGCCCGATAACTTCGACCCGCAGCGGGTCCTGGCCCACTTCCGCGCGGCCACCTCGTGGTACACGGTCGACCAGGACACCGAGCTGACCCCCGAGTACGCCACCCAGGTCCTGATCGACATGAGCGACCCGCGCTCGGAGTACTTCGGCCAGCTCCGCCACGAGTCCGCGCCGCCCGACCACATCTTCGGCCGGCGCATGGAGGTGCTCACGCTGGCCGTGCTGGCCCAGTTGCACGCGCGCGGGAACTTCCACCGGATCGCGCGTGAGTGGTTCTACGACGACGCTCCGGAGACCTCCCTGGGTGCCGAGGAGGCGGAGTTCTACGCACGCAAGGCCGCCTGACCCGCCGGGTCCCGCGCGGACGACGCGCCATGCGGCAAATTCCGCCACTCGGATCGCCGCTCGCCGTTGATGACGGATCCTGCCCCTGAGAGAGGCAGGATCCGTCGCTCTCGCACAGCGTGGACCGTATTGACGGAATTTGCCTCGTGCGGGGTCAGCGCGGGGCCGCCGGGCACGGACGCCCGGCGGAACGGCCCCATGGATGACGCGCCGAAGGCGCGGCCCAATCAAACCCTCTGTATCTGGAACAGGCTGGTGGTGCCCGGTCGGCCCGACGGCAGGCCGGCGGTGATCCCGACGCGCGCGCCCGACTTGACCCAGCCGAGCTCGACGACCCGGCGGGCCGCGTCGGCGATCAGCGCCTCGGTCACCTCGTGCCGGCGCATCGCGGCGGCTTGCACCCCCCACATCAGGCTGCAGCGCCGCACGGTCTCCCGGCCCGGCGACAGCGCGTAGATCGGCACGTGGGGCCGGTGAGCGGAGAGGAGCCGGGCCGAGCGGCCGGACAGCGTGGGCACGACGAGCGCGGCCAGGTGCAGATCCCGGGCGGCGGCGCAGGCGCCGTAGGCGATCGTGTAGGCCGGGTCGCGGGCGTCGCGCCTGACCCGCTCCTCGTTCCAGGTCCGGTAGGGAAGGGTGTGCTCAACCCGCTCGGCGACCGACGCCATCATCTCCACCGCTCCCACCGGGTAGGACCCGATCGCGGTCTCCTGGGAGAGCATCACCGCATCGGTGCCGTCGAGGATCGCGTTGGCCACGTCGGCCACCTCAGCGCGGGTGGGGCGCGAGGAGTTCACCATCGAGTCGAGCATCTGAGTGGCGGTGATGGCCGGGCGAGCGAGCCGGCCGGCGGTCCGCAGCAACTGCTTCTGGACGATCGGGACGTCCTCGATCGCCAGCTCGATGCCCAGGTCGCCCCTGGCGACCATGACGCAGTCGGCAGCGCGGATGATCTCTTCGGCGGAGTCGACCGCCTGGGGCTTCTCGATCTTGGCAATCAGCGGCAGCCGGGTGTGACGACGCACGCTGGTCACGTCCTCCGCCGTGCGCACGAACGACAGCGCGACCAGATCGACGCCGATCGACTCGCCGAAGCGCAGCATGTCGAGGTCCTCCTCGGGGACCGCGGGCAGGCCGCGCGTCGAACCGGGGATGTTCAGGCCCTGGCGCGAGGAGACCGCGCCGCCGATCTCGACCGCCGTCTCGACCTCGCCGTCTCCCGCGCGCACGGTCTGGACCCTCAGGCGGATCGCGCCGTCGGCCAGGTAGATGATGTCGTCGGGGTCGACCGCGCTGGCCAGGCCGCCCCAAGAGACCGACATCCGCTCGCCGTTGCCGACCGAGTTGCCGCCGCACATCAGCACGAGCTTCTCGCCCGGCTTGAGTTCGGCGATGTCGTCCTTGAGCCGCCCGATCCGGATCTTCGGACCCGGCAGATCCTGGAGGATGGCGACCTGGCGGCCGACGGCGGCGGCCGCGCGGCGGACGAGGTCGGCGTTCTCGGCGTGGATCTCGCGGTTGCCGTGCGAGAAGTTCAGGCGGGCCACGTCGAGGCCGGCTTCGACCATGCGGCTGAGCGTCTCGAGGTCGCGGCAGGCAGGCCCGATCGTGGCAACGATCTTGGTTCGACGCATCTCGTCCGCGGACGCTACCTCACCCGAGCGACGGGCTCGTTTACGGCCGGTGACCGGGGTCAGGCGGCCAGGCGACGGGGGGTGCCGGAGCGGCCCGCCACCACGCCGACGAAGGCCTCGACCACGCGGGGGTCGAACTGCGATCCGGCACAGCGGCGCAGCTCGGCGAGCGCCTCGTCCACTGACATCGGCGTGGTGTAGGGGCGCCGGCTGATCATCGCGTCGAACGCATCGCACACGAAGATGATGCGGGCGCCGAGCGGGATCTGCTCGCCGCGCGAGCCGTCGGGATAGCCGGTCCCGTCGATCCGCTCGTGGCTCGAGCGGACGAGCTTCGCGGCTCCGGCCAGCGCCGGCGCTGCCAGCATGATCCGCTCGCCGAGCAGGGTGTGCCGGCGAATCAGAGCCCACTCGTCGGGGTCGAGCGCGCCGGGCTTGTTCAAGATCGTGTCCGGGATCGCCGCCTTGCCGACGTCGTGGAGCTCGGCCGCCCACACGATCTCGCGGAGGCTCGGCTCGTCGAGCTGCATGGCCGCAGCCGTGGCCTGGGCCAGGGCGGCCACGTTGTCGATGTGCGAGCCCAGGCCGGGCGAGCGCTCGTCGAGCAGGCACAGAAGGGCGTCGGCGGTCTGGCGCGCGGCCGAGGATCGGCTGCGCTTAGTCGAGTACATGCGCACGTCGGCCAGCGCGAGCGCCTCCGATACGGTCTGCGCCTCCTCGGGGAGCATGACGACGCCGGCCGAGCTGCCGATCGTCCAGCTCTCTCCCGTGCCCGACAGCGCCACCTCGGCGTCGGCCAGCAGCTTGGCCCGAGCGTCATCATCGTCGACACGCGCGAGAACGCAGAACTCGTCGCCGCCCAGGCGGTAGGGGGTGGCCCGGCCCGCGCACGCGCTGCTCAGCGCGCAGGCCAGGCGGGTGAGGAGCGCGTCGCCGGCGGCGTGGCCAAATGCGTCGTTATAGCCCTTGAAACCGTCCAGGTCGAACATGGCCAGCGTGAGCTGGCGGGACTCGTCGAGGGCGGTCTGCAGGTCGTCGATCAGCGCGCGCCGGTTGGCCAGCCCGGTGAGCGCGTCGGTCACCGCGTCGCGCAGGTTGCGCGCGGCCAGACGGTACGCCCGTCGGTCCATGACCAGGAACGCCGCGGCGAGCAGGAGGATCGCCGCGGCCGTGCCGAGCGTGCTGAGCGTCCGAGCCCGGCCGGCGCTCGCCGCATACTGGCGGCTGGCGGTGTCGAGCAGGTCGGAGATCCGCTTCATGGTGAGGACCTGCGGAACGCCGAGTGGGTTGATCCGTGACCCGTAACCGCGCGTGCTGCCGAACTGATAGATGCGCTCGTCGGCGGCGAACTCGGTCCGAAGCAAGGCTGGAATCCGGTCGAGCACCGGCAACGGCGCATCGCGACGGAGCTCGGCGAAGGTCCGGTTGGCACCCCGGATGCCATGGTCGAGAATGCGCCGCGCGTTGACCGGATTGCCACCGACGTCGGAATTCGCGTTCCAGGAACCGGTGACGGCTTCGCTCAGGTAGTTCTTCAGCTGGGCGGCCGCGGTCTGAGCGTGGTGGCTGGTATCTGCCCGCCTTTCGAGTTCGATGACAGCGGCAATCGCGGCCAGCGAGAGGGCAAGCACGCAGGCAACGCGCGCGACTACTCGTATGCCATCCGTGGCATTCGGCATCTCCGATATCGATCGGCAGTTATCCGGGTTAAGCGGACAGCACCGAGCCGCATGCCGGGGTGCGGGGAACTACGGAAGGGAGATCGTTTCCCCGTCGGCGGTCAGCCGGCCGCCGGCGCGCAGATCGCAGATCAGGTCCCAGTGCAGTGCTGATTGGTTGCGCCCGCCGGTCTCGGTATACGAGCGACCCAGGGCGAGGTGCACTGTGCCCGCCATCTTCTCGTCGAGCAGGACCGAGCCGGTCGAGCGATCGATGCCGGCGTTGGTGCCGATGCCGATCTCACCGAGGAAGCGAGCGCCGGCGTCGGTGGCGAGCGCGGCGTCGAGGTAGCCCTGGCCCCGCGCCGCGGTGGCGCCCACGACCTTGCCGTCCTCGAATGTGAGCGTCACGTCGTCGACGAGAACGCCGCGCGGGCTCGAGGGGATCGTGAAGCGGATGGTGCCGGTGGCCGAGTCCTCGAGCGGGCCGGTGAACACCTCGCCGCTCGGCATGTTGCGCCGGCCGTTGGAGTTGATCCAGGTGCGTCCGTCCACGCGCAAGGTCAGGTCGGTGCCGTCGGCCTCGATACGTATCTCGCCTGCCGCGTTCAGGCGCTCGACCAGGTGCTGCTGGCGCTCGGTGAGCTCGCGCCAGGCCGCCACGGGGTCCGAACGGTCCAGGAACAGGGCCCGATTGACGAAGGCTGCGTAGTCGTCGTCGCTCATCCCGGCGTCCTGCGCCAGTGCCGGCGTCGGCCAGGTTGTCCCGCACCAGCGCTTGGACAGCCGGACCTCCTGGATGGGCGCGCGGGCTCGCGCCGCGCGGGCGATCGTGGTCGGCTCGATCTCGGCCAGCGCGCGGGTGTTCTCAGGCGCGTGGATGTGCAGGTACGCGTCGGCGTGCTCCATTTCCGCCAGGTCGTTGGGCGGGAAGTTGTCAAGCTGTTCGTCGGAGGCCAGGCGGTAGAAGTCCTCGGTCAGCCCCGGCAGGGCGATGCGCACGCCGGGCGTCCACGCGCCGCGGGCGATCAGTTCCCGGTTGAGGCTGCGAATCAGCGGCGCCGCGAGGGGGGTGGTCGACACGAGGACGTAGTCGCGCTCGCGGATGTCGAAGCACCAGTCGCAGAGCAGCGTGGCGAATGCGTCGGGGTCGAGGGTCATGGGGCCTGAAGTTCCGGGAAGTGCTCGGCAACGTGCTCGCGCAGGACGTCGCGGACGAACCGACGCTCGTCGGTGCTCGCCATGCGGTAGCGGCCGAGGAGCTCCTTCTGGCGGGTGATCTCGAGGCCGGTAATCGTCCAGCTGACGGCCAGTCGCTCGAACAGAAGCTCGGTGGCGCGCTGCCACGCGTCCTCGCGGTTGATGCCACCCGCGAGGATGGCGGCGTACTCGCGCCGGGCGCCGGGCGTGAGCGATCCGCGCAGCGTGAGGACGTTGCCCTCGGCGTAGCCGTACTCGGAGGTCGGGGCGGTCAGCTTCTCGCGGTTGCGCTTGCGCTGCTTGGCCACGGGATGTCTATGCGTGCGCGGTTGCGGCGTGCTCGAGTTGGGCGCTCACGTCTCCGGTCACCGGGTCGGCGTGACCGGCCCAGACGGTCACGGGATTCAGGGCGGCCAGCTTGCGGATCGAATCGAGGGCCTGCGCGGTGTCCTGGTTGAAGGCGGGGTGCGCGACGTGGGCGGGCTGATGGCGACCCGACTGCGGGTCGAGCGTGTAGATCGCGTCCGAGACGAGCGCGAGCCGGTCGGACTCGCGGAACAGCGCGATCAGGCCGGGAGCGTGGCCGGGAAGGTGGACGGTTCTGAAGCCGGCGATTTCGTCGCCTTCGCTGATCGTGCCGGCGATCTCGACCGGGCCGCCGTCCCAGGTGGGGATGAGCCGCCACAGCACGGTGCGCCCGCGGGCGTCGAGCTTCGACCGGTCCCAGTAATCGCGGTAGTGGTCGGGGGACTCGGCCGCCTGGCGGTCGGCTTCGTGGCAGTAGACGGGCGCGCCCAGTCCGGGGGCTGCGCCTCGGTGATCGGCGTCGGCGTGGCCGAGCACGACCCGCTTGATGCCGCCCAGGCGCGCCGCGGCGGCCGCCAGCGGCTGGGACATGTCGGCGGCCCCGGCGTCGAACACGGTGACGCCACCGTCGTCCTCGATCAGGTACACGTTCATGGTCTTGGGGATGCCGCCCCGGACCAGCCACAAGCCCTCGGCGATCCGCTCGGGCTCGGTCCCGTGGATCCACGCGCGGGCCCGAGTGCGAACGTTGGCCAACTGGGTCAGGCGGGTTTCCGCTTTCGATCCCGACGGCGGCAGCACGCCGAGTTGGCGCGCAACATCGCCGCTGTCCAGGTAGGCGTCGAGACGCTCGATCTGCTGGCTGTCGTTGATCGTGAGGACGTCGCAGCCTTCTATCTCGACACGGGCCCCGTTGGCGACGAAACCCTGGAACGTCCCCGGGCCGGCGAATGTGCCGGTCAGGCGCCAGCGAACGGCGACCGGGTTGGTGTCGTTGGACCCGATGACGTCGAGGACCTCCCAGCTCAGGTCCGGGAACGCGCCCTGCAGTTCGCTCTGGAACGCCCGGATGCCGTCGGGCGCGGGCAGCTCGCGCTGGCCCACCACGCGCTCCACGCCACCGGGCGCCCAGAGGGCAAGCGCGGTGTCGAGGTCGCGCGCGGCGATCGCCTCGAAGTACCGCCTGGCGATGTCGGTCGCGCTGGACATGCGAGCGCCCGAGTGTACGTGGGGAATATCGTGCCCGGCATGCCACGCAGGCGCGAGCTAGGGCGCGGAGAGCGGGTGCTTCCCGGCCTGTGGCGCCTGCGCTTGGCGCTGCCGCTGCCGGGCGTGCCGCACTGCAACGCCTGGGCGATCGCGCGCGGGGACGGCTTGGTGCTGGTCGACACGGGCATGCACGAGCCGGGATCGATGGCCGAACTGGAGCGGGCGTTCGCGCAGGTCGGTTTGCGGGTGGAGGACGTGAAGCTCCTTGTGTGCACACACGCGCACATCGACCACTGGGGGCAAGCCGCGACGATCTGCGACCGGGCGGGCTGCGAGCTGTGGATGCATCCGAACCACCGGCACGGGATGCAAACCGCCACCGACCCCGATGTGGCGCTCGCGCGACGGCTCGAGATAGCGCGACAGGGCGGGGTGCCCGAGTCGGCGCTGGCGCGCGTCGCCGAGCGGGTGAAGGAGGCGCCGTCGGGGATCGCGCGGGTGATCGAGCCCGACCATGACCTGGTGGCTGGGGTCTCTCTCGACACCGACCTCGGCCCCTGGCGGGTGTACGAGACGCCGGGCCATGCGCCGTCCCACGTGTGCCTCTTCCAGGCCGAGCGGCGGGTGCTGATCTCGGGCGACCACGTCCTCGGGCGCATCTCGCTGTACTTCGACTTCGGCTGGACGCCGGACCCGATCGGCGAGTTCCTGGCATCGCTCGACGAGGTGGACGAACTGGACGCGCGCCTCGCGTTGTCCGGGCACGGCAGGCCGTTCATCGACGTCCGAGGGCACATCGAGGGCAATCGCCGGCTGGTTCGCGAGCGGCTCTCGGCAGCCTTGTCGGCACTGGCCGGGGGGCCGCGCACGGCGCTGGAGATCACCCCGGCCGTGCACGGCGAGCCGCTGACCGAGGCGAATGCCGGCTGGTGGCTGACGGAGACGCTGTGCTACCTGCGCCACCTGGAGCGACTCGGGCGCGTGGCGCGTTCAACCGAGCGTGGCGTCGAACGCTGGACGCCGGCATTGTCGGAATCTACGAACAAAACTTTGACATGATCTTGTCAAGGTTGTTATCGTGCCGCAATCATGCGAATCGATCAGATCCTGGCCAGGACGGGCGAGCCGGTCTTCTCGTTCGAGTTCTTCCCGCCCAAGACCGAGGAGGGGGAGCACAAGCTCCGTGAGACGCTCGGGACGCTGCGCGAGCTCGCTCCGGACTTCGTCTCGGTGACCTACGGGGCGGGCGGCTCCACCCGCGGTCTCACCCTCGAGCTCACCAAGTGGATCAAGCAGGACCTGGGCATCGAGGCGATGGCGCACCTGAGCTGCGTCGGCGCCACGCGGGACGAGCTGTGCGTGATCCTCGACAGCCTGGTTGAGGCCGGGATCGAGAACGTGCTCGCGTTGCGGGGAGACCCGCCGCGGGGCGACGTTGCGTGGACGCCCCATCCAGGAGGGCTGCGGTACTCGAGCGAGCTGGCAGGGCTGATCGCCTCGCGCTATCCGGTCTGTGTAGGGGCCGCGTCCTTCCCCGAGGTCCATCCCGAGGCGCCGGACATGGCCAGTGACCTGCGGTTCCTGAAGCAGAAGGTGGATAGCGGCGTCTCCTTCCTGATCACCCAGCTGTTCTTCGACAACGAGGCGTACTTCCGGTTCGTCGAGGAGGCCCGCGCGGTCGGGATCGCGGTCCCGATCATCCCGGGGATCATGCCGATCACCGACGTGGGTCAGATCAAGCGGTTCACCGACATGTGCGGCGCGGGTATCCCGGAGGCGCTGCTCGCGCAGCTCGAGGCACGGGCGCACTGTCCCGACGCCGTGCTCGAGCTGGGGGTCTCGTATGCGACCTTGCAGTGCGCGGAACTGCTGGCCCGCGGCGCGCCGGGGATCCACTTCTACACGTTGAACCGCTCGCCGGCGACACGGGCCATCCTGGCCGCGCTGCGGCTGCTGCGCCCGTGGGTGCGGCGCGAGGTCGTGCGGACGTCTGAGTGACGCCGGCCTGGGTGGCGGCGCCGGCCGGGCGATCGGTCACTCAGGCGGGACGATCTCGGTCACCTGGGCCACGCGGGGCTGACCCCCGACCTCGTAGCGAATGTCGATCTCGTCGTTTCGCTTGTAGGTCCCGATCCCCCAGAATCCCAGGAACCAGGCCTTCGCGCCGAGTCGCTGGCGGATCAGCTCACGCTGGAACAGCAGCTCGCCCTCCGAGATCCGGTAATCGGTGCCGAGCTCCTGGCGCACGCCGTTGACGTACACCTCGAAGGGTGATCGGACGCCGACGGGGAGCTTGGCGCGCCAGTAGGGCATGAGATCAGAGGTCGGCCGGGATCAGGGACATGATGACCATGTCGACGCCGGTTGCGCGTTTGCGCCGATACTCGCGCAGGACGCCCTCGTTGACGAACCCCGCGGCCTGCGCGGCGCGAAGCACTGCCTGGTTGTCATGCTCGGCCAGCATCTCCAGGCGTGCCAGCCGGCACGTCGTGAGCAGCCACTCGCCGCCCAGCCGGAGCGCCCGGCGGCCGAAGCCCCGGCCGCGGACCTGGGGGGCCAACCAGATCATCAACTCCGCGCGCCGGTGGTCCCAGTCGACGGGCTCGACGCGGATCTGGCCGCGGCACGTGTCGGAGCCTGATTCGAGGATCGTGAGCGTGATGCGCTCGCCGGCGGCCCGGGCGGCCGCCTCGCGCTCGGCGCGGCTGCCGAGCTCGGCTCCAGTCGGGGGTCTGGCCTCGCTGGTCAGCAGGTGCAACCGGGGGTCGTCCTGATAGGCGATGAGAATCTCCGGGATGTCGCGCTCGAGGTAGTCGCGCAGCACGACGGCGCCGTCGGTCAGCGGATCGGTGAGGCGCGGAAAGGAGCTCACGTCGGACGCTGACCGTACCCTGTCGCGCGGTGGAACAGGTCGTGTACCGGGTGCGCCGATCGGACCGCGCCCGCCGGGTCCGGGTCACCGTCGACGCCGTGCGGGGCGTCGAGGTCGTGCTGCCGCGCCGAGCCCCGGAGCGCGAGGCGGCGGCGGCCATCCGGGAGCTGCGCCCGTGGATCGAGCGGCGCGTGGCCGAGCTGGCGGGGGCGCGGGCCACCGTGGCCGCGCGAGGGGAGACGGTCCCATACCTGGGCCGGACGCTGGCGCTGGTGAGCGATCTTCCGGGCCGGACGCGCGTGATCCGGCGGGACGACGCGCTGCTTGTGCCGGCCGGCGAGGCGCGCGGGCCGGCGCTCGAGCGCTGGTATCGTCGCGCCGCCCGCGCGGAGATCGAGCCCCGACTCGACCGAGCCTGCGCGCTGGCCGGCACCGCGTACTCGGGGCTCACCATCCGCGGGCAGCGCACGCGCTGGGCGAGTTGCTCGCGCGGCGGCGCGATGAGCTTCAACTGGCGGCTGCTGCTCGCGCCCGAGCCGGTGCTCGACTACGTGGTCTGGCACGAGGTGTGCCACCTCGAGGTGATGGATCACTCCGCGCGCTTCTGGCGGCTACTGGCCAGCCGCAGCCCGGGCTATCGCGAGCAGGTGCGGTGGCTGCGGGTCAACGGGGCGACGCTGGCGCTCTAGTCCAGCAGCCGCGCCAACTGCAGCTCGAACAGCAAAGAAGCCGGGCCGAGAGCCTCACGCAGAGTAGGATCTGCTCCCCCTTGGGCGAGGTTGGGTCTCGGCCCGGCGCGACCCCTCACGCCTGCCTGCCGGTCTCGCGAGCGTGAAGGGCATGTAGCCGCCGGTCCACGAGGTTGCGTGCCGCTACATTGTTAGGTAACCTACCAAGCAGGTACCGCGGATGTCAAGCTCCATGCTTTTATGGCGCCCGCGGCGGGCGCTACGCTCCGTGAGCCGCACCTCCACCTCCCGATGACCAGCCTGAGCACCAGACCTTTCGGAGAATCGCTGCGAGCGCTGATGGATGCGCGGTCGCTCACCTACCGGGGACTGGCCGAGGCGACACGGAAGCTCGATGGCAAGGGCATCACGCATGCCCACATCAACATGCTCGCCAACGGCCACGACAAGCCGTCGATGCGCGCGATGGAGCTGATCGCCGCCGCGTGTGACGTCGAGCCGGATTACTTCGCCGAATACCGTCTGGCTGCCGCGATGCGCGAGCTGGATCCGGCCGAGGTCGGCCTGGAGCAGGCGCTCGAGAACCTCAACGCTCGGCTCGGTGCCCGCCGACAAACCGGCGCCAAGCGACTACCGTCGCCACGACCGCAAGCACAACCTCGTCCCACGGGGTAGCCAGCGGGTCGACCGGCGGCAGGGCGACCAGAAACGCCAGCCCCCACACCACCCAGGCGATCTGGACGCCGCGGCGGGTGACCTCCGGGTAACGCCAGATCATCCGGGCGAGCCGGCCGGTGAAGTAACCGAGCTCATCGCGCTCACCGAGTGTCTTGGCCGCGATCGAAAGCGCTGCCAGGGCAACCACGAAGGCGAGGTAGCCCAAAGGGCGCGCCAGGTACCGAACCATTGCTGAGACGCCTCTCATCACAGCCGAACAACGATATCTCAGTGGTGGAGGGCCACCCGGCGGATTCAGACATTGGGGTAGGCGTGGCGAATCGCCGCCAGCAGGTCATCGCTCTGCGCCGGGTCCAGCAGCCGCTTGCTGACCCGCCCCAGATAAGCCTCGGTCGACCCGTCGCCCCGTATGTCGACGCCGGCGCGGACGGTGGCGAAGCGGCGCTGCGGGCCCGCGAGTTCGACCCTGGCCACCACCTGCTGCGCGGGCTCATAACGCCGGAGCTTCAAGCCGACCGGGCGTGCGGCCACCGAATCGACCCACTCCTCGACGCGGGCCGTGAGCTCGGCCACGGCCCGCTCGAGCGTGTCAAACCGCTGGCGCCGGGCGCGTCCGCTGGCCCGGGTGGTGAGCGTCCACCTGGCTACTGCTGGGCGCGCTGATCGATCGGAACGTAGTCCCGGCCGCGCTCGCCGGTGTAGATCTGGCGCGGCCGAGCGATCTTCTGCTCCTTGTCGTCGATCATCTCGAGCCACTGGGCGATCCAGCCGCTGGTCCGCCCGATCGCGAACAGCACCGGGAACATCTCCATCGGCATCCCGAGCGCCTCGTAGATCAGGCCGGAATAGAAGTCGACGTTCGGATACAGCTTGCGCTCGACGAAGTAGTTGTCTTCGAGCGCGATCTTCTCGAGCTCGAGCGCGATGTCGAGCAGCGGGTTGGTGCCGGTGACCTCGAGCACCTCGTCAACTGCCTTCTTGATGATCTTGGCGCGCGGGTCGTAGTTCTTGTAGACCCGGTGGCCGAAGCCCATCAGCCGCTCCTTGCCGTCCTTCACCCCCTTGATGAAGTCCGGGACGTTGTCCCTGGTCTCGATCCGGCGCAGCATCCGGAGCGCCGCCTCGTTGGCCCCGCCGTGGAGCGGGCCGTAGAGGGCAGCCACGCCGGCGGCGACTGCCGAGTATGGGTCGACCTGCGTCGAGCCGACGGCGCGCACGGAGCTCGTGGAGGCGTTCTGCTCGTGATCGGCGTGCAGGATGAACAGGACGTCGAGCGCGTGCTCGAGCCGGGGGTCCGGCTCGTAGCGGATCTCGGTCATCTTGTAGATCATCGAGAGGAAGTTGCCGGCGTAGGACAGCTCGTTGTCCGGATAGACGTAGGGCTTGCCCTGGTTGTGGCGGAATGAGAACGCGGCCAACGTCGGCATCTTGGCCAGCAGGCGAATGACCTGGATGTAGCGGACGTCCGGATCCTTGATCTGGCTCGCCTCGGGATAGAACGTCGAGAGGGCGCCGACTGAGGCGAGGAGCATCCCCATCGGGTGCGCGTCGTAGCGGAAGCCCTGCATGAACTCCTTGATGTTCTCGTGAACGAACGTGTGGATCGTGATCTGATGTTCCCACTCGTCGAGCTGGTGGCGGGTGGGCAGCTCGCCGTGGATGAGGAGGTAGGCCACCTCGAGATAGCTCGATTGCTCAGCCAGCTGCTCGATCGGATAGCCGCGGTACTCGAGAATGCCCTTCTCGCCATCGATGAACGTGACGGCGGAACGACAGGACGCGGTGGCCATGTAGGCGGGGTCGTAGGTCATCAGGCCGAAGTCGTCCTCCTCGACCTTGATGTTGCGCAGCTCGGTGGCGCGGATCGTCCCGTCCTCGATCGGAATCTCGTACTGCTTCCCGGTGCGGTTGTCGGTGATGGAAAGGGTCTCGCTCGCCGTCGCTGCGCCGGCGCCGTCCTGGTGCTTGCGTCTCTGTAGTCATGGCGCTCCTCTTCGCGCGGTTTTCCAGAGGTTCCCCGCCCTCGGGCGTGGCCGGGGGACCGCCCTTGAATTTAGTACCCGGAGCGCCCGGGCGGGATGCTCGCGTGGTGACGAGGTCAGAGCGGACACGTCGGTGGGTCTTCCGGCGGAGCTATTTCGGGAACGCGCTGGTCACGACGGCCATCGCCATGGCGAACAGCATCAGCACCGCGCTGACCGCCATCACGCCGCGAGCGCCGCGTTCGTTGGCCGGGAACGACGGGCGGGTCAGTCCCACGCTCGCCAGCACCAGCGCCCAGATGACCAGGAGCCCGCCGGCGATGTAGAACGGGACCTTGGAAGGCTCGTCGGCGGCCAGAAGGAGCGTGATCACAGGCGGCGAGCCTACTCGATGGGCGCGGAATCCGCGTCCGCGGACCGTCGCATTCCCTCGTAACGGCTTTCGGTGGCGGCGCGCTGGCCCTGATAGTGGCTGCCGAGCTCGGGGCTGCCGTAGGGCCGAAGCGCCGGCCGGTCGAGCGCCATGAACGACAGCTGCGCGATCGGGAGCCCCGGGTAGAGCTTGATCGGCACCCGGGTGAGGTTGTTCAGCTCGAGGGTCAGGGTCCCTCGCCACCCGGGGTCGCAGAAGCCGGCGGTGGCGTGGACGATCAGGCCGAGGCGGCCGATGCTCGACTTTCCCTCTATGCGCGCCACGATGTCGTCCGGCAGCTCGACCCACTCGAGCGTGCGCCCGAGGCAGAACTCGCCGGGGTGGATCACGAATGACTCCTCGGCGCCGATGGTCACTTCCTCGGTCAGACCCGACGGAGGCTCGCGCAGGTCTATGGCGGAGGCCCGGTGGTTGTGGAAGACCCGGAACGAGTCGCCCAGGCGCAGGTCGACGCTGGCCGGCTGGACGAGTCCCGGATCCCAGGGATCGATGCGGATCCGGCCGGTCTCGACCAGCTCCAGGATGGTGGCGTCCGAGAGGACGGAGGCCAGCGCGCTCATCGTGGCGGAAGTCTGCCAGCGGCGGCGGATCCGCGGGTCACGCCCACGCGTGTGACGGGTTATACGCGCCTCGGGGCCGCGGGTGGCAGCGCCCAGCTCAGCGCTCGACGGTGCGGATACGGCTCCGCGCGGTCCGCACCCGGGGCGGAGGCAGCGGCGCCGGGTCGCCGTGCGGGCCGCGGCGCGGGTGGCGCGGGAACGGCTCGCGGGGGTGGCGCGGATGGCGCCGGAGGCCGCCGTCATCGTCCGACGAGGACGTCTCGTCCGGCTCCTGCTTAATCGCCCACCAGACGATGTAGATCAGCCCTGCCAGCGGGATCTTCAGGGCAAGCATCAACCAGATGAGTCCCCAAGTCACTTCGGCGCGATCCTACCCTCATCGCGCGGCGATGTCACGCCCGGGGTGTCGCCGCGCGGACGTCGCAGGGGGTCGAGCCCGGCGGCTCCGCCGGGAGCGCTCGCCCTGTGGCTCGCGGGGCGCTCAGGCAAGCTGCTGCTCGAGCGCCCGGTCGCCGGCGCCGACCCCGCCGCCGCCCGGCGCCGGCTGCGCTGCGGGTCGGCGCGCCAACGCCACCCCGATCGCCAGCAGCGTCCAGGTGATGGGGTCCTCCAGGAAGTCCGCGTACAGCAGCGTGTGGAACAGCAGAGCGATGAACGCCGCGGCGATGGCCGCCCGAGCCGGGTCAGGGCGCGCACGCTGCAGGAGGGTGATGAGCGCCGCCACCACGAACGCGAGGTAGACCAGTTCGCCGACCAGTCCCTGCTCGGCCGCGATCGTGATCGGGATCGTGTGCGAGGCGGTCAGCGACTCGCCGCCCGGCTTCGAGTGGTGGGCGGCGTAC
This sequence comes from uncultured Solirubrobacterales bacterium, assembly GCA_963757795.1. GTDB lineage: Bacteria > Actinomycetota > Thermoleophilia > Solirubrobacterales > Solirubrobacteraceae > Palsa-465. The sequence continues at coordinate 218,058 of CAVWSI010000004.1, read as the reverse complement.
TCGGTCGAGAACGAACCCGAGCCGAAGCCCCACCCCGGACGGTCCGAGAACAGGTCGATCCCGCCCGAGACCAGGCCGGGGCGCCCGCTCGAGGCCCCGTTCAGCCCCTGGTTGAGACCGAACGTGGTGGGCGAGATCGCGATCGCGGCGGCCGCCACCGCCACCACCCCCGCGGCCACGAACACCGCGCGACCGCACGTGCCATCGCAGCGCGGCAAGCGCGCCGAGCCCGACAAGCAACGCCACCAGGCTCGAGCGCGACAGGGTGAGCACGAGCCCGCCCCACAGGATCGCCAGCACGGCCAGGGTGGCCACCTGGGTCTGCTGCCGGCGTCCGTAGAGCAGAACCGCGGCGAGCAGGACCATGACGAGGGCGAGGAACCGACCGAAGATGTTCGGATCGAAGAACACCGAGTTGACCGTGAAGTACGCATGCACCGCGTTGGCGGCGATCAGCTTGGGATTCAGGAGGATCGTCTTGGTCGCGTACTCGACGAAGCCGACGACGGCGAACAGGACGGCCAGCCCGGCCAGCAAGGTCAAGCAGCCGCGCGTCAGGCGCGGCGTCCAGTCGAGCCGACGCAGCAGACAGAACGCGAGCGCAAACGGCACATAGAAAAACACCATCTGCTGCAGGGCGGTCTCGAAGCTCGAGGAATAGGCCGCCTGCAGCGCGTAGAGCACGATGTACAGCGCGAGCAGCCGCTCGAGCCACCGCGCCGGGGTGGCGGCGGCCGGGCGGTCGGGCGCGAGGGTACGCTCGCGCCCGCCGCGCAGGCTCGAGACGATGAACGCGAGCGCACCGGCGGCGATCACGAAGTACAGCGGCACGAGCAGATTCGACGTCTTCCCCCCGGCCTGGATCGGGATGCGGAAGGGCAAGGCGATGAGCATCGCCCCAGCCAGCAGCGCCGGGCGCCTGTCCACGACGAACGCCGCGGCAGCCACGGCGCCCAGCGCGACGAGCGCGCCGGCCGCTGCCGCCAGCGGATGGCGGTGCACGATGTCCAGTTGCGGCGAGTGCCAGATGTCGGCCAGCAGCAGCACCGGCGCGAGCACCAGCGCGCCGAGCATCGCGAGCGCCTGAACCCGCGCGTGCGGTTGAAGCATCACGAGCGCAGCGAGGAGCGCCACCGCCACCACTCCGAGCTTGGGGAGCGGTCCACTGAGGGCGCCGAACAGGAGCACGATCGCAATGATCCTCTACCTTTGTCCCGCGCATGCCCGCTAAGAGACTTGTCACTGCCGCCCTTGCCTTCGCCGCGCTGACGCCGGTCGGCTGCGGCGCGGTCAACGTTCAGCCGACCACGAAGGCCGGTTCGTCGAAGCTGGCCAGCCGAGGCAGGGTGGACAGCCCGCTGACCAACATGCGCAACCACCTCGGCTGTCTGCAGGATGCTCATATGCCGGTGCGTGTGGTGAGCCCCACCCGGCTCCAGATCGGCCCGGCGGCGAGTGGGCCGGTGATCGTGTTCGCCGCCACGCCGGGAGCGGCCCAGGCGGATCAGATCGACGGGAGCGCCCAGGGCGCCGAGGTCATCGGGGCCGCCTTGGTGTACCCGAACCGCGTCTCCGACGCGCAGATGAGCACGATCGCCGCTTGCCTGGCGCAGGGCGTCCAGGGATAGGCGCGCTCTAGAATGGCGCGACGCCTGCGCTCGGTGCGCCGACCATGTCCGCGTCTGCCGCCGCCATGCGTAACTTGCGAGCGCGGCGGCAACCACATCTTCCGGTCCTGATGTCTGTTCCCACTGCAGAGCTGACTGCACCGGCGCCCCCGACCGATGTCGCGGCGCACGGCCACGGCCTGTCTGAATGGGTCCGCGGCCCACGGTTCTACCTGTGGCTCGGTGGCGTGGCGCTGCTGATCGGCGCGCTGTCGCTGCTGATCCCCTCCACCCCGAGCTACGACCCCTGGGCCTGGCTCGTCTGGGGCCGCGAGATCCTCCACGTCAACCTCCAGACCACGGGCGGTCCCTCCTGGAAGCCGTTGCCGGTGCTCTTCACGACCGTGTTCGCGGTGTTCGGCAAGGCGCAGCCGGACCTGTGGCTGGTCGTCGCCCGCGCCGGCGCGCTGATGGCCATGACCATGGTGTTCAAGGTCGCCTGGCGCCTCACCGCCGACCTGGTGGCCGGAACGCCTTCTCGGCCCGGCGGCGCAGGTCGGCTCAGGCTGATCCCGCCGCTGCTGGCCGCGGTGATCGCGGCGGGCAGCCTGGTCAACTCGAGCGGGTTCATCTCCAACAACGCGCTCGGGTACTCGGAGGGCCTCGCCACCGCGCTGGCGCTGATCGCCGTCGACAGCTATCTGGACGGTGCACGTCACCGGGCGTTCGTGGTTGGCTTCTTCGCGGCGCTCGACCGGCCCGAGCTCTGGTTCGTCTGGGGCCCGTACGGGCTGTACCTGTTCTGGCGCGATCCGGGCGCCCGCAAGCTGGTGGTGGCGCTGTTCGCGCTCATCCCGGTCCTGTGGTTCCTGCCTGAGCTGTGGGGCTCGGGCCACCTCCTGCGAGGGGTCAGCCGAGCCCAGCATCCCCGCTCCAACAGCGCCGCATTCGCCAAGTGCCCGGTGTGCACGGTGTTCAAGAAGGAAGCCTGGCCCGCGGTGCTCAACCGGGTGAAGATCCCGGCGATCATCGGGCTGTTCGCGGCGGCCGTGGGGCTGTGGCGGACGCGCGATGCCTGGTGGAGACGCCATGTCGTCGACCGCGGCGTCCGGGCGCGCGCCTGGCTGCTCGGGCTCGGGCTGTTCGGTTTCGGCTGGTGGCTCGGGGTTGCGGTCGAGACGCAGGCCGGCTTCTCGGGCAACAACCGCTATCTGGTGCTCGGAACCGCGCCGGTGGCGATCGCCGGCGGGGTCGCGTGGGGCTGGTTCTCCGGGGCGATAGGCGGGCTCATCCGGTCGCTCTCAGAACGGGTGTCCGGGCTGCGCCGGCTGAGCGGGGCCGGATACACGATCCCGGCCGGCATCGCGGTAGCCATCGCGCTGTTCCTGGCCTGGCCCCCCTGGATCGGCAAGAACATCGTCAGCCTGCCGCGCACCCACCACGCGCTCGTCTACCAGGCCCACCTGCGCGAGGACGTGACCGCCGCCGTGCACGACGTCGGCGGCGCGGACGCGCTGCTCCACTGCGGCAACGGCACGATCATGACCGAGGGCTTCCAGGTGCCGATGGTCGCCTGGACGCTGGGCGTTCACACGCTGCGGATCGAGGCCACGCCCAGCACCCTGGTCGGGGCGCCGTGGCCGGCGGTGATCCTCCAGACCCGCGCGCAGTCGAATGCGCACCTGCTGCCCACCCCGCCCCAGATCATCGCGTGGGAGCACGCAGGCGCGCCCTACCGGCTCCTCACCCATGTGCGGACGTTCAGGGTGTTCTCGACCTGTGCCGGTAAGGTGAACCGGTAAGTGGTCGTCACCGCGCCGCCCGGCGGCATCCCGCGCGTAGCCGACGTACGGCAGCCCAAGCGACTGGAGCGCGTCCCGGTCTGGGCGAGCACGGCAGGGGTGCTCATCGTGCTCATGGCGATCTCGGCCTATGTGCGGACGCGCTACCTGAGCGCGCCGGTCGGACAGTTCTGGGAGGACGAGGCGATCACCACCGGGATCGCATCTCACTCGCTGAGCGCGATTCCGGGCATCCTGCGCCACGACGGCGCGCCGCCGCTGTTCTACATGCTGCTGCACGTCTGGATCAGCGTGTTCGGCGCCAGCGAGTCGGCCACTCACGCGCTGTCGCTCCTGTTCGGGCTGCTCTGCATCCCGGTCGGCATGTGGGCCGGCTGGAGCCTGTTCGGCCGGCGTGCCGGCCTGTACATGGCGGTGCTGTGCGCAATCGGGACGTTCCTGACCGCGTACGCCCAGGAAACCCGGATGTACGAGCTGATGGCGCTCCTCGGGCTGCTGGAGACGACCGCGTTCATCCACGCCTTCGTGTACCGGCGGCGTGGCTACCTGATCCTGTTCGCGGTGTGTCAGGCGCTGATGCTCTACACGCACGCCTGGGGGATCTTCTTCGGCGCCGGCCTCGTCGTCGCGCTGATCCCGATCTGGCGGGTCAGCCTGGACCGGCGGGGGGTGGTCCGCGATGCGGTGCTGGCTTACGTGGGCGCCGGCGTCCTGTTCCTTCCCTGGGTCCCGAACTTCATCTACCAGGCGACGCATACGGGCGCGCCCTGGGCGCCGACGATCCGCTTCGGCGTCCCGGTCCTCCTGTCCCGGGACCTCCTGGGCTCCGACCGGATCACGGTGGCGCTGTTGACCGCCTGGATCATCGGGCTCGCGCCGCTCTTCACCAAGCGCCTCCGGCGGACGGTGGACGGGACCGTGATGTGGTCGCTCATCTGGCTGATCGCGGGCACGCTGATCATCGCCTGGCTTGCCTCGCAGATCACACCGGCCTTCGTGGCCCGCTACATGGCGCCACTACTCCCGGCGATCCTCCTGCTCGCCGCGTGGGGCGCGGCGCGCTCGGGGGTGGTGGGGCTCGTCATGATCGCCCTGGTTGCTGCGTTCGTCGTGCACATCTCCTCATACGCGCCGAGGTACAAGAGCGACATGCAGGACGTGAGCGGCGAGCTTACCCCGCTGCTGCACCGCGGTGACTTGGTGGTGAGCGCCCAGCCCGACTCCGCGCCGCTCGCCTGGTACTACCTGCCCGCCGGCCTGCGGTACGCGACGACCATCGGCCGCGTCAAGGATCCGAGCTACATGAACTGGGTCGACGCACTCACGCGTCTGGAGCACACACGGCCCGCGCCGACCCTCGATCCACTGGTTGCTAGCCTCGGGACCGGACAGCAACTCCTGTACATACGGCCGCTGACCGAGGGCGCGAACAACTGGAAGGCGCCCTGGACATCCCTCGTACGGCTGCGCGCGGCGCAGTGGGGTCAGCTCCTCCGGGACGACGTCCGGAGCGGCGTGCTGAGGCCGGTGGCGGTGGCGCCACACAACTACCGCGGAGCCAGCATCCTGGCCTATAGCGCGGTGCTCTACCAGAAGGTGCGCTGAGACCTCGAGATGACCGAATCGAATCCCAATTCCGGACCACATGCCGCGCTCCACGGCGCGGACATCACGCCCGAGCGGCCGGTCGTGGCACTCGGGGGTGGGCCCGCCGGACTCACCGCCGGCTATCTGCTGGCCAAGCAGGGCAAGCCGGTCATCGTGCTCGAGTCGACCGACCAGGTCGGTGGCATCGCCCGGACCGAGGTCCGCGACGGGTATCGGTTCGACCTCGGCGGCCATCGCTTCTTCACCAAGGCGCGCGAGGTCGACGATCTGTGGCACGAGATCATGAAGGAGGAGTTCCTCAGGCGGCCCCGGCAGTCGCGGATCTACTGGAACGACAAGTTCCTCGAGTACCCGCTGCAGGGAATGGACGTGATCCGCAAGCTTGGCCCGGTGGAGCTGGTCCGCTGCGGCGTCTCGTACCTGTGGGCGACCGCCAAGCCCAAGGGGAACGAGGACACCTTCGAGGCGTGGGTGTCCAATCGCTTCGGCAAGCGGCTCTACCAGCACTTCTTCAAGACCTACTCCGAGAAGCTGTGGGGCGTGCCCTGCACCGAGATCCGCTCGGAGTTCGCCGCGCAGCGGATCAAGGGCCTGTCGTTCTTCGCGGCGGCCAAGGCGGCGTTCCTCGGGAACAAGGGCAACAAGATCAAGTCGCTGATCTCCGAGTTCAACTATCCACGCTACGGCCCCGGTCAGATGTGGGAGCAGATGACCGAGGACATCCGGGCAAAGGGCGGCGAGGTCCGGTGTGGCGCGCCGGTCACGCGGCTGCGTATGGAAGGGGATCGGGTGGTCGAGGTCGTGGCGGGCGGTGAGACTCTGACTCCGAGCTACGTGATCTCGTCCTTGCCGCTGCGCACGACCGTGGGTATCTCCAATCCCGAGGCACCCGGAGAGGTGCGCGACGCAGCGCGCGGCCTTCGCTACCGGGACTTCCTGACCGTGGCGCTGGTCATCGACAGCCCCGAGCTGTTCCCCGACAACTGGATCTACATCCACCAGCCGGGGGTCAAGGTACTGCGGATCCAGAACTTCCGCTCGTGGAGCCCCTGGATGGTTCCGAACGACACCGACACCTCGATCGGAATGGAGTACTTCTGCTTCGAGGGCGACGAGACGTGGAGCATGGCCGACGACGATCTCGTCGCGATGGCCACCCGCGAGCTCGCGAAGCTCCACCTGGCCCGGGCCGATCAGGTGAAGTTCGGCTTCGTGGTCCGGGTACACAAGGCGTATCCGATGTACGACGTCGAGTATCCCGAGCGGGTGCGTACGATCCGGGGCTGGCTGGAGGGCATCGAGAACCTCCAGCAGGTCGGGCGCAACGGTCTGCACCGCTACAACAACTCAGACCACTCGATGCTGACTGCGATGCGCGCGGTGGACAACATCCTCCTCGGGACCAGCCACGACATCTGGGCGGTCAACGCGGAGAGCGTGTATCACGAGGAAGACATCCCGGACGAGCATCCCTACGCCCGCGCCCCCGAGACGCCGGCAATGGAGAAGCCGCTCGCCTAGCGCGCGGGGAGGCGGTCGTGAGAGGAGTCCGTGTTGCTCTCGCCGCTCTGATCGGGGCGGCGCTTGCCTTGCCACCCGCGACGCTCGCCGCATCGACCACCCCAACCGCGCCGGCCGCCAGTCCCCTCGTCCCCCCGGCGGGTACCAACCCGCTGTCCCCTGGCTTTCCGCAGCCGAGCGTGTCGATCCCGACGACTCAGACCGCCGTTCCCACGATCGTCACCACGCCGACCGCCGGCAGCGGGAGCGCCTTCTCCGGCAACTCGGCCATCGTGATCGCCATCGGTGCGATCGTCGTGCTCGGCGGCATCTCGTTCTTCATCTGGCGCGACGCCCGCCGACGTGCCCCCACGCGCGGACGCTCGGCGGCGGCGATTCCGGGCGAAGGGCGGCGCCAGGGGTCCAAGCCGCGTACCAAGCCGCGCAAGCTGAGCCCGGCCGAGCGCCGCCGGCGCAAGCGCGGGCGCGCCCGTTAGTGACCACTAGGCGGCCTCCGCGCGCCTGACTCCGTCGCGGGCGCGTAGCAGTTGGCGCTCCACCGTGCGCGTCGTGCATCCCTCGTGCCGGGCGATCTCGGCATAGCTCAGACCGAGCGCATGTAGCCAGAGCGCACGCTGCTGCCGTTCGGGGAGGCGGCCGAGGTCAGCCAGCCGCTCGCGGCGCTCGACCAGTTCGACGGGCGTAGGCGCCGGCACCGGGATCGCATCCTCGTCGGCCGACTCGAGCGAGAGCTCGCGCATGTCGCGCCGCAGCAGCTTGAACGCCTCGTGCACGGCGGTGCGGACCAGCCAGGTGAGAACCGTCTCCCGGTGCACGCGGTGGCGGTGGTGCAGGAGCCGGCTCCATGCGAATTGACACGCGTCCTCGATCACCTCATCCGGCGCCCGCACGTCGAGCCGCACGAGTTGCTCGAGGCGCCGGCCCAGCAGCCCATACAGCTCGCCTACGTCGCCCACCCCAGCTGCTATTGCCCTTTCATGAGAAATCATATTGAGTCCAATTGAGACTAATTTGATGCGAACGACCCTAGCACGCGTGAATAGGCAATGCTAGGATTCAGATCGATTCGATTAGTCTCAATTGGACTCGGAGGTTCCATGATCGCTGTATTTGTCGCCGCGGCGGCCAGCACTTCGGAGGGCGTCAAGGCCACCCCAGATCCGACCGGCCTTCCAGGTAGCAACGTCCTGCAGCAGTTGGTGAACGGCGCCGAGGCGTGGGCGTTGGCGATCGCGTTGCTCGGCGCGTTCGTGGGCGCCGCGCATGTGGGCGCTGGCGTCGCACGCGCACAATCCTCATTACGCCGCGCGTGGGCGCATGGCCGCGGTCATCTCGGCCGCGTCCGCGCTGGTGATCGGGTCCGGGCCCGGGCTGGTCAATTTCTTCCAGCACCTGGGGACGACCGCGAAATGAACCCGGGCCGCGTCGTCCTGGTGGCCGCCACGGTTTCGGCGCTCACCGCAGCGCTTTCATCGCTCGCCGTCGCGCCGGCGGCGGCGAGGCCCGCCGACCCGGTGGTGGCGCGCGCCGACCTGAGTGTCCCCAAAGCGGCGTGCGGGGTCGCCGGGGTCTTCAACAAGGCGATCAGGGTCGCCTGCGGGGCTCTCAGTAACGGCGGCGCCCTGATCAAGGGCGGCAACCAACTGCTGCACGGGAACGTGGGCGGGGCGGTGCGTACCGTCCTCCGCGGCGGCGCGGGAACCGCCGCCGCCACCGCGAGCACAGCCCTCGGTCTCGCCGCGATCGGAGCCTGGGTCGTGGGAGGGGCGGCGGCGGTGCTTCACGAGACGGCGGCCGCGCTCGGTGCGACGACCTCGCCGCAACTGCAGTCGACGTGGTTCTCCGCGACGTATTGGCGGATGGCCGCGATCGCGGCGATGATGACGCTTCCGTTCCTGTTCGCGGCGACCGTGCAGGCAGCCCTGCGCTCGGACATCGCGCTGCTCACACGAGCCGCGCTGGGCTACTTGCCACTGGCGATCCTCTCGATCGCGATCGCCGCCCCGCTCACGACCATGCTGCTGGCGGCGTCCGACGAGCTGTGCGGGCTGATCTCCGCAGCGGCAGGTAATCAGAGCAGCCATTCCTCACCAGAGCCGGCGTGGTCGTCTTGGGTCTGACCGCGACGGCCCGGTCTCCGTTTCTCGCGTTCCTGGTCGGCCTGTTCGCGATCGGCGCTGCGTTCGCGCTGTGGATCGAGTTGCTGCTGCGCGAAGCGGCGGTCTACGTGGTCGTCCTGATGCTGCCGCTGGCCTTCGCCGCGCTCGCCTGGCCGGCCCGCCGGATCTGGGCCGTGCGGGCGGTCGAGATCCTCGTCGCCCTGATCCTCTCGAAATTCGCGATCGTCGCGGTGTTGTCGCTCGGCGGAGCCGCGATCGACGCCAGCGTCGGCCATCTGAGCGTCAGCGGCCTGATGGCCGGAACCGTGCTGATCATGCTCGCCGCGCTCTCGCCGTGGGCGCTGCTGCGCTTCGTCCCGCTCACCGAGATCGTCACAGGCGCGGCGGGTGCCCTGCGCGGCGAGTTCCGCTCCGCCGGGACCGTCGCCGAGAAGAACGTGGCGCAGGCCAAGAGCGATGCGGAGGATTGGATGAGCCGGACGACGTCGGGGATGAAGCGCGACGCGGAACCCGGGGTGGCCGGTGCGCCCGACCCAGGTCCGCGTGGCGACTCCGGCCACAGCGGCGACCCTGGTCCGAGCGGCGACCCTGGTCCGAGCGGCGACCCCGGACCGAGCGGCGACCCCGGACCGAGCGGCGACCCCGGACCGAGCGGCAACCCGCCTCCAGACGTCGATAAGCGCCCCGCGGAGCGCCCGTGGTCGGAACGGCCGGTGCTCGAGCCTCGGTCCAAACTTTGGCGGCACGCCGGTGTACCCACACGAGGACGCCGAATGACCGGCGATCGGCTCACATACCGGTTCGGCCCGGTGGAGCGGCGCGGTCTCCTCGGTCAGCTGCGCGCCGGCCAGGTGGGCGTGGTCGGCGCCGGCGCCGTCGCGGCGGTCGTCGCCCTCGACCGGGCGCCGAGCGCAGCCGGCGCCTTCTTGGCCGTGGTCGGACTCGCGGGGTCGCTGGCGCTGGCCTTCGCACCGATCGGGCGCCGGACGGCCGAGGAATGGGCTCCGATCGCACTCGCGTTCGCCTGGCGCCGCGCCGCTCGGCGCCGACCTGTTCCGCTCGCACGCTCCGGTCGACGGCACCGTGGCCATCGAAGAACCAGGATCGTGGCGCCGGCGGCTGCGCCACGCGGACCCGCACCCTCCCGCCGCCGTCAAGGGCGTCCGCATCCTCGAGGCGCCCTACCAGGACCGCACAATTGGCGTGCTCGCCGAGCAGCGCCGCCGCCGCCTCACCGCGGTGCTGGCCTGTCGCGTGCGTCGCCTTCTCGCTGCTCGATCCCGAGGCTCAGGAACGACGGCTGGCCCGCTGGGGCCTGATCCTGTCCGGCGCGGCAGGCGGATCGGTGCGACGGATCCAGTGGCTCGAGCGCACCGTGCCGGCGCAGGGCGACGAGCTGGCGCGCTGGCTGCACGACGAGCGCGATCCGGCGGTACCGCTGCGGGGCACGCCGATGATCGAGTCCTACCTGGAGCTGATCGGCGCCACGGCCCGCGCGGCGCACGAACACGAGGTCCTGATCGCAGTCCAGATCGACCCCGCGGCGTACCGCGAGCGAGGGCGCGACGCGCACCTGCGCAGGCGCTGGTCGAGCAGACCGAGCGCGTCGCCCAGGGCCTCGAGGCGGCCGAGGTCATCGGTGCTCGGCGCGCTCGGCTCCGGCCAGCTCGCACGGGTGCTCCGAACCGCGTTCGACCCGTACGCCCGGGCCGAGCTGGCGGCGCTCGAGGCCGCCGATCCCGACCGCGACGGGCCTGGCCGAGGCCAACGCGTGGCCGCTCGGCGCGCGCGAGCACTGGGAGCACTACCGCAGCGACGGCGCCGCTGCACGCGACGTACTGGATCGGCGGCTGGCCACGGGTCGACGTCTCGCCGATGTTCATGGACGCGCTGCTGGGACGCTCGAGCGTGGTGCGGACGGTGGCGGTGACCTTCGAGCCGATCCCGCCCGAGCGCTCGACCCGCGAGGCCGAGGCGGCGATCACGCGCGACCGCGCCGACCGCGAGCTGCGCCACCGCTTCGGCCAAGTCCGAGACCGCCCGCCAGCGCCAGGCCCAGGACGCCGACCTGCGGCGCGAGGCCGAGCTTGCCGCCGGGCACGCCGAGGTGCGGCTGGCCGGGCTTCGTGACCGTCTCCGGCCGGGATCGCGACGACCTGCGCCGCGCCTGCGCCGAGGTGCTCGAGCACGCGGTCGCGCGCCCGGCTCGAGCTGCACCGGATGTACGGCCAGCAGGCCGACGCGTTCGCGTTCACGCTGCCGCTGTGCCGGGGGCTGCGATGAGCGTCGCGCGGCGGCGGAGCGGCCCGGACATCGGTGCACGACCCGGCACGCCCAGGCCATCTATCCGTTCGTGGCGAGCGGCGGCCTGGGCGGCCGCGGCGTGTTCATCGGGCGAGACTCCAGCGGCGGCGCCTTCTGCTACGACCCCTGGGTCCTGTACGGCGACGGCACGCTCGACGATCCCAACGCGATCGTGCTCGGCAAGCTCGGGCAGGGCAAGAGCGCGCTGGTCAAGACGCTGCTGTGGCGGATGCTGCTGTTCGGGCGCCGGGCGTTCGTGCTCGACGTCAAGCGCGAGTACGGGCCGCTCTGCGACGCCGTCGGGCGTCGAGGCCGATCTCGCTCGAGCCGGGCGGGTCGGTCCGCCTGAACCCGCTCGCCTCCCGCCCCGAGGAGCACGCTCAGCTGGAGCTGCTGCGCGCCGTGACGATGACCGCGGTCGGCGGCGCCGCTCACGCCAGGTCGAGGCCGCCGGGCTGCGCGAGGCGCTCCACGCGGTCCGCGCGCGGCGGCGTGGCCGAGCCGACGCTTGCCGCAGATCGCCAGGGTCCTGTTCGACCCGCCGGCGGACATGGCGCAGCGGCTGCGCACGACCCCCGAGCAGCTCGCGCCGATGCCCGGCGCGGCTGCGCTCGCCCTCCAGGACCTGTGCGAGGGTCCGCTCAAGGGGATGTTCGACGGGCCCACGACCCCCGGTCTCGACCTCGACGCGAAGCTGCTCGTGCTCGACCTGCACGCGGTCAAGGACTCGCCCGCGGTCGGGCATCCTGATGGCCTGCGCCAGCGCATGGATGAGCGCGCTGCTGGCGCGCATGGCCGAGCGGCCAGGACGCGAGCGGCTCGATCAACGTCGCCGACGAGTCGTGGAAGATCGTCCAGCACACCGGGCTGGGCGAGTGGTTCCAGTCCAACTTCAAGCTGGCGCGCCAGTTCGGCGTGATGAACCTCGTCGTGCTGCACAAGCTGGCCGACCTGCAGCGCGGCGGGCGACGCGGGCTCGCGCGCCGCGCGGATCGCCGAGGGACTGGTGGCCGACGCCTCGACCCGGATCGTCTACCACCAGGACGAGAGCCAGGTCCCGCTGACCCGCTCGCTGCTCGGCCTGTCCGAGAACGAGGCGCGGCTGATCTCGATGCTGTCGGCCGGCCAGGCGCTGTGGCGGGTCGGGAGCCGCTCGTTCGTGGTGCAGCACTACCGCTCCCGGCTCGAGACGAGGCTCACGAACACCGACACGGGGATGCAGGTGAGCGAAGCGAGGATCGGCCGTCGATGAGCGCCCGCCACGAGGTGGTGACCGACGCGGCCATGCTGGCCGTGATCGGCACGGTGGTGGTGGTTGTCGGCGACGGTCGTGGCTGTGGGGCGGACTGGCCGGCGCGCTGTTCGGCTCCGGCTGGCCCCACGTGGGCGTCTGCCCAGCTACTCGGCGTGCTCGTACGCCTGCCCAGCCGCCTGGGCGATCCGGCCGGTGCCTGGCCGTCCCCCGCGCGTCCGCTCCTCCCCGGTGCGGGCGGCTTCTACGCGGCGCTGGCGATGCTGGCCGGCGCCGGCGGCGCGCTCGCGCTGGCCGCCGGACGCGTCGGCGCCGGCTTGCGCTCCGGCGCCGGCGCGCGATGGGCGTCGACCGGCGAGCTCCGCCGGCTGAGGCAGGTCCGGCGCACGTGGTCCCGCCGGCCGGCTCGTCCTGGGCCGCCGCGGCGGCCGGCTCCTGTACGCCGAGCACCGCCACGCGCTCGTCGCCTTCGGCCCGCCGCAGTCGGGCAAATCGGCCGGCATCGCCATACCCGCGCTGCTCGACTGGAATGGCCCCGCGGTCGCCTGCTCGATCAAGACCGACCTGCTGGCCGCGACGCATCGCCCGCCGCCGAGCGCTCGGCCAGGTGTTCGTGTTCGATCCGTTCGGGCTGGCCCAGACCGCCTCCCACACCTGGTCGCCGCTGCGCGGTGCGGAGACCTGGGACGGCGCGCTCGAGGTCGCGTGGCGGCTGGCCTCGGCGGCCGAGGTCGACCGCCGCGGCGTCGAGGGCGGCGACTTCTGGGCGATCGCCGCCGAGCAGCGCCTCGCCCCGCTGCTGTACGCCGCGGCGGCCGGCCGGCTCTGGAATGGACAGCGTGGTTCGCTGGGTCACGGCCAGGGCGACGCGCGAGCTGGACGAGATGCTCATGCGGATCAGCGGGGAGGCCGACGGAGGACGCGCAGGCGGCCGACGCGTTCGCGCCGCCTACGACGCGGTGCGGGCGTTCGAAGCCCAGGCCGATCGGACGCGGACCTCGATCGAGGCGACCGCCCAGACCCTGCTGCGCGCCTACCGCTTCCAGCGCGTGCTGCGCTCGGCCGCCTCGAGCGACATCAGCGCCGACCGCCTGCTCGACGGCGCGCCACCCTCTACCTGATCGGCGACGCCAAGGCCTCGAAGCTGCTTCGCCCGTTGTTTCTCGCACTGCTCGGCGAAGTCATCGATCGCGGCTACGAGCGGGCGACCATGGCCGGCGGGCGCCTGGAGCAGACCCCTGCTCCTGTGCCTCGACGAGGCGGGCAACGTCGCGCCGCTGCCCAACCTGGCCGAGATCGCCTCGACCGCCCCGAGCCACAACATCCAGCTGGTCACGATCTTCCACGACCTGGCGCAGGCGCGCTCGCGCTACGGCCAGCAGGCGGAGACCGTGGTCAACAGCCACCGGGCCCGGATGCTGCTGCCGGGGGTGGCCGATCTCGAGACCCTGCGCTACTTCGCCGGGCTGGTCGGCGAGGAAGAGGCCCACGATCGGACGCACACGACCGGCGCGGGCGGGACGACGCGCTCGACCTCGCGCCGCCGCCGTCCGCTCGTCGCTCCCGAGGCCCTGCGCCAGCTGCCCGAGCGACACGCGCTGCTCCTCTACGGTCGGATCGCCCCCACCCAGCTGCGCCTGCGGCTCTGGTTCGAGGATCGCCGCCTGCGCAGGCTGGCCAGAGGCGGACCATGACCCGCCCCGATCCCGAGGACTGGCACGAGCCTGACTCAGAGTGGGACGAGCCGGTCACCGCGCGCTGGCCGCTCAGCTGCGAGGGCCTCTATCCGCGCGAGCGCTGGATGTGGTTCGAGCAGCTGTGGTCGGACGTGTGCGCGCTGCGCGGCCGCTACCGCCTCGCCCTGCGCAATGGCTGGTGGGAGGACCGGGTCCAGGTCGAGGCGCTCGCCGCCCTGTCGGCCTGGGTCGAGCGCTACGACTCGGGCGAGTGGGACGACCCTCCGGGCAAGCTCGCGCTGCTCTACGACCTCGAGCGCGTGGCCGTGCTGCTGCGAGGCGGCGGTGAGCCGTTCCACCCGGATCGGGACCGGCTGGCCTTCGCGCGCCACCTGATCGAGCTGGGATGCCAGCCCCCGCCCGACCGGTGACGGGCGATGATCTGCAGGACCCCGATCGAAGGAGCCCGCCGGTGCCGCTTTCCACCCCGCACAAGCATCCGCCCCGCCACGCGCTGCCGGAAGCCGTGGCCCGCGCCCAGGACGCAGCCGAGCTTCCGGTCCATCGCCTGGGCGAGAGCGGCCTCGACGGCGAGACGGCCTACGAGCTGATCTCCAGCGAGTTGCTGCTCGACGGTCAGGCGCGGCTCAACCTGGCGACGTTCGTGACCACCTACATGCCGTCGCTGGCGGCGCGCCTGATGGCCGAGACGGCCGACAAGAACATGATCGACAAGGACGAGTACCCGCAGACGGCGGAGATCGAGTCGCGCTGCGTGAGCATCCTCGCCGACCTGTGGAATTCGCCCGACGCACGAGCAGGCCACCGGCTGCTCGACCACCGGGTCGAGCGAGGCGGCGATGCTCGGCGGCCTGGCCCTGAAATGGCGCTGGCGCGAGCGGATGCGCGCGGGCCGGCAAGCCGACGGACAGGCCGAACCTGGTGATGGGCATCAACGTCCAGGTGTGCTGGGAGAAGTTCTGCCGCTACTGGGACGTCGAACCGCGCCTGGTCCCGATGGAAGGCGACCGCTTCCACCTCGGCGCCGAGGAGGCCGTCGCCCTGTGCGACGAGAACACGATCGGCGTGGTCGCCATCCTCGGTTCGACGTTCGACGGCAGCTACGAGCCGATCAAGGAGATCGCGGCCGCGCTGGATCGAGCTCGAGCGCGAGCGCGGCCGTACGTCCCGATGCACGTCGACGCCGCCTCGGGCGGGTTCGTCGCGCCGGTGCTCCAGCCCGACCTCGAGTGGGACTTCCGGATCGAGCGCGTGCAGTCGATCAACGCCTCGGGCCACAAGTACGGGCTGGTGTATCCGGGCGTCGGCTGGGCCATCTGGCGCAACGAGGAGGCGCTTCCGCGCGACCTGGTGTTCGATGTCAACTACCTCGGCGGCCACATGCCCACGTTCGCGCTGAACTTCTCCCGCCCCGGCAGCGAGGTGATCGCGCAGTACTTCATGTTCACCACGCTGGGTCGCGATGGATACCGCCGCGTCATGCTGGGCGCGCAGAACGTGGCCCGCCACCTGGCCACCGAGATCGCGGAGATCGGCCCGTACCGGCTGATCTCCGAGGCCAAGGACCTCCCGGTATTCGCCTTCGCGCTCGCTCCGGAGGTGGACAACTACACCGTGTTCGATGTCTCCGATCGTCTGCGCCAGCGAGGCTGGCTGGTACCGGCCTACACGTTCCCGGAGAACCGCGAGGACCTGAGCGTGCTGCGCATCGTGGTGCGCGCCGGCATGAGCCACGAGATGGCCGACCACCTGCTGGAGTACCTGTGCGAGCAGACCGAAGTTCCTCGAGTCGCTCGACTCCCCGCTCCCCGACCAGGAGAACGCCAAGCGCACCGCGTTTTCTCATAACTAGAGCACGCCGGCCAGACGGCGAGCCGCCGCGCTGATCTGGCGGGGTGTGCCTGCCTCGAGGACGGCCTGGAGGTCGAGCACCCGCACCCCGAACGAGTCGAGGTCGCGGCACCCCACGATCGCGTGGCACGGTACGCCGGCCTGGCGTGCTCGGGTCGCGACCTCGGAGACGACCTTGCCGGCCAGGCTCTGCTGGTCGAGCTTGCCCTCGCCGGTGACCACGGCGCGCGCCGCCCGCATCCGCCTGTCGAAATCGACCGCGTCGAGCACGAACTGCGCCCCCGCCACCAACTCGGCCCCGAGGTCGGCCCACAGCCCGCCCGACAACCCGCCGGCGGCGCCGGTCATCGGCACGCCACGAGGATCGCGGGACATGCGGCGGGCCTGGTCGTTCAGGCGCTTGGTCAGGCCGGTGACCTGACCGGGGTCCGCTCCCTTCTGCGGAGCGAACACCCGCGCGGCCTCCTCGAACGGCGTGCGGACGTCGCACAGAACGACCACGCGGGCCTTGCCCAGCCCGCCCGCCTCCCGGATGGCCCTGAGCGCTCCCGTACCCCCATCGGTCGTGGCGCTCCCGCCCACCCCGAGATAGACCACCTCGGCCCCGGCCCGCACCGCGGCCACGATCAGTTCGCCCGTCCCGAACGTGCTGGCGGCGATCGGGTCCCGCTCCTCCGGGTCCACCAATCCCATTCCGGACGCCGCCGCGTTCTCAACCACAGCGACGCCGTCGCCCACCCCGAACGACGCCTCGATCGGCCGTCCGAGCGGATCGGACACCGTGGCGGTACGGCGCTCGCCCTCGATCGCCGGCAGGAGCGCCTCGAGCGTGCCCTCGCCACCGTCCGCCACCGGACACAGGTCGACGGGACGGCCCGTCGCCTCGAGGCCGCGCCCGACGGCACGCGCCACCTCGGCGGCCGACAGCGTGCCCTTGAACGAGTCAGGGGCGACGAGGATCGTCGTCGGGACACCGGGAATGGCGGGCACGGCGGCTGTATCTTCCGTGATCGAGTGCACGAGACGGCGGAAGACATTCGCGCTCTGCAGGATCTGCTCGATCGCAGCTACGCCGGCGCCGGGCGCCACCTCCGGAGCATCACCACCCCCGAGCGCCGCGTCAACGCCGAGGAGGTGGTGGAACAGTTGACCGGCATGTGTCTGCTGGTGGTGGCCACGGTCACCGCCGACGGCCGCCCGATAGCCGGCCCGCTGGATGGGATCTTCTACCGCGGCGCGTTTCATTTCGGCACGGCGCCCGACTCGATCCGCTACCGGCATCTGCTCGCCCGGCCCCAGATCAGCGCGACGCACCTCCCCCGAGAGGAGTTCGCGGTGACCGTCCACGGTCGCGCGCATCCCGTCGAGATTCTCGGCGGCTTCCGCGAGACGCTGCTCGAGGTGTACGTGCCGCGCTACGGACCGGAGTGGGAGCAGTTCCTGGACAGCGGGCCTGTGTACATGAGGATCGACGCCGAGCGCATGTTCAGCTTCGAGATGCGCGCGCCGAGTAAGTGACCGCTCGGCGACCCGCTCCGGGCGAGTGGCGAGAAACTCGCGCTATAGCCGACTGAACCACCATTGACCGCGTCCCCGGCGGAAACTCGCGGAGGTGGATCTTGGGTCTCGCTTGGGAATCCGGCGCGACCGGGAATGAGGCTCGCGGGGTTGCCGGGGCCGGATTCCCCTAGCTCGACGTCCGTGGGGCCGGGCGGCCGTGCATCCGTGCCCGGCCGGGGGATCGGCCTCCCGACCGCCGGGCATGGACGCCCGGCGGAACGGCCCCAGGGACGCTGCGCGAAGCGCAGCCTCTAAGCCACTTCCCGCGCCACCGCGCGCCCCGCCGCCCGCCCACTGAACAGGCAGCCGCCGAGGAACGTGCCCTCGAGCGAGCGGTAGCCGTGTACGCCGCCGCCACCGAAGCCCGCCACCTCGCCGGCAGCGTACAGCCCGGGCAGGGGCTCGCCGTCTGAACGCAGCACCCGAGCCGATAGGTCGGTCTCCAGGCCGCCGAGCGTCTTGCGGGTCAGGATCCAAAGGCGCACGGCGATCAGCGGGCCAGCGCCCGGGTCGAGCAGGCGGTGGGGCCGGGCGACCCGGCTCCGTGAATCGCGGTGACCTGGAGATCCTTGGTGTAGGGGTTGGCGAGTTCACGATCGCGGGCGCGGATCTCGCGTTCCAGGTCGCCGGCGTCGATCATCCCCTCCCCCGTCAGCGCGTTCATGCGTCGAACGAGGGCACGAAAATCGTCTTCAACGATGAAGTCGGCGCCGCGGCGCTTGAACGCCTCGACGGGCGGGAGAGCATGCGCGTCGGCGGCTTGCCCAGCGAAGCCGGCCACGCCGCCCGGACCAGGTCGTGGTTGGCCCCGATCCCGCCCGAGGTGACCACGATCGCGTCGGCGTCGCTCATCTCAGAGTGACATCTGCTCGAGCCTGCACTCGAGTGGCGCCTTGTCCTCGCGCCAGCGCAGGATCTTCGTCCCGTGGCGGATGCGCCCTCCGCTGGCGTGGTCGAAGGTGACCTCGACGACCAGCTCGGGGCGCAGGGATATCCACTCCAGCTCGCGTTCGCTCTGCCAGCGGCTGGGGTCGCCGTGGCCGCGGTCGCCGGTTTCATACGGCGCCAGCTTGCCCACCAGGGCGCGCTTCTCGGCCGCCTTCAGCCCTGACGAATGACCCACGATGTGCAACTTGCCGGCGTCGTCGTAGAGGCCGAGGATCAGCGAGCCGACCGTGTCGGGCTCCTTGCCGGGCCGCCACCCGGCCACCACCGCGTCGATCGTGCGCACACGCTTGATCTTGAACATGCCGGTGCGCTCGCCCGGCCGGTATAGGGCGTTGCAGTCCTTGGCCACCACGCCCTCGCCGCTGCGCAGCCACGGCTCGGCCTCGGCGGGATCGCTGGTCAGCGGCGTCACGTCGATCTGGTCAGTGGCCAGCTCCTCGAGCTTGGCCCGGCGCTCGGAGAAAGGCCGCTCCAGCCACGAATCGTCGTCGACCGCGAGCAGATCGAAGGCGATGAAGTGCGCGGGCGTCTGCTCGGCCAGCATGTTGATTCGCGAGGTCGCCGGGTGGATCCGGTTCTGCAGAGCGTCGAAGTCCTGGCCGCCCCCGGGATCGTCGATCACGATCTCGCCGTCGACCACGTAGCGGCCGGCCGGGAAGCGGAGCTCGGGGAAGTAGCGCTCGAGTGGCTTTCCGCCCCGCGACTGGATCATGCGCGGTTCCCCATCTATGAACACGATCGCGCGAAAGCCGTCGTACTTGGGCTCATATGACCACTGCTCGCCGACCGGCAACTCGGCCCGCGAACGGGCAAGCTGGGGCTGGACCGGAGGCTTCAGGGGCAGGCCTGGCAAGGCCGCCGATGCTATGCGATGTGCGACCGATACGATCCGTCCCATGGCCTCTCCGGGTGGCACCGTCGCCGAGCAGGAGTACCTCGAGATGCTGTTCTGGCTGTTCGAGGCCGGCCTGCCGATGACCGGCGCCAACCTGGCCCGGGCCATGCAGCTGTCCGCGCCCACCGTGCACGAGATGCTCGGCCGCCTCGAGCGCGACGGGTACGTGCAGCGCAACGCCGAGCGGATGATCGAATTCACCGAGTCGGGGCGCGAGCACGCCGAGCAGATCGTCAGCCGCCACCGCATGATCGAGCGCTTCCTGACCGACGTGGTGGGGGTCCCGTGGGACGACGTTCACGAGGAGGCCGAGCAGCTCGAGCATGCGATGACGCCGCGCTTCGAGGCGTACGTGCGCGCCTCGGTGGGCGATGCCAAGACCTGCCCGCACGGGCACCCGATCCGGGTCGGAGAGCGGATCGACGGCGTGCCCCTGGCCGACTGCGAGCCCGGGGCGAAGGTGACGATCCTGCGGCTCGAGAACGAGGCCGAGGACCTCCTGCACTACCTCAAGGAGGCCGGGATCGAGCCGGGAATGCAGGGCGAGGTCGCCTCCAACGACGGCGAGACGGTGGCCGTGCGGGCGAACGGCGCGCTGGCCAGCGTCACCGCGAGCGTGGCCGAGACGGTTTCCGTGCTGGCCAATCCGTCACCGCCGCCCCGCACCGCGCTGCCCGAGCAGCTCGTGCTGGGCCGCGAGCGCTACGGGCGCTGAGGCGCCGGCAACGCGCGCTGGCTCGCGAGACAGCGGCGCATCTGGGCGAAGATCGCCGGATGGTTGAGCAGATCGAAGTGGTTGACGCCGCCCAGGTGGTGGTAGTGCTCGATCGGGAAGCTCAGCCGCTTGCCGCGGCCCGCGTGCGCCCAGGCGCTCGGCTGGAGCACCAGCAGGTCGCCGACGATGCGCCCGACCGCGGCGTCCGGCTCGCGGGTCAGAGTGGCGCAGATGAAGTAGTGCCGGGCGGTGGGCAGGAACGGGATCTCACGCGAGGTGTCGCGCAGGTACGCGTCACAGTCCTGGTCCATCCAGCACTCATCGACCAGGTAGCCGTAGCGCAGGTCCTTGATCCCCGAGCTGCGGAGATTCAGAGCCCTGGCGAGCGGCCTGGTCTCCGGCAGGCGCGCGAGCGCCGCGCTGGCCGCGTTCGCCACCTGCTCCAGCGGCGCCCCGCGGTGCGGTGTGCCGAGCGTGAACACGTGCCGGACCTTGGCCACGCAGGCGCTGTCCGCGCCGTAGTGGCAGGCGCTGCGCGCGACCAGACCACCCATCGAATGCCCGACCAGGATGATTTCGTCGACCGGCATTGGCCACTCGGCCACCAGGCGCTCGAGCAGCCCCGCCAGCTCGCGGCCGTTCTCGGAGATGTGGCGGCCGGTGTTGTAGCGCAGGTACACGGGCGTGTAGCCGAGCTCGATCTCCATCCGGTGCCCGTAGGGGAGGTGGCGCCCGGCCCCCAGCTTCCAGGCCTCGTCGGTCTCGCACAGGCCGTGGATGAACACGACCAGCCGCGGCTTTGCGTTCGGGTAGGCGCGCCGGAGCTCGGACGCGCTCAAGTCCTCGAGGTCGCGTCCGTGGCGCCGCACCGCCATCCGCAGGGCCAGCGGATTGCGCCGCCGCACGAGCATGTCGCCGAAGACGCCGTTGAGCGCGCTGACCACGAGCCGGCCGGCGGGTGAGTGCTCGATCGAAGGGGCTTCGGGAGAGCGGGCGGCGCTCGCTGCGTGGGCGCCGGCGCGCACCACAGACCGGGTCAGCTGGCTGGCTGCCGAGTAGGCGCCGTGCGCGATCCGGTCGTGCGCGAGCTTGACCGGAAGCGCTGCCGGCCCGACCCGGCTCCACACCCGCCCGGCGATCCCGGTGTGCATCTCGTGGATTTGACGGGCGGCGTCGGCGGCCGCGTCTCCGGCCAGGTCTCCGAAGGCGGCGATCTCCTCAGGCCGCATCTTCGCTCGCGCCGGCCAGCTGGCGGTAGGCCTCGGCCAGCCGCTTCACGCCCTCCTCGATCTCGTCGGGCGTGACCCCGGAGTAAGCCAGCCGCAGGCTCGACTCCGCACCATCGAGCACGAAGTCCGATCCCTTGACGAACTGCACCCCGCGCTCGGCGGCCGCCTCGAACAGCGCCCCGACATCGGTGCCGCGCGGCAGGTCGACCCAGAGGAAATAGCCGCCGGTGGGCTTGACGAAGCGCGCTTCGGGCAGCTCGCGCTCGAGCGCGGTGCACAGCGTCCGGGCTCGCTCGCGCAGCGCCTCACGGACCTGCTCGATCGAGCGCTCGAGCGCGCCCGAGACGCAGAACTGATGGACGATGCCCTGCGCGACCATGTTCGGCGAGATGTACGTCTGGGTGGCGATCTTCACGATTCGTGCGATCAACTCGGCCGGACCGACGAGGTAGCCGACGCGGATCCCCGGGCAGACGGTCTTCGAGAAGGACGACGCGTAGACCACGGTTTCCCCGCCGAGCGAGAGCATGGTGGGCAGCGGAGATCCCTCGAAGCGGAGCGCCACGTACGGGTCATCCTCGAAGATCGTGAACTCGTGACGGCGGGCCAGGTCGAGAAGCCGCTCGCGCTTCTCGCCCGAGAGGGTGTAGCCGGCCGGGTTCTGGAAGTTGGGGATGATGTGGGCCAGCTTCGGCCGAGCCCCGGCCGCCAGCACGCGCTCGACCGCCGCCACGTCGATCCCGTCGGGCTCGAGCTCGACCATCCGCACGTCGGCGCCCCGGTTGCGCAGCGAGAGCAGGGTCCGGTCGTAGGTGGGCCGCTCGACGATCACCGAGTCCCCCGACTCGACGAGCGCGTCGAACAGGAACGCGTCGGCCTGCATCGAGCCGTTGGTGACGATGACCTGCTCGGGCGCGACCTGGTGGCGCTCGGCGATCCATCCCCGCAGAGGCGGATAGCCGATCGCGGTCCCGTATCCGGTCATGCCCCCGGGATCGGCTTTGAAGGCCTGCTCCGCGGCGGCGCGCAGGCCGTCGACGTCGACGATGTCCAACGACGGGGCACCCCGGGCAAACGAGATCGACGCAGCCACTGCCCGTTAAGACTACGGGCTGGGGTGGTCGAGGCGCACTTCGATCTCGGCGAGATGGGCCCCCAGCCTGCTCGCTCCTTCGCTCGACATGCCAGCGCCGGAGCCTAGCGACCGCGGCGGCGATCGCCTCAGAACCCGAGAACCGACTACGACGCCGTGGCGCCGAGCAGCGAGACGGCCACCTCGGCCACCTCGGTGGGGGTCCGCCCGACCCGCACGCCCTTGGCCTCGAGCGCCTCGGCCTTGGCCTTGGCGGTGCCCCGCGAGCCCGAGACGATCGCGCCCGCGTGGCCCATGGTCTTGCCGGGCGGTGCGGTGAAGCCCGCGATGTAGGCGACGACCGGCTTGGTCACGTTCTCTGCGATGAAGTCGGCCGCGCGCTCCTCGGCGTCGCCGCCGATCTCGCCGCACATCACGATCAGCTCGGTCTCGGGATCGTCCTGGAACAGGCCGATGATGTCGATGAAGTCAGATCCGGGGACGGGGTCACCGCCGATGCCGACGATCGTCGAGTTGCCGAATCCGCGTTGGGCCAGCACGTTGCCGATCTGGTAGGTGAGCGTGCCCGAGCGCGAGACCACGCCGACATTGCCCTCCTTGAAGAACGCGGCCGGAATGATCCCGACGTTGGCCTTGCCCGGCGACAGGATCCCGGGGCAGTTGGGGCCGATGAGCCGCGCCCGCCCGTTCTTCTTGATCACGTTGAACGCCCGCAGCTCGTCGTGGGCGGGGATCCCCTCGGTGATGGCCACGATCAGCGACATGCCGGCGTCCTCGGCCTCGAGGATCGAATCCGCGGCAAACCGGGGTGGTACGAAGATCATCGCGGTGTTCGCGCTCGTCGCCGCCACCGCCTCGTGGAAGGTGTTGAACACCGGAACGCCCTCGACGTCCTGGCCGCCCTTGCCGGGGGTGACGCCGCCCACTACCTGCGTCCCGTAGTCGCGGTTGCGCAGCGAGTGGAAGGTGCCCTCGCGGCCGGTGATACCGGACACGACCAGCTTGGTGTTGTTGTCGACCAGGATGCTCATGGTGCTGCGAGCTCCACCACCTTGTGGGCGGCGCCGTCCATCGTGGACTCGGCAAACACGTTGGGCAGGTTCGCCTCGGCCAGCAGCTTGCGTCCCTCCAGGTCATTGGTGCCGTCCAGCCGGACCACGAACGGCACGGTCGGGTTGATCTGCGCAAAAGCCTCGATCAGGCCGCGCGCCACCTCGTCGCAGCGCGTGATCCCGCCGAAGATGTTGAACAGCACGGCTTTGACGTTCTCGTTGGAGAGGATCACCTCGACCGCGCTGGTGATCGCCTCGGCCTTGGAGCCGCCACCGGCGTCGAGGAAGTTGGCCGGCGAGCCGCCCGCCTGGGCCACCACGTCGAGCGTGGACATGACCAGGCCGGCGCCGTTGCCGAGGATCCCGATGTTGCCGTCGAGCTTCACGTAGGTCAGCCCTCGTTCCTTGGCCATCCGCTCCTGGGGATCCTCGCGGGAAGGGTCGCGCAGCTCCGCGTTGTCGGAGTGACGGAAAAGAGCGTTGTCGTCGAGGGTCACCTTGGCGTCGAGCGCTTTGACCTCGCGCTGCGGCGTAACGATCAGCGGGTTGACCTCGACGAGCGTCGCCTCCTCGGACACGAACACGTCGTAGAGCCTGGTCAGCATGGCGCCCACGGGCCGGACCACGTCCGCGTCAACCCGAGCCTCGAAGGCGAGCCGCCGGCCGTGGAACTCCTGGAAGCCGAGCAGGGGATCGACGTGGAGGCGAGCGATCGCGTCCGGATCCGACGCCGCGACCTCCTCGATGTCCATCCCTCCCTTGGTCGAGAGCATGACGAGCGGAGCCTTGGCCGAGCGGTCGAATACCACCGACGCGTAGTACTCGGAGGCGATGTCCGAGGCCGCCTCGACCCACAGCTCGTGGACGGTGAGGCCGCGGATGTCCATGCCCAGGATCGCCTGCGCGTGGTCCCGCGCCTCGCCATGATTCTGGGCGACCTTGATCCCGCCTGCCTTGCCGCGGCCGCCGATCTGGACCTGGGCCTTGATCACGCACGGATAGCCGATGTCGTCGGCGGCGGCGGCGGCCTCGTCGACGGTCTGGGCATGGCGACCGGACGGCACCGGCACGCCATGGCGCGCGAACACCTGCTTTCCCTGGTACTCGAGCAGATCCATCGCGGCTGGACTGTAGTAGGTCGGGCGCCACGGCAGTCACGCGGCTACGGAAAGGGCTGGAAGCGCCGGAGTCTCTCGCCATGGCATCATGGCCGCGCCATGGCGATCCCCAAGGACATCACGTTCGTCACCTTCGACGTGTACGGAACCCTGATCGATTGGGAGACCGGCGCCTATGACGCGTTCAAGCGCGAGGCCGACCAGGACGGGTTCACGATCGAGCGCGAGGAGCTGATTCCGCTCTTCTACGAAGTCCAGAAGCAGATCCAGGCGGGGTCCTACGAGCTGTATGCCGAGGTTCTGCGGCGCACCGCGGTCCAGATCGCCAAGACGCTCGGCTGGCCGCTCGAGCCGTCCCGAGCCGGCTTCCTGCCCGATTCGGTCCAGCGCTGGCCGCCGTTCAAGGAGACCAACGCGGTCCTCCAGAGGATCGCCAAGAAGTACAAGGTGGGGCTGATCTCGAATATCGACGACAAGCTGCTCGGCCAGACCCGCCGGCACATCCCGCTCGACTTCGACCTGGTCGTCACGGCTCAGCAGGTGCGCTCCTACAAGCCCGACCCGGCCCACTTCGCCGAGTGCGAGCGGCGGATCGGCGGCAAGAAGGGTTGGGTCCATGTCGCCGCCAGCCACTACTACGACGTCGAGCCCTGCCTGAAGCGCAAGGTGCCCGTGGTGTGGGTCAACCGTGACAAGGACACGCTCGAGTCAAGCCAGAAGAAGCCGGACGCCGAGGCCAAGGACCTGCGCGACGCGATGAAGATCATCGGCGTGTCGTAGGCGGCTGGCGGCCCGGACGTGCGCGCGCTCAGTGTCCACGCTGACCTGATCGTCTTCATCAGCCGCTTCTGGCAGACCACCTGCACGGCGGTGCGCGCCGGCGACGAGGGGTTCGTGATCGACTCGCCGGTGTATCCGGATGAGCTCGAGGCGATGCCCGGCGTGCTGGAGCAGGCGGGGTTCCCGGTGTCCGGGCTGTTGGCCACCCACGGCGATTGGGACCATCTGCTCGGCCGGATCGCCTTCCCGGGCGCGTCACTTGGGTGCGGCGAGAGCACGGCGCGCCGGCTGGCTGCCGCGCCCGGAGCCGCCCAGCGCGAGCTGCGCGAGTTTGACGAGGAGCAGTACGTGGACGACCGGGCGCCGCTGTCGCTGGGCGGGATCCAGTCGCTTCCCGTCCCGGGAAAGCTCGCGCTCGGCCCGGACGAGGGCGGGCGTGAGCTCGAGCTGCATCCCGCCGACGGCCACACCGCCGACGGCACGGCGTACGTGGTGCCGTGGCTGGGGGTGCTGGTGTGCGGGGACTACCTGAGCCCGGTCGAGATCCCGTGGATCTCGCCGGGAGGATCGGCCGAGACCTACCTGGCGACGCTCGAGCGGCTGCGAGAGCTGGTGGAGCGGGCTGAGACGGTGGTCCCCGGACACGGCCGGCCGTTGCCGCGCGTGGAGGCGATTGACGTGCTCGACCAGGATGTGGCGTATCTGCGGGTGCTGATCGAGCAAGGCGCCGGGGCAGCGCTTCCGCGCGGCCGGCGCACCGGCGCGCAGCGGCGGATTCACGAACAGAACGTGGCTACTCGGCGGCCGAGCTGATTACCGCCAGCGTGTCGCCGGAGGCGACCGAGGCGCCGACGGCGATCGGCAGCTCCGAGACGACGCCGGCCTTGTGCGCGGTGATCTCGTTTTCCATCTTCATCGCCTCGATCACCGCGACCAGCGCGCCTTCCTGCACCTGGGCGCCCTGCTCGACGGCCACCTTCAGGACGGTCCCCTGGAGCGGCGAGGTGAGCGTGTCGCCGCCCCCACCGCCGCCACCCCGGGCCTTATCGCTGCGGCGCGCCGGCCGGCGCGTGGCGACGGCGCCCTCGCCCGCGATGGCCGGAGCGCCACCGTTGATCGCGCTGAGCGCCACCGGGGGCCCGATCACCTTCACGTCGAAGCGCTTGCCCGACACCTCGACCGTATAGCTCTGCTCGACCGGCTCCGCCGCCTCGCCGTCCTCGCGCTGTCTCAGCCGGCTTCGGGAAGGCCAGTTGCTTCAGCCAGTTGCGATCTTCGATCAGGTCACGGCACGTCTCCGCGGCGTGCCACTGACTCGTCTGGAGGATCGCCTGATGGAAGGGCAGCAGCGTCTTGAGCCCCTCGATCCGGTACTCGCCGAGCGCGCGCAGCATGCGCGCGGTGGCGTGCGCGCGGTCGACGTCCCACACGATCAGCTTGGCCACCATCGGGTCGTACATGGGCGAGATCTCCGAGCCCGCCTCGACGCCCGAGTCGACGCGGACGCCCGGGCCGGCCGGCTCGTGATACGCCGCGATCGAGCCCGGCGCCGGCGCGAAGTTCTTCGAGGCGTCCTCGGCGTTGATGCGGCACTCGATCGCGTGCCCCCGCAGCACGACCTCGTCCTGATTGACGCTGAGAGGCTCGCCGGCGGCCACCCGAATCCCCTCTTTGACGATGTCGATGCCGGTGACCATCTCGGTCACGCAGTGCTCGACCTGGACGCGGGTGTTCATCTCGAGGAAGAAGTACTCGCCCCCCTGGAGCAGGCCCTCGATCGTCCCCGCCCCCGTATACGCCACCGCCGCCGCGGCCTCGGTGGCGATTTTCCCGATCCGGGTCCGCAGCTCGGCGTCCACGGCGGGCGCGGGCGCCTCCTCGATCAGCTTCTGGTGGCGCCGCTGGAGCGAGCAGTCGCGCTCGCCGAGGTGGATCACGTTGCCGTGCGTGTCGGCCAGCACCTGCACCTCGATGTGGCGCGGATCGGGCAGGTAGCGCTCGAGGTAGACCGTCCCGTCGCCGAAGAACTTCTCGCCCTCCCGAGCGGCGCCCTCGAACGCGTCCTCGAGCTTGGACTCGTCCAGCGCCACGCGAAAGCCCTTGCCGCCTCCCCCGCCGGCCGCCTTGACCGCGACCGGGTAGCCGATCGTCGCCTCGATCACCCGGCGCGCGTCCTCCAGGCTCGCGACCGACTCGGTGGTCCCGGGGACGATCGGCACGCCGGCCTTGGCCATCAGCTCGCGCGCCCGCGTCTTGGAACCCATCGCCTCGATGGCGGAGGCGGGGGGGCCGATGAAGGTGATGCCGGCCTCCTCGAGCGCGGCCGCGAAGGCTGCGTTCTCAGCGAGGAACCCGTAGCCGGGATGCACAGCCTCTGCGCCCGAGCGCTGCACCGCGTCGATCAGCTTGTCGACGGCCAGGTAGCTCTCGGCGGCGGGGCCGGGACCGAGCAGGAACGCCTCGCCGGCGCGCCTGACGTGCACCGCGTCGCGGTCGAGCTCCGAATACACCGCCACCGTGGCGATTCCGAGCTCCTCGCACGCGCGCATGATGCGGACTGCGATCTCGCCCCGGTTGGCGATCAAAACCTTCGAGAACATCGAGGGCGGTGACTTTACCTACGCGGCAAGTCTTCGCGTAGCGCACTGTCTGGGCGTCCGCAGATTCCCGCAGCTCACCGTCACATCGATCCGCCGCGGCTTGACGTTGAGCGCACAGTCAACGGCTGGTCTTGAACGCGCGGCGCACTACGCGTTTCGGCCTGGTTGGCCCAGGGCAACTCGGGCCTAGGTCGTCCGTACACGCGGGGAACGCGCCACCGTTCCGCGCGCTCGGGGAAGCCACCGACGACGGCACCGCTGCGAGTCGTTCTGTTCTGCTCGCGTGGCCGTGTCGATTGACCAACAGGAGGATGAGTCGATGAGGATCTGTGCGAAGCGTTGCCGGTCGCTGGTTGCGCCTGCGCTGAGCGCCGTGCTGCTGCTCGCCGTCACTGCATGCGGGTCGTCGTCCGGTTCTGGCGACAGCGGGTCCTCGGGGTCGTTCATGAGCGCGGCGCAGATCGCGACGCTCCAGAGCGTCGTCAACAAGGCCAAGCAGGTGCCCCCGTTCGTCAATCCGGGGCCGTCGTTCGACGCCAAGAAAGCGGCGGGCAAGAAGATCATGGCGATCCCCACCGCCAGCCAGCTCCCGGTGTGCGAGCAGATCGCCCACGACGTCGTGAACCTCGGTCAGAAGGTCGGGGTGACCGGCAAGGTGTTCGACAACAGCGGCGGTCCCTCGGGCTGGATTCCCGGGATCCAGCAGGCGATCAGCCAGCACTACAACGCGATCGTCCTGCTCTGCGGGATCGATCCGAACCTGATCAAGCCGCAGCTACAGGCGGCCAAGGCAGCCGGGATCGCGGTGATCGACTCCGGCCTGTTCGACTCGACGGTCGATGGCGCCAAGGTGTCGCCACTGGTCACCTCGCAGACGAATATCCCGAACCACGACGCGATCAAGGTGGCGGCGGACTACATGCTGCTGCAGAACAAGTCCAAGCCGTTCGACATCTTCGAGATCCAGTCCAACGACCTCCCCGCGGGCATCGTCATGGACAACGCGCTCCGGACCGAGGTCAAGAAGTACTGCCCGGATTGCAACATCCACTCGACCGACATCGCGGTGCCGGACTGGGCGCAGCAGGTGCAACCCGCGGTCGCCTCCGGGATCCAGGCCGATCCGAACGTCAAGGCGGTGTTTCCGATCTTCGACGGCGAGGATCCGCCGGCCGCCGCCGCGGTCAGGGCCTCGGGGAAGAGCGACGTGAAGCTGTACGGCAATTACGGCGGAACGCCCGAGTACATCAAGCAGATGGGCGCGGGCAACCTCCCGTTGGGCGAGAACATCGGGCCGTGGCACCTGTGGCGGGCCTACGCGACGATGGACGAGACGCTGCGGCTGCTGGCCGGCGCCAGTGCGATCCCGCCCAACAAGGACGGCGATCCATCGCGGCTGTTCACTCCACAGAACTACCAGGCCGCCGCCGCAACCCAAGGAGGCTTCGGCACCGACTTCATCGCCGGTTACGAGAAGCTCTGGGGACTGGGTTGAGGTGAGCGAGACCGTCCCGAGCGGCTCGGGGGCCCTAACGCTTCGCAACGTGACGCAGCGTTTCGGGCCGTTCACCGCGCTGCGCGACGTCGACTTCGACGTCGGCCATGGCGAGATCGTCGCGCTGCTGGGCGAGAACGGATCGGGCAAGTCGACCCTCGTCAAGATCCTGGCCGGCATCAACGTCCCCGAGGAGGGCGCGCGGCTGGATCTGGACGGCCACGAGGTGCCGCTGCCGCTCGCACCGGGCCAGTTTCGGGAGCTCGGACTCAGCTTCGTCCATCAGGACCTGGGGCTGAGCCGGACGTTGTCGGTGGTGGAGAACCTGGCCATCGGGGCGGTGGAGACCTTCCACGGGCACATCAACTGGCGCCGGGAGTACCGCCGGGTCAAACGGGTCCTGGCGTCCTACAACGTGGACATCGAACCCTCGCTGACCATCGACCACCTCCCTCCGGTCGCCCAGGCGCTGGTGGCGATCGTCCGCGCGGCCGAGGAGCTGGGGCGCCATCGCGAGCGCACCGATCTGCGCCACTCGGTGCTGTTCCTCGACGAGCCGACGGTGTTCCTGCCCGACACCGAGGTCGAGTTCCTGTTCGACCTGGTCCGCTCGGTGTCCCGGGGCGGGACGAGCACGGTGTTCATCTCGCACGACCTGTCGGCGGTCAGGCGGCTGTGCACCCGGGCGGTCGTCCTGCGAGACGGTGAGGTGGTCGGTGAGGCGGACCTGAGCGCCGTCTCCGATGGGGAGCTGGTCGAGATGATCGTGGGGCCGGCCAAGCAGACCCTGGTCGGCCACAGCCACCGCCGGGCGCTCGAGGACGACGTGTCGACCCGTCCGCTGAGGTGCGAGGTCTCGGGGCTGCGCGGCGGACGGGCCAGCGGGGTCGCGTTCTCGGTGCGCGAGACCGAGGTGGTCGGGATCGCCGGCCTGCTGGGCTCGGGCGCCGACGACCTCCCCTATGTCCTGTTCGGAGCCCAGCGCGGCCAGGCCGGAACGATCGCAGTCGAGGGCAAGCAGTACGCGCTGGCGAGCATGACGCCCGCCGACGCGGTGGCGCGCGGCATCGGGCTGGTCCCGGCCGACCGCCGCCGGGACGCCATCGTTCCCTCGCTCACCGTGGCCGAGAACACGAGCATCCTGGTCACCCACCGCTACACCACGACCGGGCGTCGCATCCAGGGCCGTCGCCTGGACCGACGCGTTCGCGAGGTGCTCGAGCGCTTCGACGTGCGCCCGCGCCGGCCCGACGTGGTCATCGGGCAGCTCAGCGGGGGAAACCAGCAGAAGGTGGTGCTGGCCAAGTGGCTGGAGATCGAGCCCAGGCTCCTGGTGCTCCACGAGCCGACCCAGGGCGTGGACGTGGCCGCTCGGGCGGAGATCTACCGGCTGGTGCGCCAGGGCACGGCCGCCGGGATGGCCGTGGTCTGGGTATCGAGCGATTTCGAAGAGCTCGCGCGGGTGTGCGATCGCGTGCTGGTCATGGCCGGCGGCGCGATCCGGGCCGAGCTGACCGGAGACGACGTGACCGAGGAGGCGATCAGCACCGCCGTGTACCACTATTCGACCGACGAAGGAGCGATGGTCGCATGAGCAGCACCGACGTAGCGACCACACCGGAGAAGCAGACCGAAGGATCCGCCGCGACGAGCCCGCGCACCGAGCCGCCGCGGCTGGCCATCCTGGCCGAACGAGCCGCGCTGCCCGTCAGCTGGATCGTGCTCATCGTGATCTACAGCGCGAGCGCCCCGGATACGTTCCCGACGTGGTCGAACGCCTCCAACATCCTCGGCTCGCAGGCGGTGCTGTTCGTGCTGGCGCTGGCCGCCCTCATGCCGTCGCTGGTCGGCGACTTCGACCTTTCGCTGGGCGGGATCATGGGCCTAACCGCGATGATCGCGGGGGTTCTCAACGTCAATCACCACGTGGCGATCGGACTGGCCTGCCTGATCGGCGTGGCCGCGGCCGTCGCCGCCGGCGCGCTCAACGGATTCCTGGTCGTCCGGTGCGACACCAACCCGCTGATCATCACGCTCGGAATGGGCTCGGTGTTTGTCGGAATCATCTACTACCTGGCCGGGTCCAAGACGATCGTCGGCATCAGCCAGTCGCTCTCGAACGCGACCTTCGCCAACAAGTTCCTCAGCGTTCCCCTCGAGTTCTATTACGGGCTGATCCTGATGCTGATCATCTGGTACGTGACCACGTTCACGCCGCTCGGTCTGCGCACGCTGTTCGTGGGCCAGTCACGTGACGTGGCGCGGCTGAGCGGGATCCACGTTGACCGGATTCGCTGGGGCGGGTTCGTGCTGGGCGGCCTGATGGCGGGCATCGCCGGCGTCCTGTTCCTGGGCACGACCGGCTCGGCCGATCCGACGGCGAGCGGCTCGTACCTGCTGCCGGCCTACGCCGCGGTGTTCCTCGGCGCCACGAGCATCAAGCCAGGACGGTTCAACGCCATCGGGACCGCCGTGTCGGTGTACTTCCTGGCCACCGGGGTCAACGGCCTGCAGCTCCTCGGCGCGCAAAACTACGTCCAGCAGCTGTTTTACGGAGCCGCGCTCGTAGTCGCCGTCGTTCTGTCCCGGCGGCTGCGACGCGCCCGGGCATGAGTTAGGGAGGTTCAGCGAATGTCTCCAGGTGAAGCGATCCTCGACCCCACCGGCTTGGCTGACGCGCCGGCGGCCGCGACACTGGCTCCGCGTGTCCGCGAACTCGGCGGCCTGCGACTGGGGCTGCTCGACAACGCCAAGCCCAACGCCGCCCTCGTCCTCCAGACGCTGGCCGACCAGTTACGCGCGCAGCATCATCTCGGCGAGGTGACCACGTACACCAAGTCGTACTTCGGCACGCCGGTCGAGGAGGACCGGGCGCAGCAGATCGCGCAGAGCTGCGATGCGGTGATCGCCGGCGTCGGTGATTGAGGCTCCTGCTCGGCGGCCAGTTTGGCCGACGGAATCGTGCTCGAGCGGGCGGGCGTGCCGGCGGTCTCGATCTGCACCGACGCGTTCGTGGTACCGGCGCGGGCGATGGCCGACGTATACGGAGTGCCCGATTTCCAGTTCGTGACCATTCCCCACCCCATCGCGAGCCTGACTCCGGCGCAGATCGAGGCCAACCTCCGCCCGGTGATCGCCGAGGTGGTGGGGATCCTGGTGGGACTGTGAACTCTCGCGATTTGCCGGTCATCGAGGTCGACGACGTCCGCGGGGCGATCGAGGACTACTTCGAGCGCGGCTGGACCGACGGGCTGCCGGTAGTGCCGGTCACCGACTCGGTGCTGGCCGAATTCCTCGCCCAGACCGAGCGCGATCCCGACGACGTGCTGCTCGCCATGCCGCACCTCAACCGAAAGCTGACCGTGCGCCTGGCCGCGATCAACGCCGCCATGGCCGGCTGCCGGCCCGAGTACTTCCCGGTCGTGCTGGCCGCGTGGGTGGCGCTGGAGGCCGAGAACTACGTCACGCGGGGCATCTGGCAGAGCACGACCGGCACCGCCCCGATGCTGATCGTCAACGGCCCGATCCGCGAGCGGATCGGCCTGAACAGCAAGGGGAACGTGTTCGGGTCGGGCTTCCGGGCCAACGCCACGATCGGGCGGGCCATCCGCCTGGCCGCGATCAACGCGTTCGGCCTGCGCCCGGGGGAACTCGACCAGGCTACCCAGGGCAACCCGGCCAAGTACACGGCGTGCATCGCCGAGAACGAGGAGGGCTCGCCCTGGCCGCCCTTCCATGTCGAGCACGACTGGGGCGTTGAAGAGAGCACGGTGACCGCGTTCACGATGCGCAGCGTGGCTCACATCGAGGCCCGCCACACCACGGTGGCCGAGCAGCTCGCGCTCGACCTCGCCGACACCATCCGGCGGACCGGTGCCCTGATCCACGAGACGATCAGCGCCTGCATCGCGCTGGGGCCAGAGCACGCTCAGCTGTTCGCGCACGCCGGGTGGAGCAAGGACGATCTTCGCGGGTTCGTTTACGAGCACGCGGTCAACCGCCGGGAGCATCTCGCCGCGGTCGGCAAGGACGCCGTGTCGGGCAAGACGCGGTGGCGCCTGTCCGGCGAGCATCCGGACTCGGTTCCCGACAGCGCCGGCGACGCAGACGAGGTCAGGGTGCTCGGCTCAGAGCAGGCGGTGCAGATCGTGGTGGCGGGCGCTCACAACGCCGGCGTGTCGGCCGTGATCGAGACCTTCGGGCCTCGCGGCGGGCCGCCGGCGATCGCGCCGGTCAGGTAGACCCCCTGGCGGCGCAGTGCCGCCTGGAGCGTGTCCACCTCGATCTCGGCCACCTGAGCGCTTTCGGAGACCGCCAGCGCCGCCGCCACGCCGGCCGCCTGTCCGGTCAACCAGCACTGGGGGATCTCCCGCATGAACGCCTGGGTCTGCGGGTCGCACGACATGTGACGGCCGGGGGCCAGGAGATTGTCCAGATCGCGCGCCACGAGCGCGCGGTAGGGCACCGACACGTTCTCGAACTTCTGCGACGGTGACGGTGACACCCCGATCTCGTCGTCGAAGACGGTCCCGGCGCGCCAGTCCTCGCTCGTCAGCTTGTGACGGCCGATCAGGCGGCGCGTGTGGCGCACGCCGATCTGCGGCGCCGAGAGCATCAGCCAGGCGCGCTCAAAGCCAGGTGCGTGGCGGCGGAAGTAGTCCAGATGGGCGACCATCCGCCGGCGTGACTCGACCTCCACCCGGGTCAGGTCGGACACATCGACGCCGCTGTAGCCGGTGAGCCGCGGCCCAAGGAACAGCGCCACGTCGCCTGACCACCCGACCACCGGCCGCTCCACGAAGGCGAGTTCGTCGCCGGCCTCGGCCATCAGCTGCCGATGGGCCTTCGGATCCTCGCGCTTGAAGGCCAGCCAGCGGGCGAAGTCGACACCCGCCCACAGCCAGCCGGTGTTCAGGCAGTGGGCGATACCGCCCCCGCCCGTCTTGGCATCGGCCTCGAACGCCAGCCCCGCTCGCGCGATCAAGTCCAAGTCCCCGGTGGCGTCGATCACCACGTCGGCCAGGATCGCGCGGCGCCCTTCCTTGCTCTCGAACGTCACGCCGCGGACCCAACGCCCATCGAGCCGCGGCTCGGCCACCCAGGAATGCAGCAGGAACCGCACGCCGGCCTCGATCAGCATCTCCTGCGAGAGGTACTTCAGCCATTCGGGGTCGATCATCGGCGACCAGGTGACCGTGTCGCGGAAGGCGCCCTGGCGCTCGCGCCAGTGGGCGACGGACTTGGGTTCGGTGGAGCCCCAGATGTCGTGCGACGCCCCCGCCACCGCAGTCTCCGGCAACTTCTCGAGCAACTCCTGCCCGATCCCGTCGATGACCAGCCGCCCGGTCCAGTCGGTCATGCGGTCGATCCAGATGACCAGGCCGCCGGTGGACAGGCCGCCCAGGTGGTTGTAGCGCTCGAGGAGCAGCACCTGGGCCCCGGCCCGCCGGGCGGCCAGCGCGGCCGCGAACCCGGCGGGGCCTCCGCCCACCACCAGCACTTGCGTCTCCGCGTGGACCGGGATCTCGCGCGCGGGCTCAGTGACGGAAAGCGGCGCGTCCGGGGGCGACGGCACGATCGAATCTGCACCGTCCAGCGACGCTGAGGTGGACATCGACGCCGTGCCCTGGTGGTAGCTCTCCTCCTCGCCGGAGGCTCATCCGAGAGAAGCTTAGGCCGAGTCAGTTGACACTCGGCGCACTGCTCGGCGCAGGCTCTAGCGCGCGCTCAGCACCATCCCGGCCGCCACCGTGTCGTTGGTGGCGTCATCGATGAGGATGAAGCTGCCGGTGGTCCGGTTGTGCGCGTAGGGGTCGACGATGAGAGGCGAGCCCACCCGCAGTCGCACCCGCCCGATCTCGTTCAGCGCCAGATGATCGGCAGCCACATGATCGAGCGTGTTGACATCCACCCGGTAGTCGAGTTCCTCAACGCGTGCGCGCGTGAC
This sequence comes from uncultured Solirubrobacterales bacterium, assembly GCA_963757795.1. Taxonomy (GTDB): domain Bacteria; phylum Actinomycetota; class Thermoleophilia; order Solirubrobacterales; family Solirubrobacteraceae; genus Palsa-465. The sequence continues at coordinate 182,864 of CAVWSI010000004.1, read as the reverse complement.
CCGGGTGGTGTGCTTGACAGTAAGCCGGTCACCGGGGCGCAGCGGCTCCTCGCCCATCCAGCACACCATCGCCTCGAGTTCGCGCGCCGGGGCGGGCGGGTCGTCGGGCTCGACGAGCATGTCGCCGCGCGAGATGTCCAGATCGTCGGCTACCCGCACGGTCACCGACATCGACGGGAACGCGGTGTCGATGAGACCCGCGAAGGTGTCGATGGCTGAAACCTGCGTGCGCTGCCCGCTCGGCAGAACCATCACCTCGTCACCGGGGTGCAGCACGCCCCCCGCCACCGTGCCGGCGTAGCCGCGGTAGTCGTGGTGCTCTTCGGTGTTCGGCCGGATCACCCACTGCACAGGGAAGCGAACGTGAGCCATGTCTCGATCCGGCGCGATCACCACATGCTCGAGGTGGTAGAGCAGTGGCGGACCGTCGTACCACGGCATCTCGAGCGAGCGCTCGACCACATTGTCGCCGTGCAGGGCCGAGATCGGGATGAACGTGACGTCGCCGATGCCGAGCCGGGCGGTCCAGTCGGTCAACTCCTCGACGGTCTGGTCGAACACCGCCTCGTCGTAGCCGACCAGGTCCATCTTGTTCACGCACACGACGAGGTGCGGGATGCGCAGCAGCGACGTGATGTAGGCGTGGCGCCGGGTCTGCTCGCTCACCCCCTTGCGCGCGTCGACCAGCACGATCGACAGATCGGCGGTCGAGGCGCCGGTCACCATGTTGCGGGTGTACTGCTCGTGCCCGGGGGTGTCGGCGATCACGAACTTGCGCCGGTGCGTCTGGAAGTAGCGGTAGGCCACGTCGATCGTGATCCCCTGCTCGCGCTCGGCCCGGAGCCCGTCGGTCAGGAGCGCCAGGTTCACGTAGCCGTCACCGCGCCGCTCCGAGGTGCGGATCACGTGCTCGAGTTGGTCCTCCAGGATCGACTTGGAGTCGTGCAGGAGGCGGCCGATCAGGGTCGACTTGCCGTCGTCGACCGACCCCGCGGTGGCGAAGCGCAACAACTCGCTGGTACGGGTACGCAGCGACGCGTGCCCGTTCGTGGCGGCCCCGGGAGTCATCAGAGGTCTAGAAGTAGCCCTCGCGCTTGCGGTCCTCCATCGCCGCCTCGGTCACGCGATCGTCGGCGCGCGTCTCACCGCGCTCGGTGATGCGGGTGGCGGCGATCTCGGAGACCACATCGGGCAATGTCGTTGCATATGAGCGCACGGCGCCCGTGCACGTCATATCGCCGACCGTGCGGTAGCGGACGGAGGCTTCGAACGGCGTCTCGCCGTCGATCAGCTGGACATACGGGCTCATCGCGTACAGCATCCCGTCGCGCTCGAACACCTGCCGTGTGTGGGCGTAGTAGATGCTCGGCACCTCGAGCTTCTCCTCCGCGATGTACTGCCACACGTCGAGCTCGGTCCAGTTCGAGAGCGGGAAGACCCGCACGTGCTCGCCCTTGCGGATCCGGCCGTTGAACAACGCCCACACCTCGGGGCGCTGGCGCTTGGGCTCCCACTGGCCGAAGTCGTCGCGGAACGAGAACACGCGCTCCTTGGCCCGAGCCCGTTCCTCGTCGCGGCGAGCGCCGCCGAACGCGGCGTCGAAGCCATGCTGCTCGATCGCGTCGAGCAGGGTCACGGTCTGCAGGCGGTTACGTGAGGCCCGCGGCCCGGTCTCTTCGACGACCCGTCCGCGATCGATCGACTCCTGCACGCTGGCCACGATCAGACGCTCCCCCATCTGGTCGACCAGACGGTCGCGGAACTCGATCACCTCCGAGAAGTTGTGCCCGGTGTCGACGTGCATGATCGGGAAAGGGAAGCGGCCCGGGCGGAAGGCCTTCTCGGCCAGGCGCAGGAGCACCAGCGAGTCCTTGCCGCCGCTGAACAGCAGCACCGGGCGCTCGAACTCGGCGGCCACCTCGCGGAAGATGTGGATCGACTCGGCCTCGAGGGTCTCCAGATGGGAGAGCTCGTAATGCAGGGGGTTCATTCGTGGATCCCGCACTCGGTCTTGTCGAGGCCGGCCCACCGTCCCTCGCGGCCGCTGCCGGGGTTGGTGCACGGCGCGCACCCAATCGACGCGTAGCCCTGGTCGTGCAGCGGGTGATAGGGCAACTCGTGACGGAAGATGTAGCGCCAGAGGTCCTGCTCTGACCAATCCGCCAGCGGATTGACCTTCAAGATCCCACGGCGCTCGTCGCGCTCGAGCTTGCGGGCGTCGGCCCGGGTGGGGGCCTGCTCGCGCCGGATTCCGCTGATCCAGGCCTCCACGTCGTCGAGAGCACGCTCGAGCGCGTCGACCTTGGCTTCGCTGCAGCACCGGGTGATCGTCCATGGCTCGTCGGGGCTGCGGGCGTCGATCACCTCGATGCTGATCCCGAAGCGGTCCTCGAAGCGCTTCCAGGTCTGAAGCGTCTCGGGGAACAGCACGCCGGTGTCGATCATGAACACCCGCGCCTCGGGCTCGATCTCGGTCAGCATGTGCAGGAGCACCGACTCCTCCTTCTGGAAGGAGCAGGCCATCTTGAGCCGCGGGTGGAACTGCTCCACCGCGTAGGCGAGCACCTCCTCGGCGGAGACGGTCTCGAGATTTGGAATAGCGACGCTCATAGGTTGGGCACCGATCAGACCGCGCACTCGCCCTCGCCGCGGATGACCTCGAACGGTGACTGCTTGGTCCAGTCGATGAAGTAGCTCATGTTCTCCAGGCTGAACTCGATCGGCATCGTGAGGTCTTTGACCTGTGCCTCGAACTCCTGCGTCCCGACGCGGTCGACAAAAGCGTTGAATTCCTCACCGTCGCGCCGCTCGGATTCGTAGAAGCGTACCCATCGATCGACCGCCTCAGGCACGCGCTTGGCCGGGAGCCGCGCCTTGAGCCGCTGACCGTAGCGCACCTCGCCGCCTTCGTACGCCCCGCCGACGTGTGGGATGTAGGCCGGAATGGTGTTCTCGCCGACCTTGATCGAGGCGCCGTAGAAGCCGATGTTCGCGATGTGGTGCTGTCCGCAGCCGTTCGGGCAGCCGCTCATCTTCACATGGATGCGTCGGCTCAGCGTATCGTCGATCTCCATCTGGAGGAGTCGGTCGTGGATTGCCTGGTTGAGGCCCATCGAGCTGGTGATCCCGAGCTTGCAGGAATCCGTGCCCGGGCAGCTCACCACATCGGTGATCTCGTCCGCGCCGGCATCGTTCAGCCCCAGCTCGCCGAGAGCCTGCCAGACGTCGTAGACCGACTCATCGCGGACCCAGCGGAGGATCAGGTTCTGGTGGACGCTCGTGCGCGCGAAACCACCGGTGTGGCCGCGCATGATGTCGGCCAGCCCGCGGAGCTGCTCGGGACTCAGATCGCCTCGGGGCACCTTGACCTCGACGGTCGAGAATCCGCGCTGGCGCTGGGGCTGCACGTTGGTCTCGACGAAGCGGGTGAACTCACGGTGATCACCGTTGGGCGTGGCAAAGGATTGCGGCTGGGGCGGCGCATCCGCCTCTTCGTCGTAATCGAACAGGATCCTGTCGAGGCTGAAGTCGCGCTCGGCCACCCAGTCGCCCTGGAGCTCGTCCTCGACCAGCACGCGGAACTCGTCAATCCCGATCTTGTCGATCAGCACCTTGATGCGGGCCCGGGCGCGATTGACCCGCAGCCAGTCCTGGCGGTCGAAGATCCGCATGCACGCCTCGGTGACCTTCAGGTAGTCGCCGTTGTCCAGCTCGACGAAGTCGTACAGGGTGGGAGCCAGGCGGGGCATGATCGAGGTCCCGCCGCCTACCCGCATCTCGACGCCCCGAACGCCCTGATCGTTGACCTTCGGGATGAACGCGACATCGTGGATGCGGGTGATCGCGTTGTCCTCGTGGGTGGCGGCGAACGCGGTCTTGACCTTGCGCGGCATCGCCTGCGTCGTCGGGTGGCGCACGAAATAGCGCACGTATGCGCCGGCGTACGGGGTGATGTCGAACTGTTCGCCCTCGAGCGTGCCCGCGCGCGGGTCGCCGGTCACGTTGCGCATCGTGTTGCCGCAGCCCTCACGGCTGGACAGGCCGGCGTCGCCCAGCTCGCGGATCAGCGCGGCCGCGTCGGGCAACGGCACGTGGTGCATCTGGATGTTCTGGCGTGTCGTGATGTGGCCCTTGCGCAGCGGGACGTAGCGCTCGATCCCGTCCGCGAACGCCTCGAGCTGCTCCGGCGTGACACCGCCGAACGGCAGCTTGACCCGCACCATCTGCACGTCGGGCTGACGCTGGCCGTAGACCCCCTGCTTGAGGCGGAACTTGATGAATGTCTCGTCATCCAGGTCGCCCTTGAGGAATCGGGTCGACTCGGTGTCGAAGTCGTCGAACTCGCGCTCGAGGATCGGGATGATGTGCCCCGGTACGTCCTCGAGCACCTCGGGGTTCTCGAGTGATCCGGTGCTGGCGCTGTGCATCGGTCTTCCTTCCAGTCGCGTTCGGACCACGGAATCTAGCAAAAGGCAATCGGCGTTCAGGCAATTTGCCTGTGGTGCAGGGTTTTCGGTGTTTGGCGGCCGGGGTCCCACAGGGCTGGGAGCGAGGCTCGGGCGGCCGTTACTCGAAGCGAGGCTGCGATGCCCTTCCGGCGGCACTCGCGCTCGCGAGCGTATGCGGGACGATCCAGCCCGGAAAGCGCCGTGCCGCCGGAGGGGCACGCAGCCGAAGCAAACGCCTAACAAACGGTGTGCAGCCGAAGCGACGGCGCCGCGACGGTGGGGGCAACCCGCCGCGGCAGCCGGCGCGCTCCCAGCCGGCGCCTACCGGAGGACCGACATCGACTTTGGGGGCTGAGCGATGCCGATCATCGGCGTCGCAGCGGCGAGCGCGAGCGTGTGCGCGTCGAGCGAGCGACGCGCCAGATAGCGGATACGACGCAGCGTCGCGAGAGGAACGTCCCGCCCAACGAAATGACCCCACATAGGTTGCGCCCCCAGGCACTCTCTCCCGGCGGACCCGTCTTCCTGGCCCATCCGCCAACGCTCTGGACGCTCGCACAAGCGCCCGGTCCTGTCAAGCAGGCGTGCGGAAATGGAACGCTTCCGTCACGCCCAGGGCACAGGGTGCTCAGGCGCGCGCGAAATGCCCTCCTGAAGCGCGGCGCGCTGCCACGGATTGCGCCGCGGTACGGGAGGCGCCGGCGCGGGGCGCGGTCTCGCGCATGAACCGCTCGAGCGCGGCGACGACCGCGGCGGCCTCCTCTTCGGAGGCAGTGGGCGCGACGATCGTGAGCTTCGGACGGCGGTTCACCAAGTTCGGCAGCGTATCGTGCCCGGCGTGCCCGAGCTCCCCGTCCTCGACTACGACGCGTGCTCCAGGCGGTGTCGCCGCAAGTGGCGATCGAGCGCGTGCGAGAGGGCCTATTGCGCTTCCACGCCGGCGAGTGGGCGATGCCGGCGAAGGTGTACCTCGAGAGCCCGCCGTTCGGCGACTTCCGGGCGATGCCGGCGCGGGGCAACGGCTTCGCGCTCCTGAAGTGGGTGACGTCGTTTCCCGGCAACCCGGAGCGCGGGCTGCCGACGGTGACCGGCGTGATCTGCCTGTCCAACGCGGAGAACGGCGAGCCGCTGATGCTGCTCGACGCGCGCTCGGTGACCGCCCTGCGGACCGGCGCGGTAGCGGCGGTGCGCCGCGCTCGCGCTCGCGCGAGACGACGCGCGGACGGTCGGCATCGTCGGCTGCGGGCTCCACGGCACATGGGCAGCGCGCTGCCTGGCCGCGGCGGGCTACAGCGCCGGCGTGTGCCACGACGCGCGGCACGGCGGCTGCCGCGGCGCTGGCTCATGAGCTGGGATGGCGGACCGCCACGCGAGCGGAGGCGATCGCATGCGATGTGGTCTGCTGCGTCACGCCCGGCCACGAGATCGTGGTCGACGTGGGCAGCCTGCACGCCGGCTTGCACCTGAACATGCTCGGAGCCGACGGCCCCGGCAAGGCCGAGGCCAGCGTCGGCGCGGTCGCCTCGTGCACGCTGTTCTGCGATGAGTGGGAGCAGGCCTCCCACGGTGGCGAGCTGACGGGCGCTGTCCAAGCCGGCCTGGTGGGGCGCGACCAGGTGGCGGAGCTGGGCGCCGTCCTGGCCGGCAACGCTCCCGGCCGTCCGGGCCCTGACGCGGTGACGCTGTTCGACTCGACGGGCCTGGCGATCCAAGACCTGGCGGTCGCGTCGGCTGCCTTCAACGCGTGGGAGGACAACCGGGTGCGCGCCCAGACCGTCCGCCTCTAAGGGGCTGGTCGTGAACGCAGGCATTCTTGCGTTTCACGACCAGGCTCCGTTCAGAGCGGGATGTTTCCGTGCTTCCGGCGAGGGCCCGGTTGGCGCTTGTTCTGCAGGGTCTCAAGGGCCGTGATGATCTTGGGGCGGGTTTCGTGGGGGACGATCACGTCGTCGATGTAGCCGCGCTCGGCCGCCACGTACGGATTGGCGAAGTGCGCCTTGTAGTCGGTGATCAGCTTCTGCCGGCGGTTTTCCGGAGTCGGTGAATTCTGGATGTCGCGGCGGTAGATGATGTTGACCGCGCCCTCGGGCCCCATGACCGCCACCTCGGCGCTCGGCCAGGCGAAGTTGAAGTCGGCCAGCATGTGCTTGGAGGCCATGACGTCGTAGGCGCCACCGTACGCCTTGCGGGTGATGATGGTGATCTTGGGGACGGTGGCCTCGGTGTAGGCGTAGAGCAGCTTGGCGCCGTGGCGGATGATCCCGCCCCACTCCTGGTTGGTTCCCGGCAGGAAACCCGGCACGTCGCAGAACGTGATGATCGGGATGTTGAACGCATCGCAGGTGCGGACGAAGCGACCCGCCTTGCACGAGGAGTCGATGTCGAGCACGCCGGCCATCTGGGACGGTTGGTTGCCGACGATGCCCACGCTGTAACCGTTCAGCCGCGCGAAGCCGCAGACGATGTTGCGCGCATAGTGCTCGTGGACCTCGAAGAACTCGCCGTCGTCGACCACGTAGCGGACCACGTCACGCATGTCGTAGGGCTTGTTGGGGCTGTCGGGAACGACCCGATCGAGCTCGGGGTCCATGCGCAGCGGATCGTCGGTCGGCTGGACCCGGGCGGCGTCTCGAGGTTGTTCTGGGGCAGGAAGCTCAGCAGGTAGCGAGTGTCCTCGAGACAGGCGTCCTCGTCGTCGGAGGCGAAGTGGGCCACGCCTGACTTCGTGTTGTGCGACATGGCGCCGCCGAGCGACTCGAAGTCGACCTCCTCGCCGGTCACCGTCTTGATCACATCGGGGCCGGTGATGAACATGTGCGAGGTCTCCTTGACCATGAAGATGAAGTCGGTCATGGCCGGCGAGTAGACCGCGCCACCGGCGCACGGGCCCATGACCAGGCTGATCTGGGGGATCACCCCGCTGCACATCACGTTCCGGACGAACACGTCGCCGTAGGCGCCGAGACTCACGACCCCCTCCTGGATGCGGGCGCCACCGGAGTCATTTATTCCTACGACCGGGCAGCCGATCTTGGCCGCCAGGTCCATGATCTTGCACATCTTCTCGCCCATAACCTCGCCCAGCGAGCCGCCGAAGACCGTGAAGTCCTGGCTGAACACGCAGACGCGCCGGCCGTCGATCGTGCCGTGGCCGGTGACCACCGCATCGCCGTAGGGCCGGTTCTTCTGCATGTCGAAGTCGTGCGTGCGGTGGCGCACGAACACGTCGAGCTCCTGGAAGGAGCCGGGGTCGAGCAGCTTCTCGACCCGCTCGCGGGCGGTGAGCTTGCCTCGCTCGTGCTGCTTGGCCACGGCCTGTTCGGAGCCCGGCGTGGATCGCCTCGTGGCGCAGGTGCTCGAGTTGCTCGAGCCTTTCGGTGTAGGTCTCAGGTGCCTTGTCTCGCATCGGGGCGGCGAGTTTAGGAGTTGGAAGGCAACAGTGGAACCCGGAGCGTCCTTGCCGCGCCGCGGCAAGATGCGATACAACTACGCGCCCTTGCAGGAATCGGTGCCTCGGCGCCGACGCCGGACGACATAGAAGCCGAATCGCCGGACCATCCGTGGCCGGCGAGCGGAGGACCCAAAGCGACCCATCTGGGGGCGCGGGGGCGAATCGCCGCCATCTGTGCGGCGTAGCGCATGTGCGCGAGCCCGTCAGCTAACTCCGCAGGCTCACGAAGAAGGAGGAGTCGGTGGACACAGGACGTGACCTCGCTTGCCCTGCGCTGTGGCAGGAGTCGCTCGAGCGCTCGCTCGCGCGACGCGGTAGGCCGACGCGTAGCTCGCTCGAGCTGTTCAATCTGCGGCCCGAGCGGGATCTCTCGCGACCCGACCTCCTCCGAGAGTCGCTCATGTACTCGCAGTTGCGCCGCTCCGCGCGTGCGGCGCCAGTCGATGGCGGTGCCGGGCGCGGGCGGGATCTCGGCCTTGGCCCTCCTCGCTGCCACGACTCTCCCGGGCTGCTCGGTGGCCGCGCCGACGGTCGCCAGCGGCTCACCTACCGGGCCGACGCCACCGACGCGCGGCTCGCGAACGCTCCCGTGGCCGGCCTCCTGGTCGACCCGAGCCTGGCCACGAAGGCTGCCAGGGCGCTCGGCGCGGCCACACCCGCGCCGGCCGCCACGCCGACGGTCGCGCGTGACCAGGCCCGTCCGGCAGCGGCTCCACCGGCAGCGGCCCCACCGGCAGCCAAGCCGGCGCACGTCGCGACGGCGCGGCCGGTCGGTCATCCCCACGTTTCTGCTGCATCGTCACCACCCCGGTCCAGGACCACCACGGCGCCGAGACACGTCGCACTCGCACACGACGCGAGAGCCACGACGCCGGCAGGGATATCGCCCACACGCTGAGCGGAGGGGCCGCGCCCGCGGCGCCCAAGCTTTCCGTTCCAGCGGCTCGGGTGCCCGCGGAACCCCAGCCCATCGGGCACCCGAGCACGGGCGGCGGCGCGATCGAGGCCGCCTCGCAGCCGCAGACCCCGACGCCCTCACCGCAGGCGCCGGCGCATTCGGGCGGGAACGCGACGACCGCCCCGCACCCGGTGAGCACGACGCATCCCGCCCCCAAGCCACCGGCGCCCACCCCGCCGGCGGCAGCTCCACCCGGCCAGTACGCGAACCCCCTGGCCGGCGCCCACGTGACGCCCGAGCGGATCGACCAGGGCGTCGACTACTCGGGGTCGGGCACGCTCGGCGCGATCGGCAACGGGAGGGTGACCTACGTCGGCACAAGCGGTACCGGCTGGCCCGGCGCGTTCATCGAGTTCCGGCTCACCGACGGGCCGGACGCAGGTCGCTACGTGTTTTATGCCGAGAGCATCACGCCGGCGCCCGGCCTGCACGTCGGCCAGACCGTCCGGGCCGGGGAGCCGATCGCCTCGATCCACGGGGGGATCGAGATCGGGTGGGGTTCGGGCGTGGGAACCCAGCCGGCGGCGCAGGCCGACGGTCAGTGGTCCGGTGGCGACGATGCCGGCAACAAGGCCACGGCCGACGGCAAGAGCTTCTCAGCGCTGATCGCGCAGCTGGGCGGACCGCCCGGGAAGATCGAGGGCTAAGCGCGGGAGTACGGGCGGTGGTGGGCCTGGCCAAGGCTGTCGAGCGCAGCGGCCAGCGCGGCCTCGGTCGCTGACCCCGGCCTCTCGTCGGCCGGCGTCTCGGCCACGACGGTCAGCGGGGGCTCGACCTCAGCGACGGCCGGCGTGTCCGCCTCGGCCGGGGTCGGCGGGGGCTCGGCTGAGGGCTCCGGGCCGCGCAGGAACGCGCGCAGCCGAGCGAACCGGCGGCGAGGAAGCGGTATGGCCGCCTCGGCCCGGGGCGGCGGTTCGGCATGGACGTCCTCGGCGCGTGGCGTCGTCTCGGGGGGTGGCGCTGCCTTGGTGGGTGGCGCCGTCTCGGGCGCCACCGTCTCCTCGCCTTCCGCCACCGCGGTCAGGATGACCCTGGTCCCCCACCCGGCGGGCTCGATCCGCACCGTGCCGCGTGCGCGCTCGCCCTCCCAGGCGACGGCGGACTCGGGCTCGAGCCGGGTGATCCGGATCTCTCCAAACTGACCCAGATGACGGGCCAGCGAAGCTGCGTCGCTGCACTCGGCCCACAGTTCGGGCGGCGACTTGACCAGCGTTCGACTTGCCTGGAGCTCTGTCATGGGTAGTGGGTTCGAGCGCGTCCGCGCGACTCCTCTAACTTCACCTCGATGCAACAGACCAGACAACTCGGGACGTCAGGACCGGTCGTCTCGACCGTCGGCCTCGGCTGCATGGGCATGTCCGGGGTGTACGGCGCGGCCGATCGCGAGGAGAGCATGGCGACGATCCACGCGGCGCTCGACGCGGGCATCACGCTGCTCGACACCGGCGACTTCTACGGCATGGGCCACAACGAGCTGGTGATCGCCGACGCTCTGGCCGGCCGCGCGCGAGACGAGGTGCTGATCAGCGTGAAGTTCGGCGCTCAGCGCGGCCCGGACGGGAGCTGGCTCGGCTACGACGCCCGCCCGGCCGCGGTCAAGACCGCGCTGGCTTACTCGCTGCAGCGCCTGCGCACCGATCACATCGACGTCTACCGGCCGGCGCGGTTGGACTCCAGCGTGCCGATCGAGGAGACCGTCGGGGCGATCGCCGAGCTGGTCCAGGCAGGCTATGTGCGCCATATCGGGCTGTCCGAAGTCGGGGCGGAGACGATCCGCCGGGCGGCCGCGGTGCACCCGATCAGCGATCTCCAGATCGAGTACTCGCTGATCTCGCGCGGGATCGAGCGCGCGATCCTGCCGGCCTGCCGCGAGCTCGAGATCGCGATCACCGCCTACGGCGTGCTGTCGCGCGGGCTGATCAGCGGCCACTACCGCGCCGACGCCGAGCCGGACGGGGGCGACGTCCGCGGCCGGATGCCCCGGTTCCAGGGCGAGAACCTCCAGCACAACCTGGCGCTGGTCGACGCGCTGCGCGGGCTCGCCGACGCCAGGAGCGCCACCGTGGCGCAGGTCGCCTTTGCGTGGGTGCTCGCGCGGGGGGACGACATCGTGCCGCTGGTCGGCGCCCGGCGGCGCGACCAGCTGAGCGAGGCGCTGGGAGCGCTCGAGCTGGAGCTGACGGGCGAGGACCTCGACCGGATCGAGCAGGCCATCCCGGCCGGCGCCCCGGCCGGCGATCGCTACGGCGCGCCGCAGATGGCCGACCTCGACAGCGAACGCGATTAACTCGCCTCAGTGAGAGAGTTGGGTTGCGGATCGCGTTGGCGTCCAGGGCGCAGCGCTCACGCTGCGCGATCTGCAGCCGGCTACCAGCCCTTGGAGACGAACAGCCTGACCTTGCTGCCGGCGGGCACGCGCCGGCCGGCGCGCGGGGTCGTGCTCGTCACCCGCCCGCGGGCGAGTCTGTGCGACTTGACGTGCTTGATCTTCCCAACCCGGCAGTGGGCGCGGCGCAGGGTCCGCTCGGCCTTGGACAGCTTCATACCCTTCGTCCGGGGAACTCGGCACCTGGCCGCCGGCGGAGCGGCAGGCGGCTGGTAGGCAACGGTCACCTGGGCCTGCACGATGGCGCCGGCGCCGTCGGTGGCCACCGCGGTGATCGTGTTCGCCCCGGGGCTCAGCGGCACCTGCGCGCTCCACATCCCGCCGGAGTCGACCGTCACCGGCTGGCCGCCGACGACGAGCGACTTGATCCCGGAGCCGGCCGTGGCAGTGCCGGCAAGCATGACCGTGGGCGAGGACACCGTGGCGCCGTTGGCCGGTGAGGCGATCGTCACGGCCGGAGCCTGGAGGCGGTCCTGGGCCGCCAGCGCCAGGCCGGAGACGTCCGAGAGCGTGTAGCCCACCGAGTAGATGTAGGTCAGGCTGGTGCTCCCGCCGGCGGGAACCGACCCGACGACGTGCTCCTCGATCCCGTTGCTGGGCGGCGGCGTCTGCGGCTGGGGCGGCGGGGCAAGCGTGACATGGAAGCCGGTCGGAGCGTTCGAGAAGGTGATCGCCCCGAACGCCTCGTTGGGGTTGCCGTCGGCGGCGGCCACGTTCGTATGGACGTAGATCGATCCGGGGGCGGAGCCGGCACCCGACACCGGATCCCCTGCGATGTAGGCGTTGAACCCACCCTGACCGGGGAAGGAATAGCCGCGCACCGTGGAGAGGCTGCTGAGGCCAATGAAGTCGTCGTAGAGCAGGTCGACCGTGTGGCTGCGGCCGTCGGCGGAGGACCAGGTATCGGTCATCGTCACGACCCGGCCGCCGTCGCTCGTGGTGATGTCGCGGTCGAGCTTCACGCCGACGTCGGCAAAGCTCGGGCAGTCCTGCGCCGCCGAAACCGGCTTGTACGGATCCGACCCGGTACAGGCCACCAACGCTTCCTGCGAGTTGGTTGACGCCAGCCCGGTGGCGGGATCCCAGTTGACGGACGCGGTGAGCGAGGGGAAGCCGCTCAGGTCCCGGCTGCCGTTGGTCAGGCCGCCGGAGCGGTCAAAGAGCGCCTGCGCCGACGCGGCGTCGTAGGCGTTGCGGCCGTCGACCTGGATCTCCGAGCGGCCGCCCCAGGCGTGCAGATCGTCGGCCAGCAACGACCCGGCGCAGTCGATCGCGAAGTTCCCGACGGTGAAGGCCGGGTCGATCGGCGCCGCGTAGGGCCCACAGCCGTTGGTGCCGACCGCCTTCCAGGCGGACCAGCCGGTGAACGTGACGTCGTTGACGTAGTAGTTGTACGGCAGGCCGACGTTCGGTCCGTCGGCGATCGTGGCGGTTGGCAGCGCGGCCTCGGAGACAGCTACCTGGGGACCGGCGAAAGCGCTCGAGTCACTCGCGCCCTCCTGTCCGGCCGGGACGGCCCGCAGCCGGCACGCATGCCCGGCGATCGGCCGCAGCGGAACCGCGCCGGTGTCGAAATTGTTGCCGCTGGTGATCGAGACGTTGCTCTTGAGCCTGACCGAGCCGCCGCTTCCGAAGAAGCACGCGACGTCGACGAGGTTGCCGAGCTGGCTCCCGGGAGCGTTGCCCTTGACCTGGAGCGTGGTGGGCGGCGGGTTGTCGAACGAGATCAGGTATGGGGCATTGGTGAGCGTGGTCGTGTGACCCTGAGGATCGGTGGTCTGGCTGACCCACGATGTGATCTGCGATTGAGTGACCGTCGCACGTGCGGCGGCGGGCAGAATTCCCAGCACCGCGATGGCGACGATGGTGACGGCTATCCGAAGCCTCGACATCGAGGGTCCCTCCAGGCTCTTGATCTCCCTCCACCCCGCCTACCACACCGGGCGGGCAAAACTTCTTCAATCCTGCCGCTGGCTGCGGGGGAGGTTATCGGTCATATCGGCGCCGGATGGCGATTCCTTTAGCCCCGCGGGGAGGTAATCAGCACAATTCCGGAGCGTGCGGGCAGGACGTGTCGGCCTACCGCACGTGCGTCAGGTCGTCACGGTCGCGGCGGTGGTCCGGGACCGGGCGCAGCGCTCGGGCGATGGACGGGACGAGCAGCGCCGCGAGCGCCCCGCCCGTCAGGCCGAGACGCCTCAAAACGTCGGCTGGTACTCCCCGAACACGTCCTTCATCGCCCCGCACACCTCGCCGAGAGTGCATCGGTCCTTGAGCGCCTGGCGGAGCGTGGGCAGGAGGTTGTCGTGGCCCTCCGAGGCGGCGCGGATCTCACTGCAGCGCTGCTCGACCAACCCCGCGTCGCGGTCCGCCTTGAACGCCGTCAGGCGCCCCACCTGCTCGCGCTCGGACTCCGGGTCGACGCGCAGGATGTCCGGCACCTCGGGCTCCCCCTCGTCCACGAACTTGTTCACCCCGACCACGATGTCCTGTCCGGTCCGATAGCGCTCGTGGTAGCCGAAGGCGGATTCCTCGATCTCGTTCTTGATGAAGTCGATCGCGCCCACCGAGCCGCCCAGGCTGTCGACCTTGGCGATGAGCTCCGAGGCCCGCCTCTCGATCTCGTCGGTCAGCGCCTCCACGAAGTAGGAGCCGGCGAATGGATCGACGCTGTCGGCGGCGCCCGACTCGTGGCCGATGATCTGCTGGGTGCGCAGCGCGATCTTGGCCGCCCGCTCGGTGGGCAGGGCCAGCGCCTCGTCGAACCCGTTGGTGTGCAGTGACTGGGTGCCGCCGCACACGGCGGCGAATCCCTGCAGGGCCACCCGGACGATGTTGTTCTCGGGTTGCTGCGCGGTCAGCGTCACGCCTCCGGTCTGGGTGTGGAAGCGCAGCCGCCAGGCGCGCTCGTCCTTGGCCTCGAAGCGTTCGCGCATGATCCTGGCCCACATCCGCCGGGCGGCGCGGAACTTGGCCACCTCCTGGAAGACGTTGTTGTGACCGTTGAAGAAGAAGGCCAGGCGCGGGCCGAACTCATCGACGGCGAGGCCGGCCTCGAGGGCGGCCTGGACGTAGGCGATCCCGTTCGAGAGTGTGAACGCCACCTCCTGCACGGCCGAGGAGCCCTTCTCGCGGAAGTGATAGCCGCTGATCGAGATCGTGTTCCAGCGCGGGATCCGCTCGCGGCAGTAGGCGAACAAGTCGGTGGTCAGGCGGAGCGCGCCAAGCGGCGGGTAGATGAAGTTGCCGCGGGCGATGTACTCCTTGAGGATGTCGTTCTGGGTGGTACCGCGCAGCTTCTCGGCCGGCACGCCCTGCTCCTCGCCCACCAGTTCGTACAACAGGAGCAGCACCGCGGCCGGCGCGTTGATGGTCATCGAGGTCGACACCTGGTCGAGCGGGATCGCGTCGAACGCCGTGCGCATGTCGTCGATCGAGTCGATGGCCACGCCGGTGCGGCCCACCTCCCCCAGGCAGCGCGTATCGTCGGAGTCCAGGCCGAGCTGGGTGGGCAGGTCGAAGGCCATCGACAGACCGGTCGAGCCGTTCGCCAGCAGATAGCGATAGCGCTCGTTGGACTCCTTGGCGCTCGCGTAGCCGGCGTACTGGCGCATGGTCCAGAGCTGACCCCGGTACATGTCGGGATGGATGCCGCGGGTGTACGGGTACTGACCGGGCTCGCCGAGTCGCACTGGCAGGTCCCCGGGAAGATCCTGTTCGGCGTAGAGAGAATTGATCTCGATCCCGGAGTCCGTGAACCGGCGCGGATCGTCGGGACCGACGATCGGAGCGATCGTGCGGTGCTCGTCGGTTGTGGCCATAGCGCGAGGTTACCCTTTGAGGCATGCAGGTTCGAGTCCGTCTTTTCGCCGGATTGCGCGAGCGCGCCGGCACCGGCGAGCTCGAGCTCGATCTGCCCGACGGTGCGCTGGTGGCCGACGCGCTCGAGCGGATGCGCGAGCTGACCGACGGTGTCCCGGTCGTGATGGCGGTCAACCACGAGTACGCGGATCCGGGCGCGGCACTCGAAAGCGGTGACGAGGTGGCGCTGATCCCGCCCGTTTCGGGTGGCTCGGTCGGCGCGCTGCACGTGCGGCTGACCAGCGAGCCGCTGCGGCTCGACCCGCTGCTCGAGCTGGTCCGCGATTCCCGGGCCGGCGCCGTGGTGACGCTTCCTCGGCGTGACGCGGGAGGTGGCCGAGCTCGAGTACGAGGCCTACCCGAGATGGCCGAGCCTCAGATGGCCGAGATCGTTCGCCTGGCGCTCGAGCGCCACGGGCTGTGCGCGGCCGCCGTCGAGCACCGCGTGGGGACCGTGCCCCTGTCCGAGCCCTCGGTGGCCATCGCCGTGTCGGCTCCTCATCGCGACGCGGCCTTCGCCGGCGCGCGCGAGATCATCGACGAGCTCAAGGCCCGGGTCCCGATCTGGAAGAAGGAGGACGGCGAGTGGGTGCCAGGGGTGACGCCGCCGACGCAGCCCTGAGGTCGCTTCCGGCGGTTCACGAGCTCGCCGCCCGCCTGGAGGCTCCCCACGCCCTGGCCGTGGCCGCCGCCCGACGGGCCATCGACGAATCTCGAGCTGCCTGGCTGGCCGGCCAGCCGGGATCGGAAGATTTGCTGGCACGAGCGCGCGAAGTGCTGGTCACGCTCGAGCGGCCCTCGTTGCGCCGGGTGATCAACGCCACCGGGGTGATCCTCCACACCAACCTGGGACGGGCTCCGCTGGCGCCCGGTGCGCGGGACGCGGTGGCGCGAGTCGCCGAGGGCTACACCAACCTCGAGCTGGATCTGCAATCGGGCGAGCGCGGAAGCCGCCACGCCCACGTCGAGCGCCTGCTGTGCGAGTTGACCGGGGCGGAGGCGGCGATCGTGGTCAACAACGGCGCCGGCGCGGTCCTGCTCGCCGCCGCGGCGCTGGCCGGGCCGGGACGAGCGGTCCTGGTGGCGCGGGGACAGCTCGTCGAGATCGGCGGCGGCTTCCGGATCCCGGAGGTGATCGCGCAGTCCGGTGCCCGGCTGATCGAGGTGGGGACCACCAACCGGACCCGGCTCGGCGACTACGAGCGGGCGCTGAACGCCCACGAGGACGTCGCCGCGATCATGCGCGTGCACCAGTCGAACTTCCGGACGGTGGGGTTCGTGGAGGAAGTGCCCGTCGCGGCGCTGTGCGAGCTGGGGATCCCCGTAATCGACGACATCGGTTCTGGCTGGCTGGCTGACCAGCCAGGCGTGGTGAAAGAAGAACCGCTGATCGCCGATTCGGTGGCCGCAGGCGCCGCGCTGGTCTGCTGCTCGGGCGACAAGCTGCTCGGCGGGCCACAGGCCGGGCTCGTCGTGGGCCAGCAGGAAGCCGTGGCCGCGGCGCGCCGGCACCCCCTGGCCCGGGCGCTCCGGATCGACAAGCTCTCGCTGGCTGCGCTGGAGGCGACGCTGCGGCTGTACCGCGATCCGGAGCGGGCGGTGCGGGAGATCCCGGCGCTGGCCATGCTGGCCGCCGACGAGGACATGCTGGCCGCGCGCGCGGAGCAGCTGGCCGCGGCGATCGGGGAGCGGGCGAGCGTGATCCGGGCAACGGGGAAGGCGGGCGGAGGAGCCCTGCCGCTGCTCGAGCTCGAGGGCCCGGTGGTGGCCCTGGACGGCGACCCGGAGGCCCTGGCACGCGTGCTCCGCGGCGCCGATCCGCCGGTCATCGCGCGCATCTCCGACGGGCGCTTGCTGCTCGACCCGCGGACGCTCACCGACGAGGAGATCCCGCTCGTCCAGGCCGCGCTCGCCGGATGAAGCCGCTGACGCTCGGTACGGCCGGCCACATCGACCACGGCAAGACCGCGCTGATCCGGGCCCTCACCGGCGTGAATACCGATCGCCTGCCGGAGGAGCGCGCTCGGGGCATCTCGATCGAGCTCGGTTATGCCAGCTTGGAGCTGCCGAGCGGGCGCCGCCTGTCGGTGGTCGACGTGCCGGGGCACGAGCGCTTCGTGCGCACGATGGTGGCCGGCGCCACCGGGATCGACCTGTTCCTGATGACGATCGCGGCCGACGACGGTGTGATGCCGCAGACGCGCGAGCACGCGGCCGTGCTCCAGGCCCTGAACGTCGATGCGGGCGTGGTGGCGGTGACCAAGAGCGACCTAACCGATCCGGAGCTGGCGCTGCTCGAGGCGTCAGAGCTGATGCCCGGTGTCGAAGCGGTCGCGGTCTCCGCCCGTACCGGGACCGGCCTGGACGAGCTGCGCGCCGCACTCGACCGGGCGAGCGCCGCGGTCGCCTCACGTGCGGATGGGGACGGTCCGGCCCGGCTGCACGTCGACCGCGTATTCACCATCCGCGGCGCGGGGACGGTGGTGACCGGAACGCTGTGGTCAGGCTCGGTCGGGCGCGGCGACGAACTCGACCTGCTCCCGCAGGGCCGGCGGGTCCGCGTGCGCGGAGTACAGGTTCACGACGAACCGGTCGAGCGGGCGGCGGCCGGACAGCGGGTGGCGGTGAACCTGACGGGGACGCCGGTGGACGAGGTGGAGCGCGGCGACGTGCTCGTCTCGGGCGACGGCCGCCTGCGGCCGGCCTACCGGGTCGACGCCGAACTCGAGTTCGCCGAGCGCGAGCCGGAGCACGGCGAGCGCGTGCAGATCCACCACGGCACCCGGGAGGCGCCAGCCCGGCTGGCCTGGCTGGGCGGGCGCTTCTGGCAGGTCCGGCTCGAGCAGCCGGTGGTTCCGGCCGCCGGCGATCGGCTGGTGGTGCGCCAGATCGCGCCGCCGGACACGCTGGGCGGGGGCAGGGTGCTCGACCCGGCGCCCCGCCGGCACGGCGCGAGCCGCGACGTCATCGCCCGCCTCGAGCGCCGGGCCCGCGGCGAGGAGGAACCGGAAGTGACCGGACGGGGCCGCCAGGTCCCACGGACGCCGAGCGTGGGGGATTCGGCTCAGATCCATCCGCGGCGTGCCACGCGACGGGGCCGAATTCCCTTAAGGGAATCCGGCGCAGGCGGTCGCGAAGAGGCGCCGGGCCTCGAGCCGGATTCCCCGGCGAGGCCTCAAGAACCGCTGTCGAGCTCCGCGCGCGCCCTGGAGGAGCGACTGCGCGAGGCCGGCGTGGAGCCGCCCCTGGACACCGAGGTCGATGCCGGGGACCTGGCCGCGCTGCGGGACGCCGGCCGCGCCGTGCGGGTGTCCAAGACGCTGCACTACCACGCGGATGTACTACGCGATATCCGCGACCGGCTGGTGGCGATCGCCCAGGCCCATGACGGCGAAATCACGCTGGCTCAGCTACGCGACGAACTGGGCACCTCGCGGAAGTTCGCCCAGGCGCTGCTCGAGCATTTCGACTCCGAGAAGGTGACGATCCGCCGCGGCGACGCGCACGTGGTGCGCCGGGCCGCGTCGCCTCCCGCGCGGTGAAGTGGGTACATTCAGCCGGATGCCAACCAGCCTTGTCACCGGCGGCGCCGGCTTTTTGGGATCGCATCTCTGCGAGGAGCTGCTCAGCCGCGGCCATCGCGTGATCTGCGTGGACAGCCTCGAGACGGGGTCGCTCGCCAACATCGAGCACATCCGCGACAGCATGTTCGTGCACCGCAACATCGACATCATCGATCCCTACTTCGTCGATGAGCCGATCGATTTCGTCTACCACCTGGCCTCGCCGGCCTCGCCGATCGACTACCTGCGGCTGCCGCTGCACACCCTGAAGGTCGGCTCCTACGGCACGCACCACACGCTCGGCCTCGCCAAGTTCCACCGCGCCCGGTTCCTGATCGCGTCGACCAGCGAGGTGTACGGCGATCCGAAGGTCCATCCTCAGCCGGAGACCTACTGGGGACACGTCAACCCGATCGGCCCGCGCGGCGTGTACGACGAGGCCAAGCGCTACGCGGAAGCGCTGACCATGGCCTACCACCGCCAGCAGGGCGTGGACACCGCAATCGTGCGGATCTTCAACACCTACGGGCCGCGGATGAGGGCCCACGACGGCCGGGCCATCCCCACGTTCCTGCGCCAGGCGCTCCAGGATCGCCCGATCACCGTGTTCGGCGACGGCTCCCAGACCCGCTCGTTCTGCTACGTGGAGGACGAGATCCGCGGCCTGATCGCGTTGGCCGAATCCGGCTATCACATGCCGGTCAACATCGGCAATCCGGACGAGTTCACCCTGCTCGAGCTGGCCAAGACCGTGGTCGAGGTGACGCGCTCGCACTCCGAGATCGTGTTCGAGGCGCTGCCCACCGATGACCCGCAGGTCCGCCAGCCGGACATCACCCTGGCCCGCGAGGTCCTCGGCTGGGAGCCGCAGGTGAGCCTGCGCGAAGGACTCCAGCGGACGATCGACCAATCCGGGATCGAGGCGCTGGTGGGGGCGCGCTAGCTCCGGCGGCGCGCAACAAAGCTTGCCCCGCTAGGCCGCTACTTCGCCGTCGAGCTACCGTTATAGCCGGCGGGGGCCGATGTCGTGCGAGGTCGCAGTTGTGACGGTCGAGCAGAAAGAGGTCGGCAACATCCATTCGAACGGCGGGTCCCATGCGACCGTCCCGCTTCCCCTGCCCGAGCGCGACGTGAGGCGCAAGAAGCCGCCCTTCCTGTCCTTCGTGCTGCGATGGGAGACGCTGCGGCGGGTCGCGCGGGTCATCTCGCTGCTGGCGCTCGACTTCGTCGGCGTGGTGGGGGCGCTATTCACGACGGTGATGCTGAAGCTGGGCGTGCACGACCAATTGAACGCCGGCGTGGCGTGGTCGGACACAAAGCACTGGATCCCGTTCGCGTATCTGGTGACCGTACTGCTGTTCGCCCGGGTCGACCTGTATGCCGACCGCACCCGCCGGCCGGGGCTGGCCCGCATCGCCACCGCGCTGTTCCAGGCGACGGTGATCGCCCTGGTCTTCGCGCTGGCCGATGGGCAGCACTTCTCGAGCTACTTCATCTTCTACGGCACGCTGTTTTTCGCCACCGTTTACATCGCGGCGCTGCGCGAGGTGCATCTGCGGGTGAGCGGGCGGGTGCTCGACCGCGCCGGCTACACGCGCCGCGCAGTGCTGGTCGGGTCGGGCAAGCACATCGAGGAGGTGGCGCGCGCACTGGCCGACAGGTCCCGCACGCGGGTCGACATCGTCGGCTACATCTCGCTCACCCCGCGCCCGCGCAACGGCCTGCGCTCGCTCGGCCAGCTGCCCGACCTGCCCGACGTGCTCGTGCACGAGGCGGTCCAGGAGGTGATCATCGCCGATCCGGACTTCCCCCAGGACAAGGCGGTCGAGCTCGTTGATTTGTGCCACCGGCGCGGCGTGACCGTACAGGTGGCGCCGTCCACAATGGAGATCCTGATCGACCGGGCGGAGTTCGCTCCTGGCCACACGGTCCCGCTGTTCACACTGCGCCCGCCGGTCTTCGAGGGGGTCGATTACGCGGTCAAGCGCACGTTCGACCTGGTCGTGTCGATCGTCGGGCTGGTCGTGCTCTCGCCCATCTTCCTGGCCATCGCGGTGGCCATCAGGCTGAGCTCGCGGGGACCGGTGATCTATCGGTCGGTCCGGCCCGGGATGGCCGGCAAGCCGTTCTTCTGCTTCAAGTTCCGCACCATGCGCGAGCACGCCGAGCAGATCCAGACCGAGCTCGAGCCGTTGAATGAGCTGTCGGGAGCGCTGTTCAAGATCCGGGACGATCCTCGCATGACGCGAGTGGGCCGGTTCCTGCGCCGCTTCTCGCTCGACGAGCTGCCGCAACTCGTCAACGTGGTGCGCGGCGAGATGTCGCTCGTCGGCCCCCGTCCGCTCCCCATGCGGGACTTCGACCGTCTCGAGGAATGGCACAAGAAGCGCTACCTGGTGTTGCCCGGCATCACGGGGCTGTGGCAGGTGTCGGGTCGGGCCGAGCTCGACTTCGACGACCTGGTCCGCCTCGACTTCCTGTATCTGGAGCGGTGGTCGATCATGCTCGACCTGTCGATCCTGCTCAAGACGATCCCGGCCGTGCTGTCACGGCGCGGGGCTTTCTAGCACGCGGCCGGTAGGCTGTCGCGCGCACGTGCCCCCCACCGATCGCTTCGTCATCTCGTTTGCCGCGGAGCCGCCACAGGAGCCGCTGCCCTACGGCCGCTGGGCCGACACGCTGGGCGGCCATTTCCGAACTGCGGTGCGCGAGCTCGCGGCCGAGGACGAGGACATCGGGGAGCTTGACACCGAGATCTCCTGGTTCCCGGACCGGACCTTGGCGGGACGCACATACATACCTGCGGTGGCGCGGACCACCGGCGGCTACGAGGTGCTCGGGTTCGTGTCGTTCAGCGAGGGATCGCAGGGGCCGAGCGACTTCCAGGCCACCGTCGACTTCACCTCCGACCTGGCCGAGGCAAACCCCGACTGGAAGCTCGATCTGAACGACGAGGCGATCGGGACCTGGCGGGGCGAGCAGGGAAACACCGCCACGATCAGGTTGGTGTGGGGAGTGCCGCTGGTCCCCGGCGGGGCCGCGGCGACCGCCGAGCTGGCCAACCTGGCCGTCGACCAGTGCGCGTTGATCGAGGACCGCTTCACGCTGATCGCGCCGGACGACTATCGAGGCGACGTGCTCGAGGTCAAGCTGTGGAGCAAGGGCGGCGACGAGCTCGCCAGCGAGTCGTTCTACGGCGAGGACGACGAGGGGGATTGATCGGCGACGGTCTCCGCGCCGTTCGTCGACGCCTTGGCGGCACTCAGCGCAGCCGGTAGACGCAGCCGCACCTCGGCCTCGGTGAGGGGGAAGTGACAGGCGGCGAGGCCGTGCCCGCTCTTGAGGTCGAGCAGCGGCTCCTCCTGGCTGCAGATCTCCTGCGCCTTCGGGCAACGCGTGTGGAAGCGACAGGCGCTCGGCGGGTTGGCCGGACTGGGCACGTCGCCGGTGAGCAGCTGGCGGTCGCGCCGTCGGCCGCCGCTCGGACGGGCGACGGGCACAGCCGACAGCAGGGCGCCGGTGTACGGATGGCGCGGGAAGGAGTAAAGCTCGTCGCTTGGCGCCAGCTCGACGATCTTCCCCAGGTACATGACCGCCACGCGGTCGCACATGTGGCGGACCACCGACAGGTCGTGGGCGATGAAGATCAGCGTCAGGCCCATCTCGCGCTGAAGCCCGCGCAGGAGGTTCAGCACCTGGGCCTGGATCGAGACGTCGAGCGCGGACACCGGCTCGTCGGCCACCAGCAGCTTCGGCTCGAGCGCGATCGCCCGTGCCACCCCGATGCGCTGCCGCTGGCCGCCCGAGAACTCGTGCGGGAAGCGGTTGTAATGCTCCGGGTTGAGCCCCACCCGATCCATCAGCTCCTGGACTCGCTTGCGGCGCTCTCCGGACTCGGTGAGCAGCCCATGGATGGCGAACGGGTCGCCGATGATCGAGCCGACCGTCTTGCGCGGATTGAGCGACGAGTAGGGGTCCTGGAAGATCATCTGCACCTGGCGGTGAAGCGCTTTGAGGTCGTCCTTGGCGGCTCCTGCGACGTCCTGCCCGTCGAACAAGATCGTGCCCGAGGTCGGATCGAGCAGGCGGACCAGGAGCCGAGCCGTCGTGCTCTTGCCGCACCCGGTCTCGCCCACGATGCCGAGCGTCTCGCCACGCTGAACGTCGAACGAGACGTCGTCGACCGCCTTCACCGCGCCGATCTGCTTCTGGAAGATGATCCCGCGCGAGATCGGGAAGTGCTTGACGAGGTTGCGGACCTCGAGTAGCGGGGAGCCGTTGGCGCTCGGGTTGGGCGAGGTCTCTTCGATCGTCACGATCCGCCCTCCTCCGAGGCTACCCGCGGCGCGGCATGAGCCCGGACCGGCTGCTCTTCCTCTACCACGAGGTGGCGCAGCTCGCCGGGCGTCTCGCCCTCCTGAAGGCCGCGCCAGATCCGGGTGCGCACCTCGGTCGAGAGCAGACAGGCCGCGTCGTGGCCGGGATCGCCGGTGACCGGCTCGAGCTTCGGGTCGACCCGCTTGTGCGCATCGCGCACGTAGGGGCAGCGGGGATGGAAGAAGCAGCCCGAGGGACGCTGGATCAGGCTGGGCGGACGGCCAGCGATCGGCACGAGCTCCTCGTCGCGGGGGGTGTCGAGCCGCGGGATCGACTTGAGCAGTCCCCACGTATAGGGGTGCTGCGGCGAGCCGAAGATCGCCTCGGTCGGGGCCCGCTCGACGATCCGCCCGGCGTACATGACCGCGATGTGGTCGGTGATCTCCGCGACCACGCCGAGGTCGTGCGTGATCACGATGATCGCCATTCCCAGGCGCTGCTGGAGATCGTCGAGCAGGGCCAGGATCTGGGCCTGCACGGTCACATCAAGCGCCGTGGTGGGCTCGTCGGCGATCAGCAGCTTGGGCTCGTTGGCCAGCGCCATGGCGATCATCACGCGCTGGCGCATACCGCCCGAG
This sequence comes from uncultured Solirubrobacterales bacterium, assembly GCA_963757795.1. Lineage (GTDB taxonomy): Bacteria > Actinomycetota > Thermoleophilia > Solirubrobacterales > Solirubrobacteraceae > Palsa-465. Next base: position 159,242 of record CAVWSI010000004.1, on the reverse strand, counting down.
AACTCGTGCGGGAACTGGTCCACCCGGCGGTCCGGGTCGGGAATGCCGACCAGCTCGAGTAGCTCCACCGCGCGGGACCTGGCCGCCGCCTTCCCGACGCTCCGGTGGGTCAGGACCGCCTCCATGAGCTGCTTGCCGACCTTGTAGAAGGGGTGCAGGGAGGAGAGCGGGTCCTGGAAGATCATCGCGATCTCGTTGCCGCGAATGCTGCGCAGCTTCTCGTCGGAGAGGGACACCAGATCCCGGCCCTCGAACAGGATCCGTCCCTCGATCGTCGTGTTCGAGGCGCGAGTGAGACCGAGCGTGGTCAGCGACGAGACGGTCTTACCCGAGCCGGACTCCCCCACGATCCCGAGCGTGTGCCCGGACTCGACCGTGTAGGAGATGCCGTCGACGGCATGCACGATGCCGTCGTCGGTGGAGAACCGCACTCGCAGGTCCTCGACCGCCAGGAGCGGCTCGTTCACGAGTACCGCACTCTCGGATCGAGGTAGGCGTAGGCGATATCGACGACCAGGTTGAAGAAGATAATGAAAAATGCGCCGAACAGCGTGATCCCCTGGATCACGGTGAGGTCTGACACGCTGATGGCCTGGTAGAGCAGCCGGCCGACGCCGGGGATGTTGAACACGGTCTCGGTGAGGATCGCGTTGCCGGCCAGCAGGGTGCCGACGTCGAGCCCGATCAGCGTGACGATCGGGGTGATCGCGCTGCGCACGCCGTGTCGGAGGATCACCTGGCGCTCGGGCACGCCCTTGGCCCGCGCGGTGCGGATGTAGTCCTCGCCCATCGTGTCGATCATGCTCGCGCGCATGTAGCGGGCGTAGATGGCCGCGGTCGCGGCGGCCAGCACGAGCCACGGGAGGATCATCGCCGAAGCCTTCTGGGCCGGAGTCGATGCCGAGGCGAACGCGCCCTGGCCGGGGAAGATCTTCCAGACCCCGATGTCCTGGGCGAACAGGTAGAGAGCCAACAGGCCGAGCCAGAACACCGGCGCCGAGATGAAGGCCAGCGAAGTGGTCATGCTCGCTCGGTCGAGCACCGACCGGCGCTTGACGGCGGAGATGATCCCGATCGAGATCCCGACGCTCAACCAGATGATGACCGCGCCGATGACCAGCCAGATCGTCGCCGGCAGGCGGTTGAAGATCAACTGGCGGACCGGGATGTTGTACTGGTAGCTGAAGCCGAAGTTGAAGTGCAGGAATACGTCGCGGATGTAGCCGCAGATACTGCACGTAGATGGGCTTGTCGAGGCCCAGTGAGTGGCGGATGTTCGCGATCTGCTGCGGTCCCGCGTTACGCCCCGCCCGCAGCACCGCCGGGTCGGCCGAGGGCAGGATGTAGAAGATGAAGAAGATCACGGCGCTGACGATGAACAGCATCGCGATTCCCCACAGGACTCTTCTGACGATGTAGCGGAACATGGTGACCTAGGTGCGGCGGGCTCGCCGCCCCGGTGAGGGGGCGGCGAGCCTTCCGCTGACTAGTTCAGTCTGCCGTTCTCTTTCAACCTCACTTCACTGACGTGAAGGCGAGGTCGGCGAGGCCATTGAACTCGTTGACCACTGGGAGCGACGTTGGGCGAGTTGACGTTCGTCTCGTAGTCCCAATCCCATACGAGCGCCGGCGCCAAGGCCGTGATCTGGTCGTCGATCTTGCCGTACGTCGCCGCCCGCTGAGTCGGGTCGGTGATGTACTTCGCCGAATTCAGCGCAGCGTTGACCTGCGGGTCTTTGAGCTGCGGCCAGTTCGAGTTGTTGGTCGGACTGCCAGTGATCGTCTTGCTGTTGAACGGCACGTCGATCATCGCCTGGCCGTCGTTGAAGTCCTTCACCCACCCGACGTTCGGGCAGACGTTGGGCTCGTTGGCCACGACCGAGCAGAACTTCGTGTACATGACGGCGTGCTCCACCGGATGCAGCTGCACGTTGAACCCGAGCTGCGCTAGCTGCGCCTTGTACACCTGCGCAGTGTTGCTGCCCGGAGGCGTGTTGTCGCTGACCATGGTGACCGTGCAGTTGCCCGTGCACTTACCGCTTGAGTAGCCGGCCTTCTTCATGTACGACTCCGCCACCTGCAGGTCCCCGGTGGGGTGCTGTTCGAAGTCGAGATTCGAGCGGGCCGGCGACTCCTCCGGCCTGCTGGAAGCCGGGTATTCCCGGCGGGATGAAGTGCGTGGCCGGCACGCCGCTGAGCAGGCCGCCGCGCGTGTTCAGCAGAGCAACCCGGTTCGACACCGCAACGGCGGCCCTCCGCGCGTTGACGTTGTTGAACGGGGGCTTCTGCGTATTGAACGCAATGAACCGGTTGGCCCCCGCGGGGGTCAGCGTCAGCTGCTTCGAGTACTGGGTCGCCGCGAGCTTCAGCGCCTCACCGGTGGCGTCGAAGTCGAAGTTGACCATGCTCTGGCCGGTGAGGATCTTGCGCACGGCGGAGTTCTCGTCCGAGAAGCCCTCCTGCACCACGATCTTGTCCAGGTAGGCCTGACGGAAGTCGGAACCCGCGGTGTAGTTCGGGTTGCGCGACAGGGTGATCTGCTTGCCGGCCTGGTAGCTCGAGATGTAGTACGGGCCGACGTCGATCTGATGCTGGCCGTAGGTCGAGGACGGCGTCTTGGCGTCGTACTTGGCCGCGTACCCCTGCGGCACCGGCGAGGAGATCGGCAGCGACAGGGCGTCGATCACGCCGATCGACGAGGGCTTGGTCAGTTTGAGCACGACCGTCGAGGAGTCCGGCGTGGTGATGCCGCTGATGTCCGGCGCCTTGGTCGGATCCTTCTTGACCGCCGCCTGCGCCTGGGAAAGACCGACCAGGTCGCCCAAGTACAGCGTCAGGAAGCCGTTCGGCACGCCCGGCATCAGCCCGCGCTGGATCGCGTACTTGATGTCCTGCGAGACGACCGGCTTGCTCCAGCCGGGACCGCCGCCCGTGGGCGGGCTGTAGTGGATGTTCGGCTTGATCTTGAACGTGATCGTCTTGCCGCCGTTGCTGACCGTGGGCTGCGAGGCCGCCAGCAGCGGCACCGGGGCCGCGGTGTCGTTGGGCGGCCAGCCCATCAGCGCCGAGTCAGCGGCGAGGTCGATCATGTAGGTCGGCTGGTAGTAGGCCGCGCCCGGATCGATGTAGTCCACGTCGCCGTTGGCCAGCACCGTCAACGTGCCGCCCTTCTTCGCGGCCGCCGGAGCGGTCACGAGCGGCTTGTACTTGGCGACGGTCTTGGCGACAGCCGAGCTGCTGCTCGAGCCACCACTGCTGGCCGAGCTCCCAGAGCTGCTCGACTTGCTGCTCGAGCCACAGGCCGCGAGCCCGATCGATGCCACAGCCAGCAGCCCGGGGATGAACACCCCGAGCAATCTGGACCTGGATCGCATATCCCTTCCTTTCATTCGACGTACCTTCATTTGGTTACTTCACTCCCCCCCGGGGGTTCAGTTTCGCCTGGCGCGCGGGTTCAGCGCATCCGTCATCGCGTCGCCTATGAAGTTGAAGGCGAGCACGGTGAACAGCAGGGCCAGCCCCGGGAACAACATGTACCACCACTGGGTGGCGATGTTCGGCGAGGCGTCGGCGATCATCTGGCCCCAGCTCGGCGTGGGCGGCTGAACTCCGACCCCCAGGAACGACAGCGCCGCCTCGATACAGGATCGCCTGGTCGGCAGGAACGTCGTGGCGAACACGATGATCGGGGCGGTGAGGTTCGGCAGCAGCTCCTGGCACGATGATCCGGAAATTCGAGGCGCCGAGCGAACGCGACGCGTCGACGAACTCCTTCTCGCGTAGAGACAGCACCTGTCCCCGGATGATCCGAGCCGGATACGTCCAGCTCGTGAGCGTGATCACCGCGATGACCACCGGGACTCCCGGCTTGATCAGCCCGCCGATGCAGCCGTTGCCGAACGAGCACGCCGAGGCCAGGCCGATGGCGAGCAGCAGGTACGGGATGGCCAGCCAGGCGTCGACCACGCGCGAGACCAGCGTGTCGACCCAGCCCCGGTAGTAGCCGGCGAACAGCCCGAGGACCACGCCGATGATCGTGGTCAGGACGCGTCGAGACGAAGGCCACGACGAGCGAGACCCGGGCGCCGTAGACCACCCGGCTGAACACGTCGCGGCCGATCTGGTCGACGCCGAACAGGTGGGCCGAGCTCGGCCCGGTCGGCTGGCCGAAGATGTCCAGCGCGCTCTCGTCGGCCGTGTACGGACCCGGCGCCCCGACCAGCGAGCACACCAGCGGGGCGAAGATCGCCACCAGGATCAGCGATGATCAGGAAGACGATGCCGGCCAGCGCGAACTTGTCCTCGCGGAAGCGCCGGAAGAACAGCTCCCACGGCGAGCGTGCCGCGATCTCGCCGCTGACGAGCTCGACTGTCGCGCCGGCTTCCGCTTCGTCGAGGTGCAGATCTGATAGTGCCGACGCTCATGGGCTAACGCCTGCGCACCCTGTTTGCGTCCTGCGCGAGTGGACCTCCTCCACAGCCGAGGGATACCACATCTGCGCGGGCGCGCGCCACCGAAGATTAACCCGCGGTAAACGAATGCGACTACGCGCCGGTCAACTTGGCAGCGCGCCGACGAGGGCAGGAACACACGCCGGTGCGGGACCCCGCCGATACGCTCTTCCCCGGCCGCCCTCGTAGCTCAATGGATAGAGCACGCGCCTCCTAAGCGCGGGATGCAGGTTCGATTCCTGCCGGGGGCATGAGGCCTCTCGGCAACGGCCCGTCGGCCCCTCGGCAACGGCCCATCGGCCTCTCGGCAACGGCCCGTCGGCCCCTCGGCCCCTCGGCACGTTGGCCCCGGTTTTCGGGCTCTATCCAGGTGAGAAGGTGCTCACCGGGTGCTCACCGGCGCCCGTGCTACCGTCCGCGCTTCCTCGTGGCCGAGAGCACGTTAGAAGCACCCACGATCCCGGAGGCAACTACCGCGGATGAGGCGCTGGCGCGCGAGCCGGCGCCCTGGACCCTGCGCGCCTACGTGGGCGAGCACCCGTGGCTGTCGTCTCGCGTGCTGATCGTGGCGGTCTCGACTGTGCTGCTCGTGTGGGCGCGGACCCGGCCGAGCTACGACGCCTACGGCTGGCTGGTATGGGGCCACCAGACGCTGCACCTCGCCCTCGATCTGGGCGGCGCGCCGTCGTGGAAGCCACTGCCCTACCTGTTCACGGTGCCCGTACGCGCTGTTCGGCCACTACCAGCTGTGGCTGTGGATGATCACCGCGGTGTCGGTGGCGCTGGCGCGGCCCGGTCTTCGCGGGCCGGATCGCCTTCCGCCTGAGCGGCGGGGCCGAGCTTCGCGGCGATCCGGAGGCGCTCCGGCGATACGCCCCCTACGCCGCGGCGTTCGTCGGCGGCAGCGGCGCTCCTGGGGATCGAGGACTACTTCCACTACATCCTGAGCGCACAGTCGGACCCGATGCTGGTCACCTTCGTCCTGGCCGCGATCGACATGTTCCTGATCGGCCGCTACCGCTGGACGCTCGTGCTCGGCGTGCTCGCCGCCCTCGGACGGCCGGAGGTCTGGCCGTTCCTCGGGCTGTTCATGCGTCTGGGCCTGGTTCAAGGTGCCGAGGATGCGCTGGATGCTGGTCGCGGGCGTCGCGGTGATCGCGTTCATGTGGTTCGGGATCCCGACCATCACCAACGGGCGGCCCAACATCTCGGGCGAGCTGGCCAAGCTGTCGCCGCGCGCGCTTCACAGCAACCAGTTGCGCGGGACGATCAGCCGGTTCCACGAGCTCGAGTACCTGCCGGTGTGGATGGCGGCACTGATCGCGGCGGTGCTCGCCGTGATCCGCCGCAACTGGATCGTGCTGGCGCTGGCGGTCGGCGCCGCGGGATGGGTCGTGGTCGAGATCGCCTTCGCCTACCACGGCTGGCCGGCGCTGCCGCGCTACATGTTCGAGGCCGCGGCCGTGGCGGCGGTGCTCGCCGGCGTGGCGCGTCGGCTGGCTGCTGCGCGAGGCTTCCCAGGTTCGGCCTCGGCGTGCCGCGCTGGGCAGGCGTTCGCTGGTCGCGGCGTCCTCGTCGTGACGCATGATTCCCGGGCGCGCTGACGCGGGCGCGCACCGAGCGGCGTGACCTGCGCCACGAGCGGGCGCGGACGCACGAGATCGCGCTGCTCGCCGAGCGCGACGGGCGCGCTCGGGTGGCTCGGCGCCACATCCGGCGCTGCGGCCAGCCGGTGACCGACGTCGGCTACGTGAGCGCGCTGGCCTGGCTCTACCACAGCAACGTCGGGTCGGTCGGGAGGCCTCCAGCAGGGTGTCGAGAAGGCCGAGCTGCGCGACCCCGGCGATGGCCAAGGTGCTGTTCAAGCCGCTGTCCTCGGGGCGGGTGGAACGTCGAGCCCTGGCACACGCGCCCGTCGCAGGTGGCGCGCTGCGCGGGGCTTCACGCGACCTACACGGCGAGCGGCGGGCTGATCCGCCGGTAGCGCGTGGCAACGGTCGAGCAGACGGCCGAGCCCGGCGCCGGCCGCGGCCGAGCCGGGGGTTTCGGACTGGCGCGGCGCGGTCTCGGTGCGGCCGCTGGTCGTGGTGATCGGCGGCGCGGCCGGGCTCCTGGTCGTCTCGCTGCTGATCCTCCTGTGGGCGCGCACCCGGCCCGGCTTCGATCCGTACGGATGGCTGGTCTGGGGCCACCAGACCGTCGCCGGCAACCTCGACACGAACGCGGCGCCGTCCTGGAAGCCGCTGGCCGTACCTGTTCACGGTCCCGTTCGGGCTGTTCGGCCACTACCAGCTGTGGCTGTGGATGATCACCTCGCTGGCGGTGTCGCTGCGCGGCGCGGTGTTCGCGGGCCGGATCGCGTACCGGCTGACCGGCTCGTGCGTCTCCGAGCGACGGGCTGGCCGGCGTGGGTCGCCGCGATCTTCGCCGGGCTCGGCCTGCTCGGCATCAGCACCTACTGGCATTACATGCTGAGCGCGCAGTCGGACCCGATGATCGTGGCGCTGTGCCTCGCCGCGATCGACTGCCACCTGTCCGGGCGGCCTCGCTGGGCGTTCGTGTGCGGCGCGCTGGCGTCGCTGGGGAGGCCGGAGGTGTGGCTGTTCCTCGGCCTCTACTCGATCTGGGCCTGGCGGGCGGTCCCATCGATGCGCTGGCTGATCGTGGCCGGGATCGTGGTGCTCGCGCTGCTGTGGTTCGGGATCCCGGCCCTGACCTCGCGCAGCCCGTTCCTAGGCGGGCTCGAACGCGCTCGGCTCCGGGCGTCGGCTGCGCAGCGACCGCGTGTTCGGCACCATCGGCCGCTTCCTGGACAACTGAACCCGACGGTGGTCGAGCTGATCGCGCTCCTCGCGGTGGCGCTCGCGGTGATACGCCGCGACCGGGTCACGCTCGGGCTGGCGGCCGGCGCCTGCGCGTGGGTGATCGTCGAGATCGCCTTCTCACTGCACGGCTGGCCGGGATTGGCGCGCTACATGTTCGAGCCCGCCGCGGTGGTGATCGTGCTGGCCGGGGCGGGCGTGGGCTGGGTGCTGGCTTCGGCGGGACGAGCGTCGCGTGCGGCGGGCTGGGCCGGGGTGGCTCTGGTCGTGGTGATCGTCGGCGCCCTGGTGCCGCCGGCCGTCTCGGCGCGCGCGCGCCGAGCATCGTGACATCCGGTCACAGCGGGCGAGGACGACCGAGATCGGCAAGCTGTCCGGCGTCGTGGACGCGACTTGGCGGGCCGGCGCGCCTCAAGCCCTGCGGCGAGCCGCTGACCCGCCTGGAGTACCAGACGATCCTGGCCTGGACGGTCCACGTGAACGTCGTCCGCCGTGGGCTTCAAGTACGGGCCCGCGATCGCCAGCGGCCGCCCGATCGTCCTGTTCACGCCGCTGTCGCATGGCGGCTGGAGGGTGCAGGCGCTGCACCAGCGCGCTGGCCTCGTGCCGCTCGCTGCCTGGGTAGCGACCCGCCCGCGCCCGCGCGGTGAACTGCCGCGTGCAAGACCGCCGGGGCCGGAGGAGGGCGGGACGGGGTCGTCGGAGGGGGGCGGGACGGGCAAATTCCGCCAATGGCGCCATCGGCTGCGGCACCATGCCGGATTCTGCCTCCCACACAGGCACGATCCGTCAACACACACCGCCGCGGTTGCCATTGGCGGAATAAAGCTCAGTCATCGTAGGTGACTCGGAGGCTGTGACGGGCTCAGGTTTCACAGCTTGAGCAGGCTTTCTTCGCTGCTTGCGTGGTGTCGGCGGGGCTTGGGGGACGCGCACAGGTTCGACCGTCGGTTCGGGCTGTCTGATGGTCCGAACTTGGAGGTCGTCGCCCGTGCGCGTCAACGCTGCCTTCTCTCACCTGCTCGATCTTCCTGGAGCTTCGGTCCGCCAGGTTGTCTTCGACCCCGATCGGGTGGTGGTCACGGTCGTCTTGCGTCGTCGCCGCCTTCGGTGCCCGAAGTGCTCATACTCAACGCGCCATCGCGAGACAAACAGCATCACAGCTCCGTCTCGAGACATTCGGATCTCGGGGTCTCGCGCTTAGGTCACGCCCGGCTGCGGCGGCTGGTCTGTCCCGAGCCGGGGTGCGCGTCGAAGGCGTCCCGTTCGCGCGCGACGGCGCCCGGTTCGCCCGCGTCTTCGACAACCTGGTCGCTTCGCTGGCGACGAGACCGACCAGGCGGCGGACTGCCGCTGACCCGGATCGACTGGCAGACGGTCAGCAGGTCGTCGAGCACGTCACCGACGAGCACCTCGGCGTTGGAGCGGCTCGGCGATCTGTTCGGTCTCGATCGATCAGGTCGCGTGGCGGAAAGGTCGTCGCTACCTCACGCTCGTCGGCGACCACACTCGCGGATGCGTCGTGTGGGGCGCCGAGGGCAAGGGACAGGCCGCCGCCGATCAGTTCTTCGCCGAGCTCGACCCACCGCCACATCAGGGGCCTTCCGAGCACGCCGGGCAACCGTCGTGGGAGCCAGCGCCGGCGATCATGATCCCGTTCGGCCCCTGCCCGATCGTGCCCGCTGGCGAGGGCATTCCCGGCGCGTCGATCACCGACGGCGCCGAGATCGACCCCGCGATCTTCGCGCGCGCTCCCGGCTGAGAGCGGTCTCGATGGACATGACCAGCGGGTACGCCAAGGCGTCCGCGATCACACGCCGCGGGCCACGATCGTGATCGACAACTACCACGTCGTGCAACTCGCCACCGAAGCGCTGGACGAGGTCCGCCGCGAACACTGGAACGACCTGCGCCACGCCGGCCAGGCCGACGCCGCCCAGCGGTTCAAGCACGACCGCTGGGCGCTCTTGAAGAACCCCGACGAGCTCAACGACCGTCAAGCCACCACCCTCGCCGCGATCCAAGCGGGCGGCGGGAAACTTGCACGCGCATGAGCAATGAAGGAGATCGTCCGCGCAATCTTCGCGCCCGGCCTCACCATCGAGGCCGTCAACGAGCTGCTCGACAGGCTCCTCGCCCACCTCTCACGCTGCCGACTGCGGCCCTTCATCCGCCTGGGCGAAACGATCCGCAGACACCGTGAGGGGATCCTTGCCGCCCGTCGACTGAAGCTCAGCAACGCCAGAGCCGAGGCGCAGAACAACAAGGTGAAACTGATCGTCCGACGCGCCTACAGGTTCCACTCCGCTCAGGCCGCACTCGCGCTCGTTCACCTCACCTGCGGCCGGTCACACTCACACTCCCACACGAACAAACATTCGCGTGACCTCACCTACGATCATGCCGGAGAGCCGGAATTGCCCCCTACCGCGGCGCAATGGGGCGATGAAATTTCCGCCATTGGCATCGGCGGTGGGCGCGCGGTGTCGGAAATTTCGCGTGTAGCCGGAAGGATCCGTCACGCCGCTGGCGCGGGCGACCGAGTGACGGAAATTTCGCGAACGGGACGGCTCGCTGGGCGGGCGGAGGCAGACGCGGGGTCAGGCGGGGACGGGGTCAGCGGTCGGGGCGCTCGGGGTAGACCTCGTCGATCGTGGTCAGCGCCACGAACGGCGCGCCGGCCGCCTGCTCGATCGCGTCGGCTCCTCCGGCCAGCCGGTCGCAGATGGCGAGCACGCCGCACACCTCGTGGCCCTCGTCGCGTAGGGCCTCGAGGGCGCGTAGCGTCGAGCCGCCCGGTGGTGACGACGTCCTCGACCAGCATGCAGCGCTCATCGGGCGTCAGCAGCGGCCCCTCGATCCGGCGCGAGAGCCCGTGCGCCTTGACCTCCTTGCGCACGAAGAAGGCCTTGACGTCGGCGCCGCCGGAGAGCGCGGCGCAGGCGATCGGGTCCGCTCCCATCGTCATCCCGCCCACCGCGGTGGCGTTCCAGAGTCCGGCCTGCTCGGCGACCAGATCGGCCAGGGCGCGGAAGCCGGCGGGACGGAGGATCGCCCGCTTGGCGTCCACCAGATACTGCGCGGTGCGCCCGCTGGTCAGCACCACCTCGCCGATCACCAGCGCGTGCGCCCGGAGTTCGGCGAGCAGCCGCTCACGTGCGCTCGTCTGTGTGTCGAGTCCCATCGGCGGCCCTCATCCTAATCGGGCCGGAGGCCGACACCGGCATCGTGATTTCCCGCGCTCTCAGGCTGATCGGTTTCGTGTGCTGCGCGCTCGTCGTGGCGTCCTTCGCGATGTTCGCGCGCGACCAGATGGCCGGCGCCTCCCAGCATCAGCAGACCGTGCTGGTGGCCGGCGCGAGCGCGACGCAGTCCGTCGGACGACCCGAGCAAGCCTCACGCGCAGCCCCGTCGGTTCATCGACGATGCCGCCAAGACCCTCACCACGCCGTTCGACGACGATCGTCCGGTCGAGCAACCCGTGGGTCAAGCACGGCCTGCCGACGCTGTTCGCGCTGATCGGCTATGGCCTGGGGCTGGGGTACCTGGCCAGGTACTCCTCTGCCGCGCCTAGCTCTGCGCCCGAGGGCAGAAATTCGGCCTCGCGACGCTGTCTAGTAGTACACGTCGACCCAGTCGCCGATCTGCAGCCACCCGAAGATCGAGATCGCGTCGACGATCGGCACGCGCATGCAGCCGTGGCTGGCCGGGAAGTCCGGCGCCGGATTGAAGCCGTGGATGGCGTACCCGCGGATGAAGAAGTTCGAGAAGTACATCCCGTCGGGCAGGTAGCCGGGGACCTTCGAGTAGACCTTGAAGTCGCCCAGGATGGTCGGCGTGGACGGCTTGCCCGAGCTGATCGGATAGATGCGGTACGACGTGCGAGCCGTCGACCAGCGCCAGCAGCTGGAGCGACGAGGTTGCCCTCGGCGTGCCTGCCGTGGCTGGGGAAGCGGACCTTGAACTCGCCGAAGCCGTCGAGCAGGTAGCTGATCGTGCTTGCCGTCGAGCGTCTGGTAGGTGCCCCAGTGCAGCAGCCGGTGGTAGGCGTCGAGCGCCAGCCCGGTGCCCGTGTCGTACACGCCGGTCTGCGGGATGTAGAAGTGGAGCGCGGCCAGCCGCTGCTGGATCAGCTCCACGAACGCGCCGCGTGAGCCGAAGCCGCACGCTCGTCGAGCGCGGCGAAGCTGCGGCGCGCGAGCAGCCCGCCGAGCGTGGCCGTGCGCTGTGTGGCCCACCTGCACGGTGACCTGCCCGGCGCTCGGGCTCGACAGCGACTTCGGTGAACGTGCCCGTATCTTCCGCTCGGCGCCGGCCTGATGCGCAGGTGGTCGGTCTTGAACTGCTTGCCGTCGACGAACGCCTTGACGAGCACGGTCTGACCGGGCACGTACGGGCGCACCACACCCGTGATGTGGACGCGTCCGGCCCGGCACGGTGACGGGTGCCCGCCGACGAGGAACGCGTCGGGGACGGACAGAGTGGAGCGTGCCGTGCGCCGGCTGCGCCGGCGGGGCTGCGGCCGCGGCCGCGGGCGTGGCGGACACGGCGACGATCGCCCGCCACGAGCGGCGGCGATAGCGGTGACCCGGCCAGCAAGCACCCCCGACATGGCCGGAAGTAAATCATGCGGGCAACCGGGACGCGGTGGCCGGGGCGGGCGGGTCGGGGTGGCCGCCGGGGCGCCCGGGGCCAGGGCGGCGCGAAGGTGGCCAGAGCCCGCGCGTCCCCGGGGCCAGGGCGGCGCGAGGTAGCCGGAGGCCGTCGCGCGTCAGGACGCCGGCGCCGGTGACCGCCCGCGAGCGGCAGCGTGATCGCGCCGACCACCGTCACCGAGGCCGCGACGAGCGCGACGATCGCGCGCGCGTCCCAGTGCAGCTGGTTGACGCCGAGGGCCAGCGAGTTGTTGACCGAGTGCAGCGCCATGCACGGATACAGCGATCCGGTCCTCCAGCGCACCATGCACAGGACGAACCCGAGGAAGCCGAGCGGGATCAGGTACTGCGAGGCCGCCGAACCGGCGTGGGCGAGGCCGAACAGGGCCCGGTGATCACCGCCGCCACCCAGGTCCCGATGTCCTGGCCGCCGATCACGATGTGCCAGCCGGCGCAGCGCGCCGAAGATGAAGCCGCGGAAAAAGAACTCCTCGGCGATCGGCGCGACCACGCACACGAACACGCGCCGCGCCGATCAGCGCCGCCGTGCTCGTGCCGACGCCCAGGCCCTGCGGCAGCTTGTCGGTGCCGTGGAGGTTGAACGATCGACTGGTAGAGCGCGGTCACCACGTAGTAGCCGATGCCGCCGGCCAGGAAGGCGCCCGACGCCGAGCGCCAGGGCGATCCTGCGGAAGCCGAAGTCCTCGGGCCGGGCGCCGCCGCTCGTCAGCGAGGCGAAGTACAGCGCGGTGGCCGACGAACGCCGACGTCGAACACGATGTCGCTGACCATGTTGACCGCCGGCGAGTTCTTGCTCGAGCCCGGCGGCCACGCCGATGCCGGCGACCACGACGCTCGCGAACACCCCGACGACGAGCCCGGTCGACACCGCGGCCGGCGCCGTCCAGATCGGCCACGGCACCTCGTCGGAGCGGCCGGGCGACGGCCGGGCGCCGGCTCCGGCGGCGGCGGCGGGGCGGAATCCTGCGGGGTAACCCGCGGCGGAGGGACGCTCGGCATCGCCGGCAGGACTTTAGGGCCGCACCGTTCGGTCGCCGGCCGGCCCCGCCAGCTCGGCCAGGCTCGAGATCGTCCGCACGCCCGGCGCCGGCGGGCCCTCTCCGCGGCGGATGAGGACCGGCTCGATCCCGGCGGCCCGGGCGCCCGCGACGTCCTCGTCGAGGGTGTCGCCGACGTGGATCGCGTCGCCGGCCGGCACGCCGGCCAGCGCCAGCGCCTGCTCGAAGATCGCCGGCGAGGGCTTGCGCGCGCCGGCGCCGGCCGAGGTCACGATCCCGTCGAGCAGCGGCTCGAGCTCGAGCCCGCGCAGGACGCCGACCAGCGACACGTCCCAGTTGCTCACGACGACGAGCCGCTGGCCGCGGCCGACGGGCGGACTCGAGCGCCGGCCGCACGTCCGGGAACGCGGTGAAGTGCAGCGAGGCGAGCAGCGCCTCGACCAGTGGCGTCGACCGGTCAACGCGCGCGGCGCTCGCCGGGGAGCGCCGAGCGCAGGACCTCGGCGCATGCGCCGGCGGAGCGCCGCGCAGACTCGGCCTCGTCGCGGCCCTCGTCGAGGTGCGCGCGGTAGTAGGCGATCTCGGCGGCGATCGCCCGGGCCGCCTCCTCCTCGCTCACCTCGAGGCCGAAGCGCTGCGCCAGCTCGGCCCGGAGCCGCGGCGCCGGCGGCTCGAGCGCGACCAGCGTGCCGAGCGCGTCGAGCAGGATGGCGGCCGGTTGGTCGGGGGCGGACACCGCGGCGGCCGGAGTCTGCGCACGCCGGACGGGCGTGCGCCGGGGAAGGACCCGTGGCGCGCCGACGTCGCGTACCACGAGCAGGAGCCCGTACTGGAAGCCCGAAAGAGCCTGCCAGCTACACTCGGCCTCCGTTTTCGGTGCCAAGACGTCTCCTGCGCGCCGACAACGCCCGCCGCAGTTTCCGCACATGAGCTCGACGCGAACGACAGCGCCGCCGCCAGCCACAACCGCGGACATCCCGTCGGCGCGCGTCCTCTTGATGACGGGGATCCTGACCGTCTGCGCGGTGGCGATCGCGGCGCTGCTCGCGGTCGGGTGGGTGGTGGCGACGGCGGACTCGGCGCCGAACCTGACCCCGCTGCACGCCGCGCCACGCCAACCCGCCGACCGCGATCTACGCCTCCGACGGCAGCCTGCTCGGCTACGTCCACACCGACACGATCTCGACCTACGTCGCGCCGAACCAGATCCCCCAGCGCCTCAAGGAGGCGACGATCGCGATCGAGGACCGGCGCTTCTACCAGCACGGCGCGCTCGACTACCAGGGCATCCTGCGCGCCGGCGTGAAGGACCTGCTCGGACAGAGCAACTCGCTGCAGGGCGCCTCGACGCTGACCCAGCAGCTGGTCAACCAGGTGTACCTGCCGCAGAAGTACCACGCAGCATCGCGACCTCAAGTACAAGATCGTCCAGGCCAAGCTGGCCGAGCAGCTCGAGAGCAAGCACTCGAAGAACTGGATCCTCAACCAGTACCTGAACGACGTGCCGTACGGGACCACCAACGGCGAGGAGGCGGTCGGGCGTGGGCGCGGCGTCGCTGATGTTCTTCAACAAGCCGGTGTGGAAGATCAACCTGGCCCAGATGTCGCTGCTGGCCGGGCTGCCCGCAGTCGCCCACCCAGTACAACCCGACGGTCAACCCGAAGCTGGCCAAGAACCGGCGCAATGCGGTGCTCCAGGCGATGGTCGCAGTCGCACTACATCACCCAGGGCCTGGCGAACGCGGTGATGAAGCAGCCGCTCCAGATCCATCCGAACGCGCGCTTCATCCAGCACAGCCAGCCGTACATCTTCGACTACATCCAGCAGCAGCTCGAGACAGAAGTTCGGCGCTGAACATGGTCGAGCACGGCGGGCTGAAGGTCTACACGACGATCAACCTGAAGCTGCAGCAGGAGGCCGACGACGCGATCTATGCCCACGTCGGCGGGCCGTCAACGGCATCCCGGCCGCCGCGCTCGCGTCGGTCGACCCCACCAACGGGCACATCCTGGCCATCGCCTCCTCGGCGACCTACGACCACACCAAGTTCGACTACCCGGTCCAGGCCGAGCGGCAGACCGGATCGGCGTTCAAGGTGTTCGCGCTGATGACGCTGATCCACGACTACGACGGCAACCCCAACTCGACGTACTACACGTCGAAGTTCCTGCCCGTCGGCTGGAATCCATTCGACCCGACCTGGTCGGTCCACACGGCCGAGGAGACCTACCAGGGCAGCATCAGCATCACCCGTGCGACCACCGTTTCCGACAACACGGTGTTCGCCCAGCTCGCGGAGGATCTCGGCTACTCGAAGCTCGACGCCACCGCGCATGCGATGGGGATCACCTCGAAGCTGGATGCCTTCCCGTCCGAGGTCCTCGGCGGCCTGCACTACTGCTGCTCGATGCTCGAGATGGCCGACGCTTACGCCACGCTGGCCAACGGCGGCACGCACGTGCCGACGACGATCCTCAGCAAGGTCGTGTTCCCGGACGGCAAGGTGGTCAACCTCGGCGACCCGCCGCACACCCGGGTGTTCAGCGACGGCGAGGCCTACGAAGCGGACCAGGTGCTGAAGACCGTCGTCACGAGCGGTACCGGGACCAACGCGAACTACGGCTGCCCGGCCGCCGGCAAGACCGGCACGGCCGAGAACCTCAGACAACGCGTGGTTCGTCGGCTACACGCCCAAGTTTGCGACCGCCGTCTGGGTCGGCTATCCCCAGGGCAACATCCCGATGCCCGACGGCTTCGGCGGTGATCTCGCCGCCCCGATCTGGCACGACTACATGCTGCGTGCCTCGCAGGGCTACTGCGCCGACTTCTCGCGACCGACGACGCCCTTCTCCGGCACCGCGTTCAGCGGCCCGCACTCATCCGCCCGCTCGCCGAGCCCGAGCACCGGTCCGCAGTCCGGGCCGGGCGCGCTCAACAACCCGCAGCTGTACTCCCAGCCGCCGGCCAAGACCAACCCCCAGCCGGCCCCCACCCCGACGATCCAGTCGGGTGGCGGCGGCGTGGCCCCGCCAGGCTCAGGCGGCGGTGGCCACGGCGGCGGTGGCGGTGGCGGCGGCGGCGGCCACGGTGGCGGCGGCGGCGGGCACGGCTAAGGCCGCACCCCGCGCAGCCAACCGCGGTCCTACAGCCGCTGCGACTCGATCCAGCGCTCGAGCGCCGGGCCACTCTCCACGGATGCGATCACCGCGTAGCGCATGTGATCGGAGGCGTGATGGCCGCCGTGCCACAGGTACTCGGAGTCGACCACGGCCTGCTGGTCCTTGGGCAGCTGGATCCTCACCTCGCCCTTGCGATCGAACTCGGTGGAGCGGACCACCAGCGCGCTGGAGGGATCGTCGGTCAACTCGAGCCACACGCGCACAACCCAGCCCTGCGACTCGGGGTTTCCCTGGTTGTTGTTGTCCAGGTGCAGGCCCCAGCGGCACTCGCGCATCGTGTTGGCCTTCATGCGCAGCAGTTGGACGCGGCCGAAGCGGGCCCCGATCGACTCGACCCACTTGACGATCGAGGGGCACTTCTCGGCGTTCGAAGTCCAGACGCCGTCGACGTCGGCCTTGCCGTACTCCCAGAAGCCCTTAAGCTC
The DNA here is from genome assembly GCA_963757795.1 of uncultured Solirubrobacterales bacterium. Taxonomy (GTDB): domain Bacteria; phylum Actinomycetota; class Thermoleophilia; order Solirubrobacterales; family Solirubrobacteraceae; genus Palsa-465. The sequence continues at coordinate 142,689 of CAVWSI010000004.1, read as the reverse complement.
GATCTCCCCGGTTGCGGAGGTGATCGGCGCGAAGAACGTGGTCGGGTCGCTGGAGTAGGTGGTGTAGGTCAGGCTCTCCCACTCGGACGGGTCGATCTCGGGCCCCTCGTACTTGTTGAGCTTCATCCAGCCGCCGGCGTCCTCCAGGATCGGCATCCGGTAATGCGGCGTCTTGCGCTGCCCGAGCCCGACCTTCCGCACGCCCGTAGCGCGCAGGATCTGCTTGGTGTACTCGTTCTTCATCGCTTCTTTGAGTGCGGACAACGGGCCTCCAGGAGGATTCGCTTGCGTACTGCGGCCGGCGGACCGGACCGGCGGGCAAGGATACCCACTACTCTTACGGTAACCCGGGGCCCGCGCCCACGACTGTGCGCGGGTGGGCGGGACCGTCTCCAGGACTCTTAGGCATGCCCAAGGAAGAGAAAGTCGAACTCGAAGGCGAGGTTGTCGAGGCCCTGCCGAACGCGATGTTCCGAGTCAAGCTCGACAACATGGACCGCGTCGTGCTCGGTCACGTGGCCGGCAAGATGCGCCGCTTCCGCATTCGCATCCTGCCCGGGGATCGAGTGCGGGTGGAGCTCTCGCCCTACGACCTCGATCGGGCGCGGATCGTTTACCGGCATCGCTGACGGCCTTCCGAGCTGATCGAAGAGCTTCGAGCGCCTCCTGGCCGGCGATCAGGAGCGTGTGATCCGTGGCCTGGGCGACGATGCCGCGGTGGTCAGGGCCGACCGCTACGCCGTGACGTCCGTCGACGCGATGGTCGACGGCGTGCACTTCCGCTCCGGGCAGCTGACGCCCGCGTGAGATCGGGCACCGGGCGCTGGCCGGCGCGGCGTCGGATCTGGCCGCGATGGGCGCGCGGCCGGGCGAGGCGTACCTGGTGCTCGGCCTACCGCCCGGGTTCGAGGGTGACCGGGCGGTGGATCTCGTGCGGGGTGCGCACGAGCTTGCCCAGACCATCGGGATCAGCATCGCCGGCGGGGACGTGACCCGCGCACCGGCGCTCACGGTCTCGTTCACGGTGACCGGCTGGGCCCACGATGCGGACGAGTTGGTCGGCCGGGACGGAGCGCGGCCGGGCGATCGCGTCGCGGTCACCGGCTCCCTGGGGGCAGCGGGAGCCGGTCTCGCTCTGCTCGAGGGACGCGCTGCGCTCGATGAGGAGGCCGGACGCGCCTTGCGGGACCGCTACGCCCGTCCCCGCCCCTGCCTCGAGATCGGACGCGAGCTCGCCGCCCACGGCGCCACCGCGATGATCGACCTGTCCGACGGCCTGGCCACCGACGCGAACCACATCGCCCGGCGCAGCAACGTCCGCCTTAAGCTCCGGCTCTCAGCGCTCCCCCTTGCACCGGGCGTCGCCGAAGTCGCGGCCCACCTCAACGTCGACCCGCGCGAGTTCGCCGCCACCGCCGGCGAGGACTACGAGCTGTGCGCTTGCCTGCCGCCCGGAAGCCCGAACAGCCTCAGCCACGTGACCTGGATCGGCTCGGTCGCGGAAGGCCCGCCCGGGGTGGTGTTCCTCGACGCAGACGGACCGCTGGCCGGATACGAGCACTCGTTCTGAAGCCGGCGGAGCAGCGCGTCGGCGACCGCCCTCGGGTCCACCTTGTACTCGCCGTTCTCGATCTGCTGCTTCAACATGGCCGGGTCCATAACGTCACTGTACTCGGGGGCATCGACCGGGTCCGCGGGCTACTCCATGGGGTCTGGACCCTAATCTGGATGGGCCTCGCCTGGAAATCCGGCGCGGACCCGGGGATGTGGCTCCCGGCGTGCCATTGCCGGGTTTCCCTAGCTCGGCGTCCGTGGGGCCAAAAGTACCCCGTCCGGACACTGCGCGATACTCGTCTGGACGGACGTCCGACGCGGGCCCGGCACGTGACGCACTAGGCCCGGCGGGCCGGGCCGAGCGGGGCGACCGACTTCAGCCGCGCGAAGATGATGATGCGCTGCGCCGCGCTGTAGAGCGGGTTGCAGGCCGACAGGACCAGGCGCTCGTAGCCGACGTTTCGCGTCACCCAGAGCGCGGTGGGCAGGACGATGCGGCGGTACTGGACCGCGTAGGTGAACACCGCATAGGGCATCTTCAGCACGATCCGGTCGCCCGGCCTCAGCGCGTCCAGGTGGCGGAAGGGGGCCAGGTACGTGGTGCGGTGGCCGGCGATCGCCACCGTTTGGCCCAGGCCGGGGAACGCGGTGCCGGGATAGTGACCCGGCCCCTTCTCGAGGGTGGCCTCGTCCGTCCCCTGGACCACCTCGTAGCCGGCCCCGATCTTCGGGATGCTGATGTGGCCGATCGCGTCGCCGGTGCCGACCTGGTGCTGCTCGCGGCGGGCCAGATAACCGATGCGCTGACCCGGCGCGGGCAGCTTGACCAGCGCGTGGCGCTCGACGACGGTAAGCGGCGCGGTCTGGAAGCTCAGGTAGCGCTTGTCGATCTGCGAACGCTTGATCAGCGCGATGACCGCCGTCACGGGCTCCTGCCAGACCAGGGTGGCGCCGGCGTCGAGGACCAGGAGCAGCCCCGAGATCATCAGCACCGAGGAGATGTCGCGCACCAGTCGCCTCAGCGGCAGACGGCCGATCCGGCGCGGCGCCAACGCTGGACTGTCGAGCACCCGGGTCTTCATCGCCGCAGAGCCGACTTCGTGCCGCCCAAGGACCCCGGGCCGGCGTACGTGAGCGGGCCGCGCACGGTGATCGGGGTCTCCGCCGGCCGCGGCCGGGGCTGGCGTGCGATCCGGACAATCATCACGGCGAGGCTGACCACGCAGCCGACCACGACGCTCCACTCGATCGCGCTCATGACCGAGACCGAGCCGCCCGCGAGCATGAGCACAGCATTCCACGCCGCCGCCGCCGGGCCAAGGCCCAGGACGGCCGCGTAGTAGGACGCGGCCAACGCGGCCGGCACCAGGCCGGCCAGGAACAGGAGAACCGTCCAGGGGGTCCGCAGCCGCGTCGCGGGGGCGACGATCCATAGCCAACAGTGCAGGGCCGGGACGACCAGCGCCGCGGCGAACGGGTTCTCGAACCACAACACGAGCGCCACCGCGCACAGAACGAGCAGGAAGGCCGCCGCGGCACCCGGGGATGCCGGGTCGTCGGGGCCGGTGGGACGGGTGCGAGAGCGCCCGTTGGCCGGCGCGGGTGGCGAGGACGGCGGTTCACCGATGAGCCGGCGCTGGAGCCACCAGCGCGCCGCGAAGGCCAGCACGATCAGGCAGCCCAGCCCGATCAGGATGGCCACCGCGCCACCGGGCAGGGTCAGCGCATCGCCCCCCACCGGCCCGGGGGGCGCCGCATCGATCGCCCCGACCGCGCTCAGACCCTTGACCGCGAGCACGGCCAGCACGAACGGCAGGCAGGCCGACAGCACCCACACCATCCAGCGGCCGACGCGATGACCGCGCCGGCGCGCGCGGGCCAGCCCGTCGACCGTGGCAACGAGCACCGGCACCATCAGGGCGAGGACCAGGACCCGGATGGCCCACGCCGGGATCAGCTTGCCCTGCCAGCGCAGGTAGGACGAGGGCCCGGGCACGGACGGGCCTGCCTCGAGCGCGCTCACCGACTGCAGGACGGCGCGTCCGAAGCCCGCGATCTGCGCTTGGCTGGTTTGCTCGCCGGCGGCCGGGACGCGCGCGCCGGAAGCGGAGAGGAGCACGGCCGGCTCGCCGGCGGCGGCGAACGGCCGCTGCTCGGAGGCGGCCAGCGGAAAGGCCAGGTGCAGGAACTGCCCACCCAGGCTCTCGTCGTGCGAGCCTCTCCCCGCCTGCTGCGACAGGGCGGCGGCGACGGTGTTGCGCAAGAGCGGCGGCGCCACCAGTTGCGAGTCAGACCAGGGGACCACGGTCGGCTGGCGGACCTCGCGCCCGGCCATGTCTCCGAGCACGATCACCGCGTCGATCGGGCCGGGCAGCCTGCGGGCAAGCTGCGCGGCGCCCGCGGCGCCGATCTGGGCGCTGGTCGAGGCGAGCACGACCGAGCGCTGCTGGGTCTGCGAGGAGAGCAGCTGTCCGAGCTCGAGCAGCACCGCGGTCCCCGACATCTCAGCGGCCGAGCCTGGACGAGTGGAGTCACGGTGGGCGACTACGACGATCGCGCCCGGAGTCGTGCCCGACAGCGTCCCGGTGACGGTCTCGATCGTGCGCGGTCCGTCCACCGTCTCCGCCCCGAACTGGCTGCGCTGGACGAACAGGCCGTCACCGCCGAGCGCCTGGGCCACGAAATCGGCGACCTTCCCGTCCGCCTCGGAGCCCGGCGGGCGATTCGGGTAGTGGCGCGCCAGCGACTGCATCGTGTTGTACGCGTTCCGGCCATTGAACGCGTCGGGCACCAGTGTGGCGCTGGGCGGATTCGACTGGCTGCCAAGAGAGAACGCCAGCACGATCACCGCGACGACGACGACCATCAGAGAAGTCCGGTAGATCCGCGGATCGAGCATCGGGCCACTGAGGGTAACCGCCGGACTAGCGGCCGACCGGGCGACGCGGGTGAGCGGGGTCCGGTTCCGACTACTCTTTTGCTGCAAACAGGAGGGACCCAGGGCACTCATGGCAGATCGCTCGGCGCGCATCCTGCTCGTGGACGATGAGCAGTCGATCCAGACGCTGCTCTCATATCCGCTGCGCAAGGAGGGCTATGACGTCGTGCAGGCGACCGATGGCCGGCAGGCGCTCGACCGCTTCGACGAGCAGACCTTCGACCTCGTGGTGCTGGATCTCATGCTGCCCAAGGTGGACGGACTCGAGGTGTGCCGGCGCCTGCGCAACCGCAGTTCGGTCCCGATCATCATCCTGACCGCGAAGTCCGAGGAGATCGACAAGGTCGTGGGACTCGAGCTCGGGGCCGACGACTACATCACCAAGCCGTTCTCGCTGCGCGAGTTCTCGAGCCGGATCAAGGCGGCGCTGCGACGGGCCGAGATGGTCCGCCCGGCCGAGACCTCGCCCGACGAGGCGCCGCTCGAGACCGGGGAGCTGCGGATCGACTTCGCCAAGCGCACCGTGCGCGTGCGCGGGCGGGAGGCGCCGCTGACCTTCGTGGAGTTCGAAATCCTCTCGGCGCTGGCCCGCGCGCCCGGGCGCGTGTTCACCCGCGACATGCTGCTGGCCCGGATCTGGGGCGACTCGGCCTACCGCGACCCGCGCACCATCGACGTCCACATCCGCCACCTGCGCGAGAAGATCGAGCGCGATCCCAAGGAGCCCGAGTACCTGTTCACGGTGCGGGGCGTGGGCTACCGGTTCCGCGACACGGAGCTGTGAGTCGGTGCGCGGGCCGGTCCGCCTGTCGCTGAGCAACAAGCTCGCGCTGCTGTTCTCCGCGATCACGTTGATGGCCTTCGCGGTGCTCTACCTGTACGTCGCGCCGGGCCTGCAGACGCGGCTGCTGCGCGACCAGCTGGCCCAGCTCGGGAGTGACGGCCGGACTCATTCGAGCGTGATCGCCCGCACGGTGGGCAGCGCCGAGCCCCTGCCGAGCGTGCAGAACCACGTGAACGCGGCCGCGCTGGCGACCGGCGACCGGGTCACGCTGCTGCTGGTGAACCAGGTTCCGGGCGGATTCCAGCTTTCGCCGCTGGCCGACTCGAGTCGCCGCTCGGCCACCGCGGCGCTGTCGTTCGCGGTGGCCCGCCAGGCGGCCGCCTCGGCGCGGATGAGGACCGGTACCGAGCACACCCGCGCCGGCACCGTGGCTGAGGCGGCCGACCCGGTTCTGCGCCACGGCCGACCCGCCGCGGTGATCGTCTACTCGGCGCCCGCGTCGGACATCGTGCGGACGGTGGCCACCGTGCGCCATCAGGTCCTGGTGGCCGGCGGGATCGCGCTGCTGCTCGCGCTGATCGGCAGCTATCTGGTGGCGCGGGCGCTGGCCCTGCGGGTGAAACGCCTGGAGCTGGCGGCCGAGAAGGTGGCGGCGGGAGATTTCGAGCAGGCGATCCCGGTGGACTCGAGCGACGAGCTGGGGCAGCTGGCGGTCGCCTTCAACGAGATGCAGCGCCAGCTGGCCCAGCTCGAGTCGGCCCGCAAGAAGTTCATCGCGACGGCCTCGCACGAGCTCCGCACCCCGATCTTCTCTCTGGGCGGGTTCGTCGAGCTGCTCGAAGACGAGGATCTCGATCCGGACACGCGCCGGCGCTTCCTCGAGCAGGTCCGCGATCAGGTGGAGCGGCTGCGCAAGCTGTCGGTCGATCTATTGGATCTTTCCCGGTTGGAATCCGGGTCGTTGGAGCTGCGGCCGGAGCAGGTCGACCTGAGCGAGCTGACGCGGTCGGTGTCGGGGGAGTTCGAGCCCGTGCTGGCTCAGCACGATGCTCATCTGGAGCTGCGCGTGTCATCCGGGCGGATCGAGGCGACATGCGATCCGGTGCGCGTAGCCCAGATCGTGCGCATCCTGATCGACAACGCCCTGGTCCACACGCCGTCCGGGAGCCGGATCACGGTCATCGCGCGTGGCTCCGACGGGCACATCCGATTGGCCGTGCGCGACGATGGGGAGGGCATCGATCCCCAGGCGCTCGGGCGGATCTTCGAACCGTTCTACACCGCCGATGACGCGCAGGGGTCGGGGCTCGGCCTGGCCATCGCCAGCGAGCTGGCCGAGCACATGGCGGGCCGGCTGTCGGTCGACTCACGGCCCGGCGAGACGACGTTCACGCTCGAGCTGCCGACGTGAGGCAGGAGCGGGGCCCGGCCCGGCCGGCCGGCAGGACCGACTCCGAGGCGGCCAGGCCGCAGGCGCAGTTCGGGTGATCGAGATGTTGCCGGGCTCGCGGTCGCTATCGTCACGCCGTCGGTACTACGGCCTCCGTCCAGACCGCCATGCTCCAGCCCGTTGCCGTCCCGCATAAGCAGTTAGGCGATTACGCCAGCATCGTTGGCCGCGCGCTGGCCGACGAGATCCGCGAGCGCGCGGATCGGTTGAAGGGCAAGCGCGTGCTGCACGTCTCGGCCACCGCCTTCGGCGGCGGTGTCTCGGAGATCCTCTACACACTGGTCCCGCTGATGGTCGACGTGGGCCTCGAATGCGAGTGGCACGTGATCTACGGCCGCGAGGAGTTCTTCAACGCCACCAAGCTGATGCACAACGCGCTTCAGGGCAACCCGCAGGATTTGACCGAGGAGCAGTGGGAGGTGTGGCAGCGCTACAACGAGATCAACGCGAACGAGCTGGCCTCGGGGTGGGACATGGTGATCGTGCACGACCCCCAGCCCGCCGGGCTGGCCTCGCTGGTCCCCGACAAGTCGCGCCGCTGGGTGTGGCGCTGCCACATCGACCTGTCCACGCCGAACCCGAGCACGCTGGCCCGTCTGGTCCCGTACCTGGAGCCGTACCCGGCCGCTGTCTTCCACATGCCCAAGTACGTTCCGTCGGGGATGGATGGGCGGGCGCACATCGTGCCGCCGGCGATCGACCCGCTCGCCCCCAAGAACATGGCCTTCTCGCCCGAGGACGCGGTCTACATCTGCGAACAGTTCGGGATCGATGTCGACCGGCCGCTGCTCTGCCAGGTCTCGCGCTTCGATCCGTGGAAGGATCCGCTCGGGGTGATCGACGCGTACCGGATCGTCAAGGCCGAGATGCCGGAGATACAGCTCGCGCTGGTGGGGTCGATGGCCACCGACGACCCCGAGGGGTGGGACTATTTCAACGCGACCGTGGCACACGCCGGCGGCGACCCCGACATCCACATCTTGAATAACTTGAACAACGTGGGTGCGATCGAGGTCAACGCTTTCCAGTCCCACTGCGACGTGGTGATCCAGAAGTCGACCCGCGAGGGATTCGGGCTGACCGTGACCGAGGCGATCTGGAAGGCCCGGCCGCTGGTCGGCGGCGCGGTCGGGGGGATCCCCCTCCAGGTCGCCGACGGCGAGACCGGGTTCCTGGTCTCGACCGTGGAAGAGTGCGCGACGCGCTGTATAGAGATCCTGCGTGATCCCGGGCTGGGCAGACGCCTGGGCCTGGCCGGCAAGGAGGCGGTGCGCCGGCGGTTCCTCATGCCGCGCCTGTTGCGCGACTGGCTCGCGCTGTTCGAGCAGTTGGAGGTGTGACCCAGGTGCCTTCCGGCGAAGGTTCGCCTCTGGTCCTGGTCTCCAATCGCGGTCCGGTGACGTTCGGGCCCGACGGGGAGATTCGTCGTGGCACGGGGGGACTGGTGACCGCGCTGATCGGGCTGGCCACGCATCGCGACGTGACCTGGATCGCGTCGGCTATGACCGAGGAGGACGTGGCGGCCGCCGAGGAGAACGAGGGCAGGCCGTTCACGGTGGAGGCACCGGGTGGCGGCGAGTACCGGGTCAAGCTGGTCGCCTCCGACCCCGACGCCTACGACCGCTTCTACAACATCACGGCGAACCCGATGCTGTGGTTCATCCAGCACTACCTGTGGGATCTGTCGAATGCGCCCGATATCCGGCGCAACGAAACCGAGGCGTTCGAGTTCGGCTACAACGCGGTCAACGAGGACCTGGCCCGGGCGGTCATGGAGGAGATCGAGGGGATCGAGGATCCGGTCGTGATGGTGCACGACTACCACCTGTACACGTTGCCGGGCCTGATCCGCGGGGTCCGCCCGGACGTGTTCCTGACCCATTTCGTGCACATCCCGTGGAGCCAGTCGGACTCCTGGCGGGTGCTGCCGACCGTGATGCGGGAGGAGCTCTACCGCGGGATCCTCTCCAACGACATCATCGGCTTCCACACACGCTCGTACCGGCGGAACTTCCTGCAGTGCTGCGAGGACCTGATGGGGCTCGAGGTCGACCACGAGGCGGGGGTCGTCCACAGCGACGGCCGCGAGGTGTGGGTGCGCAGCTATCCGTTGCCGATCGATCCGGCCGGTGTGCAGGCGGTGGCCGGGCGCGACCGCGTGCGCGAGTTCGAGGACGAGCTGCTGCGTCGCCGGCGCGACCACCTGATCCTGCGGGTGGACCGAGCGGACCTGAGCAAGAACGTCCTGCGCGGCTTCGGCGCGTTCGATCTGTTCTTGCAGCAGCACCCCGAATTCCGCGAGCGAGTGACGTTCATCGCCCAGCTGATGCCGTCCCGGACCGACGTGCCCGAGTACGCCGAATACCTGGAGCGGATCGAGGCCGTGGTCGCGGTGGTCAACCACCGCCACGGGTCACCGGACTGGATGCCCATCCAGCTGAAGCTGCGCGACGATCTCGAAGAGGCGGTGGCTGCCTACAAGCACTACGACGTGCTGATCGTCAACGCGATGTTCGACGGCATGAACCTCGTGGCCAAGGAGGGACCGATGGTCAACGGGCGGGCCGGCGTGTCGATCTTGAGCGAGAACACAGGGGCACACGAGGAGTTGGGCGAGCACGCGCTGTCGGTCAATCCGTTCGACATCCAGGAGCTGGCCGATTCGATCCACGCCGCGTTGACGATGCCGCGCGAGGAGCGCGAACGCCGGCTGGCCGGGCTGCGCTCGGTGGTCACCGCGCGGGACCCCGGAGACTGGATCGATGAGCAGCTGACCGACATCCGGCGCAAGGGGCACGTCAAGACCTAGGCGGTCGACGGCGGACGGTCAGTGGTGGGTCCGGCCCTCCGCCAGCATCGCCACGAACTCACGGATGCGCCGCGCGCGCGTCTCAGGCCGTTTGGCGTCGGTGATCCGGTAGATGAAGCTGTAGCGGCGGACGCCCCGGAGCGTGGCGAAGAACTCCCGGGCGGCGGGGCTCTCGTCGAGCGCCCGCTGGAAGTCCTCCGGCACGGTCAAGCTGCTCTGGGGCTGGTAGGCCGCTTCCCAGCGACCGTCCTGCTTGGCCGCCTCGACCTCCGCGAGGCCGGCCGGCTTCATCCTGCCCTCCTCGATCAGCTTCGTCGCCTTGTCGCGGTTGATCTGTGACCACTTGCTGCGAGGACGGCGCGGGGTGAAGCGCTGAAGGAAGTAGGTCTGGTCGTGGGGCGCCCTCTGCCCGTCGATCCAGCCGTAGCAGAGCGCATCCTCGAGTGCCTCGGCGTGCGTGACCGAGGGGACGCCCGAGGCCTTCTTGGCGATCTTCAGCCACACTCCCCGGGAGGTTGCGTGCTCGCCGTCCAGCCAGCGCTCCCAGGCTGGTTGGTCGACGAACTGGAGGATCGGCAGGTCGTCGCCGGGCATGTTGCCCTCAACGCTAGCTGTCGGGTGTCGCTATAGTCGACCGCCGTTCATGCCCGCGCAAGCGCCCCTTTACGACCTGGTGCTGCTGCTCTCGACCACGGCCGAGGACGAGCAGCGCGCCAAGATCCTGTCCTCTGTGGAGGCGGCGATCACGGGCGCCGGGGGCTCGATCGAGCGCCGCGACGACTGGGGACAGCGTCCGATGGCGTACCGGATCAACCATCAGCCGGACGCCGACTACCACCTGCTGCAGTTCACCAGCCCCCCGACGCTGATCGAGACGCTGTCGCACGATCTGAGGATCACGGATGGGGTGGTGCGCTTCCGGGTGATCAAGAACCTCCCGGGAACGCCGCCCGCGCCGGAGTCGCCGCCGCCCGTGGTCGCCACGGCAGCCGCGCCCGCCAGCGGCGGGGAGCCCCCGGCCGAGCCCTAGGGCTTATCGCCGTCTATAGATCGAGGTCGTCGTCGAGCCCGACCGCGACGGTCTGGGACCGGCGCCGGCGCAACGCCGCCCGCTGATCCTCGATGATGAAGCTGGCCAGTCGGCCGAGCATGTGGCCGTCCATCGCGTCGTATTTGAACTCGCACAGAGTCCCCTGCCGGCCTATCAGATGCCCCGTAGCCTCGATCGCTTCGTCCTCGCCCGGCAGCGACAGCGTGAGGCGCACCTGGTCGGGCACCTGGGCGTCCTCGGCGTCGATGAGCACGCCGTCGGTGCCGAAGTTGACGGTCTCGGCCTCGATCGCGTCCTCGGGGAACCCAGCGGCAGTCCCGCGGCCGAGTGCGTCGTGCGCGGCGAGCGGCTGAACGGTGACCGGGGCGCACATGCGCAGGCGGAGATGGTTCTCGGTGGGGAACGGAACCGAGTCGGCAACCTTGAAGCGCCAGTCGCCCGGCGTGCGCTGGTACAGATGGCCTCGGAGGCCGGACAGCACCGGGCCGTCGAGGATCAGGTAGCAGTCCCGCACGCGGCGGGGGATCAAGCGGGTGTCGTGGTAGGAGGGAAGGTCGAGGGCGATCACCGAGTCGATCACGGCGACGACGCGGAAGTGGAGAACGTCGTGGCCGCCAAAGTTGGTCGGGAGGGTGACGCTGACCTGTTCGTCGGGACGCGGCCGTCGCATCGCTACGCCGCCTGCGGAGGCCCGATCAAGCCGGAAACGACTGCGGCCAGATCGAGCACCGGTTTGTGGAGCACGCGGAAGCCCGCCGTGTCGATTCCGTGCCGGTCCATCGCCACCGGCGTGTAGCCGGTGATCAGAACGATCTCCACCTCGGGCCAGCGCTCGTGCACCGTCACGGCCAGGCTGTGGCCGTTGTGCTTGGGCATGATCACGTCGCTCAGCACGAGTTGGACGTGGGCTCCATGCTGCTGCATGCAGAGGAGCGCTTCCTCGGCCCCCGCCGCCTCCAGCACTTCGTAGCCGGCGCGTCGCAGCAGGCGTGCCGAGGTCGAGCGGACAATGTCGTCGTCGTCGACGATCAGCACCGCGGTGCCGCCGTCCAGCGCATTCTCGGCCGGGTCCGGGAGATTCGCTGCGATGGGATCTGAGTGATTTGAATTCTGGTCCATCACTGGGGAGGTATTCAGTGGTTGAGGTCTCTATGGTTAAACTTCGGCAGCACCAAGCGCTGGTTGAGCGCGAGCCGTTGTCAGTGGCCGCCCGGCGTGGAGGACGTCGGCGACCTGACGCAGCAGCGCGTCGTCGCTGAACGGCTTGGTCAGCACCGGCTTGGCCGCGGCGGCCCTCTCGTCGTCGAGGAAGCGCTCGCGGTGCCCGGCGACGAACAGCGTCGGGACGTCAGGCACCATCTCTCGGACTCGGGCGGCCAGCTCATCGCCCTACATGCCGGGCATGATCAGGTCGGTCAGCAGGAGGTCGCACCGAGAGTCGGTCTGCAGGAGGGCAAGCGCTTCCTCGCCGCCCGTCGCCTCGAGGACGTCGTGGCCCGCGGACTCGAGCACGCGCCGGACCGCGCGGCGGACCGGGGCTTCGGGCGCAACCAGCACGACGCGCGGCTGGTCGGGCGTGGCGCCCCCTTCCGTCGCCGTGTCGGTTTCCCGCTCCGGGTCGTGATCGCCCACCGGGAGATAGACCTCGACAGTGGTTCCCTCGCCCGGAATCGACATGATCGCGGTGCCGCCGCCGGCTTGGTGAGCGATCCCGTGCACGGTGGCGAGACCCAGCCCGCTGCCTTCGATGGCTCCCTTGGTCGTGAAGAAGGGCTCCCACACCCGGTCCAGCGTCTCGGCATCGATACCGCAGCCGTCGTCGGCCACGGCGAGGCGGACGTAGCCCCCGGCCCACATGTCGAGGTCGACCGCACGCTCTTCCGAGACCTCGACGTTCTCCACGCTGACGGTGATCTGGCCGCCTTCTGCGTCGAGCGCGTCGCGCGAGTTGATCACCAGATTCAGCACGATCTGCTCCAGGTCCGCGCGGTCGATCTCGACCGGCCAGAGCTCCGACCGCGGCTCGTAGCATAGATCGATGTGCTGCCCGAGGGGACGGTCCAGTAGCTGGCGCATTCCGGTGATCACCTCGTCGACGTCGAGCACCTCGGGTGCGCCGGGCTTGCGCCGGGCGAAGGCCAGCAACTGCCGCGTCAAGCGGCCGCCGCGCTCGGCCGCCCGACCGATCTCGTCGATGTCCTCGCGACCCTGGCTCCCCTCGGGCAGCTCGTCGCGGACCAGCGTGACGTAGTTGTGGATGATCATCAGGAGGTTGTTGAAGTCGTGCGCGACGCCGCCGGCCACCTGGCCCACGCTCTCGAGTCGCTGGGCGCGCTGGAGTCGCTGCTGGAAGCTCGTGCTTCTCGCGCTCGGCCTCGAGGCTCTCGTGCAGCCGCTCGATCTCGCTGTGCTGCGTGGCCTCGCGCTCCTGGGCGAGCTCCCGTTCACGGCGCTCGTCCTCCAGGTGGCGCCGGTCGGTCGCGTCACGGATGTTCATCACGTAACCGCGCACGTTGCGGTCGTGCAGCTGATTGGAGACGGCTATCTCGCACCACCGGTAGTAGCCGTCGGCGTGCTTGAGGCGCAGCTCGAGCAGCCGGGTGAAGCCCGGCTTGTCGTGGGCGGTGACTGCGAACTCGTCGATCAGCAGACAGTCGTGCGGGTGGATGTAGTCGTAGATCTGGGTCCCCACCCATTCGCTCGGCTCGTAGCCGAGAACCGCGCGCAGCGACTGGGCCTCCCAGGCGATCTGCAGATCGGCCGCCAGCACCGTGACCACGTCGCTCGAGTGCTCGATCAGCGAGGCCAGACGCTGTTCTGAGGCGTACACCCGCTCGAGCACCCTGGCCATGGCCACCATTGCGCCGGACACCAGGATCAGCGCGAACACGCGCGGCATGTCCGGGCCGAGGTCGGGATGACCGGCGGCGAAATCGGCTCCGACCAGGACGGCCGACCAGGCGGCGCCGCGCAACAGCGACAGGGCCAGACTGCCGTAGAGACAGCGGAACATGAGCCCGCACAGCGGCAGCAGCGGGTGGCCCGGAGCGTTGTGCAGGATCAGGAACAGCGCGCCGAGCTCGAACAGCTCACCGGCGAGGGGGAAACGTCCGCGGCGCAGCCCGACCGCCCAGTACGCGATGAGGGCGATGACGCTCGCCACGGAGGACACCCGCATGATCGTGAGGTGCCAACCCTCGATGAGCTCGGTCGTCACCAGCACAGCGCTGAACACGGCCAGCGCAAAGAACAGGATCCGCATCGAGAGCAGCGTCGTCCCGCCACGAGCGTTGGTCCGCATTCGGGCGTTGACGTTGAGGAGGGGCGAGAACGGCATCCTGTTGAACCCGTTGCCGCTTGCATCGGCCGGTGGGACCGCTTGCGTGAACTGAGGGCCCTTCCGTCTAGTGGGCGTCTCCGTCGTAATCCGCGCGGCTTGATCGTGGTTTCACGCATTCGAGCGCGCGCTCCGGCTTCCCCCCGCCCGCCGGCACCACCGATCCCCCTAAACCCGCGCGCGGCGCGTCCGCCTTTCCGGCCGACTCCGTCCGTCGGCTCGCCACCGGCACCCCAATTCCCCCTTTGCAACACGATTGCAACGCGCCGCAACGGGTCGGCGCCCGAGCCGCAACTTGTCTGTCCATTTTCCGGGCAGGGCCGAATTTGCCGCCTGAGGCGTGCTTAGACTCGGCCGACAAGCTTTCAAGTGCTCTGGAAAGGAGCTTCGATGAACATCAACCGAGTCGTGCTGACCGGGAACCTGACCAAGGATCCGGACATGCGTTCGAACCCTGGCTCGGGGCTGTCGATCTGCAAGCTGAGGCTGGCGGTCAACACGCGCCGCAAGAACAACGACAGCGGCAACTGGGAGGACAAGGCCAACTACTTCGATGTCACCGTGTTCGGGCGCCAGGCGGAGAGCTGCGGGCAGTACCTGAGGAAGGGACGCCCGGTGGCGATCGACGGACGCCTGGATTGGCGCGAGTACGAGGTGGAGGGACAAAGGCGCCAGTCCGTCGATATCATCGCTGAGAACGTGCAGTTCCTCGGCAGTCGCGAGGACACTGGAAACGGGAACGGAAACGGCTACTCCAGCGGCATCCGGACGCCGGAGAGCGATATTCCGGCCGACACCAGTGACTTCGAGACCGCCCCTGTGGCTGCCGGAGTGTCCGACGACGACATCCCGTTCTAAGGCAACGACAGATTCCGAGAGCAATCGAGCAGGTGATTCAGCGTGGCAAAGCAGCGTAGACGGCCGGTCCGCCGGCGCGATCGGAAGGGCGCACAGACCTCCTCGCGCCGCAAGCCGTGTCCCTACTGCCGGGACAAGATCGACCAGGTCGACTATAAGAACATCTCGATGCTTCGCCGGTTCATCTCGGAACGCGGCAAGATCCGCTCGCGCCGGATCACCGGGGCGTGTCGGCGCCATCAGAGCCAGGTCGCCCGAGCGGTGAAGCGCGCGCGCGAGCTTGCCCTGTTGCCCTACGTGGCCGAGACGGCCGGCGGCGGCATTGGCGGCCGAGGTTCCCGCGAGGACAGGGACAGATAGGCCAGAGCCGAAGTGCCTCAGGCGATCTTGCTCCAGGACGTCGACACGCTCGGTGAGAAGGGCACGGTCGTCGATGTCTCGCCCGGCTACCTGCGCAACTTTCTACTGCCGCGCAAGCTGGCCGAGCCCGCCACGACGGCGTCGATCCAGGCGGCCAGCCGCCGGCGCGAGGCGGCCGAGCGGGCCCTTCAGGAGGCGGAGAATCGGGCCAAGGACAACGCGGCGCTGCTCGGGCGAACCGTGCTGACGATCCCGCAGCAGGCGGGCGACGACGGACGCCTGTTCGGCTCGGTCACCACGCAGGACATCGCCGACGCCATCCGGGACGCGCGTGGGATCAAGATCGATCGGCGCAAGGTCCACCTCGATGAGCCGATCCGCCACACCGGGACGTACATGGTCGTCGTCGAGGTTGCCGACGAGGTGACCGCCGCGGTGAAGACCATGGTCGTCCCGGCCAACTAGAAGCCGCCGTCCGGCAAGTCGCCGACCCATCTGCCCGCCGTCCCCACGCCGTGAGGCCGGCCCCCAGCCGTGCGATCAGAGAACTGTCGCTGCTTGCGGGGTGAGGCCGGGTGCTCACGCCTCGCTCGAACTTAGACTCGATCGAGCATGAGCGCTGTCCAGAGCATCGCGGTCCCGCCCCACAACCTGGAGGCCGAGAAGTCGGTCCTCGGGGCGGTACTCCTCGACGAACGGCACCTTCACGGGCTGCTCGTGGAGCAGCACCTGCGCCCCGAGCACTTCTACCGCGAGCAACACGGCGCCATGTTCGCCGCGATGATCGAGCTCTACGAGAACGACCGGAAGATCGACCATCTGACGGTCGCGGAGACGCTCCGCCAGCGCGGGAAGCTCGAGGAGGTGGGCGGGACGGCCGCGATCGACGAGCTGGCCGGCTGGGTGCCCGCCGCGGGGCACGCACGGGAGTACGGCCAGATCGTCCGCGACAACGCCCAGCTGCGGGCGCTGCTCACCACCTCCTACGAGATCCAGGCCAGCGTGCTGTCGCGCGAGGCCCCGCCGCGGGACCTGGTCGAGCGGGCAGAGCGCTCGGTCCTGGAGGTCGCGCACGACGACCGTCAGAAGAAGTTCCGCCCGGTCGCCGAGGTGCTCCACGAGGAGACCGACAAGCTCCACCGCCTCTCGACGCTCAAGACGCCGCTGACCGGCACGCCGTCGGGCTTCAAGGACCTCGACGAGATGACCGGCGGCTTCCAGCCCGGCAACCTGATCGTGATCGCCGCCCGTCCCTCGATGGGCAAGTCCGCACTGGTGGCGAACATCGCCGAGAACGCGGTGCTCGGCATGGGGCATCCCGAAGGGCGCCCCAGCCCCGTCGCGCTGTTCTCGCTCGAGATGTCCGAGTCCGAGCTGGCCCAGCGCTTCGTCGCCTCCCAGGCCCGGATCCGCGGCGAGGAGCTTCGCAAGGGCCGCGTGGCCGAGAACCGCTGGCCGAAGATCCTCGCCGCCTGCCAGCGGCTCTCAGACGCCCCGCTGTGGATCGACGATTCGAGCGATACCGGGGTACTCGAGGTCCGGGCCAAGTCCCGCCGGCTCCACCATCAGCTCGACGGCGGGCTCGCGCTGATCATCATCGACTACCTCCAACTCATGCGCCACGAGGGCCGGGTGGAGAGCCGCGTGGAGCAGGTGGGCCAGATCTCCCGCGGTCTCAAGGGCCTCGCGCGCGAGCTGAACGTCCCCGTGATCGCGCTGTCCCAGCTGAGCCGCGCGGTCGAGCAGCGCGGCGGGGAGAAGCGCCCGATCCTCTCCGACCTCAGGGAATCCGGCCAGATCGAGCAGGACGCCGACCTGGTGATGTTCATCTATCGCGAGGAGTACTACGACAAGGAATCCGAGCGCCCCGGCGAGGCGGACATCATCATCGCCAAGCACCGCAACGGGCCGGTCGGCGAGGTGGTGCTGACCTTCCAGAAGGAGTACCCGAAGTTCATGAACTACGCCGGCGAGCGGTTCGCCGGATGAGCGCATCGAAGGCCTGGGGCGTGGCGTCGCCGCGCGAGCCGCGGGAGTTCCGAGAGTGTCCGTTCGAGCTGTGCGATGGCGGCGGGATGATCTACGACGAGGCGTCGAACACCGCGTACGACTGCCGCTGCCGACGCCAGATCATCGCCCTGCGCAAGGCACGCAGCCTGTCGGCGGTCATCCCCCGGCGCTACCGCGACGTGGCCTTCGACCGCTATCCGGTGACCGAGATCGATCCGAAGGTCGTGGCGGCCATGCGCCGGTTCACCGACCGGATCGATGAGCACCTCGATGCCGGACACGGCCTGTGGTTCATGGGCCCAGTCGGGACGGGCAAGACGACGCTGGCCATGCTGGTCTCGAAGGCCGCGCTCGAGGCGGGTCGCTCGGTGGCGATCTACTCGCTGCCCCGGCTCCTCAACGAGATCCGCGACACCCATCGGGCGGAGCGCTCCCACGTCGATCTGCTCGACCGGCTAACCGCGGTCGACCTGCTGCACGTCGACGACGTGGGCGCGGAGCGCACCACGGACTGGGTGCTCGAGGAGCTCTACTCGATCGTCAACGCGCGCTACGAGGACAAGCGCTCGATGGTGATCACCACGAACATCCTCGATCGCGAGGCGCTGTGCGAGCAGATCAGCGAGCGGACGGTCTCGCGGCTGACCGAGATGTGTGACGAGCTGCCGCTGGCCGGCGACGACCGGCGGATGGACCGGTACTCGGCGTAAGCGACTGCGCTCGGTGTGAGCGACCGGGCTCGGCGCGAGCGACCGGCGCGTGTCAGTCGTCCTGTCGGCGCTCGGACTCGGCCCGCTGCTCGAGCTTCTCGGCCAGGTACCTGGCCTTGTCGGCGCGGCGCTCGTGCTGGGCCACCTCCTCCTCGTCGGGAGCGGTGCTGGCCCGGCGACGCTCGGCCTGCTCGCGCACCAGCTGGGTCAGCTTGAGCTCCTCAGTGATGGGATCCTCGGGCACTCCCAGAACGTAGCGCGCGGCGCGGTCTGATCGCATTCGCCGGCGGTTCGCTTCGGTGAGCGCCGGGTACGGAATGCGAGAATGCCCGTCAAGCAGGCGAAACGTGTGGCGATGCGGCCCGAGAGATGCCGGACGAGTCCAGGCCGGCACATCGCGTGCCGGCTGCTCGGACTCGTCGTGCTGGCGGCGCTGGTGACGGCATGAGCGAGGTGGTCGGCATCGATCACATCCAGGTGGCGGCGCCGGCGGGGAGCGAGGACGACGCCCGCCGGTTCTACGGCCGCCTCCTGGGACTCGCCGAGCTGGTCAAGCCGCCCTCGTTAGCGGCCCGGGGCGGGGTGTGGTTCGCCTGCGGCGCGCATCAGCTTCACGTGGGGATCGCCGAGCCGTTCACGCCCGCCACCAAGGCCCATCCGGCCCTCGCGGTGCGGCCGGTCGATCTCGATCGCCTGGCCCAGCGCCTGATCGACGCGGGCTGTCCCGTGCAATGGGACGGCGCGATCCCGGGCACGCGGCGGTTCTTCACGGCCGATCCGTGGGGGAACCGGATTGAGCTGGTCGCCGCACGAGACGAATGATCACCGGGGTCCCGGCTCGGGCTGCCCGAGCCGGGTCGGAGCCGTCCGGCCGCGCAGCACAGCCGCCTCGGTCACACTCCAGCGGGGGTGGAGCTGGGTCGTGACCTCGCCCGGATGCAGCACGTCCGCCGGCGCGGTGAAGACCTGCTTGATCTCCTTGAGGTTGGACAGCAGCACGAGCGGCGGCGCACCCAGGAGCCGCAGGGTGAGATACCCGAGGCTGGCGGAGGGGAATGAGAGATGGCGCACAACAGAGCGCGGGCCGAGAGCCCGTGATGCGGTCCTGGGCCGCGGATGCCCTGGATAGGGCGCCAAAGCCCGGCGGGAGCGGGCGATTCTGGCCACCTAAGCATGCCGTCCATGCTTACCTCGCCGAGGCGGCCGGGAGGCGGCGGGGTTTGGTCGGTCTTACGGTGGGGGCGGGGCGTCAGATCTGCGGGCCGGGGCGCGGCGGGAGCGGCGACGGGTCCGGTGTGCGCGCCGGCGGGGTGGGCTCCGGCCCGGATGGGGTTGGGTCGGGCCCCGGGATCGGTGACGCCGGACCAGGCGACGGTGGCGCGGGATCCGGACCGGGCGACGGTGGCGCGGGATCGGGCCCGGCGGCGCGCGGCGGCCCGGGGACCGCGGCCACATCTACCACGCCAGACCGTGCGCGACTCCGCCCATGCCGTGCGTACACTCCCTCGCCGATGCCCGGAATCGTATTGGTTGGCGCCCAGTGGGGCGATGAGGGGAAGGGGAAGGTCACCGATCTGCTCGCCGAGCGGGCGGACGCGGTGGTGCGCTTTCAGGGCGGTAACAACGCCGGCCACACGATCGTCCGGGGGCGGCAGACGTTCAAGCTGCACCTGATCCCGTCGGGCATGCTGCACAAGGACACGCTGTGCGTGATCGGCAACGGGGTGGTGATCGACCCGCGTGTGCTGACCGACGAACTGGACGAGTTGCGCCGGCGGCGGGTCGACACGCGCCGCTTGAGGATCTCGGCCAACGCGCACCTGATCATGCCCTACCACCTGATGCTCGACTCGGCCGGCGAAGCCAAGCTCGGAAAGCTCCAGATCGGCACGACTCGCCGCGGGATCGGGCCCTGCTACGCGGACAAGGCGGCGCGGCTGGGCATCCGGGTCCAGGACCTGCTCGACGAGAAGATCCTGAAGAAGAAGATCGTCGCGGCGCTCGAACCCAAGCGGCTTTCCCTCCGGCCGTTCGCCAAGGACCCGCAGCTCGACCTGCAGACGATCACCGAGGAGTACCTCACCTACGGCCACCGCCTGGCGCCGTACATCGCCGACACCGTGCGGCTGGTCCACGAGCACCTCGACGCGGGCCACACGGTCGTGTTCGAGGGCGCGCAGGGCGCGCTGCTCGACATCGACCACGGCACCTATCCGTTCGTCACCTCGTCGAACCCGGTGGCGGGCGCGGCGTGCGTCGGCGCCGGCGTGGGACCGAAGGACATCGACGAGGTCTGGGGCGTGATCAAGGCTTACGGCACCAGGGTCGGCGCGGGACCGTTCCCGACCGAGCTCGACGGCGACCTGGCCGACGACATCCGCGAGCGCGGCGGCGAATACGGCACGACCACCGGCCGGGCGCGGCGGGTCGGCTGGCTCGACCTGGTGGCGCTCCGCTACGCGGCGCGGATCAACTCGCTCACCGCGCTGGCGGTCATGAAGCTCGACGTGCTCTCCGGCCTCGACCGCCTGTGCGTCTGCACCCGGTATCGCTCGACCGGTCCCGACGGAGCCGAGTTCGATCACTTCCCCTACCACCAGACGGTCCTGCATCACGTCACCGGCGAGTACGTCGAGCTGCCCGGCTGGAGCGAGGATCTGACCGATTGCCGCGAGGAGTCCGATCTGCCCGCCGGCGGCCCGCGACTACCTGCAGTTCGTCTCGGACTTCGTGGGCGTCCCGATCGCGCTCATCGGCGTCGGGCCAGGGCGCGACCAGGTGGTCTGGACGCATGCCGGCGCTGGCATGGCCGGCTCGGAATCGCGCCGCCTCGGCTGCCGCCTGATCGGGGCCCGCCAGAACGCCGGCGTCAAGCCTGACCGCGACGGGTGGCCCTCGCCCGGCCACGGCGCCAGCACGAGCACGAGCCGCGCGTCGCTCACGGCGCGAATCGTGCGCCGCTCGGCCGGCGCGAAATGCGCGAGCAGTCCGGCGCCGCCCGACACGCTCTCGCCCGGTCCTGCGAGATCTCGATCTCGCCGTCGACCACGACCAGATAGCTCCGCTCGTGGACCTGATGCTCCTGCAGCTGCTCGCCGGCCGGACAGATGGATCGCGATCGCGCGGGTCTCGGCATCGGAGCGCAGCACCTGACGGGTGGTGGGCCTCGATCTCTAACGCGCGGACGTCCCAGGTCTCCATCGGGCGTGCACTCTACTTGCGTGCGCCGGCCACGCGCGCCGAAGCGTCCAGTGAGCGCTGGAGCTCCTCGAGCACCCGCACCACCCGCAACCCGCTCAGCCCGTCCGAGCGCGGCCGCGCGCCGGACCGCACGCACTCGACGAAATGCTCGCACTCCACCCGGAGAGGCTCCGATGTTGGGAATCGACGGGCGAGAAGATGTCCCCGGTCCGCGTGATGTACTCGCCGTAGCCGCGAGCGTCCTGGTCGAAGCCCTTGTCGTAGATCTTCAGCTTGCCCTCGAGCGCCATGTCGTCGAACGTGGCCATCCGGCGCGAGCCGACCACGGTGAAGCGCCGCTCCTTGTGGGGATCGAGCCAGCTGAGGTGCAGATGCGCGGCCAGGCCCGAGGGAAAGCGCAGGAAGCAGAAGACCACATCCTGCACGCCGTCCTGCACGTAGGACTCGCCGTGCGCGACCACCTCCCAGGGCTCCTCCTCGGCCAGGTAGAGCACAACCGACACGTCGTGGGCGCCGAGGCTCCAAAGTGCGTTCTCGTCCGCGCGCAGCTTGCCCAGGTTCAGCCGGTTCCCGTAGATGTAGTAGATCCGATCGCCCAGCTCGCGCGAGTCCACGAGTTGCTTGAGCTGCTGGACCCCGGGGTGGTACTCGAGCAGGTGCCCGACCATCAGCACGCGGCCGGCATCCTGGGCCGCCGCCACGGCGCGTTCGGCGTCGGGCACCGACTGTGCGAGCGGCTTCTCGACAAAGCAGTGCTTGCCGGCCTCGAGCACGCGCACCGCATGATCGGCGTGATAAGCCACCGGGGTGGCGAGCGCCACCGCGTCGACGCCCGGGTCGGCCAGAACCTCGTCCAGATCCCCGGTGAACCGCGCCTGTGGAAACCGATCCTCCACCCGCGCCCGCACGGAATCCGAGGGATCGCAGCACCAAGCCAGCTCGCAGTCGCGAATCGACGCGAAGTTGCGCGCCAGGTTGGGTCCCCAGTAGCCGAGTCCGGCGACCGCGATGCGAAGCGTCCGCTCGCTCATCCGAGGTGCAGTGTAAGAGCGCCCAGGACGCGCTCCCCCGCTCGCCCGTCGCCGTACAGGGGCGGCCGGTCAACCGGCAGCGAGCGCTCGAGCGCTGCGGCCGCCGCGTCGGCGTCCAGATCGACCAGGACGTTCCAGCCCTGCTCCACGGTCTCGGTCCACTCCGTGCTGGACCGCAGCGTGATGCACGGCACCCCGGCCAGGTAGGCCTCTTTCTGCAGCCCGCCCGAGTCGGTCAAGAGCGCGCGGGCGTGGCAGAGCAGAGCGGCCGTCTCCACGTAGCCCAGCGGAGGCGCAGTGATCACCGCCGACCCCGACAGGCGACCGAGCAGGTCGGCCTCGTCCAACCGCCGCCGGGTGCGCGGATGGATCGTGAACAGAACCGGGAGCGGCATCGCGCGCAGCACCTCCACGAGCCGGCCCAGCCGAGCCGGATCGTCCACGTTGCCGGCCCGGTGTGCCGTGGCCAGCACATACCCCCCCGGCTCGAGTCCCCGCAAGCGAACGACATCCACCCGCTCGCGGGCGCTCGGCTGAACGGCCAACGCCACGTCGACCATCACGTCGCCGACCAACTCCACCGCCCCGGCCACGCTCTCGCGCGCCAGATTCCCCACCGCGACCTCCGAGGAGCAGAGCAAGAGCGACGAGGCGTGGTCGGCGAGCACCCGGTTGAGCTCCTCGGGCATCGCGCGATCGAATGAACGCATCCCGGCCTCGACGTGGGCCACCGGTACGCCCGCCTGGGCGCCCGCCAGCGCGCCCGCCAGGGTCGAGTTCGTGTCGCCGTAGACGAGCACCACATCAGGCGCGGCATCCCGCAGCACGGGCTCCAACGCCGCCAGCATTCGCGCCGTCTGCGACGTGTTCGACCCCAGTGCGATCCCGAGCTCAACGCTCCGGCGCCGGCAGGCCAAGCTCGGTGAAGAACACCGTGGACAGTTCGTCGTCGAAGTGCTGGCCTGTGTGCACGAGCAGCTCGGAATTGCCCGGAGCGCAGGTGCGGCGAGACCGCCGCCGCCTTGATGAACTGGGGGCGGTTTCCGACGACCGTGAGGACCTTCATCGATCCCCGTCGGCCAGCCGCTCGCGGATGCGTGCCTGGACGTCCCGAGCCGCACGCGCCGTCACCGGGCCCGGCGCGTCGAACACACGCTCGTCGATGGCCGAGATCGGCTCCACCTCGCGGGTGGTCGAGGCGAGGAACGCCTCATCGGCCGCCAGCAGCTCGTCGAGACGCGCAGGGGCGCTCTGACGTCCTCGTCACGTCGAGCACGATCGCGCGGGTGATAGAGGCCAGGATGTGCTCGTCGAGCGGCGGCGTGAACAGCGAACCGTCCGCCACCCAGAAGATCGAGCTGGTCGGCGCCTCGAGCACGCGCCCGTGGGGCGTGATCAGCAGCGCCTCGTCGAATCCGCGTTCGCGGGCCAGCCGGCTCGCGAGCATGTTCGCGGCGTATGACAGCGACTTCACGCCGTCCAGGATCCGCGTGGGCGAGTACGTGATCGTGGCCAGACGCACGTGGTCGGGCGTGCGGGCCATCGGCTCGGTCAGGAGCAGGCGCCGGCCGCCGCGGGTGACCACGATCCGCAGCAGCTCATGCGCCGGACCGCCCCCGGCCGAAGCCAACAACCGCCAGGCATCGGCCCGAACCGCCTCCAGGTCCACCGGCAACCGCAAATTCGCCGCCGAGCGCTCGAGCCGGCGCAGATGCTCCTCGAGGGCGAACGGCCGGCCGTCATACACCCGGATGACCTCGAACGCGCCATCGCCGCGCAGCAGGCCCTCGTCGGTGGCCGGGATCACCGCCTCAGACGCGAGCATGACCGCCCCATCGACTGAGGCGAGCGACTCCGGAGAGCTAGCCTGCATGCCCGTTCCGCGATGACCACACTTCGGCCAGGCGCACGACGACCGCGGCGGCCGCCGCCATGTCCTGGACCGAAGCCCACTCGCGCACCGAGTGATACTCGTGCCCTCCGGTGAAGATGTTCGGGGTGGGCAGGCCCATCTCGCTCAGGCGCGAACCGTCGGTGCCGCCCCGGATCGGGCGGCGGATCGGCTCGATTCCCTCCGCGCGGATCGCCGCCTGCGCCGCGTCGGTCACCTCGGGCACCTGGCTGAGCACGCCGCGCATGTTGCGGTACTGCTCGCGCACGCCGAACTCCAGGCGCGCTCGTGGCTCGGCATCGACCACCTCGTGCGCCACTCGCTCGAGTAGCGCCAGGTGCTGCTCGAGCCGCTCATCGTCGAAGTCGCGCACGATTAACCGCATGTGCGCCTTGCCCGCTCGAGCCGTCAGGTCGGTGGGATGAATAAACCCGTCGCGTCCCGAGGTCGTCTCCGGAGTCAGCGTGTCGGCCGGCAGCGCGGCCACGATTCGCGCGGCCAGACGCAGCGCGTTGACCAGCTTGCCAGTGGCCTGACCGGGGTGGACGTCGACGCCGCCGATCGTGATCTCCACCTCGTAGGCGCTGAACGTCTCGTCCTGGAGCTCGCCGAGCTCGGAGCCGTCGAGCGTGTAGGCGCACCGGGCGCCGAATCTCTCGATGTCGAACAACGTGGCGCCCTCGCCGATCTCCTCGTCCGGCGTGAAGGCGATCCGCAAGTTTGGACGCGGGCAGCTCCGGATGCGCCGCCAGATATGCCACGCCGGCCATGATCTCGGCCACCCCCGCCTTGTCGTCGGCGCCGAGCAGCGTGTCGCCGCTGCTGGTGACGATGTCGTGGCCGGCCTTGGAAACCAGCTCGGGCATCGAAGCGGGATCGAGCAACGTGCCTTCGCGCGGGAGCGCCAGCACGCCGCCGTCATACGAGCGATGCACGATCGGCTCGACGCCGTGCCCGGGCGCATCGGCGCTCGTGTCCATGTGCGCGATCAGGCCGATCGCTTCCGCCGTCCGGGCCGCGATTGCCGGCCAGCGTGGCGATCACGTAACCGTGCTGGTCGAGCTCGGCGTCCGCCAATCCGGCCTGCTGGAGCTCGGCCACGAGCAGTCGCCCCAGCTCGAGCTGACCCGGCGTGCTGGGCGACGATGTGCGGTCGCGACGCGACTGCGTGTCGATCCGCACGTAGCGCAGGAACCGCTCGAGCACATCGGGCGCCAGCTCCTGTGCCAGTGTCGAGGTGTAGGAATCGGACATTGCGGTGAGTATCGCAACGTGGGGAGAGGTAGGGCTGCGCTGAGACCAGCGACCCCGAGGAGCGAGACAACCAATGGCAACCCAGACTCCGACCCAACGATCGGCCGCCGCCAAGCGCGCGGCGGCAACGCGCAAGCGAAACGCCGCGAAGCGGAGCGCCACGGGCACGAGGTCGTCGGCCCGGCGCACGTCCGGATCGGCGTCGGCAACGGCGCGCACGAGCGCGCGGACCACGGCGCGCAGCGCCCGCACCACCGGCAACCGCGCGGCTGAGACAGCCGCGCGCAGCGTCGACGCGGCCGGTACGCAGGTCGGCGCGGTCGCCACCAGCGCGCAGCGCGCGCTGTACACCGCGGTCGGAGCGCTCGCCACCGCCGGCGATGCGGTCAAGCAGAGCGCCCTGACCTACACCAGTTCCGGACGGCGGGCGCGACAGCTCGACCAGTTCGAGCGGCGCGGTCAGCGGGCCCTGGAACGCGGCCGTCGTCAAGCGAGGCGCCGCGCCCGCTGACCCTGAGCGCTTGACGGGACAGCCGCGCGCCGGCGTGGCGGCGGGGCTGCGGGCGCACGCGGCCACACGCGGACTCCCTTCTGTGCTAAAAGAGGGCAGTCTGCGAAAGGAGGCCCCCGGTGTCGGGGATCCCGGTCGGCGAGCCCGTGTCCGCCGCTGACTCGCAACAGCTGTTCGAGCGATGGCGGCGCGATCAGGACCGCGATGCGCGCGACGAGCTGATCGCGCGGTTTCTCCCGCTGGCCCGCAAGCTGGCGCGTCGCTACGTCCAATCCAGCGAGCCGTACGACGACCTGGTTCAGGTCGCCAGCCTCGGGCTGGTCAAGGCCGTGGAGCGGTTCGACCCGGATCGCGGCTTCGCCTTCACGTCGTTCGCGGTGCCCACGATCGTGGGCGAGCTCAAGCGCTACTTCCGGGACACCGGGTGGGCGCTCCACGTCGACCGCGGCGCGCAGGAGCGTGCGCGCAAGATCAACGAGGCGCGCCAGGCGATCAGCGCCCGGACCGGGCGGCCGCCGCGCGTGGACGAGTTGGCGCAGTACCTCGAGCTGAGCGAGGAGGAGGTACTGGACGGGCTCCAGGTGGCCGAGGCGTACGGAACCGTGTCGCTCGATGCGCCGCTCGCCGACGAGGAGGACGCCAGCCGTCTCGACGCGATCGGCGACGAGGACCAGCGCCTGGGGCTGATCGACGATCAGACGACGATCTTCGCCGCCGCCAAGCACCTGCCCCAGCGTGAGCGCGAAATCCTCTACCTGCGTTTCGGCGAGGATCTGACGCAATCGGAGATCGCCGAGCGAGTCGGCGTCTCCCAGATGCAGGTGTCGCGCCTGTTGCGCCGGTCGCTGCACCGTCTGCGCCAGCTCACCGGCGACACCCGCGAAACGCGCTGAGGCGCCGCCGCCGGGACGAGGACGGATCCCGGCGGCCCCATCAGCTCCGCCTCTACCAGCGGTACCACCTTCGCCGCCCGATGCCCGACTCGACGCCACCGATCACGAAGCCGATCAGCCACAGGATGACCGCGGCGATCAGCACGAACCAGAGCAGGTGAGCAGCGAAGCCGAGCCCGCCGAACAGCGCGAGGATCAGCAGTAAGACGATCAGTGCGACCAATTTCTCCTCCTCCTTTGATGCCTGTCGAACGTCTCGCGGCGGGACTACCCGGTATTCCACCCGGCGACGCAGAGGCGTCAATCCAGGCAGACGGCCACCGACATCAGGGCAGATCCTCGTCGCGCTGATCGCCGTGGCTGGCGTGTTCCACCAACTCGCGCTCGGCGAAGACAAACGAGCGCGCAGCGTCGGGTGCGGGGCGAGCACCCACGCAGTCCGCGGGCGAGATCAGTAGGCTCGCCCCCGTGCAGAGTCACTTCCGCTTAGAGGTGCGCAGCCAAGGCCCGGCGACCGTCATCGCCGTGAGCGGCGAGCTCGATCTCGCCTCGAGTCCGACACTTCAAGAGGAGCTCGACCGCGTCGCCGCCTCGGAGTCGCAGATGTTGATCATCGATCTGCGCGCGCTCGACTTCATGGATTCGACGGGACTGAGCGTGCTCGTGCGCGCGCATCAGCAAATCGAGGAGCAGGGTCGCCAGCTGGCGATGGTCAAGGGTCCTCAGCAGGTGCAGCGGCTGCTCAGCCTCACCGGCGTGGCCGACCGGCTCACGCTGGTCGACACCCCCGAGGAGCTCCTGAACGGAGCGTGACGCCGTCCGTCAGCCGCGTCGACGGTCGAGCATCACCACGTGCAGGACCTCGCCGCCGTCGGCGTCGTTGCGCACGTCGAGCTCGTCGCTCAGCATCGTGAGCGCCGAGGCCGCGCTGTACTCGGGCGCCTGGTGCGAGAGCTGGCTGCCGCTTCCCTCCGTGAACGGCCCGATGGTCAGCTCGAGCCGCTGGGCGTCGGTCGAGATCGCGAACGACATGCGGGTCCCCTTGGCGGCGCGCCCGGCGTGCGCAGCGATCGCATCCGTGACCAGATAGACGTCGGAGAACCGATCGAGGGAGAAGCGCGCGCGAGCCGCCAGCGCACGCGCCACGCGCCCGAGCACTCCGGCCAGGAGGCTGATCGGCGAGAGTGAGACGACGGCATCGCCGGTCAGCCAGGCCGCCTCGTGGTCATCGGCTCCGGCGCGGCTGGGCAAGTGAAACAGCGGCTTGCCGTCTCGCTGGCCGGCAAACGACATGCGCACCTCGGTGCCGCCACCCGGGCCGCCACGGAACTCCGCCTGCTCGGCCAGGGCGCGGATCACCGACAGGCCGACGCCGCGAATCGTCTCGTCCGCGGGCGCGAGCGGCGGCAACCCGGTGCCCTGATCAACGACAACCACCTCGATCGCCTCGGGCTCGATGTAGATGCGGACGGTCAGCGGTCCGGTGTCGCTGTCGTAAGCGTGCATGACGACGTTGTTGCAGGCCTCGCTGACCGCCGTTTTCAGATCGTCGAGCAGTTCGGGGTCCAGGCCGATCAGCTCGGCGACGCCGGCCAGCACACCGCGCACGAGCGTCAAGGTCTCAGGTCGCGAGTCGAGCTCGAGGCGTACGGCCGGGGAGTCCTGGTTCAGCGCCATCGCCGGTTCCAGACGCTTTTGAGATTTGCTCGCCGGGTAGACCTAAGAACAGTCATGGAATCGCGTGTTCGTGCCCTCTACAAGATCGAGGCCCATCCGGAAGGTCCGGCCCAAGCCCGACGGATCATCGCCGACGAGCTCTCGGCGCGCATTCCCGCGCCGGTGCTCGACGACGTCAAGCTGATGGTCTCAGAGCTTGTCACCAACGGCATCGTGCACGGTTCCACGCAGGGGGAGGACGCCGCCGTGACGCTCGACCTGGTCGTGACCGGCACCGTTCGCTGCCGCGTGCTCGACCACGGGGAGCGGTTCGCCAGGCGCATCCGCCACGCGTGAAGAGGAGACTGTTCAGCCGCGCGCGCCCGACGCACCGACTCCCTCGCGCCCCCGATTCCCCTCACACGATCCGTCAGGTGACGGACGCCTCGTCGCCGGACTCCGTCATCTCGCGCAGGCGGGCAAGCGCTCGACGCAGGATCCGTGAAACCTGCATTTGCGAGACCCCGATCTCCTCGGCGATCTGAGTCTGCGTCATGTCCTGCACGAAGCGCAGGACAAGCACGTGGCGCTCCCGCGCCGTCAGCTGGTACGCCGAGGCGGCGATCGTCACGCTGGCATCGACGAGCTCGAACCGCTCGTCCTCCTGCCCGAAGGCGTCGGCCAGCGAACCGGACTCGCCGTCGGCGTCCTCGCGCGGGGCATCGAGCGAAGTCGAGTGGTGAGCGCCGGCGGTCTCCAGCGCGTCGAGCACGTCCTCGATGCTCATCTCGAGGTACTCGGCAAGCTCCGGCACGCTGGGCGGGCGGCCCGTCTTAGTGGTCAGCTGCTGCTGCGCCTCCTCGACCTTCAGGGCCATTTCCTGCGCGCCACGCGGCACGTGCACCGACCAGCCGAGGTCGCGGAAATAGCGCTTGAGCTCACCGAGGATGGTGGGCACAGCGAACGAGGAGAAGGCGGTTCCGCGCTCGGCGTCGAAGCGATCCACGGCCTTCACCAGGCCAAGGCTCGCCACCTGGAGCAGGTCTTCGAACGGCTCTCTGGCGCCGGCGTAGCGTCGCGCGAGCTTGCGGGCCAGAGGCAGGAAGCGGGTCACGAGCTCGTCGCGCGCGCTGCGGTCCCCGTGTTGCTGCCAGCGGACGAAAAGCTCAGCCGAATCGGTGCGGGAGATCGCTAGAAGAGTCATGCGCCGGTGATACCCACGAGTAGGTTTCTTCAAGCACGAATCGCCGCCGAAACAGCGGGGGATTCGTAATTGCGCCTACGGTATTCGACATCGCTCCGGAATCCGGCCGGTCGGCGGCGTGGGTCAGGCAGACGCCGGAGGCCCAGCGTCCGTGGGACCACGTTCCCCATCCGGACGGGACCGGGGTGTCCGGACGGGGAACCTGGCCCCACGGACGCCGCCGCAGGCGGCCCCAGAAAACGCCTATACGGCGACCGCGCGCCGACGCGGAGTACCCATCCGCGCGAGCAGGCCGGCGATGAAGTGGCCCACGGCGAGGTAAACCAGCGCCGCAAGACCCCAGTTGACCGCCATCGCCAGCTTGGCGTTGTGGATCGAGAACAGGTTCTTGAATGGCCCGACGAGCCAGGCCCCGGCGTCGTGGATGGCGCTGACGATGCCGTTGCTCTGGTTCGCCCCGAGGACGAACAGAACGATCGCCGCGACGATCACCAGCGCGATCAGGCCGGCCAGGGTTCGAATCAGACGAGCGAGTGTGAATGCCATGTGTCCTTCACCTCCTGGGCACGGGCTACCCCCTCGGCGCACCGCGTACACGCCGGGCAGCGGGGTAGGCATAGGCAGATGCCTCGCTCGATCTGGAACGGCACGATCACGTTCGGGCTGATCGCAGTCCCGATCAAGGTGCACTCGGCCACCGAGAGTCACACCATCCACTTCCACCAGGTGCACGCCCAGGACGGTGCGCGGATCAAGCAGAAGCGGATCTGCTCCAAGGAGGGCAAGGAGGTGCCCTACAAGGAGGTCGCGATGGGTTACGAGGTGCGCGGCGGCCAGTTCGTGATGCTCGACAAGGCGGAGATCGACGCGGCGGCCGGCGACCGCTCGCACACGATCGAGCTCGAGCAGTTCGTCGATCCCGGCGACGTCGACCCGGTGTTCTACAACCGCACCTACTATGTTGGGACGGGCGAGGGCGGCGAAGACGCCTACCGGCTCCTGCTCGATGCGCTGAAGCGGGCAAAGCGAGCGGGCATCGGGCGTTGGGTGTTCCACAACCGCGAGTACCTGGTCGGCGTGCGCGCCGGCGACGACGTGCTCGTGATGCACACGATGCGGTTCGAGGACGAAGCTCGTTCAGGCCGGCAAGCTCGACATCCCGAAGCCGAGCCGCAAGCCCGCCGAGCGCGAGCTGGAAATGGCCGAGCAGCTGGTCGACTCGCTGCACAGGAAGTTCCGGCCGAGCGCGTTCGGGGACAGCTATCGGGACCGCGTGGCCGAGCTGATCAAGGCCAAGGCCGAGGGCGAGGAGATCGAGCTGCCGGAGCCGGTCCAGGACGAGGCGACCGGCGACCTGATGGCCGCGCTCGAGGCGAGTCTGGGGAAGGGGAAGAAGTCGAAGTCGAAGTCGCGGTCGGGTGACCGCCGCGGGCGCCAGAAGACCGGATCGAGGCGCTGAGCGGTGCCGCGGTCACTCTGGAGTGGATCGCTGAGTTTCGGGCTCGTGAACGTCCCGGTCGTGATGGTGACCGCGGTGCGTGATCTCGACCTGCACTTCCGCCAGCTCCACGAGTCCGACGGGGCGCCGATCCAGACGCAGCGCTGGTGCTCGAAGGAGGACGTCGAGGTTCCCTACGAGGAGATCACGCACGCGTTCGAATTCGATGACTCAAGCCAGGTGATCGTGACCGACGAGGAGCTCGAGGCAATCGAGCCGCGGCGCACGCGCACGATCGAGATCGAGCAGTTCGTCGACCTCGACGAGATCGACCCGGTGTATTTCGATCATCCCTACTACCTGCTCCCGGCCGGCTCGGACGACGGGCCGACCCGGGCCTATCGCCTCCTGACCGACGTGATGGGACGCACCGAGCGGGCGGCCATCGGGCAGTTCGTGATGCGGGCCAAGGAGTACCTGGCGGTCGTCCGGCCCCGCGACGGTGCGCTGATGCTGTCGACGATGCTGTTCGCCGACGAGGTCCGCCCGAGCAGGGACGTCGCGAACGCCGCCCGGAAATCGCACAAGCCCTCGGCGCAGCAGCTGAAGGCGGCCGTGGCGGTGATCGAGGAGCTCTCCGGCGAGTGGGAGCCGGGCGAATGGAAGGACCGCTATCGCCGGCGCCTGCAGGACGTCGTCTCCCGCAAGCGCAAGGGGAAGACGATCAAGGCCCCCGAGCCGCGCGAGACCACACCCGAAGAAGCGCCGGATCTCATGGCCGCCCTCGAGCAGACGCTGGCCGAGATGCGACGCTAACGGCCCTGCGAGCGCATCAGACGGCGGGCGCGCGCCGGTAGCTCGCCGATCATCTCGCGGGTTTCGGAAAGACCTTCTCGGAGCTCGCGGTCGCCGACCTCGACCGGAAGCATGGAGTCCTGGAGCTCGGACAGGCCGTTGTCGGCGCGCTCGATCGCCTCCACGGCACGCTCCACATACACCCGCGGATCGCCTGAGTGCAGGCCGCCCGAACTCCGCTCGAAAGTTCGCCTGGGCAGGCCGTAGCGCTCGGCGAACTCGGAATGGGTGCGCCGCAGTCGGCCGTAGGCATGCTGGACGGGGCGAAACAGCTCCTCCTCCAGATGGTCAGCCGTCTGCTCGTCGAGCTCCTCGTAGGCCTCGCTCAGGCTGGCCAGCGCGAGCGCGAGCTGGTCGGTCGCCTCGGCCACTTCGTCAAGGAGCTGCGCCCTGGCTTCCCCCGCGCTGTACGCCATGGCCCTAACGGGGAGCGCCTCGGACGCTGAATTTTCTCATCGGCGTCGCCATCCCCGCCTATGCTACGCGGCGGACGTGGCGTCGATGGCAAACCTCCTGCGGGGCGCAGAGCGCGAGTTCTTCGATCTGTTCGAGCGCGCGGGCGCCAACATCTTGCGGGCGGCCGAGTTGCTCGACGAGATGCTCGCGCGCTATCCGGAGAGCGCGGATCTCGCGCGGGACATCCGGGCCTGCGAGCACGACGGCGATCACATCACGCACGAGGTGTTCAAACGGCTCAACCAGACCTTCGTGACGCCGATCGATCGGGAGGACATCCTGCAGCTGAGCTCGGCGCTCGACGACATCGTCGACTACACCGAGGAGGTGGCCGATTACCTCGGGCTGTACAGGATCGAAGCGCCGATGGCGCAGGCCCAGCGGCTGTCCGGCGTGCTGCGCGACGCCACCCGCCAGATCGCGGCGGCGATCCCCTTGATCCGGACCTTCAAGGACATAGGCGACCACATGGTCGAGGTGCACCGGCTGGAGAACGAGGGCGATCGGATCACGCGCGAGGCGATCGCGTCCCTGTTCGAGACGGGCATCGACCCGATGGTGGTGATTCGCTGGAAGGACATCTTCGAGCGGCTCGAGAACGCGATCGACTCGACCGAACGCGCCGCCTTCATCCTCGAAGGCATCGTGATCAAGAACAGCTAAGGAGAACCATGACAGCCACGAGCGGTAGCAGCGCGGCGCGGAGCACCTCGGAGTTCATCCGCGGCGTCGACTTCACCGGGATCCCGACGCACGACGTGGCCGCCGCGGCCGCCTTCTACGGCGACACCCTCGGCCTGCCCCGCTCCGTCTACATGCCCGAGCGCCATTTCACCGAGTTCGAGACCGGCAACCTCACCCTGAGCATCTACGACCCCGAGAAGATGGGCATGCAGCACGAGCGCAACCCCAACCCGGTCGCGCTGCACGTCGACGACGTGGCGGCCGCCCGCAGGCTGCTCGAGGAGCGCGGCGTGACGTTCCACGGCGACATCCTCGACACCGGCGTGTGCCACATGGCGTTCTTCACCGACCCGGACGGGAACGCGCTGATGCTCCATCACCGCTACGCGCCGCGGTAGACCGACGTCTAGCCGCGGCATACCCGAGGAAGGAGCGAATCATGGCCCTCGCCATCAAGACGATGACCGACGAGCAGCGCAAGTCGGTGGCGCTGGAGTACCTGAAGGCGTTCGACAACGGCGGCGTCACCTCGACGGGCGAGACCATCCTCGAGTTGTTCGCTCCCGACGCGCAGGTGGCGTTCCCGAAATGGGGCATCGCCAACGGCCGCGAGGAGATCGGGAGGATGTTCGGCGACGTCGGCGCGACGCTCGAGTCGATCCGGCACGACTACGCGAACTTCAACTGGATCTTCTCGGGCAGTGACGTCGTGGTGTGCGAGGGGACCAGCTACGGCGAGCATCAGGACGGGCCGTGGCGGGCCGGCGTGCCCGAGTGGGGCGCTGGCCGCTGGTGCGACGTGTTCGAGATCCGCGACTGGCAGATCCACCGCTGCTTCATCTACCTCGACCCCGACTACGCCGGCAAGGACACCGCGCGCTATCCGTGGCTGGCCGCCGTGGCCGACGCGCCAAAGGTGACCGTCCCGGTCTGACGCTCAGGCCGGCATCTCGACCACGAGCGCGCCGGCCAGCCGCCTCAGCACCGGCTGCATGTCCTCGTCCTCCTCGGGCTCCCAGCCTTCGAGCAGACGGCACAGCTCGGCCCGGCCAGCGTCGATCAGTTGCTCGCGCGCGTGAGCGCCTGACTCGGTGAGATCGAGCTCGCGGTCGGGGTCGGTGGTGACGTAGGCGCGCCGGGTCAGACCGGCCAGCGGCTCGCGCAGTTCCTGGGCAGCGACATGCAGCTCGGCGGCCAGCGCCGGCGCCGTGGTCGGCGCGCGCTCGCCGATCCGGTTGAGCAGCCAGCCCTCGGGCGGGGTGATCTCGACGCCAGAGCGCTGCACCAGGGCGTCGTAGACGCGCTGGCGCTCCTCGCGCTGGAGCAGGGAGCTGAGGATCCGCTCGAGCTCGCGCTCGGAGCTGTCGTGGCGTGGTGATGCGAAGCTCTCGCCCACCCCGTCGGCCGCCGCGGTCTGGCGCAGGGGCAACTCGCGCAGCAGCCAGCTGAGCAGGAAGCCGGCCACCGACACGGCGGCGGCGAGGCGGAACACCGGCTGCAGCGCGGCTGCGAAGGCCTCGATGTACGGCGCGCGGACCGCCGCAGGGAGATGGTGGACGATGGCCGGGTTGGCCGCCGCCGGGACATGGACCGTCCGGGGAATGCGGCTGGCTAGTTCGCTGGCCAGGTTGCTCGAGAAGATCGCACCGAACACGGACACGCCGATCGAGCCGCCGATCTGGCGGAACAGGGTGGACCCCGAGGTCGCCACGCCGAGGTACTGGTAGTCGACCGAGTTCTGCACCGCGAGCACGAGCACCTGCATGACCATCCCGAGGCCGAGGCCGAGGACGACCATGAACCCGGCCGTCCTGAGCGTCGGCGTCGACACCGTGATGCTGGAGAGCAAGAACAGCCCGACGGCCATGATCGCGGTGCCGGCGATCGGGAACGGTCGGTAGTGACCGAAGCGGGAGATCAGGTTGCCGCTGAGGATCGAGGTGACAAGCAGGCCCGCCATCATCGGCGTGATCAGGAGCCCGGACACCGTCGGGCTGTGGCCTTTCACGACCTGCAGATAGAGCGGTAGGAACGTGACCGCACCGAACAGGGCCAGCCCGATGATGAAGCCAACCGCGCTCGTGACCACGAACGTGCGGTTGCGGAACAGCGCGAGCGGCAGGATCGGCTCGGCTGCCCGCATCTCCACGAACGGGAACAGCACGAGCATCGCCACGCTCACGACGATCAGCGCGATGATGAACGACGAGCCCCAGGCGTAGCTGGTGCCGCCCAGGCTGGTGAACAGGACGATCGCGGACAGGCCGGCGGCCAGGACGGCGGCACCCAGGTAGTCGATCCGACGGTGGACGTGCTCGGTCCGGGCCGGGAATGCGATCCCGATCACGGCCAGCGCGACCAGGCCCAGTGGCAGGTTGACGTAGAAGATCCAGCGCCACGACAGGCTGTCGACGAAGAAGCCGCCGAGCAGCGGCCCGATCACGGTGGAGACGCCGAACACTGCGCCGAAGAGACCCTGGTACTTGCCGCGGTCCCGGGGCGCGATGATGTCGCCCACCGCCGCCATCGTGGTCACGATCAGCCCACCGCCGCCCAGCCCCTGCAGCGCGCGGAACGCGATCAGCTCGCTCATGTTCTGCGACAGGCCGCACAGGGCCGACCCGACCAGGAACAGCCCGATAGCCACCCGGAGCATGAGCTTGCGGCCATAGAGGTCGCCGAGCTTGCCGTAGAGCGGGGTGACCACCGTCGAGGCGAGCAGGTAGGCGGTGACGACCCAGGACAGATGCGAGAGCCCGCCGAGGTCGCCGACGATCGTCGGCAGCGCCGTCGAGACGATCGTCTGATCGAGCGAGGCGAGCAGCAGGACCAGCAGCAGCGCGCCGAAGATGACGCGAACCCGCTGGCCCTCGCCGCCCGCCTCATGGTCGAGCGGCCGGAGCGCCGCCTCGCCCGTGCTCACGTGGGGAGGCTAGTGGCCTGGAGGCCCACCGACTACGCCGCTGCCTGGCATGGCGGCGTCCTGGGTCTGTGCGACGGACGCGTCGGTGGTGGTCGGCACGGTGGCGCTGGTGGCCGACTCGGTGCTCGGCGCGGCCGCCTGGGCCGGCGGCGGCGGTTCCGGATGAGCGGCCGCCAACTTGTGGGCGCCCACCGCGCCCGCGGCGCCGATCGCCGCGGCGGCCAGCGTCCAGCCGGGCCCGCTCCGCTCCTGGTCAAGCGCATGATCGAGCGACAGGTCGCCCGGGCCCACCTCGGTCAGGGCCAGCACGGCGGCGATCAGGACCGCGTTGTATTCATAGCCGCCGTTGGTGACCCATGGGCCGTTCTTCAGGTGGACGCGGTGGATCGCCGTGAGCATGACCGAGGTCAGCGCACCGGCGGCCAGCGGCGTAGCGAAGCCGGCCGCCAGCGCGGCGCCGCCGCCGGCTTCGGCCAAGCCCGCCGCAACCGCGTTGCGGCGCCCGGGTCGCATGCCGAGCCCCTCGAACATCTGAGACGTCGCGTCGATCCCGTGCCCCCCGAACCAGCCGAACAGCTTCTGCGTGCCGTGCCCGAAGAAAAAGCCCCCGACGGTGAGCCTGAGCAGCAAGCGACCGATCTTCATAGCTTCTCCTGTCTCGAGTTTGGGTTGACGCCCCTCTACCCGGTGTTCGAGAAGCGCCTGATGCGGACGTGGGCAAATCATATAGCCACCTCGATCATCCGGAGCCCTCGATATATTCGAGCCGTGTCCGTCCGTGTGTCCCGCAAGCGCCCCGACGTGCCGGACGCGGCGCTGTTCGACGAGCGCTGCTCGAGCCCCGGGCTGCTGCTCGCCCTGCTCGGCCATTACGCGATGCGCAAGCTGCGCGAGGTGCACATCCGGCACGAGTTGAGCCCCCGCCAGTTCCAGCTCCTGGGGCTCCTGCACGAGCGAGGCCCGATGGGACAGCGGGAAGCTCGGTCAGGCGATGGAGATCGATCCGAGCATCCTCGTGACGCTGCTCAACCCGCTCGAAGCGGAGGGCCTGCTGTCGCGCCGGCGAGACGCGCTGGACCGGCGCCGTCACCTGGTGAGGCTGACCGCCCGCGGCGAGCGCCGGCTGGCCGCCGCCGCCCGCGCGCAGCGTGAAGCCGAAGAGGAGCTGTTCGCGGGACTCGACGAGACTCAGCGCGAGCAGCTTCGAGTGCTGCTCGTCGCGCTCAACGACAGCCTGTCTTCGGACTGCCCGGCGGCGTCCGGGGGCGAGGACTGCTAACGCAAAAGAGGAGGAGAATCGCACGCAATGTCGCGCTTCACGATCAAGAACCTGATGGAGGTCGAGGACTCGGCCGGCGATGAGGTGCCGGGGTTCGAGGCCAGATTCGGCCGCAAGCACCTGGACTCCGAGCACCTCGGGGTGAGCTACTTCGCCTACGGCCCGGGCGTCCGTTCGCCGGTCGGCCACAGCCATCGCGAGCAGGAGGAGGCCTATGTCGTGGTGAGTGGCTCGGGGCGGATCCGGCTCGACGACGAGGTGCACCCGTTGCGTCTGTGGGACGCGGTGCGGGTCAGCCCCGAGGTGGTGCGTGCGTTCGAGGGCGGCGAGGAAGGTCTCGTAGTGATCGCGATCGGCGCCGATCGTCCCGAGGGCGGCGACGGGGTGAGGGTACCCGAGCCCTGGATCGACGAGCCCGGGTAGCCGGGATGAACGCCGAGGTCCCCACCCTCTACGTGTGTCACGGGGACGACGGCGGCCCGCGCATCCACCCGTGCCGGCGCGTGCAGGAGGCGCTGCGCGCCAAGGGCATCGCCTATGACAAAGTGGTCGCGGCCCATGGGAGTCCCGTGCCGTTTCTCCGCAAGGGTTCACGGGAGGGGCTGCGCGAGGCCACCGGCGACACCAAACTGCCGGCGCTGAAATTGCCCGACGGGAAGGTCATCAGCCACTCGCGGGCGATTCTCGCCTGGATCGGGCAGCAGCCTGCCGCCTGACCTGCCCCGACCTCTGCGCGAGGCAAGCGTCGGGGCGAGAGGTCAGAGTTCACGCCGTGGCGTTCCTCCACGCGGGCGAGCGGGGTTTGTCTACCTGTGCCGCTCGCCCCGACGGGCGCAGCTGTGTCGGCAACAGTCTGCCCGGTAGACCGGTCGTCTAAAAGCCACCCAAGCGGTATTGCTGCACACCACAGGTCCGGCATCCTCATGTCCATCGAGTTTGCGGAAAGATCTCCAGGATCACGACGCCGGAGCGCCGCTCGCCCGGACCGGGCACCCTCCGGTCGCTCCCGCGGCGGCACGCGGCGTGGGGTGTCCTGGGAGTAGCGCGGCTTCACTACACGCTGGCCACGGGCGAGATTGCCGACAAGGAGGCCGCAGGCGAGCATGCCCTCGAGGCGTTCGCCCCGGCCTGGCGGCCGATCATCGAGGACGCGCTGACCTTCTGGCGTGGCGCTCCGCCACCGCGTGTGTTTCGGCACCGGCCGGCGCGTCGGGCGCGCGCGGCGGCCGGGTTCGTGACCCACGTCATCGACGAGATCCAGGCCTGAGGGATTCGCCGGCCGGGCGAGACCCGTTGACCGGACCCGCCCCCGGGCGACCCGTAAGGTACGTGGCAATGCCCCGGAGACCGGAGAAATCGATCGAGCCGCGCCCGAACTTGATCCTGGGCGTGCTGCTGTTGGCCGGGCTGGCCTACGCGGTCCTGAGCTCGGCGGTGATCCCCGCCCTGCCCACGATCCAGCGCGACCTGCACACGACCGAGACCGGCGTCACCTGGCTCCTCACCGGCTTCCTGCTCTCGGCCTCGGTGGGGACGGCGATCATCGGCCGGCTCGGCGACATGTACGGCAAGGAGCGGCTGCTCCTGTGGACGCTGCTCGTGCTGGCGGTGGGCACGCTGCTGGCCGCCGTGTGCGACTCGCTGGCGGTGCTGATCGTGGCCCGGGTCATCCAGGGGGTGGCGGGAGGGATCTTCCCGCTGGCCATGTCGATTGCCCGGGACGAGTTCCCGCCCGACCGCGTGGCCGGCAGCATCGGCTTGATCTCGGCCATCCTCGGCATCGGCGGCGGCTGCGGCCTGGTCCTGGGCGGCCTGATCGTTCAGCAGTTGGACTGGCATTGGCTGTTCTGGCTGCCGCTCGCGGTGACGCTGCTGACCGCGTTCTGCACCTGGCGCTACGTGCCCGAGTCTCCGGTCCGCTCGCCCGGCCACGTCAACTGGTTGGCTGCGGCGCTCATGAGCGTGGGCATGTGCTGCGTGCTGATCGCGATCGCGCAGACGACCGTTTGGGGTTGGGGCGACCCGCGGACCTTGCTGCTGTTCGCCGCCGGGCTGGCGGTGTGCGCGGCGTGGGTGGCGGTCGAACTGAACAGCCGCGAGCCGCTGGTCGACATGGCGATGATGCGCGTGCGCGGGGTGTGGACGACCAACCTGTCCGCGTTCCTGCTCGGCGCCGGCCTGTATGCCTCGTTCATCGTCTACCCGCAGTTCGCGCAGCTGCCGCAGAGCACGGGCTTCGGGTTCGGCGCGTCCGTGGTGGTGTCCAGCCTGTACCTGCTGCCGGCCGGGTTCGCGATGGGCGTGCTCGGCGCCGTGGCCGGCCGGGTCGCCCACCGCTTCGGCTCCAAGGCCGCGCTGCTTGCCGGGGCCTCCATCACCGCCGTGGGCTTCGGCTGGCTGGCCGTGGCCCATAGCCATCCCTACGACATGCTGATCTCCTCGGCGGTGTTCGGGATCGGAATCGGGCTGGCCTTCGCCGCGCTCGGCAATCTGATCGTGCAGGCCGTCCCACCCAGCCAGACCGGCGTGGCCACCGGAATGAACACAGTGATGCGGACGCTCGGCGGCGCCCTCGGCGGCCAGCTCTCGGCGACGTTCATCGTCGACCACATAGCGCACGGCCAGCCGACCGTGACCGGCTTCGTCGAGACGTTCGTGATGGCGACGCTGTTCCTGGTCGTGTGCGTGCTGGCCGGGCTGCTGATCCCGGGGCGAGGAACCCGATCCGAGGCGCGGGTGCTGGAGCCGCAGCTGGCGGCGAATCCCGACTGATCGTTCGCAGCCGGAAAGAAGTGCGTTGGGGATCGCCGCGGTACGAGAGTAGGCTCCGCCCCGATGGCCAAGGCGCAGGAGGACGGGCGCAAGCCCGAGAAGCTCACCCGCACGCACTTCGAGAAGGAGCTGCTCAAGCTCCAGCGCGAGCTGGTGATCATGCAGGAGTACGTTCGCGCCGAGGGCCTGAAGATCGTGGTGATCTTCGAGGGACGCGACGCCGCGGGCAAGGGCGGAGTGATCAAGCGCATCGCCGAGCGGACCAATCCGCGCGTGTGCCGCGTCGTCGCGCTGCCGGCGCCGACCGAGCGCGAGAAGACCGAGTGGTACTTCCAGCGCTACGTCGCAACACCTCCCGGCCGCCGGCGAGATCGTCCTGTTCGACCGCTCCTGGTACAACCGCGCCGGCGTCGAGCGGGTGATGGGCTTCTGCACCGAGACCGAGTACGAGGAGTTCATGCGCTCGTGCCCGGAGTTCGAGCACATGCTGGTGCGCTCGGGGCTCAAGCTGATCAAGTACTGGTTCTCGATCTCCGACGAGGAGCAGGAGCGCCGCTTCCAGGCCCGCGTGCACGACCCGATGCGTCGCTGGAAGCTCAGCCCGATGGACCTCGAGTCTCGCGCCCGCTGGGTCGCCTACTCGCGGGCCAAGGACGAGATGTTCCGCTACACCGACATCAAGATCGCGCCCTGGTATGTCGTCCAGGCCGACGACAAGCGGCGCGCGCGGCTGAACTGCATCGCGCACCTGCTCTCGCTGATCGACTACGAGGACCTCACGCCGCCGCCGATCGAGCTGCCTCCGCGCGTCGAAGAGGCGTACGTCCGGCCGCCGATCGAGGAGCAGACGTTCGTGCCCGAGATCTACTGAGCGGCTCGGATCGGTACGCTCGCCGGCCGTGCACCACCTGGTTCGACGAGCTCGCCGAGTTCCTGCGCATCGAGTCGGTCAGCGCCGATGCGGCCGCGGGCCGACGATGCAAGCGCGCCGGCGAGTGGGTGTGCGAGACGGTCCGCGCGGCGCGGGCGGGGCATGCGAGCTCGTCGACTGGCACGGTCAGCCGCTGGCCATCGGCGAGATCGCGGCGTCGCACGATCCCGGGCGCGCACCGACCGTCCTCTGCTACGGCCACTTCGACGTCCAGCCGCCCGATCCGCTCGAGCTGTGGGAGTCGCCGCCGTTCGAGCCCGAGATCCGCGACGAGCACCTGTACGGCCGGGGCGTGGCCGACGACAAGGGGCAGCTCTACATGCTGCTGGCCGGCGCCCGTGAGCTGGCGCGGGAGGGGCAGCTGCCGGTCAACGTGCGCTTCGTCTGTGACGGCGAGGAGGAGACCGGCGGGCACTCGATCGTCGAGTTCCTCGAGGAGGACGAGCGCGGCGGGGACGCCGCGATCATCTTCGACAGCGGCATGATCGGGCCGGGGCGGCCCGGCCTTCAACGTGGCCACGCGGGGTCTCGTCTACTTCCACGTGACCGTGCGCACCGGCGCAGCGCGACCTGCACTCGGGTCTCTACGGGGGCG
This sequence comes from uncultured Solirubrobacterales bacterium, assembly GCA_963757795.1. Taxonomy (GTDB): domain Bacteria; phylum Actinomycetota; class Thermoleophilia; order Solirubrobacterales; family Solirubrobacteraceae; genus Palsa-465. The sequence goes on along the minus strand of CAVWSI010000004.1, from coordinate 101,254 downwards.
CCGCGCTGAACGCCGCCCACGCGCTGATCGGAGACCCTGGGCGCGCTGCTGGCCGCGGACGGACGGCTGGCCGAGCCGCTGCGTCGTGGCGATCGCGCCGCCCACCGCCGAGGAGCTCGAGGGCTGGAGCGAGCTGCCGGCGGGCGCAGACGAACTGGCGGACCAGGGCGCGCGGCCGACCGACGCGCGTGCGGCCGAAGAGTTCTACTGCGGACGTTCGCCGAGCCGGCGCTCGACGTCAACGGAATCGAGAGCGGCTCGCCCCACGCCCAGAAGACCGTGATCCCGATCCGGGCCGACGCCAACCTGTCGATCCGACTGGCACCCGGACAGGATCCGGCGGAGATCGCGGCCGAGGTCGAGCGGCTCCTGCGCGCGGCCGCGCCGGCCGGCGCCGAGCTCGAGGTTGAACAGCTGTCCTCCGCCGCGCCGGCGCTGGTCCCGCCCGACGCCCCGGCCATCCAGCTCGGACTGCGCGCGTTCGAGCGGGCACTCGGCGTGCGGCCGCCGCTGATCCGCACCGGCGGCACGCTGCCGATCGCCGCCGCCCTGGCCGACCGCGGCATCCCGACCGATCATCACCGGCTTCTCGCTGCCCGACGCGAACATCCACGCGCCGAACGAGCGCCTGCGGATGCGAGTACGTGCCGCTCGGGATCGCGGCGGCGCGGGCGCTGTTCGAGGAGCTGGCAGCGTTGGCGAGTCTTTAGCGCAGCGCGACCTGGCTAAACCAACGCCGGCGCCTCCGGCAGGCTGGCCAACGCGGCCTGGAGGTCGTCCTCGGAGAACTCGGGATCCTCGAGGCTTGCCGGCCAGGTAGGCGTCGTAGGCGCTCAGGTCGAAGTGGCCGTGGCCGCACAGGCCGAACAGGATCACGCGGGACTCGCCGGCTTGCTTGCGCCGCCTCCGCCTCTTCGAGAACGGCGCGGATGGCGTGGGCGGGCTCGGGGGCGGGGATGATCCCCTCGGCGCGGGCGAAGCGCACGGCCGCCTCGAACGTCTCGTTCTGGCGGTAGGCCCGCGGCTCGATCAGCCCCTGCTTGACCAGGCCGCACACGAGCGGCGAGTCGCCGTGGTAGCGCAGGCCGCCGGCGTGCACGGGCGGCGGGACGAAGCCGTGGCCGAGCGTGTACATCGGCATCAGTGGGGTGAGCCCGACGGTGTCGCCGAAGTCGTACGCGTAGACGCCGCGGGTGAGCGTCGGGCACGCGGCCGGCTCGGCGGCCACGAACCGGGTGCGTGGATCGCCGCGCATCACCCGGCGCAGGAACGGGAAGACCAGCCCGCCGAAGTTCGAGCCGCCGCCGACGCAGGCGATGACCACGTCGGGCTCCTCGCCGGCCATCGCCATCTGGGCCAGCGCCTCCTGGCCGATCACCGTCTGATGCAGCAGCACGTGGTTGAGCACCGACCCGAGCGAGTAGTTGGTGTCGGCGTTCTGGGCGGCCACCTCGACCGCCTCGGAGATTGCGATCCCGAGCGAGCCGGTCGGGTGGCCGGCCTGGGAGCGGCCCGACTCGGTCACGTCCGAGGGCGAGCGGTGCACGGTGGCGCCCCAGGTCTCCATCATCGAGCGCCGGTACGGCTTCTGGTCGTAGCTCGAGCCGACCATCCACACCTCGCACTCCAGGCCGAACAGGCGACAGGCGAAGGCCAGGGCAGAGCCCCACTGGCCGGCGCCCGTCTCGGTGGTGAGCTTCTTGATCCCGGCCTGGGCGTTCTCGTAGGCCTGGGCGACCGCGGTGTTCGGCTTGTGCGACCCCGGCGGCGAGCCGCCCTCGTACTTGTAGTAGATGTGGGCGGGGGTGTCGAGTTCGCGCTCGAGCCGGCGGGCGCGGTAAAGCGGGGTGGGGCGCCAGAGCTTGTAGGCCTCGCGCACCGGCTCGGGGATCTCGATCTCGGGGCTCGGCTGAGACCTCCTGGAGGATCAGCGCCATCGGGAAGATCGGGGACAGGTCGTCGGGACCGGCCGGCTCCTTCGTGCCCGGATGCAGCGGCGGCGGGGCCGTCGGCCGGGTGAGGTCAGCCATCAGGTTCACCCAGTGCGTCGGGATGTCCGGTTCGTCGAGCACGAACTTGACCCGCTCCTCGCTCATCGCCTCTCCTTTTTGCTTTGCTTCGTCTCTCCCGGCGGCCTGGGAGCCTAATCTGTTTGGGACGAAAGGACCGCTGAGGTGGATGCGTTCGTCTGGTAGCGAGACTGGAGGGATCCTTGAGCCTGGAATTACTTGACGCGTGCGAGACGGACGAGGGAATTGCCGTCACGTTCGCCACCGACCGAGGCCTCGAGCGCCTCGAGGGCAGCCCTGATGAGATCGCGCGGCTGGCCCGTGCCATGCAGCAGGTCGCCGCGTTGGGTCAGCTCAACGAGCACGAGAGCGTATGGGTGGAGGAGGTGGGCGTCGGCCGCGCCCTGGTCAAGCTCGGGCTGAACCCCGGCGGCCAGGCGCGCATCCTGATCCTCCACAACGCCACGCAGGATCTCGAGGCCTAGCACAACGTTGGCGCTGCACCTGCGCTGGGCGAGAGTGGAGCGCCAAAGTCAGGGGCAACCGCCGAGTCGTCCCAGACGCGTCCGGTAGACCTGCATGTCGGCGTGATCGAAGTCGCCGTGGGTCTGGCTGCGCAACGCCACTACGTCCTCGTGGTGATACGGGCTGGACACGCTCTCGGCGTGGCCGATCACGTTGCGGATCTGGATGTGGAGTCGGCAGCGCAGCCAGCGCACGAGGCGCAGGCTGGCGTCGAACTGCCGGCGGTTGCCCATCACCTGGCTGTCGCTGAACGCCACGTGCTCGATCCCGATCGCGGTCCAGTTCAGGCCAACCGTGTGGCGGCACATCGTGCCCAGCGAGACCAGCTGGTGGATCGTCCCGTCGGTGTCGATCACGAAGTGCGCGCAGGTGGCGGGCAGTTCGTGCAACTCGGAGTCGGGCACGTCGTTCGCGAACGTGTTCCAGGCCGACGAGTAGGTCGGTCCGTCGGTGTAGTGGATGACGATCACGTGCGGGTCGACCAGGCGCCAGGTGGGGCGCATGAAGCTGCCGTAGTGACGGCGCACGTAGGCGGTCATCTCGGCCTTGCGCTTGGCCCCGAATGGGATCGGGCTCCACACGATGCGGGGCTTGAGCGCGGTGAGGTCCGCCGGCCGGTTCGTGCCGGGCGGCGCCGGGGCAGCCGCGATGAACAGCGCCACCAGCAGCCCGACGAGCGTTCTCATGGCGCGAAGTGTTGCGCAGCTCCGGAACATCCCGTAGGCGCCTCCGGGTGGTTCCGTCTAGCGCGCCGCGGCGCCGGCGCCGAGAATCACCCCGTGAGCATCCGACCCACCCCGCTGTACCGCTGCACGCTGTGCGAGGCGGACTGGACCTACGAGGCGGTGCGCTATGTGGCCCGCTGCCGCTCCTGCGGGGGGAGCCTCGTGCGCCGGGAGGCGGGCCCCGCGGCGGCTCCGGCGCCGTCCCGTCGCGTCAGCCGGCCTGGTGGTCGCTGGGCTTCTCCGCTGCCTGCGCGGTGATCAAGCGTGCGCCGCGGCCGCGGTTGAAGAAGCTGAACGACCACTGGATGAACACCAAGATCCGGTTCCGGAAGCCGATCAGGTAAAACAGGTGGACGAGGAGCCAGGTGAGCCAGGCGATGAACCCGCTGAGCTTGAGGCCCTTGATGTCGGCCACCGCCGCCCCGCGCCCGATCGTGGCCAGGTTGCCCTTGTCGCGGTAGTGGAACGGCGCGGCGTGCTGTCCGTTCAGGCGCGCCATGATCACCTTCGCCGCGTAGCGGCCTTGCTGCATGGCCGCCGGCGCCACCCCCGGGAGGGTGACCGGTTCGCCGCCGGCCTGGCGCACCCGGACCATGTCGCCCAGCGCGAAGACCTCGGGATGGCCCGGGAGCGTGAGGTCAGGCTCCACCGCAATACGCCCCGCCCGGTCGAGCTCGGCGCCGGTCGAGCTCGCCCAGCGCCGCGGCCATCCGGGACGCCGTCACGCCAGCCGCCCAGATGATCGTCCGGCTCGGAATGCGCCGCGGCACCTCGGCGCCCGGTGCCTGCACCGAGACCGCTTCGCTCTCCACGCCGATCACCGTCGAGTTCAGCATCGGGGTGACCCCGAGCCGCTCGAGCGAGCGAAGGGCCTTGCCGGACAGCGACGGCGGGAAGGTCGTCAGCAGCCGATCGGCGGTTTCGATCAGCAGGATGCGCCCGGAGCGGGTGTCGACCGTACGAAAGTCGCGCCTGAGCGTGTCTCGGGCCAGCTCGCCGATCTGCCCCGCCATCTCGACCCCGGTCGGCCCTCCCCCGACCACCACGAAGGTGAGCCAGGCCGCGCGGCGTTCGGGATCGGGCTCGGCTTCGGCCGCCTCGAACGCGGACAGGATGCGGCCGCGGACGATCAGTGCGCTCTCCAGCGACTTGACCTCGGCCGCGTACTCGCTCCAGTCGTCGTGGCCGAAGTACGAGTAGCGCGAGCCCCCGGCCACGATCAGCGTGTCGTACGGGAGCGTGGCCGGCGTCGGCAGTCCGGCCACCGAGCGCATCTGCAGCTCGCGGGCGTCCAGGTCAAACCCCGCCACCTCGGCCAGCAGTACTCGCACGTTCCGGGAGCGCTTGAAGATCGCCCGCAGGGGATAGGCGATATCGCCGGGTGACAGCGCCCCCGTGGCGACCTGGTAGGTCAGCGGCTGGAACAGGTGAAAGTTGCGGCGGTCGACCAGCGTGACCTCGACCGGGGCGCGGCGGAGCTTCTGCACGGCCTGTAGCCCGCCGAAGCCGCCACCGACCACGACGACGCGATGGACGCCGTCAGCCGGCATGTCTCGGGCAGGACCCGTCGCTCACCGCTTGACGCGCCGGCGGTGCGGGGCGCGCTCGGGCTCCCGTCCGGCGCGCCGCGACCGGCGGGGCGTGAGCACGGGCCGAACGTGATCCCGGATGCGAACCCGGGCGGGGTGCGCGTCGGGCATGGGGAGACCACCGCGCGGAGCCTCGGGCGGCCTGGGCGGCTCCGGCTGCGGCCCTCCGCCGCCGCCCCCGTCGGAGTCGGAGTCCTCGGCCGCCCCGCCGCCGTCGGGCGGGTACAGGATGTTCCGCGGCAGCAGGACGGGAGCGAGCAGGATGGTCACGAGCAGCAGCGGCTGAGCGGCGACGCGGTCACCGGCTGCCAAGGCCGCGATCGATCCGCCGAGTCCCGCCACCGGGAGCACCCGTATGAGCAGAGCCGACCCGGAATGAGATCGACGGCGCATCGATCGAGCATAACGCTTGACCAGGGCCGGCTCGAAGGCCCCGACCGATGCGGCAGAGAGAAGTAGTTCAAGCGCGGACACGGCGCTGCCGATCAGGCGGGGGATGGATCACCTGGCGAGCACACCGGCACCGCTCCCGCTCGGACGCCCGGTGCGGCGGCGACTCGGGCGGCGCCTGGTCGCGCTGGCAGCGCTCGCGCTGGTCGTCCTGGGCGTGACCCAGCACGAGACGGTCAAGCAGTTCAAGGTCGTCTCCGGCTCGATGGAGCCGACGCTCCAGGTGGGCCAGCGGGTTGCCGCGGAGACCGCGGGCGCCCCGCAGGTCGGAGATATCGTGGTGTTCCATCCTCCGGCCGGCGCTCGCGCGAAGGATCCGGTGTGCGGCTCGGTCTCGGAGGGGAGCGGATCGTCAGCGCCGTGCGATACCGCCGTGCCGCAGGAATCGCCGTCGGTGTTCGTCAAGCGCGTGGTAGCCGGACCGGGTGACGTGATCTCGATCGTGGACGGGCACGTCGTGCGCAACGGGGTCCGCGCGACCGAGCCGTCCATCGCGCCGTGCGGTCCTGGCTCCTCGTGCAGCTTCCCTACGCCTGTGAGGGTGCCGCCGGGCGAGTACTACGTGCTGGGAGACAACCGGGGGACGTCCGACGACAGCCGGTTCTGGGGTCCGGTGCCCACCGCGTGGATCATCGGGACCGTCGTGCGCTGCTCGCTGCTCGACACGGTCTGCCATCGCGTGCACTGAACCGGACCGAGGTGAGCGTCGTATGCTCCGCCGGTGGTGGATCAGGCGCCGATGGAGCAGTCCGAAGCGGGCCTGGTGGCGGCCGGCGATGGCTGGTTCGTCGTGAACGTCCGCGAGGCGGCCTGGGTGACCGGCGATCACTTCGGCGACGCGTGCATCTTCGAGGGCGGACGCGGCACCGTTCCCGCAGTCGGCTACACGCTCGCCGTGCTCCGCCCGGGCAGCCGAGCGGCCTGTACCACCGCGAGGGAAACCAGGAGGACTTCCTCGTGCTGTCCGGCGAGTGTCTCGCTGATCTCGAGAGCCAGGAACGCCGCCTCCGGGCCTGGGACTTCGTGCACTGCCCGGCGGGCACCGAGCACATCTTCGTCGGCGCCGGAGACGGTCCCTGCGTGATCTTCATGGCCGGCGCGCGACGGGAGCCGCGGGACACGGTCTACGTGCGGTCGGAGGCACGCGTTGCGCCATCGCGCCGGCGTGGAGCGCGAGACGGGTTCATCTCGGGAGGCGTACGCCCCGTTCGGGCGGTGGCGACCCGGACGGCCGTCGACCTGGGACGGCCTGCCGTGGGCTGAATGACCACGGGTCGTCCGGCCGGCGCTGCCCGGATCATGGAGGCGCTCGTGGCTCTCGTCCGTGCGGGTGTCCGGGTCGGGCGTGTCCAACTCGTCGGGATTCTCTGCCCGCTGTGACCCCACATCGGATAGCCGTCGGTGACGTAGATCTCCTCGACCTCGCCTACCGGATTCTCCGCCTGGTCGGAGTTTTTGCCCGGCAGGCTGCTGACATCCTCAATGGGGCGGTCATCTCTCTTCCTCGGTCGGCGACGGCGTTCGCCTACCCGATCCGCGAGCGTCACATGCCTCGCACTCCGTCCGTGCATCAGCTCCCGGCGGGCGGCTGGTTGGCCTGGCGCTCTCTCCAGCGAGTCAGCATCGCGGACATCTCCTGGCGGAGGAACTCGAAGAAGTCCAGGGATTCGGCAAGTCGGCGTCCGGCCGGCGTTCCGGCGCCGACCGCGTCGACTCCCGCGCGCGTGTGCTCGATCCAGCGGTCGAGGATCTGCTCGCGCCGGGCAATCAGCTCGTACCAGGTCGGGGCCTGGAGCGCGTAGTAGTGGCGGCGCGAGCGGGGTTGGCGTTCCCGGCTGACCAGCCCGACATGGATGAGGTAGCGGACGGCGCCGGAGATCGCGGCCGGGCTGACTCGCAGCAACGTGGCCAGCTCCTCGGCCGACAGGCGGCCGGAGTCGGTGGCGAGCAGAGCGGCGAAGACAAGCGCGGGCATCTGCGGCACGCCGGCGTCGACGAGCACGCCGGCGAAGCGCTCGACGAATCCGGCGACGGCCCGGGCGTCGCGGTCTTCTGGGGATGAGCGTACCGAGGCGATGTCGAGGTATTTTACAGTTTTCATGATCTTCTGAAACTTGTGTACGATGTGAAGAGTGGTCGCGGCGATCCAGACCAGCGAGCTGACCAAGCGCTACGGTGACACGCTGGCCTTGGATCGCCTGGAACTCACCGTCGAGCCCGGCGAGGTGTACGGCTATCTCGGCCCGAACGGAGCCGGCAAGACGACCACGATCCGGCTGCTCCTCGGTCTGCACCGCCCCACGAGCGGACGCGGCGAGCTGTTCGGCGTGGACGTGTGGGCGGACCCGGTACGGGCCCACCACCGGGTGGCTTACGTGCCGGGCGAGCCGTTCCTGTGGCCGTCGCTCACCGCCGGTGAGACGCTCGAGTTCCTCGCCCGGCTGCGTCCGCCGGCCAGCCCTGGCGGCCCCGCGGGCGTCGACGTCACCTATCGCGAGGAGTTGGTGCAACGGTTCGAGCTGGACACGCGCAAGAAGGTGCGCTCACTGTCGAAGGGCAACCGCCAGAAGGTGCAGCTGATCGCCGCGCTCGCCACGCGCGCCGACCTCTTGTTGCTCGACGAGCCGACCAGCGGGCTGGACCCGCTGATGGAGATGGTGTTCCGCGAGTGCGTGCAGGAGGCCAAGGCTCGCGGACAGACGGTGTTCCTCTCTTCGCACATCCTCAGCGAGGTCGAGGCGCTGTGCGACCGAGTCGGAATCCTCCGCGCTGGCCGGTTGATCGAGCAGGGCACGCTGGCAGAGCTGCGGCATCTCAGCGCCCAGACGATCGAAGTCAGCTTTGCCGGCGAGGCGCCGAAGCTCCCGGCATTGCCGGGCGTTCGGGCCATCGCAGCCGCCCCGAACACATTGCGTTTTGAGGTCCAGGGTGAGGCCGGCCCGCTGATCGGGGCGCTGTCCGGTCACGAGGTGCTCGCGCTGCACAGCCGCGAGCCGTCGCTCGAGGAGATCTTCCTGCACCATTACGACGGCTCGGATGACCGCGCCGATCGCTGAACGGAGGCGACCGTTCTCGCGACCGGCGCCGAGCATGTCGCCGGATCCGCGGCTCGCCTTGGCGCGCCGGCGGCTTCTCGACACCCGGGTTCTCACCGCAGCGTTCGGCTACCTGTTCGCCTTCTACGCGTACATCCAGCCCTCGGGGTACCGCACCGCCTATCCCACGCTTTCCGACCGCCTCGGCTTCGCGCGGAGCTTCGCAACCAACAAGGGACTCCGGCTGCTCTACGGCGAGCCGCACAACGTGGCCACGGTCAGCGGCTACACGGCATGGCGCGTCGGCGGGGTGCTCGCGATCGCCGCCGCCCTGTACGGGCTGCTCGCCGCCGTCCGTTTGACCCGGGGCGAGGAGGAGTCGGGGCGCCTCGAGCTCGTCCTGGCGGGACCGGTGGCGCGGCGGACGGTGAACCAAGCCGCGCTGGCCGCCCTGATCACCGGCACCGTCATCCTCTGGGTGGCCGAGCTTGCCGGCTTCGTCGTCGGCGGGCTCCCGTTCGGCAGCTCGGCGTACCTGGCGCTCGCGACGGTCTCCGTCGTGCCGGTGTGTGGGGCGCTCACCGCCCTCGCCGGCGAGCTTGCGCCGACCCGTCGGATCGCGCTCGAACTCGCGGGGAGCGCCATCGCAGTGCTATTCCTGCTGCGCGTCGTCGCGGACACCGTGAGCGGACTGGGCTGGCTGCGCTGGGCCACACCGCTCGGGTGGGCCGAGTTACTGCGCCCCTTCGCCGGAGCACAACCCGTCGTGCTCCTGCTTCCGGCCGCCGCCACCTTGGCGCTCCTGGCCGCGGCGGCGCGCATCGCGAGCCGCCGCGACATCGGCACCGGGGCGCTTCGCTCGCGCGATGAGGCCGAACCCCGGCTGCGACTGATGGGCTCGGCGACCGCTCATGCGCTCCGTAACCAGCAGGGAGTGATGATCGCGTGGACCGGCACCGTGGCCGTGTTCTCCTACATCCTCGGGACGGTCGCCAAGAGCATCTCACCCGCCGACGTCTCGAAGAGCGTCCAGAACGAGATCAGCAAGCTCGGCTCGGGTCAGCTCACCACCCCCACCGGCTATCTGGCGTTCGTGTTCATCTTCGTCGTGCTCGTGGTCAGCGTGTACGTCTGCACGCAGATCGGCGCCGCGCGCCAGGAGGAGGCCGATCAACGGCTCGAGACACTGCTCGCGCTGCCGCTCGGTCGCCGACGCTGGCTGGCCGGCCGGATATTGCTCGCAGCGCTCTCCGCGGCGGCGATCGCGCTGATCGCCGGGCTGCTCGCCTGGGCGGGCGCCAGCAGCGGCGGCGCCCACGTGTCGCTGCCCAGGATGCTCGAGGCCGGCGCCAACGCGCTGCCGGCCTCCCTCCTGTTCCTCGGCATCGCGGCGCTGGCCTATGCCGCCGTCCCCCGGGCCAGCAGCGCACTCACCTACACGCTGCTCACGGTCAGCTTCGTCTGGCAACTGGTCGGCTCGCTGCTTGCCGCGCCCACCTGGCTGCTCGACGTCACGCCATTCGCACACATCGGCCTCGTGCCCACCGAGCCATTTCGCGCGGTGGCCGCGGTGGTCATGGTCGCGCTCGGTGCGATCGCTGCCCTGGCCGCGACCGAGCTGTTCCGCAGGCGCGACCTGATCGGCGGCTGATCGCGGCGTCGCCTCAAGCGGTCACAGGTGCGCTGGTTGCCGGACGATCGGGCACGACGCACACCATGCCCTCCGAGAACCCCGCCGAGCCGACACCGAACGCGGCGTTGAAGCGGTCGAGGTTGACGACTGTGAGGAGCGCAGTTATCTCCACGAGTTGCTCGTCGGTGAAGTGCTCCTTCATCCGCGCGAACAGCTCGTCGGTGACCTCCACCGGGGTCCGCATCACCGCCACCGCGTAGTCGATCGCCACCTTCTCACGCTCGGTGAACAGATCACTCTGGCGGTAGCGCGGGAGGGCCAGCAGCTCCTCGTCGGCGAAGCCCGAGTTACGGCAGATCTGCGAGCCGAGGTCCACGCAATACTCGCAGCCGATCATCTGCGCTCCCTTCAGCTCAACCAGATTCTTGAGCCGCGCGTCGACGCTCGAGCCTTTCCGCACCGCCTGTTGGAAGCGACCCATGCCGCTCAGCATCTTCGGCTGGTGAGCCCAGATCGCGACGGGCTCGATTCCGCTCCCGTCGGCGGGCGCGCGCCCGGTCATCTTCTTCATGCCCTTGCGCATGAACCGGTACGCGAGCTTGACGATCGGACCGGCCTCGTCGTCAGGTACGCCTTGAATTCGTGCCATCGGGCACCCTCCTGCGCATCGTGGTTGTCGTGCTCTGGAGGCATGACCCGCCACGGCGCCGAGATGTGACCGCGCTAACCGCGTTTTTGTGGAGTCCGGGCGTGCGCTGCGCCGAGATCGAGCGCGATGGCAAGGATCAGGGTGGCGGTCCAGGCGTTGACCGGATCGAAGAGCAGCGGCTCGTGACCGCCTAGGTTGTTCGCGATCAGCCACACGATGAACCAGATGACCGTCATTTCACATGCCTCCGAGATCTCGTTGGGGCGGACAACGGAACGAGGCCTCAACCTCTCAGCGCCCGCAGGGCGTTGAGGATCACCGCGAGGTCGATGCCCTCTTGGAAGAGCGCGCCGGCCAGCGGCGGCAGGTAGCCGGCGGCGGCCACCGCCATTGCGGCAAGGCTCAGGCCCATGCCGGCAAGCACGCTCTGGCGCGCGATGTGCAGCGCACGGCGGCCGGCGTGGACCGCATCGGCGACTCGGTCGATTCGGTCGACGGTGATGACGGCGTCGGCTGTTTCGGATGACACCGTGGCACCGGCCGTGCCCATCGCGATGCCCAGGTCGGCGATCGCAAGTGCGGGCGCATCGTTGACGCCGTCGCCGACCATGATCACGGGGGTCAGCTCGCGCCGGTCGTGGAGGGTCCGAACGATGTCCAGCTTTGCCTCGGGCGAGCATTCGGCATACACGCGGTCGACCCCCAACTGGGAGCCGACCCGCTCTGCCACCGACCGCCGGTCGCCCGATACCAAAGCGATATGCCGGATCCCCTCCGCACGCAGGCGTGGAACGATCGTGCCCGCCTCCGGGCGCGGCTCGTCGGCCATCACGATTACACCGGCGAGCTTTCCATCGAGCGCAACCAGGACCTGCGCCTCTCCCGAGCCGTGGCCACTGGTTGCGACGGCGACGGCGACGGCGGCCTCGGGTACGCCGGCGGCGATCAGGAACATCCGGCTGCCGACCGCGACCAGGCGGCCGTCCACCATGCCTTCGATGCCCTGGCCCGGCCGTTCGCGGACGGCGGCGGGCGAGCTGAGGATCAGTCGGGCGTCGGTGGCGGCGCGCACCAGCGCCTCGCCGAGTACGTGCGCTGACACTTGATCCAGGGACGCCGCGGCCGCGAGAAGCTCGTCACGATCCACGCCCGCCACGGGAATCACATCGCGCACACTCGGAGTTCCCACGGTGAGCGTGCCGGTCTTGTCGAACAGGACGGTTCGCGCGCGCCCGAGCGTCTCGATCCCGCCGGCTCCCTTGACGATGACCCCCTCGCGGGCAGCCCGGGACAGCCCGGAGACGAAGGCAATCGGTGCCGCGAGGATGAGCGGGCACGGGGTTGCCACGACGACCACCGCCAGCGCCCGCACGGGATCGCCGCTCAACACCCAAGCGGCGGCGGCCACCAGCAGGGTGGCCGGCAGGAAGAAGCCGGCGTAGCGGTCCGCCATGCGCACGAACGGAGCCCGATGCGCCTGCGCCTGCTCGACGAGCCGCACCAGCGCGGCGTACGCGCTCTGGGAGGCGGGCCGGTCGGCTCTGAGGTCGAACGGTGCCCCGGCGTTGGCGGTTCCACTGAGGACGTGCATGCCGGCAGCAAGCGCAGCCGGCAACGGCTCGCCGGTCAGCGTACTCGTGTCGATCACTGCCTCCGGGCTCACCAGCGTGCCATCCACTGGCACCACCTCACCGGGCCGGACCAGCACCACGTCATCCGTCTGCACGCGGTCGATCGCCACAGCCTCGATCCGATCGCCGACGCGCAAGCGGGCCAATTTGGGAGCACGCTGCACCAGGGCCGTCAGCTCCCGCCGTGCCCGCGTCGAGGCAAGATCCTCGAGCGCCGCGCCGCCGGAGAACATCAGGCCCACGACCGCTCCGGCCAGCTCCTGGCCCAGCGCGAGCGCGCCGACCATGGCGACCAGCGCGATCGTGTCGACGCCCATGTGGTGATGGACGAGGACCGTATGCAGCACCTCGACGAAGAGCTCGGCGGCCAGGAGCGCGACCGCCGTGGCCCACACCGTGTCTCCCACCGCTCCGAGCCCGATCGCATGTAGGAGTCCGCCGGCGGCGATCGCGCAGAGCGCGCCCGCGGCAAGGATCAGCGCGCGGTGCTCGACGAGCGCCGCCACTCGGGTTGCCGAAGTCAAGCGCCGGCGCCGATCACGCGCTACGTGGGTGCCATCCAGGCGCTGAGGTGCCGAGCTCGGAGCACTGGCGAGCCTCATGAGGTGAGGATGGCTCGCGTTTGTCCCGGCGACATCGGTACTGGTCCGCGCGGGCGGTCGGGGGAAAGCGCGGATGGCGTCCGGGCGGGCCAATGGTTGACTCGGCGCTCGACACGAAAGGACGCAGCCATGACCGACACGGCAGACAACCAACCGATCCTGCTGTGCTTCGACGGCTCCGACGACGCCGCCAAGGCCATCGCCGGGGCCGGGCGGCTGCTCGGCTCCCGTCGAGCGGTGGTCATCACGGTGCTCGAGCCGGTGAAGCTGTGGTCGCGGTCGGACCCGGCGACGATCATCGAGGCGCCGATCGGGAAGCTGCTCTCGAAGTCTCTGGATCTCGAGGAAATTGCCGGCGAGGTCGTCGAGGACGACGTGAGCCGAGGGGTCGAACTCGCGCTCGCCGCCGGGTTCGAGGCCGAGGGCCGCATCGCTCGCGGCAAACCCTGGCGAGCCATCTGTGAGACGGCCGGCCACTTAGACGCCTCAGCGATCGTGCTCGGCGCGCGCGGTCTCTCGCGTATGCAGTCCGCGCTCCTCGGCAGCGTCTCCTCGAGCGTCTCGGCTCATGCCGGCAGACCCGTCATCATCATCTCTCGCTCCAAGCCGGCCACTGGATCCGATCACGACAGCGTCTGGAGCCCCACGCCGGTCAGCAGGTAACCGGGCGTCGCCTCAGGGGTGAAAGGCCGGGACCACCGTTGTGCCGGCCAGGCGGTCGCCCAAGCGCTGCGGCGACCGGTGCGGTCCCCGCATGGCGATCCAGCCGACGAGATAGAAGGCCGGCAGCACGTCGACGATCCGGCCCAGCGTGCGTCGGAACACCGCCCACGCTCCGAGCGGCCGGCCGTTGACTCTGATCACCTTCAGGCCCATGAGCCGCTTGCCCACGGTCTGGGCGTGGCGGTCCTCGTCGCGGAGCCCGGCCGCGAGCCTAGACTGCTGCCGGTGGCCCCTGGACTCGAGCACACCGTCCGCGTCCAGCTTCGGTGGCGAGACATGGACATGCTCGGTCACCTGAACCAGTCCGTCTTCCACGAGATGCTGGAGGAGGGGCGGATCGCCCTGATCGCCGACTTGATGCGCCGCGCCGACTCGGAGCATACGAGCGGCGGGTACGTCGTGGCCCACGTGGATCTCGACTACCACGCGGAGGTGCGCAAGGATCATGGCGAGGTGGACATCGTCGTGCGCGTGGCCCAAGTCGGGACCTCGAGCGTCGAGTTGGAGCACGAGGTCAAGCTGCCGGACGGTCGCCTCGCCGCATCGGGAAAGACGATCCTGGTGGCGTGGGATCTGGCCGCGCGAACAAAGCGCGAGCTGTCCGACGGCGAGCGCGCTGCCCTCGCCTGAGCTCACTCCAGCGCCGGGATCACCTCGGCTGCGAGCCGCTCGAGTTGCTCCGCGTCATCGACGAGCGTGTTGAGCAAAATCAGCTCCGCACCGGCGTCCGCCACCTCCCGGATGCCGGCGGCGCACGCCTCGGCCGGGCCTGCGTGGATGTGTTCCGACCAGCCGCCCCGACCGTAGTGTCGCGTGAGGGCGTCCTCGAGTCGCTGGCGTCCTCGCGCCGCATCGTCGTCGACGTGGACGTAGACGCGCTTACCGATCCGGAAGGTGCCGGGCTCGCGCCCCTGTGCGCTCAGTTCCTCCCTCACCACCTTGACCTGGTCGGCGAACTGAGCGGCCGTCTGGGAACCGGCGCCCATGAACCCGTCTCCGTGCCGGACCGCCCGCCGCATCCCAGCCGGCGCACTGCCACCGAACCAGATGGGCGGATGCGGCTTCTGCATCGGCTTGGGCTCCATCGAAGCGCCCTTGAGCTTCCACACCTCCCCATCGAAGTTGATCTCGCGCTCCGTCCAACACGCCTTCATCAGCGCCAGGGCCTCGTTGAAGCGGGCAACGGGTCGGTCCGGGTCGACGCCGAAGGCGCCGAACGGCCTCGCCCGGCCGCCGCTGGCGACACCCACTTCGAGGCGGCCATGACTGAGGCAGTCCAGCGAGCTGAGCGCTTTGGCGAGGTGCAGGGGGTTGTGCAGCGGGAGGATGAACACGGCACAACCCAGCCGCAACCGGGTGGTGCACCCCGCGGCGTAGGCCAAGGTCTGGAGTGGCGCGAGGCTGCCCGCCGCGCCGATCACCTGCTCCTGCACCCAGCCGCTCTCGAACACCCCCAACTCCTCGGCCCGGCGCAGATGCTCCCCGAACGCGTCACCGTCGAAGCGGCTCTCGCGGGCGTACTGCGGGATGGAGATCGCGAATCGCATGGGGTCGGGCGATGACTCATATTCAGGCTAACGGGTGAGGTCGTTGAGCGCTTGAAGAGCCACGTCGCCCGGCTGCTCATGAAGCTCGGGCTTCGCGACCGCGTGAAAGTGGTTGTGCTCGGCACGCGTAACGCTCGGGATCAACCGATCGGTTGATCGCACGATCAGCCGGCTACTCCGCCGGATCGGGGCCGCTCGGCCGATGAAACTCGGCCGCCGGCGAGCGACGCTGTAGGCATCCAATCAGCAGGAGCTTGAACGAATGCCCATTATCGAAGTTGACCACCTTCAGAAACGCTACGGCGACACCGTCGCGGTAGCCGATGTGTCGCTCTCCATCGAGGAGGGCGAGATCTTCGCGATCCTGGGACCGAACGGCGCGGGCAAGACCACGACGGTGGAGGCGATCGCCGGCTTGCGCGAGCCCGATGGCGGGCGGATCTCGGTGATGGGGCTCGACCCCGTCACCGACCGGGAGGCGTTGCGACGGGTCCTTGGGATCCAGCTGCAGGAGACACAGCAGCCTGACAAGCTCGAGGTCGGCGAGGCGCTCGACCTGTACGCGTCGTTCTACGAGAACCCGGCGGACCCGGACGCGCTGCTCGACGTGCTGGGCCTGAGCGTCAAGCGCAACGCTCGCTTCGCGAAGCTGTCCGGAGGTCAGAAGCAGCGGCTGTCGATCGCGCTGGCGCTGATCGGCAACCCGCGGATTGCGATCCTCGACGAGCTGACCACCGGGCTGGATCCGCAGGCACGACGCGACACCTGGGAGCTGATCAGAGAGATCCGCGACCACGGCGTGACGATCGTCCTCGTCACCCACTTCATGGAGGAGGCCGAGCGGCTCGCTGACCGGGTCGCGCTGATCGACTCAGGGCGAGTGGTCGCGGTCGACACGCCCGCGGGCCTCACGTGGGCGGCCCGCCCGGAACAGGTGATTCGCTTCCGGCCTTCGGTCCCACTGCCCGAGGGCCTGCTCGCCCGCGTGCCCGAGATCACGAGCGTCCGGACCGAGCACGACCAGGTCGTCGTCGTCGGCAGCGGCGACGTGCTCGCCGCGGTGATCTCGGTGCTCGCGCGCAGCGGAATCGTCGCGGGTCAGTTGCGCGTCGACCAGCCCAGCCTGGAGGACGCCTTCGTAGCTCTCACCAATCATGTAAGGAGGAACTGACATGTCATTCGTTACATACGCGGCCACCGGCCGAGCTACCGGCGACCGACGAGGAAGCGCGTGGCGCAGGCTGCTCGCCACCGAGGCGAGGCTGATGATTCGCGAGCCGATGGTGTTGTTCTGGGGGGTGGCGTTCCCGCTCATCCTGACCGTGGTCATGGGACTCGCGGGAGATCGCCATGACAAGCACCTGGGCGGTCTCAGCCTGGTCGACGTCTACGTGCCGGTGTCGATGGCGATGGTGATCACGATCCTTGCCGTGACGGCCGTCCCGGTGATCCTGGCGAGCTACCGCGAGAAGGGGATCCTGCGCCGCATGTCGACGACACCGATGCGGCCGAGCGCGCTACTCGGGGCGAACGCCGCCGTCAACCTCGCCCTGATGGTGACCGCGGTGGCGGTGATCGCGATCGTGGCCAGACTCGCGTTTGACGTCCACCTGCCGACCCAGGGGTTCGGGTTCGTGCTCACCCTCGTGCTCACGGCGGCGGCGATGCTGTCGCTGGGGGCAATGGTCGCCTCAGTCGCCCCCACGATGAGGATCGCGCAGGGGCTGGGGACGCTGCTGTTCTTCCCGATGATGTTCTTCGCCGGACTGTGGGTCCCGCGACAGCAGATGTCGAGCGACCTGCGGCACGTGAGCGACTTCACGCCGCTCGGCGCCGCCACCGCGGCGATCCAGGACACGATGCAGGGACACTGGCCTGGCCTGGCGCATGTGGCGGTGCTGGCGGGCTACGCGATCGCGCTCTCGCTCGCGGCAGCTAGGCTATTTCGGTGGGAGTAGGTCGGGCAGTGACGGCAGGGCAGCAACGGCAACCGGATTTCGCGCTGGTGGACGAGCGCGAGTTCCGGCTGCTGATGCTCCTGCCCTACGGCCTGCTCGTGATCGCGACGGTGCTGTCGGTCGGTACGCCGAACATTTCGACAGTCCCGGCGCTGGACGAACTGGTGCTGGCCGCCGTCACCGGGGCATGGATGCTGTTCATGTATGCGCTGCGCTCGCGCTGGCAGGAGCGCCAGGGTTTGATGGCGGGGTGCTTTGCGGTCCTCATCGCGCTGATGGGCGCACTGGTTCTCAGCAATCCGCTGTTCGGGTTCTTCACCTGGACTGGCTACATCTGGGCCAGCCTCGTGATCGCCGTCCGCTGGCGGCTGCTCGCGTATGTCCCGGTGGCGGTGATCGCGGCCACTTCGCAACACGCCGGACTGCCCACCGGCTCGGTCTCGAGCTGGATCGGATGGATCGCGTTCATCGCAATCAACATCGTCGTGGCGGGAGCGGTTTCATGGTTCACGAGGGCGCGCGAGGAGGAACACGACCGCCGGAAGCGCATGGTCGACGAGTTGAGCGACGCGAACGCGAAGCTCGAGGCGTCGGCGCGTGAGAACGCCGGGCTGCATGCCCAGCTGGTCGCCCAGGCACGCGAGGCAGGCGTACTCGACGAGCGCCAGCGGATGGCGGGAGAGATCCACGACACGATCGCCCAGGGCCTGGTCGGGATCATCACCCAGCTCGAGGCCGCGTCGCTGGAGGCCGGAGGCGACGAAACCCGGCGGCACATGGCGGCGGCGATCGAGCTCGCGCGCGAGAGCCTGACCGAGGCGCGGAGATCGGTCAAGGCGCTGGCGCCCGTGCCGCTCGAACACGCGGGGCTGCCCGAGGCGCTGCACGACGTGGCGGCCAAGTGGTCCGAGCGCTCGCACATCGCCACGATGGTCACCACCACTGGGGACGCGTGTCACCTGCGCGAGGAGATCGAACTCGTGCTGCTGCGCACCGCTCAGGAAGCGCTGGCTAACGTCGCCAAGCACGCGGGGGCCAGTCGCGTCGGGCTGACGCTCTCCTACATGGATGAGGTGGTCGCGCTCGATGTGCGTGACGACGGCGCCGGGTTCACCCCGGGCATCCGTAACGGCGGGTTCGGGCTGACCGCGATGCGTCAGCGGGTGGAGGGGCTGGCGGGAACGCTCGAGATCGAGTCAGATCCCGGCGCCGGCACCACGGTCGCGGCGGCGATCCCGGTGATTGCCAATCGGAGCCCGGCGTGAGCGACCCGATCCGCCTGATGATCGTCGACGATCACCCCGTGGTCCGGGACGGACTGAGCGGCATGTTCAACTCCGACCCGGATTTCGAAGTGATCGCCGAGGCGGCCAACGGAGCCGACGCGGTCCGCAGGGCACGGGCCCTGAAGCCGGACGTGATCCTGATGGACCTGCGCATGCCTGAGCTCGACGGGGTGGGCGCGATCGGGGCGCTGGACGCCGCGGGAGTGAGATCGCGGGTGCTGGTGCTGACGACCTACGACTCAGACGCCGATGTCCGACCCGCGATCGAGGCCGGCGCGACCGGCTACCTGCTCAAGGATGCTCCGCGCGATGAGCTGCTGCGCGCGGTCCGTGCCGCCGCCCGCGGAGAGTCCGTGCTATCGCCCGCCGTGGCCAAGCGGCTGATGGCGCATATCCGCGCGCCGGCGGGGCAGGCGTCGCTGTCCGAGCGCGAGCTGGAGGTCCTGGCGTTGGTGGCCCGCGGCGCGACGAACCGCGACGTGGCCGCCGAGCTGTTCATCTCGGAGTCAACCGTCAAGACCCACCTGCTGCACATCTACGCCAAGCTCGAGGTCTCGGATCGCGCCGCAGCGGTGGCGGAGGCGTTCAATCGGGGCCTGCTCACGCCCCAGCAGCGCTGATCCTGCGCTCGTCGCTCTAAGGAGGGGATGGTGGGGATATCCCCCGTGTCGCCCGCCAGCGGCCTTCATTGTCGCCGCGGCGTTCACGGGCGACCCTGAAGACATGACGGCGACACACACGACGACAAGGACTCCGGCGGTCGCCCTGGCAGGAGTGAGCAAGGTGTACGGACGGGGCAGCGGCAGCGTTCGCGCGCTCGACGGGGTTTCGCTCGCCTTCGAGCCCGGCAGCTTCACCGCCATCATGGGGCCATCGGGATCGGGCAAGACGACCCTGCTGCAATGCGCAGCCGGGCTTGAGCGCCCCGACCGGGGAACCGTGAGCATAGGTGCAACCGACGTCACGCGGCTCGGGGAGCGTCGCCTGGCGCGGCAGCGCGGGCGCAGGATCGGCTTCGTGTTCCAGTCCTTCAACCTGCTGCCCTCCTTGACCGCGGCCGAGAACGTGATCCTGCCGCTGCGGCTGGCGGGCGAGCATCCGCGCCGGCGGGTCGCGCGGGACGCCCTCCAGCGGGTCGGCCTCGGCGAGCGCCTCGGGCATCGGCCGGCGGAGCTCTCGGGCGGTCAGCAGCAGCGCGTCGCGATCGCCCGCGCGCTGGTCGCCGGGCCAGACGTCATTTTCGCCGACGAGCCGACCGGAGCGCTCGACACCCGCAGCGCCCGAGAGGTGTTGGCGCTGCTGCGCGAGGCCAGCGATGTCGACGGGCGCACGCTGGTGATGGTTACGCACGACCCGCTTGCCGCGGCGGTCGCCGATCGGGTTGTGTTCCTCGCGGACGGGCGGACGCGCGACGATCTGGACGGGCGGACGCGCGACGATCTGGACGACCCCCGCGTCGACGCGATCGTTGACCACATGACCGCGCTCGGCGGCTGATCATGCCGGGTTGGACCTCCCGCGCGCTGAGGATTCGCGGCGGCGCGCTCGCCGGAGCGCTGGTGATCCTCGCGGCGACGGCGACCATCGCCGCGGCCGCCGGGCAGGTGATGGCGACGGCGCTCGGCGCCCCCGGTGCGGGGCGCTTCGCCACTGCCGATGAGGTCGTCCGCGCGAACCCCACGGTCAGGCTTGGCGGTGACAAGCTGGCCGTGGCGCCGCGCTGCTCCCGCCCGACGCGCTGAACCGCGTCGCGCGGGTTCTCGGCGTGCGCTCGGCGGTCGGCGACGTCGCCTTCTCGCTGACCGTGGTGGGAGCCGGCGCCGGGCAGTCGGCGCACGGTCATGGGTGGCCCAGCGCAGGGCTGACCCCGTACCGGCTGACCGCCGGGCACGCACCGGCCCAGCCCGACGAGGTCGTGCTCGACGCCGCCCTGGCCCGAGCCGGCCACCTGCATCCCGGCGAGCGCGTCCGCATCGTTACCCCGGCCGGGACGGCGACGTTCCGGCTCGCCGGCGTTGCCGCGTCGTCTCGCGGCCGCGCCGCTGCCTTCTTCACGCAGGCGCAGGCGCAGCAGCTCTCCGGCCTGGGAGCGGGCTTCAACACAATCGCCGTACGCACCGATCCCGGCGCCGATCAGGCGGGGCTGCATGCGCGGATCGAGAATGCGCTCGGCGGTCATGCGCAGGTGCTCGACCACCGCCACGCCGCGCTCGCCGACGCGGGCGATCCGAGTGCCTACGATCGCGTCCAACTCGTCGCCACAGTCGCCGCCGGTGGCGGCATCACGCTCGCCATCGCGGTCTTCGTGGTAGCCGGCGCGATTGCCTTCGCCGTGGAGCGCCGCCGCCGCGACGTCGCGCTTCTGCGCGCGATCGGTGCGAGACCCGGCCGGGTGCGCGTGATGCTCATGCGCGCGACCGGGCTGCTCGGCCTGGCCGCAGGCGCGGCCGGTTGCGCCGCGGCGAGCCTGCTGACGGGGCCGATCGTCGACGTCCTGCGCACGGTGGACCTCGCCCCCGCCGGCTTCGCCGTGACGCCGAATTGGATCCCCGACGCGATCGCCGTCGGCACCGGCCTCGTGGTCGCACTGCTGGCGACGCTGGTCGCCTCCCGGCGCACGCTCGCGGTGCGACCCGGCGAGGCGCTCGTCGAGACCACGCTCCCGCCGCGCCGGATGGGCGCGGTGCGGACGCTGCTCGGGCTGGTCGCGCTCGGCGGCGCCGTCGCGCTGGTGATCACGCTGCACGCGCGGGCGATCTCGTTCGCCACGCTCAGCGCCTTCTGCTTCATGATCGCGGTCGCGCTGCTGGCGCCGGTCGTGATCGGCTGGCCGGTCGCGCTGATCGGCCGGACGCTGCGACTCGCGGGTGGCGCCGGGTTCCTCGCCGGATCGTCGCTCGAGACGGGGCGGTTCCGGGTCGGCACCGCCGCCGCGGCGACCGCGCTCGTGGTCGCGCTCGCAGGCACCCAGGTCATAGGCAGCGCCACCGCCCGGCGGGCGACCCAGCACACCACCGCCGCACGTGTCCGAGCCGACCGCGTGCTGGTCGCGCGCGCCGGCAGCGGACTGCCCGTTGCGGTCGCCCAGGCCGCCGAGCGCCTGCCCGGTGTCACAGCGACACCGATGGTCGCCACCGAGGTCTACCTCCCTCACCCCGGCCTCCTCAACCAGGGCGATGGATGGCAGGCCGCCGGCCTGCCATCGCTCTCCTCCCAGGCCACGCTCGACCTCGACGTGCGCGGCGGCAGCCTGCGCTCGTTCAGCGGCAACGCCGTCGCCGTGAGCGAAACCGTCGCCCACCGAGGGCACCTCACGGTCGGCAGCATGCTCCCCGTACGCTTCGCCGACGCGACCTCCGCCACGCTACGCGTGGCCGCGATCTACGGGCGTGCGAACGGCATCGGCGACGTCGTCCTCCCCCACGGACTGGCCCTGCGCCACGCCACCGCCGCGCTCGACGACGCCGTCTTCGTGGCCGGCGACCGCAGCACCACGCGGCGCGCCCTCGATGCAATCGCGCGAGCGACGCCTACGGCCGCCGTCCTTGATCGCGACCGGTACCTGGCTGCGGTCAGGGCGAGGACGAACCGCGCCGCGGAGTCGCAGTGGGTGGTGGACGCGCTGATGATCCTGATCGCGATCATGGGGGCGTTCAACGCCGGCGCGACAGCTGCCGTCGAACGACGGCGCGAGCTGGGACTGGCACGTCTCAGCGGCGCCTCACGCAGGCAGGTCATGCGCTCCGTGACCCTCGAGTCGGCGCTGACCACGCTGGCCGGGATGGTCGTTGGTGCCGCCGTCGTGCTCGTCTCGCTCGCCGCGCTCGCCAACCTCCGCGAATAGCGAGCGTGGGGCTCACTCGGGATGAGCGGCGCGTACCACCCGCGCCAGCTGCCGGATGCCCGCGCGGATTGTGTCCTCGGGCATCTGCGCGTAGCCGAGCACGAGCGCAGGGCCGCGGCCAGGCGCCGCGAGACCGAAATCGCTGATCGTCTCCAGCTCGACGCGGTGGTGCCGGGCCTGCTCGCGAATCGCGATCTCGTCGTGACCGTCCGGGAGGGCCACCGTCACGTTCAGTCCGGCGGCGATCCCGCTCACAGTCGCGTCCGGGAGCGCGTCCGCAAGCGCCTCGACGAGCGCATCCCGTCGCCGTCGGTAGTGGACGCGCATGCGTCGCATGTGGCGGTCAAGCTCGCCCCGGGCCATGAAGTCGGCCAGCGCCCGCTGCTCGATGCAAGCCGACCCACGGTCGGCGTGGAGCTTCTCGTCGCTCACGGCATCGAGCAGGGCGGGCGGAACGACGAGCCAGCCGAGGCGCAGCGCCGGTGCGAGCGTCTTACTGGCGGAGCCCGCGTAGAGGACCCGCTCGGGGTCGAGGCCTTGGAGCGCGCCGACTGCACTGCGGTCGTAGCGGTACTCGGCGTCGTAATCGTCCTCGATCGCGATCGCGGACCGTTGGCGAAGCCAGGCCATGAGCGCGGTCCGTCGATCACCGGCGAGCACGCCGCCGGTCGGGTTCTGGTGAGCGGGCGTGAGCGCCACCGCGTCGACGTCGGCGCCCGTGAGGTGATCGACTCGCATCCCGTCTCGATCGACGAGGACCGAAACCGGCGTGAGACCAGCTCGGGCGGCGATGGTCCGATCCTCCGGGTTGCTCGGGTTCTCCACCGCGATCCTCCGCGCGCCACGGCGTGCCAGCGCACGGCAGACGAGACCGAAGCCCTGCAGGTAGCCGTTGGTGATCACTACGTGCTCGGGCTCCGCGACCACTCCGCGGGTGCGGCCGAGGTAGTCGGCCAGCGCCTCGCGCAGCTCCGGCACGCCGCGCGGGTCGCCGTATCCGAGATCGGCGGCGGTCATCGTCCGCAGCGCCTCGCGCACGGAACGCAGCCAAGCGGCTCGGGGAAACAGCGCGAGGTCCGGCACGCTGGGGCGGAAGTCGAACCGCGCGTGGGCCGGCTGGGCCAGCGGCGGCCACGCCGGTGCCCGTCGTACCCGTGCCGTGGTCGCGGACACGCACGGCCGCGCGCCCTGGCGAAGGCTCAGATAGCCCTCCGCGGCGAGCTGCGCGTAGGCGTCGACGACGACGCGGCGAGAGACACGGAGTTGCCGCGCCAGATCGCGGGTGGACGGAACCCGCGCACTCGGGCGCAGCGCGCCGCCCCGAATCGCCGTGCGGAGCTGATCCTCGATCTGTGTCCCCAGCGTCGCCGGACTGTCCCGGCTCACCGAGAGCAGCAGTTCGACGGGCTGACTGGACTCGTCTACTGCCACGTTTCTGGATCTGTTCGCTGCACCAGTCGCACCGTAGCATCGCGGACATGCGAGCGATCGCCTCATCCGCCGGCACCCGGCGCCTGTTCATGACGTCGGTCATCGCCCGATTGCCGCTGGCGATGCTGAGCGTCGGCCTGCTGGTCCATGTCCAGCGGCTGACGGGATCGTTTGCCGGAGCGGGTGGCGTCGTCGCCGCTTATGGGATCGCGCTCGGGGTCGGCGGCCCGGTGCTCGGGCGCCTTGTCGACCGCAGGGGACAGACCGTCGTACTCCTGGCGACCGCCTGGGTCGGTGGCGCGCTGCTCGGTGCGATCGCGCTCCTGCCCGTACACGTTTCGCTGGTCGTTCCGATCGCACTCGCGATCGGAGTCGGGTTGGCCTCGCCGCCGGTGGGGGCCTGCCTGCGCGCCCAACTCCCGTCGCTCCTGACCAGTCCGAGCGCCGTCGGAGCGGCGTACGCGTTCGAGACCTCGGTCGTCGAGCTGACCTGGGTTTGCGGGCCGCCGCTCGTGCTCGGCCTCGGGGTGCTGTGGTCGACCGGCGTGGCTCTCGCGACCGCCGCGCTCGTCCTGGTGGCGTTCACGATCGCCTTCGCCGCGCAGCCCTCCTCACGCGAGCGGCAGCCCGCGCCGGTGACCGAGCGACCAGCCGGGGCCTCGCTGCGCGCACCGGCGATGCGGACGTTGACGATCGCGCTGTTCGGCATCGGCGTACTGCTCGGCGCGGATGAGATCGCGGTGACCGCCGCCGCCCGGGCACTGCACGGAACAACGGCGTCCGCTGCGCCGTTGCTCGCATTGTGGGGCGCCGGATCGTTCGCCGGCGGACTGCTCGTCACCCGCTTTGGCCGGGCTCGTGGCACCGGCGCCGGTCTCACGCTTTGGCTGGCCGCGGTCGCGGCGGGACACCTGGCGCTGATCCCCGCCGTCGGGAGCGGTGGCGCGCTGGCGATCGTGCTGCTCCTGTCCGGCGCGACGATCGCCCCGGCCGAGTCAGCCGTCTACGAGATGGTCGAGACCGCCGCCCCGGCCGGCACGATCACGGAGGCGTTCGGGTGGCTGCTCACCGCGATCGAGCTGGGCGCGGCGCTCGGGGCTGTCGCCGCGGGCGTCCTCGTCGACCGCCTCGGACCGGCTGCGGCGTTTGGGCTCGGCGCCGGCGCCTGCGCTTTCGCTGCCCTGATCACGGCGTTGCACGGAGCCAGGCTCGATGTCGGGAGACCGCTTGACGACCCCAACTCCCACACCCGCGTCGCCGGCGCTAAGCCAGTGCCCGCTCCAGCAGGAGCAGCACGCCCAGAACGATCATGGCAGCCCCCGCGGCCTGCGTGACGGAGCCGGCAAACCTCAGACGTCTTGCCAACGTGTGCCGGGCGAGCGTGCCGAGCAGCGTGTACGCAACTGCGCAGTTGGTCGCATGGATGGCGCCCAACACGCCGATCTGCGTCGCGACCGGCAACCCGCCGTGGTGATCGACGAACTGTGGCAGCACGGCGACGAAGAGCAGCAGGCCTTTGGGATTCAAGCCGCTCGTCGCGGCGTCGCGTGCCGCGACGCGGACGGTGGAGGCCGGGCGGCACGCCCCGGCAACCTCGTCGGCCTTGACCGGATGGCACACGACGGAGATGCCGAGCCAGATCAGATACGCCCCGCCGGCAAGCGTCAGTATGGTCAGCGCTTCCGGTCTGGTCGTGATCAGCACGGCGAGCCCGGCCGCGACCAACACGGTCAGAGCCGCGTATCCCGCCACCAGCCCGGCGACCGCGGGGAGAACCACCCGTTCACGCAACCCGACCGCCACGACGTACGCCCAGTCGGGGCCAGGTGTCAGCACCAAGACGACATCGAGGGTCGTGAACGTAACCACCGCGCCGGTTTTCATCTTCGTCGGCAAGGCTAAGGCGACTCTGCAGGCAATTGCTCCCAGCGGCTGTTCGGCGATCCCGACTACCTGCTCCGCGTCGTCGCGGCTGATCTTCCGAGTTTCCAGCAGTTCTACGACGAGTGGCTCTCCGCGCTTCCCGGGCTGCGCCGGCTGACGTCGACCATCGTCATGAAAGACGTCGTGGACTACCGGCCTCTGACCGGATCAGGCACGCCGAAAAGCGGAATGGGCCGTCGCCGGAGGCGTCGTGCGTGAGCCGATGGCGGGGTTGGAGTAGTCAGGCCACCACCGGTGCAACTCCTCGCCTCCGCACGGACGTGGGCGCTCCGAACCAGGTGGTCAGCGCGTCGCCGAGCCCCGCGTCGGTTCCGCTTCCGACCCAGGCGACGTAGCCGTCCGGCCGAACCAGCACTGCGCTGGGGGCGGTGACTGCGCCGAGTACGGGAAGCTCCCACTCTCCTGCGTAGCTCGCGTCGATCAGCCGGACTCGATCGGCCCATGGTGTGATCTCGAACTCCCCGGGCCGGCCGAGGTTGAGCAACAGCGGCCGTGCGTCGTGCAACAGCTCGAACACTCGCAGCGGCCCGTCGGCGGCGATCAGGTCGAGGTCAGGCATGCGGCGTCCGAGCAGCGGATGTCCCTCGCCGAGGTCGTAGTGGATGTCGAGCGCGGACATGAGACCGGCGATGTGCTTGCGAGGCTCGTCCATGCCGGCCAGCTCCGAGACCACGTCGACCAGGGCCTGCATGCGATCGTCTCGGCGCTGCAGCACCGCCTGCGCCATCGTTTGCCTGAGCACGCGGGCAGCGACCGGGTGCCGCTCGTCGTGATACGTGTCCAGGAGGCTCTCCGGGGAGGTTCCCTTGACCACCTGAGCCAGCTTCCACCCCAGATTCACGGCGTCCTGCACCCCGAGGCTGAGGCCCTGTCCACCCGCCGGGTAGTGGATGTGTGCAGCGTCCCCGGCGAGCAGGACGCGTCCGGCGCGGTAGGCCGCGGCCTGCCGCGTCGTGTCGGTGAACCTCGAGATCCATGTTGGGCTGTGGATCCCGAAGTCGGTGCCGTGCACGGCGATGAGCGCTTCGCTGAGGTCGCGCAGCGTGGGCTCGCTGCTCGGCCCGATCTGCTGCTCGGTCACGACGACCCGGAACGTCTCGCCATCCTCCATCCGGTGCAGTGCGTGGACGCCCCTGGCGTCGTGACGAAGGTCCCGTTCGGGTGCCCCGCTCATCTTGACCTCGGCGATCAGGTTGCTTCTCGTCGCGTCCCAGCCCGGGAACTCGATCCCGGCGTTTCGGCGGATCAGGCTTCGTCCTCCGTCGCAGCCGACGAGATACTGCGCCTGCAGCGACGCGCCGTCTGCGAGTCGGATGTCGACCCCGGTCTCGTCCTGCGCGAACCCGGTCACCTCACGTCCGTAATGGACGTGGACCGGCAGTTCGGCGATCCAATCGGCCATGATCCGCTCAATCTGGTTCTGCCAGATCCCGAGCGTGTACGGATGGCGCGTCGGGAAATCGCTCATATCCAGCACGCCTCCGCCGAACATCACGACCCGATGCTGCTGACCCTCCGCGAGGAACCGGTCAGCGATCCCGCGCTGATCGAACACTTCGACCGTGCGCGATTGAAAACCGCCGGCGCGCGCGCCGACCAGTACGTGATCGGGACGCCGCTCCACGACGCCGACGTCAACCTTCGCCAACGCCAACTCGGCCGCCAGCATCATGCCGGTCGGGCCCCCGCCGGCGATCAGCACCGCATGCTCGCTCATTGGCCTCGCAGTGAAATTCACAGATTGCATGATCGCTGCCTTTCGTTTGTGGCTCCCGCGGTGACCCGGATCGCTCCGATTGGCACCTCCGCTGTATGCGTGGAAAGAGGAACCCGCTCTCGCACCGCCGCGACGAACGCGAGCGTTCCTGAGGCCGTGGGGATCCAGAGCGCGAGTGCGTGGTAGATGAGTACCCCGCCCAGAGCGGTCGCGGACGGTACGTGGTAAGCGATCAGAGCCGCTGCGAGGCCGCCGTCGAGGATCCCGAGCCCGCCCGGGATCGGAACCGCATTGGCGAGATAGCCGAGAAGGAGCGGCCTCGAACGCTTCAATGAGGGCTGCTCACCGGGTGTTCCGACCGCGCGCCCGGCGAGTGCGAGAAACAACACGAGGACCGCCAAGGCCACGGCTGCCGGAACCGCGGTCCGGAGGAGGTCGTGCGGGCCCGAGAACCAACCGGCCGCCAGTCCTCCCGCCGCGACGAGCAGGGCCACGACGTTGGTTGCGCTGGTGAGCAGGAACAGGACCGCAGAGCGCTCGGCAATCCTCCGGACCGGGATCCCCCGGCGCGCCAGGAGCCACCCGCCGGCGGCGACCCCGCCGGCGCCGCCGAGCGGAACGACCGCCCCGAACGCCTGCTTTGCCGCGGCGACCAGCGCCGCGAAGCGCCGAGGAAGACGCTCGAAGGTCCCCTGAAAGGCAACCACGTAGCCCACGCATGACGCGAGCTCCAGACCGGCGGCGAGCGCGACCCATCCGGCTCGGGCATGCCGGATGCTGTGCGAGACGGCCTGCAGGCCCGGCACGGCCAGCACCAGCCCACCCATCAAGATCGACAGCGGTGCGCCGGTCAGGATGCCGTTGCGCAGGCGTCGTTCCTGACGCAGGGACGAGCGGTCAGCGGATGCGCGCGCGCCGTGACTCACGCTGCCGGCCTCGCTTCCGAGGCGACCAGGCGGAGCGTCATCCATTTCCTGTGCATCGATTTCTCCTGATTCTCAGAACGGACCTCGCAAGAACCGAGACGACGCGAGCGCCCGAGGTGTGACACGGAGGCGTACTCCCAGAGGCTGCGCTCGATCAAGGTGCCAGCGAGCCGGCTTGCTCGCATCGGGAGATTCGCCGGTCACTCCACCGGTCGCACTGGAAGCGGGCGTGCTCGGGCTCTGCGGTCACGCGGCCGCGGACACACGGCGGACATGGTGAGCGTAGGCCTCCGCCGCCGATCCCTCGCGATCGAGGGCGGCGTGAAACGCCGCAGACGCCAGCGGTCGCTCGTCTTTCGGCGCGGTGTCCAGCCGCCGGTACGTCATCCGCACTTCCTCGCATCTCGTACGCCAATCGCAGTAGGCCTCGATCAACTGGTCTGTCAGCTCGGAGCGGGTGCCGAGGATCACGGTCTGCGTTCCTCAGTTCGTGTCGCGGGATGACTCCACGATCTCACCGGCCGGCCCTGGTCGCATCCGTGCCCTTGCTGGTGAAATCGCCGGTTCGCAGCGGGCGCGCCGCAAAATGGGCTTGACGGGGCTAACGCTGTTAGCCATACTGCGCTAACGCTGTTAGCCGCTCAAGCCGCGTCCGAAAGGAGATCCGTCAATGACAACCACGACGTTTCAGCCCCGCAGCAAGGTCGGCCGCCTCACGTATGCCTCCCTGGCGACGCTCCTCGCGGCGGCGATCGGCTTCGAGGCTGTCGGGCACTCGGCCGGCTACTGGCAGATCGCCGCGTTCGGTCTCGGGCCCGACCTGGCGCTTCTCTACGGCGCCGGCCGCGGGCTCGAGCGCGGGCAGTTGCACCCGCGCGCGGTCCGGTTCTACAACCTCGCGCACCGCTTCTGGGCCCCTCTCGCCCTGGCGGCGCTGGCCTCGCTGGACGTCGTCGCGTCCGGATACTTCATCGGGGCCCTCGCCTGGATGTTCCACATCGCCCTCGACCGCTCCGTTGGCTACGGGTTCAGGACTCCGGATGGCTTCCAGCGCCGGTGATCCGCTCACACCGCGCGGCCGCGAAATCGTCGCGGCCGCCCAGGAACTCCTCGAGGAGGAAGGTATCGGGGCGCTCACGATGCGCAGGCTCGGCGAGCGTCTCGGGATCCGCGCGCCATCGATCTACAAGCACCTGCCAGACAAGGAAGCGCTGGAGGCAGCCGTGATCTCCGCCGGCTTTGAGGAACAAGCCGCACTCTTCGAAGCCGCGCTCGAAAACGCTGACGAGCCACTCACCTCGATCGCACGCTCATACCGCGAATTCGCCCGGCGCCATCCCCACCTCTACCGGCTCATGACCGAGAAGGCGCTCAACCGGGAACTGCTCAGTCCTGGTGCGGAGGAGCGAGCGGGGCTCCCCGTGTACCGCGCGGCCGGCGAAGACCGTGACCTCGCCCGCGCCGCCTGGGCATTCGCCCACGGCATGACGATCCTGGAACTCAACCACCGCTTCCCGCCAGACGCCGACCTCGACGCCGCCTGGCACCGGGGGATCGCCGCATTGCAATCGAGCTAGTCGCTGTTCTAGGCGGTTGCTGCCGCGACCTGCTCGGCGGTGGGTCGTAGCCGCGGAGCGAGAAACACCAGGAGTGCGGTCGCCACGGCGAGGACCGTCGCTATGACCAGGCCATGGTGATAGCCGCTCACGAGGGCTGAGGCCCGGTCTGCGCCCGCGTGGATCCGGTGGGCGACGTGGGTTGCGGAGACCGTGCTCGCGATGGCCAGCCCGAGCGATCCGCCGACCTGCCATGCGGTGTTGACCACGCCCGAGGCAATGCCGGCATCGTCGCGGCGCACCTGACTCACCGCCGCCACCTGGGTGGGGACGCCCACGCTGATCACGCCGGCACCGAACAGGACCAGCCCGGGCAACAACTGGACGGCGTAAGCGCCCTCCGGCCGGCTGCGAGCCAGAAGGATGAGGCCGGCGGTGGCCACCGCGGCACCCCCGAGCTGCACGGGCCTGGTGCCAACGCGGGTGACGAGTTGCGAGACGAAGATGGCAGCGATGACCGCGGCGATCCCCATCGGCAGGAAGGCGAGCCCGGCGTGAAGCGCCGAAAGGTGCAGCCTGCCTTGCAGGTAGACACCGGTGAGGAAGAACATCGCGAGAAAAGCGCCGGAGTTGACCGCCAACATCGCACTGTTCACGGTCAGGCCGCGGCTGCGAAACAGCGAGAGGGGGAGCAACGGCGCGCTGCTGCGACGCTCGACGACTACGAAGACCGAGAGCAACAGGCCGCTGGTCGCGGCGAGAGCTAGCACCTCCAGTGACCCGAAGCCGAGCGGTTCGGCCCGGACCACGGCCAGCACGAGCGCGAGCAGGCCGGCGGTGCCCAACAGGGCTCCGAGCACGTCGGGGCGGTGGTCGCCGGCCTCACGATCGGCGCGGCTCTCCTCCAAGACGAGCGGGGCGAGGACGAGCAGCGCAATGACGATGGGGACGTTGACCAGGAAGATCGCGCGCCAGGACAGAGCATCGATGAGCAACCCGCCGATGATCACGCCGAACGTGCCGCCGAGTCCGGCCAGGCTTCCCCACACGCCGAGGGCGATGTTGCGCTCCCGGCCCGACGGGAACGTGACAGTGAGGAGCGAGAGCGCGGCCGGCGCGATCAGCGCCCCCCCGAGCCCCTGCACCGCGCGGATCCCGACGAGCGCCGCCGCGTCCGGGGCGAGGCCGGCGGCCAGCGACGCCGACCCGAACAAGGCCAGGCCGATGAGGAAGAGTCGCCTGCGGCCGAACAGATCCGCCAACCGGCCACCGAGAAGAAGGAACCCACCGTAGAGCAGTGTGTAGGCAGTGATCACCCACTGAACGCTCGCCGCGCCGAGATGCAGGTCACGGCTGATGTGCGGCAGCGCAACATTGACGATCGTCACGTCGAGGATGTCGATGAACTGCGCAGTTCCGAGTACTGCAAGCACCATCCACGGACTGCGGACGTGCCTGAGCTTGTGAAGCGGCTGCAACATGGTTTCTCCTGTACCTCGCCATATGTACGCGGGGACCCGAATCGGGGTTCAGGCGGCGAAATCAGCAGACGTCCGATGACTTCGCAACGGCGTACAGACGTACCGAGGCGACGGATTCTTCCCCCCCGCCCCCGTGAAGATAAGGCGCCTCCGCTATCGCCGGCCGGGTCGGGGTGGCGCGAATCGGCGTGGCAGTTCGGCGATGGCACGACAGCCAGCGGCAAGACCGCGGCACACACGCATGGGCAAGCCGGCGCGTTCACGGCGACGCTTACCACGACCGACGACACCGGCGCCGCTTCGACGGCCACCCGGACCATCACTATCTCGGCCCCGCTCGTCCCGTCGCCCGCCACGATCACGCCGCCGACCGGCGGCCCGGTGCCCGGCACCTCGCCGCCGAGACTCACCGTTCACATCGCGGCGCGACAACGGCTGCTCGCCCGGCACGGGCTTCGCCTCGAGGCGACCTGCGCCACGTCGTGCTCGTTCACGGCCGGCGGGACCGTCACGATCTCGGCAGTCGGGCCGCCGCGCACGCGCGAACATCCGGGTGCGCGCACGCGGCGCCACAGGGCTTGCGGCGCTGACGCAGATCACCGTCGCCGTCCGCCGGTGACGAGCCGCTCGAGTTCGTCGAGGCACCCGCGCCACCCCCACCCCTGGGCGTCGCGGCGCCCGTCGGTCGAGATGCCACTGTTCACCATCAGCACCGTGGTCGAGCCGGCGGACTCTGAGAAGGTGAGCTCGATCAATTGCCGGTTGGATGGATCGTCGCTGAAGGTCCAGGTCATGGCAAGACGGTGTGGCCGCTCGATCAGCGTGTACTCGCCCCACGCTTCGGCCCGAGTGCCATCAGGCTTCTGCATGACGATCCGGACGTCGCCGCCCACGCGGAGGTCGACCTCGGCCACCGGGGTGGCCCAGTCGGGTTCGCAGTGAAACCAGCGCCGCATCACCTCCGGGCTGGTCCAGGCGTCGAACACTTCCTCGGCCGACGCCGCGAACGTCCGCTCGATCCGCACGAAGCGACCGGGCTCCTCCCTCACCGGCGTTCCCTTCCCTCTTCGAGATATTCGTCGACGACGTCGAACAGGCGCTCCCAGCGCTCGCGCTGGATCGCTATCCAATCGGAGGCCTCGGCGAGGGCCTCGGTCCGCAGGGTCAGGCGGTGGTTCCTGCCGTCGACGACGCGGCTCACGACGCCTGCCTCCTCGAGCATCCGCAGGTGCCGCGAGATCGTCGGTTTGGAGACCCGGAAGTCACGCGTCGCCTCCCCGACGGTCGCCGGTCCTCGGCTGAGACGCTCGACGATCTCTCGCCGGAGTGGATGCGCGAGGGCGCCGAACACATCCTTAGCCATTGTGCTAACTATAGAGCGCTGGCTGTGGCGGGATCCGGATCGCTCTCATCGCGCCGGCCTGGCGTCGCCCGGCCCGCCACTGCGCCAGGCGCAGTAGTAGAGCATCCCTTCAAAGTCGGGCCGTTGCGATCGCGGTCGAAACCCGGCCGCTCGCAGACACCGCCGCGACGCGACGTTCTCCGGCTCCACTCCGGCTTCGAACAGCTGCACCGCCGCCAGCTCCGGCTGGACCATCAACGCCCCGATCATGGCCCGCCCAAACCGCCGCCCGCGAACCACAGGGTCAACGACGAACGCGATCGACCCGGTCGCCACCTCGATCGTCTCCGTGATGATCGGCCCGTCTGGAGCCTCGCCATCGCAGATCGTGCAGCGATCAAACGTGCCGCAGTCGACGTAACCGAACGTACGCCCGTCAGTGTCGGCGAGATAACGGAACGCGCCCGTCTGCACTGCTCCACGGAACTCCGCGGCGAGGACCCGGAGATCGCGCTCGAGCATCATCGCCGGCCATTCCGGGCCGCCGAGGAACCGAGCTGTGTCGGGGTCGCGAAACCACGGCTCCACGGTGACGAGGTCCTCGTGGGTGAACCGGCGCAAACGTACGGTGGCAATCACACTCTCGTCATTCCTCGAGCCTTGAGAGAAACTCGTATGCCTCGGCCTGGCCGTGGTGCTCGGCCCAGCCCGCGGGTGTCGCGTCGTAGTCGGTGTCGCGGAGGCTCGGGTCGGCGCCGTGATCGAGCAGCAGCCCGATCACCCGAAGGTTGCCGCGCATCGCCGCCTCGTGCAAGGGAGCCGTGCGCGGGCGCGCGTTGACATCGAAACCCAGCTCGATCAGCACCGCGACAGCCTCATAGCTGTCCTCGGTGGCCGCGCGGACCAGCTGGCCGGGACGTCGCTCGATCGCGCTCTCTCGCAGGCCGGGGTTGGCCGCCAGCATCCGCGCTACCGTGTTCCGGTCGCCGGCCGTCGCGGCAGCCAGGAGCGCGTCGACCTGATCGTGCTCCCAGGACGCGCCCGCATCGACCAGCAGCGACACGACATCCATGTGGCCTCCCAGCCCCGCCTCCTGCACGGGCGAGCGTCCCTGGTAGATCGGATGCCGCGAACCCTGGCCCTGCGGATCCACCCCCCGGGCAAGCAAACGGCGCACCCGGCCGGCGAGGCCGTTAGCGGCCGCGGCCATGAGCAGGTCCTCCATCATCGCCTGCGGTGAGTCCTGCCGCTCGCCGAGCAGACGCCGCCACGGCCCGCCGTCGCCGCTGCCCAGCCCGAACTCCAGAAGGAGCTCGAGCCAGCCTTCGTCCTCATCCACGACCCACCCGCGGTTGTAGAGAGCCTGCCCATCGTTGGCGTCAGCGCCCGCTTCCAACAGCAGACGCGCCAGAGCGAGCTCACTGCGGGTGCCGCGGCATGATGCCTCCGCCGCCCAGGGCACCGGTCAACGCGGTGAACGGCGGCACGAGCCCTTCCCAGAGATACCCGGCATTCGGGTCCGCGCCGTGCTCCAACAACAGCCGCGCCACCTCAACCGGGGAGTCGCCGGGCGCGTGCGCCACGCGCGAATAGGTCAGATAGAGCAGCGGCTCCCAACCGTGCGGACCCCCCACCAGCGAGGCCTGGGCAGGATCACGCTCCAGCAGGTCGCGGGCGGCATCGACCTCGCCGGTCGCGGCGATCGTGTGAATGCTCGCGCGCGCCAACCAATCGTGCTCCTCCACCAGCACCTGCGCGTGCCGCAACCGGCCGGGGTCATCGTCGCCGTAGGTCAGGCACGCCAGCCGCAGGAACTCGTCGACGACGGCGCCCTTATCGGCCAGCGGACCTCCCACCGGCTGCTTGTGCGGCGAGCGGGCGTACGGCTGGACCAGCTCGAGGTGGGCCTTCAACCTCGCCCAGCTGGGGAAGCAGAAGCTGCGTGCCACGACCAGTTGCGCATCCGCGCGCGTGAACCGCTCGAGCTCCGGCGCGCCCGGCTGGACTTCGTGCAGGCGCGGGTGGAATTCGCGCACCACGTCCACCGCACCAGGATCGCCGGAGCGCACGGCGCGTTGGAAAGACTTGGCGCCCTTCTTGAGCTGCTCGAGGTTGGCGTTGCCAGGAAGACCACGAGTTGGCACAAAGGCCTCCTTTCACCTGGGCCCGGAGTCCGCAATCGCAGGCCGGAAAGGAGACAGACCGACCACAAGCACGACCTTCAGCTACAGGTGGGCTTTGCCCTTTCCGCGGACCGGCGGCGTCCTGCGCGCCGCACCGATCATAACCCCACCGCGATCACCAACCCTGGGGGGGCCCGCGCCCAGCTGTTCGATCAGCAGCCGCGAATCGTGGTCGTCGAACTGCAGCCGGGCAGCCCGTGACGATCGCGCTGCATTTGGCGAACAGCTAGCCAGAAGATGGCTAGTCTTGACACGACTAGTAAGCTGCTGTCTATGACCCCATCAAAAGCTCCCCGCCGCTCGGCGCTCGGCCTGACCGTTCTGTGGCAACTGATGAGCGAGCCGATGCACGTGTATCGGATGCAGAAGCTGTTCGAGGCTCAGGGCAAGGACCGCGTGGTCA
Source organism: uncultured Solirubrobacterales bacterium (assembly GCA_963757795.1). GTDB lineage: Bacteria > Actinomycetota > Thermoleophilia > Solirubrobacterales > Solirubrobacteraceae > Palsa-465. Next base: position 66,065 of record CAVWSI010000004.1, on the reverse strand, counting down.
ACGTGCGGGCCCGGGCGAGCCTGTATCAGACGATCGAGCGGCTGCAGAGACACGGGCTCGTGGAGGTGTCGGAGACGACCCGCGTCGAGGGCTATCCGGATCGTGTCGTGTACGCGATCACCGACGCCGGCCGCGAGGTCGCACGCCAGTGGCTGCGCGAGATGCTCCGCGGCACCGAGGGCGAGTACCCGGAGTTCATCGCGGCCGTGTCGATCCTGTTCGGGCTGGAGCCGGAGGAGGCGCAGTCCGAGCTCGAGCTGCGGGCCGAGAAGCTCGCGGCCGAGCTCGCCGAGACCGTGTCGGTGCTGACCGGCGGCGCCGGCGGGCCTGCCGCGGCTCTTCTTGCTCGAGGAGGAATACCGCCAGGCGGTACTTCGAGCAGAGCTCGACGTGGGTCCGCGGCGTGATCTCCGACCTGCGGGAGGGACGCCTGACCTGGAGCGAGCAGTGGCTGCACGAGATCGCGGCCACATTCACCCCCGCAAACGACCACGAGGAAGCGGAGGACAGTTAGATGACTGCCACGATCGAGGCCCACGGCCTCACCAAGCAATACGGAACGACCACGGCGCTGGATGGAATGGACCTGATCGCCGAGCGAGGGGCAGGTGACGGCGGTGCTCGGCCCGAACGGCGCCGGCAAGACGACATTCGTCCGGATGGTGGCGACCCTGCTGCGAGCTGACAAGGGCACGCTGCTCGTCGCGGGCCACGATGCCCGCGAGAACCCGGCGGCGGTTCGTCGGGTGATCGGCCTGGCGGGCCAGTTCGCGGCCGTCGAGCCGGCGATGACCGGGCGAGAGAACCTCGAGATGATCGCCAGCCTGTTCGGCCAGAGCCGGCGCGCGGCCAAGGCCAGCGCCGGCGCCGTGCTCGAGCAGCTCGGGCTCGTCGAGGCCGGCGACCGGCTGGCTCGCACGTACTCCGGCGGCATGCGCAGACGGCTCGACCTCGGTGCGAGTCTGGTCGGCGCTCCGCGTCTGCTGCTGCTCGACGAGCCGACCACCGGCCTGGATCCTCGCAGCCGGATCGAGCTGTGGGACGCGATCCGGGCGCTCGTGCAGTCAGGGACCGACGTGCTGCTGACCACCCAGTACCTCGATGAGGCCGACCATCTCGCCAGCCGAGGTCGTGATCATCGACCACGGTCGGGCGGTCGCGGCCGGCACGCCGGCACAGCTCAAGCAGCAGATCGGCGGCAATGTGATCGAGGTGCACGTCCACGACCGCCGGAACGTGGCGGGGATGGCCGAGCTGCTCGGTCGGCTGGGCGACGGTGTCGCGCAGATCGACGACGCCACGCGACGGGTCAGCGTGCGCGTCGACCCCAGCGGCGATGGGCACATGACCGCGCTGCGGTCGCTCCAGGCAACCGGAATCGCGCTCGACGACATCGCGATGCGACAGCCGAACCTCGACGAGGTGTTCCTCGCCCTCACCGGACAGCAGGCAGACGAAGACCACGACGCCACGGCCGCTCGCGCGGCCTAACCAGAAAGGAACGACTCGTCTAATGACAACCATCGCTTCGACCCTCGACCAAAGCCCGGCGACAGCCGCGCGCCGCCAGACCGGGCTGGCCAAGAGCACTCTGACCGTGGCGCGTCGCTCGCTGCTGCGCTACGTGCGCACACCCCAGCTGATCGTCCTCGCCACGGTCCAGATGTCGCTGTTCTTCCTCATCTACCGCTACATGTTCGGAGGCGCGATCCACATCCCCGGCATGTCCTACGTCGACTACCTCGTCCCCGGGTTCATCGCCACCGGAGTCCTGTTCTCGGGCATCGGGACGGCGGCGGCCATGGCCGAGGACCTCGAGCAAGGGTTCATCGACCGCCTGCGCTCACTCCCGATCCCGCGGGCTGCCGTGCTCACCGCCCGGGCGATGGCCGACACCGCGCTGGTTGCCTGGAGCACCGCGTTCACCACAGTCGTCGCGTTCGCGGTCGGGTTCAGCCTCCACGGCTCGGCGATCGACGGTCTGGCCGCGTTCGGGCTCGTGATCGTCTTCGGTTTCGCGTTCGAATGGCTGTTCATCGCCCTGGGCCTGTTCGCCGGTAACGCGCAGGCAGCCCAGGGCATGGGGATGATCGTGTTCCCGCTCGCCTTCGTCTCCAGCGCGTACGTACCGGTCAGCTCGATGCCCAGCTGGCTGCAGGTGTTCGCCAACCACCAGCCGCTGACCTACATGGTCAACGCGGTCCGCGCGCTCACGCTCGGCCCGCACGCCCGCGCGCTGCTCGGGCACCCCAGCTCGTACTTCGTGACCCGAGCCCTGATCTGGGCGCTCGCGATCATCGCCGTGACCGTGCCGCTCGCCGTCGCCAAATACCGTCGCGGCTAACCCGACACAACACCCTGATTCCCGACCACAAACAAGAAGGAACACTTACATGAGTACCGACACGAGCCACACGACCCATACCCCCGGAGCGCCCGGCGCCCAGCGCGTGCGGATCCGCGCACACAGCCGCGCCGTCAAGAAGGTTGGCGAGTGGACCACTCGTCGCCAGTTCGACGTAGCCGCCTCCCGTGGAAACGTCGTTCTCGATCTGCTCTTGCCGCGAATCGAGCCTGGGGAGATCGATATCCACTTCGATCTCGACCATGCGATGGTCAAACTGCTGGTAGCGGACGATGCAATCATCGACCACGATGACCTGCGCCGCATCGGCAGAGGGCGGGTCAAGGACTGGACCGGCACGGGCGCTCCCCTGGGCCGCCGGATCAGGCTTCGCGGCGAACTCCGCGACGCCGAGATTCGAGTGCACCGCGGAGGCGTCGCGATCCTCTCGTTGCTGCTCTCGCGCAGCTCCCGCAGCGCCGTGCGTCAGGCCCGCCGGGATGGTCGCCTCTAGCGGCGCCGGGTGGGCGAGCCGATCCCCGCTGAGGCTCGAGCTTGACCCCGATGAACTTGCAGCACGGAGTCACACTTGACCGATGAGGTTTGCGCCTCGGTGCGGTCATAACGAGAAAGACGATCAGGAGAAAAAGCACGAACATGAAGAGAGGCTGCCGAGATGACTCTCATGGAATCGCTCTGGCCGCGGCTGGCGGAGCTGCCGCTCGTCGTCGAGTCGTGCGAGTACGACCGGCTGCACGCCGTCCTCGCCCACGAGTTCCAGCGCGTGACGACGCACGTGCGGCTGGTCGGCGCCGGCGCCGACGGGCTCGGGGAGGACGTCTCGGTCCACGTCGAGGACGGCAGCTCGCTGCACGAGACGCAGCCCGCGCTGCCGCTCGCGGGCGAGTGGACGCTAGCCGGCTTCTGCGATCACCTCGCGACGCTCGACCGTGGCCCAAGCCGCCGGAGTGGGAGGCGGCCGGCGCTATCGCAATTGGGCGTTCGAGTCGGCGGCGCTGGACCTCGCGTTGCGCCAGGCCGGCCGCGCGCCTGCACGACGTGCTCGGCCTCGAGCCGCGGCCGGTGCGCTTCGTCAACTCGCTGGGCCTTGGCGAGCAGCCCTCGATCGAGCACGTGCGCCGGCGGCTCGACCGCTCGCCGGGCGTGCGCTTCAAGCTCGACGCGGAGGCGACCTGGTCGCCGCGCGCTCGTCGACGAGGTCGCGGCGACCGGCGCGGTCGACACGATCGACTTCAAAGGCCAGTACGGCTTCGAGGTGAAGGATCCGCAGGCGCTGGGCGCGCTGTACGACCGCGTGCTCGCTGCGTTCCCGGACGCGTACCTGGAGGATCCGCACGACCTGCCCGAGATCGCGGAGCGGCTCGGCGATCACGTCGAGCGCGTCTCTTACGACGCGCCGATCCACAGCGCCGAGGACATCGGCGCGACGCCGCTTCCGGCGCGCGTGGTGAACGTCAAGCCGTCGCGCATCGGCAGCCTGCGCGCGCTGTTCGAGGTGTACGCGCGCTGCGCGCGGGAGCGGCGACCGATGTACGGCGGCGGGATGGGGGAGCTGGGCGTCGGCCGCGGGCAGATCGAGCTGCTGGCCGCGCTGTTCCACGCCGACGCGCCCAACGACGTGGCGCCGAGCGCCTACAACGAGGACGACCCGCCGGGCGAGTCTGCCGGCCAGCCCGCTGGCACCGCGCCCCGAGGCGACCGGCTTTCGCTGGGCGGCGTAGACGCGCACACGCGGCGCCCACGTCTTCAGACGGGAGAATCTGCGTGTGGGTTCTCCGCAGACCCTGAGCGAAGCTGACCGGCGAATCGTCGCGGTGTGGGCGGCGGACTGCAGCGGAGCGGGTCCTGGGATTGTTCGAGGCGGACGCTCCGGGGGACAGCCGCCCCCGTGATGCCATCGCCCGGCTCCGGGCCGCGTATGCCGCCAAGGCGGCTGGGCTGGCCGCCCCCGACCAGCCGGAGGCTGTGAGCGAGGAGATCCGCTGGCAGCTTGGCCGTATGCCCGCGGCGGCCAGAGCCGCCCTGCGACAGCTGCCGCCCGTCGGTGAGAATGCGTCCGGTCCGCTCGGGCCAGGGCTTCTCGCCTCGGGCCTTCTCGGCACGATCATCCGTGATCTCCAGGCCAGTCTGGCGGACCCCGGCCGCGCCCTTAAGGTGCACGTTACCGAGCGCCTCGCATAGCACTCGTCCCCCTCTGCGTTGTCCCTCCGGACAGTCGCTGGCGCCGACTCGTGCCAAGATGAGCGCGTGAGATCGATCAGGCTCGTCGCGTGCGGAACGGTCCTCTTCGCCGCGCTTGGCCTCGCGCTGGGGACCGCCGGCGGCGCGCAGCGCCATCCGGACTCGGGCATTCGCGGCGTCGTGCTGTACGGCCCGACATGTCCGGTGCAGCGACCGGGTCACCCGTGTGTTCGGACGTTCCAGGCGACGATCACGATCAAGCGCGAGCCGGCCGGAACGTCCGTCGTACGACTGCGCTCCTCGGCCGACGGGCACTTCATGACCCGTCTGGAACCCGGGCGCTATCTGCTGCAGCCACGCAACGGGCGACCGTTCCCGCGCGCGAAGACCCAGACGGTGACAGTTCACAGTCATGCCTTCACGGCGGTGACGATCCTCTACGAGAGTGGGATCAGGTAGGCGCCGCCGCCGCCGGTGGCGCCTACCGTCAACCTATCGTCAGCCTGTCGGGATGTTGATGACCCGGGTCCCCCAGTCCCGGCGCCCGTCGGTGGTCTGGCTTCCCTTTGGAGACACATACTCGGTTGCCATCCACACCGAGGTGCCCGACGGGTCGAGCCTCGCCCAGGAGTAGTCACCCCAGCGCCCCGCGTTCGGATCGTAGTTCGTGGATCCGTTGGCGGCGATGGTGACCGGGCCGACCGACGTCGCGCCGCTGCCGAGCACCGAGTAGGCGGCGCTCGGGAAGTGACGCTCGCCGGAGAGTGACATCACCATTACCGTCTTGCCGGATGGCGTGGTCTGGATCGCCGGATACAGCAGGTAGTTGTCGGCGAGCGAGACGTACCCCTGCTGGCGTACATGAGCCGAGGCGATGACACCGGCCGAGAGGCTGGGTCGCACGTCGAACCAGGCGGCCCCGGCACGTTCGGCGGAGTCGCCCGGGATCGTCACCGCCGAGTCGAGCGCGCCCCAGACGTCGCCACCGAAGAACTGCGTCTGCTGCATGCGGTCGTCGCCGGGGTCGAGCAAGCTCGTCGAGCCCTTCTGGGCGACGGCAACAGGCGGCAGTCCGTAGGCCTCCGACGGGGCCACGACGCTCGAGAGCGTGGGCTTGCCGCCGGTCGCGACCACGCCACGGTTCGTCATCGCCCACACGCCGATCCGCTGGTCGAAGGTCCCGTGCGGATCGAGCGAGTTCAGGAAGTACTCAGCGGCTGGATTACCGGGGGTGGTCAGCGCCGGCTGGACCGACGCCGCGAGGGACCCGCCGATCGTCAGGTTGTCGAAGTGCACGAAGTGGGCCGGCGTCATCGGGGGCCCCGTCGTGGTGAGGTCGCTCTTTGCGATCGCATAGATCTGGGCGCCGTTGAACTCTGGTCCGAGGATCGAGAACTCATTCGTGCTGATGTAGATGTTGGAGGCGTCGATCCCCAGCAGAGGCTGGTCGCCCAGGCACGGGCATCCCGGATGCTTGGGCCCCGTCGCTCCGCCGATATCGGTCGTGTCGATCTGGTAGTTGGTCCACAACGTGGTGGGATCGCCCGAGGTGTTGACGGCCAGATCGACCCGGGTCGCGGTAAACGAGTCGTTGATTTCCAGGATCACCGCGTACCAGGTGTGGGTCGAGGCGTCGTACTCGCACCGGGGGTCGCTCGTGAACTCGATCAGACCCTCGTCGAACGGCCCGTTGACGTTGAACGGCCCGGTGACCACCTTGCCGGTCGGTGTGTAGATCGTGTACGCCGAGTTCACCATCTCCATGACAAAGCCGTTGCCGGCGCACAGCCCCTGATCGGGAGGCTCGAACTTCTGGCCGAAGTTGGTGACTTCGCTGTCGCGGCTGCTGACGCCATTGAAGTTGGCAAGCAGCGGCGAGGACCCCGCGGCCAGCCTTCCGGCGCTCGCCTGCGGCGCCCCGGCCACCAGCGGCGCGGCCACGCCGGACGGGGCGGTGCGCGGGATGGGTCGCGCGCCGCGAACAGTCCGCGACAGCGGCGATGCCGGGACGACATTCCGCGCGAGGCGGGCGACCCGGACGGGCTTGAGTTGCCCGACGTGCACGCTCCTATACCGCTTGTTCAGTGAGCGGACAAGAGGGCGCTCGACACCCTCGCCTCCAGTTGCGGTTCTGCTGATCGCGCTCGTGGCGAATACGAGATGCGCCACCGTCGGGCACTCGAGACCCGCTTTGGTGTCGCCACCGTCCTTCGCGCTGCTGCGACCTGCCATTGGAAACGAGGTGGTTGAATCCGGGCGTCAGGCTCGGTTGTTGACATCCGTATGGTTGCCGCATTCGGGCTCGTGTTTGAGGGTGCTCGCGGCGGCGAGGTAGCAGAATCTGGCAAGGATGCGTTTTCTGTTGGGTTTACCGTTGTGCAAACGACTTCCGGACGCTGGTCCTGCCTGAGGGGTGGCAGTGTGGGCTCGATCATTCTGCTTGCCCTAGCCGCGGCCGTGTATCCGCAATTGCTTGCGGTAGTGGTGATCATCCTGACGCGCCCGAATCCGCAGTCGCTCCTGTGGGCTTGCTATCTCGCGAGCTTGCTCGTGAGCGTCGCCGCCAGTGTCCTGATTTTCGTGGTCTTCCGGTCTCGCGGCAGCGTCGCCGGCACAGGTTCTCACCGGCTCGGTCCGGCGACCTATCTCTCGTTCGGCGCCATCGCGGTGTTCGTCGCGATCCTGATCGCGACTCGCAGCGGGCGAGCGCTCTTGGATCGGGACCGGCCGATGTCGCGGGGACCAGAGCGTCGCCCGCGACCGGGCTCGGCGGCCGCGGCGAAGACGCGTGCCCGAGCGGAGCGGGCGCTCAGCGAAGGTTCGGTCGTGGTCGCTTGCCTGGTCGGCGCGCTGCTGGCCGTTCCCGGCCCCTTCGACCTCGTCGCTGTCGGGCGCGTCGCGAGAGGCGGATATGGAGTGTTGACCGCGGCGGTGGTGATGGTCATCTTCGCGCTGATCAAATTCATCCTGATCGAGGTTCCGATCGCCGGTTACACGATCGACCGCGGCCGCACCGCGGCCACGGTCAGCCGCTTCTCGCGCTGGATGCAGACCAACAAGCTTGCGGGCGTCGCCGCGATCGTCGGCCTCTTCGGGATCGCGCTGATCGCCAGAGGGATCTCAGCACTCGGCTGAACCGTGAGCAGCGCGTCCGCGACTCCTGGTTTGCGCCTGATCGTCTCGGCGAGGTCTCGGCTCACGGATCGCTGTCGCGAGGGGGCGGCTCATGCCTTCTGCGGATCCGATCGATGTCTTCGCGCAGCGTCTGCCAGCGCGAGCGCGCCTCGCGGATGAAGGTGTCCCACTCGCGCCGTATCTCGTCGTCGGCCGGTCGCTCCCCGGCGCGAATCCGGTTGAGCTCGTCGAACACCTCGCGTCCGAGGGCGGCGGACGCAACCAGGGCAACCATGAAGCCAAACAGGGCCGAGATCATCGCGAACACCGCTCCGATCGCCCCGTAGCGACTCGCGTACGAGCTGAACAGGTGTGGCACGTAGACGGCCGCGCCGGCGAAGTAGACGGCGAGCGCTAGGCTCGCGACGATCGCGAACGGGGCGAGGCTTCTCAGCTCGATTCGCTTCGCGCTCAGCACACGGCCGCTCCAGGCGAGGAAGATCGCGGTCACAGGGGTGAGCAGCAGGTTCGCCCCGACCTGTACGCGGCTGCTGCCGATTTCGCGGTGCGCGACGCCGCTGATCACCAGGTAGGCGATGAGCCCGGCGACCCACAGCAGGTCGTTGAATGAGTTGCGCACGCTCAGCGGCTGCAGCTCCCACGTGCGTTCGAACAGCCGCTGTACGGCCCGGGCGAAGCTGAGTATGGCGATGACGAGCAGCCCGGCGCCGATCAGGCCTATGTCGGTGTTGGTCGCGGTCGAGGGCGCGAGCGCGTCCCTGACCGCCTCCGCGCCCCCGCCGGTGAGGGCGTAGCGATCGATCAACCATTGGGCCGCGCCTTCGGTCTGGAGGTGCGGTAGAACCGCGCCCGCTAGGACCGCGAGCGGGATCAGGGCGGTGAGGGCGCTCGAGGCCAGGGCCATCGCCCGGTCGAAGCCGGCGACGAGCTGGAAGCGGTTCAGGACGCGCAACACGAACGCGGGGCGCAGCCAGAAGGTCAGCGTCCGCACGATCCGCTCGCGGTCGACCGGGACCCGCGTCGTCAACTCGGAGCCCTCGGGCGGCGCCTCAGACGTCGCTCAGTGATCTGGTCGACCCGGCTACTTACGTTCATCGTCCTGCCGGCCGCGAGATCAGCAGGTCCAGACCGAGCCGCGCGGACAGGAACTTCGCGACGAGCTGGCCCTTTACGCTGTTGCCTTCCTGATCGAGCGGCGGCGCAAAAGTGCCCATACCGCCTTTGCCCGGCGACACCGTCACGATCCCGCCACCGATCCCGCTCTTGGCCGGTAACCCGACGTCATACAGCCACTCGCCCGAGGTTTCGTACAGCCCCGCGGTCAGCATTACCGCGAGTGTGCAGTGGCAAACGCGAGGTTCGATCACCCGCTCTCCGGTGACAGGATTGACGCCGCCGTCAGCGAGCGTTGCTCCCATCACGGCGAGGTCTCTGGCGCTCACACGCAAGCAACACTGTCGTGTGTACAGCTCCACGGCATCGGCGGACGGGCAGTACACGCGATCGACGCTTTCCAGGAGCCGCGCGATGCTCTGGTTGCGCGAGTTGGTGGCCGACGCGGAGGCGTATACCACGGGGTCGAGCGAGAGCTCTCGCCCGGCGAAGCGCGAGAGCCCATCATGAATGAAGCCCCACCGGTCCTCGACGCCGCGCCCCGCCGCGAGACTGCTCGTCGCGATCGCCCCCGCATTGACCATTGGATTGGTCCGGCCATCGGCGGATCGCTCGACAGCGTAAAGGGAGTTGAACGGCAGGCCGGTGCTATTTACACCCAGCCGCTCCCGCGCATCGTCGGAGCCGATCAGTTCGCACACGAGCGCGAACACGAACGGCTTCGAGATGCTCATGATCGTGAACTCGCGGTCGGCATCCCCGGCCGCAAACATCGCTCCGGAGGTTCCGGACACGCACACGCCAAAGAGATCGGCCGGGACGCTCGCCAGCGCGGGATACACCTGCGAGACCACGCCGTCGCGGTTTGCCCGATAACGGTCGTGGGCCTCGCGCACCAAGCAATCCACCAGGTCACGCTCGGGCAGCTCGCCGGTCGAGACAAAGGCGTCGCCTGCGGGACCATCGACAGCACTCGACATATATCAATCCTCCGGCACGCCAGTCTACGAATGCGCGCCACCCCAACGCTCGGCCCGGATCGTCCCACTGCCGCGCTTAAGGGCACGGCCCGACCGCAGCTCCTGCCTGCGACCTGATCGCATTGCCCGCTGCTCCTGATCTGAGCAATGGGAGGACTAAGCTCGGCGGCGACCCCGACAACGCCGCTCCGCCCGGCGTTCCGGCAGCCCGCTCACACCACGACGACGTACTCGCACTGGACGAGACGCGAGAGCACGCCGACCCCGAAGGCAGGGCTTCTGCGGCCTCAGGGCGACGCGGAAGCTGGCTACGCAACAAACCTCGTTTCGTTCGGCCGCGGTAATGGCGACCCTCCGAACCGGGCACCTGAGTTGCGCGGGTTCCGCGACTCGGCCGCTCGTCTCGCCTTCCTGGGCCATACCTGGCGCCGCTGATCTCGCGGCTGGCGAGAGTCGCGACCGAGGCGCAGCGGCCTTCAATGCTGCTTCTGTGAGTGCCGTTGCGGCGCTGATCGAGGGATTTCAGCCGCGCTCGTCGCGGTGGGTCATCGCCTGCAGCGCCCAGCCGTTGCCGTCGGGATCCTTGAAGAAGACGAAGCTCCCCCACGGGAACGCTTGGACGTCGCTGACGTCCACGCCGCGTTCGGCCAGCTCGTTTCGGCTCGCCTCTGCGTCGTCGATCACCATCTGCAGCCCCTCGATGGACCCGGGAGCCATCTGGTGCGCACCCGAGGTGAGCGCGATCGAGCAGGCGGAGCCGGGAGGAGTCAGCTGCACGAAGCGAAGTTCATCGCTCACCTGGTGGTCGTGGTCGGCGGTGAAGCCCACTTTTTCGACGTAGAACGCCTTTGCCCGATCGATGTCGGATACCGGGACCTGGATCAGCTCGATGCGCATCTCGCTTGCCATCTGATCTCCTTTCCGTCAAACGCGGTTGGTCGTGCTAGCCTGCAGTCCTTTAGTGTCTAAATACTTTAGCATCTAAAGGATATGTCGGACGTCGCGCCGCGGAGGTCGAAGAAGGAACTAATTGAAGAGCTCATCCGCGAGTTCAGGGTGACCGGCAACCAGGACGATGCCTTCGACGGCCTCGCCGCCGAGCGACTCGGCGTGAGCGAGACCGACCTCCGCTGCCTCAACATCATCGAAAACGGCGGAGGACTCAGCGCTGGGGAGCTAGCCACCCAGGCCGGACTCACCGCCGGCGCCGTCACCGGGGTGATCGACCGCCTCGAGAGAGTCGCCTACGCGCGCCGCCTTCCGGACCCGGCCGATCGCCGGCGCGTCAGAGTGGAAGTAACGCAAGCGTTCTACAGATCCGCAGAACGCATCTGGGGGCCGATGGCGGCGGACTGGCACTCGATGCTCTCCAAGCGATTCACGATCGAAGAGCTCGAGCGGATCACGGCATTCCTCCGCGCGACTAACGAGCTCGGGCGCCGACACACGGACCGGCTCCGCAAGACGCGTTCGTCGACTGTGCGCGAACGTTCGTAAACCGTCGAGACGGATCCAAATCCAGCCCGCTGGGCAACCTCCTCCACGCGGAGGGCACGGCGCGGCGCTCGCTTTCCCGGCGCGATTAGCGGTCACGGCGGTTGCCGACCCGATTCCGCCCGGGACGAGCGGCGACACCACGCATCGACGCTGGCCTCCGAAATCTCCTGAGGATGCGGCAGACACATGTGTCAACCGGCGCTGATAGCCGCCGAGCCGAGACCCGCTTAGCCTCTCCCGCAGTATCCCAAGCCGCGCCTGTCGGAGTCCTCTTACGCGCGGATAGGGCGTCTCAGCAGTTGCCCTTGGCGCCGATGACGCCACCAAGCCGGTCCGAGTCTCCGAGATGGGCAATTTGAGGCTCCGGTGAGGTGAGCGAGATGCGCGTCGGATGACGAAAGCGGGTCGCTATGAGTGCGTTTGTTCCGCAGCTCGCGCGGGAGCCGCCGGCGGCGTGGCGAGTGTTCACGGGTGAGCTTGCGGCCAGACCCCGCAAGGCCGCCCGTGTTAGCGACTTCAGGCGTGGTCGAGGCGTATGGGTGTCAGCTCGAGGGGGCGAGCTGAGGACCACCCGCGGCGGCCGGAGCGCTGCCCTGTTTCCAGGGCAGCGCCCCCGCTGCGGAGACCGGAACTCGCGTCCGATGCCTGCCGATCTCGGTTGCCCCTTAGGGCGTTGCCTCCCAGTTCCATGTTGTGTTCCGCCCCCCGGTCACCGCTTCGTTGCTGAACCACACGGCGCCATGCAGGCTCGTGAGGCTCTGCGCTGGGTCGGACGTGGCGCCACCGTAATCACCCCAGCGGCAGGGTGAGCAGGTGAAATCGCTGTCCGGAGTTGCCGAGCTGTGTACCAGCACGAACGGCGACTGCGGTCCCGTGCCGACCTTGGACACCATCTGGTCAGCTGGACGCGTCGTGGCCGAGGACGTGCTGAAGCCGATCACGATGGCGTCGCCGTGATTGGCACCGATGGGATTCACGGTGCGGTCGGGGGCAACCGAGCCGTTGAACACGTAGAGGCTCGGGCTCTTGACGACGCCCGAGGAGATCAGTGTCGGCGCTGCGCTCAGCGCCGGCGCGACCTCGTACCACCTGAACTCGGACCGGTTTCCGGCACTGTTGACGCTGTGTCCGGTCCAGATGACGTTCTTCTCTACGCGTGGGTCGACGGCGGATACGGCATGCTCGAGTCTCCCGTCAAGCGTGTCGAGTTGGTTGAGGGAGCCGGCCTGCGGCGCGGGCGTCGTCGGCGGGGAATAGGCGGGAACCGTGATCGATCGGCCTGTTACCGCGACTACTGGCACCTTCGGATTCGCCGCGCTGGGGCTGACGGAGTGCATCGTGATCTTGTTCCCGGTTCCGCAGATGTCGGGGCACTCGATGTCGGATGACGTGACTACCCAGCCGATCGCCTGCGGGTCGTCCTGGATCGCCGGCACCGGCGTGAAGGCCTGCGTGCCGTCCTGGTTGCGCAGGTTGGTGACCCTCCGGGTAAGAAACGTGGTGCTCGCCGGGCAGCTGGAGATCGGCGCGCTGCCTTGTGGCTTGTCGATCGACAGAAGGTCCGATCGATCGGCGTGAGTCGAGTTGGCGTTGGCGTAGTGGTTGACTCCGATCATCAGGAAGTTCTTCGACTGACCAAGTTTCGGGTAGTCGGGGAACTCCGATGGCGCGTAGCCGAAGTGCGCCGTGTAGCTGCAGAAACCGGCCGGAACTGCGGTTGGGTTGCTGCTCTTGCTGAAGCCCCACGCCATCGTCGCGGATGAGACGTCCCAGACGTTGTAGTAGAACCGTTGCGTGTCGGCGTCCCAGATGATCATCGGATCAGCGAGATCGCCCTGTGGATGCCCGGTCAACGTCTGCAACGGGGCGGCCGCCAGGAGCGTGCCGGTCCGGCTGTAGATCGCGATCTGCGTGTTGATGATCTCGACATAGCTGCTCGGCCCGATTGCCCCGTTCGGATCCGGGGGGGAAACGGTTGTATCCGAGACACCGGTCCAGCTCAGACTCCGCACCGGACCGGGACCGCCGAGTGGCGTGGCCGGCGGCACGACCTCGGGTGGCGGGAGAGGCGACGCGCCCGCGCCGAAGCTGCTTTGGGGCAACCCCGTGATCTTGGCTCCCGCCCGCGGTGCTGCGGACAGGAGAAAGACCATCGCGACCGCCATCCCCAGCGCGGCTGCGACCGTCACGCTCGGTCCTGACGAGGTGCACCGCCCGGATCGGGATACGTATGGATTCCTCATCGGCTACTCCTGAGTGGGAACTGGAACCGAGCGTTACCGAGGTCGGCACGCGTCGGGGTCACGGTGGTCTTGATCGGGCCGCCTCTTGCGAGCGTCGTAATGCACGTGAATGCGTGCCCGTCCTGGATAGCCGCCCCCCGCGGGCAATGCACGGCCTGCACCGGAAGTCCGACTCGTTCTTGAAGCGTGGCGATCTGGGTTTCCGCGGTCGCCGGGGTCAGGGCGTGGATCGCGGCGACCTGCCGTGGCTTTCCGGAGTCGGTGACCGGAGGGGCAGTGTGGTGGACCTTGGTGCTTCCGCAGCCGGCTGTGACCAGCGCCAGAGACCCAATCACGCCTACGGCGGTGCGCGCCGTCACCTTACGCACGTGGTGATTCATCAGTTATCGCCTTGTCGAGTTGGATGGTGAAAGTGGCCGAGGAGGCTCCGTGATACCGGAGCCTCCTCTTTTACATCCGTTGATGCCCCAGCGGGGTCATCGTTTCCCGTCCGTCAGGTCAGCTCAGGCACACCGCGTAAACGGTGAGGGAGGCGCTGACCGTACTGGTGTTGTTCATGTACGCCGCCCAGCCATTGCCCGACGGATAGCTGGAGTTGACGGACTGCTGCAACCCGGCGGAGCCGAAGACCCCACCGCCGGTGCGGAGCGACCCAGCGGGGCACTGGACCGAACCGAAGCTCTGAGTCCCGCCAGGGTTCGTGAACGTGGCAGCCGAGACCGACTGGGGCGACAGGGGCGCAGCCGGCGCGCCCTTGGCTGCGAGAGCCGGCGCGGCCGAAAGGGCCATCAGCCCAAGCACAGCCACGACTCCCAGCATCTTACGAATGGCGGACATAGGACGTCCTCCTGTTGATCGGGCACCATAAGGTGCGTCTGTGTGTAATGCGAGGCGACGTCAGACTTACTGTGATGGCAATCCCGCGCCCGCCCAGCACTGTGTACAGTCGCTATGGTTGCAGGTGAAGGTTACTGTCTCAATAGGTGAGATCCCTACACACTGTGCAATGACCTGCCGTCGCTGGCAGAAGCATCACGGTGCTCCATGCTTACCTCAGCCGGTTTGGGTGAGCCGGCGGCCTGCAATGCGATGTGAACGGCAAGTTGGGCACGGGACCGGAACCCAAGCTTGCGAAACACGCGCGCGAGGTTGGCTTCGACCGTCTTGGGGCTGATGAATGCGGCGGCGGCAATCTCGCGGTTGCTCATCCCCTGGGCGACGAGTTCGGCCACTCGGCGTTCACTGACGGTCAGCTCGCCCTCGGCTGCCCGTACACCGCAGCGCGCCACCTCGGCTCGCGCCGCGTCCGCCCAGGCGGGCGAACCTGTCCGTTCGAAGATTGCCAGAGCTTCGCCCAGAGCCTCCCGCGCCTGTTTACGCTGCTTGGCCCGGCGACGCACGCGCCCGAGGGCCAGGAGCAATCGGGCGCGCTCGAACGGCTCAGCGGTCGACTCGGTCGCCCGAAGGATCTCTTCGACCGTCTCGACGGCTCCTGCGACCTCGTTCCCCTCGACTCGAACGAGCGCGTCGATCTCTTCCACGAGGGGCTGGGTCCGGATCGAGGCCTCATGCCCGAGACCGTGCCGACCACATTGAACATCGTCACACTCGTCTGCACGCACAAGCTCGCGAGCCGAGAGCGTGCGAACGGCTGCCACCAACTCGAGCCAGCTGGCGAATGTCACCTCGCTTCCAGCAGGCGAGCGCACGCTTCCGTCGATGGGTCCCCCGCACGAGTGGAGGGTGACGCGAAGGCTCAGACCGTCACACACGCAGGCGCCCCGCGGGTAGCCGCTGTCGTTCCAATGATCTACTGCGCCAGTTGCGTGAGGCACGGGCCGGTCAGCTCGCAGAACCGCTGAAGATCGCGTGCCGCCGCTTCCTCGCGATCGAGTGCCGCGCAATACGAGGCATACCTCGCATCGTGGTCGCGCGGGCTCGCCGCGGACCAGGCACGAAGTGCTCGGTCGGAGTCGACCTCTGCGGCCAGCCAGGCATCGTGGCCGTCGTCGAGCAAGCGAACGCCGATCTGTGCCAGCTCGTGACGCTCGTCGCGAGAAGTGATGGTCTGGTTCTGCTGCGTGTCCACGTCGCCCCCTAGCTTCTACCTCGGACGTCTGGTCTCGACGATTAAGAGCGGCGGACGGCCCGCCTGATACACGCGGCTTTAGTTCTGGATCGCGGACTCAGAGAGGAATCCAACTCGTCTCGACCCAGCTCGCCCCGGTCGCGTCGCGCTCGATGCGCAGGCGGATCGAACCTGCCTCCGGAAGCCTGGTCCGGAAGCGCCCGATCGGCCTGGGACTGCCCAGCGTCGGCATAACCGAGGTCACGTGGAGCAGCTGGGTCACGCGGTCATCGACCCCGGCTTCGGTGATGATCACCTCGCCGTGGGACTGGCCGCAAAGCACCACTGGCTCGTGGGCCTCGGTAATCGCCTGGCGGCACGCGTCGACATCGTCGTAGAGATCGCCGAGTGTCTCGCCGGCTTCGCCGCAGCTCGGGAGCGGGACGACGGCGGTGGCGATGCCGTGATCGGCGAGCGGCTTGGTCATTTTGCTCCACCACCACGCTGCGTCTCGAACGCGGGCGCCGTGGACAAAGATCAGTGTGGGCACGCCGCCACCATCTCGCAACTTTGCGGTTGCACGGGCAGCATGCGTGCTTCCGCATCGCGAGGATCCGACTGTCCGGGCCGGCACTGCCCGCTGGTCGTCCGATCCGGTAGCGCCACCAGGGCGCGGGTCGGTGCTCGATCACTCGGGAACGCACAAGTCTCCGGCGCCCAACGCTGGCTCGGGGCGTGCTTGCACCACCTAATCGCGCCGCTCGGTCGCCGAATCGCTCGCTGGCTCGTCTTGGCGAGCACGCGAACGTGTTCGCTCGAAGATGCGGGAGTTCCGCGCTCAGGCGGGCGTCCAGAGCGCTCCGCGGACGTTGGACGCGACCTTGACAGGACTCGCCGCCGGCGCCACCACCCTGCGAGTCCGGGGAGGTGGAACGAACACCCGTTCCGGCTTTGGTCGTTCCGTCGTTCGCCGCCGTTGGCGACCATTCACACAATGACGCCGCCGTGATCAACGATCTTGTCGCTCAAACATGTATCAGCGGCGCTGAATTGGTCTCTTCTTCTCAGTCGAGTTATCAGTGAGGGTACGGATGTCGTGGACATGCGAGGGGCGGTACACCCGGGGTGGTTGGCGGTGTGTGAGAGGCGGTCATCGTTGGTTGACCAGATCGATGGCGTGGGGGGCGGTGATGACCGCCGCTGTCTTCGCAGTGTCGGTAACACCAGCCTCGGCTGCGCTCGTGGGTGGGACCTCGGTCGCTGAACACCATCCGCTCCCGGCTGATGTGAGCGTCCCGCCAACGATTGGGGACGACAAGTTTGTAGTGATGACGGTGCTGGTCGGGTTGCAGGCCGGTCAGTCCCGGCGGGTCTCGGACCAGCTGACGCTCAGCCTGACCGACGAGCAACCATCCCGAGGTCGACAACGACCTTGCCTGTTTCGATAGCAGCGGCCAGCAGATCGGCGACGAGAGCAACGGCGGTACCAATGACCAGGCCGTGAGTGCTCTGGCCATGCGGGCCTCGATGATTCTCACTGCGGACCACACTGACATCTACCAGTGCAAGATCTTGGCCGTCAACACCGACAGCCACACGGCCATCGCTCGCGCCGGGACGTCGTTGACCCAGGGAACCTTCTTGGATGTCGACAACTTCACGGCGGATCCTCCCGGGGAGTGGGAGGGCCCGTTCTGCCCGTCGAACGACTCGCAGCCCCCACCCTGGCCGACCTGCCTGTACTTCGGTGGCGGCCAGTTCGCGCCGACGAACAGCCGGATCCTATTCGACGACGGCGCGTCCACCTGGACGGCGGGTCCGGATGCGACATCGGTCGATGTGACCGGCCAACTACAGGTGACCTCGTGCTTCTACGGAACCCACTCCTGCCGGCCTGACTACTAGGGCGACAGCGGCTGGTTCGGCTCCCCAGGCGACGACGATGCGGTGTTCCGGACCCACATGGAGTTGATCCAGCTCGATCAAGCGGGCAACCCATGCGCCGTGACACGAAGCGCGTTGCTGACTCTGGACGCGACCAACGACATCCACCACCGCCTGGTCAACTACCAGATACCAGCCCCCGTGTTCACGACCTGCGGCGGGTCGCGCACGTTCAAGGTACGCCTACTGCTCGATTGGGTCTCGGGCAACCCCTTGAAGATCGACACCGGGACAGCGACCAGGGCCAACATCATCGTGCGCCAGACCCGTCCGACCACAACCGTCCCCGTCGCAGTCGGGATCGACCAGACCACCGCCGCTGCGCGGATCCAGGGGGCCGGTCTCACGATCGGGCTTATCAACAGCGTCGTCGACGCCCACCCACCCGGCACCGTCATCGCAGAGAACGCCCCCGCCGGCACAGTCGAGCCCACGGCCTCGGCTGTCAATCTCACCGTCTCGCTCGGATCCGTCACCGTGCCCGACGTCGAGGACGACACACAAAACGCTGCCGTCCAAGCTCTGTCCGCCGCTGGCCTGATCCCCACCGTCGCGCTGCAGCAGGCGTGCATCAACCCGGGCCATGTGATCAGTCAAGAGCCGGCCGCCGGCACCCATGTCCGCGTCGGCGCCACCACTCGGATCACCGTCGACAGCGCCAACCCCCGGACCTGCATCGACAAGTGAGCCACCAGCGAGGTCTCAAATGAATGCTCATACATACGGTTTGTCCCTGTTGAGGCGATGCCAGGTATCGAGACTGGTCTCGATCATGGCGGCAATGATCCTCGCCGCGGTCGGCGCTCAAACCGCACCAGCGGCCGCCCAGGCTAGGTCGATAGCCGGCAGCCGGCTCGTCTACCCCGCCTCGGCCTGCGTGCATTCCACAGATCCCCCACAGGGTGACCTGTGACCTGGTCGACGCGTCTGGCGCTCCGGACCGGCCGGCGCTGGCGGGGTCCTGCGCCGGTCGGGTACACGCCCGCCAACCTCCAAGCGGCGTACAACCTCACCGACCGCAGTGGCCGCGTCGACGGCGGCACGATCGCGATCGTCGACCCCTAGGACGATCGCTACGCCGAAAGCGACCTCGGCCAATATCGCGCCGCCTTTGGCCTTCCCGCCTGCACCGCGGCAAGCGGCTGCTTCCGTAAGGTGAACCAGGACGGCGCCTCGTCCCCCTTACCTGCCGCGAATTCCGCCTGGTTCAAGGAGGTCTCCGTCGACCTGGACATGGTCTCGGCCATCTGCCCCCTGTGTCACATCCTGCTCGTGGAGGCGAACGACAATCGGGACACCAACATGTATGCCGCCGAGGACTGGGCGACCGCGCATGCCCGCTTCGTCTCAAATAGCTGGAGCAATCCTGAAGATGCGAGCGACGCGACGTTCGACCCGCACCTCGACCGTCCTGGCGTGGCGATCACAGCCAGCACCGGTGACACCGGCATGGGCGCACGCTACCCCGCAACCAACTCGCACGTGATCGCAGTAGGCGGCACCTCGTTGACCACATCGGGCGGCCACTTCACCGAAACGGCCTGGGGCGGCGCCGGATCGGGATGCTCCGCGTTCGAACCGAAGCCGGCCTGGCAGCACCGAGCCCGCGCACAGGTGGCCCCCACCGCCTCGCCGCTCAATGCGCCCGAGCCCGCCGTACGGACCGCGGTGGACGCGCCGCCCGCGACGGCCTCCCCATCCGCTACCACGGCCGTCCGCGACCCTCCCGAAGGCCGTGCTGAGCCTCGACGCCGTCTATCGACAGCTCGCCCGCCCGTGCCCGGCCGACGAGCTCGCCGAGCGCTACCACGCCGCCTACGAGCGCGGCGCGGGCGACCTACCCGCCGGCGAGCACGGCCTCGAGCGCGCGATTACGCTGCTGGCGACCGCGATCCCAAGGCTGATCAGGCTCGCGGTCGCCGCCAACGTCCTGCATCTCCTCCCAACCAGCACGCGTGACGCCCTCGACGTCGCCGAGGAGCTGATCGCGACGATCGACGCCACCGCCACCGGCAGCCTTCACCGCTGCCACCTCGCCCTCGAATCCGACGGTGAATCCCGCGGCTACGACGCCGACGAGTGGCTGCCGCTCGCCTCCGAGCAGCCCGGCCGGTTCGCCGCGCTCGCGATCGGCTCCCTGGACCGCGACGCGCCCAGCGCGCCCGAGGCGATCACCGACTGCCTCGCGCACCTGCTATTCGCCTGCGTGTTCGCCGATACCGCCGCCCGTTCCCGACCGAGCGACTAACAACCCGCTGAGCGGTCCCGCTCATCACGAAGAGGTCTGCGGCGCCAGGAACCGGGGGCGGGGCGAGGTTCCCGCGCCAGCTCTGAGCGCCGGCGCCAAGCGGTCCAAAGACACAACGAGAACCTCGTCCTCTGCGTGCTCGACCCCGCGGGCGCGCACCACGCACAACGCCGCCAGCGCCCCTCGCCGGCACCAGCGCCGGCGATGCCGGTAAAGCCACGCGGCCGTTTCCCGGGCGTGGTCCAGGTGGCGTGGGTCGAACATGCGCGTTTTGATCTCGCGAACGCCACCCCGGTCGGCGCGATCGCGACGCTGTCGATATCCCCGCGCCCACCCCAGACGAACGAGTGACGGAGCCGCCACCCCTCCGTCTTCAACCCGCTGAGCGCCCGTCGAACCTGAGCCTCAGTCTGAGCGCCGACCCGGCTGCGCGCGGCCAGGCGCACCCAGCGGCGAGCGTCGAGCACCAGCGCCGCCATCACCAGCGCCAGCAACTCGGCCAGCGCGGTAGCGTCGGCGCCGGCGGCGGTCGCTGCGAGCGCGGCGGCCACCATGGCTGCTGCGCCGCTTGCGGCGGCGCGGCGCAGACGCCGGGATTGCTGACGGCGCGGGAAGCTCGATTGGAACGCGGGGACAAGCTTGCAGCCGCTTCGGACACGCCTGCCCCCCACCGAGTCTGAGGCGCGGGCGCTTCGAGAAACGAGGAGCAGTCGGCCCGCCCGGAGCGCATGAAGCACGAAGCCCAGCCTCTGGCAAGTGCTCCGCGTCCAGCGCCCCTTTGGCCTCGGGTCGATCGAGAGCTTCTTCGGGCCCGGCGCGAGAGCCCGGTTGCTAGCCGGAGTCTCTGCTGACGACAGCAATTCGTGATGGGCCGCGTGGGGACCCAGATTGGCTGGACACGCTCATGTGCAAGAGCTCGAGGGCGGCGCCCGCGGCGCCCGTGCGCCCACAGCGCGCGACGTGTTGACCGGGCAGTTGACCAGGCGCGATGCGATGGGGAGACGGGTAACGAGAAAAACCCCGGATCTCCGGGGCCTTTGAGTGGGCCGTGGAGGACTCGAACCTCCAACCTTGGGATTAAGAGTCCCCTGCTCTACCAGTTGAGCTAACGGCCCTTGGCGGCGATGTTACCCGGCGCTCGGCGCGCGAGAAGACCAGCGCCACACGCCGAGCGAGGGTCAGCAGCCTTGGGCCACCGTGGGGTCGGTCTTGGCCTTGTCGATTCCGGGACTTGAGCAGGGTGCGCTGGGCCTTGGGTACCAGGCTGAGGGCCTTCGCCTCGGCGAGGCCGCCCGTCCGGGTCTGCTTGGCGGCATATGCGTTGGCGGCTAGGCACTCGAAGGCGTTCGTCTCGGTCGGGTTGGCGGTGGTGATGTCGCTCCAGGCGGCGGCGGCGGCGGAGAAGTTGCCGAGGTACTGGTAGGCGCGGGCGGCGAGGATGGCGACGTTGGGATCGGGCTGCTTGACCAGCTGCTTGTAGCGCTGCCAGTTCTGCCCGAGGGTCGGTGAGCTCCTTGTTGCCAGCGGCGGTGAACTGGCCGGTGTTGGGGTTGATGTCGGCGCTGCTGGAGCGGACCTGGCTCCAGCGAGCCTGGATCAGGTTGGCCCAGGCCGCGGCGTTGTTCGGATTGAGTCCGGGTGGCCTTGATCGCGTTCTTCTCGGCCTGGCTGACCACCGCGGACTGGTTGCCGCTCGAGCCCTTGCCGGTGAAGGCGTTCAGGAGTCCGCCGAGGCCGTTGCCGGCGCCGACGCCGAACAGCACGAGGCCACCGCCCATGAGGATGGCGAGGCCGAGATATACCGCCTGCACGGTCCGGCGGCGACCGCGGCTGCGAAGGTCGAACAGCATCGCTAGGTGGTGGGATCGAGCCGCCGTCGCCGAAGGATGCCTGGGCCTCGGCGGCGGCGCGAGCCGCGTCACGGCGGTCAGCGAACTTGAGCATGACGATACTGGCCAGGAAGAGGATGACGAGCGGGAGCGTCTCCAGTCCGGTGGTGACTGGATCGGCCCCTGGCATCGCCGCGGCGACCACCGCGATGCCCACCGTAGCGTAGCGCCAGTGTCTGGTCAGCGTGCGTGCCGTTGATGACGCCGATCCGGTGCAGCCCGAGCAGAGCGAGCGGCAGCTGGAAGGCCAGGCCGATCGCGAGCATCGTGACGACCTGGAACGAGTAGTAGGCCTTGGCCTGGACGAGCACGTCGAACTGCTCGTGGTTGTAGCCCTGGAGGAAGTGGACGGCGGGCGGCAGCACGAATAAGTAGGCGAACGACGCGCCGGCCAGGAACAGCGCCGGCGCCGACCATCATCAGCGGCGTCGCCACGTGACGCTCGTTTCGGTTCAGGGCCGGGAGGACGAAGGCGTAGGCCTCGTAGATCAGGAGCGGCAAAGAGAACAGCAGCGCGAAGTACGCGGCCACGGTAAGCGTGGTCGTGAACGGCTCGCCGACGCCAAGCGTGATCGGCTTCTCCTTGACCGGCGCGCTGTTCGGGAGGCTCCGGGCGGCGCGCTCGGCCGCGGCGGCGGCCCGAGCGTAGGCCTGCGAGGCCTGGGGCGAGAAGCCCGGCGAGGCGGCGGCCAGCCGGTCAGCCGCGGCCTGGGTCAGATACGCGTTGCGCTCGATCACCGACTGCGACGCCACCGAGCCCAGCCCCTGCTGGGTGGTCACGCTCGAGTTGTGGGGGAGGGCCCGGTTGAGCAGCGCGAGCAGGGCGTGGTTCTGCCAGAAGCACACGGCGAAGGCGACCAGCAGCGCCACCATGCACACGATCAGGCGCGAGCGGAGCTCGTCGAGGTGGTCGACGATGCTCAGCCGATCTTCGTGGCCGATTGGCCGGACGACCTTCGCCACGGCGCGACTTCCCGGATCGGCCGCTCAGGCGCGCGCGCTGGGACCCGACCTCGGTCGACTGGCGTCCGACCGGGTGCCCGCCCGGCGCCGCCTCGGGCGTCGACGCAGCGGCCGAGGTGAGCTCCGGCCGGTGATTCGGCCTCGTCGTCCTTGGCTTGCCGGTGATCGAGTCCTTGAACTCGCGCATACCCTGACCGAGTTGACGGCCGAGGCCCGGGAGGCGCTTGGGACCGAAGATCAGCAGCACGATCACCAGGACGATGATCAGGTCGGTGGTCGGACTTTTGATGAACATGCGAGGCCGCCTCCAGGTGGGGTATTTCCAAGGTTACCGGTGCCTTGCCGGGTGCGCACGCACGCTCTTGGCCATTCCTAAAAAGGCATCTCAAGTTGGCCATGAGCGCGGGCCGATTAAGGGCTCGGAGACACCATGAACCAGCAGCCAGAACAGCCCTCAGTCCGCCGCATCGTCCTGCCGAGCGGCCGCTCATCGAAGTGGTCCGGTTCAACGACCACAACCACGTCCAGCGCGGCCTGCACGTCTGCCCCGACTGCGGCTCCGAGCTCGTGCAGCCGATCGACTGGTCCGAGGCTCCGGACGAGTGCTGGAACCTGCTGCTCAGCTGCCCCAACTGCGACTGGTACACCGAGGGCCTCTACACCCAGGACCAGGTCCGTGAGCTCGAGGACCGGCTCGACGAGGGCCTGGCCGACATGCTCCGGGACCTCCAGCGGCTGACCCAGGCGAACATGGCCGATCAGATCGATCGGTTCGTGACACGCGCTGTACGCCGACCAGATCCTCCCCGAAGACTTCTAGGGGGCTGCGCCTCGCGCCCGGCGCCGGCATCAGGCCGGCGCTAGGCGTATCGCTCGACCATCACGTCGGCGGCCAGCTCCAGAGCCTCACGCTGGCGAACGGGCAGCGCCGGCAAACCCGAGCTTCGCCTCGGCCACCAGCTCCTGGGCGCGTGGCAGCGGGCGTCGTCCAGCGCGCCGGTTGCGGCGATCCGGTCGCACATCGCCGGCGGCGTCATCCGCGGTGCGCACGCCGCGCAGATCGAGCGCGGCGAGGGACGGGTCCCGCTCGCGGGCCAGGATCAGCGGCAGCGTCACCGTACCGTCGAGCAGATCGGCGCCGCGGGGCTTGCCGGTCCGCTCGGGCGGCCCGGAGATGTCGAGGACGTCGTCGAGGATCTGGAAGGCCAGTCCGATCCGCTCGCCGAACGCGCCGAGTGCCTCGGGATCGCCGTCCGCCTCGAGCGCACCCAGTTCGCAGGCGGCGCGAAACAGCACCGCGGTCTTGAGCCGGCAGCGGGCCAGATAGCGAGCCACGCTCACGCCCGTCTGATAGGCGTCCTCCCGCTGCGTCAGCTCGCCGAGCGCGAGCTCGCGGCTGGCGCGGGCCAGCACCCGGACCGGCTCGGGCGAACCGCCGCTCGGCCAGCTCGGCAAACGCGCGCGAGAACAGCAGGTCGCCGGTGGCGGTGGCGGCGGCGCGCCCGCCGGTGGCCACCACGGTCGGGCGGCCGCGGCGCAGGGCCGAGCCGTCGAGGACGTCGTCGTGGACCAGGGTCGCGCCGTGGACGAGCTCGACCGCGACGGCGGCGCGGACCAGGCCGTCCGTCTCGGGCGGGGGCGCGCCGGCGGCCAGGCAGACCAGCATCGGGCGCAGGCGCTTGCCGCCGGCCGAGATCGTGTCGCCGGCGTGACGCGCCAGCACCGGCCCGTGCCCGGCAGCCGAGCTCGGACATCCGCCGCTCGACTCGATCCATGATCCGCGTCAGCTCGCGCGCCCCCGGCGTCGACGACGGCCTGCGCCCCGATGCTCATCGGTCCGGGACTACCCCGACGTGAAGCGCGATGATCCCTCCGGCGGTTAGCACGTAGCGGACCTCGCGCAGTCCGCAGCGCCACATCACGGCGGCCAGCTCGTCCGGACCGGGAATCCGCCTGACCGAGCTCGGCAGATAGCTGTAGGCCTGCGAGTCGACGATGCGGCCGAGGGCCGGGATCGACATGGTCGAACCACAGCTGCGAAGAAGGTCGACAGGGGCGGCCGGCGCGGCGTGGTGATCTCGAGCACGACGACTCGGCCGCCCGGGCGCACCACGCGCGCCATCTCGGACATCCCGCGCTCGAGGTCTGAGAAGTTGCGGGCGCCGAAGCCCACGGTGGCGGCGTCGAACGCGCCGTCGGGATAGTCGAGAGCCAGCGCGTTGCCGGATTCGAAGCGCACGCGCGGAGCCGGCCTTGGCGCGGGCCAGCTCGAGCATCTTCTCGGCGAAGTCGACCCCGATCACCTCGCCGTCCGGGCGCCACCCGCGCGGCCAGCTCGAGGGCCAGGTCGCCCGTGCCGGTGGCGACGTCGAGGCGCGCGCCCGCCCGGCGAAAGCTCGGCGAGGTCGGCCGCGCGCCGGCGCCACTCGTGATGCAGGCCGGCGGTCATCACCGAGTTCATGCGGTCGTACAGGCCGGCGATCCGGTCGAACATGGCGCGGACCTGCGGGTCGTCGAGCGACCCGGTGGAGTGCGATCTACGGCCGCCGGGTGCGCCGGCCGGCGCCAGGTCTGCATTCGCCATGGTCCCCCGAGGCGGCTACTGCAGGGTTGAGAGGAAGTAAACGAGGTCGTTGAACTTGTCCGGCCGGCAGGTCCTTGAACGAGGGCATCGGCGGCGTCGGGTTGCGCAGAGTCGAGGCGATCTGCGCCGGCCGGAACCGTGCTCGCGATGTGGGTCAGGGCCGGCCCGGGACCGTTGTTGCCGTTGTCGCCGATCACGTGGCAGGCCAGGCAGCCCGACTCGCCGACGACGTCCGCGCCGGCCTGCCAGGTCCTGCATTTGCGCCGCGGTCAGGTTCGACGGCGGCTTCAGGTCGACCGCGTTGGGCGAGCCGGTGTGGGCGCCGCTGTAGGTCAGGTAGGCGATCGCCGCGATCGTGGTGATGCCGGCGGCCAGCGCGATCGGCCGGCGCTCGATCCGCCGCTCCGGGCTGCGGTCGTAGAACGGCAGCAGGAACAGCAGGATCATGCAGATCGTCGGCACGCCGATCGTGGCCATCGGCGTGAACTTCGGGACGTTGCGCATCACGCGCAGCACCTCGAACAGGAAGAAGAAGTACCAGTCCGGGCGCGGGACGTAGGTGGTGGTGGTCGGGATCGGCCTTGGGTCCGAGCTCGGCGCCGAACAGCAGCGACAGGAAGATGATCACCGCCATCACGATGCACGCCATGGCCCCGTCCTTGGCCACCGCGTAGGGGAAGAACGGCTTGCCCTCGCTCTTCAGGACCGAGTACTCGCGGAGGTATTCCTCCTTCTCGGCCTGGTTCATAGCTCAGCCTCGGCGGCGACCAGCGTGCTCGGCGTCGTCCTGGCTCGCGGCTTGAGCCACGGGCGGCGCCGAGATGCCCAGCTTGGTGACCAGGTACAGATGGGCGCCGATCAGCGCGGCCATGGCGCCCGGGATCAGCAGCATGTGGATCGAGTAGAAGCGCGACAGCGTGGTGGCGCCGAAGTCCGCGCCGCCGAGCAGGAAGTCAGACAGGAACGGACCGATGAAAGGGCCGCCGGCGTTGATGTTGATCCCGACGACCGAGGCCCAGTAGGCGCGCTGGTCGAACGGCAGCAGGTAGCCGGTGAAGCCCATCGCCAGCGTGAGGATGAGCAGCACGACGCCGATCACCCAGGTCAGCTCGCGGGGGTACTTGTAGGCGCCGTAGAAGAACACGCGCGCCATGTGCAGGAAGATCAGGATGATCATCACCGACGCGCCCCACTTGTGCATGCCGTGCACGAACTGGCCGAGGAACACGTTGTCGTTGATGTTGCGGATCGACTCGTAGGCGCCGCTGGCCGCGTCGGGGCGGTAGTACATGGCCAGGAACACGCCGGTCACGGCCTGGCTGAGGAAGGCGAACAGCGTGGCCGACCCGAGCGTGTAGGCCCAGTTGATCCCGCGCGGGACCTTGCGCCACAGCAGCCAGCGAAGGCCGGGCGAGAGCGCGGTGCGCTCGTCGAGCCAGTCGACGACGGTGATCCCGGCCTCGACCGGGCTGCGGCGCGCCGGCATCGGATGGCTCGCCCGGTCGCTTGGGCCGGGGCTGGAGGGCCTTGGGCAGTGGCGGAGCGGGAGCTTGTGGCATGGCGGGCTAGGGCTTCTGGGCGGTGTCGAACTGGGCGGGATAGAGGTACTGGCCGATGCCGTCGAGCGGCTCACCCGGGAAGCGCGGAGAGAAGCGGCGCAGCTCGCTGTTGACCGAGTAGCGGGGGCCGATCTCGACCAGGCCGGTGGTGCTGTTGAGGCGGGTGTAGAAGCGGTCGAGCGGGCGGACGGGTGGACCGCCGGCGACCATCCCGCGGAAGTCGTAGACGCCGCCGTGGCACGGACAGATGAACCGCTCGGCGGCCGACACGTAGCGCACCGGGCAGCCCAGGTGCATGCAGCGCGAGGACAGCGCGACGAAGTGGTTGTACTGGTCCTCGGGCTCGGTGTCGATCGCTCGGGTTGCGCGCCCGGACGTAGGCGATCGTGTTGCCGGCCTCGCCGATCCCCTGGCCCGATCGTCGATCACCTTGGTCATGTAGGTGTCGGCGGGGAAGTCCGACGGGCGCCCGATCGGCTGCCATGACCACGGCTGCGCGCTTGAAGATCGGAGCGATCGGCGAAGCCGAGCGCCGGGAGGGTGAACGCGGCGGCGGCCACGACGCGCCGACACCGTTCGCCCACAGGTTCATGAACCGCCGGCGAGTGACCGTCTCGCCTTCGAATGCGCCGGGAATGTTCCGGTCTGCGGTGTACTTCGACTTCGTTTCCCTGTGACGGTCTGGCACGGCGCCTCGGGCTGAACTTGTACGGCGACTAGACGCGGACAGCGTACCGCCACGGACGCTGAAAACGGCACCACGAGCGAGGCCGGTACGCGGTCGCCTAACAACCTCGCGACGAACCTCACAAGCAGGGAGTTTTAGGTGGGTTTGAGGTCGCGACGAACGTCACAAACCGCCGCCACGGGCCGCGCGCTGGCCGCGGCGCGCAGCGCATCGCCGGCGCCAGGCGTGGTGTGCCGCGCGCCCGCGCCTTGGCCCGTCGGTGTGCCTCGCTCGCGCCCCCAGCCGACCGACACCGCGCCGGCCTCCCACACCGCTTGGGCGAGGTCCGGGTCGGCGGCGCTGTGCGCCTGGGCCGCGAGCGAGATCACGTCGGCCAGCTCGGCTACGGCCTCGAGGTCGCCGAGCTCGGCCAGTCGCGCCAGCCCGAGCGCGTAGAGCTGGTCGCCCAGCAGGAGCGCGAGGTCGGCGTCGTCGGGGCGGACGACGACAGGCTCGTCGTAGTGGAGGCGGTAGCCCTCGAGGATCATCTCGAGCAGGAGCTCGTACTCGCGCTCCCGGCCGCGGGCGCGCGGTCCGGCCGCCGCGATCTGGGCCGGCCCCGGCTCGGTCGAGATCGGCCGCTTCGGCCGTCGGGCTCAGCCAGCACGCTCGCCACCGTGCCGCCCTCGTCGCGCAGGGCTTCGCGGAGCGCGTCGGCGCCGTCGCGCGCGGTCCTCATCGCGGCCCCGATCTCGGCGAACGCCTCGGCCGCCGCCTCGACCGTGCGCTGCACGTCGCTTCGGTGTGCGCCAGCGACGGGAACCACGCCTCGAACTGCGAGGCCGGCGGGTAGACGCCGCGGGCGAGCAGCGCGCGGCACCAGGCGCCGTAGGCGTGGTGTCGCATTGCGGCGGCGATGGCGTAGTCGCGGACGGGTCGCTCGGAGAAGAACACGGTGAGCAGGCCCGGGACGGCTCTGGACCTGCACCGTCGCGGCTGCCGCGGCGGCGGCGTCGCGCAGGCCGTCGGCGAGCGTCTCGGTGGTGCCGCCAGCTGCTCGTACGCGGCGTCGTCCAGCTGGCGCAGCGTCGTGAGGGCGGCGGCGGTGGCGAGCGGATTGCCGGAGAGCGTCCCCGCCTGGTAGACGTCGCCGGCCGGCGCGATCCGCTCCATCAGCTCGCGGCGACCGCCGTACGCCGCCGCCGGGCAGGCCGCCGCCGATGATCTTGCCCATGATGGTCAGGTCGGGATCGATGCCGTAGCGCTCCTGCGCGCCGCCGCGCGCGACGCGGAAGCCGGTGATCACCTCGTCGAAGATCGAGCAGCGCGCCGCTCTCGTCGGCCCGCGCGGCGCAGCGAGCTCGAGGAAGCCGTCGGCTCGGCGGCGACGACGCCCATGTTGGCCGGCACCGGCTCGACGCAGGATCGCCGCGAGCTGTCTCGGTGTCGTCGGGGAGCGCGTCCGGGTCGTTCCAGGGCACGATCGATCGGTCGCCGCGGCGGCCGACGCGGGGACCCCCGGGCTGGCCGGAATCCCCTGGGTGGCCAGGCCCGAGCCGGCCTCGGCGAGCAGGCCGTCGACGTGGCCGTGGTAGGCGCCGGCGAACTTGAGCACCTTCTCGCGGCCGGTCACCGCACGGGCCAGCCGGATCGCGCTCATCGTGGCCTCGGTGCCCGAGGAGGTCATGCGCAGCATCTCGACGCGACGGGATCCGCTCGGCGACCTCCGCGCGCCAGCGTGACCTCGCCTTCGGTGGGGGCGCCGAACGTCGTGCCGCGCTGCGGCCGCCTCGGTCACCGCCGCCATGACGTCGGGGTGGGCGTGGCCGAGGATCAGCGGCCCCCACGAGCACACGTAGTCGATGTACTCGTTGCCGTCGACGTCGGTGATCGTCGCGCCCTCGCCCGAGGCGATGAAGATCGGATCGCGCCCGATCGAGCGCATCGCGCGCACCGGCGAGTTCACCCCGCCGGGAAGGAGCGCCGAGCGCCCGCCCGTAGAGCTCGGCTGAGCGCGAGTGGTGGCGGCCGCAGGTCGCTCACACGCCGGCGTGCTCGCGTTCCCAGGCGCGGTGCTCGTCGGTGAAGTAGAGCAGCCGGATCTTCTTGAACTCGGTCGAGGAGTAGAGCGTGGCGCGCTCGGTGATCCCGGTCTGCGTCGGCGATCGAGTCGAGGATCGCGTCGCACTCCTCCTTGGAGCGGCCGTGGGCCATGGTGAAGACCGAGTACGGCCAGTCCTCGTAGGTGGGCCGCTGGTAGCAGTGCGAGATGCCGCGGAACGCGGCCATGCGCGGGCCGAGCTCCATGATCCGCTCGTCGGGCACCTTCCACACGCCCATCCCGTTGGCGCTGAAGCCGGCGCGGCGGTGGAACAGGATCGCGGCGACGCGGCGCAGCAGCCGGCGCTCCTGCATGTGCTCCAGGTGGGCGAGGAGCTTGGCCTGCGGGATCTCCGAGCTTGTCGGCCGCAGGCGCGTATGGCTCGGGGATCACCGGCATGTCGCCCTGGGTGGCGCGGATCACCTCGATGTCGAACTCGTCGTAGGGCTGCGGCTCGGTCTCGGCCGGCGGCGCGACCTCGACCGCCTTGGCCAGCGCGTCGGTGCCGCCCTCCATCTCGAGGTCCATGCGGATCTTGAACAGCTTGCAGCGTGGGCAGCTGGCGGACCGACTCGGCGCCCGCGGCCTCGCGCGAGGACTTCGAGGGTCCCGTCGAGCCCGAGCGGCGAGTCGGGCTCGGTGGCGATCGTGAACCAGATGTTGAACTCGTGGTTGCGCAGGTAGTTGTGCGAGACGCCGGGGTGCTCGTTGATGACGTTGGCCGCGCGCCACGGGTTCTCGGGGTCGACCTTGGCGGCGACGAGCATCGAGGAGTAGCCGAGCGCGCGGGTGTCGAAGATCGGCGTGACCTGGCGGATGATCCGCTCGTCGAGCAGGCGCTTGACCCGCGCGATGCACCTCGGCTTCGTCGATCCCGGCCTCCTGCGCCACCTGACTGATACGGCCGGGGCGCGATCGGGAACCGGCCCTGCATGAGGTTGAGCAGCCGCTTGTCGAGGTCGTCGAGCGGGGTCGCGGCGCCGTGCTTGCGGCTGCGCAGCTTGGGACCGAACGGGCCCTGGGGCTCACTGAAGCCATCGCGCCGCCTCCTTGGCGTGGTAGGTGATGACGATGTCCGCGCCGGCGCGGCGGATGCAGGTCAGCGCCTCGAGCACGGCGGCGCGCTCGTCGAGGTAGCCGGCGGCCGCCGCCGCCTTGACCATCGCGTACTCGCCGCTGACGTTGTAGGCGGCGAGCGGCATCGCGTCTCGGTCTTGATGCGGTGGATCAGGTCGAGGTACGGGAGCGCCGGCTTGACCATCACGATGTCGGCGCCCTCCTCGACGTCGAGCCGGGTCTCGCGCACCGCCTCGTCGCCGTTGCCCGGATCCATCTGGTAGCCGCGGCGGTCGCCGAAGGCCGGGCGCCGAGTCGGCGGCCTCGCGGAACGGGCCGTAGAAGGCCGAGGCGAACTTCGCCGAGTAGGCGAGGATCGGCGTGTCGGCGTGGCCGTCGTCGTCGAGCGCCTGCCGGATCGCGCCGACGCGGCCGTCCATCATGTCGCTGGGCGCGACGATGTCCGCGCCGGCGCGGGCCTGGGAGGTCGGCGGTGCGGGCCAGCAGCTCGAGCGTGGCGTCGTTGTCGACGCTGGCCGTCGCGGGCGCACTGCGACGCCGCAGTGACCGTGGCTCGTGTACTCGCACAGGCACAGGTCGGTGATCACGAGCAGGTCCGGGTGAGCCTCCTTGATCGCGCGGGTGGCCAGCTGCACGATGCCCTCGTCGTCCCAGGCCCCCGAGCCCTCCTCGTCCTTGGCGGCGGGCAGCCCGAACAGCAGCACGGCGGGGATGCCGAGCTCCTTCGCCTCTGTCGCCTCGTCCACCGCGTGGGCGATCGACAGGTGGTCGACGCCCGGGCATCGCCTCGATCGGCTCGCGGCGGTCGATGCCGTGGGCGACGAACATCGGGTAGACGAAGTCGCTCGGGCTGAGGTTCGTCTCGCGCACCAGGCCGCGCAGCGCGCCGGTGGCGCGCAGCCGGCGAAGGCGGGTCTGCGGAAACGGCATTGCGGTCTGAGGATACCCGCGGGTCTGGCGGCGCCCGGTGCGCTACACGAGCGTCCAGGGCTCGACGCGCCAGCTCGTGACCAGTCCGTTGGTCACGTAGGGGTCGGCCTGCGGCGAACGCCTCGGCCGGCCGCCGCGCTCGCCGAACACGATCGCCGCGCCGTGCGGCGGATCGCCGAGCGGCCCGGCCATGCAGGATCCGCCCGTCTTCCTGGCCGGCGCGGATCGCGGCCAGGTGGGCCTCGCGGTACGGCCCGCGCCGCTCGAGGATGTCCGCGACGTATTCGTAGAACAGGACGTAACGTGTCTCGGCCATGTCGCTAACACCTTACGCGCTGCGCGCGCTACGCTGCGTGCTGTGGCCGATATCGAGAAACGTGGCAGCTACACGCCGCGGCGGGTGCGCGAGCGGCGCGCCTACCAGCTGGTCGTCACCGGCGGCGTCGCGGGCGCGGTTTCGTCGTGTCGCTGGTGCTGGCGATCGCTGGGCGTGATCGGCGGCGACGCTCGCCGGTGATCGCGCTGATCGTGGCGGTGATCTGCCTGCTGCTGTTCCGCCGCACGGTCGGCCGCTGAGCGCAGGCTGACCGGTGGCCCGGGTCGGTTCAGGCGAACCGGCGCATGCGCCAGGCGGGCCAGCGCGCCGAACACCAGCGCCAGCACGGCCAGGTGCACGAGCGGCCACCCGATCCCGGGCGACGCGCCGCTGAACGCGTTGGTCGCCGCCTGGAGCGCGGCCTTGAACGGGAACACGAACGCCACCGCGTCGAGGATCGACTTGAGCGTGCCGGACACCGCGTCGCCGGGCACGAGCGCGACGAACGCGATCGGCAGCGACAGCACGAACGCCATCAGCGAGGCGACGCTGACCTCGCGCGCCACGCCGCCGATCGCGACGCCGAGCGCGCCGAAGGCAAGGCCGCCCAGGACGAGCGCGGCCACCCAGAGCGGGAAGCGCGCCCAGTCGAGGTGCACGAACAGCGACACGAACGCCGACATCGAGCAGCGTCACGCGCGCCCGCCGCGCCCGCCGCAGCAGCACCTTCTCCGACAGCAGGCCCTCGGGCGTGACCAGCCCACGCACGAGCCGCGAGTAGGCGTGCTCGGAGCGCTCGAGCGCGAGCATCGCCGGCGGCCAGCAGCACGCCGACGAACATCAGCGAGACGATCACCGCGATCGCGGCGGCGTAGGAGTCGGTCGGCGTGGTCTTGCCCGCGAGCTCGGTCTGCTTGACCGTTAGCGGCGAGCCGATCGAGCCGAGCACCGGCGTGGCGAACGCCGAGGCCGCCGATGGCCAGATCGGCGAAGTCGACCACCTGCTTGAGCGCCGGCCGCAGCTGGCGAGTCGGCGGGCAGGCTCGCGATCGCGCCCTGGACGATCGCGCGGGAGTTGTGCAGCCCGAGCAACGGGACGTTCTGGCCGAGGAAGTTGAGCGTGCCGCCGTTCAGGACCTGCTGGAGGTCGTTGACCGCGACCTCGCAGCACCTGCTTGGAGACCGCCTGCTCGACCTGGTTGGCCCGGGCGGCGATGGCCTGCTGGGCGAACTGGCGCTCGAGCGGATCCCTCGAGTTCAGGATCAGCTCCACGGTCGGGTTGCCGACGCCCTGGGTGATCAGGCTGTTGATCTGCTGACGATGTCAGCCGGGATGATCAGCGCGGCCTGGGCCTGGCCGCTCCGGACCTTGGCGATCGCCTGCGTCCCGGGAGCTGCACCCGGATCGGGGTGATCGACTGGAACAGCTGGTTGGCGTAGTGGGCGATGTTGATCTGCTGGTTGCCGAGGCTGACCGCGCCCGCGCCCGGTCGGCACCGCGTCGTACAGCGCCACCGTCGGCTTGCCCGGCGGACTCGACAGCGCGAACCCGATCATCAGCGCGATGAGCGATCGGGTAGACGACCAGCAGCGCCGACCAGCAGCGGCGAGCGCTTGAGGATCTGGAGGTCCTTGACCAGCAGCCAGCGCATCGGTCAGGCGTTAGTGGCCGCGGTCGTGGAGGAAGCGGACGAAGGCGGCCTCGAAGTCGCCGGCGCTGGTCGCCCGCCGCGGCGTGTCACCGCGCGCTCGAGCTCGGCGGGCGTGCCGGTGAACAGCAGCTCGCCGTCGCCCAGGACCAGCACGCGTCCGGCGTAGCGCTCGGCCTCGGCGACGTTGTGGGTGGAGAACACGACCGTCGTGCCGCGCTCGGCCAGGCCGCCGATGAACTCCCACAGGCGCTCGCGCTGGCGGGGATCGAGCGACGCCGACGGCTCGTCGAGAAGCAGCGCGGGCGGCTCGCACGAGCAGCCCGATCGCGATGTTCACGCGCTGCTGGTTGCCGCCCGAGAGCCGGCCCACCTCCTCGTCGGCGCGGTCCTCGAGGCCGGTCTGGGCGAGCATGCGCGGACCGCCTGCTCGGGATCCGCGACGCGCTCGAGCCGCGCGAACAGCCGCAGGTTCTCGGCCACCGACAGCTTGGAGTAGAGCGCCGGCTCCTGCGGGACCCAGCCGAAGCGCTGCGTCCTTCGCGCTGCGCACGACCTCGCCCTCGGTCGGGCTCGAGCGTGCCGGCCAGGATCGAGAGCAGCGTGGTCTTGCCGGCGCCGTTCGGGCCGATGATCGCCGCGAGCTCGCCCGGGTGGAGCTCGAAGCTGACCCGCTGCAGCGCGGTCCGCGAGCCGAAGCGCTTGGTCAGCCCGCGGACGGCCACCGTGGCCGCCTGCTGCGCCGTTTGCGCGCCGTGGACAAGGCGCGCCCCAGGCTAGCGCGCGGGTCGCCGCGGCCTTCCGGTGCCGACGTGGTCCGAATACCCGGCGCTATCCGGGCATCCGCACCCGGGCTCGAGCGAGGCGCCGCACGAGCGGCAGTAGGCATCGCGGGGGCCGCTCGGACGCGCCGCAGTCCGGGACAGCGGTCGACCCCGACGTTCGGCGTGACGCCCGAGCCGAGCGTGCCCCACGGCTCGAGCACCAGGTGGCGGCGCAGATACACGACGGTCTGGCGGATCACGGCCGCGATCGGCAGCGCCAGCAGCGCGCCGGCGATCCCGTACAGCTGGTAGCCGATGAGCAGCGCCAGGATGATCAGGATCGGGTTGATCCGCAGCGAGATCCGGAACACCTGGGGCGCGACGACGTGGCCCTCGAGCTGCTGGAGCGCCGACGAACAGGAGGATCACCCACACGGCGCTGATCGGGTTGACGAACAGCGCGACGAGCACCGCCGGCAGCGGTCCGATGATCGGCCCGATGTAGGGGATGAACTCCATCAGGCCGTAGAAGGCGCCGAAGAACACCGCGAGGTGTCGACCGGCCGGGAAGATGCCGATCAGGCCGAAGATGTACAGCGCGATCGCCGCGCTGGCGCCCATGATCAGGCTGAACAGCAACTGGCCGCGCACGTAGCCGAACACGGCGCGCTGGACGAGCAGCGGGAAGTCGTCCTCGGGCGTGCCGTCGCCCGGCGGCATGATCCGCTTGACCAGCTCGCCGATCTGATTGCCGTAGACCAACAGGTAGATCGACAGGACGAAGATGAGGACGAGATCGAACCCGGTGGTGACGACCTGCGTGAGCAGATCGCGGGAGAACGACACGATGTCGCTCGAGCGCTTGAGGATGTTGTGCTGGAGCGTCTGGAGCGCGGTCTGTCCCTGCTCGCTGGATCTGCACATTGATCCCGCGGGCGTCGAGCCAGCGCTGCAGGCTTGCCAGGCTGTGGTTGGCCTGGTCGACGTACTGCGGGACGTCGCGCTCGAGGCGGCTGACCTGGGTGCTGACCGGGTTGGCCAGCACGACGCCGAGACCGCCCACGAACGCGAACACGCCGACGTACAGGACGAAGATCGCCAGCCCGCGCGGCACGCCCGCTGCTGGACGAGCATCCTCACCAGTGGGTTGAGGATCAGCGCGACCGTGCTCGCCGCGAGCAAGATCAGCAGCACGCGTGCCCGCCGCCCGCGCCAGGGCCCACAGGGCGAGCAGGGCCAGCGGCAGCACGACCAGCTGGATCCAGCGCGGAACGACCACCGGCGCCACCGGCACCGCGGGGCGGCGTCGAACGGAGCGACGCTGCCCGTTCGCGTCGTCAGCTTCCGGGACGGGATCGTGGACGACGTCGTCGGCATCGGGCGGGCCGGCAATCTGCTCCATCTCGTCCGTGCCCGGCGCGGTCGCTGCCCGACCGCCTGGGAAACCTCAAAGCCATGCACATGGAAGTATGAGCGACCGGCACGACATGAGTGAAACCGTCTGCATCCTGTTCGTCGGCGACGTGGTCGGCGGAATCGGCAAGCGCACGCTGCTGGCGCTCCTGCCGGGACTGCGCGACCGCTACGCCCCTGATTTCGTCGTCGTCAACGGCGAGAACGCGGCCGGCGGGGTCGGGATCACGCCGAAGATCGCGCGCGAGATGCTGGCGGCCGGCGTCGACGTGATCACGCTCGGCAACCACACCTACCGCCACCGGGAGATCTATCCCTATCTGGACGAGGAGGAGCGGATCCTTCGTCCGGCCAACTTCCTGGCCAGCCAGCCCGGTCACGGCTCGTGCGTCGTGCACAGCTCGGGCGGTGCTCGGCTGGGCGTGATCTCGCTGTCGGGCAACCTGTTCATGAAGGCGGGCCGCTCCGTCTTCCCGGAGGCCGACGCCGCGCTGCACGCGCCTCGACGGCAAGGTCGACCACGTGCTGGTCGACATGCATGCCGAGGCGACGAGCGAGAAGGTGGCGATGGGCTGGCACCTCGATGGCCGAGTCACCGCCGTGGTCGGGACCCACACCCACGTCCCGACGGCCGACGCCCGGGTGCTGCCCGGCGGGACCGCCTACATCAGCGACGTGGGGATGACCGGGCCGCGCGGCGGCGTGATCGGGGTCAACCGCGACCTGGCGGTGGACGCGATGGTCACCCAGATGCCGATCCGGTTCGAGACCTCGACCGAGGATCCGTGGCTGAACGCGGTCGTGATCCGGGCCGATGCGCCGATGCGCGCGGTGTCGATCGAGCAGGTGCTGGAGCCGGCGCCCGGCGTCGTCTGACGGCCGTTGATGCGGTGGCGCGGTGGCGCGCGCGTGGCGCGGTGGCGCGGTGGCGCGGTGGCGCGGTGGTCGCCAGGCTCGCGAGAACCGACGCGCGCGCGTCGTAATTTCCGCCACTCGCCGCGGAGCCGGCGTCGTGTGCCGGATTTTGCCTCTGTGGCGGGAAAAATCCGTCACGACGGCCCCCCGGCGGGGCCGAGTGGCGGAAATTTCGCGTTTGGGCGGGGGCCAGGCGGCTCGAGGCGAGGGTGTGCCTGGGGCTAGGGGGCTCGAGGCGGGGGTGGGTGACAGCTCACGGCGTGCCGGCGACGGCGAGCGCGCGATCGTGCGCCGGCCGCTGCTCCGCCGCGGCCAGTGCCTGGTCCAGGTCGGACGGGAAGCTGGCGAACAGCGCCACCGCCACCAGCGGATAGAACCACACGATGTAGGAGTAGAGCCAGTAGGCGGCGCCGAGTTGCAGTGCGATCAGGACCGCGCCGCCGAGGGCGGCGACCTCGACCAGGCCCCGGCGGCGGGGGACGAACATCACCGCGATGGCCAGCGCCACGGTGGCGCCCTGGACCAGGTGCTGTTCGATGCCGAGGCCTCCCCAGAGGCCCCAGATCGAGAACGGCGAGGTGCGTCCGGCCTGGTAGGCGATGCTGTCGTGCCAGAACGCGCGCAGGTTGTCGTCGAGCAGCACGGGCGCCATCACAACGACCACGGTGAGCGCATAAGCCAGCGCGTACCGCACCACCGCTCGCCGGCCCGGTGGCGGATCGACGCCTCGCATAAGCAACGGCGCGAGCGCCAGCGGCGCGAACTTGGTCAGGCCGGCGAGCGCGCCGACCACCCCCCGAGCGGGCGCAGACCCGATCACGAGCAGGGCGAGCACCAGCAACAGCGCCACCAGCGAGTCGTTGGTGTTGGAGCTGAGGGTCCAGAGCGTGAACGGGTAGGCGGCCCAGGCGTAGGCGAGCACCACACCGAGCGTCGGCCCCCGCACCCGACGCCCCAGCCAGTACAGGCCGAACAGCGTGAGCAGGTCGAAGGCGATCGCCGCGGCGTGGGCCGCCGGTAGGTCGTCCCAGGTGCCGCCCCATCCGAAGATGGCCCGGAACGGGACATAGGCGTAGTAGTTGACCGGGCCGTAGGTGTCCCCGTTCGCATTGTCCTTGGGCCACCCGCCGTACAGGGGCTTGCCGTGCAGCAGCTTGTCGGCGCCGATCACGCCGGAGTAGCCGACGTCGATCACGTTCGAGTTGACGACGTTCAGGCCGATACGGAAGCCGACCAGGAAGATCGTGCCGATGGCCAGCCAGGCCACCGGTACGAACAGGCGCAGCGGCTCGCGGGGCCGGCCCCGGCCGAAGCCGAGGGCGAGCATGCGCACCAGCAGGTAGAGCATGAACGGATAGATGATCGGGGTGGAGAGCCCGATCCGGGCGTGGTTGAAGAATGCGAGCGAGACCGAGAACCCGAGCAGCGCCAGCAGGTCGATGTGCAGCACCGACCAGGCGCGCCGGCGGCGTCCGTCGGCGCCCGCCCGGGTGCGCCGCCAGGGCAGGAAGGGCGCCACGAACAGCAGCACAGAGCGGGACCCAGACGTACCAGGCGTTGACGCGGCGGCCGAACGCGCCCGGGTAGCCCCGGGCCATGCGTCCAGGCCACCTGAAAGCCGGTCCAGACCTGCGTGACGCGCGCCGGTCGCGTCATCGATGTAGACCTGGGCCAGCTCGACCTGGTGGCGCCCGCTGGAGAACCAGCTCACCTGCCATTGCCCAGGCCCCTTGGTGTACTCGTAGGGGGTCGCCTTGGGGTGGCGCTGGAGCTCGGCGCGGACGGCGAGACTGGCCGCGGCGATCTTCTCCACCTGGGCGGCGGTCAGCCGGTAGCCCTTCGGCGGAGTGGTTTGCGAGGTGACCAGGACCGGCGCATTCGGATCCGTCGTGGTCGTCGTCGTGGTCGTCGTCGTGGTGGTAACGCTGGTGCGCAGCGCTGGTGGCGGCGCCGGTGGCCTTGGCGGCCGCCGCGCCCGGCACCACCAGGAAGAGCGCTGCGAGGAACGCCGCGAGCTTCGTGCCCCGGACGCCTACGCCCGGAAGCTCCAAAGCTTCTGCCCGACAAACGAGAGCGGCGTGCCGGCCACGATCGCGATCGCCTGCGCAAGCACCTTCATCATCCCCGCGTCGACCAGCAGCACCAGCGTCGCGTAGGTGAAGCCGAACGCGAGGAGCGAGACCGTGAAGAAGCGGACGGCCTGGGCGACCGGATGTTCCTGCTTGGCGTCGAAGGTCCAGTGGCGGTTCCACCAGAAGTTGTTCAGCACCGAAACGGCCCAGGCGATCACCGCGGAGAGGTGGTAGTCGATCGCCAGCACGTGGACGCAGGCGGCGAACACGGCCAGGTTAACGACGTAGC
This sequence comes from uncultured Solirubrobacterales bacterium, assembly GCA_963757795.1. Taxonomy (GTDB): domain Bacteria; phylum Actinomycetota; class Thermoleophilia; order Solirubrobacterales; family Solirubrobacteraceae; genus Palsa-465. The sequence goes on along the minus strand of CAVWSI010000004.1, from coordinate 27,103 downwards.
CACTGGCGCCGACCGCACCGAACCGGACCAGCTGGAGCCAGTTGTGCGTCTGGCGCATGCCGTGGCGGACGCGCACGTGCAGCGGGCCGCCCGGAACGCACAGACGCGCGGGCGGGCAGAGGCACGGTCGTGGTCAGCTCGTCGGACATGGTCGGGAAATGTATCGGCGCGATGTCGCCTCCGCGTAAGAGGTTCGACGCCAACTAATCGGCTCCTAATCCCGATTTTCGCTCTGCTCCTAACCCGGACGCGCCATCGGTAATCCCGAAATGCTCCCGCACCAGCGGCGCCACGTCGCGCAGCGACCAGCGGCCCCGGGCGGAGGCAGAGGCCGGTCCGGTGCCGCACCAGAGCAGCGCTCCGAGCGAGTCGGTGCGGTGCAGCGAACCGTGGCTTCCGCCCCCGACGTGGTCGGCGCCGCCCCAGTCGACGAACTCGTACCCAGGGGACGCGGAGAGCAGGATGTCCCCGGAATTCGGGCAGTTCAGGGCCGACCAGATGCGGGCCAGGGCGTCGGGATACTCGCTGCACAGGAAGCGCCCGTCCTGGACCTCGCCGCGCAGGGCGGCCAGATCGCCCTCGACGTCCCACCCGACCCCGCGATCGTCCTCGACCCCATCCCCCGGGGCGAAGCGGAGCTCGCCGCGTCGGCTGCGGACGACCGCCTCCTCGCGGTCCGGGCCGGCCAGCCACAACGCCAGATCGACCCCGTCCAGGCCGCAGGCGGCCTCGACCGAGCGCGCCAAGATGTCATCGCGCCGCTCCTCGTCCAGGGCGTAGATCATCGCCGCGCGCTGCGCCGGGCTCAGCGCCACCTCCGCCCCCACCGACCGGGCGGCGCTGCGGGTGGCCACGTCGAACTCCTCGAACGCCCGGTCCAGGCGGATTCGCTCCTCGACGGCGGCCTGGGAGTGGTCGGAGGTGACGATCACCGCATGGTTGTCGAGGAACTCGTCGGGCCCGCCGCCGGCGTGCATCAGGCGCTCGAGCTGGCGATCGGCCGCGGCGATCGAGGTGACCTGGGCGTGCGGCCCGTTCTTGTGCGACCAGGCGTCGTTGTCCGGCAGCGAGAACAGCATGAAGTCGAACAGGTCGTGCTCGACCAGGTAGGCGCCGACGCAGCCGGTGTGCTGGTCGCGGATCCCGGGCATCCCGAGCTGGCCCCGGCAGCCGGTCTTGCGGCTGGCGTACAGGTCGGCGTAGAACAGCTCGCGAGGCCCGTCGATCGTCCGCCGAAACAGCGTCGAGGTCACGATCCGGGCCAGCGCGGTCTCGTTCGAGACCTCGTGGTGGTGGCGGCCGCGGTAGATCAGATACGTGGTGCCGGCGGTGCGCACGTCGGCGTCGTCCAGCGTCTCGAACACCGTCTCCACGTCGGGATTCAGGTGCTCGGCGTTCATCCGGTAGACCGTGTCGGTCAGAGATCGCAGGACGCCGAACTGGCGCGAGGCCGAGAAGCTCGAGCCGTACTCGACGTAGCGGCCCTCCTCGCGGTGATACCAGTTCATGCTGGGGATCCAGTGGCCGTCGGGTCCCGCGCCGGTCGTGATCGTGGCCGCGCACACGGGGGTGACCGACGGGAAGGCGGCCACGCAGTCGTCGACGTAGCAGCCGTCGCGCCGGATCCGGGCCAGCGTCGGAGCACGGCCGTTGGCGATCGCCCGCTCGAGCATCGCCGGCTTGAGCGCGTCGATCACGACCAGGACGAGCTTCTTGGTCGTGCCGGACGAGGGTCGTGCGTTCTGCTTCTTGCGCGCGCTCACTGGTCGATCGTGTCCCGCTCCCGGCGCGCTCAGCGCAGGATTCTCAGCCCCGCGTACTTCTGATCGGCGCGCCGCCGGCCGGCGAACAGAAGCCACACGAGCAGGGCGAGCAACGATCACGCCGACGGGCGGCGCGAGGACCGACAGGCCGGCCGCGACCGCGGCGGCGCCCTCCGCCAGCAGCGGCAGCGCGCCGGCCGCCTCGGCGTCCAGCCGCGCTCGGACGCGCCGGAAGCAGCGGCTGGGTGGCGGCGATCCCGACCGCCGCGCACACGACGCCGCCGATCAGCCCGGGCCAGGCCGCGTAGTGACCGCGGGCCAGCGATCCGGCGAAGAACAGCGCGCCCAGCGCGAGCGAGATCACCGCGAGCACGATGTCGCCGCAGGCCGGGCCTGGCTGCGCCCCGAGCCGCGCCGCGAGCAGCAGCCCCAGGACGACGCAAACCGCGACGGCAAGCAGGAACGGGACGCTCTGCAGGAAAGAGTACTCCGTGTGCTTGAAGTGGATCTCGACGTTGCCGGCGGCGAGCGCGCCGGTCACCAGCGCAGGCAGGAACGGGCGCACCCCGACCGCCGCGGCGACGCCGATGCCCTGACAGATGTCGAAGACGAGATGCACCGTGCTGTACCGTGACCACCCGTGACGATAGTGGAGAGGGCATCGTGAGCTCAGGCTCCCGGCGCCCGCGTTCGACCGCAAGGGACATCGAGCGCTACAGCGCGCTGTTCGCGGAGCGAACGAAGGTAATGAAGTCCTCGGCGATGCGCGACCTGATGGCGCTGACCGAGCGCGACGACGTGATCTCGCTGGCCGGCGGCCTGCCCGACACCTCGACCTTCCCGCCCGATTCCTACGCCTCGCTGATGAGCGAGGTCGCGGCGCACCTCGTGCGCGCGGGCGCTCTGCAGTACGCGCCCACCGAGGGGCTGGCCCGTGGTAAAGCGCTGCGTCGCCGAGGTGATGCGCGCAGAGGGGATGGAGGCCGACGAGGACGAGCTGCTGGTCACCACCGGCGGCCAGCAGGTCATCGACCTGGTCTGCAAGACGCTGCTCGACCCCGGCGACGTCGTGGTGTGCGAGGCGCCGACCTATCCGGGCGCGGTTCCGACCTTCTCCACCTATCAGGCCACGGTGGTCCAGGTGACGATGGACCGCGACGGGATGCGCACCGACGAGCTCGAGACCACGCTGGACGAGCCTCGAGCGCTCCGGACAGCGCCCGAAGTTCATCTACACCGTGCCGAACTTCCACAACCCGGCCGGCGTGACGCTGTCGCTCGAGCGCCGTCACGAGCTGATCCGCATCGCCACCGAGCGTGAGCTGCTGGTGCTCGAGGACAACCCGTACGGGCTGCTCCGCTACGAGGGAGCGCCGCTGCCCACCCTGCGCTCGCTGGACGAGGACTTCATCATCTACGCGGGCACGTTCTCGAAGATCCTCTCGCCCGGGGTGCGCCTGGGCTGGACCTGCGCGCCCGCCCCGGTGCTGGCCAAGATGAACCTGGGCAAGCAGGCGGCCGACCTTTGCTCGTCCTCGATCTCTCAGTACTTCGTCTCGGCCTACTTCGAGTCCGGACCGTGGGAGAACTACGTCCGCTCGGTCAACGAGATCTACCGCCGCCGGCGCGACGTGATGCTCGACGCGCTGGCCGAGCACTTCCCACGCGAGGCGGAGTGGACGCATCCCGAGGGCGGGCTGTTCATCTGGGCCACCCTGCCCGACTACATCGACACCACCGACCTGCTCGCCCGGGCGCTCGAGGACCATGTGGCGTTCGTCCCGGGTCGCGCCGCCTTCGTGGACGGGCGTGGCGGATCGAACATGCGGCTGAACTTCTCGGGCGTCGGCGAGGACGACATCCGCGAGGGGATCCGGAGGATCGGCGAGGTGGTGCGCGAGCAGGTCGAGCTGTACGGCACGCTGACCGGGACGGCGCCTGGGCGCGCTGCGCGGCGAGCCGCCGCGACCACGTGACGAGTCCAAGCCGGCCCCCGCCGAGCACGCCCGCGTGCTCCCGCTGAGGCGCAAGCGGGCGTAGTGGTCGGCCGGATCGCGGTTTTGAAGGGTGGTCGCTCGCTCGAGCGCCAGGTGTCGCTGAAGTCCGGCGCCCGGGTGGAGGACGCGCTCGAGCGCCTCGGCCACGAGGTGCTGCCCATCGACGTCGGCGCCGACCTGGTCGAGCGGCTGACCGACGCGCAGCCCGACCTGGCCTTCGTCGCGCTGCACGGCCGCGACGGCGAGGACGGGACGGTGCAGGAACTGCTCGAGGTGATGGGCATCCCGCACACCGGCTCGGGCGTTTCGTCATGTATCCGGGCGGCGGACAAGGTGCTGGCCAAGCACGCCATGCGCGACGTGGCCATCCCCACCCCGGACTTCTATGCGTTCAGCGAGACCGCCTTCCGCGAACTGGGCGCCGCGCACGCTCTACCGGCGATCGAGGAGCGCCTGCAGTTCCCGATCGTGGTCAAGCCGGCCGGGCAGGGCTCGGCGCTCGGGATCAAGTTCGCCCGCACGCCGGCCGACGTTCCTTCTGCCCTGGTCGCCGCCTTCTCCTACGACCGCAAGGTGCTGCTCGAGCGCTACGTGGCCGGCCGCGACCTGGCCGTGTCGATCATCGACGAGGACGGCACGCCGCGGGCGCTCCCGATCGTCGAAGCGGTGCCCCAGCAGGAGGACTTCTACGACTTCGAGGCCCGGTACGAGATCGGGCGCACCCGGTTCGTGTGCCCGGCTGATCTGGATGAGACCCTGGCCGCGCGAGCGGCCGCGATCGCGCTCGAGGTGTATGCACTGCTCGGCTGCTCGGGGTTCGCCCGGGTCGACCTGATGCTCGAGGCCGAGACCGAGGAGCTGTACGTGCTCGAGGCCGATGCGATCCCGGGGCTGACCGAGACCAGCCTGCTGCCCCAGGCGGCCGATGCGGCCGGGATCGGCTTCGACGAACTGATCGGGCGGATCGTGGCCGCGGCCGGCGCGGTCAGCGTCGCCTGAGCCGGCGAGAAACTCACGGTCGGGGCTGCGGCGGGGATGGGCCTCGCGGCGCTGCGCTTCAGGATTCCGCGGAGACCGCTCCGCGCGCTCGGCAGAGTCCACGGCCCGGCATCCGGCCGGTCCTCTATTCGCCCGCGAAGTCTTCCGGCGTCACGTGGTCGAGGAAGTCCTTGAACTTCTCGACGACTTCCTCGGTGTCCTCGACCTCGTGCTCGAACTCGATCGCGGACTCGGCGATCACCTCGTCGGCGGCGAAGATCGGGGCGCCGGCACGGACGGCCAACGCCAGCGCGTCGCTGGGCCGCGAATCGATCTCGAGCTCCCGGCCGTTGGCCCGCAGGCTTATCGAGGCGTAGAAGGTGTTCTCGCGCAACTCGGTGACGGCGACGCGGGTGCACTCGACTTCGAGCTCACCGAGGACATCCGAGAGCAGATCGTGGGTCATGGGGCGCGGCGTGGAGGCCCCCTGGAGCTTCATGAGGATCGCGGCCGCCTCGGGATGACCGATCCAGATCGGCAGGAACTTGTTGTTCTCGACGGTCTTCAAGAGCACGATGGGCTGCTTGCCGACCATGTCGAAGCTAACGCCGTAGATGACCATCTCCTGCACGTACAGCTCCTAGATCGTGGGGTGAGGCAAGTATAGGCAGCACGCAGGCCACATCCGACGGGTGCGGCCGCGCAGAGATTCAGTCCATCGCGCCTTCCTCCTGGAGCACCTTCCGGGCCACTGCGAAGGCCGCGTTGGAGGCGGGGACGCCGGCGTAGATCGCCGTGTGAATGAACACCTCGGTGATCTCCTCGACCGTCAGCCCGTTGCGCAGAGCGGCGCGTACGTGCATCCCGATCTCGTTCTCGGCTCGCATCGAGATCAGGGCGGCGAGGGTGATCGCACTGCGCATGCGCCGCTCGAGGCCGGGGCGCGACCAGGCGCCGCCCCAGGCGTAGCGGGTGATGAACTCCTGCCAGGGCTGACCGAAGCTGCCGGCGTTGGCGGTGGCGCGGTCGACATGCTCGTCGCCGAGCACCTCGCGGCGTGTCTGCATCCCGGTGTCGAAGTCACTCATCGCTCAGGAACCTCAGGATCATCGCGGTGGTCAGGTCAGGCCGCTCGACGGTGGCCAGGTGGGCGGCGGGTGAGACGACCTCGAACCGGGCGTTCGGGATCAGCTCGGCAATCCGGCGACCGTGCTCGGGCGGCGTGGACGGATCGTGCTCGCCGGCCAGCACCAGCGTGGGCGCACGGATCGAGCTGCAGATCGGGCGTCAAGTCCATCGCTGCGATCGCCTCACAACAGCTCGCGTAGCCCTCGCGCGGGGTGGCGGTCAGCTGCCCGCGCATGCGCTCGATCGCCTCCGGGTGGGCTTCACGGAAGGCGGGCGTGAACCAGCGCCCGAGCACGGCGTCGGCCACCGCCTCCACACCGTCCGCCCGCACGGCGGCGGCGCGCTCGTGCCAGGCCTCGGGCGGCCCGAGCCGGGCCGAGGTGCAGCACAGGACCAGGCGCTCGACCCGCTCCGGCGCGTTCGCGCCCACCCACATGCTGATCATTCCGCCGATCGAGAGCCCGCACACGAACGCGCGCTCGATCCCCAACCGGTCGAGCAGCGCGACCAGATCGGACCCCAGGCCATCCATCGAGTATGGACCCTGCGGCACCTCCGATCGGCCGTGGCCGCGGATGTCGTAGCGCAGCGTGCGAAAGCGCGCCCGCAGCCGGTTCGACTGCGGCTGCCACATCGTGATGTCGGTGCCGAGCGATCCGGTGAAGACGACGACCGGTGCGTCCTCTGGGCCCTCGAGCTCATAGTTCAGTTCAGCGGCCACGATGCCTCGCCAGCGCGCGATCGATCAGCTCCGCGGTTACCCCCAGATACGCCGCCGGGTCCAGCGCCGCATCGAGCCCGTCAGCGCCGAGCCCGTCGGAGACCTCCGGCAGCTCGAGCAGCACGGCGCGAAAGTCGCGTCCAGATTCGACCGAGCGCCGGGCGGCCTGTTCCACCAGCTTCTGCGCATCCGAGCGACCGAGTGACCCGGCCAGCGTGGCAGCCACGCTCTCGCTCATCACCAGCCCGCCGGTCGTGCCCATGTCGCGGCGCATCTTCTCAGGGTCGACCTCCAAACCGGTCAGCAGCTCGCGGGCGATCGCCGCGCCGGATGCCGTGAGGCGCAACAGCTCGAGCAGCGTCTCCCACTCGGCCTGCCATTCGCCGGCCCCGCGCTCGTGCTCCTGCAGCATCGCGGCAAGCATTGTCGCGACCAGACCGGGCCCCCGCTGGGCGCACGCGACGAGGCCAACGGCGCCCACCGGGTTTCGCTTGTGGGGCATGGTCGAGGAACCGCCGCGGCCTTCCCCACCGCCCTCGGCCACCTCGGCCACCTCGGTCTGGGCGAGCAGCGCCACGTCGCGCCCGACCTTGCCGAGGAGCCCGAGGGTCGTACCCAGTGCCCCGGCCAGGCGCGCCGGGCGGAGCCTGATCGTGTGCCAGGGAAGGTCGGGCTCCGGCAAGGCGAGCCGTCGCGCCATCCCCGCCGCCACGTCCAGCCCCCGCTCCCCCAGGTTGGCCAGCGTCCCGACGGCGCCGCCGAACTGCACGGCGAGCTCGCGTTCGCGGATCGCTCGCAGATCAGTCGCTGCCCCGTCGAGGCCGGACAGCCAGTACGCCGCCTTGAGTCCGAAGGTGACCGGAATCGCCTGCTGGAGCAGCGTGCGCCCGGGGACGATGGTGTCCCGGTGGTCCTGTACAAGCGCGGCGCACGCGTCGGCCGCGCCCGAGAGATCCACGATGATGCCATCGAGCGCGCGCCGGGAGACCAGCATGATCGCGGTGTCGATCACGTCCTGACTGGTGGCGCCCTTGTGCAGGTGCGCCGAGGCGGTGTCCGAAAGCTGCCCGCGCATCGCGCGCAACAGCCCGGGAATCGGCGTGCCCTGCTCACCGGTGGCACGCCCCAGCTCGTCGGCGTCCAGCTCGAGACGACCCGAAGCCACAGCACCGGACAACTCGCGCGCCGCCTCGGCGGGCGCCAGGTCTAGCTCGGCGAGGGCCTCGAGCAGCGCGACCTCGACCTCCACCATCGCGTCCAGCAGGGCGCGGTCGCTGACCCCCGCCGCCGCCTCGCCGTGGGCGAACAGGCCGGCGAACAGGCCCCCCGAGGTCACGACGATTGTCGCGTTCCGCCGAGCGGGCGGGGGCGGGGAGACGGGTTGGTCACCTCGAGGGAGTGCGCGCACGATCCGAGCGCCCGGCGCACCACCTCGACCGTCTCGGGCTCCAGGGCCACGAGCATGTCGGCCTCGATCCCGTCCATCGCGTGGTCACACCGGGCGAGGATCTCCAGGCCTTTGGGGGTGACCGACGCGCGCAGCACGCGGCGCTGCTTGGGATCCGGGCGGCGGCGGATCAGCTTGCGGCGTTCCAGCGCAGAGATCACCAGGTTCATCGCCTGCGGGGTGACCATCACCCAGCGGGCCAACTGAGCACACGAGAGCCCGTCCCGCTCGCGCAGAAGGCTGAGCGAGACGTACTCGGGTGTCGAGACGCCGATCAGGCGCAGCTCTTCGTCAAGCCGCGCGCGCAGCCGGCGCTCGACGCGATACACGAGGTATCCCACGCGGGGAACCGTCTTGGCCTCGGTCGAGCCGAGTGGAGCAGTCGCCGCGCGCGTCACGGTCCGCAACATTAGTCGGTAGCTCGGGCCACGCGAGCGTGGATCAACGCAACCGCATTGACAAGCTACTTGGCATTCGCGGTAGGGTTTCCGCGCACCCACGCCGAGGGAGGGTTTTGTGATCGCAGGCAAGGCATTCATCGCGCTCCTCGCCGCCGGAATCGTCGCGGCCATACCTGCCGCGTCAGGCGCGCAGACAACCAGTTCCACGAGCTACACGGGAACGACATCCGACGGAGGCCAGTGGATCGCCGATGTGCCGGCACCGTGGAACGGCGCACTGCTGCTCTACAGCCACGGCTTCGGACCCCCGTTGGCAGCCGACGCGCCGGACCCGAACACCAAGCAGGCACTGCTCGACCGCGGTTACGCCCTGGCCGGGTCCTCGTACGACCCGAACGGCTCCTGGTGGGCACTGGACAGCGCGCTGAGCGACCAGTTCGAGACCCTCTCCGACGTCCGGCAGTACCTGCCGTCCGCGCCCACCCACGTATACGCCGTCGGAACGTCGATGGGCGGCCTGATCAGCTCGCTCGAGGACGAGCACTCGAACGGCCGGGTGCAGGCGGCGCTGACCACGTGCGGGATCGTCGCTGGCGGGGTCCAGCTGAACAACTACCAGCTGGACGGCGAGTACGCGATGAGCGAGCTGCTTGCGCACTCGGGGCAGACGATCAAGCTGGTGGGCTTCTCGGGCCCCGGCGACGGTCTGGCAACCGGGTACGCCCTCGACAGCCTCGCGGATCAGGCCCAGGCCACCCCGCAGGGCCGGGCACGGCTCGCCTTGGCGATGTCGTTGATGAACGTCGCCACCTGGGCGCCGGGCCAGCCGATGCCGACGCCGCACGACTACGCGACCCAGGAGCAGGGGCAGTACACCGTGGAGTTCGCCAAGACCGGATCTGCGCCCCTGTTCACGACGATGGACTTCGTCGAGTTCGCCCGGCCGTACATCGATCAGGCGGACGGCGGCAACGCAGCCTGGACCAAGGACGTGAACTTCGCCCGGCTGTTGGCGAAATCGCCGTACGCGCCAGAGGTGATCAGCCTCTACCGCCAGGCCGGGCTCAACCTGTGGCGAGACCTCGACACGCTGACCCGCCACGCGGACATCACCGCCCAGGCGTCCGCGGTGCGCTCGCTCGAGCACTCCTCGGTGCCGACCGGTCGCCTGCAGGTCCCCGAACTCGACATGCACACGATCTCCGATCAGCTCGTGCCGGTGCAGCAGGAGGATTACTACGGCCACACGGTGGCGTTCGCGGGCCGCAGCGACCTGCTCCGCCAGGCCTTTGTCCAGCGCCAGCTGCACTGCAACTTCACGCCGGCCGAGCTGGTGGCGGGAGTGCAGGAGGTCCAGCGGCGGGTCGAGACGGGGCGGTGGGACCACCTGGCCGATCCGGCCAGGCTGAACTCGGCCGCGGCCGCAACCGGCCTCGGGGCCTCGGCGTTCATCCCCTACGAGCCGGGGCGGCTGTCCGGAGACAACGGTCCGTTCGACCCGTTCACCGGTGGCTCGTTCCCGTTTCCGTTCGACCGGTGGTAGGCGCCTGAGGTGAATCCGCGGCTCCGGGGCCACAATACCTGGGATGCCGCGGATCGCCCACCGTTCTCTCTGGGCATTGGCCGGGTTCGGCCTGGCCGGTTCGACGCTGGTCGCGTTGGCCGGTCCCGACGTGGCCGGGGGGCGGGTCCGCTGGTGGTTCCATCCCGCCCTGGGCGTGCCGGTGTTCTATGCCGGGATCGTGGCGCTGATCGTCGCCTGGCTCGGGCTGGGACGGCTCGCGCTCGCGACGCGGCAGGTGCGGATCGTCGGCGCGGTCTGGTGCCTGCCGCTGGTCCTCACCGCGCCGCTGTTCAGCCAGGACGCCTACAGCTACCTGGCCCAGGGCACGCTGGTGCACCTCGGACTTGATCCGTACCGGGATGTGCCGGCCGTCCTCGCTGGGCACGGCCAGGCGCACGTGCTGAGTGCGGTTGATCCGTTCTGGCGTCACACCACGGCGCCGTACGGTCCGCTGTTCCTGTGGATCGGGAGCGCGTTCACCGGGGTGAGTCTCATCGTCGGTGTGCTCTTGATCAGGGCGCTCGAGCTGGTCGGCTTCGCGCTGCTCGCCGTGTTCGTGCCGCGCCTGGCACGCGGACTCGGTGCCGACCCCGGGCGTGCGACGTGGCTGGTGTTGCTCAGCCCGCTGGTGCTCCTCGAGTTGGTGGCGGCCGCGCACAACGATCTCTTGATGATCGGGCTGCTCGTGGCCGGCGTGACTCTCGCGGTCGAGGGGCGCACACTGCCTGCGGTCGCGGTGTGCGCGCTTGCCGCCACGATCAAGCTGCCCGCGGCGGCGGCGATTCCGTTCATCCTGGTGGCGGCCGGCGACTGGAGGACCGCGTGGCGGGGGGTGCTCCTAGCCGCGGGGGTGGTGGTCGCGGTCAGCCTGGCGAGCGGGCTTGGATTGGGCTGGATCTCGTCGGCCGTGTTCTCGACCCCCGAGAAGGTGAGGCTCGCCGTCACGCCGGCCACCGCCCTCGGCTGGACGGTGGCGCAACTCGTCCCGGTCGGAGCACGGGGGCTCGAGTCGGTGCTCGGGGTGATCGCGTTCGGGGTCAGCCTGTTGTTCGGCCTCTTCCTGCTGTGGCGGACGAGGACTCCGAACATGGTCCGGAGTCTCGCCTTCGCCTTGATCGCGGCGGCTCTGTGCGGGCCGGCGGCCTGGCCGTGGTATCTGACCTGGGGACTCGTGTTGCTGGCAGCCTGCCCCGGTCTCCAGTTCTCGCGCACGCTGGTGGCGGCGAGCGTGGTGGGCGCCCTGATGGTCAAAGCCGACGGTGTTCTGGCCTTCCCGCTGCACACGGCGCCGCTCTTCGTCGCGATGTACATCGCGATCGCGGCCGTGGCGGCGCGTCGGCCGCCGGCGGTCACGGCCCCTCGGTTGCGTCCGATTGCCGAGTCCTGATGGCGACGCTCGTTCGGGCGCGTGAAGCTGCGCCCAGGCACCCCGCGCGCGAGCGCCGACGGTGGGACGTGGCCGTGGTCGCCGGGCCGGCCGTGCTGGCCGTGCTCCTCTGCGTGTACGAGCTGACCACACGCAGCCTGTGGCTGGACGAGGCCGCCAGCGTGGCCATCGCCGGCCGGCACGGATCAGCCTTGTGGAGTGCGATCGCGCACGACGGCGGCAACATGCTCGGCTACTACTGGTTGCTGCATGTGCTGATCGGCTGGTTCGGTCACGGCGCGTTCGTGCTGCGCCTGCCCTCGGCCCTCGCCGCCGGCGGCGCGGCCGGCGCGGTGAGTCTGCTCGGGCTGCGCCTGTTCGACCGCAGGGTGGCGCTGGCCGCCGGTGCCCTGACCGCGGTCAGCCTGCCGCTCGTGTTCTGGGGTCAGAACGCGCGCGGGTACGCCTTGATGATCGCCCTGGTGGCCGGGTCGTTCGCCGCGTTCGCGGCGGTGGCGGAGTCGAGCTCGATGCGGACCTGGATCGCCTACGTGGTGCTGACCATGCTGGCCGTCTACGCCAGCTTCGTGGCCGTTCTGGTGGTGCCGGCACAAGTGTTGATGCTGACCTGGCGGCGGGACGCGTGGCGGCGGGTCGGCTCGGCGCTGGCGGTGTGCGCCCTGTGCTGGATACCGCTGGCCGTGCTGGCGGCCAGCCGCGGCGCGAATCAGCTGTTCTGGATCCCGCGGCCCAGCCTCAAGGTCGAGAAGCAGGTGGTCCTGGCGCTCACCTCGGCGGGGTTCGAGCCGAACTTCCGGCCGACCTGGGCCGCGGGCGTGCTGGCGATCGCGACCGTGCTGCTGTTGGTGCTGGTGTTCTTGCGCCGGCCCGTCCCGTGGGGCGCCCGGCTCGCGCTGTCCTGGCTGGTCGTGCCGGTGGCGGTGATGTGGCTCTGGTCGCTGGTCGGGCAACCGCTCTTCATGCCGCGCAACGCGCTCGTGTCCCTCCCGGCGGTAGCGCTGCTCCTGGGCTGGCTGCTCGCACGCACTCCCGCCGGGTGGGTTGTCCTCGTCTGCCTGATCGCACTACGGGTGGTGGCGCTGGCGCCGAGCTACCGCACATCGCCCGAGGACTGGCGGGCCGCCACGGCCTACGTGAGGGCGTCCGAGCGCCCGGGCGACTGCCTGGCCTTCTACCCGCTCGACGTGCGAATGCCCTTCGCGTACTACGCCGGCCAGCCGGTGACGCCGTACGTCGAACGCTACGAGACGCCGCGACTGCCGGCGGGGTGCCGGCGGGTGTGGCTGGTGGCCAGCCACCAGGGCCTGCCCAGCGGCACCGCCACCTCGCGCGCGCATTTCGCGCTGTACGTGGCGTTGCGCCGCGCGTTGACGCGAGCGTATCCGCACCACCTCACGCGGTCGTTCGGCTATGCCAGCGTGATCTGGGTGGAGCGCTTCGAGCGCTGACGAGCCCCGAATTACGGCCGGAGCGTCGTCCCCACGAAGGTGAGCGCGCTGAGCCCCGCCAACGCCACCCCGTTCACCCACAGCAGGACGGTGAACGGCCGTCCTCGGACGTAGCGCGCCACCACCATGACCGCGGGGAACGCGGTGATCAGCAAACGGGGCATCGGCGGAACAAATTCGGATGTCATGCCCAGCCAGGCGATCCCCAGCGTGTAGACGATCGCCTCGACCGACATCTCACGCCGGTTGCGCGCGACCAGCGCGAGCAGGACGATCAGGACGATCGCTCCCCCGAGCCCGACCACGAGGTTGAGGTCGATAGTGGGATGGTTGAAGTGGCTCAAGGAGATCTGATCGCCCAACTGCTCGGTCAGGTGGACGAGCGCGAAGACGTCCGTTCGCTCGCTCCATCCATCGCGCTGCGCGATCATGCTGGCGAACGGGCTGCCGGTCCAGAGCCAGAGGAACGTGGCGAAGGCACCGACGCCGACGACCGACAACGCCGGCGCCAGCAGGGGCCGGGCCGAGCGCGTGCGGCGCAGCTCGAGCGCCGCGGACACGGCGCAGGCGAGGACCAGGGCCAGCGCCTGAGGTTCGGCGGCGGTGGCCAGCCCGGCCAGCGCGCCGGCGAGCAGCCAGCGCTTCTTCTGCAAGGCCAGCAGGCAGCCGACGGCAAGCGGAATCATGATCCCCTCGGCGTAGACCATCGAGAACACCACCGAGCCGGGGAACAGGCAGAAGATGAGGACGGCGCGCCGGGCCGCGTGTTCACCCCACCACCCGGCCGCCAAGCGTTCGACGAGCACCGCAGCGATGAGCCCGCCGAGACCGGACAGGATCACGCCGGCCACCGTGGTCGAGAGGCCCTCCCCGTGCGCGATTGGGACCACGAATGCGTGCGACACGAGCCAGACCACCATCGGGTAGAGCGGAAAGAAGCCCAGCGTCGACTGCAGGTGGAGCACGTGGTGGGGGTAGCCGTGATCGGACAGATCGCGATACCACGCGCCATCCCACTGGGCCAGTTCGTGCGTGAAGGCGTGGTGGCGGAGCGCGCCGTTGACCAGCGCGACGACCATGAGCAGCGCGCGGGTGGCCAGGTACACGGTGATCGCGAACCGCGCGCTCGACACCGCCATCGCGGCGCGGCGGTAGAGCGTATTTGGCGCCGGGCGAATCGGGACCCCGATGCTCGGGGTGCCCGGGACCAGCGGCTCGGCGTGATCGGAGGCTTCCACGGGCCGTCGAGTCTAGGAAACCCCGCACCCGGCGACGGCGAGCGCGCTTAGAATCCCGCGATCTATGTGCCGGCTGTTCGGGATGAGCGGGGGGCAGCACGACGTCCAGGCCACGTTCTGGCTGCTCGATGCGCCGACCAGCCTGCTGCACCTGAGCGAGGGCCAGCCGGACGGGGTCGGGCTGGGGACGTTCAACCCGGACGGCACGCCGTGGGTCTACCGCAAGCCGGTCGCCGCCAACCGCAGCCAGACGTTCATCGCCGATGCCCACGAGGTGCGGTCGCGAACCTTCCTCGCCCACATCCGCCATGCCACCGCCGGCGAGCCCACCCGCGAGAACACCCATCCGTTCGAGCAGCACGGGCGGCTGTTCGCCCACAACGGCGTGCTCGGGGACCTGGACGCGCTGCGCGCGCGGCTCGGCGAGCACGCCGCGCTCGTGGAGGGGTCGACCGATTCTGAGCTGTACTTCACGCTGATCACCAAGCGGATCGAAGAGAACGGTGGCGACGTAGCGGCCGGGATCACCCAGGCGGCGCGCGAGATCGCGGCGGAGATCTCCCTCTACTCGCTGAACATGCTGCTCACCACGCCGACTGACGTGTGGGCGCTGCGCTATCCCGCCACGAACGAACTGTGGATCCTCGAGCGCTCGATTGCCGCGCTGGGAGCCCCCGGCGATGTCCTCGGTGGCGATCGCGATGGCGGGTCCGGTGGCGGCTCCGGTGCCGATGGCTTCGACGGGCGGAGCATGTCGGGGATCACGCGGGTCTTCTCGGGCCAACTCTCGATCCTGCCAGCCACCGTGATCGCGTCCCAGCCGATGGACACCAACCCGCTCTGGCGGCTGCTCGAGTCCGGGGAAGCTCATCCACGTCGACTCGGAGCTGAACGTGAGCTCCACGATCGCCGTGCCGGATCCGCCGGCTGAGATGCTCGTGCTGAGCCAGCAGCAGGAGGCTGCGCAGAGGGAGGATCCGGCGCCGAGCGCCGGGTAGCCGGGCTCAGGCGGCGAACCGCGCGGCCAGATCGGAGGCCAGCGTCGGCAGGCCGGCGACGGCCATGAGCTTCTCCTGCCGCTGCTGCTCCGGGGCCAGCACGAGCGCCCGCACGTCCTCGAGCTCCTCCAGCGCATCGAGCGCCTCGGCGTGGGGACGGGCAGCGACCAGGACGTCGTCGAGCAGCCGGGCGACCGGCACGAGCGTCTCGCGGCACGGATCGATCAGCTCGGCGCCGGTGGCATCCCGGGCGGCGATGAAGCGGTTCTCGGCCAAGACCTCGGGCGCGTCGATCAGGGCGGGCGAGGCGAAGCCCTGTTCGAGCTCGAGCCTGGCCAGTGCTTGCACCAGGGCGGTCAGGGCGGCGGTGGCAGCCAGGCGAGGCTGCGCATCCATGATCCGGATCTCCACGGTTCCGAGCCGCGGCTGCGGGCGGATGTCCCACCACAGGAAAGTTGGCTCCGGGATGGCGCCCGCGCGCAGGAGCAGATCCACCGTCTCGACCCAGTCCCCGTAGGTGTCGAAGCGCCTCGGTATCCCGGTACGAGGAAAGCCCTGAAAGAGAATCGTGCGGTTCGAGGCAAGTCCGGTCGTCTGGCCGCGCAGGAACGGAGAGCTGGCCGACAGCGCGAGCAGCAGCGGGAGATGCGCGCGCAGGCGGTTGACCAGGGTGATCGCGCCGGCGGCGTCCGGGACCCCGACGTGCACGTGCAGCGCGAAGGTGGGCTCCCGCCGGGCCAGTCCCCGCATCGTGCGGTGGATGACCTGGTAGCGGCTCGAGGGGGAAACCTTCGTCGGCTCGGTCATCGGGCCGGGGTAGGTGCCGGCCGAGGCAGCGGCGAGTCCCATGCGGGCCAGATCGCGGGCCAGCAGGCCGCGCAGCTCCCGCATCTCGGCGGCCGCCTCGCGCACCGTGCGGTGCGCGCCGGTGCGCAGCTCGAGAGCGGCTTCGTGCGTCTCCGCCGCGCAGCGCCCCGCCAGCGTCTCGTCGGCTTGGGAGAGGACCTCGTCCGCCCGCTGGGTCAGGGCCCAGCCGTTCGGATCGAGGAGCATTACCTCCTCCTCGATCCCTACGGTATAGGCCTCAGAGGGCCGCCACGAAGCCCACTCGCCCCTTCCCGAAGGTGACGCGGCCCCCGTCAGTGTCTCGAGCGTTTCCGTGGATGCAGTTAAGCACGGACCGAACAAACCATGCATTAACGGTTGGAGACGGCGGGTCAGCCGGCGGCCTGAGCGAGGCGATTGCCGGTACGGCGCGAGCGTGCACCCCGGCGGGCCGAGCCGGTCGTGAGACGGCGGGGCTCGCTGATGGCCGGCGCCGCGGCATCGATCAGCGCCTCGAACAGCGGCGCATGGTCCCGCAGCCCCTCGGCGTGCCACTGCACCCCGAACACGAGCCGGTCGCCCTGCTGCTCGACCGCCTCGATCGTCCCGTCGTCGGCCCACGCGGTGGCCACGAGGTCCCGGCCGAGCATCTTGATCGCCTGGTGGTGGAACGAGTTGACCTCGAGCGCCGGGCCACCCAGGGTGGACCTGAGCAGGCTGTGCGGCGCAGTCTCGACGCGGTGGGTGGTGACGCTCCCGTGCTCGGGCTGGCGGTGCCGGAGCCGGTCGGCCACGACGTCCGGCAGGTGCTGGTGGAGCGTGCCGCCGCGCGCGACGTTGAGCAGCTGCATGCCCCGGCAGATGCCCAGGATGGGGAGCTTTCTCCGGTCGGCCGCCTTCACGAGCGCGAGCTCGACGGCATCCACGCGCGGCTCGGTGGGGCCCAGCTGGGCGTGCGGCTGCTCGCCGTAGACGCTCGGCTGGAGGTCAGGACCGCCCGGCAGGCACACGCCGTCGACTCGGTCGAGCAGGGCAGCGATCGCGTCGGGGCGCAGCAGCGGCACGATCACCGGTACCCCGCCGGCCCGCTCGATCGCTTCCGGATACAGCGTGGCCAACGCCACCTCGAGCTTGGGCGGCTCGCCGTGCGGCCGCGCGATGACATCCTCCGGCCGACGGAGCTCGGAGGTGGTGACCGCGATCAGGGGTCGGGCGCGCATATGGGCATATATTTCGGCCGCCGGGGCTCGGACTCCATATCCATAGGGATAAACATCCGTCCAGGCAGTTCGCCCGAAGAGCAGGAGTTTTGCGGGGCCGGCGGACGGTCGACGCCGACCGGTCAGGCCGCGCCGGGGTCGTCTTCCCCGATCAGGCCCCGGGCAGCGGCCCAGTGCGTCACCTCGTGGCGCGAGGTCAGCTGCAGCTTGCGCAGGACCGCCCCCACGTGCGACTCGACGGTGCGCGGGCTGATGTTCAGCCGTACCCCGATCAGCTTGTAGGAATAGCCGCGGGCCAGGTGATGCAGGACCTCGCGCTCACGCGGCGTGAGCGACTCGAGGCCGGCGGAGCACGCCTCAGGGCGCGCCGGCGCGGAGAACTCCTGAAGGACGAAGGCGGCAAGGCGCGGACTGAAGTATGCGTCGCCGGCGGCCACCCGCTGGATGGCGGCGACCAGCTCGGCGGCGTCGATCGTCTTGGTCACGTAGCCGAGAGCGCCGGCGCGGATCATCGGCACCACGTCCTCGGCCGCATCGGACACCGACAGCGCCAGCACGCGCGGAGGATCGGGCGTCGCGTTGAGCGCGCGCAGGACGGCCACGCCGCCGCCATCCGGGATGTGAACGTCGAGCAGCACGACGTCGGGCGAGGTGGCATCGATGGTGGCGATCGCCTCAGCCGGCGCGGCCGCCTCGCCCACCACGTCGCAGTAAGGCTGCAGCTCGCTCCTCACCCCCGCCCTGAACAGGTGGTGATCGTCGACCACCACGACCCGGAGACGTCGGTCGCTCGGGCTGTCGGCCGATTCGCTCACCGGCTCCCTCTCCGCGGCGGTAGGCGCAGCGTCACTTCGGTTCCTTCGCCGCAGACCGAGTCGACCTCCGCCTGCCCGCCGGCGAACGCCATGCGGCCGACGATCGCATCGCGGATGCCCCGACGCCCGGCCGGCACAGCGGCCGGATCGAAGCCCGGGCCCTCGTCGCGGATGAACAGCTCGATCCGCCCGTCGGGCCCGGTCTGGCAGAACACGAACACGGGCGCCCCCCGGGCGTGCCGGCCGACGTTACGCAGCGCCTCGCGGGCAGCCGCGACCAGCTCCTCGCAGGATGAGTCGAGCGCGCGGTCCCCGATCGCGGTGAATTCGACGGTGATGTCGTGCTCCTCCTCCACGCCGGCCGCCACGTCGCGGAGCGCCGCCACCAGCGTGTCGCTGACCAGTTCGGCCTCGCCGGCCATCCAGGCCCGCAGAGCGTGCTCCTGCCGGCGTGCCAGGCGGGCGACGACGATCGGATCGTGGGCCTGGCGCTGGACCAGAGCCAGGGTCTGGAGGACAGAATCATGCAGATGGGCGGCGAACCGCTGGCGCTCCCGGTCGTGCGCGCTGCCCGCCCGGTCGCGCGCAAGGCGCATCGATGCCCCGATGGCGATCGGGGTGCCGAGCACCAGGGCGACGCCGCCGGCGATGACCAGCAGCCCCATCACCTCCAGCACCGGACGGCCGGCGACAAATCGGGCGCTCACGTCGACGGCCAGGAACGCCGCCAAGCCGACCAACAGCACCCCGGCCACGGCGCGCCAGGCGATCCCGCCCGTCCACGCCGTGGTATCGGCGGTCATCTGCTTCCAGGGCGCACGCTGGTGGGGAGCGAGGCCCAGCCAGATTCGCACCGCATCGGCCACCAGCACCATCCCGGCCGCCGCCGCGACGAGAATCGTCAGAAGTGGCAACACGGGCACGCCGACAACCCGGACCAGCGAGACGACGCCGCCGCCCGGGCCGGCGTTCGCCGCGCCGACGAGCCCGAGGGCGAGCCACAGCGCCACCGCGACCAGCGCCACGGCGAACAAGATCCAGGCTCGGTTGCGCCGGACGGCGGCGGCCGCCGCCGGCACGAGCAACCATGCGGCAAGCGTCACCGCGGCGACGCTCAGCGCCACGATCAGGATGCGTGCGACCCCCGAGAGCGCACTCGCCATGCCGGCCACCGCCAGGCCGCCGGCCACCACGGTCAGCCGCCAGTAGCGATCGCTCACGCGGCGCCGGAGCACCCCCCGGATCGCGGTGGTGCTCACCCTGATGCTCCTTCGACCGCGCATGGACCGCCCATCAGTCTCGAGATGAGCCCGTTCGAGTGGACCTCGTCGGCGTGGCGCACCTGCCAGGAGCGCACCTCGAAGCGCGCCACGCGCCTCGAGAGCCCCTGCACGTCCGGGCGCGGCTCCGGGAATCCCATGAACCCCGGCCAGTTCGGGTGGGTCTCGGGATCGACGTCGTCTGGATAATCGCGGACGTAAAGCCCGCCGCCGGCCGACGTGAAGTCGAGCTTCAGGACCGGACCGGGAGTGGGCGATGTGACGTTGAACACGCCCGGCCTTAGCGGCAGATAGCGGCCGAACGCGACTATCTCCGAGGTGGGTTCGTGCCCGACGAACTGCGAGGCGACCTGCGCCCAAAACGGCTTCACCGCGTAACGCGCCTCCACGCTCACGCAGCGATCGTGGGGCAGCGCGACGATCGTCCGCCGCACACCGCCACGAACGCGCACGTCGAGCGTGCCGGTGGCGGGGAGTGCGGTGCGGCGAAGGTCAACCAGCAGCGTGCCCAGGCCGGCCCGCGTCGCGGCCAGACGACGAGCACGACGACCAGCACGATCGTGGCGAGGGCGGCCGCAATTCAGCCCAAGCCGAACAACGTCGCAGCGGCGGCGAGCGACGCCAGGCGCCAGACGTGATGGCCCGGACGCGAGGTCCGGGAAATCACGGACCCACCGAGCCGCAGGGCGCGGCGCGACGCGCGGTCAGGCCGTCTTGCGGCCGGCGAGCCAGCCCGCGGCAGCGCCGAACAGGCCACCTGTTCGTCTACCCGGCTCGCGCCGATGGACACATTTGGCGAGTTTTCAAGGGTGTGTCGGGCTCGAGCGTAGGATGGCGTCGATGACGGCAGCAGCGGGCGAGCGTCAGGTGGTGGTCTTCTCGTTGCACGGCGAGCGTTACGGGCTGCCCATCACCGCCGTTCGCGAGATCATCCGGTACGTCGCGCCCAGTGCCACCGCAGCCGCGCGCGGGGTCATCCAGGGGATGATCAGCCTCAGGGGACGGACGCTGCCGATCGTGG
This sequence comes from uncultured Solirubrobacterales bacterium, assembly GCA_963757795.1. GTDB lineage: Bacteria > Actinomycetota > Thermoleophilia > Solirubrobacterales > Solirubrobacteraceae > Palsa-465. The sequence continues at coordinate 6,872 of CAVWSI010000004.1, read as the reverse complement.
ATCTCTCGAGCCGGATCGGGCAACAACTGGAGGTGGGCAGTCAAACGCGCATCCTCGTGCTCGAGGTCCCGGGCGGGGCCATCGGGCTGATCGTCGACGGCGTGGACGGGATCCTGCCGATCCCGGCGGCTCAGATCGAACCAATGCCTGTCGCCTCGGCCGACAACGGGTTCGGCGAGGAGGTCGCGGCGGTCGGGGACCGGCTGATCGTGCTGATCGATCCGGAGCGCGCCTTCGGCGATCTCTTTCCCCGCAAGCCCGCGCCGGCGCGACGGCGGCGGACGACCTCTCCGCGGCCCCGCGCATCCTCGTGACCACGCGGGCTCGCCGCGCAGTGACGATCGCGCTGGGCGCGGCCCTGCTTGCCGGCTGCGGCGCGCGAGGAGTCCCCGTGGCGCCGGGTTCGGGGCTACGCCTGCGCGCCGCGCATCCCATCTCTCCTCGCAACAAGATCGTGGCGACGGACGATGCCGCGTCGCTGCTCGTCCGACTGTCGCTTCCGGCCGACGCCACGGACTCCCCGACCGAGCCCGCAGGAGACCGCGGCACGCTGGCCTATCCGTTCAGCGGTCCGCCGGCCACGCCGAACGTGGTCGACGACCGCGCGTGGTGGGTGCTCGCCGAGTCGCCCGCGGCGGTCCTCAAGTACATCGCGGCGCATCCGCCACCCGGAGGCAGAGCAGTCATGTCCGGTGCGACCGGCGGGGCGGGAAAGCCGACCGTAACCGCCACCGGATTCACGTGGCCGCCGGTTCGCGGGAAGCTCAGCATGCGCTGGCTGGTCATCGAGGTGGTGGGCCTGGCCGACGGCTCGACCGGCCTGCGGGCCGACAGCCAGGTGGTGTGGATCACACCGCGGCCGGCGTCCGAGCGCATCCCGCCCGGCGCCACACGGCTGGTTCTCACCACGACCAGGTTCGGGAAGATCATCCAGGGCCCGCTGACCGTGGCTTCACGCCCAGCGGTTCGGAAGGTCGTCGCGCTGCTGAACGCGCTCCCGGCATGGCAACCGGGCGCCATGTCATGTCCGGCAGACTTCGGCACGACGATCCGGCTCGACATTTATCACAGCCCGACGGCCCGTCCCCTGGCCAGCGCGAAGATCGATCCGAGCGGATGCGGCGATGTGATGCTCACGCTCGGGGGACGCCGCCGGCATCCGCTGGGCGGCGGTGTCGCACTGACCCGGCGGCTGAGCCGCGCGCTCGGGGTGAGGCTCGTGACCGGCGCCCCGACGCCAGCCTGAGGAGCACCCGACTCACCCGGGGTAACTACCGACGGCCGCCGGGTAATCCCGCGGCCGCAGGGCGGCCAGTCCCGGATCGGCGATCGTGGCCGCCTGCCGATCTCTTTTCAAATGAGCGCGTTATGGATTCGGGCTCGCTTTGGGGGCAGCGCGCATGACTCATCCTCGGGCCTCCCTGCGGGGTGGTCCCGTGCGGCCGTGCCCATGGGCGCCTTGCTCGTCGCGTACGGCGTGTGGCAGGTCCTCCAATGGCCGGCGGGCAACCGCGCTCTGATCGGCAACATATGGTTTGCGCTGTTCGCCCTCGGTCAGGCGCTGGCCACCGCCTGCGCCGCCAGACGCTGCCCGGCGCGCTCGGCCCTGCGCTCCGCGTGGTCGCTGCTGGCGCTCGCCGCAACCGCGAACCTGCTCGGGCAGATCGCATGGATGGTGTACGAGCTGGCCGGTCGACCGCCCTATCCGTCCGTGGCTGACGGGTTCTGGCTGTGCTTCTACCCGTTCATGCTGGCCGGGCTGTTGCGCTTCCCCGGCCCCCCACGCGACCGGCCGGATCTGCTTCGCACCGTGCTCGACATGGCGCTGGTCGCCCTCGGGGGCGGTCTGCTGGTCATATACGCCGTGCTCGGACCGACCCTCGCCGCCGGAGGTTCGGTCCTCCAGATCGTGTTCTCGATCGCTTATCCGCTCGGTGACCTCGTCCTGCTGGTCGGACTCGGGTCGATTCTCATCCGCGGCGTCGGGCCGTCGAGCGCACGAGCTTTGCAGTTCACGGCCGCGGGGCTGGTGGTCTTCATGGCGGCCGACCTGGTGTACGGCTACATCACTCTGCACGGTACCTACGTCGGCGGCGACCCTGCCGACACCATCTACGTGGTGGCGATGGCCCTGTTCGCGCTCGCGGCCCTGGCCCAGGCGCCGTCGCTGGCGGACGACCGGCAGGCGCTGGTGTCCCGCGTTCACCGCCCCAGCTGGCTCCCGTACCTGTCACTCGCCGTGGGCCTCGGAATCATGCTGTGGAACGAGGCCGGCGAGTCGTTCTACCCGAACTTCCTGCTCCCGCTCGGAGCAGCACTGCTGTCGACGCTTGTCGCGGTGCACCAGTACCTCGCCCAGCGCGATCTCCTCCGCACCCAGGGGCGGCTGTCTCATCAGTCGATGCACGACGCGCTCACCGGTCTGCCTAACCGGGTGCTGGCGATCGACCGGGCCACGCAGATGCTGGCCCGCGCGCACCGCAACGAGGCCACGATGGCGGCGCTCCACGTCGATATCGACGCGTTCAAGGACGTCAACGACAGCTTCGGACACGCTGCCGGCGACGAGGTGCTGCGGGTGGTGGGGGCTCGCCTTTCGGAGGTGGTTCGCGAGGCCGACACCGTGGCCCGCGTCGGCTCGGATGATTTCGTTCTGCTGCTCGACAGCCTCACCCTGGAGGCCGGGCCGGAGCTTGTGGCCGAACGCGTCCGCGACGTGCTGGCCCAGCCGATCGACCTCCCGGACGATTCCGCGCGGTGGCTGTCGGTCACCGTCAGCATCGGGATCGCGCTGTCCGGGGGCGGGAGTGCCGATGAGCTGTTCCGCGACGCCGATCTCGCCCTCCACGACGCCAAGCGGTCCGGCAAGAACCGCTGGTCGGTGTTCCAGTCGGCTACCCAGACGAGCGGGTACGACCGGCTCTCGATGCAGATGGAGCTCCGGGACGCCATCGACCGCGGGGAACTGTTCCTCCTGTATCAGCCCGCCTACGACCTGGGCACCGAGACGATCATCGCCGTCGAGGCACTGATCCGCTGGCAGCATCCGACTCGGGGCGTCGTCTCGCCGGCCGATTTCATCCCGCTGGCCGAGGACACTGGCCTGATCGTCCCGGTCGGCCGGTGGGTCCTGGAGGCCGCCTGCCGACAGGCGGTCGCCTGGCATCGCTCAGGCCTGCCGCTCAGGATTGCGGTCAACGTCTCGGCCGCGCAGCTTGACCATCCCTACTTCGTCCGCGACGTGGCGGACGTCGTGCGCGAGACCGCGATCGATCCCCGGCTGCTCACGCTCGAGGTCACCGAGACCGCGCTGATGCGCAATCCCGACGCAGCGGCTGAGCGGCTGCGGGAACTGAAGGACCTGGGCCTGATGATCGCCATCGACGACTTCGGCACGGGATACAGCTCGCTCGCCTACCTGCGCCAGTTCCCAGTCGACGCGCTCAAGATCGACCGTTCGTTCGTCGCCGGCATAACCCACTCGAGCGTGTCCAAGGCGCTCATCCACACGCTGATCGAGCTCGCCCAGACTCTCGGGCTGCGCACCATCGGCGAGGGAATCGAGGAGGAGACGCAGCTGCGTCACCTGCAGTGCGAGCGGTGTGATGCGGGCCAGGGCTTCCTGTTCAGCCGGCCCGTGCCGGCGGCGGCGATCCTTCCGCTGGTGGCCGATAGCTCCGCTCCGGTCAGCGCCTGAGACACAGCGCGGCCAGGTCGAGGCCGCAGACTCCGTAGGTCTAGCAGCCAATCCGGGCGGAGAACAGCTCGTGCCGGTTCTGGTCGCAGGTCCGCCGATGAGTTAGCTCCCGCCGGGCGGTCTCTAACGTACGACCGGACCGCCAACGGAGGAGCCAGAGATGCCTGATTACACGACAGGAACCCGCGAGGAATGGCAGGCCGCCCGCGCCGAGCTGGCCAAGCTCGAAGCCGAGTACGCCGAGCTCGGGCAGAGGGTCACTGAGCAGCGGCGGCAGCTTCCCTGGGTGCGCGTCACGAAGGAGTACGAATTCGACACCGAGGACGGGAAGAAAACGCTGGCCGAGCTGTTCGAGGGCCGCTCGCAGCTACTTGCCTACAACATCATGTACGGGCCCGACTACGAGCTCGGTGCGTGCCCGGGATGCACGAGCCTGGGGGATGAGCTCGACGGTCCCCGCCTGCACCTGAGTCACCGCGACGTGACGCTGATCTGCTTCTCCCGGGCGCCGATCGACCGCCTGGTCGCCTATAAGCAGCGCATGGGCTGGCAGTTCCCGTACGTCTCGACCTACGCAACGGACTTCCCGTTCGACTTCGGGCTCGCCCTCACGCCCGAGCAGACGCGCGAGGTCCCCGAGATCCAGGAGATGGTCGCCAGCCCGCCCGAGTTTCTGCAGGACTGGTCGCGGCAGGTCGGCGCCAGGCTCGAGGACGGCCTGCGTGAAGCGCCGAGCTTCATCGCTTTCGCGCGAGAGAACGGAAGCGTGTACCACACCTACACGGTGACCGCCCCCGACCCATTCGTCGCGCCGTACCACGCGTTCCTCGAGCGGCGAACGCCGAAGGGCGGGGGCGATGACTTCAGCGTCCGGCGCAAGGACGAGTACCCGGGCTGACCTTCAGCTCATGCGTGCCCTGCGATCGCGTGGGGCACGTAGGGCTCCTCCAGGCGCTCGATTTCCTCCGGGGTGAGCGATAGCTGCTCGGCGGCGAGCGCGTCCGTCAGGTGCTCGACCTTGGTGGCTCCGACGATCGGCGCCGTCACCCCCGGCCGGTGCAGCAGCCAGGCGAGCGCCACCTGTACCGGGCGGTCGCCTCGCTCGCCGGCGACCTCGACCAGCCGGTCAACCACGTCGAAGTCGAGGTCGGGCCTGTACAGATTGTCGCCGAACGCATCGGTCTGCGCGCGCGTGGTGAGCCGCTCACCCTCCCGGGTGCGGTTGCCGGCGAGCAGGCCGCGCGCGAGGGGACTCCACGGGATGATCCCGACGCCCTGATCGAGGCACTGCGGGATCATCTCGCGCTCCTCCTCGCGGTAGATCAGGTTGTAGTGGTCCTGCATCGAGACGAATCTCGTGCGGGCGACCCGCTGGGCCTTCGCGAACTGCCAGGCGAACATGCTGCTGGCCCCGATGTAGCGCGCCTTCCCAGCCGCCACCACGTCGTGCAGTGCGTCCATCGTCTCCTCGATCGGAGTGTTCGGGTCCCAGCGGTGAATCTGGTAGAGGTCGACGTAGTCGAGCCCGAGCCGGTCCAGTGAGCCGTCGATCGAGGCCATGATGTGCTTGCGCGAGAGACCGGCGCCGTTCTCGCCAGGCATCGTCCGCCCATTCACCTTGGTCGCCACGACGTACTCCTCGCGCATCCCGAACAGCTTGCGCAGGAGTCGGCCCGTCAGAACCTCGCTCTGGCCGCCGTTGTAGACATCGGCGGTGTCGAAGAAGTTGATCCCGCCCTCCACCGCGCGGCGCACGATCGGCTCCGCCCCGGATTCGCCCAGCGTCCAGGGCCTGCTCTCGTGCTTGCCATAGCTCATCATGCCCAGGCACACGCGTGAGACGCGCATCCCGGTCCGGCCGAGGTTCACGTAGTCCACGTCGGCTCACTCCCTTGTTTCGTCGGTCTTGTGCGCGAGACACGCTACCCGGCGCCGATTTTGCAGCTTTTGGGCTTCGAGCTGTGCCTCGAGGTGGGCGACGTAGATGCCTTCGTCGAGGAACTGCGCCAGGCCGAGGTTGTGGTGCTCGCCGAGCCCGCCGATCAGGTCTGGGGCGAGCGGGTGGGTTACGTCGTGGACCCCGACGGCAACCCGGTGCACATCCGCGGTCCGGTCGGCGAGAGCGCCTGATCCGAAGGGTTACCCGAGCGCGCTGATCCGCGTGATCAGGAACTCGAGGAAGCGGGGGGCGTCGATGGCGACCGCCGCGTGGCAGTTCGGCTCCCAGCCGGTGGTGCCGCGCAGATCGACGTGGGTGCGACCCCGCGACGGCTCGAGCCCGGTGTCGACGAGGACGCCGCAGTGGCAGGTGGTGAGCAGCGTCGAGTCGAGAACGTGGGCCATCGCCACGGCGTCGTGCACCGGCGCGCCCTCCCATCCGTAGTGGCGCGCGTGAAAGCGGGCGTAGAAGCCGTACAGGTCGGCCACCAGCTTGCCGGCACGGCCCGCCACGGCGAGGCGCTCGGCGTGCGCCGGCGTCATCAGAGCCTGGTGGGTGACGTCGAGGCCGACCATCGTGAGGTCCACTCCGCTCTGGAAGACCCGGTGGGCCGCCTCGGGATCGACCCAGATGTTGAACTCGGCGGCTGGCGTGGTGTTGCCCTCGCCGATCGCCCCGCCCATGAGCACGATCCGCGCGAGCCGCGAGGTCAGCTCCGGGTAGCGGGCCATGAAGAGCGCAACGTTGGTCAGCGGCCCGGTGGGGACGAGGGTGACCGGCTCAGCGGCGGTAGTGACCGCGTGGGCGATCCAATCGATCGCGTGCATCGGCTCGGGTTCGCGTGACGGGGGCGGCAGGTCTGGGCCATCCAGCCCCGTCTCGCCGTGGACCTCGCCAGCGGTCCGGCGTTCGCGCACCAGCGGACGCGGCGCGCCGGCGGCGACCGGAATGTCGCCGCGGTTCAGGTGATCCAGAACGCGGATGGCGTTCGCGGTCGTCTTCTCGAGCGTCTGGTTGCCGGACACCGTTGTAACGCCAAGCAGCTGCAGCTCCGGGCTGCCGAGTGCGAGCAGCAGCGCGATCGCATCGTCGTGACCGGGATCACAATCGAGGATGACCGCCGTCATACGACCAGCATGACAGGATCCCGAATCACCGAGATGCTCTATGAAGTGATCGAAGCCCCGGTCGAGGCTCGCTCGACCGCGGTCGTCGCCGCCGCCACGACCTGGCGGG
>CAVWSI010000003.1:0-39555 GCA_963757795.1 uncultured Solirubrobacterales bacterium | reverse complement strand
GAGCACCAGGCGCCCGCCCGCGCGGCGGAGCGCGACGCGGAGGATCTCGAACATCCGCATGCCCGGCACAGACGGAGGCAGGGTGGGAATCTCGAACACCGGCCGGCCCAGCCTCTGCTCGAGATCGCTCCACGCGCCGTGTGGATCGCGCCGCGCCGAGCATCGCGGGCACGCCGACCCGGTCGTCGGCCGGAGCTTCAGAGCGAGCCGCGCGGCGACCACGCCCGCCAGGCCGGATCGTCGAGACGGCGCGCCAGCCCGAGCGAGTTCTTGTCGGCCCGCTCAACCTTGAGTTCGATTTCCACGGCGCGCGCGGGGATGGCCAAGCGGGTCAGGTTGGCCGCGCACAGCGAAGGATGGAAGTCACGCAGGGCGCGGCGAGCCGACGATGCACACGCGCCCCGGGTAGCGCGTCCCCGGCGGCCATCGTCTCCGGGATGCGCCGAGGGCGCCGCGCGCCGAGCGCGGTGGGCAGCAGTCGGTTGGGTCGAGCCGCCCGACGTATCGGTACCGGGCAGCGGCCCGGCGGCCTCGGTGGCCGAAACCACTCAGCGCCTCGCTGACGGTTCGGCCGAGCAGGGCATAGGGATGCCCCGGGCGGGCGGCGACATAGCTCCGCGGCCCCGGGCTCGGAGACTCACCTGCTCGGGCGTGTAGCCGAGCACGTCGACCGTCCCGGGCGCGAGGTGGGTCGAGCCCGACGCCCTTGGCCAGCACGCAGTCGCGCGCGCCGCCCTCGGCGAGGCGCGCGCCGGGGTCAGCCCCGCCGCGCCGCGCGCCGATCACGACCGCGTCGAAGTTGAGCTCGCTCCCTCATCCCGGGCAGGTGCTCCACGCCGAGCACGCCCTGAAAGATCCAATCGTCGAGCCGTGCCTGGCGTACCTGATCCCCGTAGAGGATCGGCCACACCCCCTTCCACCGTTCCTGGAGGAAGTCCTTCAGCGACTCGTCGGCCTCTTCGGCGCTCAGCCCGTCGAGCCCGTGCATGATCCCGGTCGCGCGGTAGATGCAGAAGCCGCCCTGGCACGGGCCCATCCCGAGCCGGAGCAGCCGGCGGATGTCGTCGAGGTTGGTGGTCGCCCGCCGCCGCATGGTCTCCTCGAGCTTCCAGCGCGGCACCATCTCGCACTCGCAGATCAGCTGTTCGTCGGTCAGGTGCTGCTCCTTGCGCTCCAGGCGCTCGCTGAGCCGGTAGTGCTCGTGCTGCTCGGAGCCGGCAGCGGCTCGTCTGAGTCGTGCACGGCCGCTCCTCGCCCAGGTGCCGGCAGACCGCGTCGACCGTCTCCTCGGCCATGAGCCGGAACGTGGTCAGCTTGCCCCCGGTGATCGTCACGAATCCCTCGACGCCGTCGCGCTGGACATGGTCGAGCATCGCGTGCGCGCGAGTGACGTCGCGCGTGTCGGCGGTCGGCCGCCTTGGCATCCTCGAACAGCGGGCGCACCCCGGTCCACATGCGGAGCGCGCGGGCCTGGCGGAAGCCCGGCACGAGCTTCTCGCCGTCGTCGAGCATCGCGTCGACCTCGTCCTGGCTCACCGTGTGATCGTCGGGGTCGTCGGTGTGCACGTCGGTCGTGCCGATCACGCACACCGTGCGGATCGGGACGATGATGTCCCGTCGGTCGGCATCTGGCAGCGGTTGATGACGGTGTTCACCAACCGGTGATTCATCGCGATCATGATCCCCCGGCCCGGAATCACGCGGACGCCTTCGATCCCGGCCATCTCGGCCATCCGGCCCGCCCACGCGCCCGATGCGTTCACCGTGACGCGCGCCTCGACGTCGATCTCCTCGCCGGTGCTGCGCGCCGCGCAGCGCGCGCCCCGGTCACGCGATCACCGTCCCGGTGGATGGCCACCACGGCGTGGTACGGGAGTACGCGCGCGCCGCGCTCCTGCGCGCCGCGGGCCAGCGCCCAGACCATCTTCCACACTTCGATGTTGCCGTCCGGCACGCGGAACACGCGCGAGATCTGGGGTTCAGTCGCGGCTCCTCGGCGCAGCGCCACCGCCGGATCGATCTCCTCGCAGTCGACCCCGGTGGCGGCGCATCCCTGCGCGAACTTGTCCGCGTAGGCCGGGGTCGTCCCACGGCGTGGTCACGAAGAACCCGCCGGTGTCCTCGATGCATGTCGGCGGCGATCCGCGCAGGATGCGGTTCTCGCCGATGCACTCCTCGGCCGCCTGCGGGTCCTTGACCGCGTAACGCCCTCCGGAGTGCAGCAGGCCGTGGAAGCGCCCGCTCGTGCCCTCGGCGAGATCCGCGCGGTCGACCAGCACCACGTCGAGCCCGCGCAGCGCCGCGTCCCAGGCCACGCCCGCGCCCGTGGCACCGCCACCGATCACGAGTACATCGGTGCTGAGCGTGGCCATGGGTGTAGCCTACTCGGTTGCCGAGGGCGGCCGCAGGGGCCGCCCTCGACGTCCCGGTCCTCGAGTTCAGCTGCCTGCGTCGAACCAGTCGAACGTCCGCGTGACCGCCCGCTTCCAGTACTTGTAGTACTCGTCGCGCTTATCGGAGTCCATGTTGGGCTTCCAGCGCTTGTCCTCGGCCCAGTTGTCGCGGACCTCCTGCTGCTGCTCCAGAACCCGACGGCCATCCCGGCCGCGTAGGACGCGCCGAGCGCTGTCGTCTCAGCTACCTCGGGACGGATCACCGGCACTCCGAGGATGTCGGCCTGGAACTGCATGAGCAGGTCGTTGGCGACCATGCCGCCGTCGACCTTGAGCTCGTTGAGCGTGACGCCCGAGTCGGCCTCCATAGCGTCCATCACCTCGCGCGTCTGGAACGCGGTCGCCTCGAGCGTCGCCCGGGCGATGTGGCCGGCGTTGACGTAGCGCGTCAGGCCGGCGAACACGCCGCGGGCGTTCGACTTCCAGTACGGCGCGAACAGGCCGCTGAACGCGGGCACGATGTACAGGCCGCCGTTGTCGTCCACCGTCTTGCGCCAGCTCCTCGACCTCGGGCGCGGCCTTGATCATCTGGAGGTTGTCGCGCAGCCACTGCACGAGCGCCCCCGTGATGGCGATCGAGCCCTCGAGCGCGTACACCGCCGGCTCGTCGCCGATCTTGTAGCAGGCCGTGGTCAGCAGACCTGACTTCGACTGCACGGCCTCGGTGCTCGTGTTGAGCAGCATGAAGTTGCCCGTGCCGTACGTGTTCTTGGCGTCGCCGGCGTCGAAGCACGCCTGGCCGAACGTCGCCGCCTGCTGGTCGCCGAGGTCGCCCGCGATGTTGATGCCGGTGAGGCTGCCGGTCTTCACCTCGCCGTAGACCTCGCTCGACGCCCTGATCTCGGGAAGCATCGACATCGGCACCCCGATCGGTCGAGGCGATCTCCTCGTCCCAGACGAGCTTTTCCAGGTCCATCAGCATCGTCCGGCTGGCGTTCGTGACGTCGGTGATGTGCAGGCCGCCGTCGGGACCGCCGGTCAGGTTCCAGATGCACCAGGTGTCGATGTTGCCGAAGATCAGGTCGCCCGCCTCGGCCTTCGCGCGCGCGCCGTCGACGTTATCGAGGATCCAGCGCACCTTCGGCGCGGAGAAATACGTCGCCAGCGGCAGACCGACCTTGCTCTGGAAGCGATCTCTGCCCTCCGTCGGCGGACAGCTCGTCGACCAGCTTGTCGGTCCGGGTGTCCTGCCAGACGATCGCGTTCGTCACCGGCTCGCCCGTGTTGCGGTCCCACACCACCGCGGTCTCGCGCTGGTTGGTGATGCCGAGCGCGGCGATGTCGTCGGTGCTCGCCGCCGGCCTTCTCCATGGCCTCGTCGATCACCTCCTGGCAGCGCGCCAGATCTCCTTCGGGTCATGCTCGACCCAGCCCGGCTTGGGATAGATCTGCTCGTGCTCCTTCTGCGATACCGCAACGACTTGGCCGCCGTGGTCGAAGACCATCGCGCGCGAGCTGGTCGTCCCCTGATCGAGTGCAATTGCGTACTTCGCCATGCGTGTTCTCCTTTCAGCCCGCCAGCGCTTCCGCGGCGCTCTTGAAGAGGTAATAGGTGGAGGTCGCGCCTGGGTCCTGGTGATCCTTCGACCGTTCGCCCAGGTAGCTGGCGCGTCCCTTGCGCGCGATGAGCGGCGTCGTTGCCTTCATGCCTTCCTCGGCCGCCTGCGCCGCCGCGCGCAGGCCGCTGTCCAGGTCGGAGGCCGCCTCGAGCGCCTCCACCGCCGGGATGAGCGCGTCGACCATCGTCTTGTCGCCCGGCTCCGCCTTGCCTCGGGCCTGGACTCCTTCCAGGCCCTTGCGCCACGCCGCCGCGTATTTCGGCAGTCGACATCCTCCTCGCCGGCCAGGGCGGTGCCCATCTGGAGGAACAATGTCCCGTACAGCGGGCCGGCGGCGCCGCCCACGCTCGAGACGAGCGCCATCGCGACGGTCTTGAGCACCGCGCCGGGATCGGCCTGCTCGGCGGCGGCGAGCTTCTCCTTCGCCTTGGTCATCCCCCGGTTCATGTTCGTCCCGTGGTCGCCGTCGCCGATCGCGGTGTCGAGCGCCACAAGCTCTGCGCGGTGCTCGGCCATCTCGCCGGCGAACCGGTTCATCCAGTCCAGCGTCTGGTCGCGCGTGATCGCCACGGCCGCGGCTATGCGCCCCAGCGGAGCGCCGGCGTGTTCACCGGAGCGTCCCAGTAGCGGACCATCTCGTCGTCGAGCTTGACCAGCGTGATCGAGCAGCCCTGCATCTCCAACGACGTGATGTAGTTGCCGACCAGGTTGCGTTCGATCGTCAGTCCATGCCCCTGGGCGATCTTGGCCACCTCGGCGTACATCACGTAGAGCTCGATCAGCGGCGTGCCGCCCATGCCGTTCACGAACGCCAGCACGCGATCACCGCTCGAGAAGGGGAGGTCCTCGAGGATCGGGGTCATCAGGCGCTCGGCGATCTGCGAGGCCGGACCGATCTTCTCGCGGAAGCGCCCCGGCTCACCGTGGATGCCGATGCCGATCTCGACCTCGTCTTCTGCGAGCTCGAAGCTCGGGTTGCCCGAGGCGGGGGTGATGCAGGGAGTGAGCGCCATACCCATCGAGCGGCCGTTGGCGTTCACCCGGCGCCCCAGCTCGCCCACGTCCTTGACCGAGCGGCCGTCCTCGGCGGCGCCGCCACAGATCTTCTCGACCAGCACGGTCACTCCGACGCCGCGGCGGCCCGCGGTGTACAGGGAGTCCTCCACCGCCACGTCATCGTTGGTCAGGACCGTCTCGACCTCGATGTCCTCGCCCCGGCCCAGTTCGGCGGCCATGTCGAAGTTCATCACGTCGCCCGTGTAGTTCTTGACGATGTGCACCACTCCGGCGCCGCCGTTCACCGCCTTGGTCGCCTCCAGCATCTGGTCAGGCGTGGGTGAGGTGAATACCTCGCCAGGGCACGCGGCGTCGAGCATGCCGACGCCCGACGTAGCCACCGTGCATCGGCTCGTGACCCGAGCCTCCTCCCGAGATGAGTCCGACCTTACCCTGGACCGGCGCGTCACGGCGCACCACGAACGCTGGGTCATAGGAAACGCGAACGCGGTCACCGTGTGCTGCTTCCACGCCCCGGAGCGCGTCCTGCAGGACCGCGTCGGGCGCATTGATGAGCTTCTTCATGCCCTTTCCTTCAAGCCGAATCGACAGAACGATGGGTCACAACGGCACACTCGCCGACCCGCGCAGCTCGGGGGGGCCGGCTTTGTGACCCTCATGCGTGCCTGTATCCACATTCACTCCTGGTGGCAGGCCGAGTGTGGGGATGTGACCCATGCGTGCACCGAGCGGCAGCCCACCGGCCGCCGCCGCACCGCGACCCAGCACGGATAATGCCCAGCAAGCACCCTCCTTCTGGACCTAACGCTCTCCACCCACGAGCCTCGGGTTGCGACAATAACGGAATGGGTGCGACAATGTCAAACATCGTTCGCCCCCGAGGTTGGGTATACGAGGTCGGGGAACGCTGGGCGCTACTGAGGTGCCGGGTCGCATCCAATCCATCGAGCGTGCCGCCGCCATCCTGCGGCTGTTGTCGGGGCGCTCTCGCCGGCTGGGCGTGGCCGAGCTGGCCGGGGAGCTGAGGCTGCCGAAGGGGACGGTCTACGGGATCCTCCGCACGCTGCAGGCAGTCGGATTCGTCGAGCAGGACAGGGAATCGGGCAAGTACCAACTTGGTCCCGCGCTCCTGCACATGGGCTCGAGCTATCTCGACGGCAACGAGCTGCGCACCCGTGCCCTGAACTGGGCCGACGGCCTGGCCACCCGCAGCGGCGAGAGCGTCCGCATCGGCACCCTGCACGAGAACCAGGTGCTGATCGTGCACCACGTGTTCCGGCCCGACGACACCCATCAGGCTCTCGAGGTCGGCAGCCTGCTGCCCATCCACGCCACCGCGCTGGGCAAGGCGCTGCTCGCCCAGCACGACTACCTGGTGGCGGAGATCGCCCCCGGCTCGCTGCCCAGCTATACACCGGCCACCGTGACCGACATCTACCGCTTCCGCCAGGAGCTCGAGACGATCGCCCGGCGTGGCTGGGCGTACGACGTGGGCGAGCTGTTTCACGGCTCGGCTTCGATCGCCGCCCCGATCGAGGACCGCCGGCGAGTCACGGTCGGCGCGATGGGGATCGCCGGCCCGATCGAGCGCCTTTGCGACGACCGCCGTCCCAAGGCCGAGTTCGTCGACTACGTGCTGGAGGCCGCACTCGCGGTGTCGCGGGAGCTCGGCGCGATCCCCTGGTAGGCCGCGCGCCGACCCTCGCCACCGCGCGCGCCGATCCCCGCCACCGCGCGCGCCGACCCCCGCCACCGCGCGCGCCGACCCTCGCCACTGCGCGCGCCGATCCTCGCCACTGCGCGCGAGCGACTCCCCCGCGACCCCCGCGCGGGTCCCGGGTTGGTAACGAACCCGCATAGACTGCGACCTGCAGATGAATGGGCGGTACGTAGCCTCGATCGACCAGGGAACCGCGTCATCGAGGTGCTTCGTCTTCGACGAGCGGGCACGGATCGTCTCGGTCGCCCAGCACGAGCACCGCCAGCACTACCCCAAGCCGGGCTGGGTCGAACACGACCCCGAGGAGATCTGGCGCAACGTTCAGCTGGTGATGCGGGTGGCCCTCGACAAGGCCGACCTCTCCCCCTCGGACCTGTGTGGCCTGGGCATCGCCAACCAGCGCGAGACCACTGTGCTGTGGGACCGCAACAGCGGCGCACCGGTCCACAACGCGATCAACTGGCAGGACACCCGCACCGACCGCCTGTGCCGGCAGCTGGCCCGCGAGTGGGGACAGGACCTGTTCCGCGACAAGACCGGCCTGCCCGTCACCACGTACTTCTCGGGGCCGAAGATCCGCTGGCTGCTCGATCACATCCCGGGGCTCAGGGAGCGGGCCGAGGCCGGCGAGGTGCTGTTCGGGACGATCGACTCGTGGTTGATCTGGAACCTGTGCGGGCGCCACATCACCGACGTCACGAACGCCAGCCGGACCCTGTTGATGAACCTGCACACGCTCGACTGGGATCCGGATCTCCTGGACGCGATCGGCGTGCCGGCCGCCATGCTGCCCGAGATCCGCGCCTCCTCTGAGGCCTATGGCGAGGCCCGCGCACCGATCGCCGGGGTGCCGGTCGCATCCGCCCTGGGCGACCAGCACGCCGCGCTCGTGGGCCAGACCTGCTTCGAGGCGGGCGATGCCAAGTGCACCTTCGGGACCGGCAGCTTCTTCGTGCTCAACACCGGCGAGAAGCCGGTGACGTCCAACGGCGGCCTGCTCACCACCCTGGCCTACAAACTGGGCTCGGCCGAGCCCGCCTACGCGCTCGAGGGGTCGATCGCCATCACCGGCGCGCTCGTACAGTGGTTCCGCGACAACGTGGGACTCATCGGGAGCGCGCCCGAGATCGAGACGCTTGCCCTGACCGTCGAGGACAACGGTGGGTGTTACTTCGTGCCCGCCTTCTCGGGACTGTTCGCCCCGCACTGGCGCAGCGACGCACGCGGGGTCATCGCGGGACTGACCGGTTACATCAACAAAGGCCACCTCGCGCGCGCCGTGCTGGAGGCGACGGCATGGCAGACGCGCGAGGTGATGGACGCGATGAATGCCGATTACGGACGCGCGCTGTCGGCGCTGCGCGTCGACGGGGGTATGACGCCGAATAACCTGCTGATGCAGTTCCTGGCCGACGTGTTGGACGTGCCGGTGATGCGACCGATCGTGTCCGAGACCGTGTCGCTGGGCGCCGCCTATACCGCCGGCCTGGCCGTGGGGTTCTGGCAGGACATCGCGGTCCTGCGCAAGAACTGGCACAAGGCAGCCGAGTGGCTGCCGAGTATGGACCCCACCGCGCGCGAGCGGGGCTACCGCAAGTGGAAGAAGGCGGTGGCGCGCACGGTCGACTGGGTCGACGACGACGAGTGAGTCGCCGACCGATCGGCTACTGACACTAACGAGGTACGGCGCACCCGGCGAACGCGCGAAGGCCGAATGCGCCGTTACCCCGGCACGGGGGTGACGGCGGCACCGCGCGAGTGCCGCCGTCTCCGTCGACTGTCGTCGCCCCCGGATTACTGCAGCGTTGGCCGGTCCTGAACGGTCTCGCCTTCGGCAAACACTCCGGGCTCGGGTGGTTTCCGCGCCTTCAGGATGTCCTGGATGAACACGTCGTAGAAAACCGAGGCGATCCCCGCCCCGATCAGAGGCCCGACGATCGGCACCCAGAAGTAGTCGTCTGATCTTTCCGTAGTTCCCTGGGATCGCCACCTTCCCCCACCCGGCTATCCACGCGAAGATGCGCGGGCCGAAGTCACGGGCGGGGTTGATCGCGTAGCCGGCGTTGGCGCCGAACGAGATGCCGACGGCCATCACGATCATGCCGACGATCCACGGTGTCATGTTGGCCCCGACCGGCAGGTTGTACTCGTCGGTCACCGCCCACACGAACAGCGCGAGGAAGAACGTACCCACTATCTGGTCGATCAACGGCCCCCAGAACGTTGTGGAAGTACGGTGCCGGGAACGTGGCGAACGTACTGTAGGTGGCTAGAGAAGCCGGCCGCCCCTTCACGATGTGGTTGACCTGGTCGTAGTGGTTGATCGCGTTGTTGTAGACCAGAAACACCAGCGCGGCGCCCACGAAGCAGCCCAGCACCTGGGCGACCCAGTAGCCCGGCACCTTGTTCCACGGCAGCTGGCGCCGGATCGCGGCGCCGAACGTGATCGCCGGGTTGATATGCGCCCCGGTGACGCCGCCGACGGTGTACACGGCAAAGCACACGGCCAGGGCCCATCCCCAGGTGATCAGCAACCAGTCACCGGATGAATCAACAGGGGACGGCGGTGTTTCCGGCCGCATGTTCGCCCCGACCCGATCAGGGCCCACAGCATCGCCACCACCCCGTCGCCGAAGCTGATCAGGATGAAGCAGCCGAAGAACTCGGCCCACAGCTCTCCGATCGTGCCCTGCCGCCACTTAAGCGGCAAAGGGCGGACCGCTCTTGACTCAGCTACCGTCGACACACAACCTCCTCCTCTGAGAGTTGGGATTCAGAACAGGCGCTCCCGCACTCGCTCACTCGGCGGCACCGTTCTCTGGGGGAGGCATCGTTCCTGCACCCGGTCCCGAGCCTGCATCGTCCAGGCGCACCGGCTCTCGGCGCTGACCATCACGCCCTGACTTCTGTCCTGCCTGAATTGACTGGACACCACCCTCAGATCCTCCGCCCGATGGGCGCCGCGACAACCCACTTCGTCCGCGGGTCGCGCGAGACTACCAGCGTTCGTCTGACAATGTCAAACGCCGTTTTGGATTAGCGATTCAGCGCACGACTGATCGAGACGCGGTCGCTATCGCGCCCGACCGGCGGTGAACAGATCAGCTGGGCGTGCCAGCGGTCGCGCGTCTGCGGTACGGCGAACGGTAAGGGCTGATCGAGCCGTTGTGGAAGAAATTCCGCACGTACTCCATAACCTCGTCGGCATCGGCGGTAGCCATTATCGGCTCGCCGAAGGAGACTTCGATCCGGTGGCGCCGGGGCATCGGCTTGTCGCGCCGGCGGCGGGGCCAGAAACGACCGGGTGGCATCGCCTCGGCGGTGCCCGTGACCCGAATCGGCACGATCGTCAGGTGGTGGGTGGCGGCCAGCACCGCCGCCCCGCGCCGGAGCGGACCGGGCATCCCGTCGCGCGAGCGCGTGCCCTCTGGATATAGGAGTAGGTTCCACCCCTGGTCGAGCAGGATGTCGAGATGGCTGCCGTTCTTGGACATGCCGCCGCCCCGGCCCCGCTCGATCGGAACCGTGTTGAAGATCAGCGACACCAGCCAGGCAACCACCCGGTTGCGGTAGAAGTAGTCGGCGGCGGCCGCGACCACGGTCCGCTTGCGCAGCCTCCGAGGAAGCGCGGACAGGATCACGGGCGTGTCCAGGTGGCTCGCATGGTTGGCGACCAGGATCAGGGGGCCCTTGACCCCGTCGAGTTTCTCGCGCCCTGTCGCCCGGCGGGCCGTGTAGTAGTCCATGGTCGGATCGAGGACCAGCCGCATGAAGTTCTCGCGGATCACGCTGGCCGACCGCGAACGCGCCCACGGAATGTCCAGCTGAACAGCGGCTTTGCGCAGTTCACGGCCCCGCGCGGGGGCGGCCCGCGCCGCGTCGAGACCCCGTCCCGGCATGGCACGCGCCGCGTCAAGGACGCGGTGCCGGCGCGGACGCTCACGACGGAACGGCATACCCGGGGTGGTACCCCCTCCTGTGACATTCGTTACACGGAGTTCTACTCTGTCGCCGGGGGCGCCTCAGCCGGGCGCTGGCGCCCCGACGGCGCGTGCGCCAGCGGGCCGCGACCGCCTGGCTCGGCGGCTTCTACGATTACCCCTGCGTGCGGCCACCTCGCTTCACCCCCGATCCATACCGGCCCGCCTCGGTGGTTACGGAAGACCTGCGGACGCACCGGGTGGTGCAGACGCTCCGCCGCCGCCGCGAGGAAGGCTCCCGCCCGGGCACACGGACCGACGGCCGCCGGGTGGCTCTGGTGATCGAGGGGGGCGGAATGCGCGGCGTCGTCTCGGCGGGGATGACCGCGGCGATCGAGCAGCTTGGGCTGCGCGACGCGTTCGACGAAGTCCACGGCGCTTCGGCCGGCGCGTTCAACGCGGCCTTTCTGCTCGCCGGCCAGGCCGCCTACCTGGCCACGCTCTATCAGTTCGGGTTCGGCGACCCGCGCTTCGTGAGCGCCCTGCGTGCTCTGCGGGGCGGTCCAGCCTTCGACATGGACCACGTGATCAACCACGTCTGGACCCGGGAGCGCCCGCTGCGCTTCGAGGACATCCTGGCCAGCGGAATCGAGCTGCACTGCACGGCGACCGATGCCGATCGTGCGGTGATCGTCGACCTCGCGGATCTGCGCAGCCAGGAGGAGATCTGCTGTGCGCTGCGCGCGTCGGGACGGCTTCCGTGGCTGGCCGGCGGCCCCGTCAGCTTCCGCGGCCTGCGGCTGCTCGACGCCACACTGGCTGAGGCGATTCCGGTCGAGGTTCCCCGTTCGACCGCCACCGACATGCTCGTGCTCCAGACCCGCCCGCACGGCGTCACGCATGCGCCGCTCAAGCCGGTGGTGGCACGGCTCACCGATCGCTACCTGCGGCCGATCAACCCGGCGCTGGTCGAGCTGCGCCGGACCCGGTCGCCCCGCTATGACGCGCTCACCGCCGAGCTTACCGCGCAGGCGGCCGATCCGGAGCACGCGCCGGCCACCTGCGTGATCCGTCCGCCCGTCGGCTGCGTCGTGGTCTCGCAGCTCGAGCATCGCGCGTCGGTCCTGCAGACCGCAGCCGGCGAGGGGATGCGGGCGGCCTGGATGGCGCTCGAGGGCGAGGATCCCGAGCTGATCGGGACGCTGAGGGCGTACTCGCGCCGCGGCGCCGGCGCCTGGGCTCCGTCCAGCGCCGCGAGCGCGCGCCGCGGCCGGGTCGGCGCGGCCTCGTAGGGGACGCGTCGGCCGGCTACACCTGCGCCGGTTCCCGCTCGACCCGTTCGCCGGCGTGGGCGTCGGCGCGCGCGGCGCGTGCGCTCGTCCCCTCGATGTTGATGTGCGGAAGCCGGGCGTCGAGCCAGCGTGGCAGGCGCCAGGTGGTCTCGCCGAGGAGCTCGAGGACGGCCGGGAGCAGCACGCAACGCACGACGATCGCGTCGAGCAGCACCGCCGCCGCGAGCCCGAAGCCGAACTCCTTCAGCACGCGCTGGTTGCCGAACATGAAGGACAGGAACACGCAGATCATGATCGCGGCGGCCGCTGTGATCACGCGGCCGGTGAGGGCGATCCCGTCCGCCACCGCTTCCGAGGCGTCGCGCTTGCGGATCCACTGCTCGCGGATGCGCGAGATCAGAAATACCTCGTAGTCCATCGACAGCCCGAACACCACGGCGAACATCAGAACCGGGATCCACGGCTCGACCGGCCCCTTCTCCACGCCGATGACGCTGGCGAGCCATCCCTCTTGGAACACCAGCACCGTCACTCCGATCGCTCCGCCGATGCTCAGCAGATTCATCAGCGCCGCCTGCACCGGGATGACCAGCGAGCGGAATATCACGAACAGGAGCAGCGCCGACAGGACGACGACGATCCCGATGAACAGCGGGAGCTTGCCGGCGAGCACGTGCGAGAAGTCGATCGAGCCCGCCGTGAACCCACCGACCAGAATCGTGTACCCCGTCTGGCGCGCAAGCGGCGGCACCACCGTGTCGCGGAGGTGGTTGACGAGGGTGGTGGTCGCCGCCGCCTGCGGCGACGATCCGGGGTAGGCCTCGAAGACCGCGATGTTGCCGGCCGGTGAGACGCGCGGCGCGGTGACCGCGACCACGTTGGGGGTGCGCTTCACCGCGGCCTGAAGGGCGGGCAGCCCACTGGTCTGATTGCGGCTGGGCAGTTCGGTCACAATCAGCAGCGGGCCGTTGAATCCGCCACCGAAGCCCTGGGCCAGCAGGTCGTACGCGTGCCGCGTGCTCGTGTTGGCCGGATCGTTGCCGGCATCGCTCGACTCCAGCCGCAGCGCGAATACCGGCAGCAGCAGCGCGAGCATCACCCCCAACGAGATGATCGCGAGCGGCCACGGCCGCGCCTGAACCGTTCGGCTCCAGTCGCGCCAACGCGAGCGCGACCTGGCCTTCATCACCGCGTCCTCGGCGACGGCCGCGGTGTCCTTCTTGCGCAGGACCCGGTGGCCGAACTTCGACAACATCGCCGGGAGCACGGTGAGCGACGCCGCGAGCGTCAGCAGCACGGCGAGGATCGACGCGATCGACAGGCCGTACATGAAGCTGACGCCGGTGGCGAACATCCCGAGCAGGGCGATCACCACGGTGGTGCCCGCGAGCAGGATGGCCCGTCCCGAAGTATCCATCGCCTCGATCACGGACCGCTCGACGTCGCCGAACTCGAGGTAGTTCTCCCGGAAGCGCGTGACGATGAACAGCGCGTAGTCGACCCCCACGCCGAGTCCGATCATCAGCGCCAGCTGCGGCGAGACGTTCGGGATGCTGGTGACGTGGGTGGCCAGGCCGATCAGCGCCACGCCGGTGATCAGCCCGAACCCGGCGGTGAGCAACGGCATGCCGGCCGCGATCAGCGAACCGAACGTGAAGAGCAGGATGATCAGCGCGGCGAGCACGCCGATCTCGGTCGCCGGACCGACGCTGAATCCCTGGGCATTCTCGATCACCTGGCCCCCGGCCGCGACCTTCAGCCCGGCCACATGCACCGCTTTCACCTGATCGAGAACCGGCTTGCCGGCGTCGTTCGGCACCAGGTTGGCCGGCTTGCTGTAGGCGATCGTGGCGAAGCCGGTCCGGCGGTCGCGCGAGACCTGCACGCTCCCACGCGGGCCGTACGGGCTTACCACGCCGATCACATGCGGATCGTGCTGCACCTGGCCGAGCAGCTTGGTCATCGCGGCGCGCACCTGCGGCGAGTCCACGGTCCCGTTCGCCACGTGGAAGACGACCGTGTCGACGTCGCCGCTCTGGGCCGGGAACTCCCGCTTGAGCAGATCGAGCGCCCGCTGCGACTCGGTGCCGGGCAGGCTGAAGTTCGTGGCGTAATTCCGCCCCGCCGCACCGGCGATGACCGTGGTCAGGACCGCCACCGCGAGCCAGGCCACGAACACCCGTCCCCGGTGGGCGATACACCAGCGTGTGACTTTCAGCACTATGTGACTCCTGATCCGGTAAGCGCGGTCACCTGCGCCCTGCGCCCGCGGAGTGACCTGGTGTGAGATTAACTGTGTAGCACGGACGCATCTTCGGCTTGTGATCTTCCAGGATCCGATCGTGAAGAGCTGTCGAGCCCCGCCAGCGAGGCGATGCTGTTGGCGGCGTCGACGATCTCATCGAGCGCGTCGAGCACGCCCTCCGAGCGGATGTCGGCGGGCGCCACGCGGGCAAACGCGAGGTATCGGCCGCGCAGATCGGGCAGCGCTGCGCCCGCTGCCGGCACGTCCGGCTGGTCACGGAGCGCGCCTTCGACATGAGGAACGCGTCGGTGGCCAGCACCGCCAGCGGCGGACGGCCACCGGGTACCCGCCAGGCAATCCCGATCAGCATCGCCCCCGCAGCCATGGTCACTCCTGCCGCCGATGACCACGCCGCGGTCCCAAGTGCGAGCACCGCCACGACCGGAATCGCAGCCAGCAGGCCGGCTCGGGCCGATACCGCTTGGCGATCGAACCGGGCGGCGTCGCGTACGGCCCGCGCCAGCGATCCGCGTTTCGTCATCCTGGGGATCATGTCCAGCCGCATCCTTACCCACCGCGCCGGTCTCGATGACCTCGATGCCCTGCTGGCCAACGTGGCGGCCGGCTTCGCCTCCTACGCGGAGTTCGCGCCAGAGGGATGGCAACCGCCCGACGTTCACGGCCGCCGCGAGTGGCAGGGCGAGATCCTGGCCGACCCGGCGACTTGGGCGCTGCTGGCCTTAGTCGACCACGCTCCAGTGGGGCACGTGGCGTTCATCCCCGGGCGGGAGCGAAGGGCCGGGGAGGGGCGCGGCGACTGGTGGGACCGACCGATCATCCCCGGCCTGGCCCATCTGTGGCAGTTGTTCGTGCTACCCGACTGGTGGGGCCGGGGGATCGCGCCGCTCCTGCACGACGAGTCGATCGCCGAGATGCGCGCGCAGGGCTACGACACTGCGCGCCTGTTCACCCCATCCCAGCACGCCCGCGCGCGGCGCTTCTACGAGCGCCGGGGCTGGAGCGCGGTGGGCGAGGCGTGGAACGAGGATCTCGCGCTGCCGCTCTCCGAGTACCGACTCGAGTTCACGCGCGGGAAGCCGGGGAGTGCCGCCGCCGGCTGAGACGTGAATTCGACGGCCACTGCTCCGGAAAATCGATGGCAAGGCTGCAGGACTGAGGCAGATGCGCGGGCAGTCGGGCAACGGCGCCGCTGCGCCGGGCAAGGCGCCCCCGGCTCAGAGCCAGCCCAAGCGGTAGCCGACCTCTCGGTCCGGTGGAATCTCGGCGTAGGCCTCCCGAGGCTCATGCGTCTCGCGCTCGACGCCGGCGCGATGTCGAAGCGCCACCTCGGAGCGTGGGTAGACGACGCCTCCGCCTGAGCGGGTGCCAACGGCGAGGATCGCGCACGGCCCCCCACCGGCGCCGACGAACACGTGCTCTGTCCAGGCTGGGCAGTGGACGACGTCCCATTGCCGCAACTGCCGCTCTTCGCCTTCGATCAGCAGCAGGCACTCCCCCGCGAGGACCACGAAGTCCTCCTGCTCGTCCTCGCCGTGGTAGTAGCAGGCGGGCTGGCCGGGCGAGAGCACCGCGATGTTGAAACCGAGCTTGGGGAAGCGCGTGTCGCCCTCGAACCGCGCGTAGGCGCCGAAGTGCCCGTCGAGCCATTTGGCCTCGCGCGCGTTGAGGACGAACCAGCCGTCACCGGCCGGCTCGAGACCGTGCTCGGTGCGTTTCAAGGGGGCTTCGGGGACCACGAATGCGGATTATCTAATCTCGGACGGGTGATCGACAACGGGACACCAGGCCTCCCCGCCGTCGAGGTCGTCGACCTCGTCAAGCGCTACGCCAAATCGCCCGTCAACGCCGTGGATGGGATCTCGTTCGGGGTGACGCCGGGCGAGGTGTTCGGCCTGCTCGGGCCCAATGGCGCGGGCAAGACCACCACGATCGGCATGCTGACCACCCGCGTGCGGCCGACCAACGGCCGGGCGCTCATCGGAGGCGTCGAGGTGGCCGACGATCCGGTCCGGGCGCGCAGCCTGCTCGCGGTCGTGCCGCAGCGCTCGAACCTCGACCGCTCGATCTCCATTCGACGGAATCTCACCTTCCACGCGGCCTACCACGGCGTGCCCGCCGCCGAGGCGACGGCCCGGGCCAACGAGCTGCTCGAGCAGTTCGGGTTGCTGGAGCGCGCGGACGTCAAGCCCGACCTGTTCTCGGGCGGCCAGGCGCAGCGCATGATGATCGCCCGGGCGCTCATGCACGAGCCCCAGGTCCTATTTCTCGACGAGCCGTCGACGGGACTGGATCCCGCGGCGCGGCTGTTCGTGTGGGACCGGCTGCGGGAGCTGCGTGATCGCGGGGTCACCCTGATATTGACCACCCACGACATGCACGAGGCGGCGGTGCTGGCTGACCGGGTGGGCATCATGGACCACGGCAAGCTGCTCGCGCTCGATACGCCGGATGCACTGATGCGGGGGCTGGCCGGAAGCTCGACCCTCGAGTTGAGCGTCCAGGCCATCAATGGAGACGTGCCGGAGCCGCTGGTGGAGGCGCTCGGGGGACTCGCCGGCGTTGCGGGCGTGGAGGCCCTCCACGACGACATGCCCGACGCCGATGCCGCGGAACGGCGAGTGCGCCTGTACGTGTCCGGGGAGGCCTCGCAGCTGATCGCGCCGACGGCGACCTTGCTGGCCGATCGCGGCTTCGCGCTCAAGGGGGTCGAGCTCGGCACGCCGACGCTCGAAGACGTGTTCATCCATCTGACCGGGCGGACGCTGCGATGAGCACCGCCGCCGCCGGCGTGGCCGCCTCACGCCCACGCCAGTCCCGCGCGTTCACCGCCGTGCTGCGGCGCGACCTGTACGTGACCTGGAAAGAGCTGCCGGTGTTCCTGGCCCAGGTGATCCTCCAGCCGCTGTTCCTGCTGTTCGTGTTCGGCAAGGTGCTGGGCTCGCTCGGCTACACCCAGAACGGCTACGCGGATCTGCTCTTCCCCGGCCTGCTTGCGCTCACCGCCGTGATCACCGGGATGCAGACGCTGGCCTTCCCGCTGGTGGTCGAGTTCGGATGGACCAAGGAGATTGAGGATCGCCTGCTCGCGCCGATGTCCGACGGCGCTGGTGGCGACGGAGAAGGTGCTGTTCGCGACGCTACGCGCGGTCACCGCCACCGCGATCATGATCCCGGTCGGGATCCTCGTGCTCGGCTCGATCCCGTGGCGCTGGAGCGGGGTGCCGCTCCTGGTGCTCACGCTGGTGCTGGGCAGCCTTGCTGGGCGCCGGCCTCGGCCTGGTCATGGGCACGCTCGTGGTCCCCCAGCGGATCAACATCGTGTTCTCGCTGGTCTTCACCCCGCTCCTGTTCACCGGCTGCAGCCAGTACCCGTGGCCGTCTCTGGATCGCCTCCCCTGGTTTCAGGTCGTGACGGCATGCAACCCGATGACCTACGTCAGCGAGTCGATGCGCGCGGCGCTGGTGCCGAGCGTGCCGCACATCGCCGTCTGGGTGTGCATCGTGGTGCTGGTCGGGTCGCTTAGCGCGCTGATGGTGATCGGGGTGCGCGGCTTCTACCGCCGCGCGATCGATTGAGTCATCGTTTGATCCGGCGCATGGGGATCCGCGCCGGCGGGAAGGCACCGGAGGACAACGAAAAGGAGAAAGATCCCCGATGAAGGCATGCGTGACCGGAGCGACCGGTTTCGTGGGCGCCCATGTGGTGCGGGCGCTGGTGGAGCGCGGCGACGACGTTCGCGTCATTTACCGGAACCCCGACCGCCTGAAGGCGCTGACCGGCGTCCGGTACCGGCGGGCGAAATGCGATGTCCTGGATTACGGCGCGCTCAGGCGCGCCCTGCGCGACACCGACGTCCTGTTCCACGTGGCCGGCTATGTCGCCTCGAGCCCGATGGAACGCGTCTGGCAGTTGAACGCGCGCGGGCCCGAGATCGCCGTGCAGGCGGCCGCCGCCGCCGGGGTCTCGCGGGTGGTCGTCACATCGACCATCTCGGCCATCGGCGTGGCCAACGGCCAGCCGGCCACTGAGGAGACGAGCTATCCGGAGGACTGGCTAGGGCTGGCCTACCCGGACTCCAAGCACGCCGGCGAGACTGCGGCGTTCGATGCGGCGGAGCGCCACGGGGTCGACGTGGTCGTCGTCAATCCCGCTTACGTGTTGGGGGTTCCGGTGAATCGCTCGCAGCCAGGCGAGACCTCTACGCGCACGATCGGCAACTACCTCCGGGGCCGCCTCCCCGGCGTGCTCGACACGCCGATGAACTTCGTCGACGTGGAGGACGTTGCCGCCGGCCACCTGCTGGCGGCCGAGCGCGGCCGCGTCGGCGAGCGCTACATCCTCGGCGGGGAGAACCTTCCCTGGCCGCGCTTGATCGATCGGGTGGCCGACCTGTCCGGCGTGCGCTACCCGATCATGGTGCTGCCGGCCAGTGTCCGGCGCCTGGCCCAGATCCGCGAAGCACTCGGTCTGCCGGGCGCGCTGTCCGCCGAGGCCTCGAACCTGATGGGCCAGGACTGGCGCTTCAGCTCGCGCAAGGCACGCGAAGAGCTGGGCTACGAGTCGCGCCCGCTCGACGACACGCTGCAGGCGACGATCGACTCCTACCTCGAGCTGATGGAGGCGGGCGCGTTCGCGGACGCCCGCGGGTCCGGGCTCTCGCGCTGGGCCGATTCGATGCGGATCGCGTCGCGGCTGGGGCTCCTCATGCCGCTGCGAGTCGGCCAGCGCGTTATCGGGAAGCGCATGCTGGCCGGGGGCTGAGCGGCCCGGGCGCCCGCTACGGTTGCGCCAGCGTGCGCGCGACCCGCCCGACCCTGCTGCTCAGCGTCGACTTCGAGGACTGGCACCAGCTGGTCCGCCGGCGGGTGGGCATCCGGGACTGGGAGCCCGCCGGGCCTGCACTGGCCCGCCAGACGGGTGCACTACTGCAGATTCTCGACGAACTGCACGCCCGGGCCACGTTCTTCGTGCTGGGCATCGCCGCGCGCGCCCACCCGCACTTGCTGAAACCCATCGTGGAGGCCGGCCACGAGATCGCCTGCCACGGCGACGCCCATCGGCCGGTCCACGCCCAGACCCCGAAGGAGTTCGCCGCCGACCTGCGGGCGGCTCGGGCCACCATCGAGGACCTCACCGGGCACACGCCAATCGGCTACCGGGCACCCGCGTTCTCGATCACCCGATCGGCAGGGTGGGCGTACGACGTCCTGGCCTCGGAGGGCTTCGCCTATGACTCGAGCCAGCACGACTCGCCGGCAATCCGCGACCACGCCCTCCCGGCCGAGCGCGCGCCGCATCGCCTGGAGTCCGGCGTTTGGGAGTTCCCCCTCGCGGTGTGGCATCCCGGTCGGGTCACCGTGCCCGTCGGCGGCGCGTCCTACTGGCAGATCCTCCCCACGCCGGTGCTGCTGGCCGGGCTCGAGGGCGCGGGGCCCCTCGCCGGCCTGTACCTGCACCCCTACGAACTGGACCCGGAGCCTCTGCGCGCACACCTGCCCGGCGGCGCCACCGCAGCTCAGCGCGCCCACGCCCGCTTGCGCGAGACCCAGCGCAACGGCGCACGCCGGCGCGCTCCGGGTGTGCTGCGGGCGATTGCGCGACGCTTCGACTTGATCCCCTATGGTGAGGCCCATGCACGACTCGGCGACCGCGCCTGAGCGGGTCCGGACGCGCTTCGAGGAGCGCGCGCATCAGTTCGACGACCTCTACGAGGACGAGCGCTGGCTGGTGCGCACCCTGCGCCCCGGCTTGTTCCGCCGGCGCCGGCTCGCGGTCGACACGGTCAAGCAATATGAGTCTCCGCGAGTCCTCGACGTGGGATGCGGCTCAGGGCGCATCGGCGAATTCGTGCTCGAGGCCGGCGCGGGCCACTACGTCGGCGTCGACTTCTCCGAGCCGATGATCGAGCTCTCCCGGGCGCGATTGGAGGACCGCTTCGGCGACCGCACGCAGCTGATCGTCGACGACTTCCTCACCGCCGATCTGACCGGGCCATTCGAGGCGATCCTCGCCGTGGGCCTATTCGATTATCTGCCCGAGCCGCACCGCTTTGCCAGGCGCATGTTCGAGCTGTGCGCCCCCGGCGGTTGCGTGGTCGGCTCGTTCCCAACCTGGTCGCTGATCAAGGGACCCGTGCGCAAGGTGCGCTACGAGTGGATCGGCAACTGCCCGATCTTCAACTACAGGCGCCGCGAGCTCGAGCTGATGTTCGGCGCCGCCGGATTCGATCGGCTCGAGGTGCAAAGCCCCGGTCGGAGCGGCTACCTGCTGCGCGCTTATCGCGCCAAGAATCGGTAAGCACCAAGCCATGACGCTGCCGCACGCGCTCGGAATCTTCGGCGCGGGCATCGCGGCCGGAACGATCAACACCGTGGTGGGAAGCGGCACGCTGTTCACCTTCCCGGTCCTGCTCGCGTTCGGCTATGCCCCGGTGACCGCCAACGTCTCCAATACGGTCGGGCTGGTGCCGGGGTCGGTGGCCGGCGCGATCGGCTACCGGGAGGAGCTGAAAGGCCAGCGCCGGCGCGCGGTTCCCCTGGCCACCGCGTCAGTCATCGGGGGGATCGTCGGCGCGATCCTGCTCCTCAGCCTGCCCCCGTCGGCGTTCAAGGCGATCGTTCCCGCGTTCATCGCGATCGCGCTCGTGCTGATCGTGCTGCAGCCGCGGCTGTCGCGTGCGCTGACCCGCCGCCGCACGCGCGGGCACGACCGCGTCGGCCCGGTCGGCACCGCGGCCACCTTCGCCAGCGGCATATACGGCGGCTACTTCGGCGCCGCTCAGGGGATCCTGCTGCTGGCCATCCTGGGGCTGTCGCTGGAGGGCGAGGACCTACAGCGGATCAACGCGCTCAAGGTCGTGCTGGCCGGCCTGGTCAATCTGGTGGCGGGCATCGTGTTCGTGTTCGCCGCGCATGTCGCGTGGTTGCCGGCGCTGCTGATCGCGATCGGCTCGATCATCGGCGGCGTGCTCGGGGCCCGCTCGGCCGGCGCCTGCCGCCGTCGGCGCTGCGCGCGGTGATCGTGGTGGTGGGCGTCTTCGCGATCGTCAGGCTGCTGTCGGCCGCTTGAAGCCGGCACGGGCGCGCTCCACCTCGGCGTGCGCTGCGCAACCCTCCAGGTGATCGTTCACCAGCCCCATGGCCTGCATGAACGCGTACACCGTGGTGGGACCGACGAAGCGCCAGCCGCGACGCTTGAGCTCGCGGGCCAGCGCCCGCGACTCCTCCGTGTGCGCCTCGATCGCCTCGCGACTGAGTCCGCGCGCACGCGGCGTCGGCTCGAAGCGCCAGACGAAGGCCGCCAGCGATCCCTCCGAGTCGACCATCTCGACCGCGCGGCGGGCGTTGTTGATCACCGCCTCGATCTTCCCGCGATGGCGCACGATCGACGCATCGGCCAGCAGCCGCGTCACTTCGCGCTCGCCGAACCGCGCCACCGCTTGGAAGTCGAAGCCGGCAAACGCGTGGCGGAACGCCTCGCGCTTGCGCAGGATGGTCAGCCAGGATAGGCCGGACTGAAAGCCCTCGAGGCTCAGCTTCTCGAACAGGCGCACGTCATCGCCGACCGGAAACCCCCACTCGCGATCGTGATAGCCGCGGTAGTCAGGCGCCGAGTCGGCCCACCAGCAGCGTGCCACGCCGTCATCGCCACGCACGACCCCATCACTCATCACCTGGCAGCATGGCAGGCGGTGAAGAAGTACTGCGACACGCGTGTCCATGCGCGGCGCTCAACGAGGGCTTGCGCTCAGATTGGTACGTGACGGTGGCCAGCGACACCGCAGCCGAACCGAGCCGCTAGCCTGGTTAGGCGGGTCATGCGCGCGTTCGCCAGATTGGTCTTGATCGCCTGTGCGTGCGCGGGGGTGATCGCGCTCTTTGGCCCTGCCTCCGCTCCGGCTGCGAACGGTGCGACTCGCCTGGGCACGGCGCCGTCCCTTCCACTGGGAGCCCATATCGCCAGCGCGCTCCCCGCCGGCACTCCGCTGCACCTGACCGTCACCCTCCAGCCGCAAGACCCCGCGGCACTCGAGGCGTTCGCCACCGCGGTGTCCACGCCCGGATCGCCTGAGTACCACGACTACATCACGCCGGCGCAGTTCGCACAGCGCTTCGGCGCGACGCCCGGGTCGGTGCAGGCGGTGGAGGCGTCGCTGAGAGCCCACGGCCTCACGCCCGGCGCTCCCAGCGCCAACGCACTCTCGATCCCGGTCACCACCACCGCCGCCGCGGCCGCACGGGCTTTCTCGGTGTCGTTCGCGCACGTCACCCTGCGCGGCGGTGAGAGCGCGATCGTCAACCAGCAGGCGCCTGCCCTCGACGCGGACGTCGCGCCGCACGTGCAGTCGATTCTCGGCCTGAACACGCTGGAGGCAGCCAGGCCGCTCCTGGTCCGCGGGCACGCGGCGAGGGCGACGCCGAAGCTACGACGCCACGTCGTAACCGGCGGACCTCAGCCATGCGCGGCGGCCAGCTCGGCCGGCGTGAGTCAGGGTGGGCTCACCGCCGATCAGATCGCGTCCGCCTACGGAGTGTCGGGGCTCTACACCTCGGGCGGCCCGAGCGGAGCCTCGGACGTGGGTGCCGGCCAGACCGTGGCCGTGCTCGAGCTCGAGCCGTATGACCTGACCGACGTCCAGGCCTATGGGGCGTGTTACCAGATCAACCCGCAGATCGCCAACATCGCCGTCGATGGCGGCGCCGGCGCCGGATCCGGATCCGGCGAGGCGGCACTCGACATCGAGAACGTCATCGGGCTGGTCCCCAAGGCGAACATCGCCGTCTACGAGGGACCCAACTCGGGATCCGGCCCCTACGACACGTTCAGCGCGATCATCACCCAGCACGCCGCGCAGGTGGTGACCGCGTTCATGGGGACAGTGCGAGTTCATCAACGGCTTCAGCCAGGCATCGGCCGAGAACACCCTGTTCCAGGAGGCGGCCACCCAGGGCCAGTCGATCGTCTCGGCCTCGGGCGACGACGGCGCCGAGGACTGCTTCCCGGAGAACCCCACGCCCCAGGTCGACGACCCGGCCAGCCAGCCGTTCGTGACCGGCGTCGGCGGCACGCGCGTGGACTCGCTCGGTCCCCGCCCGGCTGAGAGCGTTTGGAACGACGGGCCGTCGGTGGGTGCCGGCGGCGGCGGCGTCTCGAGTTTCTGGCGGATGCCCAGCTACCAGTCCGGCGCCCCGCCGTCCCTGCACGTGATCAACGCGGGCTCGAGCGGCTCGACCTGCGGGGCCTCATCGGGCGACTGTCGCGAGGTCCCGGACGTGGCGGCCGACTCCGATCCGGCCACCGGCTACCTGATCTACTGGAACGGGACTGGCGCCGGCGGGTTAACCGCCGCCCGGGGTTGGCAGGTGGTGGGCGGCACGAGCGCCGCGGCGCCGGCCTGGGCCGCGTTCATCGCCCTGGCCAACGCCTCGAGCGCGTGCCACGGCGCCGCCGTCGGGTTCGCCAACCCAGCCCTCTACAACGCGGCCGCCACGGGCTACGCCGCCGGCTTCAACGACACCACCACGGGCAACAACGACCTGACCGGAGTCAACGGCGGCCAGTTCGCCGCCGGGCCGGCCTACGACATGGCCACCGGCCTCGGCTCCCCGAACGCCGCGGCGCTCGCCGGCGCAATCTGCACCGATGCGATCGCGCTGGCCAATCCGGGCGCGCAGCACTCGGTCGTCAGGTCTTCCGTCAGCCTCCAGATGAACGGCAAGAGCACGCACGGGGCCGGCGTCACCTTCAGCGCCACCGGGCTGCCCGCGGGCCTGTCGATCAACGCCTCGAGCGGCAAGGTCAGCGGACGCCCGCAGCGCCTCGGCAACTCCACCGTCACCGTCACTGCAACGGACACGGGAGGAACGACCGCGCACACGTCCTTCGCCTGGACGATCCAGGCCAACCCGACCCTGGCGCGCGTATCGCTGTCCCACGTGGGCGCAGCGCGCCCCAAGCTGTCCTTCACGCTGGTCGCCGGGCGGGATGCCCCCAAGCTGAGGACGGTGAACGTGGCGCTTCCGAGCGGCCTGCGTTTCACGCGCTCGCGCGCGACGGTCGCGGTGACCGGGCAGGGCGGCCGGCACGTGCGCTACACCGTCGCCTTGAAGCGCGGCTCGCTCGTCCTCACGTTCAAGACCGCCGCCCAGGAGCTACACGTGACGATCACCTATCCGCGCCTGCAGGCCAGCGGCGGCCTCGTCTCGCAACTGGCGCGCCACCGCTCGTCGCGGCTCACGCTCACCGTGCGGGCCACGGACGCGCTGAAGCGCACCACCCGGCTGGGCGCCAAGGTCACGCCGACCGGCTAGGCGGCTTGGGCCGGGCGGTTCGTGTAGCGCCTCGCCACGTCAGCCAGGATCTCGATCATCGTGCCGGGCGCCGGCGCCACCCCGGCCGCCGCCAGCGTCGCCGCCACCACCCGGCGCGACGGCGGCTTGGGCGCCAGCGAGCGCACGACGATGCCCGGGTGGACGTGCGTCACCGCCAGGCGCGGGATCAGCGCCACGCCGACGCCGGCCGCGACCAGGCCCTGCACGGTCTCGTAGTCGTCCGACTCGAAGGTGACCTTCGGCTCGAACCCGGCGGCCAGGCACGAGCGGACCACGTGCCGGGCGCAGGGACTGGAGGCCGACGTCTGCACCCAGGCCTGCTCGCGCAGGTCGCCGAGGGTGAGCGCCCGCTTGGCGGCCAGGCCGTGCTCGGCCGGCAGCGCCACCAGCATCGGGTCCTCCAGCAGCGTCTCGGTGCGCAGCCGGGCGCCGTGCCGCTCGCGCGTGCCGGGGAACTCGAACAGCAGGGCCAGGTCGAGCTCGCCGGCGCGCAGGCGCGGAGCGATCTCCTCCGGCTCGCCCTCCGCGAGCGTCAACGCCACGTCGGGATAGCGCTCGCGGAACCGTGCGATGGCCAGTGGCATCAGGGTCGCTCCAGCGGACGGGAAGGAGGCCATACGCAGCCGCCCCGCCCGGATCCCCATCACCGCGGCCAGCTGAGTCTCAGCCGCCTCGATCCGGGCGAAGATCCCTTCCGCGTGCTCGACCAGACTGGCCCCTGCCGCGGTCGGCCGCACCCCGCTTCGGTCGCGCACGATCAAGGTGGCGCCGGTCTCCGCCTCCAGCCGCGCGATCGCCTGCGAGACGGCCGATTGGGTGTAGGAAAGCGCCTCAGCCGCGCCCGAGAACGACCGCCGACGCACCACCTCGCACAGGACCTTCAGACGCCCTACGTGCAGCATTAGCGCAGCTTATCAGTGGCATGATCAACTTCATTAGCGCTGATAGTAGGTAGATGGCATGCTCGCGCCGAACAGGAGGCTCAACCCCCGAACCCCCGAGGACTGGAGGGCCCCATGGCACCCAGGGCGATCATCTCCTACGACGACACGCCGGGCGACCACGACGCCCTGATGCTCGGACGCATCCTGGCCGACGCCGGCGCTTCGCTGACCCTTGCCTACGTCCGCCATTGCGTGTGCGACGACTGCTCGCAAGAGGAGCTCGAGGAGCACCAGGCCGAGGACCTGCTCGCCCGCGGCGCCCTCTGGCTCACCGACGTCGACGTCGACACCCGCGTGGTGGTCAGCCCGTCGACGCCGGAGGGCCTGCGCGCGCTCGTCGAAGAGGAGTCCGCGGACATCATCGTGTTCGGCTCCGATTACCGGACCGCCTCCGGCCACGTCGCGCCGCAGCATTCCGCCCAGAGCCTGCTCGAGTGCGGCCCAGCGGCGGTGGCGATCGCGCCGGCCGACTATCGCATGGACGGTGCGGCGCGCATCCACCGGATCGCGGTGATCTCGATCCCAGGCGACGACACCACGCTGGACACCGCGCGCGCTCTGGCCGACAGCTTCGGCGCCACCCTGACCCGCGACGAGCATGACGTCGACCTCCTCGTGGTCGGCTCGCGCTTCGAGGCGCCGCCGGGTCACGTGCTGCTGAGCGCCCAGGCCCAGAACGAGATCGAGAACGCGCGCTGCCCGGTGCTGGTCGTGCCGCGCGGTGTGACGATCGATTTCCCGGCCGTGCTGGCGCACGCGGCCTGACGCGCTGCTGGCCCGAGTTTCTCGCCCTCGGCGGCCCCGCGCGTCGAGTGGCGCGAAACTCGGCCTTGCGGCGGTCCAACCCTCAGGGCAGGATCAGATGCGAGTCCCCAAACTCGTGCCAGAGATAACCGGCGTCGAGCGCGGCCGCGTATGACGCCCGCAGAAGCTCGGACCGGCGACGGCCTCGAGCATCATGAGGTGCGATGCCTCGGGCTCGTGCCAGCCGGTGATCATGCCGTCGACCGAGCGCACCCCGCACTCGGGCGTGACCACCAGGCCGGTCCAGCCCGAGCGCGCGCAGCTGCATCCGTCGGCGGCCAGAGCTGATTCCAGCGCGCGCACGACCGTCGTGCCGACCGCGATCACCCGCCCACCTCGGTGGCGCGCATCGCAGATCGTGCGCGCGGTGTGCTCGGGCACCTCGAACCACTCGGGGAACGGCGGCTCGTGGCTCTCGGGCGAGGACACCCCGGCGTGCAGGGTGATCGGCGCCACCGCGACGTCGCGCGCCACGAGGCGCGAGAGCAGGTCCCGGGTGAACGGCCGGCCGGCGCTCGGCATCTCGGCGCTGCCCGGGCTGATGGCGTACACGTTCTGGTAGGCCTCGAGCGGCCAGCGCCGCGGCACGTGCCGGTAGCGGATCGGCTCGCCATGGCGCTCGAGGTACTCGTCGACGAGCAACTCGCAGCAGAAGCGGGCCAGCATCAGCCGCGCCCCCGACGCATAGGGGGCCACCAGGTCGAGCCGGGCGCCTCCACGCACCTCGAGCCGTTCGCCGGCCGGCAGTCGCGCCGGCCGGCGGCCGTCGGCGCTGCGAATCTCGACCACCCGCCAGTCATCGTCCAGGTGGGGCGCCCGGGTCGCGAAGTGCACCCGGACCCGTCCGCCGTTTCCGCTTCGCCTGGCCGGCACAGCCGCCGGGATCGTGGCCGACACGTTGATCACCACCACGTCGCCGGGTTCGAGCAGGTCAGGCAGGTCGCTGAACGTGTGATGCTCGACCGAGTCCTCGGCCCGGCGCGCCACCAGCAGGCGGACGCCGTCGCGGGGCAGCCCGCGGGCCTCGGGCGGCTCGTGCGCTTCCAGATCTGGCTGGATCTCGAACGCCGAGCGCGCTCACCTGACCGCGCTCTCCATCTGAGCTACCTCGCGGGCCAGGTACCGGCCGCTCGGCAGCTCGCCCTCGATCAGCCTCAGCAGCCCCGGGACGCTCGACTCGGGCGGCGGGATGTCCGAGATGTCCTCGCCCGGGAACGCGTCCTGGTGCATCTGCGTGCGCATGTCGCCCGGATCGACCGAGTAGATCCGCAGCGCGGGGTGCTCCTCGGCGAGGATCGCGGTGAGCTGGTCGAGCGCGGCCTTGGAGGATCCGTAGCCGCCCCAGCCCGCGTACGGCTCGACCGCGGCGTCGGAGCTCGACATTGACCATCGCGCCGCGGTCGCTCATGCGCGGCAGCACCAGCTGGGCCAGCGCCAGCGGCGCCAGCACGTTGACCTGGTAGACGCGCTCCAGCACATGCAGCGGATAGCGGCCGAGCGGCGGCTGCGGGCTTGGCCCGAGCAGGCTGGCGTTGTTGACCAGCAGGTCGACCTGATCGCCGGCGGCGTCCAGGAGGGCGCCGCGGTGCCAGTCGTCGGCGATGTCGCCCGGCAGGGCGACGACTTCGGTGAGCGCGCCGAGCTCGCGAGCCGCCCGCTCCAGGTCGGCCGCTCCACGGGCGTCGAGCACGAGTGCCCAGCCGCGCTCGGCCAGCGCGCGGGCGAGAGCGAGGCCGAGGCCTCGCGATGATCCGGTGATGATGGCTAGAGGCATGGACGCCACGGTAGGCCGGGCTCGGTCCCGGTTACCAGGCGTAATTGGTCCTAGGCCCTCGTGCCCAGTCCCTCCTGCACGGCGAGGAGCGCCGCCTGGGTGCGGTCGGCCACGCCCAGCTTGGCCAGCACGTGCCCCACGTGGTTCTTGACCGTCTTCTCGGAGATGCCCAGCTCGAGCGCGATCCGCTTGTTGGAGCGCCCGCGGGCGATCAGCGCCAGCACGTCGCGCTCGCGGTCGGTCAGCTGCTCGAGGCCACGCGCGCCGCCCGAGCGGGGCCGGGCCTCATCCGACAGGACACTGACCAGCCGTGCCGCCGCCGTCGGGTCGATGATCGCCTCACCGGCGTGTGCGGCCCGAATCGCCCGGGCCAGCTCGGCGGGCTGTGAGTTCTTGAGCAGGTACCCGGCCGCGCCGGCCTCGAGCGCCGGCAGCAGGCGGTCGTCGTCCAGGAAGCTGGTGAGGACGATCACCCGGCTGTGCGACGCGCGCCGGCGCAGCTCGCGCATGGCGCTGACGCCATCGAGCCGAGGCATCACCAGGTCCATCAGGATCACGTCGGGCGCCAGCGCGGCCGCCCGCTCGATCGCCTCCTCGCCGTCGGCCGCCTCCCCCACGATCTCGAAGCCCTCCTGCAGCGTGAGGAAGGCGCGCAGGCCCTCGCGCACGACGGCGTGATCGTCGACGAGCAGGATCCGGATCGGCTCAGCCATGCTTGGTCAGCTCGACCCGGACGGTGGTCCCCTGACCGGGCGCGCTGCTGATCCTCAGGCGCCCCTCGAGCTCGCGGGCACGCTCCTCCATCGAGGTCAGGCCGAGGTGCCGGGAGCGAACGTCGGGCGCGTGGGGGTCGAATCCGATCCCGTCGTCCGAGACCTCGACGACCAGCGTGCCGTTCTCGCCGGCCAGGCGAACCGTGACGTGGTTGGCCTTGGCGTGGCGGACCGCGTTGTGCAGCGCCTCGTGGGCGATCCGCAGCAGGGCCAGCTCGCGCTCGTCGCCGTCGCTGGTGAAGCCGGCCTCGACCTGGAGCCGGACGTCGGTGCCGTGCGTGCGGGCCACCATCTCGACCTCCTTACGCAGCGTGCCGGCCAGCCCGTCGCGCTCGAGCTCGGGCGGGCGGAGGCCCAGGATCAGCGACCGGAGCTCCTCGAGCGCTTCACCCGCGAGCTGGCGCAGGCGGTCAAGCTGGGCCCGGGCGGCCACGAGGTCGCGGTCCATCTGCGTGGCGGCCGCCTCGGCGGTCAGCATCACGCTGAACAGCTTCTGGCTGACCACATCGTGCAGCTCGAGGGCCAGGCGGTTTCGCTCCGAGAGGATCGACAGCTCCCTGCTCTGCTCGTACAGGCGGGCGTTGGTGATTGCGATAGAGGCGTGCGCGGCCAGCAGCTCGATCAGCTCCTGATCCTCCTCGTCGAACACCTCGGCGCCCGCCTTCTCGGTCAGGTAGAAGGCACCGATGACCTCGCTGCGGGCGAGAATCGGGACGCCGAGGAACGAGCGCATGTCGGGATGCTGCCGTGGCCACCAGCCCCTGAACCGGCGGTCCTGATGGATGTCGTCGGTCCGATAGGGCTCGGTCTGCTGGAGCATCGCGGCGAGCATGCCGTGGGTGCGGGGCAGCGGCCCCATCGACGCGACCAGCTCGTCGCTCATGCCCGCGACCAGGAAACGGCGAAAGCCGCCGGCGCCGTCGGGGATGCCGAGGGCGGCGTAGCGCGCGCCGGCCAGCTCGCGGGCGGCGTCGACCAGTTTCTGGAGCACCTCATCGACCGAAAGGTTCGACGCCACCCCCAAAACGGCGTCACTGACCGCCCTCAGGGCCGGGTTGAGTCGCGACTGGGGCATCTGGCGATCAAGATAGACCGCTAGCGGAAGTTTTCCGTCTTGGGATGACGAATCCCGCGTGTTGGCGCGGGATTCGGGTGTTGCGGGCTGGTTTGGCTTTGGCTACTTGCAGAGCTTGATGTCGAGTAGCGCGAGCGCTTTGGCTTGAACGGGGTTGGTGTTGGTGAGGCGCGGGAAGGTGTGGGGGGTGTCGCCGATGCGTAGTTGGTTGCGGCAGATGGTGCCGAGTTCGTTGATCAGGTCGGGGAGGTTGTAGGCGGGCAGCCCGTCGGGGGTGCGGTGGCTGCCGGCTTTGGTGTTCGCGGCGGGGGAGCGGCGGGCCGGCGCGACGGGGTCGGCGGGGGTGAGTGGCGTGTCGTCGGTGTAGAGCATCGGCGCCAGCCTGGCTTGTAGCTCGAAGAGCAGGTAGTAGGCGAGCAGGAATAGGAGGTAGTGGGCTTCGACGCGGTCTTGGAGGTGGTGGCGGATCGGGCGGACGTCGAGCGCGTCCTTGATCGTGCGGTACGCGCGCTCTGCCATCTTCAGTTGCTTGTAGACGCGCACGACCGCTTGGGTGGTGAGCTGCTCGCGGGTGCAGGTGGTGCGCAGCACGTAGAGCCCGTCGAGCGCAGCTTCGGTCTGGATCTGCTCGGTCTTGCGCTGGTAGGTGAAGGCGCCGTCGGTCATCTCGAGCTCGAAGTGCTTGGCGACCTTGTACTTGTTGATCACCCGCCCGACTCGCTGCCCGATCGCGCCGGCGTCAGCGTGGTGCAGGCGCCCGCGGGGGTTGGCGACCGATGCTGTGACCTTGTCCAGCTCGCGCTCGGTCGCGGCGAGCAGGTCCTCGCGTTTGCGGGCGCGCTCGGCAGCGAGGTGCGGGTTGCGGCATACCACCAATCGCTCGTCGGGGAACTCGGTCGAGGTGATCTCGGCCAGGTTGGTCTGATCGAACAGCGAGAGCTGCAGATCACCTGCCTTCATCAGTTTGCGGATCTGCGCGCTCTTGAGCGCCGACACGAACCCCGCACCCTGCTCCTTGAGCGTTTGGGCGTGCGTGTCAGTGATCATCGCCCGGTCACCAACGAGGATCACACGCTCGATCCCGAACCGCTCCTTGACGGTATCGATCACATCAGGGACGGTGGTCGGGTCGGCAGTGTTCCCCGGGTGCACCTGCACCGACACCGGCCGTCCTTCAGGCGAGCACACCAGCCCCCAGTTGACCTGCAGCTTGCCCGGCTTGCCGTCGCGGCTGTGACCGAGCGCGGCCAGCTCACAACAGCGGCCCTCCACGTAGCTGGAGGACAGGTCGTAGAGCACGAACCCGCCATCCTCCAGGTGCCGGCGCGCGAGCGTCTTCTCGACTCGCTCCTGACGGTCGAGAAGCCAGTCCATCGCGCCCAGCAACTCCGCCTCGGTCACCTCGCCCAGCGCCAGCTCCTCGCCGAGCGTGGTCTGCGAGAAGCGCCGAGTCATCGACAGCTTCGAACACGGGCCGATCACCAGGGCTACTTCTGTCCCATGCCCCGTCATTGGTTCTGGATGCAGGTCCTGATCGTGGTGTTCGTGCTGGCCGGGATGGTGATCGCGATCACCAAGCTCGCCTGAGGGTCGTGTGTTTCGCTCGATTCTCGTCGGGACCGACGGCTCGGAAACCGCGCACGCCGCCCTGCGGCGGGCGGTCGAGCTGGCGGCCGGACTCAAGGCGCGGCTGGCGATCGTGAGCGCCTACGAGCCGGTATCCGATCCTCGCCTGCGCGGCGAACAGCTGTTGGCGCCCAAGGACCTCCAGTGGGCGATCAACCCGCGGGGCGACGTGCTGGCGCTGCTCGAGGCGGCGCGAGCCGAGGCGCTGGGCGGCGGCGTGGCGTCCGTCCAGACGTTCGCGCGGCAGGGCGACGCGGCCGACGCGATTCTCGACGTGGCCGAGGACCAGGGCAGCGACCTGATCGTGGTCGGCAACAAGGGGATGACCGGCGCCAAGCGCTTCCTGCTCGGCTCGGTGCCGAACAAGGTCTCGCATCACGCGCCCTGCTCGGTATTGATCGTGCGCACGACCTGATCCCGGGACCCGCCACCCGGGCCTCGGTCCTGATCGTGCACACCACCTGATCCCGGGGCCCGCCACCTGGCGTCTAGCCAGAAGTAACCGGCACGCGCGCGGTGGCGGCGCCGGCGTTTACCAGGCCCCACCCATAGTCTGGGTTCGGATGGACACCGCCGAGCGGCGTGGCGGTCTGCTCCAGCCGGGCCAGGACCCGGTCGGGTGAGGGATGAACGCCGATCACCCCGCTGGCGATGACCAGCGCCGCGGTGGCGGACACCATGGGCGCCGCCATCGAGGTGCCGTAGCTGCCCGGCAGGCCGAACCGGGTGGCGTTGGACCCTGGGGTGATCGAATCGAAGTCGTTGTAGGTCATCTGGTGCACGGCGGGGAGCGTGCGAAACGGGTGGCAGTTGGGGTCGGTGGCCAGGTCGGCGTCGTCTCCCCCGCCCGGCGCCACCAGGTCGAGCTTGGTGCCGCCGTTGGAGTAGCCGGCCAGGCAGCGATCGCGCGTGGTGGCGCCGACCGAGATCACGGGCGGAGCGGCCGCCGGGTATGCGAGTTGGTGCGAGCTGTCGTTGCCGGCCGCAGCCACCACGACGACCCCATGCTGGTGCGCAAAGCCGACCGCGTGGATGATGTCCGGGATGTCCGACGCGGTGACGTTGATGTCGAACTCCAGGCTCAGGTTGATGACCTGGGCGCCGTGGGCGACGGCGTAGCGGATGCCCCGGGCGATCGTGACCGAGTCGCCGTTGCCGTCGGCATCGAGCACTCGGACCGGCATGATGTTGGCTCCGTAGGCCAGGCCCGTCAGCCCGATTCCGTTGTTGGTCGTCTCGGCGATCATCCCGGCCACGAACGTCCCATGCCCCTCGCGGTCGAGGGGGAACGCGTTGCCCGCGACGAAGTCGTGGGGATCCACGAAGCGCGTGCCCGAGAAGTCGGACGACTCGGCGAACCGGCGCCAATCGCGGTAGGCGACGCCGGTGTCCAGCACCGCAACGGTCACGCCCCGACCGCCGGGTCGGCGCACGCCGAACATGTGCGCCCACGCGGCGGGCGCATCGACTCCGGCCCCCGGGAGGAAGTTCCACTGGATCTTGCGCCAGCCCTGCTTGCGGTGGGTGGCGCCGGGATCGTCAGGGACCCAGGCGCCGGCCTGGTGGGCGACGTAGTCCGGGACGGCATAGAGCACACCGCGCTGGCGGCGCAGCCGGGCGATCGTGGGCCAGATGCTCCGGCCGCGGGGGACCTTGATGACCCGGACCTGCTCGTCGGACGCGGCCTGCGGGCCGGTGGCCGGCCGGCGGGCGACATGAGCCAGGCCCCCGCCCCGCGCCCGCCCCCGCCCCCGCCGGGGCGTACCCGACCAGGATCTCACCCGGCACGTATCCGGCAGGGCGCGTCGGAACCGATTTCGCGCGCGCACTAGCCCCACCGGCGCCGGCAAAGACCAGCGCCGCGAGCGCGAGTGTCACGGGAGCGAGACGGCGAATGAGATCAGGCACAGACAAGCGATGCTGGACGTGGGACCGGCCCCGCGTGCTAAGACAACTCCGGGGACGCCAAAGTTGCCGTATCAACGGTAGCGTCGCTCTCTTCGATGAGCTCGCATTTCTTTCCCCGCGAGGAGTACTTCATGCGGCTGGCCCTGCGTGAGGCGGCCCGCGCGCTCGACCACGACGACGTGCCGATCGGCGCCGTGGTGGTCAGCGGGGGCGAGGTGATCGGGGTCGGCCACAATGAGCGCGAGGTCCGCGCCGACCCGACGGCCCACGCCGAGATGATCGCCCTGCGCGAGGCCGCCCGAGCCCTCGGGAGCTGGCGAATCCTCGACGCGGTGATGTACGTCACGCTCGAGCCGTGCGCGATGTGCGCCGGTGCGATCGTTCTGGCTCGCCTGCCCCGGGTGGTGTACGGCGCCACCGATCCCAAGGCCGGCGCCGCCGGCAGCGTGCTGAACGTGCTCGATGAGCCACGGCTCAACCACCGCCCGCAGGTGGTGGGCGGCCTCCTCGCCGAGGAGTGCGCGGACCTGCTGCGAGCCTTCTTCTCACCCCGGCGTTGACAGATTCTCGGCGCCGGCCCTCGTGACGCTGCCGTGCACTACCTTTAGGTCTGCCCCACCGGAGAGGTGGCAGAGCGGTTGAATGCGCCGGTCTCGAAAACCGGTAAGGGCCTTTAGGTCCTTCGAGGGTTCGAATCCCTCCCTCTCCGCTGTTAGCGGGTAATTCCTGCAAACGGCTCTATTTTAGTCTGGGCAAGGAGCTGGCAAAGCCCATCGGGTGGTGGGTCAACGCAGGCCATCACGGGACCAGACTTTCCACCAGACTTTCCACGCCGTCTCGCGACAAAGCGGCTTGCGGCACCGTCCGCACTCGCCTCGCGCCAGCACCCGGCAGATCGTGGCTGGGTCATCGTGCTTGTGCGCGTTCCCTCGCGAGCGTTCGTCCGAGGCCGATGGCACCTTCTGGCCGTGTCACTTCGCAGCCTTCCCCGCCGTCAGCAGTATCGGCGCCTACGCCGAGCGACCGCCACCTCCGCCGCGGGCCTACTCGCTGGCGCGCTCGCCCTCATCGCCGTTCGCTCAGGCGCTCTCGCCGTGGCGGGTGTGCTGCTGCTGATCATGATCGCGGTGCTGATCGACGCTCGCCGCTGGGTGCGCCTGGCCGCTCGCAGCCGGGTCGGCGCTCAGTCCGAGGCTCAGGTTCGACGAGCGCTCAGCGGGCTGGAGGCGGAGGGGTGGCGGCTACGTCACTCGCTCCTCTGGGGCGGGCGCGGGGATATCGACAGCGTCGCGATCGCGCCCACGGGGGTCGCGTACGCGATCGAGGTCAAAACGCTCACGTTCGACGCACGCCACGTGGACCACGCCCGCCAGACGGCGGCTTGGCTTTACCGGCATCGGCGGCGCTGGTGCCGTCGAGGGGCGCTCCCGGTGCTGTGCGTTGTGCACGCGCGCGGGCTCGAGCACGTCCGCGACGAGGTTCTCGTGGTGTCGCTGGACCGCCTGGCGCCGGCGCTCAGAGCCGGCGCGGGAACCTCACCCCGCCCCCGATTCCTGGCCCTGCAGACCTCTTCGTGCTGAGCGGCAACGGCTCAGGGGATTACTAGTAGCTCGGTCGGGAGCGGGCGGCGGTATCGGCGAACACGCAGACGAATAGGAGATGCGCGAGGCAGTCGGTGATCGCCTCAGGCACCGCGGGTGCGTTGCGTTCCAGGGAGCCGATCGCGAGCGCCGCGTACCGGCCGGCCTGCTGGGCGTGCTCGATCAACGACGGCGGATCGGCTGACGGCGAGGCGTGCTCGAGCCAGTCGGCGGCCTGCTCGCAGGCGAGCGGCAGCCACTCGTCGGCGTCGTAGCCGCGGGATTCGCCGTCGGATTGGAGGGCGAGGTGGCAGCGGTGAAGGCTGCCGGTGGCGGTGGTGTCCATCGTCGTGATCAGCGCCTCGGCGATGTCGAGGGCGTCGCGCGTGCTGGTTGGGAGGAGGTGTAGGACGTTGGCGGCGACGACGAGGCTGATCAGTCGTGGGATAGCGGTCGCCAGCAGCGCGATCGGGCGCTCGGGGGGCTCCTCGCCGGCGGGTAGGTCGTCGGCGCCGCGCTCGTAGGCGGTCTGGTAGCGCCGGCGAGCTCGTCGGCCGGCCATGGGCGGGCGAGTTGGCGGTAGACGGCGTCCAGGCTGATCAAGACGTGCGCGA
Source organism: uncultured Solirubrobacterales bacterium (assembly GCA_963757795.1). Lineage (GTDB taxonomy): Bacteria > Actinomycetota > Thermoleophilia > Solirubrobacterales > Solirubrobacteraceae > Palsa-465. The sequence goes on along the minus strand of CAVWSI010000003.1, from coordinate 3,898 downwards.
GGGTCGGGGGGCTGTCGCGCAGCCGCCTCGGCAGGACTCGGCGAGCGGCCCGAACCGGGCTGTCCTTGCGGCGGCCTCGGACGCACTGGGCGACGGGCCGATGGGGGCCATCGCTGCGCGGGCCCGGTACCTGGTCTGTGAGCGATGAGCGAAACGGCGCGTCAAGATGAACATGAGCGTGAATCGGGCGGTCGCGATTGCCGCGGCCGCCGATCAGACCGCGTTGCGGTCGTTCTACGAGCGGGCAGTCTCGCACGGCGCCGCCAACACGCTGTGCACGCCCGAGGAGGAGCGCGCGTACGGGACGTTGCGGCTGTTGACGCTGGCGATGTTGCGGCTGCCGGACCTCTACCTGTACGCGCACCTGCTGGAGGCGCTCGACGAGGACCCCGCGGTCGAGCCGATGTCGCCGCTCGTCACCTCGCAGCTCGGCGAGCTCGCGGCCGGCGCGCTTCGCTTCGCGCACCGCGCGCTCGAGACCCACGCGCACGAGCTGGGGTACGAGACCGGCGCGTGGGTTGCGCGGGCGCTGGAGCGCGCCCACGTACATCTGTCAGGCGATCTCGAGCGTGAGGAGCGGCCGGTGGTCGATCAGGCGCGACGGTGTTCGATCGCGCTTACGCGCGCGATCGCGGCCACCGCCGCCGAGGCGATGCTCGTGCCCGGCGAGCTCGCCGACGCATTCGCGCGTCTGCTCGCGCTCTATCTGATCGCGACCACGGTCCGATGAGCGCTCGGCCACGCACCGGGCTTGGTCGCGCGCCGGTCTGGGCTCGCCGCGGGTTGATGATCGCCTTGCCGCTGCTGCTGGTCGGGGGACTCGTCGCCGGGTTCGCTCTCGCTCCCACCCCAGCCACCCGCCAGGCTGGCCGATCAACCGCGCGCGACGGCGTTCTGCCCCCATCGCGGGCGCGGCTCCCGCGCCCGCCCCTGGCAGCCGCCCCAACGACGGTGAGCACCGAGGCGACGGCGAGCGGACGCTCGAGCCGCGCCCAGCGCTTCCGGGGTGCGCGGGCTCGGGGCGGTGTCGGCGATCCGGAGCGGTCGCCCTCGCCGGGCAGCTCCGTGGGCGCGATGCTCGCGGTCGCGCGGCGGTTCGCCGCCGCCTACATGCCCTACCATGTCGGCCGCCTGCCCGGTTGGGCGCGCGTAGCGATCGGGCGCACGTGCACGCCGGGGTTCGCGCACTACCTGCTTTCGCGGCCCGCGGAGCCCTCGCCGCTGCTGAGCGCGCACCCGATCGACGCCGAGACCTACCGCGTCGTCAGCGTCAATCTTGCCGCGGGCTCGAACCGAGTCTCCGTGAGCTATGTCTCAGAGCAGGATCGGGCGGACACCGCCGCGTTCCTGCTTACGCTCGCAGTGCGCCGTGGGCGCTGGCTGGTCCACTGGCTGGAGACGTGATTCCTGATGCGAAGGCTGTGGCTGTTCGCACTCGCGCTCACGATCCTCCTGCCGCTGCTGGCGGTGATGCTCGCGCTGAGCGCGGTCAGCGCGTCGCAGGCGCAATGCGCCGGAGGCTTGGCTGGGGCGGGCGGGCCGGTGGGCGGGGTTCCGGCGGCGGACATTGCGATCTTCCAGGGAGCCGCCGCGCAGTTCGCCCTCGGCGATCGCGGCCCATCGATCCTCGCCGCGATCAACTACACCGAGTCGACGTTCGACACCTCCACCCTTCCGGGCGTGCACTCCGGCGCCAACAGCGCCGGGGCCGCGGGGCCGATGCAAATCGGGATCCGCGCCACCGCCGGAGACACGTGTGACCGGGTCAAAGTCAACGCTCCGGGCGACCCGCCCGGGCAGCCGCCGAACGTCTACGACGAGGCCGACGCCGTCTACAGCGCCGCCCACTACCTGCAGGCATCCGGCGCGCCCGGTGACTGGCCCGGCGCGATCTTCACCTACAACCACTCAAGCGCCTACGTCCAGCGGGTCCTCTCCCTGGCCGCCGGCTACTACACCCAAGGCCTGACCGCCCAAGGCTCCGGCGGCCCGCCGGCAACCACGAGGTCGGGCGCGGTGACGGCCGGAAGGACGTTCGCCGTGCCGCCGGCGAGCGGTGACCCGGCTGGGCCGATCACGCTCGCCCAAGGACAGCCGGCGATCGTCGCCGCGACTCTCTTCACCAACCGGACCGGCGCGTGGGGCGACGACCTGACCGTCGCGACCGACAGCTACGCCGAGCTCGCCCCCGGCATCCGCCGGCTCCCAGGTCACCAAGCAGAACGCCACGATGCTCGGCGGACTGCCCTACCTCACGCCGCTACAGGTCACCAACCCGCACAACGGGCGCAGAGTCATCCTCTACAAGCGCGACATCGGCACCGGCCAACCCCTCTCAAACACGCTCGACGGCTACCACTACCGGCTCGACCTGACCGCATGGGCCGAACAGCAACTCGGCCTCACCGGCTCAGCGACCGTGCAGGTCACCAGGCTCAACGGACCCACCAACGGGCCCGGCGGCGGACCCGCCTGCCCGAGCGCGCCGGTCGCGCCCGGCCAGTACGCCAACCCCTTGGCCCACACCGGCAACCTTACCCCGCAACGGATCGACATGGGCGTCGACTACGACGGCCAAGGCAAGATCGACGCGATCGGCAACGCGCACATCACGTTCGCCGGCACCGGCATCGGCGGCGGCTGGGTCTGCTCCACCCCCACGAACGGCGGCGTCGTCTACCAACTCGACGACGGACCCGACCAGGGCAAATGGGTCTACCTCGCCGAGGACGTCATCCCAACCGTCAAAGCCGGCGACACCGTGCGCGCCGGCCAGCCAATCGCAACCTTCGCCCCACCAGGCGGAACCGGGTGCATCGAGACCGGCTGGGCCTCCGGCCCCGGCTCACCCTCACCAATCGCCCTCCAGGACGGCGGCTTCCACGACGGCAGCGGCTGCGCCGCCTGGCGCACCGCCGCCGGCGACAACATGAGCGACCTGATCCACTCACTCGGAGGCCCATACGGCACCTGCCGCAACGAGCCAGTCCAAGGCCACTACCCGTGAACTGCGCTCGCCCCAGGTCATGCCGATCGGTCGTACCAGGTCGGCGCATTGCCAGCCCGGCGCACGAAGCCCGGCACGCCTCGGCGCGGCGGCGGCATGCTGCCCTCGGCCTGCGCTAGCAGCGCGTCGTGGCGGAGTTGCGCCTGGGTCGCCTAGGCAGTCGTCCGCCAGGTCGGCGAGCTGGACGGGATCGCGTTCGTGTGGCGTTGCAATAGCGCGGCCCGAGCATGCGTGACACTCGTGCGGCGCCCAGTCCGCGCACGCTTGGATGTGGGCGGGAGCACGCGCGTTCTGCGAGAGCGACTACCGCTCGGCGATCACGGAGCGGGAGCGTTGTCGGCGCCCGGCACAGATTCGGCGCTGGGGCCGGGTCAGCCGTTCCGATTGGAGAGGCCCGAGGAGGCATGCGCTGGCGACCGAGCGAACGGCTTACCGCTGTTTCTGCTCCTTTACTACCCGGACCCTGCTCGCGCTCGGGCGCGTGCGAGCGGTGCCGGGTGCCGTAGCCCAGCGGCCGGGGCCATCGTGCCGTCCGCGGCATTCGCCGAGCGGCGGGGCCCGTCGTAGCCCACGCATGGTGAGCGAGGCCCCGTGCGATTGCATGCAAGTGGGGGCTCGGAGGATGATCCGAGCGTATGGGTTCCGCCACGTGGTCGGATGAGCGGTTTCTCGCTGGTGCTTCTGCGGCGGTCACGGGTGGCGGGAGCGGGATCGGCCGAGCGATCGCTCTTCATCTGGCGCGAGCCGGGGGGCGCGTGGCCGTGGGCGACGTGGACATGGCCGCGGCCGAGGCGGTCGCAGCGGAGGCCGGCGCTGACGCCTTCGCGGTTGCGCTCGATATTGCCGACCTTCGCCAGTTCGCGGCGTTCCTCGATTTGGCCGAGCAGCGTC
>CAVWSI010000002.1:0-193849 GCA_963757795.1 uncultured Solirubrobacterales bacterium | reverse complement strand
CCCAGGAAGTCCTGCTCGAAGACGGCATTCAACACCTCGACCAGCGCCCGCTGAAGGACCTTGTCCTCAAGCGAGGCAACTCCGAGCGGCCGCAGCCGCCCGTCCGGTTTCGGTATGTACACCCTCCGCGACGGACTTGCCCGGTATGCACCCCTGTGAACCCGGGCGTGGAGGTCCCGAAGGTTCTCCTCGAGATCCTGCCCGTAATCCGCCCACGTGACCCCGTCCACCCCTGGCGCGGCCTTGGGCTCAAGCGCCCAATACGCCGCCCGCAGGCGATCGACATCAACATGGTGCAGGAGCGCAGTGAACCGCGCGTCCTTGTCCGTTCGTGCCATTCGGCGCACGCGACCAAGCTCACTGGGCGCGCCCTGTCCGGCTCTGCGTCCGGGGCGCGTTTCGCTGGTCGTGTTCCCCTTGGCTGGCCGCCTTCCCTCCACCGCCTCCGCCGCCCCGCCTTGGACGTTGTTCGGCAGCTTCACAGGTAGTACGCGACCATCCGACTTCTCACGATCGTGCATCACGGGATTGCGGCCTTGGCCTTCCCCGTGCGACCCGCCCGGCCCATCACCATGGGCGGGTGATCGTGAGACCTCCCGGCTCTCGGCAAGGAGAGATCGCACGCATGCGCAGGTTCTACGACCCCGCGGGGTCCGCTGACGGCTCGCCAAAACGCCGCCCACGGTGTTGCCTTCCGCTCACGTCGATGACGTCGGCACCCCGGCTGAACGCGATTTCGAGGCTCAATAGCTGGCCTGCGTGCACCCCGTACCCAACGCTTCGCTGCGCCCTCACGGGTCGCCAACGCATGGGCGGGGCCGTCGTAACTGGCTAGGTCTTCAACGTAGGACTCTCTCATTCCTTTCTCCTATGCCGGTTGTCCGGCGCTTTCCGACGTGTCGCGCGACGCGTCGACCGCCGAGACGTCGAGGGGCTGGGCTGGCTCGGGGACCTGCTCGCCTCTGATAGGTCGTTCTGCGGGTAGTGGCGGCTCTGAGAGCAGGCGGTAGAAGCGGCGCGCGAGGTAGCGCTTCAGGCAGCGCAGCGCGCCCTTCTTGGTCTTGCCGTCAGCCTCTTTGCGAGCCAAGTACTCCTTGGTCGCCGGGTCGCGTTGGGCGCGGGTGATCGCGATCGTGTGCAGCGCTCGGTTGAGCTGGCGGTCCCCGCCGCGATCGAGCCGGTGCTGGACGTGCTGCCCCGAGGAGCATGGGATCGGCGCGCTGCCGGACTGGCGGCCGAAGCAGGCATCGGAGCGGAACCGCTGCGCCCCGGCGGTGCGGCCGATCAGCAGTGCCGCGGTCAGCGCTCCGCAGCCCTGCTCGTCCAGCAGCGCCGGCCGGTAGGCGCGGATCAGCTCGAGCAGTTCCCGTTCGAGCTGGTCGGCCTGGCGGGTGAGCGCGCGGATGTGGCCGAGTTCCTCGCGCGCGATCCGCAGCCGCACGCTCGGCGAGAGCTGCCGTAGCCGCCGGTCCAGGCGCTCCAGCGCGCGCAGCTGCGACAACGCGCCGCGCTTGAGCTTGGCTTCGAGCTCGGGGCACAGCTCAAGCAGATGCCACCGCAGCCGGTTCTGGATGCGGGTGCGCTCGCGGACGAGATCCTCGCGGTGGTCGAACAGCAGCCGGATCCCCATCGCCCGCTCGTCGAGGTACGCGGCCGGGAAGGACTCCACGCCGTCCTTGACGACCGCGCGCGCGACCGACTGCGCGTCGATCTCATCGGACTTGCCGCGCTCGCGCTGCGCAGCGCCGGGACGCGCCCATCATGTTCGGCGCCACCCGAATCACCCGCTCGCCGGCAGCCAGCAGCGCTTGCTCGAGCCGGCGGGAGACATGCCGGCAGTCCTCGATCGCCCACACCCGCTCCGAGTCCAGCCCACGCGCCCAGCGCACCGCCGCCTGATGCCCGGCCTCGTCCGCCTTGATCTCGCGGCTGCCGCGCACCCGGCCGGTTCCCTCGTCCACCGCGCACAGCGCGTGCTCGCGCTTGTGCGTGTCCGCCCCGATCACGGTTCACACTGCCATCCTTGTTGTCGTCATTTGTCAAACAGTCCAGCTTCGGGTCCGTTCACCTTGATTCGTAGGCCTTTTCGGCGTCCGGTGACGACTTGGACGGCGTGCAGTTCGCCGCGTTGGACCTTGTGCAAGACGGTCTGCCGCGCGCAACCGAGGCGCTTGGCGGCCTCGTCCAGCGGCAGGTACCCGTCCGGGACAGCGGGCACGAACCGGGAACGCAGCTCGTCTGTCAACCGGATCCGCCACGGCGCGTGCGGGGTGATCTGCTCGCCGGGCACCAGGCCGGCGCGCAGCCACCGGTAGACCGTGGCGTTGCTAACGCCGAGCTGTGTTGCGGCCTGCTCGATCGTCACCAGTCCGTTGTCGGGGTCTGGCGGGGGCGCGGCCGGGATCCCGTGTTGCTGGCGCACGTATTTCACGCGCGACTGGCTGAACGGCAGCCCGGTCCCTGTCCGCCGCGCTTGCTTGTTGAGGATCGCGGCGATCTGCCGGTCGTCTGTGTGAGCGGCCAGCCGGCGGACGAGATCGACCGTGTCCTCGCTGGTGCGGTGGCGCTCGCCGCCGCGACAGATCAGCGGCACCTGAAGCGCGGTGCGGGCGCCGCCCTCCCAGACGATTTCGAGCTCGGCGCGTCGAGGATCGTCCTTGACTGTCACGATCACCTCGCCGACCAGCGTCCGCAAGAGCTCCTTGCGGTCCCGCGCGGTAGTCGCCTCTGCGCCCCAGAGTCGCGGAAGGTCTCGTGCGAGCCGCGCGAGCGCGTGGCGCTCGGCGGCTGTGAGCGGCTCGGGCTGTCGGGCGTCGAGTTCTGCAAGCCTTTGTCGCTCGCGCTCCAGTCGCGAGAGCGCCTGCTCCCACGCTCGCTCCAGCGTGCGCGCGACGAGACGATTCTCGGGCTCGCAGGCGTCGAACTGCCGCTCCGCCCGCCCTGCCTCGAACTCGGCGCGCTCGACCGCCAGCCGCTGGCCGTGCAGCCGCTCTTCGTGTTGGCGTTCGAGCTCGCCGACCGCCTCGGTACAGGCGCGTACCCCGGCCGGCGTCACCGCCTCAAGGAACGCCGCGGCGACCGCGTCGTCCAGCCGCTGGCCGCCGAGTGACTGGCATGGGTGCTCGGCGCCGTGGTGGTGAAACGCGCGCACGCACGCGTAGGTTGGCGAGCGGCCTGCTCTGCCCGAATAGGCGACCTGCATCCGCCGCCCGCAGCGCCCGCAGCGCACGATCCCCTGAAGCAGCGCCAAGCCCTCGCGGGCGGCGCCGCCGCCCTCGCTACGCGGCCTCACGTTCTGACGCAGCCGCTCGCGGGTGGCCAGGTACTCCTGCCAGCTGACATACCCGGGATGGTGCTCTGGCAGGCAGACGGACCACTCCTCGATCGGTAGCTGGACCGTCCGCCTCCGTACGCGGCCCTGCTCGTTGAGCTCCCGCTTCTGCGTGGTGCGGCCGAACACGAACGCGCCCGCGTACGCCGGGTTGGTCAAGAAAGCGTGCACCGCCCGATAGCTCGCCGGCATCCACCGCACCCGCCGCTGCCCAACCGTGCGCCGCGGTAGCCGCTGGCCCTCATCGCGCAAACAGATCACCACCTGACGAGCGGAACCCACCCGCCGCCACAGCTCAAACACGCGGTCGATCGCGTGGCGCACCTGCTCGTCCGCGGACAGGCAGATCCGGCCGTCCTCGCCGCGGTCCAGACCGACCGGCAGGCTCAGCTCAAGCTCCCCGCGAGCGGCTTTGTTGCGAAGCCCACCATCAAGACGGGCGCGGATCAGGTGCAGCTCGGCCTCGGCGAGCGTGCCCTTCAACCCCAACAGCATCCGGTCGTTGAAGTTGCCCGGGCAATAGATCCCGTCTGAGTCGGCCACCAGCGTGCCCGTCAGCGTGCACAAGTCGAGCAGCTGATACCAGTCGGCATTGTTTCTCGCCAGCCTCGAAACCTCGCTCCCGAGGACCAGCCCAACCCGGCCGAGCCCGACCTCGGCCACCAGTTCCTTGAACCCCAGCCGCCCCTCGGTCGAGGCGCCCGACCGGGCCAAGTCCTCGTCAACGACCGCAACCAGCTCCGCCGGCCAGCCCAGCTCGATCGCCCGCTCCCGAAGCGCGTACTGCAACGCGCGCGACTCGTGGTTGTTCTGCACCTGGCCAGGCGACGATTGGCGCACGTACACAATCGCGCGCGCTCGGCGGTGCCGCTCGGTGATCTTGTCGCGGTCACTCATCGCGCGCCGCCACCAACAACCTCGCCAACAACCGCGCCAGCCGCAGCGCCACCTGCAGCTGCCGCTCGGGCGGCAACGTCTCCCACACCGCCCCCGCCACCACCGTCTCCGTCTCGACCGCCAACGCGAGCTGTCCCGGCATCGTCACCTCCGTTTCTGCTGAAGGCTCCAACCCACCCCGGTCGGCTCCCGAACCGCTCCGCGCGCGCCAACAACAACCGCCACCCCGCCGGCGACCCCACCCCGCCGACCGCCGCCTCCGGCCGAGCCCGCCACGGCAGATCCGTCCACCGCGCCGGGATCTCACCCGGGCTGCCGTCCACAAGCCGGCAAATCACGGCGGTCTCGCCAGACCACTGATCCGTGCTCCAGCCAAGCACCTCTAGCTCGACGTCACGCAGCTCCCCCGGCGCACCAACCAGCCGCACCCGCTCCGGCAAAGGATCCACAACATGAGTAGTGCGACCACTACTCGCCCGATCACCATCATATGCACCGTCCCTTCATTTCGTTGACAGCCGATGAAGCGGATCTCCGGCGGACAGACCTCTGTCAGGGCACGTTGCCAGGCTCCTATCAAGTCACGCCGAGTGATCCTCGGGCGGCGACGGGCGACACAACGGATAACAGTCACACCAGCCGGCACACGACTGGTCGACAGCCGGTTATAGAGTCAGCCCGCCGCCGGCCCGAGGACCTACCAGCCGGGTCGGACGTCACCGACCCTCAGCCAGGACGCTGACACAGAGGCCAGTTATCCACGGACGACCAGCCGGAGGGATGATCCTGCTCTCGTGGTTTCCCGTCGCCTTTCGGCCACCGGCATTCGCTTCTCGGCCATCCTGTTCCCGCCGGGGAGTTGGGCCCTCCTCACGGTCGGCTTACCGGCCAGACGGCCGGACCCAGGCGGGATTACCGCGTTCCGCACGCACGAGCAGCGACCGGGGTGGGCGCCCTCTATACCCCGAGGACGGCGGTGCTCATCCCGGACCGAGCGGACTGCCCAGCCGGCGCCTGCCGCTCTACCACGGCTAGTCCTTCAACCCCACTCCAACATCCCACCTTGCGAGGCTCCGCTTTACGAGGCATCAACGAGGGTTCAAGCAATTCGCCCGTCCGGTCTTCCCCTCGCCCGCGGCCGCCCGGATGGAACGGGCCGCCGCTCGAGCTTTCCCCCGAGCTTCGCACCCCGCCGACCAAGAGCCGAACGACGCACGTCGAGGTGGGGACAGGCCATCGAGCACGGACCTGGAACCACACGCTCAACTCACATCAGTCGATCTCCAATCCAGTAGTTCACTCAACGCGTGCGACCTCGCGTCGCACGTCCGAAAGCGACAGCGTCGCGAATTTGTGGCTCTCCTGTCGATCTGGGGGTGAATCATCGGTGAGGGAGCGGGATCTGGATGCCTGCGCAGCAGAGGTAGATCATCGCGATCAGGGCGTTGGCTGAGTGGAAGCCGTGGGCGCGGTGGCTGATCAGGCGCACGCGGCTGTTCAAGGCCTCGAGGCGCCCGTTGCTGATTCCGAGCTCGACCGCTGCGAGCACGCCGGCCTGGTGCTTTCGAATGGTCCGGGCGAGTTTCACGAATGGTCGGAGTCTCGATCGCGACGCCCACGCGAGCCACGCGTTGAGCCGTTCGGCGGCTTCCTCCTTGGGCAGTCGGTAGAGGTAGCGCAGCTCGCCGAGTAACAGGAACGCTCGGTACATCGGCTTGTTCGTGGTCACGACCTCGGCGAGCTTGAGCAGCTGCTTGGGGGTCTGGTTGGCGGTGTCCTTGAGCAGCGAGTAACGGGCGCCCTTGATCCATTTCCCCTCGCCGGTGGAAGAGCGGCCGTGGCGGTTGTACTCGTCGCGACGGACCTGATCGGCCGCCTTGCCGCCGAGCTGCACCACATGAAATGGATCGAACGCGACGGCAGCGTCTGGGACAGCGGCGCGGACGGCCTTCTCGTAGCCGGCGGACATGTCGATCGAGACGGCGGTGATCGAGAGCTTCTGCTCGTCGCTCAGCTCATCGAAGAACGCCTGCAACGTGGTGGCGTTGCGGCCCGGGGCGGCCCACACCACGCCGCCGGTCTGGTGATCGGCGACGCAGGTCAAAAAGCGATGCTCCGAGGCGTAGCTGACCTCGTCCACGCCGATCATCACCAGGCCGTCCAGACGGCCGCGATCGAGCTTGTCGGCCACCACCCGGGCCAGGATCTTCCCGACCGATCGCCACCCGATCCGCATCAGCTTGGTGATCGGCGTCTTTGCCATCTGCTGCGCCAAGAACGCCACGACGTCTTCGAAGTCCCGCGTGTACCACGAGCCGGCCCTGGCCCAGGGCACCGCCTCGTACACGTCGCCGCAACCCGGGCAGTACAAGCGGCGGAGCAAGCACTCGATATGGCAACGACCGCCGCCGAGGTCGAGATGTCGCCAGCGCTTCTCGCGGTGTTCCTTGATCGCAAGCCCGCGCGCACCGCAGCCCGAGCAGATGGGCTTCCTCGCGCGCAGACCGACGGTCACGATCACACCCTCGCTGCCGAACCCAACGTCCTTGACCGATGCCCCAGAGAGCCTGAGCATCCGGTTGAATGCCGTCGTGACCCGCACGTCGTCCTCCTTCGTAGACCGCTGAACTTCAGACATCCAGCAGCCTGCCGCAGAGGACGGCGGCGGGTCGCCGCGCTCTGCGCAAACTCCAAGAACCGGCTACACGGCCACGAAACCGCGCCTCAGCAGGCGCCCCAGCAGAAACGCAGCCTTCGATTCACCCCCAGATCGACAGGAGAGCCGAATTTGTCAGCGCGTTCTGGAGTAGTGCTCGTGTGTGGAATGGCGGTCTCGCGGCCGGCGGGAAGGGCGATGCCGATGCTGATTTGGCGCAGTAAATAGCGAGGCGTCTCGACGAAGCAACCGCGGCGGCCGATGACGCGTCGGTTCCCGTGAGCGTCGTCGTCAACAAGGCCATCGTGCCGCACGACTGCGAAGCGACTGGCCTGCGGTTGTCTGGTTGCTGATGGAGATCCGCGGGCTACACGATGAGCAGGCCAAGAACAGGGCTGGAATCGAGATCTCGGCCCACTTCTCCACTGACTAAATGGCATCGCTCTGGAAGAATGCCGTCGAGGCTTTCATCCCCGAGCGGACCTTGACCGCGCCGAAAAGGCGTGCTGGGTCTGTCAGTTGCCGAGGCCAACGCGTGACCCAACCGGCGAAAACACAAGCTTGAGAGAGTCTCGCTGGATCACGTCCATGGAACTGCGTGACTGGCTATAGCGGATTGTCAGAGGTCGATCGAGCCAAGCATATGCCGGCACGCGCAACGCCAAAGCGCGGCCGAAACTCGCGTCGCCCATCGCTCAGTACGTCCACCGCGAGAGCGCGCGCCGGCGGCCTCAGGTTGCTCGGAACGCCAGGCGATCGCGGCCGTCGCGTCCGCGTCGGCGCGAGCTGCCGCTATCAGACCGAGTCGGATGGCGAACGTTGATCCTGCGCGGGTTCGGGCATCAGATCTGATTGCAGGCGTCGGCGCCTCGAGTCAGCGCTCATAGCGGTGATGGCGACCGCGCTCCTGGCGTCACGTTATGCGGCGAGTCCGGGATCGGTTCGGACGAGATCGATGTTCGCGTGGGCAGGCGCCGGCGTTTGTCCGGGATGATGTTGTTCAGCACGACGTGTTTCGAGCGCGTCGATGAGGTGTGGCTCGAACCGCGTGCCGGCGTGCGCGCGGATTTCGATGAGCGCCTCCGGCTGGACACAGTAGTTCACCGCGTGGTTAACGCATCGAACCCCGGTTGTGGCGGGTCTGATGATTCGGCGACGCTTCACCGGATCACCTCGCGCCCTGAGGAGGCAGAGTTGCACTCCAATTTTCTAAATGCATCCAAATCGGGTGAGGTGACGCGTGGCCCGACCATCGAGCGTTCGGTTCGCTTCCGTAGGGCTGTCCCGACCACGCTGCCGCCTGGAGCAAGCGGCGTGAAGAGACGAGATCGTTCACCTCCGGGGCGCCGGCAACATCCGCGCGCGACCGATACCCAAGATCTCGGAGCGACCCTCTGGCGATCTGGGAACCGGTGCACCGCCGGCAAAATCCTCAACCTCTCGGAGACCGGCATGCTCGTCGTCGGCGAGGGCGTAGAGGTTGGGGAGATTGCCGCATTCGAGCTGACCGGCCCGGACTTCCGCTTCGCCGGGCACGCAGAAGTGGTCCATGTCACAAACGAGGCCATTGGCCTCCATCTGCTCGGCTGGCGGGGATCGGCGACTTGTCGCGTCCAATCGCTGATCATGCAGCGAATTCAAGGGAATGCGAGCTTGTCGCTACCCCAGATTCCAGGAGTGTTCCTCGGCTGACCTAAGCACCCCCTCCGCCGCGGTTCTACGGCTGCGCCAATCACGGGTTTGGCATCGCCCGTGCACACCTGTGGGCACGCAGTGATGGCATGTATTCACCGACCGAAGCCGACCCGTCAGGTGCGACCGTCAGCAGCTGCCCCGCAGCCATCGTCGGCCTGACCGCTCAGGGCGACACTCGCCACGCGAACTCGATCTTCCCATCCGCGCCTTTCGTGAAATGGAACTTCCGATGCGACCCCTCAGTCCTTATCGCCCCCCGCTGGGCGAGTTCAAAGATCGAGCCCGTGCCGGGCTTGCCGCCCGCGACAGCTCTGGTGAGGCCAAGGCGGTGGGCGGCGGCGGTCAGAAGTTTCCGATCGAGCCCTCGGGAGCGGTTTGGGGAAACAGACGGCGAGCGAGTCGCGGCGGGGTTCATCCGTGACGTCTCTGGAGCGCAATCGCGCCGAGCAGCAGCTGTCGGGGCTGCTTGAGTCCGCGCCTGACGCGATCGTCGTGACCAGCGCCGACGGGGAGATCGTGGTCGCCAACGCGCGCGCGGAAGCAGTATTCGGATTTACCCGCGACGAGCTGATTGGCAGCTCGGTCGAGCTCCTGATGCCCGAGCGCAAACGACAGGCGCATGCCGCCTTTCGCAAGGAATACGTTTCTGATCCGCAACCCCGCCACGGCAACCGACCAGGAGATTTCACGGCGCGGCGCAAGGACGGCAGCGAATTCCCTGCCGAGATCACGCTGAACCCGATCCAGACCGATGACGGGCTGCTGGTCTCAAGCGCGATCCGCGACGTCACAGAACGCCGGCGCGCTGAGGAGGCGACGGCGCGGCTGGCGGCGCTGGTCGGCTCGAGCCCGGATGCGATCATCGGGCTGACGGTCGAGGGGACGATCGACAGCTGGAACGCCGGAGCCGAGCGGCTGTACGGGTACACGCGCGAGATGGCGATCGGGCGGCCGATCACGATCCTCAACCCGCCCGAGGAGCTGGAGAGCCGCGAGCACGTGAACGCCGCCTTGGCGGGCGAGACGGTCAAGTTCGAGACGGTCGACCTCACACGCGACGGCGACCGAGTCGAGGTCGGTGTGACGATCTCGCCGGTCCGCGACAGCACGGGCGCGATCATCGGCGTCTCGTGCCTAGCGCAGGACAACGGCGAGCGCAAACGCGCCGAGCGCGAGCTGGAGCGCCTTGCAGACGCCACCGAGCACTCCAACGACGCGGTGGTCTCGATCGACCTCGGGGGACGGGTGCGCAACTGGAACCAGGGCGCCGAGCGCGTGTACGGCTACGCTGCCGAGGAGGCGATCGGACGTGACGTTCGTGAGCTGATGATGCTCACCGACGAGCCCAGCGCCAATATGGCCAGGGTGCTGACCGGCGAGTCCGGGTACCGATACGAGTCCCGGCGGCGGCGCAAGGACGGCACGATCATCGATGCGCTAACAACGATCACGCCGTGGCGCGTCGATGGGCAGGTCGTCGGGGTCACGGGCGTGACGATCGACGTTACCGAGCGAAAGCGAGCCGTGCGCGAGCTCGCGCGCCTGGCGCAAGCCGCCGAGCATGGCACCGACGCGGTTATTTCCATCGACTTGCAAGCGCGGGTGCGGCATTGGAATCCCGGCGCAGAACGACTTTATGGCTTCAGTGCCGAGGAGGCGATCGGGAAGACTCTGTTTGAGCTGACCGTGTTCACCGACGAGCCCCGCGATCAGATCGCGCGGATGCTCGCCGGTCAGCCTGCGTACCAGTACGAGACGCGGCGCCGGCGTAAGGACGGCACGATCATAGACGTGCTGATAACGATCTCGCCGTGGCAGCTCGACGGGCAGGTGGTCGGCGTGACGGGAATCTCGATCGACCTCACCGAGCGAAAACGGGTCGAGCGCGCGCGCGAGCAGGCGATCGCGGACCTCCAGGACGCCCAGCGGATCGCTGCGGTGGGCTCGTGGGCGTGGGATCCGAGCACCGATCAGGCGAGTTGGTCGGCGCAGATGTATGAGATCTTCGGCCGCGACGAGCGCGAGGGACCTGCCGCCGGCGAGCAGTTCTTCGGGTACGTGCATCCCGACGATCGTGCGCGAGTCTCGGAGGGTTACTCCCGGGCGTTCGGCGGCGGAGCGTTTGAGCTGGACTACCGGATCGTCTCCGGTGGCGGTGAGCCGCGGGTGCTGCACGCGCGCGTCCGCGAGGATCCGTCCAGCCCGGGTTGCTGTCTCGGCACCGTGCAGGACGTGACCGATCAGCGCGCGGCCGAGGCCGCGCTGCGAGACGCCGAGGACCGATTCCGCCACGCCTTCGAGGAGGCCCCGATCGGGATGGCGCTGATCTCGCTCGAGGAGCGCCTTGAACGCGCCAACCGGGCGCTCGGCGAAGTCCTCCGGCGGCCTCCGGGTGATCTCGAGGACGTCTCGCTGCGCGAGCTCATCCATCCGGATGATGTCGAGCGAGCCTTAGAAGCGTTGCGCGCGGTAGCGACCGGCGAGGGCGGGCACCTCGTGGGCGAGCTGCGAATGATCGCTCCGGCGGGCGCCACGGTCGAGATCGCGCTGCACGCCACGATGCTGCGCTTCCGCACAGCGCAGCCGGACCGGCTGCTTTGCCAGTTTCAGGATCTCACCGCACTCAAACGGCTCGAGAGACAGCGCGAGCAGGCCGCGCGTCTGGAGAGCCTGGGGCAGCTTGCCGGCGGAGTGGCGCACGACTTCAACAACCTGCTTGGGGTGATGATCAACTTCGCCGCGTTCGCGGCCGAGCAGATGCCTGCGGAGTCGCCCGCGGTGCAGGACATCGACGAGATCCGCCGGGCCGGCCAGCGCGCGGCCGAGCTCACCCGCCAGCTTTTGACCTTCAGCCGCCAAGAGACCGTCCGGCCCGAACCGCTCGATCTCAACGAGATCGTCGCCGACACCGAACGCCTGCTGCGCCGTACTCTGGGCGAGCACGTCACCCTCACGACGTCCCTCGCCCCCACTCTGGACGTGGTGCTCGCCGACCGCGGCCATATCGAGCAGGTTCTCGTCAACCTCGCGGTCAACGCCCGTGACGCTATGCCCAACGGCGGCGAGCTGAGGATCGAGACGGCCAACGTCGATCTGGACGAGGACTTCGCCCGCGGCCATCCCGACACGCAGGCGGGACCGCACGTGTGCCTCGCCGTGGCCGACAGCGGGGTCGGGATGCCGCGCGAGGTCGCCGACCGCGCGTTCGACCCGTTCTTCACCACCAAGCCCGCCGGCCAGGGCACCGGTCTGGGCCTGGCCACCGTCTACGGGATCGTCAAGGGTGCCGGCGGCACGATCTCGCTGTATTCCGAGCCCGGCCATGGCACCGTCTGCCGCGTGCACCTGCCCGTCGCGCCTGGCGCCGAGCGCCGGCCGCCCCGGACGGCGGCGAGCGGCGCGCAGAGCGGGCGGGGCGAGCGCGTGCTCCTGGTCGAGGACGAGAGCGCCATGCGCCAAATCGCGGCGCGGATCCTTGAGGCCGGCGGGTACTCCGTCGCGCACACCGGAAGCCCCATCGAGGCGCTCTCCCTGATCGAGCACGCCGACGCGTTTGACCTGCTGCTCACCGACGTCGTGATGCCCGAGATGCTCGGGACCGAGCTGGGCGTACGCGTCGCCGAGATCAGGCCCGATCTGCCGATCCTGTACATGTCGGGGTACATCGACCCCCTGATCGGCGCTCGCTACCAGATCTCCGATCCCGAGCTGATCGTGCGGAAGCCATTCTCGCGGGAGGACCTGCTCGCCAGGGTGCGCGACGCGCTCGCCCGCACCACCCGCTGACGGCGGTGCCAGGCCCGCGCGTCTCGGCCAGCGCACGCGGCTCCACCGAGAACCACGAACGGCCCAGGCCCTCGGCATCATGACCCTCGACGCTGCGCACAGGTATTTATGACATATCGAGGGTCGATTCTTGCCCGCGACGTGGAGACTGCTCCGCGCTGACCCTTAGACCGACAATCGAGCGACATCCTGGAGAGTGCGATCATGGCCCGACTCGAGGTCAATCTCGATGTCTTCTTCGAGTCATCACCTTAGGTCGTATGCTCAAGGCGAACGTGACCCGGGCCTGCTGGATCATCGCCGCTCACTTCTTGACACCTATCCGAAGCTGGCGTCACTACACAGAATGCCCGTTGTGGAGGTTCAACCGGGGTGGCGTTCGTGCGGTGGCTAGCTTGAACGCTCTTCGCAGCGAAGAATTGGCAGTCCCGGTATCTGCGCGCATAGGCGCGGACCACATAGAGCGGGTCGCGTCTCAGAATCCGGGTGAATTGAAGAGGCGGGCGTAGCCTCCGCTTTGACCTGACAAGTCCAAGCATTGGAGGTACGCCCGTATGGCGAGAGTAGCCCCGAGCGAGCGGTTTCGCACGCAGTTGGGTGAAGCGTTGGCCGGTGTTGGCCAGGAGCAGGATCCGGTCGAGACGGTCGGTCGGCTGGGCGCCCGGCTGATCTTGCAGCAGGCGTTGGAGGACGAGGTGAGCGAGTTCCTCGGCCGTGGCCGGTACGAGCGGGCCGAGGTGACGGTCTCGCACCGCAACGGCTATGAGCCCAGGACGGTGAAGACGACGTCCGGGGCGGTCGAGCTTGAGCGCCCGAGGGTGCGTGACGCGTCCAAGCTCGGGTTCGAGTCGCGGCTGCTGGGCAGGCATGTGACCCACACCTATGCGCTGGAGTCGCTGGTGATCAGCTCGTGCCTCAGAGGGCTCTCGACGCGTGATGTGGAGGCGGCGCTGGAGGACACCTTCGAGCAGCAGGTGGCTCGCAGATCGACGGTGTCGCGGATCCTGGAGGACACCCGCGAGCTGTACCGCCGCTGGGGGAAGCGCCGGCTCGATAAGCACGACCTCGTCTATCTGTTCCTTGATGCGATCTACCTCAAGCTGCATCCCGACGACACGCCGGCCGAGGGGGTGCTGGTCGCGTGGGGCGTCACGCTCGAGGGCCGGAAGTGCTGCTCGGGCTGCAGCTCGGCTCGCGCGAGACCTACGACGCGTCGCTGGCGTCGGCCGCGACCTGATCGCCCGTGGCGTCAACGCCCCGGGTCTCGTCTGCGCCGACGGCGCGCCCGGTCTGTGGAAGGCCGTTCGCGAGGTGTGGCCACAGGCCGATGAGCAGCGCTGCACGGTGCATGCGTTGCGCAACGTCACCTCCAAGCTGCCTGAGCGCCACCATGTCGAGGTGAAGGCCCGCTGGTGGAAGCCGTTCGATGAGGCCGCGTCGCCGGTCGACGCGCGGCGCGAGCTTGAGGCGATCATCGCCGACTACCGCCAGTCGTATCCGTCCGCGATGGCCGTGATCGAACGCGACCTCGCTCCACTCGTCGCACATCTGCGCTGGCCGTTCGAGCGCCGCAAGCGGAT
Organism: uncultured Solirubrobacterales bacterium; assembly: GCA_963757795.1. Taxonomy (GTDB): domain Bacteria; phylum Actinomycetota; class Thermoleophilia; order Solirubrobacterales; family Solirubrobacteraceae; genus Palsa-465. The sequence continues at coordinate 179,904 of CAVWSI010000002.1, read as the reverse complement.
CCGGACCACGAACCTCCTGGAGCGCACGTTCGTCGAGGTCCGTCGTCGCACCAAGGTGATCGGCCGCTTCCCCGGCGAGACCAGCGCCCTGTCGCTCATGTGGGCCGTACTCGAACTCTCAAGCCGAGGCTGGCGTGGCGTGGTCATGACTCCGAAGACCGTCGCCGAGATCGAGCGCATCCGTCGGCAGCAGCACCCACCATGACCGACAACACAGAGGAGGTGGCCGCCGCCTAGCATCCACCCCCGCGGAAGCTACGCCCGGCCAATTCACCCGGGAAATGTGACGCCACCATAGAGCGCCTGCGGTGGGAGACGGAGCATCACCTACAGAGCCCGAATATCGAACTTGACAGAGACGCCGAGGCGCCGTCGAGTGGTATGCGTCGATCATCCGAGACGCGCTGGCGCGAGTCAAAGTAATCCATGATCAAACCGTCGTCGGTGTCGCGCGCGCCGATGACGCTGATCGAGTCAGGACTGGCACGGAGCAGGCCAGACTTGTTTGCCGGCGGAACTTGCAGGCTGGGCAGGCTCACGTTTTGCGCGATGCGCCGACTGGATGAACGCGCGTTCCAGTCGGCCGGACCGGCGCGGCGCTGCCGCCCCTGATGCCCAGCGGCGGTTGCGTGGCTGTCCCGGCCGCGGAGGCAGCGGGTGCCTTGACCCGGCCCGGGCACCCTCATGCGAAGCACGAGGGATCGCCGGCGGCGCCAGACCTGTTTTCCCGATGCGTCGAGCATCTCGCCGCTCGCGACGAGTGTCCTGCTCCGCGCGGATCTCGAGACCCTCAGCGTTCCGATGCCGGCCAGCAGGCGGCGAACGGCGGCAGAGACGCCCTTCCCGCGCATTCCGCGACTGTCGGCGCAGGCGGACAGATGCGCGTCCGAAACCGAATGCAGGTCGTCGCCAACAGTCGCGAGTCGAATCGAGCGTGGCTGCTCCACGCCTACACCGGTCGCAGTGCGTGCGCGGCTCCTTTGCTCGGCGACCGGTGGCGCCGGCCGGTGTTCGGCCACTGGCGAGTGGCGCTTACTGGGTGCTTATCGCGGGCTCAGTGCAGCGCGGTGGTAAGCCCGTCTCGTCCTGCCAGGTCGAGTTTGCGGTAGGCGCTGCGCAGGTGCATCTCGATGGTCTTGGGGGAGAGGTAGAGCTGCCGCGCGATCTCGGGGTTGGTGGCGCCCGAGGCGGCGATGTCGGCCACGCGCCGCTCGGCGGGCGTGAGTGCGCCGAGGCCGGCGCCTGCGGCGGGTCGGGGTCGGCCGCCGGCGAGCAGCAGCTCGGCTCGTGCGCGCTCGCACAGGGCGGTGGCGCGGCAGGCATGTGCGGCGTCGTGCGCGTCACGGAGGACCGTTCGCGCGGCGCGGCGCTCGCCGGCCGCGCGTCGGCGGGCACCAAGCTCGGTCAGGCAGCGCGCCAGCTCGAGCCGCGCGTGGCTGGCCGCGAAGTGCGTTCTGGCCTCCTCGAGGAGCGAGATCGCTCGCGCGCGAGGCGCGACGAGCGCGCGCATGCGGGCGGTATGACCTAGCGCCCGACGTGTGCCCCACTCGGCCGCCAGGGCCGCGTAGACCTCAGCCTCGGCGGCGGCTTCGTTGCTCCGGTTGGCCAGGACGAGTGCTTCCGCCAGCAGGGGTCGCCATGGCGGCTCGACGCGTCGGCGGTGATGCGCCGCGTTGCGATCCAGCACGGCGGTGAGATCTTCGACCGCGCCTTCGGCGTCGCCCTGAGCAAGGCGCAGTCGGCCGCGGCTGCCGAGCGCCGCGGCCAGGAGGATGGTGGGTGGAATGGGCCCCAGCAGTCCCGCAGCCGCGAGAAGCTGCTCCCCATCGTCGAGGCGATTCTGCTCGGCGCACACCATCACGCGCCACGGCGTCGCCAGACGGCGGGCGAAGTCGGCCCCGGCCTCGATGGACGCGCGGGCTTCGAGCTCGCAGCGGGCCAGATCGCCCCGTTGGTAGGCGACTTGGGCCTGCTGCCAGAGCGCACCGGAGACCAGGTCGAGCAGCGCCATCTGCTCGGCGTCAGCCCGTAGCGCGTGCATGGCCCGCTCGACGTCGTCGAGCGCGTCGGCGTTCATCAGGACAGCCGTCGCGCCGAACGTGAGGGAGCCGACCGCGAACCCGTCCGGGTAGTCGCGATGGAGGCGGCTCGCCAGCAGTTCACGGGCACCCTCAGCGGAGTCGGGCGAATTCTCGCCGCCGATCACGGTCGCGGCGGCCTTGACCAGCCGCTCGCCAGGAGTGCGCCCGGTCGACGCCGCGGCTGCGGCGGCGATCATTCGTAGCGCCTCCGGGTAGCCGGCGAGGACTGAGCCGCCCAGGAACGCTAGCTCGACCAGGAGCTCTAGCCGCAGCTCGTGGTCGCCGGCTGAGAGCGACTCCAGAACGGGGCGCATGATCTCGGCGGCGTCCGCCCCCCGGCCGTGAAGTGCCATGTCCTTGGCGAGACGACGCGCGGCATCGATACGCAGGGACGGGTGCGCCGCGTCGTGCGCAACCCGGGCGAGCAGTCGCGCGCCCTCCTCGTCACCGGCGTCGAGCCTGGACCGTCCGCGCTCGAAGTCGACGAAATCGACAACCTCCGGCGCCGGCGGCTCCGTCCTCGCCCGCTCGAGCAGCCGCGCCGCCGTGTCGTACGCGCCGACGCGGCGCGCCAGATCTGCGGCCCTGCGCAAGGTCGTCACGACAGTGGCGTCACCACGCGCCGGTGCCTGCAGCAGATGCTCCGCGACGCGCTGATCCGCAACCCCATCGTCCGCGAGAAGGGCGGCTGCACGTGCGTGCATCTCGGCCACGTCCGCTTTACCGATCGCCTCGCGCGCCGCCGCGGCGACCAGCGGGTGCGCGAACCTGCATCGGTCGGCGTCGAGCACCCGCTCGATCCGGAGTTCCGCCTCGGCGGCGATCGCGTCGCTGGCCTCGAGTCCGGCGAGCGCGCGAGCCCGGACCTGGTCGGCGTCAGGTCCTAGGACAGCGACGGCGCTCGCGAAGGCGTGCGCGGCGGCCGTGAGCCGGTCGAGCCGATCGCCGACGAGCCGTACGAGCTGTGGCGGCGGTCGACTGTCGCTCATGAGCTCGCCGCCGCGGACGCGCGCCTGTTGGGACAACTCCCGGAGATAGAGCGGATTTCCACCGGTCGCGGCGCGGGCGCGAGCGACAACCTCGACCGATTCCCGCCGAGCGAGAACCGATTCGATGAGTCGCGCGGTGCCGGCCACCGAGAGCGGCGCCGGCTCGAGCCGCACAAACGCGCGCTCGGCGGCCAGGCCGGCGTGTCGGTGACCGGGTCCCGCCGGCCGGGCGGCGACCACGACCGCGAGCGGCAGCTCCGCGACGCGCCGGGCAGCGGTGCGCAACAGACGCAAAGACAGATCGTCGGCCCACTGGCCGTCGTCGAGGAACAGCGCTAGGGGCCGATCGTCGGCCAACTCGACGATCAGCCACCAAAGCGCGTTGACGACCTCATCGCTGCGCGACCCCGGCCCGCTCGGATCCGAGAGCGCGCCGTCGAGCGCCAGCAGTCCCAGCCGCGCCGGCCCGTCACGCGCCAAGCCGCGCCCCGCCGGAGCCAGCAGCTCACGCGCGCTGGCGAGCGGCACGTTTACCTCGAACTCGTCCGCGGTGGCAAACAGGACTCGGCCTCCCGCGGCCTGCGCGCGGGCACGCGCCATCCGCAGCAGGTGCGTCTTGCCGATACCGGCCTCACCCTCGATCAGCACCGCGCCCCCGTGACCCGACGCCGCCGCATCAACCACGTCGCCGAGCACACGCAGCTCCAGGTCTCGCTCGATCAGCACGTCCACCGCTACCACTCTCCTCCCCCGCACCCCAGCGTGCAACCCGGGCCCGGCCATGTACAGGAATCGGTACAGGGGGCGCGCCCCTCGCGGGCGACGTCGTGACACACGACGCTGGTGCTATCACCGAAAGGAGCCCGATGATCGCCCGCCTCGCTGAACACAGCCACGTGCCCCCGAACCTCGATCCGGAGTACGTCGCCCGCCACCGCGCGTGGATGGCCGCACAGCCCGGCCTCTGCGGTGGCTACCACTCGGTTGCTCGAAGGAGCACGACAGTTCTGAGGGTGCTGATGCGTGGTGTCGTCGGCAGGTTTTCGGTTTGGCACGAAGCAATTGGATGATGGCCGCTAGTCCGACGGCGCGACCGCGACGACGCGGCGGCCGGCCAGGGTGCCAGTGATAGAGACGCCCGTCGGCGCGCTTGGGATGAACCAGCCGCCGTGGAGGTGCAGCGCGCCGTCAGTGCGCCCCGGTCCGTCGACCTGGAGGTCGGCGTCGAGGTGCCCGTCGTCGGAGGACCAGCGGATGGCGCCGGAGACGGCGACGTCGTCGGTCCAGCGCGCGCCGCTCAGTGTTGTCGTGAACGTCTGGCCGTAGTCGGTGTGGATGGTGCCACCGCGCAGTCCGTGGTAGTCGCCGGTGTTGCTGAGAAGGCTGCGCTTGAGCGCGTCCAGTGCGGTGTCGGCGGCTACACGCGCGACCCGGCGCCCGAGCGGTCCGGAGCGGTCGCCGGGCCGCCGGCGAGCGGTCGGTGAGTCGGCGGCGGCGCGTGGGAAGGAGGTCGCGCCGGGATAGCGCCACGGCGACCGCGACGCGCAGGTCGTGTCGCCGGGGGTCAGCGTGCGGACGAACGTCGCCGCGATGTCGACGGCGCACTGGTTGGCTTCAAGCGGCGTGTGGATGGTGCCCTTGAACGTGATGACCTGGGCGTCGGGCCAGAGTCGGGCCGTCTTGCGCACGATCTGCGCGGCGAGGTCGAACTCACCGTTGAGCACGAGGGTCGGCACGCGCGGGTAGTGGGCGTCGGGGGCAACCGGCGGCGTGGTGCCGGTCTGTGGCCAGGGCAGGCAGAAGTCGGCGCCGCCGAACGGGCTGAACATGATCTCTGACGCCCGGAACGGGGCGAAGGGCGCGTCGTCGGCGCGGGCGACGGCGTCCGCGTACTGCGCTTGGCGCGTTGGGAGCGTGGCCGTCGGCGACCACGGCCGCGGCTGGTCGACGCAGTTCGTGGCCGAGTTGGCGCCCTGCGAGAACTGGGCCGGGTCGCCGTTGTCGCCCGGTATGTCGAACGCGCCCTCGGCGGCGAGGCGCAGCAGAGGCGCGGTATCGCCGCGGTCGAGCGCGTCGATGGCGGCCGGCAGCTCGCCGAGGCTGACGAGCGAGAACGACTGGGAGTCAAGGATGTGCACGAGCAGGTAGGTGGCGTCGAGGGTCACGTGGCGGGCGTTGCCGTCTGCGTCATCGGCGGTGCCGTCCAGCGGAGCGCGGCGCAGCCGGTCCACCAGCCGTATGACGGCGGCCAATGCGGCCGTCTTCGAGCGCCCGCAGTCGCGCGAGCGCGCACAGATCTCTCCCACTCGCTCGAACACGCGTCTAGCGCCGGCGGAGGTCGCGGCGAACATTTCGAAGCGGGGATCGCCGGCGGGCGCGTTGAGGATCACCGACCGTAGGTGTGTGGGGTAGCGCGTGGCGTAGGCGGCGGCGGTCACGCCGCCGTAGGAGCCGCCGACGAGATCGAGCACCTCGATGCGCAGCGCGGCGCGCACTGCCTCGTAATCGGCGGCGATGTCGCGGGTGGAGTAACGGGTGGCGGCGGCGCCGAGTTGCGCGGCGCAGCCGGCGGCGCCGGCGAGGATGGTGGGCGCGGTGCCGTGCTGGTAGTCGGGGCAGTCGATGGCGCCCGAGCGGCCGGTGCCGCGCGGGTCGATCAGCAGCAGGTCGTGGCGGTCGAGCGCGGGGGCGAGCCAGAACTTCGCGACGTCGCGCTGGGCGGTGGCGGAGGCGCCGGGACCGCCGAAGTTGATCAGGATCGTGCTCACGGCCGGTCCGGGATCGCTGTGGCCGTAGAGCTCGTAGGCGATCGGGATCGTCCCGGCGCCAGGATCGCCGCGGTCAAACGGCACGTCGACGTGCCCGCAGACCGCCCCGGCGGCCTCCGGGGGCAGGCGTCGGCTCGGGCCTGCGTGGCGAGCAGCAGCATGACGGCGACGGCGAGGGGGATGAGGGCTCGGGGCGCTATGAGAGCGACGCTACGAGCTGATCGCGGGCGCCGGCAGCGGGCTATCCGTGCGCCGGTCGGGGGAATCCCCGCTCGCCGCCCAGGAAGGCGGGGACCGCCAGGACGGGGCGGTTGTCGTCCGGCGTGTGGGCCAGCGAGAGTTTGTCGACGATCCGCCGCAGGTTCGCCTCGACGGTCTTCTTGGAACGGACCCATGGTGCCGAGTGTGGCCATGTGATCACCTCTTTGGTGGTGGGGTGTCGGTAGCGGTGTCAGCCGCCCGGCGTGGACAGCGCGATCGTGCGGCCCGCGAGGCGCCCGTCGAGCAGCATCTCGCCGGCGGGGTTCGAGACGCCGAACCAGCGCCCGTGCACGTTCAGCGTCCCGGCGCTCGCGCCGGGCGCCGTGACCGTGACGGTCGCATCGACGGCGCCGGTGTCGTACGTCCAGTCCACGTGTCCGTCGACGGCAGCGTCGGTGCTGAAGCGAAGTCCGTGCAGGTCGAGGTGAGCGCCGGTGTCGTCAAACCCGGCGTCGAAGGTGCCGCCGCGCAGGCCCGGCCCGCTGCCGTCGGCCGGTAGCCGGAAGCTCTGGCGTAGCGAGTCCTCCACGGTGTCCCAGACGACGGTCGCCAGGCGACGGTCAGACGCTCGAGAGTGGTCTCCTCGGCGAGCGGTCGCCTTCCGCGGCGCTTCGCGCACGCGCCGTGGGAAGCCGGCTAGCGCCGGGCGATCGGAGTCATCGCTGGTCAGGCAGGTCGTGTCGCCGGTGCCCAGCGTCGTGACGAAGCGGGCATAGATGTCGGGAATGCAACGGGCGTAGAAGCCGGGAGCGTGCCCTCCGTTGCGTAGCACGATCAGCTGCGCGCGGGGGAACTCGCCGGCGACGAACCGGCCCTGCGCGAGCGGCGTGGAGGTGTCGAGTTGGGCCGCGACGACGAGCACCGGCACGTCCGGGAAGCGTGCGCCGGGCGTGAATACGGCCGCGAGGTCGTCCGGCGCCGGCCACTTCAGGCAGTAGCCCGAGAAGCCGCCGTTCTCCGCCCACGCGGACGGGGTGAACGGGCCGAAGGACAGGTGCGCTATGGCGGCGTCAAACTGCGCGCGCCGCTGGGCGAACGGTGCCGACAGGTCCCACGGGAGGGGGAAGTCGGTGCACTGAGCGGCTGCGTTGAGCCCGGCCGAGAAGACGGTGGGATCGGGATCGTTGACGAACAGCGGCGATGGTGCGTTGGCGGCCAGGCGCAGCAGCGGCGCCGAGTCGCCGTGGCGCAGTGAGGTGGCGGCGGCGACCAGCTCGCCGTCGGTTGTGTAGAGGGGGTCGGTGCCGATCGCCATCCGCACCAGAGTGCCTTCGTCGACGTGGAGTGTGTGCCATGCGCCGGTCGCGTCCTGCGCGGCCCCGTCGACGGGATGCCGGCGAAGCCGGGCGGCCAGCCGGGCAATGGTCTGTGCGGGTGCCGGATGCGTGCCCGAGCAGCTGGGCGAGCGGCGGCAGACGAGGGCGATGTCGTTGGCCACGGCCACGGCGTTGGCGGTGCCGATCTCCCAGTTGCCGGCCGTGTCGAGTGGGCTTATCGCCCCGTCGAGCACGAGCGCGCGGAGGTGCGTGCCGTGGCGCAGCGCGTAGGCCTGCGCCTGGACGGTGCCGTACGAGATGCCGTACAGGTCGATCTTCGGATATCCGAGCGCCGCGCGGACATCGTCGAGGTCGTCGGCCACGTCGCCGGCGCCATAGCGGTCAGATGCGTCGCCGAGCTGGGCGCCGCATGCCCCGGCGGCGTCGATGACAGCAGCCGCGTCGTCGGTTGCGAGCTGCTGCAGCGGCTGACAGACGATGGCGTTGGATCGGCCCTCGCCGCGGTAATCGACGAGCACGACGTCGCGGTGATCGCGCACGCCGGCGAAGTTGCGCTCGGCGATCCAGGTGGCGGCGCTGGCCGCGTCGCCAGGCCCACCGAGGATGATGAAGACAGGTTCCAGCGCCGCTGAGCTCGTGTCGGTGTGCGGCAAGAGGACGAAGGCGATAGGGACGCTCCCGCCGGCCGGCGCGAGGCGGTCGAGCGGCACGTTGACCCGTCCACACAGCGCATCCGATTGCACGTCGGGGCACGGCACAGTGCCCACGGGATCGACGGCGGTCGCCGGCCGGGCCTCGCTACGGCCCCCGCGCGCGAGCGACGGCGACTCGGCCCGCACCTGCAGGCGATCGCGGAGCCCCCGTACGGGCTGGGATAGGCCAGCCGAGCGCGACCGAGTCACGCGGACCGCATCGGCGGTTATTCGCTGCGTGGACGCGGCGTGGGCAGCGTGTTTGCCGTTGGACGAGCCGAAGGCCGACGCCGAGGCGAGCGCCGCGATGGCGATCAGCGCAAGCATGGGCGCCGGCCTATGGACTATGCGTCGCATCTTCTCTCCTTACACGTGGTTGTCAGGTGGCGCCACCGGCACCTCGATCCGCCCGTGGGCGCCGTGCGACGTAGCTGCATGGCGATCGTCTCTGCCTGGCCCGCGCCGTTGTTGTGCAGCACGTCCTCGCCGACTGGGTCGATCAGCCTCGTCGGTGTGTTGTTTACGGGGTGGCCCGGAGGCGCTGCAGGCGGCGGCTGCGGCGGCGGGTAAGGGCGACGATGCCGCCCACGGCCAGCAGGCTGCCGGCCATGCCGAGCCCGATCGTCGCCCAGTTGAGGCTGCTCGCGTCGTGGGTGTCGTTGGCCGCAGGGGCGGCCGTGATCGGCTGCGGGTGCGCGGGCCACGTCGGCGGGCCGGGCAGCGGGCGCGTCGCCGTGGCGGGGGTGGCGGCGGCCGCGGCGGTGACGCTCAGGCCGGCGGGCGACGACCACGCGGGGGCAGCCACCGCCAAGGCGAGCAGCACGGCTGCGACGAACGCGGGGATCAATGTGCGGTGACGGTTGAGGCGGAATTGCAGCGACATGGGGTCTCCTGAGGTCGGTGGGGGTCGTGGTCTCGCATAACTCGCGTGGAGCTGTGTCATGCGAGGGCGGTGTAGTCATGCGGTCAGAAGACCGCGGCACGTTCACGATTCGGACGGTGGGCTGGCTCCGGCGGCTGATGCGGCGGGTGGTGGCACCAGCGTCGTCTGTCACGAGGTCGCCCGCGACAGGCGCGCCCCCTGTACCGATCCCTGTACATGGCCGGGCCCGGGTTGCACGCAGGGGTGCGGCGGTGGGTGGCCCGATGGCGATTGTCATCTCAAGCGGCGTTCGTTCGCGGGCGGGTGTGGTTTGTGCGTCTCGTGGGTCCTTGACACGGTGTCGCGAGGGGGTCCGAGGACGAGGTGCGCGGCGTGCAGGTCGCGAAACGTTTGTCGGGGGCCCGCGGGGCCGCCGAGCGCAGCAGTGGCGGGGCTGAGCCGCTCGGCCTGGAAGCGCTGCCAGGCCTGCTCGGTTTCCCACACCTCGATGATCCGAAAGCCTTCCTCAGTCGGGCCAGCCACGTGCAGGATCAGGCTGGTACGGCTGGGATCGATCGTGGCGGCGAACCGCTCGTAGTGCTCCCAAGTGGAAGCGATGTCCTGCACAAACGCATACGTCACGGTCGGTCCCCTTCTCACTGTGGGCCGCGCCGCTGCGACCCGTGGGACTGCACCATGACGCACCGCGGTTTAGGCTCGGTATAGCCGCGCCTTGCTCGACTGATGCTCGGGCGTCAGAATCTTGCGGTGGGCGTGATCGAGATTCGGGTCTTGGGGTCGCTCGAGATCGTGGGGCCTGAGGGGCCCGTATCGCTCAGCGCGCGCAAGCACCGGCGGCTGCTCGCAGCGCTGGCGATCTGTGTCGGCGAGCTGGTCTCGCGCGATGCTCTGATCGACGCCGTCTGGGGGGACGCACCGCCAGCGTCGGCGTGGAAGCTGTTGCAGGTGTATATCTCGCAGCTGCGCAAGGCGCTGCCCGATGAGGTTCGGATCCGCACTGGCCACGGGGGGTACGTGTTGGAGTTGGGCAAGGGCATGCTCGATGCCGCGCACTTCGAGCGGCTACTAGACGACGGTCGAGCCGCCGTGGACGCCGGCAACGAAGCGCTGGCGGTGTCGCTACTCCGCCGCGCGCTCGGGTTGTGGCGCGGCCCCGCGTTCGGAGAGCTCGCCCACGAGCAGTTCGCGCGCGCTGAGGCGCAACGACTCGAGGAGTTGCGCCTCCTCGCTCGCGAGGAGCAGTTCGCTGCCGAGCTCGCGCTCGGCCGCCACGACGAGCTATTGGCAGACCTTTCGAGGCTCGCGCGCGCAGAGCCATTACGCGAGCGGCTCCAGGCCCAATCGATGCTCGCGTTGTACCGCTGCGGACGGCAGGCCGAGGCGCTCGAGGTCTACACCACCGCATACGCCAACCTCCACGACACGCTCGGGCTAGAGCCGGGCGCGGACCTTCAAGAACTGCAGCGACGGATTCTCCAACACGACCCGTCGCTCGCGATCGCTTCAGCCGCGCGGCCCGTTCAGGCGTCGCTAGCGGCCCCGCCAAACGCGCTGCTGGGCCGCGAACGCGACCTCGAACAGCTGCGCGAGCTGGTGCTCCGCGATGATGTGAGGCTGCTCGTGCTGACCGGTGCTGGTGGTTCGGGCAAGACGCGGCTAGCGCTCGAAACTGCCCGGGCGAGCGCGGCATCGTTTGCCAACGGCGTGGTGTCCGTCGCACTCGCACCGCTGCGCGATCCGGCGCACGTGATCGGGACGATCGCCCAGGCATGCGGTGTTGACTTGGTGGGGGGCCAGCCGATCAAGGCGCTCACTGATGCGTTATCCACGCGCGAGCTGCTGCTAGTGCTCGACAACTTCGAGCACCTGCGAGTCGCGTCGCTTGATCTCGTTAAGCTGCTCGCGGGCGCGCCACGGCTGACGCTGCTGGTCACAAGCCGCGCGGTGCTCCACGTTTCCGGGGAGCACGTCTATCCGGTCGACCCGCTGCCGATCGATGCCGCCTGCGCACTGTTCATCGTGCGCGCCAGAGAAGCCGATCCGCGGTTCGTCCCAGGCCCGGAAAGCCAAGACGCGATCGCGCAAATCTGCACGCGGCTCGACGGGCTGCCGCTCGCGATCGAGCTGGCAGCCGCGCGGACCAACGTACTCTCGCCCCCGCAACTGCTCGGCCGGCTCGATCCCTGCCTGCCGCTCCTGGCCGGCGGACCGCGCGACCTGCCGGCCCGCCAGCAAACGATCAGGGCAACCCTCGAATGGAGTCACAACCTTCTCGCGTCCGACGAGCAGCGACTATTTCGTCGGCTAGCGGTATTCGCAGGTGGCTTTGACGTAAGCGCTGCTGAGCGGGTCTGCGACGGGTCACTCGAGACGCTCGGATCGCTGATCGAGCAAAGCCTGGTTCGCCGCAAGCACGACGGCCGATTTGGGATGCTCGAAACGATCCGGGAGTTTGCACTCGAAGCTCTTGACGCGTCCGAGGATGCGTGCGGCGTGCGCAGAGAACACGTGGCGCACTTCCTGGCAATCGCCCAGTCCGCGAACCTTCGCGAGGACAGCGAGGGCGAGCAACGCTACGAACTCATCAGCGAGGACCGCGACAACATCCGAGCTGCGCTGAGCTGGGCAATCGACACCGGCACCACCGCGCTCGGGCTCGAACTCGCGATCGCGCTCGAGACGTTTTGGCTAATACACGCCGTGGAGGAAGGAAAAGGCTGGCTTGAGGCGTTGCTCGCAAGCGAGATCGACCTACCGCTCGAACTGCAGGCACGCGGGCTGCGAGCGTGCGGGATGATGACGCGATTCGCGGGCGATGCTCTAGGCGGTGAGGCTCTATACGAACAGAGCCTGGCGGCATATCGCGCGGCCGGGAACGAACACGGGATAGGTCTGTGCCTCCTTTACCTCGCCGCATGCTCGCGCGACCGCAACGACATCCGCCAGGCGCGCGAGCTGATCGAGCAGAGCCTCGAGATTCTCCGCAGGGTGGGAAACCGATCGGACGAGTCAGCGGCGCTCGCGATCCTCGGCAAGATCGAATGCGATGACGCCAACCACCAAATCGGGCTCGGGCTGCTCGAGCGAGCAGTGGCGATCGCCGAGGAGGTCGGCTCCTCGTTCTGGCAGGCGTACTGGCTGGCCGATCTCTGCGAGGGCGCCCTCGAGCTCGGAAGGATCAAGTCCGCTGAAGCGTGGGGGCGTCAGTCACTGGCGCTCTGCCGCAGAATCGGAGATCGGCAAACCCCGCTGCACATCCTCACGCTCCTAGCGCGAGCAGCGCTCCAAGATCAACGCCTCGCACAAGCGGGACAGCTCTGGGGCGCCGTCGAAGTCGAAATGAAGCGCGCACAGCTCGGTTGGTGGCTACTAGCCCCCCTCGGATCCCGCTTCCCGACACTAAGGGATCCAGCGCTCGCCGGCCGGCGTCACCTGGAGCTCGTGCGTGTACGCCCGCGGCGCCTGCGCGACCAGAAACGCGACGGCCCGGGCAACCTCGCCCATGTCGGCCAGCGCCTCCCGCGGCTGGTCGCGGGTGAACGCCTCGGTCTTGGGCGACTCGATCGTCGCGTCGACCGCGAGCAGCGCCACGTGGATGCCCTGGCCGCGCAGCTCCTGGGCGGCGGCCTGCACGAGGGCTCGCGTGGCGAACGCGCCGGCCGCCCACAGCCCGCGCCCCGGATACGCCCGGCGCGACGAGCCACCGGTGACCTGGACCAGTGCGCCGCCCCCGCACGCCTGGAGCGCCGCGGCACCCTCGGACAGGAACACGAAGGCCTGCTCGGCCACGGCCACCGTCCAGCCGCGAAACAGCTCGAGATCGGCCTGGGCCACGTCGCCGCCTCCGAACGGCCCACCGGCGGGCCCGCGATACGCGCTGACCGCGTTGACCACGGCGTCGATCGAGCCGTACTCCTCGCGAGCCCGCGCCAGCGCGCCACGCAACGACGCGGGCTCGGATGCGTCGGCGGCGACGGCCAGTGCGCCGCGCTCGCGCACTCCTGCCAGGGTGTCCTCGCTGCGCGCCACTCCGGCCGCGCTCCAGCCCCGCTCGAGGAAGTGATCGATGATCGCTCCGCCCAGGTTGCGCGCGCCCAGGATCACCACGGTCTTGCTCATCGGCTGACCTCCAGCCCGGCGGAGTCGGGGCGGGGGGCGCCATCCTGAAGCCGGGCGGGATGGCGGCCGCTGATCGACGAGGTGAGGAACACGGCGTCGGCGCGGACCAGGCGCCGCAGGTCGAACCGCTCCTCGCGAGCGAGCGCCTCGGCCTCCAGGAGCGTGGCGCGTACCGTGCCCGGCAGGAGGCGCCCGTCGGCGGGCGGTGTGATGAGCGCTTCCCCTTCGACGATCCACACGTTGGCGTAGGCGGCCTCGAGCACTGACCCGTCGGTGTCCACCAGCAGCGGCACGCCCTCGCCCGCCGCTGCGCCGAGCGCCTCGAGCAGCCGGCGATCGCGCCACTTGTGGGCGCCCAGGCCGCCCGGGAGCGCGAACGGGATCAGCGACACAACCCCGGACCGGGGCGGCGCGGGCGGGGGTACGTTGATCCGGACGATGCCCGCGGGGTCGACCAGCACGCGCATGCGCGCTCGGGGCACCTCGGCGGCCCCGGCCGCGGCGGCCTCCGCGCCGGCCTGCACCGTGCTCGGCAGCGCGGCGCCGTACAGCGCGTGCACGGAGGCGGCGAGCCGGGCCAGATGACGATCGAGATCGACCGGGCGACCGTGCTCGAGCAGTACGGTCTCGAACACGCCCAGCCCGGGGTCCGGTCGCTCCCCGTGCGCCAGGGCCGGCGCTGGGCGCACGCCACGACGGGGTGGACGGACCCCCGCGGGTCGCACCAGCGTGCCACCGATCGCGGCAATCGGCCCGGCTGCCTTGTCGAACGCCTCGGCAAGCTCGCCGGCCGGATCCGACTCCGCCACTATCGCGCCTCCCGCTCCCAGCCAGATCGACCCGCGGACCACCTCGAACGTGCGGATGGCCACGCTCAGGTCGAGGCCCGCGATCGGGCTGGCAATCCCGATCGCGCCCGTATAGACCTCGCGCCGGGTGGCCTCGAGGCTGGCGATCACCTTCATCGCCTGCACCTTGGGCGCCCCGGTCACCGATCCGGGCGGGAAGGTGGCCCGCAGAAGCTCGCCGTCGTCCACGCCGTCGCGCAGCCGCCCGGAGACGGTCGAGACGAGATGCCAGACGCCGGCGTGCGGCTCGACCCGCGGCGCCTGCGCGCGCACCGTCCCGTACTGAGCACACCCGCCCCAGGTCGTTGCGCATGAGATCGACGATCATCACGTGCTCGGCGGCGTCCTTGTCTGAGCCCGCCAGCGCCTGGCGGGCGGCCGCCCGCGCTGAACTCGGCCCGGTCCGCGGGCGCGTGCCCTTGATCGGCTCGGTCCACACCTCGCGTCCGGCACGGCGCAGGAACCGCTCGGGGGACAGGCTGACCACCCCGTCCACGAACGCGCCGAAGCGCGGCGTGGCCGCCGGGATTCCGCGCGCGAACAGGTCGAGCGGATCGCCGTCAAACCGCGCCTGCAAACGCACGCACAGGTTGGCCTCGTACAGCTCGCCGGCCTCGATCCGGCGCCGGCAATCGGTCACCGCCTCGAGATGACCGGCCGCGCCGTTGGCGGCCAGGGCAAATTCCATCGGCGCCGAGCTCGGCTCGGGATCGAACCCCGGCGGCGGTTCTCGCAGCCGCTTCCGCCACACATCCAGCCGCTCCTCCAGCACCGCGGCGCGCTGCTGCGACCACAGCGCCTCGAACCACCACCGCTCTCCATCGTGCACCAGCACGTGGTCGTAGAAGGCCAGCGAGAAGTCCGGGCGCGGGACAGGCGCGGGCGGACTTGCGGGCAGCCGTTCCACTCGCGCGCCCAGTCCGTAGCCGAGCCACCCGACCCAGCCTCCCCCGACCAGGGCATCTCCGGAGCCCGGGTCGGGTTGTGCCGCGATCGCCGCAAATGGGTCCTCGGCCGAGCTGAGCACCCGCGCGGGCGCCGAGCCCAGCACGCTCAGGCCTCCGAGCCACGCGCCGAGGAGCGCGAACGGCCGCTCCTCGCCCCGTAGCCACGCGACCGCCTGCGCCGGCGAAAGCCCGCCCTCCACCGCCACGCGAACCGGCCGCATCATCCCTCCGCGAAGCGCTGCTCGAGCTCGCGCACCTCGGGCAGCCCGATGAAGGTCAAGAACTCCTCGAACGGCAACATGGACGGCAGCAGCTCGATCGGCGTCCCGTCGGCCTTCACTCGCGCCAGCGCGGCCCGCATCGCCCCAGTGGCCGCCAGCAGCAGCGTGAGCGGGAAGATCACCAGCGAGAAC
This sequence comes from uncultured Solirubrobacterales bacterium, assembly GCA_963757795.1. Taxonomy (GTDB): domain Bacteria; phylum Actinomycetota; class Thermoleophilia; order Solirubrobacterales; family Solirubrobacteraceae; genus Palsa-465. Next base: position 164,626 of record CAVWSI010000002.1, on the reverse strand, counting down.
CCCAGCGACCGCAGCCGCTCGTACGAGAGCGGCGGGGTCTTGCCCCCCTCGGCGTAGTTGAACAGCAGTGGCACGTCCGGGAACGCTTGCGCCACCGCCTCGACCTCCGCCTCCGATTGCGGTGCCTCCACGAACAGCGCATCAGCCCCCGCCTCACGATACAGCCGCGCGCGTTTCAGGGCGCCATCCAGGCCCTCCATCGCCCTCGCATCCGTGCGCGCGATGATCAGGAACTCCGGTGAGTGCCGCGCCGCCACTGCCGCCTCGATCTTGGCCGTCATCTCCGCGGCCGGCACGACACGCTTGTCCTCGATGTGGCCGCACCGCTTGGGCATGACCTGATCCTCGATGTGGATGGCTGCCGCGCCGGCCGCCTCGAACTCATGCACGGTGCGAATCACGTTGATCGAGTTGCCATAGCCGGTGTCGGCATCGGCCACCACCGGGATCTCGATCGCCTGCACGATCCGCCGGGCGTTGTCGACCATCTCGGGCAGCGACATCAGCCCGATGTCGGGCCGGCCCAGGTACGAGGCAGCGCTGCCGAAGCCGGTCATGTACGCGGCGTCGAAGCCCGCTTCCTCGACCAGCTTCGCCCCGACCACGTCATAGCAGCCGGGTGCCAGCACCATCTCGCCGGCCTCGAACAGCTGTCGCAGCGAAGCGCGGCCAGATTGCGCAGACCCGAGTAGACGCGCCAACGAACCGCCTCAGTCGCCCGTCGGCTGAACGCCGACCGCCTCGACCATCAGGATCGCGGTGCGCACGGGAGCGCGAGTCCGGTGCTCGACCCGCCGCGGCACCGTATAGGCCTGATGCGGCTCGAGCACCACGGTGTCACGGCCCTCGAGATCGATCTCGAGCCGGCCCTCGAGCACCAGGAAGAACTCGTCGGTGTCGTCGTGGTGGTGCCAGTGAAAGTCACCCTCGATCACCCCCAAGGCGGACGACCGCGTCGTTCACCGTGGTCAGCGTCTGGTTGAACCACGGCTCGTGCGCGGCGATCTCGGCCGGCAGGTCGATCAGGGTGAGGCTGCCGTACTTGTCGTCGAGGTGGATGTCGTAATCGGTCACCGTTTCACCAACCCCTCCAGTTCGGCAAGATCACTCTCGCCGGGAACCCAGCGGCCCGCTGCGACGTTCTGGCGGACCTGCTCGGGCTTCGTCGCCCCCGCGATCACCGACGCGACCGCCGGCCGCGCGAGTAGCGCGCCGATCGCGACCTCGATCGTCGACACTCCGCGCTCGGTCGCGAACCGGGTCACCGCCTCCACGACATCGAACTGCTCGTCGGTTCCGACCTGATCCCGGGCGGCGAGCCGCGTGCCCGCCGGCGCCGCCTCGCCCCGGCGATACTTACCGGTCAGCAGCCCCGAGGCGAGCGGGAAGAACGGAACGAAGCCGAGCCCGAGCCGCTCGCATGTCGGCAGCACGTCGCGTTCCGCATCCCGCGCGAGCAGGCTGTAGTTGTTCTGGATGGCGGTGAACCGGGTGAAGCCGTTCTCGCGCGCGACCGCGTCCGCCTCCTCGATCTGCTCGGCGCTGAAGTTGGACGCGCCGATGTAGCGCACGGTCCCGGCCTGGACGAGTTGGTCGAGGGTCTCGAGCGTTTCGGCGATCGGGGTCACGCCGTCCGGCTGGTGATACCAGTAGTAGTCGATCACGTCGGTTCCAAGCCGCCGCAGCGAGGCTTCGATGGCCTGCCGGATGTAGTCCCGAGAACCGCGCGGGCCCATGCCGTCCCCCATGTCCATCCCGAACTTGGTCGCGAGGACGATCCGGTTGCGACGGCCGTCGAGGACCTCGCCGAGGAACTCCTCGCTCCGGCCGCGGGGGTCCCCGTAGGTGTTGGCCGTGTCGAAGAAGGTGATCCCCTCCTCGATCGCCTCGTCCACGACCGCGCGAGTGCCCTGGAGGTCGACGCGCCGGCCGAAGTTGTTGCAGCCGAGCCCGACCACCGACACCTCAGGTCCGAGCACGCCGAGTGAGCGCTGAGACAGCTCCGCCATCAACCGTGCTCTATATCAGAGCGGCGGATCCGGCTCTCAGGCCGCCGGCAATGACACGCGAGCCCGCAGCGCCTTGCGGTCGAGCTTGCCGACGGCGGTCAGCGGCATCGCATCGAGGATGTGGACCTCGCGCGGGTACTTGTAGCCCGCGATCCGGCGCCTCGCCCACTCCACCAGCTCCTCAGCGCTCACCGCGTCCGGCTCGCTCAGCGACACGAACGCGACCACTTCCTCGCCATGGCGCTCATCCGGCCGGCCCACCACGCCGGCGCCGGTCACCGCGGGATGCTCGAGCAGCGCATCCTCCACGTCGCGGGGATACACGTTGAAGCCGCCGCGGATGATCACGTCCTTCTTGCGATCGACGATGAACAGGTAGCCCTCTTCGTCGACGTAGCCGACGTCGCCGGTGTGCAGCCAGCCGCCGCGGATCGTGTCGGCGGTGGCCCGCTCCGAGCGCCAGTAGCCGCGCATGACGGCGGGCGAGCGGCAGCAGATCTCGCCCACTTCGCCCACCGGCAACTCCAGGCCCATCTCGTCCACGATTCTCACCGCCGCCCCCGGGATGGGCACGCCGACCGAGCCCGGCCTCTCGCGCCCGGCCGGGTTGGTGGCGATCAGCGCCGCGGTCTCGGTCAGCCCGTAGCCCTGGCGGACGGTGGCGCTCGGGATCCGGCGCTCGATCTCCGCGGCCGCCTGGGGCGCGAGCGGCGCCGCCTCTTGCAGCGATCCAAGCGACAGCACGCCGTTCTCGCCGGACGTCTCGGTCGAGGTCACGTGACGTACGAACTCGAGCCCGTCCACCGCCTCGCGCACCTTCTCGAGCAGATCTGGCGTGGTGATCACCGCGCTCGCCTCGGAGTCGGCGATCACGTGACGCAGGTCGGCCGCACACAGCAGGAACGTGGCCGGCGTGACCACGGCCCCGGCCCGCCACAGCGCGTTGTACACGATGCTCACCTCGGGGCAGTTGGCCATGCTGACGACCACGCGCTCGCCGGGAGCGATCCCAAGCTCGGTCAGCCCGCCGGCGAGACGACAGGCCCGCTCGAACAGCTCGGACGAGCGGTGCCAGCGCCCCTCGAAGAGCAGCGACTCGTAGTCGCCCCGCCGCTCGAACGCCTCCTCATTCAGGCGCGCGAGGTTGCGCGTGGCGGTCACGGATGCCCGACGGGCAACCCGGCCTGGCGGAGCAGGCGAGCCATCTCGTAGAAGCCGTTCTGGAAGTCGGTCAGTTCGCGCGGCGGCGCCACCGTCGCGACCGGATCCTCGAACCTGGCCTGCGCGAACGCGGTGCGCCAGTCGACGACCGTCTTCACCGCGTCCGAATGATCGGGAACCTCCTCCCGGGCCCCGCCGTCGATCAGCAGATGCCCGAGGTGGTTGGCCGCCGCGACACGTGCCGTCATGGCCGGTATCTGCCCGTCGCGCTCGCAGAAGCGGGCCAGGATCGTCTTGATGATCGAGGCGTGGTCGAAGTGGAAGTCCGACCCGAGCAGGGTGGTCGACGTCGAACCCGGCTTCACCAGCGGCGAGGCCAGGATCGCCGGGACGCGGACGCCGAGCCGCTGGAAGTCCGGGTGATCGTCGGTGGCCATGGGTGGGGCCACGTGGTCGTAGAAGCCGCCGTGCTCGTCGTAGGTGATGATCATCAGCGTCCGCGGCCACGTCGGAGCGTTCGCGAGAGCGTGGTAGATGGTCAGGACCAGGTCCTGGCCGGCGATCACGTCGGAGGGCGGGTGGTCGTCGTTGGAGTCCGGGCTGAGCACCCGCAGGTCCTTGAAGCGCGGATCGATCCACGACACCGGCGCCAGGTGCCCGCCCGCCACATCGTCGAGGAACGAACCCTTCTCGGTGAGCTTGCCGATCACCTCCTCGCTGATGCTCAGCTTTCGTGCGTCGACATACCCGAAGCGGTCGTGATGGCTCAGCCGGTACTCCGGATCGGCCGCCCGCAGCGTGGCCGGGTCGAACGAATACCAGCGCCAGTCGATCTGAGCGTCGTCGAGGTAGCGCACGAACGTGGGCAGTGCGTAGATGGGAGGCAGCGCGTCGTCGCGGCTGCCCGCCGCCTGGCCGCACATCGCGTAGAGCCGGTTCGGCCAGGTCGCACCCCGGACCGAGCTGAACCACCGGTCGACCACGCAGTACTCGGCGGCCAGGTGGTCGTAGACCGGCAGGTCCTCGCTGTCGTAGTAGCCCATGACCAGCCCGGGGTCCGGCACCGGCACATTCAGCTTCTCCGCCCTGGCCGCGGAGATCCGCGCGAAGTTCTCGACGAATCCCTGGCCGCCGTTCGCCAGTTGCTCGTCGACCGACTCGCCGGAGTGGTCGGGATCCTCGGCCTCGCCGGTGAACGCCGTGCGGTCGAGGTGATGGATCGGGTAGTCCTGGCCGCCGTGCGGGTTGAAGTTCGTGTCCGGTCCGCTCAGTCCGTCGACATCCGTCCGCGCGCGTCCGCCGAGCGCCTCGGGCAGCGACAGATACCCCAGCATGTGATCGAACGACCGGTTCTCGAGCATCACCACGACGATGTGGTCGATCTGCTGCAGCCGTGGTGCTGCCGGGTCGGTGGGGGCCGGGACTCGCTGCTGCGGCGCGGGCGGCACGTCGGCCGCCGCGATGTCGATGACCTTTTGTAGGCGCTCGGGCAACAGATGCGCCACGCTACGCAGCGCGGCGCACTCTACATCCCCCCACATGGGACTAACCCTACCGTCCCAGCGCGGACCGCGCCGCTTCGATCGCGGCCTCGGCGATCGCCTCGCCCGCGCCGCCCACCGGGAAGAACCCGGGCACGAACGACGCGGCGGCGTCGAACTCGAACTCCAGCTGAGTGGATCCGCCGCCCCGCATGCGCCAGCTCAGCTCGAGCCGGTCCGGGTCGGACGGCCCGTCGGGGACGCGGGTCAGCGTGATCGCCACGGGGGACTCGGTCCGCACCGTCACGAACAGCTCAAAGCGCGTGCCGAACGGGCTCTGGGGGACGTGCACCTCCGCCCGGGCCAGGCCGGGGCTGCTGCCCTGCTCGGCTTCGAGCACCTCCACGGTGCGCACCACCTCGAACCACTCGGGATAGCGCTCGACTGCGGCCAGCAGCTCGAAGCAAGCCGTGAGCTGCACGTCCACCTCGGCGCTGGCCCAGCCCTGCAGCTCCTTCACGGAATCAGCAGCAGCTTTCCGGTCGTCTTGCGCGCCTCGAGGTCTTCGTGGGCCTGCCGGGCCTGCTCGAGCGGGTAGCGGGCGCCGATGCGCACGTCGAGCTTGCCGTCCTCGATCAGCCCGAGCAGCGCCTGCGACCGTTCGCCCAGGAGCGCGGGCGTGCGCGTGTAGGTTTGCAGCGTCGGCCGTTGCACGTACAGCGACCCGGCCGGCGCGAGCACTGCCAGGTTGAGCGGTCCCGGCTGGCCGCTCGCCGCGCCGTACAGGATCATCCGGCCGGTCGGCCCGAGCGCCTTCAGCCCTTCGTCGAAGGTGGCCTGGCCGACGCCGTCGTAAACCGCGGCCACTCCCTCGCCGCCGCTGATCTCCTTGGCACGCTCGGCGAAGCCGTCGTAGCCGATCACCTCGTCGGCGCCGGCGCCCCGGGCCAGGTTCGCCTTCTCCTCGGTCGAGGTGGTGGCGATCACCCGGCCGCCCCGCGCCTTGGCGATCTGGGTCAGGAGCAGTCCCACGCCGCCGGCCGCCGCATGGACGAGCACCCAGTCCCCCGGCTGGATTGGATAGGAGTCCGAGGCCAGGTAGTGCGCGGTCATCCCCTGCAAGAGCGCCGCCGCAGCCACCTCTGAGGAGACGCCGTCGGGCACCGGGACGAGCTTCTCGCGCGCGGCCGTCACCTGCTCGGCATAGCTTCCAGGCACCGCGACCCAGGCCACTCGTTCACCGGTGTCGTGAATTGTGCCCGCGCCTTCCACCCCGATGATCGCCGGAGGCGCGGAGCCGTAGCCGCCGCCCTGGCGCTCGTAGACGTCGCGATAGTTGACGCCGATCGCCTCGACGTCGACCAGCACCTCACCGTCCCCCGGCGTGGGCGCCGGCCGCTGGTGGAGCTCGAGCACCTCCGGCCCACCGTTTCGCTCGAAGAAGATCGCGCGCATCGCGGGGCGGAACGCTATCGCAGCCGCGTCGGCCTAGTTGCCGATGGGACCGGCGGCGCAGTCGGCGCAAAGGCCCCACACCACGAGCTGGGCGTGGTCGGGCACGAACCCGGTGTCGGCGGCCCGGCTGAGCGCATCGGCGGGCGCCACGGCGCCATCGAGGTCGGCCATCGCGCCGCAGCGCCGGCATACCGTGTGAGCGTGCGGCTCCACCCGCGAGTCGAACACCTCCGCACCGTTGCCCGTTCCCACGCGCCGGACGAGCTCGAGCCCCTCGAGCAGCTCGAGCGTCGAGTACACGGTGGGCAGCGAGGTGCCGGGGAGCGCGTCGGACACGTTTGCCAGCACCTGCTCGGCGGTCAGGTGCTGGTTGCGGGCGCACATCACACGATGGATGACGATCCGCTGGGGGGTCACCCGCAGCCCGCGCTCACGCAGCTTGCCGACCAGGCGCTCGTCCATTTCGTAAGTAACGAGCATTCGCTACATCATAGCTGTCATTAGGGCGTCCTTATTCTAATTCGCTTGCTATAGTTGGCGCAGGGATGAGCCAGGATGTAGCCACACCCGCGGAGGAGGCGACACCGCCGGGCTCCGATCCCTCCGGCCCGAGGTCGAGGGTCACGCACGCGATGGCCACTCTCGCCGGCTTCGACGATCGCGCCTTCGTGCTGCGCGTCGTGCAGCCGGCGCTGGTGGGCATGATCGACGGCACGGTCTCGACCCTGGCGCCGATCTTCGCCGCAGCCATTTCGAGCAGTTCGCACACCGCGCTCGTGGTCGGGATCGCCACCGCGCTGGGCGCCGGCGTCAGCATGGGCTTCTCCGAGGCACTGTCCGACACCGGCGAGGAGACCGGCCGCGGATCGGCGGTCGTGCGCGGGGCGATCACCGGCGCCGCCACCGCGTTCGGCGGCGTCTTCCACTCCCTGCCGTTCATCATCCACGACGTCCACACCGCCCTGATCGTGGCCGGGGTGGTGGTCATGATCGAGCTGTTCCTGATCTCGTGGATCCGCTACCGCTTCCTGCACGTCCCGCTGCGCAACTCGATGGTGACGATCACCTGCGGCGGCGTGATCGTCGTGGCGATCGGCGTCGTGATCGGCAGCTCGTAGGACCGAGCGACTCGCCCGGATCGGCAGTTCGTAGGGCCGGGGCCAGTTCGTAGGGCCGGGGCGACTCGCCCGGATCGGCGGCTCGCAGGCCGGGCTACTGGCCCTGCCGGGCTTCCTGCACGGCGCGCCACACCGTCTCGCCGTTCAGCGGCATGTCGATGTGCCGGATCCCGAACGGCGAGAGCGCGTCGATCACCGCGTTGTGGACGGCGGGCGTGGCTCCGATCGTGCCCGACTCCCCGATCCCCTTGACCCCGAGCGGGTTGATCGGCGTGGGCGTCTCCATGCCGACTACCTCGATCGGGGGCAGTTCGGTGGCGGCCGGAATGCAGTAGGTGACCAGGCTGGCGTTTTGCGGATTGCCGTCCTCGTCGTAGGTGAGCTCCTCGAACAGGGCCTGAGCGATGCCTGCCACCACGCCACCGTGCACCTGGCCCTCGGCCACCAGCGGATTGATGATCCGTCCCGCGTCGTCGACCGCCACCATGCGCTTGAGCTCCACCGCGCCCGTCTCAGTGTCGACCTCGACCACCGCCACGTGCGCCCCGAACGGGAACGTCGGCTGCGAGGCCTGGAAGTCCACCTCGGCGGCGAGTTCGCTCAGTCGGTCCTGGCCCTCCAGCCGCGAGGCGAGCTCGCCCCAGGAGATCGCCGACTGCGGGGCACCGGTGACGTGGAAGTGGCCCTGCTCTACGTTCAGGACCATGTCCTCCGGGCTTGCCTCGAGCTCGGCCGCCGCCAGCCGCTTGCCCTTCTCAACGACCTCCTCAGAGGCCTGAGCGGCCGCCACGCCGCCGATCTGGGTCGACTTCGAGCCGTAGGTGCCGGTCCCGCGCGGCACGATGTCGGTGTCGCCGCGGGTCACCGTGATCTTCTCGATCGGCAGCCCGAGCCGCTCGGCCACGATCTGCGCGAAGGTCGTTTCGTGACCCTGGCCCTGCGACAGCGAGCCGGTGCGGACGATCGCCTCGCCAGCCGGAGTGATCTCGACCGCGCCGAACTCCTGCTCGGAGATGCCGTTGGTCACCTCAACGTACGCGCTCAGGCCGATGCCGAGCTGCTTTGCGGTTCCGTTCTGGCGGCGGCCGGCCTGCTCGCGGCGCAATTCGTCGTAGCCGGCGCTCTCGAGCGCCAGGTTGAGCGCGCCGGCGTAGTCGCCGATGTCGTAGTGCGCGCCCGCCGCAGTGGTGTACGGGAATGCGTCGTTCGGGATGAAGTTGCGCCGGCGCACCTCGGCGGGATCGAGCGACAGCTCGGCGGCCAGCAGGTCTATCGCGCGCTCGAGCGTCTGGGTGGCCTCGGGCCGGCCCGCTCCGCGTACCGGACCGGTCGGCGTGGTGTTGGTGGTCACGGCTCTGATCGTGGCCTCGATCTTGGGGATCCGGTACACGCCGCTTGACATCAGCGCGGTCAGGTTGGGCAGGAACGCGCCCAGCCCGGGGTAGGCGCCGGCGTCAGCCAGGATGTCGAGCTTGAGCGCCTCCACCACGCCCTCCCGGGTCGCGCCGAGCTCGAAGTCGAGCACCATGGCCCGGCCGTGGTGCATCGCCACCATGTTCTCGCTGCGGGTCTCGGTCCAGCGCACTGGCTTACCCGTATGGCGCGCCATCCAGCCGACCAGGACGTCCTCGATCGCGATCCCCTTGGCCCCGAACCCGCCGCCCACGTCGGGCGCCACCACGCGTACGTGCGCCTCGTCCAGCCCCAGCAGCATGCCCAGGACCATCTTGTCCTGGTGCGGGGTCTGGGAGGATATCCACAGGGTGAGCCGTCCGTCCTCCCCGAACTGCGCGGCCGAGGAGCGCGGCTCGATCGGCAGGGCCGAGATGCGCTGGCTGATCACGCGGCCCTTCACGCGCACGTCGCTGGCGTTCAGCAGCTGCGGGTCGGCGTTCTCGGGCGGCCGGTGCAGGCAGATGTTGGTCCCGACCTCGGGGAACAACAGCAACTCGTCCTTGGCCGCCTCGACCGGGTCGGTCACGGCCGGCAGCGCGTCGTACTCCACTCCGACCAGCTCGGCCGCGTCCACGCTGGTCTCGCGTGAGTCGGCCAGGACCACCGCCACGATGTCGCCCACGAAGCGCACCGTGTGGTTGGCGATCAGCGGGCGGAACATGCGCGGATCGAGGCCCAACATCGGCGGCGCCGGGTTGACCGTGAGGTCGGTGTCCGAGGCCGTGAACACCTGCGCGCCCGCCTCCTGCGCGGCCGACTTGTCGATTCCGGTGATCCGCCCGTGGGCCAGGTACGAGCGCACAAAGGTCAGGTGCAGGGCCCCGGGAAGTGGCATGTCGTCCACGTAACGACCCTCGCCCCTCAGGAACCGAGGATCTTCACGGCGGCGGATGCGCTGTCCGACAACGTTGGCCAAAGCGCGCAGAAGCTTTGCACACCGGCGCCTTCGGCACTTGTCCGCCAGCGCTCAGCTGATCGCGGCGATGGTCAGCGAGCCAACGTCGTCGAGCTCGGACGGCGGCTCGCCGGGCAGCAACCAGTCCGTTCCGGTCCACACGACCGCTCCACGCTGCGAGAGCTCGCCCAGCGCCTTGGTCACCGTGGGCCGGCGCGCCGCCACCAGATCCGACAGGGTGGCGTGGGTCAGGTGCAGCGGCACGTGCACGCCATCCTGGCGGACGATCCCCCAGCGGTCGGCCAGCTCCCAGAACAGCATGTGCAGCCGCAGGTCGATCCGTGGCTGCTGGACGATGGCCATGTTGGTCGCGATGTGGCGGGCGCGCTTGAGCGCGCGCGCCAGCAGCGCCGACACGACCTCCGGATACCGGCTGGCGCGCATCACGAACTCGCTGTCGAGAATCGCCATGTGGGCTTCGCGCAGGACGCGCCACTTCCCGGTCTGGGGCAGCGAGGTCCCCATGTCGTGCGGGTGGAACGGATTCATCAGATCGCCGTCGCCGAGCAACTCGGCCCCAAACCGGCCCGCCACGCCGACCCGCCGGACGATCAGCCCGTCAAGGACCAGAAGCCCGATGCCGAAGCGCATGTCGCCGATTTCGTCGGGCGGGGACCACGGTCCGGCGCGACAGAGGCAGGTGCCGGCCACGCAGTCGCGCACCGCCTCGTCCAGGCGCGGGCCGGTGAGGCCATCGGTGAGCTCCGGATCCACCGCGAGGATCCGGCTGACGCTGCTCGCCACGTCGTTCTCTTTCGCCGGGAAGCCGTGAACCGGACCCGAGGGGGAGTCCGCCGCCGCTCAGGCGGCCGCGTCGAGCGTCTGGGCGCGCGCCGCGATCACGCGGGCCGATATCCGCTCGTCCCGGACGCCGGTCGCGAGCAGCTCGTCGACGAGCGCGAGGACGGCGGCGTGGGTCTCGTCGTTGTGCCTGGGGATCGCGCGCACGGCATAGCTGCCCACCGCGTCGATCGGCGGCTTACGCAGACGGGTGAGAGCGCGCGCCGGAGAGCGCAGGAACCACGTGCGGCGTGTGCGATGCATCCCCTCGGCCCACGCGGTGAGGCGCTGGGCCCGGGCCTCCTGAACGCGGTGGCCGCCATGGCTGCCAACGACCCTCGAAGCGTATTCGTAGAGTGACTGGCGCCGGCGCTCGTCGATCGAGTCGTTGTAGGAGCGAAGGAAGGAGCCGATCACCGGGCATACCGACGCCGGGTGGTCGGTGAACGGTTCGCCGGCGAGCATCGAGGCGAGTTCCATCACGCAGGCGCCGTCCTCGGGGCTCACGTGCTTGCCTTTGCTGAGCTTGATCGTTTGATAGCTGACGGGGGACATCTGCCTTCCTTCGTTGTGCCGCAGGTTGCGCTCGACCTCCGCTCTGGAGGTACCCAGCGCGCCGCCCCTTCAGACACCCGCGCTGTCATAGCGCAATCAGCTTTGGCGAAGCTTTGCGAAACCGGCGTCCAGCAGTTGCTGCGCCTCGGTCGAGGTGTCGCCGGCATGGAGCAGCACGACGCCCAGCCAGGCCCTGCCGCGGCGGGCCGTGGCGAGGAGGCACTGCCCGGCGGCGTCGGTGAAGCCCGGTCTTGATCCCGTCCGTGCCGGGGTAGCGCAGCCGCAGCAGCGGGTTGTTGTTGTACAGGTAGAGCTTGCCCCCCTTGATCGGGAAGGGCAGGATCGCGCTGCGCGCGCCGACGATCCTGGCCAGGAGCGGCCGCCCCAGCAGGGCGTGCCCGAGCAGGGCCAGGTCCTGCGCGCATGAGTAGTTGCCCTGATCGACGATGCCGGAGACCGTCGTGAAGTGGGTGCAGCGCAGCCCCATCGCGTGTGCCCGCTGGTTCATCAGCGCGATGAACCCGGCCTGCGTGCCCGCCACGTGGTCGGCCAGCGCGATCGCGGCGTCGTTGCCGGATGGCAGCAGCAGGCCATACAGAAGCGTTTCCAGCGGCACGCGCTTGCCCTTCGGCAACAGGCCGACGGCCGAGCCGGTGTAGCGCAGGGCGTCGCGGGTGATCAGCACCCGGTCGCTCGGCGGCGCGTGTGCGGTGACCACGAGCGCGGTCATCATCTTGGTCAGGCTGGCCATCGGCACGAGCGCGGCGGGCTTGCGCGCCCATAGCACCTGCCCGGTGCGCACGTCGAACAGCAGGCCGCTCTTCAGGGGGAGCTTTAGCTTGACCGAGACACGCTCGCTCGCCACTGCCGTCGCGATGCCGTAGCTGCCGCGGACCGGCGCGTGGACGGCCGGCTTCGCGCGCGCGGTGGCGATCGGATGCTCGAGGACGATCGTGGCCGGTCCCTCGGTCCGCGGCGCCATCAACACGAGCAGCGCCACCAGCGCCAGGAACAGAACCGCGAAGAGGTGCTCGACGCGCCGGCGCAGCACGTGCGGGCGCCGGCGGGGGCGGTGACGGGATCTGCCTTCCTGGAGAACGGTCATCGGCGTGGAGGATGAAGCAGGGCGCCGACGATACCGGTGGTGAACAGCACGAGCACGATGATCGCCAGGACGTCCACCGGCGTGGCGCCATGCACCCGGATGTCGCGCCCCGTCAACACTCCGAGCGCCACGATGAACAGCAGAGCCACGGTGAAGACGGCCAGGCGCAAGGCGGTCAGTACACCGGATAACGCGGCGGGACCGACCGGCGCCGGGTGGCCAGCAGCCTGATCGTGGTCAGCGCCGAAGGCGAACCCCCCGATGTGGGCGAAGTACGCCACGCCGCCCCCGCTCCCGGTCGGGTTCGTGAGGTCAGCCGCGGCGAACACCGCCTGCTCGATGAACCAGAACCCCAGCACCAGCAGCGCCGGCAGTTCGATCACCGTGAAGAACAGGATGATGAAGACCAGCGTGAGCACGCGCGCCCGCGGATAGAGCAGGATGTAGCCGCCGAGCACGGCGGCGATCGCCCCTGAGGCGCCCGAGCGTCGGAGCAGTGGCGTTCGGGTCGATCGACGACCTGCAGAGCCAGCGCGGCGATCCCGCCCAGGATGTAGAAGCCGACGTACTTGACCGGCCCCATCGAGTCCTCGACGTTGTTGCCGAAGATCCACAGGAACAGCATGTTGCCGGCGATGTGCAGGAACGACGCGTGCATGAACATCGCGCTGAACACGGTCTCCCACGTGGGAAGCGTGTTCTCGGTCGGGATCTGGTTGGCCGCGAGTACGACGTCGTTGCACAGCACCTCCTGCTGACCCGTGGCCGTCCGGACCACCGCGGCGCAGTGCAGGCCGGGGTGCAGGAGGACCTTCGGGATCGCCCCGTACTTCACGACCTCCTCCGTGCCCGGGCCGCTGAAGAGCGAGCCGCCGTGGCGGATGGCCAGCAGATACACGACGACGTTGATCAGGATCAGGCTGACCGTGACGAACGGAAACTTCCCCGTCGGGATGTTGTCCTTCAGCGGGATCACGCGCCGCGGAGCTTATGCCGTTGGCGGCTTGACTACGCCTGCTCGACTCCGGCGCCGCGCGCCCGTCAGCAGCCAGGGCTGGCGTGCGTCGCCGTCGAGCGAGAATGTCCACTGCTCGGTGAACGTGGTGGACCGGGACTGGCTTCCGGCCAGGATCGCGGTCGTGTCCCGGTCCTCGATGTAGCGCCGGCCGTGCAACTCCACCTCGATCGTCATCGTCGGGGGCTGGGCGGCGGCGTCGAGCTTCGGGATGCGGATCCGGCGGACCTCCGGGCCACGCACGACCAGCCGGGTTCGCATGCTCGGGTCGCCGGGGTGCAGGAGATCCCGGACCGCCTGGCCGTGGGCCATCGAGCGCAGCCGGGCGTCATCACCGTCGACGGCTTCGGCCCAGGCGGTGGCCGCGCGGCGGGCGGTGATTTCGAGCACGTCAGGCGCGAATCGCCCGTCGGCCAGGCTCAGGTCGAGCGCTGCGGCGCGCGCGTCGCCCTGGAAGTCGAGGTCGGCGACCTCGGCGATCTTCATCGTCTCCGGGGACAGCGTCGTTGACCGCTGCTCTCGATCATGGCCTCGTCCCTCATGCCGCGATCGTCCGACCAAGGGGTCGCGACGATCTGCTCGTCGAGCACGTGCTCGCCCTCGGCGCCCTGCTCGATGGAGACGAGGACCCACCGGCCGCTTCGATCCTTGCCGAGCGTCCAGAACTCGCGGACGGTGACGGTCTCGCTCGACCCGGCCGGCGCGTTTGCGGTGGTTCCCGAACCGGTCGGTGACGTAGTCGCGCAGCTTTGCTTCGACCCGGACGGTGACGCGGTCGGTCTCCACGTCGAGGCCGACGTACTCGATGGTCGGCTCGCCGAGCACCTCGACGTGGTTGTGCCAGCCGCGGCGGGCCAGGTCGTCGATCCGGCGCTCCCACTCGACCAGCAGATCCGGGCCCACGAGTCGGGCGAGCGTTGCCCGGTCGCCCCGGCTCCAGGCGGCCTGGATCTGCTTGAACAGGTTCGCGGCCGCCGGCTTGACCGCGTCGGCGGCGAAGGCCGGGTCGTCCTCGGCCGCCTCGGCTGCGGCGGCGTGGACACGGCGCTGGCGCTCGGCCACGCGCCGGCGGGACTTGCGCCCCGCGCTGCGCGGTGCCGCTGTAGCGCGGCGCCACGCGCGTGAAGAGCACCCACAGCACCGCCAGGGCGATCAACACGAGCGCCCCGAGGCCGTGCCCGAGCACGGCGATCCGGAACAGCAGTTGAATCAGGAGATAGAGGGCGAACCCGTTTCCGTGGCCGCCACCACCGCCTCCGCCACCGCCACCGAATCCTGCCGAGCCGCCGCCGGCGGCGGCCAGCGCGGCCGGGGCGAGCGCGAGCGCGGTGAAGGCGACCGCCATCGCCACCAGCAGCGCGACCCGACGGCGACTCATCCCGCCACCTCTGCCAGGGGGCCGGTGCCGGGCTCCGCCTGCGGAACGTGCTGGTCGGCGTGGTAGCTCGATCGGACCAAGGGTCCGGCGGCCACGTGCTCGAAGCCCAGCGCGTAGGCCGCGGTTTCCAGCGCCTTGAACTCGTCCGGGTGCCAGTAGCGAACGATCGGCAGGTGATTCTCGGTCGGGCGCAGGTACTGGCCGACGGTGAGGACCTGGACATGGCTCTCGCGCAGGGTGCCCAGCGCGTCGACCATCTCGTCGAAGCTTTCGCCCAGGCCGACCATCAGCCCGGACTTCGTGGTGAGCTCATCCGCGCCCATCTCCTTGGCGTTCCTGAGGACCCGGCACGATCTTTCGAACTTCGAGCCCCGGCGCGCCACCGGATACAGCCGGGGCACCACCTCGACGTTGTGGTTGAACACGTCGGGACGTTCTCCGACGACCTTGGCCAGCGGCATCTCCTCGCCCCGGAAGTCGGGCGTCAGCACCTCAACCTTGCATTTCGGCGCTTGGCGCCGGATCTGCCGGATGACCCCGACGAACGCGCCGGCGCCGTAGTCCGGGAGATCGTCACGGTCCACGCTCGTGATCACCGCGTGGCGGAGGCCCATCCGCGCCACGCTCCGCGCCACCCGCGCCGGCTCGAGCGGATCGTTCCACGTCGGCTTGCCGGTCTTGACGTTGCAGAACCCGCAGCGCCGCGTGCAGGTGTCTCCGAGGATCATGAACGTGGCGGTACCTCGCTGCCAGCACTCGCCGATGTTCGGGCAGGCGGCCTCCTGGCAGACCGTGTGGAGATTCTCGGAGTCGATCAGGCCCTTGAGTTCCCGGTACTTCCGGCTGCCCGGCGCCGGCACCTTGAACCAGGGGGGTTTCCGTGAGCGGAAGGGTTGGACGTCGGGGCCCAGCACGTCGAGGACGTTGGCGATACCCCCCGGGTTGGCCCTCGACCTCGTCGCGTGCTCACGCATGCTTCAAGGCTAGCGCCCGAGTCGAATTGGAACACACCGTTTCAGACACATCACACCTTTTCGGGGACCCTTGCGTTCATGCCGAAGGCTGGTCGAGAAAACGAACCATGCGGGCGCTTTCTCGACCAGGCCCTGGGAGAGCTCGCGCTCACGCAGCACGGGCCGTTTGGCCTTGACCAGCTGCGCGAGCTCGGGCTCACGTCGCGGGCGGTTCAGAAGCGGGCCGCCACCGGCCGACTCCACCGCATCCACCACGCGGTCTACTCCCTCATCCCCCGTGAGCTCCTGAAGCGCGACGGGCTGTACATGGCCGCCGTGCTCGCTTGCGGCCCCGACGCCGTCCTCTCGCACCGCTCGGCGGCGCGCCTGCACGAGCTGCGCGACTACGGCTACTGGAAGATCGAGGTCACCGTGCCGGCCCGCTCCGGGCGAGCCCACGAAGGTGTCCGCGTCCACCGCTCGACCAGCCTCACCGAGGCCGACGTCACCGTCGTCGAGAACATCCCGGTGACGTCCGTCGCCCGCACGCTGCTCGACCTGGGCGACGTATTGACCCCACGCCAGCTCGAGCGGGCCTTCGACCAGGCAGAGATCGCCGAGACCCTCGATCTCAAAGCGATCAACGACCAGCTCGCCCGCAATCCAACGCGCCCCGCCGCCAAGAAGGCACGCGCGGTCCTGGCCACCCATTACATCGGCCAGACCCCCACCTGGAACGAGAACGAGGAGCTGCTGCTCTCCATCACCCGGTCGCTCAATCTTCCCGACCCGGACACCAACCAGTTCATCGTCCTCGAAGACGGCGGCCCGCCGCTCCGCGTCGACTTCGTCTGGCGCGACCGACGGGTCATCGTCGAGGCCGACAGCGACAAATGGCACAGCAGTCGCCAGCGCATGGAGATCGATCGCCGGCGCGACCAGCGCCTGACCGCGGCGGGATGGACGGTCATCCGCACCACGTGGCGCCAGATGAAGTTCCGGCCCTACGAGCTCCGGGAAACCTTGCTCAAGCTACTAATGCCCGCGTCTCCAACCGAGTCAACGAGACGAGACGCTGCCGGCGCCCCAGCGCTCGCGCCACCTCGTACGCCGCGCGCCGGCGGACGCACTTCATGAGACTCGGGGTCCGGCCGGTCTCACGCAGCAACGAAGTCATCTGAACCCCGTCCAGACCGCAGGGCACGATCCAGGAGAACGGCTGCAGGTCGTTCTCGACGTTGACCGCGAACCCGTGCGTCGAAATGCCACGGGACAGGTGCACCCCGATCGAGGCGATCTTGCGCTCCCCGGCCCACACGCCCAGATACCGGTGGCCCTCATCCGGACGAGACCGAGCGCCGACCACGCCTTCGTCCGCGAGCGCGCGTACCAAAGCGTTCTCGAGCGTCCGCACATAACCCACGACGTCGTCGACCCGCACGATCGGGTAGCCGACCAGCTGGCCGGGGCCGTGGTAGGTGACCAGGCCGCCGCGGTCGGTCTCGACCACGTCGATCCCCTGGGCCAGATACCAGTCCTCGCCCATCGGCAGCTCGCCGGGCCGCGAGCGCCGGCCGCGCGTGTACACGGGCGGGTGCTCCAACGTCAGTAGGACGTCCGGAAGCTCGTCCGCCTGCCGCGCCGCCCGAATCCGCTCCTGGAATGCCCACGCCTCCCGGTACTCCACCACGCCCAGGTGACAGACCCACAGCTCCGGCGGCATCACACGCTCTCCAGCAACCGCTTGACCGTCGCCAGGAACTGGGCCGAGAGCGCCCCGTCCAAAGCCCGGTGATCCCAGCTCAGCCCGAGGATCGTCATCGGCCGGATCGCAATCGAGTCATTGCCCTCGGAATCCGTCACCACGACAGCCCTCTTGACAACCGCCTCGAAGTCGAGGATCGCCACCTGCGGCTGGTTGATGATCGGGGTGGCCATGATCGACCCGTACTGCCCGGGGTTGGTGATCGTGAACGTCCCGCCCCGGACCTCATCCGGCGTCAGCTCCCGCGCCCGCGCCCGCCGCGCCAGGTCCTTGACCCGCGCCGCCAGCCCCTCGACCGACAACTCGTGGGCCCGCGCCAGCACCGGGACGATCAGGCCGTCATCGCCGAGCGACACGGCGATCCCGAGGTTCACGTCCGCGTGACGCGTGTACTCCGAGCCCTCGAGCCACGCGTTCAGCGCGGGGTGCTCGCGCAGCGCATCGATGCACGCCCGCGCCACGTACGCCAGCGCGGTCACGCCCAACCGAGCCCGTGCCGCCTCCACCCGGCTCATATCGACCTCGATCCACGTGGTACATGTGGCCGCGGTGTCCAGCGAGCGCTTCATGTGCTCGCCGATCTGCCGGCGCATCCGCGACAAACCGCCACCGTCGAGAACCGGCGCGACCGGCTCGGGCCGGTACGGGCTCTCGATGTGCAGCGGCGGCTCCTCGACCGTGGCCGACTCCACGACCGCGAGCACGTCCTGCTTGCGCACGCGCCCGCCCCGCCCGGTCCCCGAAACCTGCGACAGGTCGATGCCGTGCTCGGCGGCGATCCGCTGGACCACCGGCGAGTAGCGACGGTGACCGTTGCCGGTCCGTGCGGTCGAGGGCGCCGGCGGTGTGGGGGATGGGGATTTGGTTTCAGTGCGCGGAGGGCCATCGGTTTCGCCATCGAGCGACTGGGGCGCGGTCTCAGTGCGCGGGGGGCGATCGGTCTCGCCATCGAGCGACTGGGGCCGAGAGCCGCCGGTGGCGACGCGCGCCAGCACGGTCCCGACCGTCACCGTCTCCTCCACCGGCACGAGGATCTCCGCCACCACGCCCGAGGCCGGCGACGGCACTTCGGTGTCGATCTTGTCGGTGGAGATGTCGCAGATCGGCTGATCGGCCTCGATCCGGTCCCCAACGTCCACGCGCCAGCCGACCACGGTGCCCTCGGCGACCGAGACGCCCATCTGCGGCATCGTCACGTCGAGCAGGACGTCAGTAGGCGAGGAGCTCACGGCACGCCTCCCTCACTCTCTCGACACCCGGCAGCACCGCTTGTTCAAGCGGTGGCGAAAACGGAATCGGGACGTCGGGCGTGGCCACGCGAACGACCGGCCCGTCCAGCGACTCGAATCCCTTCTCGGCGATGAGCGCCGCCACCTGGGCGCCGGCCGCGCACATCTGGTTGGCCTCGTCGACGATCACCACCTTGGAGCAGCGCTCCACCGAGTCGAGGATCGCCTCCTCGTCCAGCGGCACCAGAGACCTCAAATCCAGGACCTCGACCGACGCCCCGTCGAGCCCATCCGATACCGCTTCGAGCGCCATCGGCACCATGGCGCCGTAGGCGATCACCACCAGGTCGGATCCCGGTTGCGCCACGCGCGCGGAAAACGGCGTCTCGAACACGCCCTCGGCGACCTCGCCCTTCACCCGGCGGTAGAGGTGCTTGTGCTCCATGTAGCAGACGGGATTTGGGTCGTGGATCGCCGCGTGCAACAGCCCCTTCGCATCCGAAGCAGTCGACGGCGCCACCACCTTGATCCCGGGCGAGTGCATGAACCACGCCTCGGGGTTCTGGGAGTGGAAGGGGCCGCCCGAGAACCCGCCGCCCGAAGGCAACCGGACGGTGATTGGCACGGCCAGCCCCTGGCGATAGTGCATCTTGCCGGCCACGTTGACCAACTGGTCGAAGCCGCACGAGATGAAGTCTGAGAACTGCATCTCGCACACCGGCCTCATGCCGACCACGGCGGCGCCGATCGCGGTGCCGATGATCCCGGACTCCGCCAGCGGCGTGTCCATCACCCGATCGGGGCCGAACTCGTCGATGAACCCGTCGGTCACCTTGAACGCGCCGCCGAACACGCCGATGTCCTCGCCCATCAGGAGGACCCGCTCGTCGGAGCGCAACTCGTCACGCAGCGCGGCCGAGATCGCCTGGAGATAGGTCAGCGTCGGCATCAGGCACCCCCCGCGAAGCCGCTCCACGGCGCCTGTCCGTCGCCCAGCGGCTCGGCCTCACCGTCGCAGAAAACGCCGTCGACCGCCGTCCCCGGGTCGGGCATCGGCGACGCCAGCGCACCCTCGGTGGCGGCGTCGATCACAGCCTTGACCTCGGACCGCACCGCATCGATGTCCACTCCGACATCGCGCAGGCGCTTCTCCTGGCACTCGATCGGGTCGCGCTTGCGCCACTGCTCGACCTGCTCCTTGGGCACGTACTTCATGTCGTCGTGGGCGGCGTGCCCGTGCATGCGCATCGTGACCGCCTCGATCAGCGTCGGTCCGTCGCCACTCAAAGCGCGCTCGCGCGCCGCCCGCGTCGCCTCGAACATCGCCTCGGCGTCGTTCCCATCGACGGTCACGCCGACGAACCCGTACGCCGCGGCGCGCTCGACCGGATCGACCGCGAACTGCTTGTCCACCGGCGTCGAGTACGCGTACTGGTTGTTCTCCAGGATGAACACCACCGGCAACCTCTGCACGCCGGCCCAGTTCATCGCCTCGTGGAAGTCCCCGCGCGAGGTGGAGCCGTCCCCGAACCAGGTCATCGCGCAGCGCCGCTCGCCGCGCAGCTTGAACGCCATCGCCATGCCGGTGGCGACCAGCATCATGTCGGGCAGCATCGAGACCATCCCGACGCACCCGAGCTTGCGGTCGCCGAAGTGGACATTGCCGTCGCGCCCGCCGGTGATCCCGGTGGCGCGGCCCATGTACTGGGCGAGGATCCGTGCCGGCGTGACGCCCCGGATCAGATGGGCGGCGAGGTCGCGGTGCAGGATGCACAACCGGTCCTGCGGGCCCATGGCGAACGCCGCGCCGGCCGACACCGCCTCCTGCCCGTAGCCGTCGTAGAACGACCCGGGCACCTTGCCCTGGCGATACAGGGTCATCGCGCGCGCTTCCAGACCGCGCATCAGCAGCATCGCGCGCAGCAGCCAGATGCGGTCCTCCAGCGTCAGGTGCTCGACCGCCGCCGCCCCGCCGGGGGCCGGCTCAGCCGTATGAGTGGCCATCTCGTCCGTCTTCCCTTTCTCCGTGGGCCGGAACGGGATCTCCGCATCCGCACCCGGTTCACCGAGCCGTCCGGGATCGCCGGGCCAGGCTCTGTATCTGGGTCATCCGAGTTTATTGGACGGTCCCGCCGCGGACGCCTACCCTTCGAGGCGATGGACAGTGCCCGGCTGTCGCACACGCGCGCTCTCCTCGTGCGCCTGCGGTGGCGGCGCGCAGGCGCCTGGTTGTGGCCGATGTTCGTCGTGCTCACGTTCGCCGATGCCGCGATCGGGCACGCCCTCCCGCCGGCCGGCTCAACCGAGTCGCTGGCCGCGGCGGCGCTCCTCGGGCTGGTCCTGAACCTCCTCGGGGTGCTGCTTCTCTCGCGCCCAATCGCCTGGGGGCTCCGCCGCACGAGGACCGACCTGCCGACGTTCATCGCGCGCGACTACGGCGGGACGATCGTGGTCCTGCTCATCAGCGCGATGCTCCTGACCGCGGGCATGGTGCACCGCCCAGCGATTCGATCCTCCCAGCGCGCCATGCAGGACGCGGTCGCCCGCGCCCAGGCCTGGATCGGCGACCGGGCGCCCGCGCCGTTCCGCCGCCACCTGCAGTTCGTCAGCGTATTGGCCATTCAGGGCGGAACCATCTACCGCGCATGTGTGCCCAATGCCGCGAACACCAAGAGCTACTGCGTGATCGTCGACCGGACCAAGCCGTTCGCCCAGAGCGTCCGGTTCTCCGGCTACGAGCCGAATGCCACGCTCGCCTCCGGCACCGACTGAGCCCCTGCGCGAGCGCGACCTCAAGCGCACGGTACTGACCGCGAGCGTCCTCGGCTCCGGCATCGTGTTCCTGGATCAGACGATCGTCAACGTCGCGCTGCCGGCGATCCGGGCGAGCCTGCACGGGAGCCTGGCCGACCAGCAATGGGTGGTCGAGGCCTATCTGCTCACGCTCGCCTCGCTGCTCCTGCTGGGCGGCTCGCTGGGCGACGTCCTCGGCCGCAAGCGCGTGTTCAGGGCCGGCCTGCTCGGGTTCGGCGCGTGCTCGCTGGCCTGTGCCCTGGCCCCGAGCAGCTCGGTTCTGATCGCCGCACGCGGTCTGCAGGGAGTGGCCGGCGCGCTGCTTGTGCCCAGCTCGCTGGCTCTGATCGTCGATTACTTCGAACCGCAGGAACGTGCGGCCGCCATAGGAAGGTGGATCGCCTGGACCGGGGTGGCCACCGTGATCGGGCCGCTGGGAGGGGGCGTGCTCGTCCAGGCCGCCTCGTGGCGCTGGATCTTCCTCGTCAACCTGATCCCGGTGGCAATTACCGTCGCCCTGCTGAGGCGTCTTCCCCCCGATGAGCAACGGAGCGCCAACATCGATTGGATCGGCGGGCTGCTCTGTGTGCTCGGTCTGAGCGGCCCGGTGTTCGGGCTCATCGAGCAGTCGCGCTACGGGTTCGCCGATCCGCGTGTGGCCATCCCGATCCTCGCGGGACTGATGCTCCTGGCCGCCTTCATCGCCTGGGAGCGGCACACACCCGACCCGATGCTGCCACTGGGTCTGTTCAAGGTGCGCAACTTCGCGGTCGGCAACCTCACCACGCTCAGCGTGTACGGCGGCCTCGGCGTGGCCACGTTCTTCACGGTGATATTCCTCCAGCAGGTCGGTGGCTACACGCCGATTGCCGCCGGTGTCTCGCTCCTGCCGATCACGCTGCTCATGTTCACGCTGTCCCCGCGCTTCGGCGCGCTCGCCGACCGCCTCGGCCCACGTCCGTTCATGGCCGGCGGCCCGATGCTGGCCGGCGCCGGGTTTCTGCTCTTCGCCCGGGCCGGCGCCCACCCGAGCTACCCCACCGTCATCCTGCCCGGGGTGCTCGTGTTCGGCCTCGGACTGGCCGCCACGGTGGCGCCGTTGACCGCGGCCGTGCTCGGGTCGGTGCCGCCGGGGCGCTCCGGCCTGGCCAGCGGCACCAACAACGCAATGTCGCGGATCGCCGGCCTGCTGGCGATCGCCGCCGTCGGAGCCGCCGTCTCGGCCGCGTTCGCATCGCAGATCGATCGAGACCGGGCCCTCAGCCCGCAGGGCCGAACCGCCATCCGCGCCCGGCCACTGGTCACCGACGCGCCCGGCCTATCCGCCGGCGATCACGCCGTCCTGCGCGACGCGTCGGTGCACGCGTTCCGCATCGGCATGGAGATCGCCGCCGCGCTCGCCGCGCTCGGCGGGTTGATCGCGCTGATCGGCATCGAGAACACGAGGTAGCCTTCCGGCGCCTTGGCCGAGCCGACATCATTCGTCGCGGTCGTGACCGGTGCCTCGAGCGGCATCGGCGAGGCCACCGCGCGCCGCCTCACGCGCGAGCCGGGCGCCCGGCTGGTCCTGGTGGCGCGCCGCCGGGATCGACTGCAAGCACTCGCCACCGAGCCTCGGCGGCGCCACCGTGGTCGCCGTCGACCTCACCGATCCCGACGCGCCGGCGAAAGTGCTCGAAGCGATCGAGCGCGAACACGGCGGCGAACTGCACCTGCTGGTCAACAACGCCGGCGCGCGTTGGGCGGGCTCGTTTGCCGACACCGGCTGGGAGAACGTCAACCGGCACATGAAGATCAACTTCGAGGCGCCGCTGCGGCTCGCGCATGCGCTGCTGCCGCTGCTGCGCGCGACCGCGAACCGAGGTGCGCGCGCCTCCATAGTCAACGTCTCGAGCACTTCGGGCCGCGTGGCGCGGGGCAAGGCCGGCGGCTACTCGGCCGCCAAGTTCGCCCTGGCCGGCTGGAGCGATTCGCTGGCCGCCGAGGAGCGGCCGCACGGCGTGCACGTGGGTCTGGTGCTCCCGGGATTCGTCGCCACCGAAGGGTTTCCGCAGGCCGAGCTGGTCGCTCATCCGGTCCTCCGGCGGATCGTCTCGAAGCCCGAGGCGGTCGCTGAGTCGATCGTCGAATGCGGACTGCAGGGCAAAGTCGAGCGCTACGCCCCGAGGCCGTACTGGCTGGCGGCGGCCGCCCGCATCCTGGCGCCGGGCCTGGTCCGCCGCGCGATCGCGGGCGAAACCCTCACGCCTGCAACGGGCGCGGACGACCCGGACTAAGCTACAGCGCTGTAGCTAACGACCAGGAGCAGCCAAGACATGAATTCCAACGCCCGCCGGGTGGCGGTGCTCGGCGGCATCCGGATCCCGTTCGCCCGCCAGAACGGGCCTTACGCCCGGGCCTCGAACCAGGACATGCTTACCGCCACGCTCGAGGCCCTCATCTCGAAGTTCTCGCTTAAGGACGAGATCCTCGGCGAGGTCGCCGCCGGCGGCGTCCTCAAGCACAGCCGCGACTTCAACCTGACCCGGGAGTGCGTGCTGGGGACGCGACTGAATCCGCACACCCCCGCCTACGACATCCAGCAGGCGTGTGACACCGGGCTGGAGGCGGCGATCCTGGTGGCTAACAAGATCGCGCTCGGGCAGATCGACTCGGGCATCGCCGGCGGCTTCGACACCTCCTCGGACGCGCCGATCGCGGTCAACGAGGACCTCCGCCAGGTGCTGCTCGAGGTTAACCGAGCCAACGGCAACGCCGCTCGGCTGAAGGCGCTGGCCAAGCTTCGCCCCCAGCAGATCGTTCCCCAGATCCCACGCAACGCCGAGCCCCGCACCGGCCTCTCGATGGGCGAGCACGCCGCGCTGATGGCCAAGGAGTGGGGCGTCACGCGCGAGGAGCAGGACGAGCTGACCGTGAGCAGACACCGGAACCTGGCCGCCGCCTACGACACCGGCTTCCTGGACGACCTGGTCACCCCGTTCCTCGGCCTCGAGCGCGACCAGAACCTCCGTCCCGACACGAATGTCGAAAAGCTGGCCAAGCTGAAGCCCGTGTTCGGTGGCGAGGACGGAACCATGACCGCCGGCAATTCCACCCCGCTGTCAGACGGCGCGTCCGCCGTGCTGCTGGCCTCAGAGGACTGGGCGGCGGTGCACAACCTTCCGGTCCAGGCGTACATCGCCGACGCCCAGACCGCGGCGGTCGATCACGTCCACGCGCGCGAGGGACTGCTGATGGCACCGACCTATGCCGTCCCGAGGCTGCTCGCGCGAAACAGCCTGACCCTCCAGGACTTCGACTTCTACGAGATCCACGAGGCGTTCGCCGCCCAGGTGCTGTGCACGCTGAAGGCGTGGGAGGACCCGGTCTACTGCAAGGAGAGGCTTGGGCTGGACTCGCCGCTCGGGAAGCATCGACCGCGAGAAGCTGAACCGCCACGGCGGCTCGCTGGCCGCCGGTCACCCGTTCGGCGCCACCGGCGGCCGGATCGTGGCCGGCCTGGCCAAAGCACTCAAGGAGAAATCCTCCGGCCGAGGGCTCATCTCAATCTGCGCGGCCGGCGGCCTCGGCGTCACCGCGATCATGGGGGCTGCATGAGCGACCGCTACCAGCAACTGGTCAACACCCCGATCGGCGAGATCGTCTCCAAGCAGATCGGCCTGCCGGCGCCGGTCAAGCTCGAGCGCTACGAGCGCGGACAGCCGGTCCTCAGCGGTCCCGCCCTGTTCGGCGCGGTTCCGGGCGCCCGCCTGGCCGGCGCCGTCGCCGTCGTGCTGGCCGCCATCGAGGCCGAGGTCCACGCGCCGCTGGACGAGGAGATTCCGAACCGCGGCGGCCGACGCCGGGGTCGAGGCGCGTGTGTGGAACGCGGAGACCGCCACCGAGGACGAGACGTTCAAGGCGGTCGTATTCGACGCCAGCGGCATCGCCGACTCGACCGAACTCCGGGAGGCGTATGCCTTCCTGACGGCGACCATCCGCCGGGTGCGCACCTCAGGTCGCCTGATCGTCCTCGGCACTCCGCCCGACGCCGCCGCCACGCCGCGGCAGGCCACTGCCCAGCGCGCGCTCGAGGGCTTCGTGCGCTCGGTCGGCAAGGAGGTACGCAGGGGCGCCACCGCCCAGCTGATCTACGTTGGCCAGAAGGCCGAGACGCAGATCGAGTCGACGCTCCGCTTCTACCTCTCGCCCAAGTCGGCTTACGTGTCCGGCCAGGTGGTGCGGATCGGGGCCAGCGCGCTCGGCGCGAACGGCATCGACTGGGAGCGTCCCCAGGCGGGACGGTTCGCGCTGGTCACCGGCGCATCGCGCGGGATCGGGCGCGCCATCGCCCAGGTCCTCGCTCGCGACGGCGCCCATGTGATCGGGCTCGACGTGCCGGCGCTCCAGTCGAGAGCTCGAGGAGACGATCGGCGAGCTGGGCGGATCGACGCTCGTGCTCGATGTCACCGATGAGGACGCGCCGGCACGGATCTCCGATCACCTGCTCGAGCACCACGGCGGGGTCGATGTGGTCGTCCACAACGCCGGCGTGACCCGGGACAAGACACTCGCGCGGATGAGCGAAGAGCAGTGGGACATCGTGATCGGGATCAACCTGACCGCGCCGGAGCGGATCAATGAGGAGCTCCTGGCCCGCGAGGCGATCCGCGAGAACGGCCGGATCGTCTGCGTCTCCTCGATGAGCGGCATCGCGGGCAACCCGGGGCAGACCAACTACGCCGCATCGAAGGCTGGCGTGATCGGTATGGTGCACGCCATGGCGCCCGAGGTGGGCAAGAAGCGCTTGACGATCAACGCGGTGGCGCCCGGGTTCATCGAGACCCAGATGACCGCGGCGATGCCGATCGCCACGCGCGAGGCGGGACGCCGGATGAGCAGCCTGGCTCAGGGCGGGCTCCCGGTCGATGTGGCCGAGGCGATCGCCTGGTACGCCAGCCCGGGCTCGGGCGGCCTCAACGGGACAGTGGTCAGGGTGTGCGGTCAGAGCCTGGTGGGTGCGTGATGACCACGCGTGACCTCGACAAATCGCCGTCGATGCTGCCGCTGTTCGCTCGGGCGGGCGCGGCGATGATCCCGGGCGCCTCGCACCTGCCGTTCGTGGGCGGCCGCGGCGCGGGACGTCCCGGACCTCGCTCTGAGGCTGCGCGACGTCGCGGTCGATTCTCGACCGGCTCAGCCGCATACAACCGCGTGTGCGGATTCGACCTGAGCGCGACACGATCCCCGCCACTTACCCGCACATCCTCGCCTTCCCGCTCCAGCTCTCGCTGATGACCGACCCGAGCTTCCCGTTCCCGGCCATCGGACTGGTGCACATCGCCAACCGGATCGCTCAGCACCGGGCGATCCGGCGTTTCGAGCGCATGGACATAACGGTCCGGGCCGACACCGCTCGAGGACCACCCACGCGGCAAGCAGTTCTCGCTTGTCTCGGAGGCGCGGGTCGGGGACGAGTTGGTCTGGGAGGAGATCTCGACCAACCTCCGGCGCGGCCACGGATCAGACGGCGCCAAGGCGCCGGGCTCACAGCTCCCGCGGGCCGAGGATCTGCCGGCGACCGCGACGTGGACGCTGGCCGGCGATCTGGGCCGCCGATACGGCTCGGTGTCGGGCGACATGAACCCGATCCACATGCACCCGCTCAGCGCCCGCCTGTTCGGCTTCAAGTCGGCCATCAGCTCACGGCATGTGGACGAAGGCGCGTTGCCTGAGCGCGCTCCAGGCTCGCGTGCCGGACGCGTTCACGGTCGAGGTCGCGTTCAAGAAGCCGATCCTCCTGCCCGGCCAAGGTCGAGTTCTGCGAGGCGGCCGAGGACAGCGCCGCGTTCGACGTCAAGTTCGGCGTGCGCGACCCGGGCAACCGAAGCTCGCACCTGGACGGCTCGGCCTTCTCCGGATAGGTAGTACATGACGGCTAAGAATCGGGACCCCGTGCGTCATAACCGGGGGCAATGGCCACCTCGCCGCCCGGTGTCGGTGTGCCCGGTGATCGGCGCGATCCTCCGCGCCATACAACGACAACGTCGACGACCGCCGCCGCTCAGGATCTCTACCGCTTTGCGTCCGACGCGGTGGACACGCGCCGCGACTACGCGCGTCCAGCGCCGCCGCGCAGACGCGGCGCTCGAGTGGGCGGCCGCGAGCCGGCGCTAGGCGCCCCGCTCGTCGGCGATCTCCTCGAACAGCGCCGCGCAGCCGCTCGAGCACGGCCGGCGGCGACCACAGCTCCTCGTCGCTGAACTCGGCGAGGGCGGCGCGGAAGCGCGGCTCGAAGCGCGCGCGGCGCTCCTCGACCAGCCCGCGGCCGCTCTCGGTGAGCGAGGTGAGGACGACGCGCCGGTCGCGCTCGGAGCGCTGACGCTCGAACGAGCCCGGCGGCCGCGAGCCCTTCCAGCATCTCGGTCACGCTCGCCGGGCAGAGATCGGCCGCGTACGCGAGGTCGCGCACCGACATCTGACTCTGGTCGCGAAGGCCGAACAGCAGGCCGTACTGCGCGTCGGTGAGCTCGCCGGGGCGGTGGGTCTCGCGCCCGCGCAGCCGCCGCACCGCGGCCATCGCGCGCTTGAACGACCGCGCCGACCTGCTCGGTGGCGTCGCGCTCCTCGCGCTCGCGTCCACGTCGCGCAGCGCATCTAGCCGAGGCTCGGCGCTCACGCGGCCATCGCCTCCGCCAGCGCCTCGGGCGACGCCTCCGCCTGCGCGCCCTTCGCCGCCCGCGCGGCGCGCTCGGCGCGCATCAGGATCGACGCACGGGATGATCGCCAGCGCGGTCAGGCCGGCCGAGGCCCAGAACGCGGTGCCGTAGGCGTGCGCGGCGCCGCTCAGCGTGTGCACGCCGGTCGAGCGCGCGCTGGAGGACGACCGCCAGCACGGCGGTGCCGATCGAGCCGCCGACGCGCTGGAGCACGTTGAGCTGCGGCGTCGCGTCGGCCAGCTCGGAGCGCTCGAGCGAGGCGAACGCCGCCGCCATCGCCGGCATGAAGCGCGAAGCCGATGCCCGATGCCGCGGACGAACATCGCCACCGACAGCCACACGATCGAGGTGTGCGCGCCGATCAGCGCCGAACGGGATCGTGGCGACGCGTGCACAGCGTGACGCCGAACAGCGCGAGCGGGCCGCCGCCGATGCGGTCGGTCAGCTTGCCGGCGAGCGGCATGACAGCGCGGCGCCGAGGCCCTGCGGCGCGGTCAGCAGGCCGGTGTCGACGACGCTCTCGAAGCGGACGTCCTGCCAGTACAGCGGCAGCAGGATCATCCCGCCGAACAGCGCGGCGCCGAGGCAGAACATGGCGATCGAGGCCGAGGAGAACGTGGGCCGGCGGTATAGGCGCAGATCGAGCAGCGGCTTGGGGACGCGCAGCGCGTGGAAGGCGAACAGCGGCGACCAGCGCGACGCCGGCGACGATCGGCACGATCACCTTGGGCGAGCTGAAGCCGCCGGTCGACGCCGACCTCGGCCAGGCCGTAGGTGAGGAGCGGCAGCCCGGTCGCCATCAGCGCGAACCCCCGGACGTCGAGCCGGTCGGCCTGGCCGGGCTCGACGGTGGGCAGCACCCGCAGCGCCGCGATCACGGCGATGACGCCGATCGGCACGTTGACGTAGAAGATCCAGCGCCAGCTCGCGTTGTCGAGCGATCAGCCCGCCGAGGGTGGGGCCGAGGATCGGCGCGAGCATCGCCGGCACGGCGACGATGCTCATCACGCGGCCCATGCGCTACGGACCGGCGGCCTCGGCCATCATCAGCTGGCCGATCGGCAGGATCATGCCGCCGCCGACGCCCTGGAGGACGCGGAACACGATCAGCTCGGTGGTCGACGTGGCCAGGCCGCACAGCGCCGAGCCGGCGGTGAACAGCACGAGCGAGACCAGGTAGACGCTGCTTGGCGCCGAAGCGCCGCGCCGCCCAGCCGGTGACCGGGATCACCGCGGCCAGCGCCAGCATGTAGCCGGTGACCACCCACTGGATCTCGGCGATCGTCGCGTGCAGTTCGCGCGCCAGCGTCGCCGAGCGCGACGTTGACGATCGTGGTGTCGAGGATCGACATGATCGACCCGATGACCACGACGGCGCTGATGCGCCAGACGTGCGGCGCTGATGCTTGTCGGCGGTGTCCTTGAGGATCCATACCGGGTTCACCACCTCTGTATCGGAATTCGTTCGGTACCGAAAGATTAGGTTCCGAACGATTTGCCGTCAAGGGGTGACCAGGCCCACGCGGACCCGCCGACCACGCCGGTCCGTCTATCTTCAAGTGTCGATGACCACGTTCGCCGATCTGGGCCTTGAGCCCGACATCCTCGACGCGCTGCACGACGTCGGCTACGAGTCGCCGACCCCGATCCAGGAGCAGGCGATCCCGCCGCTGCTGCAGGGACACGACGTGATCGGCCAGGCCCAGACCGGATCGGGCAAGACGGCGGCGTTCGGCCTGCCGATGCTCCAGTACGTCAACCCGGCCGAGCACGAGGTGCAGGGGCTGGTGCTGACCCCGACCCGCGAGCTCTGCATCCAGGTCACCCAGGCGCTGCGCGCGTATGGCCGGCGCAAGGGCGTCGACGTGGTCGCGGTGTTCGGCGGCGCACCGATCCGCTCCCAGCAGGCCCAGCTGCGCGCCGGCGGCCACGTGGTGGTGGGAACGGTCGGGCGGGTCAAGGACCTGATCTCGCGGCACGCGCTGATGCTGCACGGCGTGCCGGTTCGTGGTCCTCGACGAGGCCGACGAGATGCTCGACCTCGGGTTCCTGGAGGACGTCGAGCGGATCCTGGCGCTGACCCCGTCGAGCCGCCAGACCGCGCTGTTCTCGGCCACCATGCCACCCGAGATCCGGCGGCTGGCCGATCAGTACCTGTACGACCCGGTGACGGTGAAGGTGCAGACGGCCACGCTGACCGTCGAGACGGTCGAGCAGTTCGCGCCTCGAGGTGCGCCCGCGCGAGAAGGCCGACCGGCTGGTCGAGGTGCTCCGGGCCGAGCGCCCCGAGCAGGCGCTCGTGTTCGTGCGGACCAAGATCCGCTGCGAGCAGCTGTACCGGACGCTGCGGGACCGGGGGATGAACGTCAAGGCGATCCACGGCGACATGACCCAGGGCGCTCGCGACGGGGTGATGATCTCGTTCAAGGACGGCCGTCTGCCGCTGCTGGTCGCCACCGATGTGGCCGCGCGCGGCCTGGACATCTCCGGGCGTCTCGCACGTCGATCAACTACGACGTCCCAACCTCGCCCGACGTGTACGTGCACCGGATCGGCCGGACCGGACGGGTCGGTCGCAGCGGCCGCGCGATCACCTTCTGCGGAGCCCCAGCAGCGCCGCGAGCTGCGGGCGATCGAGAACCACGCCGGCGTCACGCTGGCCCCCTGGGTCGAGCACGCCCACGTCGCGCCGACCCCGGTCACGCCCAAGCCGCGCCGCCACTCCAAGCCTCACGTGTCCGGCCGACGGCGACGGCCCGGCGCGCAAGCTGATCGTCTCGATGGGCCGCGCCGCCGGCCTCGAGCCCTCGGACATCATCCACGCGATCACCGCCGCCACCGGGCTTGACGGCGAGTCGGTGCGCAACGTTCGCGTGCTCGAGCGGTTCACCCTGCTCGAGGTCCCCGAGCAGGACGCCGACCGGGTGGTCGACCAGGTCAGCGGCACCGAGGTGTGCGGCCAGTCCGGTCCGGCTCGAGCCCGCCGCCGACCTGACGCTGTCGGGTTCGTGTCAGCTCCGCGGCCGGCCGCCGCGACTCGCGCGCGCCGCGATGTGTTCCGAACGGAGACACCTCAACCGGTTGTTAGGCTGGTAACCAAACAACGCGGAGGTATGGATTTGCGCTTCTCATCGCTCGTGCGCCGGCGTCCCTCGGCGCCGCTGGTCGTCTCGTTCGTGGCCCTGTTCGTCGCCCTCGGAGGGGTCGGCTATGCCGCCACGCAGTTACCGGCGAACAGCGTCGGCAACGCCCAGCTCAAGAACGGGAGCGTCGGCAACTGGAAACTGAAGTCCAACGCGGTCGGCGCGCGCAAGATCATCAACGGATCGGTCGGGGCCAAGCAGGTGAAGCTCGAGCCAGGTGCAGCTGCGGGTCGGCGACGGCGTGCTCGACCGGCGCCATCAAGGCGATCGGGCTGTCCGGCAGCGTCAGCGTGCACGCCCACGCTCCCGAACGAGGTCGGGACGAGCGCGGCGGCGGTCACGCTCGGCGCGGAGTCGACGCAGGTCGCTACCGAGTCACTGCCGGCGGGGTCGCGTTCCTGGTGCTGGCCTATCCGCACGCGGTGATCAGCGGGGCGACCGGCCAGCGCGTTGAGGTCACCTGCACGCTGTCGGTCCCGCCCGGCACCGGGCCTCGACCACGACCAAGAGCCTCGCGGTCGAAATCGGATCGAGCGCCAACTCGCAGGCCGGGACGGTGCCGCTCGTCCTGCCGGTCGCGTCGGCCACGAGCGCCCAGGCGGCCACGGTGAGCTGCACGCGACAGCGCCACGCCGAGCACGCCGGCGACGACGGTGGCGGTCGACTCGACGCTCAACGCGATCCAGACCGCGGCCAACGGCTGAGCTGTGGGAGGAGGCCGGCCTCGCGGGGGCGCGCGAGGCCGGCCGGGGGCGCGCTAGCGTTGGCCGCACGCCGGCCGACTGGCCGGGCGTCACGTACCCGGAGGTGACTCGATGAGTCTGCGCTCAGCTCGCGCGCCGGCGTCCCTCGGCGGCGCTGGTCGTCGCGTTCCTGGCCCTGTTCGTCGCGCTCGGAGGCGCCGGCTGGGCGGCCTTGCGGCTGCCGCCGCACAGCGTGGGGAATGCCCAGCTCCAGAACTTCTCGGTGGGCAACGCAAAGCTCAAGCCGAACTCGGTCGGGCCGGCCAAGATCGTCCGCCGGCGCGGTTGGCGCCAGGCAGGTGGACTCGAACCAGGTCCAGCTGCGGGTGACCGGGTCCGTGCAGCCCGGGGGCGATCCAGTCGATCGCGGTGTCCGGGAACGTCACGTGCACGCCGGTCCTGCCGAACGAGTACGGCACGAGCTGCCTCGAACGTGACGCTCGGAACTGGATCGACGCTCGACGCCGATGAGCAGCTGGCCGGAGGCGAGCGTCGGGTCCACCTACCTCGTCTCGGGAACGTGCCAGTGGACCGTGTCCGGGAACCCGCCCGGCGCGCAATCTGCTCGTCGACCTGCATCGTGGCACGCTCCAGGTCGCTCGAGCACCGAGCGCGAGGCCATCGCGGATCTGGACGCAATCCGGGACGACGCAGGTCGGGACGATCCCGATCGTCGCGCCGGCAACGATCACGGGCTCCCACGGGACGGTTGAGATCACCTGCGCCTTCACCGCGACGCCCGCCAACCCGGCTCCAACCGTGTACGGTCAACTGCCACGATCAACGCGATCCAGACCGCGTCGAACAACTGAGCGCCAGTACGCTGGGCGCATGTCAACCGCGAAAATGAACACCAGCCTGGGCACGATCGAGCTCGAGTTCTTCGACGACGACGCGCCCGAGACCGTCGCCAACTTCCGCAAGCTGGCCGGCGAGCACTTCTACGACGGGATCATCTTCCACCGGGTCATCTCCGACTTCATGATCCAGGGCGGCTGCCCTGCAGGGCACCGGCACCGGCGGGCCCGGCTACACGTTCAAAGACGAGATCAACCAGCACAAGGTGATCCGCGGCGCGCTGGCGATGGCCAACGCGGGCCCGAACACCAACGGCTCGCAGTTCTTCATCGTCACCATCCAGGCCGCGCCCTGGCTCGACGGCAAGCACACCGTGTTCGGCCAGGTCACCGGCGGGATGGACACCGTCGACGCGATCGAGGGCACGCCGACCGGCGCCGGCGACCGTCCGGTCGATCCGCCGGTGATCGAGTCGATCGAGCTCGGGGACTGAACCGTCGGTAGCCGGAGTAGGCGTTGAACACGCCGAGCGCCGAATACGGGCAAGCCCGGGGACGCCGGCATAGCCGAGGCGATGCAGCCCGAACAGGTTCTCGATCGTGGCCAGCAGCGAGAAGTGGTTGAAGTAGTCGACGACGTCGATGCTGTCCGGGCTTGACGTAGCGTGAGATCAGGAGCAGGCCGACCTGGCCGCCGCCACCGGTCGGGGTGGTCTCGCCGACGCCCAGGGAGGTCGCCGGCGGTGTCGTCGCGTCGTGTCGGGGCGTGGTGGTCGCCGCGTCGTGTCGGTCGTCGGTCGTCGCTCGTGGTCGTGGTGGTCGTCGTACCGGTCGTGGTCGTGTCGACGTCGTGTCGCCGTCCCCATCGCCGCCGGCGGCACCGCCGGCGGGGTCGTCAGCCGGCGGAGGTTCGGGTACGTGGCGGGGCTGCCGCAGCAGGCGCTCGGGTCGGCGTTCGGACCGGTCTGGGGCGCCTGGTCGAAGGTGATCGCGATGAGGCCGTCGTCCTTGTAGGCGGCCGAGCGCTTGATCTCCGGCACCACCGACTTCAGGAACCGGTTGGCGGCGGCCAGGGTGGTCGGGCGCCTGGCTGGCACGGCGCCTCGCTGCCGGTCGGCGCAGGGCGGCGGGACGATGTAGGCGAACGACGGCGCGGTGCTCGCGCTCTTCACGTCCTTGCCGAGCTGGCCGATGGCCGACCTCGTTCTGGCGACAGGCGGCGCCGGCGGTCAGCGAGCGGAAGTAGAGGAACGGGTTGCGCCAGGCCAGTAGCTCGTAGCGCCCGCGGCCATCTGCGCTTGCTTGCTCCCGAGCCTCGGCACCCGGCAGGCGGTCCGGGCGCCGCCGCCGACCCCGCCGACGTAGGCCTTCCACGTGTGCCCGGCGGCGGTCGAGCTGATTGGCGAGGGTCTTGGTGGCAGCGGGATACACGCAACCCGCGCCCGAGCACCTGGCCGCGCGGCCCCTTTTGCGCCGGCCGTGATGCGCGAGAACGACGGGCAGTCGGTCGCGGTCTGCGCGGTGGGGCCCTGGCCGCTGATCAGGGCGATCTCGTTGGCAAGCGGCGCGCCCGCCACCGCGTAGTAGTTCTGGACGAGCTCGCCCTGGCGGCGCAGCGCCGCCGCTCAGGTAGCCGCTCGCCGCGACCGCCGAAGGACTGGGCGAAGCCGCGGTCGGACAGGACGATCAGGAACACGTGCTTGACCGGCGGTAGGCCGCCGAACCCGGCCGGCGACGGCGATGTCCGGTCGTCGGTCGGAGTCGGCGAAGTGCTCGGCCAAGCCGAGACCTGCGCGGGCTGCCGGCGAGGCCGCGGCGCCGCCGTGCCGGCGGCGGCGGGCGCCGAGCCGGCGTCGCTGGCTCGCGGTCCGTCACCGTGCACGACCTGGTTCGAGCGGCCGCCGTGGTCGACGGGCTCAGCCCGACCACGATCAGCGGCGCGCTGGCCAGGGCCGCGACGCTCGTCCCGCCGGCGATCGACCCGACGATCACGCCGAACGCGAGCGTGCGCCATGACCGCCACCGCGGCCGCGCGCGGTCCCGGCATCTCGAACCCGATCGCCGCGGCCGTCGGCGGCGTCGAGGGGTCGGCCGAGCGCCCCGCCAGGCGGCACGCGAGGCGGCCGAGCCCTGCTCGTGGATGGCGCCGATCACCTGGGCGATCTGCGCCGGCAGCGGTCCGCGGCGGGCCCCGCAGTCCAGGCAGTAGCGCTGATCATGGGCCAGATCGCGCTTCGCACTCGGCGCACCGCGACGCGTGCGCGGTCTGGTCGCGTGGTCTCGGATGCCATCGCCGACCGAGCAGTGTCGTGTCCGCGCCGCGAGGAGTTGTGAACATCTCGAGTCCGAGCAAGCCGACGGGTCGCGGCTGAACGGTCACGCCTTCACAACTGCGCTCGGCGGCCGATACTGCGGCGGGACATGGCGCGGCGACGACGACCGAGACCCGGCGACGACCCTGCGGGCGACGAGCCCACGCGCGAGCTGCCCAGCGCCCGCCGGCGGCGAGGACCGGTGCGGCGCGTGCGGCGCCCCACTCGCATTCACGACCAGCGCTACTGCGTCGAGTGCGGTGAGCGCCGGGGCCAGTCGCGCTTCCCGGTGGCCCAGCCCGCCACCGAGGTCCGAGCCCGCGCACGCGTCCGGCGTGCCGGCCCGCCGCGCCCGCCGACCGTCTCGTCCGGCACGACGCTGGTGGCCGGAGTCGGGCGTGCTGCTGCTGGCCATCGGCCTCGGGGTGCTGATCGGCAGCATCGGCCCAAGACAGCAACGCCCCGGCCCGGCCGCCGGCCCGCAGGTCATCACGGTGCAGGGCGGCGGCGCCGTGGCGGCCGCCACGCCGACCACGAGGACGACGGTCCACGTGAACAAGAAGCAGAAGGCCAAGCTGAAGGCTGCCGCGGCGGCGAGCGCACCGCCTTCGGCGGCGG
Source organism: uncultured Solirubrobacterales bacterium (assembly GCA_963757795.1). Classification (GTDB taxonomy): domain Bacteria; phylum Actinomycetota; class Thermoleophilia; order Solirubrobacterales; family Solirubrobacteraceae; genus Palsa-465. Next base: position 129,108 of record CAVWSI010000002.1, on the reverse strand, counting down.
TCCAGAAGAAGGCCACGCGAGGCGGCCGGCAAGGTCCTCGGCAACTCGAAGAACCTGCCGCCGCCGACCGTCCACGGTCGGGCAGAATGCGCCAGCGAGCGCGTCCGGGTGCTCGGGCGGCAAGTTCAACGGAAACTTCTTCGGGCCGTGAGAGGAGCCGTCGTGCGTTGCCCGGAGTGAAGTCGCCCGGCAAGCGGGCTCACGAACGAGCCGGCCTCCCGCCGCCGACGGCGGCCGGCTCCGGCGCTCAGCCCGCGTCGGCTCGGCGGCGCCGACCGAGAGCCAGATCGTCGACCTCGAGCGCAGGCGCGACGTCCTCAAGGCGCGCGTGGCCGAGCTGCAGTGGGATCTCGGTGGACTCGTCTATGAGATGGCCATCCGCGACCGCATCCGCGTCGACGTGCTGGTCAAGCGGGCCGCCCTGCTCCAGGACGCCGATTCGGAGCTGAGCGAGATCGAGCGGATCCTGCGCCTCGAGCACACCGCGCACCGCCGGCTGTGCGCCTCCTGCGGCGCGCCGCACAGCACGGGCGCGTCGTACTGCTGGCAGTGCGGCCAGCCGATCCTGCAGCAGGTCCCGAGCGACTCGATCTCCTCGTAGGCGGCGCTCAGCCGAAGCGGCCCGCGACGTAGTCCCGCGTGCGCGAATCCGACGGCGCCGCGGAAGATGGTCTCGGTCTCGCCGTACTCGATCAGGGCTCCGAACCGTTCGGGCCCGGTCGTATCGAGGCTGAAGAACGCGGTGCGGTCGGCCACCCGCGCGGCCTGCTGCATGTTGTGGGTGACGATCACGATCGTGAAGCGGTGCTTGAGCTCGTGCATCAGGTCCTCGATCGACGACGGTGGCGACCGGGTCGAGCGCGGAGGCCGGCTCGTCGAGCAGCAGCACCTCGGGCTCGATCGCGATCGCGCGCGCGATGCAGAGCCGCTGCTGCTGGCCGCCCGAGAGCCCGAGCGCGCTGTCCTTCAAGCCGGTCCTTGACCTCGTCCCACAGCGCCGCCTGGCGCAGCGCCTGCTCGACTCGCTCGTCGAGACCGTGCTTCATCCCGAGGTTGCGCGGCAGCCCACGCGACGTTGTCGTAGATCGACTTCGGGAACGGGTTCGGCTTCTGGAAGACCATGCCGATCCGGCGGCGCACCTCGACCCGATTGGCGCCGCGCCCGTACAGGTCGTGGCCGTGGTAGAGCACCTCGCCCTCGAGCCGGAAGCCCGTGATCGAGTCGTTCATTCGGTTGAGGCTGCGGATGAAGGTCGACTTGCCGCAGCCCGACGGGCCGATCACCGCGGTTACGAGGTTGCGGTAGATCTTGAGCGAGGTCTCGGCCAGGGCCGGCTCTGCGCCGTAGTACACCGCCATGTCGCGAATGTCGAACACCGCCGCGCGCGTCTTCTCGGACCGGGCGTCCGTTCGCCTCCGGCCGGAGCACGGGGAGCATCGGGTCGGTCCGAAGGCGCACGCGCCCGGGCGGCGCGGACGACGGAGTGGCCGCGCGACGCGTCGCTGTCGGTCCGGTCCCCGGCCGTCATGTCCCCATCTTCGCACGCGTGCGGGCGAGCATCACGCGCGCGGCGATGTTGGCGATCAGGATGATCAGCATCAGCATCAGCGCGGCGCCCCAGGCGCGCGCGACGGCCTGCTGGATCGGCAGATCGACCGACGTGTAGATGAGCATCGGGATGGTCGGCACGCCGTGGAAGATGTCCAGCTGATCTTGTCGGGGTTGTAGAGCGAGTCGCAGATCAGCACCGGCGCGGTCTCGCCCGCCGCGCGCGCGATGGCCAGGATCGCGCCCGTGGCGATCCCGCCGAGCGCGGCCGGCAGGATCACGCTGAGGACCGTGCGCCAGCGACTCACCCCGAGCGCGTCGGCCGCCTCGCGCAGGCTGTTCGGGACCAGCAGCAGAACCTCCTGACTCGAGCGCGCCATCAGCGGCACCATGACGATCGCCAGGGCGAGCGACCCGCGAAGCCCGACTGCCGATGCTGCGGGATCACGACCAGCCCGTAGATGAACAGTCCCACCACGATCGTGGGGAGCCCCTGCATCATGTCCAGCGCGAGCTTGAGGATGCCGGCGGTCCGCGACCGTGGGCCGGCGAACTCGGTCAAGTACAGGCCGGTCAGGATCCCGAGCGGCAGCGCGATCAACGCGCCGAGCGCGACCACCTCGACCGTGCCGAGGAGATAGTTGAAGATCCCACCCTCGACGAGTCCCTGGGGAGTCTGGGTCACGAAGGCCAGGCTCAGCGAAGAGGCGCCGCGCACGATCACCCCGTAGACGACGATCACGAGCATGGCCACCGCGATCGCCGCCGCCACGGTCGCGGCGACGGTCACCGCGCCGGTTGACCACCATCCGCCGACGCAGATTGCCGGACGCAGTGAGCGGCGCGGTCGGATCGAACAGACCCGTCTCGCCCAGGACGAGCCCGACGTGCTCGTCACACGCCGCCTCCGAGCGCTCGGTTCACGTCGAACCGCCTGGCGATCGCCCGCGCGGCGATGCTCGTGATCATCCCGATCACGACGAGGATCAGCCCGGCGTAGAACATCGCGGCCACGTGCAGGTTGTTGAGCGCCCCCTGAAACTGGTTGGCGATCCGCTCGGCCAGGGTGGATCCGGGCTGGAACAGCGAGTGGTGGACGGCGCTCACGTCGCCGATCACGAACGACACCGCGATCGCCTCGCCGAGCGCGCGGCCCAGGCCCAGGATCACGGCGGCGCCCACGCCTGACGCCGTGCTGGGCAGCACGATGCCGCGGATCACCTCCCATCGCGTCGCCCCGAGCGCGGCGGCGCCGTCCGTGAGCTCCCGCGGGGACGGTCAGGAAGAGGTCCCGGCTGAGCGCGGAGATGATCGGCAGGATCATCACGGTCAGCACGATCCCAGCGCTCAGGACGCTGATCCCGATGGTCGACGGCGGGCCGAACAGCGGGATGAATCCGAGCGCGCTGTACAGGCCGGGCTCGATGCGCTCCACGAACGGAACCAGCACGACCAGCCCCCAGAAGCCGTAGATGATGCTCGGGACGGCCGCGAGCATCTCGACCAGCGGCCCGACCACCGCGCGCACCCGCGGCGGCGCCATCATGCTCAGGTACACGCCGATCGCTATGCCGAGCGGGGTGGCCAGCACCAGCGCGATCCCCGAGCTGACCGCGGTCCCGTAGATCAGTGCGCCGGCGCCCTCGAGGTTGACGTTCGGCCTCCAGCTCGGTGTGGCCGAGGAATCCGAGGCCGAACCGCGAGATCGCCGGCCGCGCGTTGTTCGCCACCTGGTAGACGACGTCGACCAGGACCAACACGAGGACTAACCCGGCCGCGGCGCAGAGCACGAACATGCACGCGGTCGCCGGTTCGGACCCGGCGCGTCGCCGCGCCGGCGGCCGAGCGACCCCCGCCGCCCCAGTGTCAAGCTTGCCCTCGAAGACACGGCGCGAAGCGTACGGAAAAGGTCGAGGGGCGGATCCGCGCACGAGTCACGGCGCTCACAGACTTTCAACAACGTGGTTACAACGTTGGCCACAGTTGCCCAAATCTGCATCGGGGATGCTTAGCGCCGCTCGCGAGGGGCGGCCGGGCCGCGCACGAGCTTTATCGCGAATTCCTAAACAGGAAAGGACGTACTGCATTGCGCTCCAAGAGATTGGGCAGATTGACGTGCGCGGTGCTCGCTTGCCGGCTGCGTCTTCGGCTTGAGCACCGCGGCAGCATCCGCCGCCACCCTCACCGGCGCCGGGTCGACGCTGGTCGCCCCGATCGAGGCCGAATGGGCCACCGCGTGGGGTAACTCCACCGCTAACAACGTCACCTACGCCGCCGTGGGCTCCGGTACCGGTTACCAGGACATCGCCAGAGGCCTGGTCGACTTCGGAGCCTCGGACGCTCCGCTGTCGGTGTATTCCACTCCGCCCTGCGCCAACTGCGTCCAGATCCCCTGGGCGCTGACCGCGACCGGCGTGACCTACCGCATCGACGGGTTCCGGCTGCCTCGTCACACCAGCCTCCATCTGACCGGACCGGTGCTGGCCAAGATCTACCTTGGGCAGATCACGAACTGGTCCGATCCCGCGATCCGCGCCTTGAACAAGGGAGCGCATATCCCGAGCACGCCGATCACCGCCCCTGTGGCGCAGCGACTCCTCCGGGTGATACCTACGCGTTCACGCGCTATCTCTCGGACGTCTCCGGTCCGTTTGCCTCCAAGGTCGGTAGCTCGACGACGGTCAGCTTCCCGACCGGCGTGGGCGCCCGAGGCAACTCCGGTCTGGCCAGCGCGGTCGCGGGCGCCAACGGCGCCATCGCCTACGTCGCCGTCTCGTTCCTGATCGCCAACCGCCTCCCGGCCATCGGGATCAAGAACGCCGCAGGTCGCTATGTGGTCCCCAACCTGAGCGCGATCGAGGCCGCTGCCGCCGCCGTGCACAGCATCCCTTCGAGTAACCAGGTGACGATCGTCGAACCCGCCCGCGGCGGCCAAGAGCGCGTACGTGATCTCGACCTACACCTACTGCATCGTGCCGACGACGGCGCCGCAGGGGGCGCTGCTGCAGTCGTTCATCAGCTACGCGCTAGGCGCCGGACAGCGCTTCGGCCCGGCCCTCGACTTCGCGCCGTTGCCGAGAGGCGGTGCTTGCCAGGCGCAAGGAGCCACAGTCAGCAGGCATCCGCTGACCGGGACCAGAGACCGAGATGCTCGTGAAACGTCGTATCTGCCTCGTCGGCACCGGTGATCGCCGCGGTTCCGTTCGCGGTCGGGATTTCTGTCGCGACGGCGGCTTCGAAGAGCACAGCCGTCCAAGCCCGTGGCCAAGGCGGTCGTGCTGAAGTGTCACATGTCGCTGGGGACAGTACCACCACCGGGTTCAGCCGCAGTGGACCAGCCGCCGTCCCAGGGGGCGCAGTATGGCACCGTCCACTGCGGCGGCGCATCGTTCGGATTTGGCGTCGAGAAGGACACCTTCACGGTGCCCGACAGCGGTGACATCGTCGGCAGCTATGTCCAGTACTTCGGACGTGGCTCGATCCGCGGAAGTTCGACCTGTCACCCGACGAAGCATCGGGTGACCTGACTCGACCGGCTTCACCAGCCAGGCCTGGACGGGTACGGTGACGGTCACCGGTGGAACCGGCACGCTGGCCAAGGTGGAGGCGGTCGATCGAGCGTTTGCCGCGGTGAGCTGAGCCGTTGTCGATGACCAGGAAGACGCGCTGGGCGCGTCGGTAGGGGTGTTGGGACATGAACTGGTCGACGAGCTGATCGAACGGCTCGATGCCGTCTTTGGCGGCGCAGCGGTCGAAGATCTTCGCGCGCCGGGCGTCCCACGCTGCGAGGTAGCACAGCGCGCCTTCGCGCTCGTACTCATGCTCGACTTGCTGCCCCTTGCCGCGACGAGCGGGACGGGTCCTGGCCTTCCGCTTGCGGGCTTGGATCGAGGGCTTCTCATCGGCGCAGACCACGTAGTCGCCGGGATGTAGGCGCTCACCTTGCCAGTAGCCGGCGTAGAGGTCGAGGATCGGCCCAGCGCGCTGCGCGAACAACGGGTCGCGGGGGAAGATCCAGGAGCGGTGCTGCCACGGCTTGATCGCGTCCTCAGATAGCCAGCGCCAGACGGTCACGCCCGAGATCTGCTCGACGATCCCGCGCGTCGTCCGGCAAGCAAGGCGTCCTCAAGTGCACGAGCGCCGACTCGGTTCATCTCATCTGCACCGAGAAGCTGAAGCTGAAGTCGCTCTAGGAATCGGCCGGCCGCGGCCTCAGCGCAGGCTGACGCCGAGGAGACGCTCGAGTTCTCCGAGCGTCTCCTCGGTTGCCCGGTGGTGGACCGTGGCCATGCCGAGCTCGGCGGCCGGGGTCAGGTTGAACGGCAGGTCGTCGACGAACACGCACGCCTCCGGCTCGAGACCGATGCTCCGCGCGCCGAGCGCGTAGATCTCGGGCGTCGGCTTGCGGATGCCGACCTCGCCGGAGATCACGACGCCGTCGAACAGTTCGGCCAGGACGTCACGCGGGTAGCGGCGGGTCCCCCAGGAGTTCGACACCAGGCCCGTGCGGATCCCGCCGGCGCGGGCGCGCCCGACTGCGTGGAGCATGAGGTCATCGGGACCAGAGCCGGCGAACAGCCGGTCGATCAGGCCGGATGCGTCGACGCCGAGATACGGGGCGAACTGGATCTCGAACTCCTCCTCGCCCAGGGCGCCGGTTTCGAAGGCGATGAGCAGGTCGCGGCACGTCGCGTCCTCGCGGAAGATGCGTCCGACCGCATCCGGCTCGAGCCCCTCCAGCTCGCAGAAAGACCGGAACGAGGCGAACAGGTCGCTGGTGAGGACGCCGCCCCAATCGACCAGCAGACCGCGGTAGCGGCTGTTTTCAGTAGCCATCGCGCGTGACCGCGAGCGCGCGCTCGGCGATCTCGATCACGCCGTCACCGAACGACTTCAGGTACGGATCGTCGACCGAGCCCGCCAGAGCCCGCTTGTAGTTGCCCTCCATGAACACGACCGCCTTCCACAGCGCCAGCGTGACGTACCAGTCGAGCGCCCCGACCGAGCGTCCCGAGCCCTTCTCGTAGCGGGCGGTCAGCTCGGCGCGCGTCGGAAAGCCGGGGCGCAGCGTGACGTTGTGTGCGTTGAACTTGCCGAGCTGGTCGCCGGGCTGCGGTCCAGTGCATCAGCATGTAGCCGACGTCGGCCAGCGGATCGCCGATGGTGGCCATCTCCCAATCGAGGATCGCCACCAGCCGAGCCGGCGCCTCGGGTGCGAACATCGTGTTCCCGAGTCGGAAGTCGCCGTGGACGATCGTGGCGGGCGGCGACGTCCGGCAGGTTCGCGGCCAGCCAGCGCCCGACCTCCTCCACCTGCGGGAGCTCGCGTGTGCGGTTGTGCTCCCACAGGCCGGTGAAGCGCCGCAGCTGGCGCTCGAGGTAGCCGGTCGGCTTGCCGAACCCGTCGAGGCCGATGCGGGTCCAGTCGATGCCGTGCAGCTCGACCAGCGCGCTCGATCAGCTCCTCGGCGATCCGTCCGCGTTCTGATGGTGTGTCGAGCGCCGGCGGGATCGCGTCGGTGATGACCTCGCCGGTCACCCGCTCCATCAAGTAGAACGGCGCGCCGATGACCTCCGGGTCCTCGCATACCGCCAGCACCCGGGGCACCCGGACCGGAGTCGCCTCGAGCGCACCGAGCAGCCGGGCCTCCCGCAGTACGTCGTGGGCGCTGGGCGGCAGGGGTCCGCGCGGCGGCCGGCGCAGCACGACGCCGGTGGAGAGGACGAACGTGGCGTTCGAGTGACCCTCGCCGATCGGCGTGGCGATCAGGTCCTCCGGAGCCTCCAATCCGCCGGCGGCCAGGAACTCGACCAGAGGCTCGAGCACGATCAGCGGCTCGCGCGTGTTGGCGGCCGCCTCGGCGTGGTTGCGCACGACGTCGTCGGGGGCCGGTGCCAGGGTCATCGCGTCTCGCAGGGTACCGGCGCGGGCCGCGGCGGCGCCGGGGTTCGCCTGGTATGCGCGGCTACTCTCGAGTTCATCCCATGCCCGAACTGCCCGAGGTCGAGATCACCGCGCGGCTGATCGGCGCCGCGGTGCGCGGCGCCGAGATCGAGTCGGCGCTCGCGCCCGGGATCAACGCGCTCAAGACCTTCGACCCGCCGCTGAGCGCGCTCGAGGGCCGGCGCTTCGAGCGGCATGCGGACGCCGAGGCAAGCTGTTCGTGATCGAGCTCGACGGCGATCTGGTCCTCGAGATCCACCTGATGTCGGCCGGGCGGCTGCAGCTGTTCGACTCCCGCGCCTCGCTGCGCGACCGGACCTCGCGGCTGCTCGTCCGGCTCGCCGACGGCCGCGAGCTGCGCCTGCGCGAGTTCGGCACCCGCCAGCGCGCCTGGGTCAAGCTGCTCCGCGCCGGCGAGGTCGAGAGCGCGAGGAGACGATCGCGGAGCTCGGCCCCGAGGCGTGGCCCGATCCGCCGCCGTTCGCCGAGCTTGCTCGACCAGCCGCGGCCGCTCTACGCGCTGATGCGCGACCAGCACGTGATCGCCGGGATCGGGCGCTCCTGGGTCGACGAGATCCTCCACGCCGCGATGATCTCTCCGTTCAAGCGCGGCTCTGACCTCGCCGAGGACGAAGCCGAGCGGCTCCGCGACACCACCGTCGAGGTGCTCGGCGACGCGATCACGCATTACGAGGCCGACGCTCTCGCTTCCGATCCCCGACAAGCTGCCGATGCCGCTCACGGTCCACCGCCGCAACGGAGAGCCGTGCCCGCGCTGCGGCGACCAGCTCGAGGCGGTCTTCTACGAGGATTACGTGATGTGCTATTGCCCGACCTGCCAAACGGAGGGCAAGCTCCTCAAGGACCGCCGGCTCTCCCGCCTGCTCAAGTAGCGCGGCTCACCCGGCCTGCTCAAGTAGCGCAGCTCACCCGAAGCGGGTGATGGCGAGCAGTGCAGGCCTGCCTAGCGTGGCCGGAATGACTGCGTCCAGCCCGCTCTCCGCGGCCGGCCCGGTGCAGGCCGAGCTGGCCCCGATCAGGCCCGAGGGCTACTTCGGCGGCATCCGTCTGCTGGCGGCCGACGCCCGGGTGGCCACCCTGCTGCTGGAGGAGGCGCGTTGCCGGGCCATGGAGCGGCTATTCGGCATTCCCCGGGACGAGAAGTCCGGCCTGGCCACCGTGATTGCGCTGGCCACGCTGGCCGGAGCGCTGCGCGCCCGGATGCCGAACCGCCCGTCGCGCCCCGGCGTGTCGGACCTTGCCTTCGGGTTCGGCCTGCTCAGGGAGTCGGCCTACGACGTGGCCGGGCCGTGGTCGCGAGAATCGTCGTACTTCGGCACGCTCCTCGCCTTCGCGCTGCTGGGCGCCGGCGCGCGGTTCGCCGTCCGCGGCCCCACGCGCCGCGTCAGGGCGGTCACCCACGAGGCCTACGCGGAGTTCCATCACCGCTACGGGCACCTGATCCGGCCGAACCGTCGCGGCGCTGCGGCGGCCCCCCTCGGATCCTCATCCGATCCTGTTCTGCAGAGGACCCAGCGGAGCTGAGGATCGTCGCTTCGCCGGCCGTTGGCACGTCCCGGCGCTCGACTCGGCGCAGCGAAATTGCAGCTCAGCTCGTCGAGCGTCGTGCAGCGGCGTCGAGCAGCCGCTCCTCCGCGCGCGCGAGTTGCCGCTCGAGCGCGTCAAGTTGAGCGCTGGGCTGGAGCCCACCGGTACAACCTGGCGCGCAGTAGCGCCACCTGGTCGCGGCAGTCGCGTACGTCGGATCGGCAAAGCTCGACCTCCTGGCTCGAGCTCAACGGTCGAACTCCGACGCGGTTGCGTCCCATGTCGAATGTCTTGGCACTCTCAGGAGGCGGCGACCGGCCGCTCGGGCGCACGAATGCTCATCGACGACCGGACCGTCTGCGCTCGACCGGGCGAGGCGGATTCTGCCGGCGCTCCTCCGGCGTCATCGCGCGAATAACGAGCGTGCCGCTGGCGACCTGCTCACGGATCTCTTCGAGCTTGGCCTGGCGTCTCTCCTCGGCTTTCTCTCGCTCGGTCTTCATTCGGTCACGCCGCTTTCGCCAAGCGAAGCCGGCCGGAAGCCCGCGCTGCCACCCGAATACCGCGGGTCCGTTCTCGGCTCGGTTCCTGTGAACCGGGCCACACCGGTCGTCGGCATCGCGCTCTCCTTCCTTCGCCGGCGCGACCTGCATCGAGACGAGATTCGCTGCGTCGGCGGGTAGAACCTTGTGGGCGGCCACGCCGCCCTCGAGGATCACGGTAGCACCGGCACCGGTTCGTCGTCGCAGCCTGCTACATTGAGCCCGTTCGGCCGGGCGCGAGCCCGGCGCCGCAGTGCCAGCGCTACGTAGCCTTTGCTCATTGCAAGATCCGCGTTCGCAGCACGACCAACGCCGGAGGAAACAATGGCTACTGGAACCGTCAAATGGTTCAGCGACGAGAAGGGCTTTGGCTTCATCACGCCCGACGATCAGTCCAAGGACCTCTTCGTACATCACACCGGGATCATTGGGAGCAACGGCTACCGCTCGCTGAGCGAGGGCGCGAAGGTCTCCTACGAGGCCGAGGCTGGGCCCAAGGGTCCCAAGGCGATCAACGTCCAGCCCGTCTAGACATCGGCGTGCCTGACGGGGACTCTCGGCAGGCACGACGCAACTTGAACTGCTCGTCGCCGCGGGCCCGAGCCCACGTGCGTGCCACCCACCACTGAGATAGTCGTCGTCGGTGGAACGGGCTACCGGGTCGAGGGCAAGGCCCGCGACGTCGAGCGGATGATCCTCGACGCCGCTCGCGGCTCGATCATGCAGTTCGCCTGGCTGGTCGAGGCCAACAGCGGAGTGCCCATAGCGGTCAATCCAGAGCACGTTGTCGTGCTGCGAGCGCTCGACGCATAGTCTCGCGGTTGACCCTGGCCGAACTCGGTTGGCGCGTGGCCGCCCGCCGCGGCTCGAGTCCGCCGTGCTGCCCACTGCGGATCGCCGGAGTGGTCTGGGACACCGGGCCTGGGGGAGTGAGTGTGGACGGGTCGACCGCGCGCGCGACGCGATCGCCACGGCGGCCGCCGGCGGGGGCCGCGTGAGCCTCTGAGCTAGGATCGGCCAGGCATGGCCCTCGAACCCGGCGACCACGCCCCTGACTTCACCCTCCCCGACCAGCACGGCAACCCCGTCTCGCTTTCCGGGCTGCGCGGCAAGACGGTCGTCCTCTACTTCTATCCCAAGGCAGACACGCCGGGCTGCACCACCCAGGCCTGCGGCGTGCGCGATCGCCGGGCCGACTACGAGAGCGCCGATGCCGTGGTGCTGGGCGTCTCGCCCGATCCGGTCAAGCCGATCGCCAAGTTCGACGCAGAAGTACGGCTCGGGTTTCCGCTCCTGTCCGACGAGGACCATGCGGTGGCGGAGGCCTACGGGGTGTGGGTCGAGAAGAACCGGTACGGCCGCACGTACATGGGCAACGAGCGCACCACGTTCGTGATCGGCCCCGACGGCAACGCTCCGCGAGGTGTTCCGCAGCGTCAAGCCCGCCGAGCACGACGAGCTGGTCCTGGGCGCGCTGGCGGGACGCTGAGGCGCGCGACTGCAGGCGTTCTGAGCCGGCGCGACTGCAAGCGTTCTGAGGCGGCGCTACTGCAGGCCTTCGCGGGCCTCGCGGACCAGCGTGACGGCCTCAGGGAAGATGTGAGCCATCACGGTGCGCAGCTGCTCGGCCTGCTGCTCGGTCGTGCCCTGGATGTTGATGCGGTTCATCGCCGCCACCGTCAGGTCGACCGCGAGCTTGATCGCGTTGTCCGCCCAGGCGAGGCGCTGAGCGCCCTGCATCTGCTCGGCGAACTCGCCCAGCCGGCGCTGAAGCTCGTCGGGATCTCCGAACAGGCCGCCGAATCCACTTCCTTCCATAGACCCAATGGTACCCACCCGCGGCGGGCCGGCCACATACACTGGCTTCTGATGACGACCGAGGAACGGCTCGCCTACGAATCTCGCGTGCGCACGCGGCAGATGGTGGTGGCCGGGGCGGCCGCGATCCTGCTGATGCTGGCTGTGGTGGTCCAGATCGGCGGGCCCCACGTCAACGTCAGCGAGAAGACGCTGGGGCTGGTCACCGAGCACAAGCGATTCACGCGCGACCTGCTCGGCTCGGTCCTCACCGCGGTCAGCCTGTTGGCGGTGGCCTGGACGCTCTACTACCTCTGGGATGCCGCGCGAGCCCGGGAGCCGAACCTCAGGCCCTGGTTCGTCGGATGGATCGCCGCCGCGGGCGGCGTGATCCAGGGCATCAGCGTGATCGCGTACGTGATCGCGTTCGGCAGCGCGGCCAGCGACTTCGTGAGCCAGGGCAGCCAGACCTACCCGGAGGCGCAAACGCCTGCTCTCCCGGGCCAGCCTGGTGGCGCCGCAGATCGGCAACTACCTGGGGCTGTTCCTGCTCGCGGTGGGGTTCGTGCTGGTGTCGCTGAATGCCATGCGGGTCGGACTCCTCACCCGATTCCTCGGCTACCTCGGGATCATCGCGGGCGTCCTGACCATCATCCCGCTGGTCCCGATCCCGATCGTCGAGGCCTACTGGCTGCTCGCCTTCGCCTACCTGCTGAGCGGTCGCTGGCCGAGCGGCGTCCCGCCGGCCTGGAGCAGCGGCCGAGCCGAGCCGTGGCCGAGCAACCAGCAACTGCGGGCCGCTCGGGGCCAGCCCGCGCCCCGGGGCGCGCGCACCAAGCGGGCCTCGGAGCCGGCGCCCCAGGCGGTGGGCGGTCCCGCGCCGGCGCCCACCCCGACTCGCGCCACCACGGCGAAGCGCAAGCGCAAGCGCCGCAAGTAACCGCCTCGCCGCCGAACATCCGTCCGCACCGCTAACGGTTCCCCCCGCGGCATGCCGATGCTGGCATTGCTGTCCCGGCTCCTGTCCACGCCGGGGGCCGGGACAGGTTCGCTTCGCCAGATGCCTGGGGGGGCGTACACACGGACTCTCTGACCGGTTTTGGCCACTCGCCTGGGGCGCAGACCGGCAGTGGGGCTGTGCGGGCTCGAGTCGGTGACCGTCGAGCGGCCAGGCGCCGTTCGGCGGTCACCGTTCATCGTGCGCGGGCGACCGCTCGTCGCGGTGAACAGTCCGCTCAACGATCCGCGCTTGAGGTGCGTCTCGCCCCCGGGCAACTTACGCGCCGACTGTCAACCCTCTCATTGAGGAGGATCACATGGAAGCCGGAAACATCGGGGGGCGTGAGGCGGACGTGGCGCCGGCCGCCGATCCCACCGCAGGCCGGTTGGCTGGCTGGGCTCCCGCCGACCCGGGCCCGCTCGGCCTGGCCGGGTTCGCCGGCACCACCTTCATGCTCAGCATGCTCAACTCCGGCCTGGTCGGCAAGGGCAGTCTGCTCGGCGGCGGCCTACTGCCTTTGGTCGCCGCGGCTCGCCCTCGCCTACGGGGGCATCGCCCAGCTCATCGCGGGAATCTGGGAGTTCAGGACCGGGAACACGTTCGGGGCGGTCGCCTTCACGTCCTACGGCGCGTTCTGGATCTCGTTCTTCTTCATCGTCACGTTCGGCGCGGGCACGGTGGTCGCGGACAAGGGCGACATCTTCGCCGGGCTCTCGCTGTACCTGTACACGTGGACGATCTTCACCACCTACATGTTCGTGTGCTCGTTGCGCACGAGCGGTGCAGTGGCGCTGGTGTTCTTCCTGCTCACGATCACGTTCCTGCTCCTTGCGATCGGGAACGCGTCGCTGGTCGGTACGCCCCACATAACGAACAACACGATCAAGCTGGGCGGATACCTCGGCATCGCCACGGCGATCTGCGCCTGGTATGCCTCGTTCGCGGCCGTGATCAACTCTACGTTCGGCCGGGTGGTCGCCCCGGTCATCCCGCTCAGTCGCTAGCCGAGAAAAGCCCACGGCGAGGCTGCGCTTCAGTAGAACTACAGCCAGCAATCGCCGCAAAGACGCAGCAGTAGTGGAGCGCCGGCGGTAGCGCCGGCGCTCCGCGCTTTCCAGCTGCTGGATGCCAGTTCACTCGAAGGAGAGAGTTGCCATGGCCGATGTGACGCAGAACCCCCCGACTCCGGCCGATAGCTCTGACGAAGGATCGTCGGAGGCGCAGATCGCGGTTCACTGGCGAGAGGAGGAGTACTTCCCGCCGCCGGAGACGTTCAAGGCGCAGGCGAACGCGAGCGACGAGGCGATCCTCGAGCGCTTCAGCGACGATCGTTTCCCCGACAGCTTCGTCGAGTACGCGGAAATGCTCACCTGGGATCGTAAGTGGGACACGGTCCTCGACACGAGCAATCCGCCGTTCTTCAAGTGGTTCGTGGGCGGGCGGCTGAACGCGTCGGTCAACTGCGTGGACCGGCACCTCGAGACGCGCGGTGACAAGAACGCCTTGATCTGGGTGCCGGAGCCCGAGGACGTCGAGCAGGTCCAGGAGATCACCTACGCGGACCTGCACCGGCGCGTGAACGAGTTCGCCGCTCTGGTCCAGGATTTCGCCGGGATGAAGGCCGGCGACCGGATCACCTTCCACCTGCCGATGGTGCCCGAGCTGCCGGTGTCGATGCTGGCCTGTGCGCGCCTCGGTGTAATCCACTCGGAGGTGTTCGGTGGCTTCAGCGGCGCAGCCTGCGGTCAGCGTATGGCAGATGCCAAGAGCACCGTGCTGGTCACCATGGACGCCTACTACCGCAACGGCGATCTGATCGATCACAAGGTCAAGGCCGACGAGGCGATCGAGGAAGCGCGCAAGGAGGGTATCGAGGTAGAGAAGGTGCTTGTGTGGAGGCGCATCCCGGGCGAGTACCACTCGGAGAGCCCGATGGTCGAGGGCCGCGACTACTTCATCGACGAGCTGCTGGAGCGCAAGTACTCAGGGTCGCAGGTCGAGGCGGTTTCGCTCGCGGCCAACGACACCCTGTTCCTCATGTACACGAGCGGCACCACCGGCCGTCCGAAGGGCGCACAGCACTCGATCGGCGGCTTCATGGCGTATGTCACCGGCACGTCGAAGTACTACCAGGACATTCACCCCGATGACACGTACTGGTGCTTCGCCGACATCGGCTGGATCACCGGGCACTCCTACATCGTGTACGGGCCCTTGGCGCTCGGCACGACCAGCGTGATGTACGAAGGGGTGCCCACGTATCCCGACCCGGGCCGGCCATGGCGGATCGCCGAGAAGCTCGGTGTGAACATCTTCCACACCGCGCCGACCACGATCCGGATGCTGCGCAAGCTCGGTCCGGACGAACCGGCGAAATACGACTACCACTTCAAGACGATGACCACGGTGGGCGAGCCGATCGAGCCCGACGTGTGGCGGTGGTATCACCAGGTCGTCGGCAAGGGTGAGGCGGCGATCACCGACACCTGGTGGATGACCGAGACGGGCGGCTTCCTCGGCTCGACGCTGCCGGGGCTGCAGCCGATGAAGCCGGGGAGCTGCGGGCCGGCGGTGCTGGGGATCCAGCTCGTGATCTACGACGAGGATGGCAAGGAGATCCCGCCCGGCTCCGGCAAGGCCGGCTACATCTGCGTTCGCAACCCCTGGCCGGGCCGGATGCTCACCGTGTGGGGGCAGGACCAGCGGTTCATCGACACCTACCACGCCCGCTTCAACCAGGATCCGAACAGCAAGGACTGGCGCGACTGGCCGTTCATGTGCGGGGACGGCGCGGTCGAGACCGCCGACTCCTACTTCCGGATCCTCGGCCGGATCGACGACGTGATCAACGTCGCCGGGCATCGGCTCGGGACCAAGGAGCTCGAGTCGGCGGCGATCACAGTCGACGAGGTGGCCGAGGCGGCGGCGGTCCCGGTGATGGACGAGGTCCGCGGCAAGATCGTCGAGATGTACGTCGCGCTCAAGCCGGGGATCGACCCGGCCGGGATCGACCGCAAGGTGTCCGACGCGATCGTCAAGGAGATCGGGGCGATTGCCAGGCCCAAGCATGTGTGGATCGTCAAGGACATGCCGAAGACCCGCTCGGGGAAGATCATGCGCCGAGTGATCGCGGCGGTCTCGAACTTCGCCGACACCGGCGACGTGACCACGCTGGCCAATCCCGAGATCGTCGAGGAGATCCGCCACCACGTCCAGGGCGAGAAGGCGGCCAAGGGAGAGGTCCCGCGCGAGCTCTCCGAGGCGGAGAAGCAGGAGATCGCCGCCTACGGGCACGCAGAGTAGCCGGCTGCCCGCTTCTGGCTCGCTTCGATACCGCGTCCGGTCCCCGGGGCTGGGCGCGGTATCCACGGCTGAGAACCCGCGCGCGCCGGCTCGGTCCGGAGATTTTCGGTTGCGTCGCTTCGGGTAAGTACACCTGAAGAGCTCACAGAAGGAGAGGATTCCTGTGGCAGACACCGCAACCGAGAAGAGCCTCGAGTCCAAGCTCGAGGAGATGCTTGACATCGAGACCTTCGATCCGCCTGAGGATTTCAAGAAGCACGCCCTGCTGAACGACCCATCGGTTTATGAAGAGGCCGACAAGGACTGGAAGGGCTGGTGGATGACGCAGGCCAAGGAGCTCCACTGGTTCAAGGAGCCGAGCCGAGGACCTCGACGAGTCCGACGCGCCGTTCTACAAGTGGTTCGCCGACGGGAAGATCAACGCCTCCTACAACTGCCTGGACCGCCACGTCGAGGCGGGTAACGGCGACCGCGTCGCGTTCCACTGGCGCGGCGAGGAAGGCGAGGAGCGCGACCTCACCTACGCGGAGCTGCTCCGCGACACCCAGAAGCTCGCCAACGCGCTCAAGGACCTCGGGATCGAGAAGGGCGACATCGTCGGGGTCTTCCTGCCGATGATTCCCGAGGTCGTGGTCGCGATGATGGCGTGCGCGCGGATCGGCGCCCCCCACAATGTCGTCTTCGGCGGGTTCTCGCCCGAGTCGGTCAAGGAGCGCATGGAGTTCTCCGAGGCCAAGGCGCTGATCACGGTCGACGGCGCACGGCGCAAGGGCAAGACCGCCCCGATCAAGCAGCAGGTCGACAAGTGCATGGACGGCCTCGACTCGCTCGAGCACATCATCGTGGTCAAGCACGCCGATGCCGATTGCGAGATGAAGGACGGTCGCGACGTCTGGTACCACGAGATCCTCGAGGAGGCCGACGACGAGTGTCCGGCCGAGGAACTCGAGGCCGAGCACCCGCTGTACGTCCTGTACACGAGCGGCTCAACGGCCAAGCCCAAGGGAGTGCTGCACACGACCGGCGGTTACCTGGCCGGTATCGCCGCCACGCACCGCTACGTCTTCGACCTGCATCCGGAGGACGACGTCTACTGGTGCTCGGCCGACGTCGGCTGGGTCACCGGGCACTCGTACATCGTGTACGGGCCGATGGCCAACGGCGCCACCAGCGTGATGTACGAGGGCGCGCCGGACTACCCGCACAAGGGCATCTGGTGGGAGCTGTGCGAGCGCTACGGCGTGACCAAGTTCTACACGGCGCCCACGGCGATCCGCGCCTGCATGAAATGGGGCGTCGAGCACGTCGAGAAGCACGACCTGTCCAAGCTGAAGCTGCTCGGAACGGTCGGCGAGCCGATCAACCCGAAGGCCTGGCTGTGGTACTACGTCGTGGTCGGCGGCGAGCGCTGCCCGATCGTCGACACCTGGTGGCAGACCGAGACCGGGGCGATCATGATCACGCCGCTGCCCGGTCTCGTCGAGGCGAAACCGGGTTCGGCCACGCGTCCGTTCCCGGGCATCGCCGCCGACGTGTTCGACGAGAAGGACGGCAATCCGGTCGATGACGGACAGGGCCTGCTCGTGATCACCCGTCCTTGGCCGGCGATGCTCCGCACGCTCTACAAGGAGGACGACCGGTTCGTCGAGACGTACTTCGACAGGTTCGGCAAGGAGACGTACCTGGTCGGCGACGCCGCGCGCAAGGACAAGGACGGCTACTTCTGGATCATCGGGCGGATCGACGACGTGGTGAACGTGTCCGGGCATCGCATGTCGACGGCCGAGGTCGAGTCGGCGATCGTCTCCCATCGCCAGGTGGCCGAGGCGGCCGTGATCGGCCAGGCCGACGAGGACTCAGGGCAGGCGATCTGCGCCTTCGTCACGCTCGAGGGCGAAGAGACGGAGGGCTCGGACGAGCTGATCAAGGAGATCCGGGAGCACGTGGCCGAGCGCATCGGCAAGCTGGCCCGGCCCAAGCGGATCATCTGGGCCGACGACCTGCCGAAGACGCGCTCGGGCAAGATCATGCGGCGGTTGCTGAGAGATATCGCCGAAGGGCGTGCGCTCGGCGATGTCACGACGCTGCGTGATCCGGACGTGATGAAGCAGCTCGAGGGCAAGGTTCAGGAGGAGCAGAAGGCGGAAGAGTCTTAATCGGGGTGTGAGGCGCGCTCCGGGGATCCGGGCGCCGGCCAACGTCCTCGCGTGTTCTGACGGGGCCGGGCGCGAGGATCCTCGGAGCGCATCCTCACACCCCTCGACCTGACCGCTCGCCGCGCACTTCCCTCGCCCGCCCAGGCCCGCATACCGACCCGTCGGTATGCCGCTTGTGACCTCCGCCTCGCTTCGGAAGCCCTCAGACGCCGAGGCGCTTGCTCAGGTCCGAGACGTGGCGGCGCGCCACCGGGATGACCTGACCGTCGGGGAAGGCGAGGTCGGCGGTGCCCCCTAGGTGGGGCCGGAGTTCGACGGCGCGCGCGAGGTTGGCCACGTACTGGCGGTGCACGCGGATGAAGTCGAAGGACTCCCAGCGCTGCTCGATCTCGTTGAGCGTGGTGCGCAGGAGGAAGCGGCCGTCCTCGGTGACGATCCGGACGAAGTCACCGTGGGACTGCACGTAGAGGATCGAGCCGCGGCCGATCAGGCGCGTGGAGCCGGCCCGCGTGCCTGACACCGCGATCATCTCGCTCGCGCCGCCCGAGGCCGGGCGGGGGCGCCGACCGTGGTCATCCGGATGCTCCTCGGCGGCCTCGACCGCCGCCGCCACCCGCTCGAGCGCCTCCTCCAGGCGGCGGCGGCTGACCGGTTTTCGCAGGTAATCGAGGGCGCGCAGCTCGAAGGCGTCGACCGCGGCGTTGTCATAGGCGCTCACGAACACGAGCTGGGGCGGCGCCGCGAAACGTCTCAGCACCCGGCCAAGCTCGAGGCCGTCCAGATCGGGCATGCGGACGTCGAGGAAGATCGCGTCGTAGGCCTGGCTCGAGGCCTTCAGCAGAGCGTCGTGGCCGCCGTAGGCGCACTCCACCCCGTGGACGCCCGGGAAGCTCCGCAGCAGCCGGGCCAGGTCCTCGAGCTGGGTGTGCTCGTCGTCTACGGCCAGGATCGTCAGGCCGTCGGAGCTCATGCCTTCGCGAGTGCGGGCTGGTGCGGGATCTCTCCGCGCAGGTTGGGCACGCTCATCACGGCGGTGGTGCCTTCGCCGAGGTTCGACTCGATCCGCAGCGCGTAGCGCTCGCCGAACGTGGCGCGGAGCCGAGCGTCCACGTTGGACACACCGATGCCTCCGCCGGCGCCGGCCAGCACGGCTTCGAGGCGCTCGGGCTCGATGCCGATTCCGTCGTCGGACACGCGCAGCTCGACGTCGCCGCCGATGACGCGGGCCGAGATCGACACCTGGCCGCGCCCGGCTTGCCGCTCGACCCCGTGGCGCACCGCGTTTTCGACCAGCGGCTGCACCGACATGGCTGGTACGACCGCTCCGCGGGTCTCGACCGGCACATCAACCGCCACACGCAGGCCGTCCCGGAAGCGCGCTCGCTCGAGCCGCAGATAGCGCTCCACGTGCTCGATCTCCTCGCCGAGCGTCACGTAGGAGCGGCCGTCGCGGAACAGATAGCGCGTGAACTCGGCGAAGTCGGTCAGCAGATCCCGGGCTTCCTCGGGGCGGGCGTGGATGTCCCCCGCCACCGCGGCCAGCGCGTTGTAGATGAAGTGCGGCGAGATCTGCGCCCGCAGCGCCCGCAGCTCGGCCTGGGCCACGCGCTCCTCCTGCTCGGCGGCCAGCGACAGCTCCACCTGAGCCGAGACCAGGCTGGCCGCCTCCTGGACCACCTGAAGTTCGTGATGGCTGGGTCGCCCGACGGTTCGGTAGAAGGCGATCAGCGTTCCGATCCGCTTGCCCTGGGCGAGCAGCGGCGCCAGGACGGCCGACCGGAGCGGGCAGGTCGGGTCCGAAGACACCAGCCGCGGCACGATGTGCAGCCGGTGGTCACCGGCGCGCTCGAGTAGCCGCGAGAGGAGGTCGCCCGGCCGCACCTGATCACGACCATCGCCGTCGATGGCCAGCACCGCCCTCGTGTCGGCCAGGGCGATGGCGGCAGCTCCGGTCAACGCCCGCAGATGGGGCACCGCGCGCTCGGCATTGCGGGCGATCAGCCCCTTGCGCAGGTGGGGCAGCGTGGTCGTCGCGGCGTGCAGCGCCGCCTGCATGGCCGCCTCCGGAATCCCCGCCGTCGGCGGCGTGCGCATGGCTCTCCACACCGCCAGGACGATCGCGGCAATCCCGACGCCCAGTCCTACGCCCAGAGCCAGATCCATGGTGAGCCGTGTACAGGTTACCGTCGCCGGTACCGGTCGTTGACCGGCGCTTGTGGTTCCCGCCTCAGGGCGTGATCATGGGCACGAGCTGAGCGGGCGCCGGCGTGGGGTTCAGCCGCCGGCGGTGACGCGCGCCTGGGTGCGCATCTCGGCCAGGATCCGTTCCAGCCGGGGCTCCGTCTCGCGATCGACGTGGGTCATCAGCGCTCCGACAGCCGGGTGAACCGAGCTGATCTGGGCGTGCATCTCATGGGCCACCGCGCGATAGCTCGGGTGCCCCTCGCGCCCGGAACGCAGCTCGATCAGCTGCATGGCCTCGCGGGCGTTGAGCTCGAGGACGAACCGGATGCGGTAACCCAGGCACAGTGCGTAGGGGGCGGCGGTCCGCAGCCCGAGGTCCACGAGCCGGGTGTACTCGTTGCTCGAGATCTCCAGGGCGCGCCGATAGGCGTCTCCAGCCCCGGCCAGATCGACCTGGTCAGGGACGTCCGCGCCCAGATCCGGCGTCAGCGACTGCCACTGGATGGTCAGCATGCGGTGGCGCTGGAGGTCGCGGAACGCGCCGTAGTCGGCGACGATCTCGAACCGGTAGCGCAGGGTCTCGAGTCCGCGCCCGGGACGGTGGCGGCGATTCGACCGCTCGCCGGCCAGGTCGGCCAGTAGCGCAGCGCGCGCGTCGTCGTCGAGGACGGCGATCGCACTGCGGATGCGCTCCTCCGATGTGGCGCCTGACTCGAACAGCAAGGCGGCCAGCACGTCGTCCTCCTCGCCCTCGACCCGCAGCAGCGTGACCGACGGGCCGGCCGGGCCATCCGTGCCGTTCAGCCCGAGCTTTCCGGCCCAACGCGCCCCGGCACGCTCACGCGCTTCCAGGTAGCTCGTCCACTGACCGCCGCGATCGGGGCGCTCGACGCGGGTCAGGAAGCTCGGCATCACGGCCTTGAGCTCCGTCGAGGATCATCCGACCGTAGTCCCGAGCCTCGGGCAGGGGGTGGGCGAGCAGGTGCAGGATCAGCTGCTCATACGTCTGGCCGGCCGCGAAGATGCCCATGTGCGACAGCGAGCTGGCGGGGAGCAGTCCCCGCAGCAGGTCGAGCGCCTTGGCCTTGATCGCCCGTGCGTGGGCGGCCGGCGGCTCGTCGGCGGCGCGGGGAAACTCCGCCGCGGCCCAGGCGCAGACTCGGGGCAGGGCGCTGGGAGTAGATGCCGAACAGCTCGTCCATGGCGCGCTCGTAGACCGGGCCGAGCTCGGCGTCGCGGTAGTAGCGGTAGCCGGCCGGGCGGGTCCGGCATCGGAGCGTCGTACGCGATGTATCGCGTGGACTGCTCGAGGTATCCGCCGAGCCTGGGGCGCTGCAGGACCTTGGTGAGGACGTTCGAGACCCATTCGCAGGCCACGTGGGCGCCGCCCAGCTGCGCCACCGAGTCATCGCCGTAGCCGAGGAAGATCCGCTCGTACAGCTGGGCTGCCCGGCGGCCTTCGCCGGCCCCGGTCAGTGAGCCGGGTGCCGGCAGGTCGTCGGCGAACTCCTCCAGGAACAGCTGCCGGAGCGTCCCCGGATAGCGCGAGTAGCGCGCGAACAGCGCGGCCTTGACCGTCTCCGGCAGGTTGACCAGTGCGAACACGGGCCGGTCGAGGTTCGTGAAGTGAGGCCGCAGGCGTTCGCGCTCGGCCTCGTTGAAACTCTCGACCGGATATTCCACGGGCGGCCGATCGTAGCGACCGTCCCGGCCGGTAGACGTGTCAGCGCCCAGACCGACTCCTCTCAAGATCGTCGGGCGCGCGGACGATGTTCCTGGCGACCATCTTCGGTCGCGCGGCTCCGCGCGCCGCCATACGAGCCCCAGGAGATCTTCAGCGTGGAAGCACTTGCCGCTCAGTACCACATCACGCCCGAGAATCCAGGGGATCACCGACGCCTTCTACTTCGACACGTTCGCGACGCTGGGCCTCGACCTCGGGGCGATCCAAGCCCGCTCTGCTCGCCAGGACCTGTCCGATCGCGGCGCGGAGCTCAAGTCGACCGTGCACGAGTCGCTGCGGCTGTTCATCGACTCCTCGCAGAGCATGCACGAGGTGTTCGGCCAGGTGCGCGACAACGTCGAGCAGACCAGCCACGCCATGAGCGGAATCGCCGCGGCCAGCACCCAGGTCGCCCACGGCGTCGAGCGTCAGGCCATGATGCTGCAGCGCAGCCGCGAACTGGCCGACGAGGTGTCGACCGCCACCGAGCGCGCCCAGCAGGCGTTCACGAGATCGGTGAGGCCATGGCCGGCATCTCAGAGCGGGTCGGCGGCATGGCCGAGACCTCGAGCGAGATCGCCGGCGTGGCCGAGGAGTCCTCCGCGTCGGCTGAGGAGATGTCCTCGGCGACGCAGGAGACCAGCAGCCAGTCGCAGGAGCTGAGCGCCTCGCTGGCCGGGCTCGGCGCCGCGGCCGACCGGCTGCTCGAGGCCTCGCGCCAGTTCAACGTTTCGGGACTAGCGCGTCAGAACAGCCCGGCCAGCGCGTTCGCCGCGTGCGACGCCAGGTGGAACAGCGGCGAGGGGAAGATCCCGAAGAAGACCGTGGCGGCGGCGAAGCCGACCGCGACGAGGATGAGCTCGGGGTAGGCGAGGGCGGCGGCGAGCGGGCCGGGACCTTCCTCCCACTCGTCGGCCTCGAGGGAGCCGCCGGCGATCGGGGCCAGCTCGCCCGGCCCACTGGCTGCCGGCGCCGGCACCGGCGCCGCCACCGGAGGGCGCATCCAGATCGTGGCCACCACGCGCAGGTAGTAGCCGAGCGAGATCATCGAGCCGATCACCAGCACGATGGCCAGCCAGGTGTAGGCGCCCGAGACGAGCGCGTCGATCAGCTGGAACTTGGCGATGAACCCGATCGTGCCGGGAATGCCGGCGAGGCTGAGCATGCCGATGGTCATCGGCCAGGCCAGCCACGGCCGGCGGGCGCCCAGGCCGGCGAGCGCGCTCAGATAGTCGCCATCGGGCCGCTCGTGCTCCTCGGCGACGATCACCGCGAACGGCGCCAGGTTCATGAACAGGTAGGCCATCAGGTAGAACACGGTGGCCTGCACCCCCAGCCGGGTCCCCACGATTACCCCCGTCAGCATGTAGCCGGCCTGCGCGACGCCGGAATAGCCCATCATGCGCTTCAACGACGACTGGCCGAGGGCGCCCACGTTGCCGACCACGATCGTGATCGCGGCGATCGTGGCCAGCAGCGGCGCCCAGGTGTTCTGGGCGTCGATCGCGGCGACGTCGAAGAAGCGCAGGAACGCGCCGAGCGCCGCTGCCTTGGTGGCCGTGGCCATGAACGCGGTGATTGCGGTGGGGGCACCCTCGTAGACGTCGGGCGTCCACTGGTGAAACGGCGCGACCGACGCCTTGAAGGCAAAGCCCACGATGGTCAGGCCGAGCCCGGTCAGCAGCATCGGGTTCCCGAGCACGCCGCCCGCCAGCTTGCCTTGCGAGAGCGCGTTCCCGATCGCCGCGAAGTCGGTCGAACCGGTGGCGCCGTAGACGAGCCCGAGACCGTAGAGGAGCGTGGCCGATCCGACCGACCCCACCACCAGGTACTTGAGGCCCGCCTCGAGCGAGGCCTCGCGCCGGGTCTCCGAGGCGCACAGGATGTACAGGGGGATCGACAGCGTCTCGATCCCCAGGAACAGCGTGATCAGGTTCTGAGCGGACACGAACACGGCCATCCCCAGCACGCTGAAAATCAGGAGCCCGTTGAATTCGCCGTGGCCGGACTCGCGCGGGGCGACCCCGCGCCAGGCCATGAGGACGGTGGCGATGCCGGCCACCGCGAACAGCATGTCGAGCTCGAGGGCCAGCCGGTCCATGGCCAGCGGGGCCGAGCCACCGCACTTCGGGCCGGCCACCAGGCAGGAGGCAAACGAGTGCTTCGGGTGCGGGTGGTAGTTGAACACGACGATCGCCGCGGCCACCGTGCACAGGAAGGTGAGGACGGCGAGCGCGGGCACGATCACCTGGCGCACGACCGACGGCCGCAACAGACCGACGAGCAGCACCAGCAGACCACCCACGGTCAGCACCACGAGCGGCGACAGCGCCTTCCAGTCGACGTGCGGGCCGGCGATGTGCTGGGCCGCCGCGATCACGTTCATCGCGACGCCACCCTTCGCGGAGCGGCCGCCGCCCGAGCCTGGGCAGCCGACAGCACCTGGGCCGGGGCCACCGCCGCGCGCACCGAGGGCTGCGAACGTTTCAGTCCGAACTGGGGATAGAAGGCGAGCGCGAGGATCACCAGCACGATCGAGGCAAGCACGATGCCGTCGCCCAGCGCCATCTCCCGCGTGGCCACCTTCGGTCCGGTCCGGTTGTGGAAGGCCTGGATGTAAAGCCGCAGCGCGTACACGGCGGCGCCCACGACGCCGGCGAAGGCGATGATCGAGATGGCCAGCTTGGCCTGGAAGACGCCGAGCAGAATCATGAACTCGCCGACGAAGTTCGAGGAGCCGGGAATGGCCAGCGTGGCCAGGGTCACGATCAGCGCCAGCGAGGCGAGCACCGGCGCCCGGAACGCGATCCCGCCCATGTCGGCCAGCAGCTCCGAGCCGCCGGCGCGGGCCGCCGCGGCGGCCACGATGAAGAACAGCGGCGCGGTGACCAGGCCGTGGTTGAGCATCTGGAGCAGCGCGCCCTGAGCGCCGGTCGGCCGCAGCGAGAAGATCCCCAGCGTGATGAAGCTGAGCTGCGCGACGCTCGAGTAGGCGACGACCATGCGGGCGTCCGGCGTCGTGAAGGCGACCAGCGTGCCCCAGATGATCGAGACCAGCGCGATCAGCAGCAGCAGCATCTGGAAGTGCGCCGACGCGTACGGGAACAGTGGCAGCACGATGCGCAGGAATCCGTAGGCGGCCACCTTGGAGACCACGCCCGAGAACACCGCCACGGCGGGAATCGGCATCGCCTTGTAGCCGTCGGCCAGCCAGCCGTGGAACGGGACGAGCGGCATCTTGACCAGGAAGGCGAACGCGAAGCACAAGAAGATCCAGTCCTGCGAGGCGCGCGGGAGGGGCGCCGCCCGCAGGGCGGACAGGGCGAAGTTGAGTGACGTGCTGTGATCGTTCGCCGCCAGTACGCCGGTGGCGATCGCGGCGGCGAGCATGAAGAACGATCCGACGAGCGTGTACACGACCAGCTTGGTCGTCGCGCGGACGCGGTCCGGACCGCCGCCCCACATCCCGACCATGAAGTAGAACGGGATCAGCATCAGGTCGAAGAAGGCGACGAACAGGGCCAGGTCCTGGGCACAGAAGGCGCCGAGCACGGCGCTCTCGGCCAGCCCGAAATGGAAGTAGAAGCTGCGCGGGCGGTCCCACTCCCGGAAGGCGCACCAGACCAGCGACGCGCTGAACAGCACGGTGGTGAGCACGACCAGGACCACGTTCAGGCCGTCCAGCCCGAGCTTGTAGTGGATTCCCAGGGCCGAGATCCACACGTCGTCGGTCACGAATTGCAGACCGGCGCGACCGAGCTTGAACCGGACCAGGAACGAGATCGCCACGCCCAGCGTGACCAGGCTCCCGATCGCGGAGATCCGGCCGACCAACCCCCGCGGGGCTAGCGCGGCGAGGAGCGCGATCGCCAGAGGCAGCCAGATGAGGATCGAGAGGGTCACCGGCTGATGCTCTGGGGACGAGTGGAAGAACTGGGCGATGGGCGGCGCATCAGCTGAGAGCTCGAGATCAGGAAGTACAGAGCCACGCCCGAGAGGGCAACGATCATCAGGGCGGCGTAGTAGCGCAGGAACCCGGTCTGGGCTCGTCGCACCGCGGCCGATCCGGCGCGGACGGCACCCAACGGACCGCCGGTGAACACGCCTTGGATGAGCGAGCGCTCGAGCACCGAGTCGATCAGCCGCCCGGTCCACAGCGCCGGCCGGACGACCACGAAGTCGATCAGCTCATCGAAGTACCACTTGTGCGACAGGAATACGTAGGGGCCGGCCAGCCGCTCGCGCAACCGTGTCGCGGTGCCCGGCCGCGCGACCCAGATGCGGTAGGCGATAGCGATGCCGGCCACGGCGATCGCCGCGCCGATAATCAGGCCGAGCCACGCCGAGCCGGTGCCCACTTCCACGTGCGCGTACTTCGAATCGGCGAACGTCGGGTCGAGGAACTTGGTGATCGCGTCGTCAACGCCCGGGATCTGCAGGGCGCCGCCGATCAGCGCCAGCACGGCGAGCGCGCTCATCGCCAGCTTCATCGGCCACTCGCGCTCCGCGATGAAGTGTCCGGGGCCGGGGAACCCGACGTCGGTGTCCTCCTCCTCGCCGGTCATCGGGTTGCGCGGGACCTCGGCGTGCGCGAGGTGGCCGTGCTCGAGCTCGCGCGCCTCGGGCACCGGGTCGCCGAAGAAGGCGCGGAAGATCATCCGGAACGTGTAGATGCCGGTCAGCAGCGCGCCGCCATAGCCGACGATGCCCAGGATCAGGAAGGCGCCACCGCGGTGGTCGAGGAACGCGATGATGTCGTCCTTGGACAGCCAGCCTGAAAACGGCGGCATCCCGCCGAGCGCCAGGCCGCCGACGATGAAGCAGGCGAACGTGAACGGCAGCGCCCGGCGAAAGCCGCCCATGCGGTCGAGCGACTGATCGCCGGCCATGGCGCCGATGATCGAGCCGGCGGCCATGAACAACAGCGCCTTGAAGAACGCGTGGGTCATCAGGTGAAACAGGCCGGCGGAGTACGCGCCGACGCACACGCCCATGACCATGTAGCCGATCTGCGACATCGTCGAGTAGGCGATCACCCGCTTGATGTCGGTCATCACCAGGGCAACCGTCGCGGCCAGAACCAGGGTCGCCGCGCCGCCGATCGCGCCCACATCGGCCGCGGTGGGCGCCCATTCGAAGATCACGTGCGTGCGCGCGATCAGGTACACACCGGCGGTCACCATGGTGGCGGCGTGGATCAGGGCGGACACCGGGGTGGGGCCTTCCATGGCGTCGGGAAGCCAGGTGTGGAGCGGCACCTGCGCCGACTTGGCGAACGCGCCGACCAGCAGCAGCAGGGCGGCGGCGACGATCGGCGTCGAGTTGTGCGCGAACGTGTGCGGCACGGCGTGGAAGACGCCCAGGAACTGAACCGTGCCCGTGTGCTGGAACAGGATGAAGGTGGCGATGACCAGGCCAACGTCGCCCACCACGTTGATCACGAACGCCTTGATCCCGGCGCGGGTGGCGGTGGTGCGGCGGTACCAGTACGAGATCAGCAGGTAGGAGGCCGCGCCCACGAACGCCCACCCCACGATCAGCAGCAAGAAGTTGCCCGCCAGCACCAGGAGCAGCATCGAGAACACGAAGTAGTTCAGATACGCGAAATAGCGCGAGAACCCTCGGTCGAGCGTCATGTAGGTCACCGAGTACAGGTGGATCAGCGCCGAGACGCCCGAGACGACCAGGATCATGAACACCGAAAGCGGATCGACCAGGATCTGCAGCTTGGCGTCCACGCCGACTGACACGTCGTAGTTCCACAGCGTCGAGGTGAGCTGGCGGTGATCGGGGTTGTGGCCGAGCAGCGAGACCAGCGCGATCACCGAGAACACGAACGACAGCGCGATGGCCAGGGTCCCGATCCAGCCGGCGGCTCGGCCCGGCCAGATGCGGTAGCCGAGCCCCAGCACGATCGTGCCGACGAGCGGGCACAGCAGGACGAGCCAGCCGGCGGTGGTGGCGGTCACCGCCTTGCCCCCCGCGAGCCACCCGGATAACTCGTCACGCTTCGGCCAACCACCTGAGCGTGACGCATTATGGACGCCACGCGTCCATAAGTCGTCACGCCGGATGAGAGACGCGCCGAGTGACGTGTTACGGACGTAGATGAAGCCGGAATCATCCCTGCAGCTCGTTGAGCTCGTCGACGTCGATCGGCAGCCGCCGGCGGTAGATCGCCACCACCAGCCCGAGCCCGACCGTGACCTCGCAGGCCGCCACCACCATCACGATCAGCGCGAAGATCTGTCCGTCCTCGCCGCCCCACATCCGCGAGAACGCCACCAGCGACAGGTTCGCTCCGTTCAGCATCAGCTCCAGGCAGAGCAGGACGACCAGCGGGTTGCGGCGGACCAGCACGCCGCCGGCGCCGATGCAGAAGATCAGCGCGGAGACGGTCAGGTACCAGCCGATCGCCACGGTTCACCAACCGCCGTGCTGGCGCGCCGCGTCACCGGTCGTGGTGCCGACCGGCTCGACCTCGGGCTTCAAGGGCTCCTCGCCGCCCCGCGGGCGCATGCCGGCCGCCTCGGCCATCGTGCCGGTGTAGGCCGGGCGCGGCGCATCGATCCGGAACGACACCTGTTCGTCGGGCTCGAGGCCGCGCCGGCGCCGGGCCAGGACGACCGCGCCGACCGCCGCGACCAGCAGCAGGATCGAGGCGAGCTCGAACGGGAACAGGTACTTGGTCAGGAACAGCGTGCCGATCTGGCGGGGCGTGCCGAAGCCGGGCACGTACGGCGCGCCCTTGGACGAGACGCCCTTCAAGCCGGAGCCCAGCATCGCGATGCACAGCTCCACCGCCAGGGCCAGCGCGAACAGCGGCCCGAGCACGCGCAGGACGGCGCCGCTGGCCAGCTGCTCGCCGCCGCCCACGTAGGCGACCACGAACACATACAGGACCATCACCGCCCCGGCGTAGACGACGACCTGCGCGGCGGCCACGAACTCGGCCCGCAGGAGCAGGAACAGCGCGGCCAGCGACACCAGGTGGAAGGCGAGCGCCAGCACGCTGTAGAACGGGTTGCGCAGCATGACCACGCCGATCGCGCCGCTGATCGCCCCGATGGCGGCGATGAAGAAGAGGACGGCGCTCAACTCACTCGCCCTCCCGGCGCAGCGGGGTCCGCTCGATCGCCTCGGCCAGCAGCATCTCCTTGGTGAAGATCAGGTCCGAACGCGTGTAATCCGACATCTCGTAGTCGTGGCCCATGGTGATCGCGTCGAACGGACAGGCCACCTCGCAGTACCCGCAGAAGATGCAGCGGCTCAGGTTGATCTCATAGACGGCGGCGTAGCGCTCCCCGGCCGAGATGCGGTTCTCGGGCGTGTTCTCGGCCGCGACGACACGAATGCAGTCGGCCGGGCAGGCGGCGGCGCACAGCGAGCACCCGACGCACTTCTCGAGGCCCGTGTCCTCGAAGCGGTTGAGGCGATGGCGGCCGCGGAAGCGGGGATAGACCGGCGTCTTCTCCTCCGGGTACTGGATCGTGTGCGGTCCTTCGACGACGCGCGCGAACGTCGTCTTGAGCCCGCGCAGCGTCTCGCCGAACACGCGGTAGGCGCCGGCGATCGGACCGGGCGCCGGCGAGCGCATCACTTCGATCACATCGTCTGAAACGTCATATGGAGTCATGAAGCCACCACGATCGCGGTTACGAGCATGTTCAGGGTTGCCAGCGGGAGCAGGATCTTCCAGCCGAACGACATCAGCTGGTCGTAGCGCAGGCGCGGAAGCGTCGCGCGGATCCAGACGAAGAAGGTGAACACGACGAGGATCTTGGCCAGCACCACGAACGGGTCGACCCAGCCCGGGGGGTGAAGGCCGAACGGGAGCAGCCACCCGCCGAAGAAGATCGTCACCGCCATGGCCGAGACCACGATCATGTTGGCGTATTCGGCAAACAGGTAGGCCACGAACGGCGTGCCGCCGTACTCGGTGAAGTAGCCGGCGACCAGTTCGGCGTCGGCTTCGATCAGGTCGAACGGCGCCCGGTTGGTCTCGGCGAACGACGCGACGAGAAACACGAGGAAGCCGGCGAACTGCGGGATGAAGAACCACATCCCTTCCTGGGCGTGCACGATCCCCGTGAGCGACAGGGTCTGTGCCGTGATCAGGACGCCCACGATCGAGAGCCCCTGCGAGACCTCGTACGAGATGAGCTGCGCCGCGCCGCGCATCGACCCGAGAAACGAGTACTTCGAGCCGGATGCCCACCCGCCGAGCATGATCCCGTAGAACGAGATTCCTCCCAGCGCGAACACGTACAGCGGTCCGATCGACACGTCGATCCCGTACAGGCCGAAGCGCGTTCCGAAGATGTACTGCACGTCGCCCCACGGGATGATCGCCAGCGCGCCGATCGCGGTGATGATCGAGATCATCGGCGCCAGACGGAACAGCGCGCCGACCGACGTCGTCGTCCGGAACGGTTCCTTCATGGCGAACTTGACGATCTCCGCGAGTGGCTGCATCAGGCCGAAGGGCCCGACGCGGTTGGGGCCATAGCGCCCCTGGAAGCGGCCGAGCAGCTTGCGCTCGTAGACGATCAGGATGGGCAGGATCGCGAAGATCACCGCGAAGATCGCGATCGACTTGATGATCTGCGCCCACCAGGGCTCGAAGTAGTTGACGTCCGCGAACGCGATCATCGCTTCTCGACCTCGACGGTCGGATCGGTGAACGCGTTGGCCGAGTCTCCGCCGATCCCCTCGGCCAGGAACACCGTCCCGGGGGCCACCCCGGTCCGGACGTGGGCGAGCGCCTTCACCCGCGTGCCGTTCTGCGCGACGTCCACCGCGTCGCCGGTGCTGACGCCGAGCCGCTGAGCGTCTTCGGGGGAAAGCTCGAGATGCTGCCGCGCCACCGTGAACTTGAGCGCCGGAGAGATCTCCACTTCGGGTGCGGCCCAGATGGAGCGGTAGGTGCCGAGGCGCAGCGCGCCGTTGCTCGTCGGCGAGCCGCCGTCGTCGGCTGCCGCCAGCCCCCCGGGCGAGGAGGCCGATGTCGAGGGGATCTCCGAGGAGGCCGGGAAGGCCGAGGCGGCCTCCCGCTCCTGCCAGCGCACCCCGCGGCCCCCAATCTCCTCGAGCGTCAGGTCGCGATAGATGGGCGACGCCTGTACCAGTTGGGCGAAGGCCATCGGCGCGGTAAGCACGCCGGTGTCCAGGCCGGCGCGCTTGGCGATCTCCGCGATCACCGACCAGCCGGCGCGTACCTCGCCGGGATGGGCGATCGCGGTGCGCAGGCGCTGCAACCGGCCATCGGGATGGACGACCGTGCCCTCCTTCTCGGCGTGGGATTCGGCCGGGAAGATCACGTCGGCGTACTCGGCGAGCCCCTCGGTCAAGACGCTGGCGTGCGCCACCACGAGCCCGGCGCGGCGGAGCGCCTGCTCCCACAGGCCCCGGTCGGGCTGATCGCGCAGCGGGTCGGTCTGCAGCAGGTAGAGCGCGGTGATCTCGCCGCCGACGGCGGCCCGGGCGATCTCCTGCGCTCCGCGCCCGGCGCGCGAGGAGTCGGGCAGGTCGGTGTAGCCGGGGCCCAGCCCGGGCACCACCCCGGCCTCGCGCAGTCCGCGGACGTTGGCGCCGGCGGGGATCTCGAGTAGGCCGGCGCCTTCGTGCTCGGCGAGTCGCAGTCTTTGCGCGATGGCCAGCAGTGAGCGCAGCGCCGCCGCACGAAGGCAGCGCTGGCCCCAGACGATCACCACGTCCTCGCCGCCCTCGCGCAGGAAGTCGGCCAGGCCGGTGATCTCCGCGCCAACACTTTCGCCGGCCAGCGCGCGGTCGAGCCCCGCGAGCAGGGCGGCCTCTTCGCCGGGCACGTAGCGCAGCACCAGCCCGGCGTTCGGATCGAGCGTGCTGGGGCGCGCGGTGGCCACGGCCAGGCGCACGCCGCGACGGCGCACGCCCTTGCGGATCCGCAGGTCGAAGATGGGGGCGTCATCCTGCGGCTCGCAACCGATCACCAGCACGGTGTGGGCGAACTCGATATCCGGCACCGTCGCCTGTAGAGCCGGGGCTGCCAACGCCCGGGCCAGCTCGCCCGGAACCGGTTCGCCGTACCCGGAGTCGATGTCGCTGGACTGCAGAGCCTCCAGCAGCAACCGCTGGAGCAGGAAGCCTTCCTCGTTGGTCACCTGCCCTCCGGCCAGTGCGCCCACCGCGCCCTTGTGACGCGCCAGGCCGGCCGCGGCTGCCAGGGCCCGCTCCCAGGTCACTGGCCGCAGGTCGCCTCCGTCGCGTACCAGCGGCTGGGTGATCCGCTCGTCGACGTGGATGGCCTGATAAGCAAAGCGGCCCTTGTCGCACAGCCAGCCGTCGTCCACGTCGGGATTGCCCACAGGGCCCCCACCGGCGGGGGCGCCGGGGGCGTCGCGAGCCCGCATCCGCATGACCTTCTCGTCGCGCACCGTGAACTCGACGTTGCACTGCGACGGGCACAGCGTGCAGATGCCGCCGGCGCCCTCGATGTCCCAAGGCCGCGCCCGGAACCGGTACGGCCGCGAGGTCAGCGCCCCCACCGGGCACAGCTCGATGATGTTGCCGCTGAACGGCGCGACGTACGGGTGGCCGTCATGGGTGCCTACGAACGTGTGGGCGGCGCGCTCGGTGAAGATCAGCTGGTAGTCCTCGGCGACCTCCTGCGAGAAGCGAACGCAGCGGTAGCAGAGGATGCAGCGCTCGCGGTCGATCGCGATGAGCGGCGACAGCGCCAACGGTTTCTCGAAATGGCGCTTGGGCTCGATGAAGCGCGACCGCCCGAGGCCCCACCCGAACGTGATGTCCTGCAGCGGGCACTCGCCGCCCTTGTCGCACACCGGGCAGTCGAGCGGATGGTTGACCAGCAGGAACTCGACGATCGCATTCTGGGCGTGGTGGACGCGGTTGGTCTGGGTGTGGACGACCATGCCGTCCTTGATTGGCGTCGAGCACGAGGTCTGAAGCTTGGGGATGCCCTCGATCTCGACCAGGCACATGCGGCAGGCGCCGACCGGACTGCCAAGCTTCGGCTCGTAGCAGAAGTAGGGGATCTCGACGTCATTGGCCTTCGCGGCGTCGACCAGCATCATCCCCGCGGGGGCGCGGCACTCGCGGCCGTCGATCGTCAGCTGGATGATGTTCTGGGGCGGTCGGGGCATGTGGCGCGGGTCAGTGCACCGGATAGGGGCCGGCGTGCTCATCAGCGACCCCGACCGGGATCACATCTGCCATCTCGGCCCCCTCGGCGCGCTCACGCGCTGCCTCGATCTCCATCTCCAGCTCGCCCCGAAACTTCTCGACCATCGACCCGATCGGCATGGCCATGGCGTCGCCGAGAACGCACAGACAGTTGCCGATGATCTGCTCCTGCACCGACGCCATGATGTCGAGATCCATCGGGGTGGCTTCGCCCGACGCGATCCGCTCGAGCATCTTGACCGTCCAGTTGGTGCCTTCGCGGCACGGCACGCACTTGCCGCACGATTCGTGCGCGTAGAACTTCGCCACCTTCATGGCCACTTCGAGCACGGTGTGCGAGTCGTCGACCACGATGATCGCGCCCGACCCGAGCATGCTGCCCGCCTTGGCCATCGAGTCGAAGTCGTAGGGGAGGTCGATGTCGTCCTTGGTGAGCACCGGGGAGCTCGAGCCTCCCGGGAACCAGAACTTGATCTCGCGTCCCTCGGGCGGTCCGCCGGCCAGTCCGTAGATGATCTCCCGGCTCGAAACGCCCAGCGTGATCTCGTAGTTTCCGGGCTTTTGGACGTCGCCCGAGACCGAGACGAGCTTCGTGCCGGTCGACGTCTCGGTGCCGATCGACGCGTACTGCTTGCCGCCCATGCGGAGGATGTGCGGCACGGTAGCCAGCGTCTCGACGTTGTTGATCAGCGTCGGCCCGTGGTAGAGACCCTCGATGGCGGGGAACGGCGGCTTCAGCCGCGGGTTGCCGCGCTTGCCCTCGAGCGAGTCGAGCAGGCCCGTCTCCTCGCCGCAGATGTACGCGCCGGCGCCACGGTGCAGCACGAGCGAGATGGAATGGTCGGAGCCGAGGATCTTCTCACCGATGTAGCCGGCATCCCGGGCCTCGGCGATGGCCGCCTCGAGGATGTCCGCCTGGTGGGCGTACTCGCCCCGGATATAGATGAACGCGCGGCTGATCTCGGCCGCCCAGGAGGCGATCAGGATGCCCTCGATCAGCATGTGCGGGCTCTTCTGCATGACCTCGCGGTCCTTGAACGTCCCCGGCTCGGACTCGTCGGCGTTGCACACCAGGTACTTGTCCATGTTGCCGTGGGGCAAGAACCCGGCCTTCTGACCCATCCGGAAGCCGGCGCCTCCGCGCCCGCGGATGCCGGAGTCGACGATTTCCTGGAGCACCTCGTTGGGTGCCATGGTCACTGCCTTGCGCAGCGACTGATAACCGCCGCGCCGCTCGTAGACCTCGAGGGTGTTCAGGCCGGGTTCGTCGATGCGATCGAACAGGATCTTCACTGGTCGTCCTGGTGCTCGTCGGATTCCTCGGCGGCCTCTTCGGCGGGCAGTTCGATCGCGGCGGTCGGTCCGGGACGGTCCACGTCGTCGCCGTGCGGTCCCAGCCCGGCGGCGTCGGCCATCTCGGTCCTCGCACGATCGGGTGAGCTGAAATCACCGGCCTCCTCGGCAACGCCGGGGTCGGCGCACCGGCGGTAGCGCAGTTGCTTGTGGTCAAGCACCGCGCGGCCGGCCTTGAGGTCCTCGATGATCCGCGGCGCATCATCGAGCTCGAGCGGCCCGATGTACTCGCCGTCGACCGAGGCCATCGGCGCGATGTCGCACGCGCCGAGACACTCGAACGAGCGCACGTTGACGTCGTCCGCATCTTCGGCTGCCGCCTTCATCGCCTCGAAGAACTCGTCGGCCCCGCGCAGCGAGCACGAGATGTTCGTGCACACGAACACGTCGTGGCTTCCGAGCGGCTCCATCTTGAACATGTCGTAGAAGGTCGCCACCGAGGTCAGGTAGGCCGGCGTGAGCTGCATCACCGCGGCCACCTGGTCGATCGCCTCCGGCGAGCACCAGCCGTGCTCCTCCTGGGCCGCGTGCAGGGCGGGGATCGCCGCCGAGCGCCGGTCGGGGTACTTGGCCATTGCCCGCGCGATGCGCTCACGCAATTGCGGAGGCACCGGCGTGGAGGCCGGGTCGGGAATCGTTGCCGGGTCCTTGGTGAGATCGACGGCCTGGTCCCAGCCCGGGACGCGCGAGCCGTGGCCGAAGCGGGGGACTCGCCGCCCGTCAGTGACGCTCATCGGTCGATGCCTCCCAGGATCGGGTCGAGCATGGCCAGGGTGGCGATCAGGTCCGCGATGTAGCCGTCGCGCACCATGTGTGAGAGCGCCTGGAGGTTGACGAAGCTGGGATCGCGCATGTGCACGCGTGCGGGCTTGGCCGACCCGTCCGCTCGCACGAAGCAGCCGAGCTCGCCCCGCGGGCCCTCGATCGGGTAGTAGGACTCGCCCGGCGGCACGCGGAAGCCCTCGGTGACCAGCTTGAAGTGGTGGATCAGCGCCTCCATGCTGGTGGCCAGCTCGTGGCGCGGCGGGAGTGCCACCTTGCGGTCGGTGGTGATGTGCGGCCCCTCGGGGAGGCCATCGAGCGCCTGCTCGATGATCTTGACCGACTCGTAGAACTCGGCGTGGCGGACGCGGTAGCGGTCGTAGTTGTCGCCGACGGTGCCGATCGGGATCTTGAAGTCGAAATGGTCGTAGCTCGAGTAGGGGTGCGCCTTGCGCAGGTCCCACGGATCCCCGGTGGCGCGCAGGAGCGGTCCCGTGACGCCGAGCTCGAACATGCGTCTCCCGGTCGACGATGCCCGTGCCGCGCAGGCGCTCGATGACGATCTGGTTCTTCTCGAGCAGGTCGGCGTACTGGTCCGCGCGCGTGGGCATCAGCTTGAGGAACTGCCGCAGCTTGCGCTCGAACCCGCGCGGGATGTCCTCGAACACGCCGCCGACCTGGATGTAGCGCGTGTGCATGCGCTGACCGGAGGACATCTCGAACAGGTCCAGGATGGTCTCGCGCTCGCGGAAGCAGTACCAGAACATCGAGATCGCGCCGAGATCGAGCGCGCTCGTCCCGAGCCACACCAGGTGAGACATGATCCGGTTGAGCTCGAGGTGGATCACGCGGAGGTACTGGGCGCGCGGCGGCACCTCGACGCCGAGTAGCGTCTCGACCGCGCCGCAGAACGCCATCGCGTTGAAGTAATAGGCCAGGTAATCCATCCGCTCGATGACCGGGATGGCCTTCCAGTACGCCTTGTCCTCGGCCGTCTTCTCGATCCCGGTGTGGACGTAGCCGATGATCGGCTTGATGTCGCGGACGACCTCGCCTTCGAGCGTGGTGATCAGACGGAGTACGCCGTGGGTCGCCGGGTGGTGCGGCCCGATGTTGAGCGTCAGCAGCTCGTGGGTCTCGTCGACCCCCGCCGGCTGGCTCGACAGCGTGATCGACTCCTCGCGCTTGCGGTATTCGTCGGTGAGCGTGGTCGAGGTCTGGCTCTCGGTTCCGCGTCCGGCGAGAGTCATACGTACTTCCCGTAGTTCTGCTCTTCGTTGTAGGTGAACAGGACCGGCTCCCCGCCCACCGGGAAGTCGCGCCGCTGCGGGAATCCCTCGTAGTCCTCGGGCATCAGGATCCGGCGCAGGTCGGGATGGCCCTCGAACACGACGCCGAACATGTCGTAGACCTCGCGCTCCTGGAAATCGGCACTCGGAAACAGCTCCACGACCGAGTCGATGCGCGGGTCCTCGGTGTGCACGCGAGCCTTGACCGAGATCCGGTCGACGCGCTGGCGGTCCATCATCTCGTAGAGGATGCCCAGACGCGGCTCGTTCGGGTAGTAGTCCACGCCATGCAGGCTGGCCAGGAACGTGTACCCCTTGGCCTTCAGGTGCTCGAGCACGGGCCTGATCTGCGGTCGGGTCGGCCACCAGCGTGGCCCGGCCGCGGTGAAATTCGGTGTCGAGAATCGAATCGGCGTGCGCGTCGCGGAGCTCCTGGGCGGTCAGCTCGAGCTCCGTGGCGTCAGGCACCCGCGGTGTCTCCGGGCTTGAACACGTTGACCTCGGCGCTCGCGAAGTCGGCCTGCGTCCGGCAAGCAGCTCCTCGGTGCCGCGCGCGGCGTACCGCTCGCGCCATCCCTCGCGACGGATGGCCCTGGATCTTCTCGCGCAGCCTGAGGATCCCGTGCATGAGCGCCTCGGGCCGCGGCGGACAGCCGGGCACGTGGATGTCGATCGGCATGAACTTGTCCGAGGGCACGAGCGCGTAGTTGTTGAACACGCCCATCGAGGAGCAGCAGGCGCCCATCGAGATCGCCCATTTCGGCTCGAGCATCTGGTCCCAGATTCGCCGGATGACCGGCGCCATCTTGATCGATACCCGGCCCGACAGGATGATCAGGTCGGCCTGACGCGGCGAGGCGCGGAACGCCTCGAACCCGAACCGGGCGATGTCCAGGCGCGCGCCGACGATCGACATCATCTCGATCGCGCAGCAGGCCAGGCCGAAGGTCAGCGGGTAGATCGAGTTGCCCTGCGCCCAGCCGACCGCCCGGTCGACCGTCGTGGTGAGCACGCGCTCCTCGACGTAGCGCTCGAGCTCCTCGTCGTCCATGTCGCCGCGCAGCAGGTCGCGCGCCTGATGCTGGCGCACGCGCAGGTCGCTCGTGTCGCGCAGCGGCTCGCGCTTTATTTCCATTCGAGCGCTCCCCGGCGCCACACGTACACGAACGCGATCATCAGCAGCACGACGAACATGACCGTCTCGACTCATCGCGAATGTCCCGAACGCCCGCAGCTGAACCGCGATCGGGTACAGGAAGATGACCTCGATGTCGAACAGGATGAACAGCATCGCCACGAGGTAGAAGCTGATCCCGAAGCGGAACCCGCGCTGGACCTCGGACGGCAGCCCGCACTCGTAGGGCTCGACGTCTTGGAGCGGTTCGGCGCCCGGCGCCCGACGATAGGTTGAGCGTCGCGAACAGCAGCCCCACCAGCGCCACCGAGAATCAGGAATACGATCGCGGGCAGATAATCGCGAAGCACGGCAGACCGTTATATCACCGCTGAGGGGTACCTTGTAACACAGTGTTACTTAGTGCTGATTGCGGCTATGTCACTGGAGCGCTTCGGGGGGAACTCGCTGTCTGCCCGGCAGCTCCGGCCGGCGGGAACGCCGTCGGGTGTGATACCGCGCCCATGAAGGACGTCCATCTCGTCTTCGGAGTGTCGCGATCGTCGCTCTCGGGCGTCGCCGCGTCTGGGGCGCGTGGTGCTGGTGGCGGGTCCGCACGAGCCCCGTGGTTCTGGCGGTTGTTGCGGGCGTCCCAGGTGGCGGTGGTGATCCAGGCCGCGCTCGGCGGCGTCCTGCTGCTGACGGGCCACAAGCGCCGGGCTGCACGTGTTGTACGGCGTGCTGCCGCTGCTCGTGTCGTTCATCGCCGAGCAGCTGCGGATCTCCTCGGCGCAGATGGTGCTCGACTCAGCGGGGCTTCGAATCCGCGGCCGCGGTCGGGGAGCTGCCGGCGGAGGAGCAGCAGGAGGTGGTGGTGGCGATCGTGCAGCGCGAGGTCGGGGTGATGACGCTCGCGGCGCTGGTCAACGTTGTGCTGCTGGCGCGGGCGGCGATGACCGCCTGAACCGCGCATTCAGTGCTCGACACGGGCGTCCGAAGTCGTGATAGCGGCCGGCGTACCAGAGCAGCGGCTCGCCCTCGCCGAGGCCGAGCGCCACCACCTCGCCGATCGCGATCGTGTGGTCGCCGCCGGCGATCAGCTCCCGCAGCGAGCACACGACCCAGGACAGCGCGCCTCGATGATCGGCACGCCGGCGTCGTAGCGGTGCTCGACGCCCTCGAGCTTCTCTGACTCGGGCAGCTTCGAGGCGAACACCCGCGCCACGTCCTCCTGATCGGCAGCTCAGCACGTTGACCGCGAAGCGCCCGGCCTCCCGGACGATCGGCAGCGTGCGGGCATTGTTCTCGAAGCACACCAGCGCGAGCAGCGGCTCGAGCGACAGCGAGCACAGCGCGTTCGCGGTCATGCCGCCCGCGGCCGGCGGGGTGGCGCTGGTGATCACGGCGACGCCGGTGGCGAACCGGCCGAAGACCTCGCGGAACAGCTCGGGATCGGGCTCGGGCATCGCCGGGTCGGTTATAGCGCGGATCGTGGGCTTCGCTCGGGAATCCGGCTCCACACCACGGCGGCTCGGACGTGCGCGTGCCGCTTTCCCTAGCTCGGCATCGCGCGACTCGGGTTCCGCGGCGGGGGCCCCGGCGCCGGCCCCTCTGGTTGCCGCCGTGGGGACGATCGCGATCGGGGGTGAGGCGAACGTCGTGCCGGCGCCGGGAATGCCCACAGCTTCGGCGTCGGCGCGGAGGCTCCTGCCTGCAGCGTCACCCGCTCGCCCCTCGCCGGGTCCCGCCGGCCGGTCCTTCCGTATGATCCCGCCCCGGATGACCCGACCCGCCAAGGTCCTGTTCTGGGGTGCGTTGTTCGCGGTAGCAGTCCTGGCGGCCGCGTGCGGGACCGAGAAGGTCAGCGCCCCGGGAGCGACCGCCGACGTCCAGCGAGGGGCGCAGCTGTTCAACGAGCGGTGCGGCGGCTGCCACACGTTGTCATACGCCGGCACCCACGGGTCGGCGCAGAACGTGCGCACGCGCGCAGTTCAACAACGGCCCCAACTTCGACATCCGCTGCGAGCGGCCGGTGGCTCGGGTCCTCTACGCGATCCAGAACGGGGGCTTCTCCGGGGTGGTGATGCCGCAGAACATCGTGGTCGGCCAGGATGCGATCGACGTCGCGCAGTTCGTGGCCAAGTATGCGGGGCACAAGGCGCCGAAGATCCCGGGCGTCGTCGAGTGCAGCCAAACGCCGATCGGAACGATCGCCGAGGCGCTGGCGCCGGCGGCGACAACGTCGACCACGAGCACCGGGCCGTCCCCGCAGACGCTGACCGGGACGTCGGCGACCTCCACCCCTTGAGGCGGCCCCGACCGCCGAGGCCACCGAGGAGGTCTCCATTCTCGACATCCAGCTGATCCGTCGCGAGCCTGACGCCGTGCGGGCCGCCCTGGCCCGGCGTGGCCCGACCGCGGCGGCCGCCGTCGACCGGGTGCTCGAGCTCGACCAGCGCTGGCGCGAGATCCGCACGGCGCTGGAGGAGCTGAAAGCCGAGCAGAACCGGGCCAGCCGCGGCCGCAAGGGCCCGCCCACGACCGAGGAGCGCGAGCAGCTGGCCTCGCTGGCCGCCCGCGGGCGCGAGCTGAGCGACGAGGAGGCCACCGTGCGCTCCGAGCGCGATGCCGAGCTCGACGCGCTACCCAACCTGCCGGCGCAGGACGCTCCGTCCGAGGACACGGTGCTGCGCGAGGTGGGTGAGGCCGGCGCCACCGGTCGCGATCACCTGGAGTTGGCCGGCCCACGGATCGACATGGAGCGGGGAGCGCGCCTGTCGGGATCGCGCTTCGCGTATCTGCGCGGCGAGTTGGTCATGCTCGAGTTCGCCCTGGTCCGCTTCGCGCTCGAGAAGCTGCGGGGCGAGGGATTCGACCCGGTCATCCCTCCGGTGCTCGTGCGCGAGCGCGCGCTGTACGGCACCGGCATGTGGCCGGACACCGAGCAGCAGATCTACCGGCTGCCCGAGGATGACCTGTTCCTCGTCGGCACCTCGGAGGTGGCGCTTGCGTCATTGCACGACGACGAGATCCTCGCCCAGGCGGATCTGCCACTTCGCTACGCCGGGTTCTCGACCTGCTTCCGGCGCGAGGCGGGCGCCGCCGGCAAAGACACTCGCGGCGTCTTCCGGGTGCATCAGTTCGACAAGGTCGAGATGTTCAGCTTCGTCGAGCCCGCGGACGGGCCGGCCGAGCACGAGCGGCTGCTGGCAATCGAGGAGTCGATCCTGACCGAGCTCGGCATCCCCTACCGGGTG
This sequence comes from uncultured Solirubrobacterales bacterium, assembly GCA_963757795.1. Lineage (GTDB taxonomy): Bacteria > Actinomycetota > Thermoleophilia > Solirubrobacterales > Solirubrobacteraceae > Palsa-465. The sequence continues at coordinate 88,403 of CAVWSI010000002.1, read as the reverse complement.
GTGGCGATAGCCGTCGACGACCTGGGAGCCTCGGCGGCCAAGAAGTACGACTGCGAGGCATGGCTGCCGGGTCAGGGCCGCTACCGCGAGCTGACCTCCACCTCGAACACCACCGACTTCCAGGCCCGCCGTCTCGGGATCCGCTACAGACCGGGCGAGGGGCGCCCCGAGCACGTCCACACGCTGAACGGGACAGCGGTTGCGGTCGGGCGGACGATCATCGCCCTGCTCGAAAACGGACAGCTCGAGGACGGCTCGGTCAGGCTGCCGGCGGCGCTGGTTGCCTACGGCGCCCGCGAGATCCTCCCGCCGGCGGGCGCTTAGCTGACGACGCGGAGCCGGCGCGCCTGCTGGTCCTCGAGGACGACCAGCGCCGCCCGAGGTGGTCCGCAGGAGGCGACACGTGCCCGGAGGCGGACGCCGAAGGTGTTCCACGGCCGCACGAAGGCGCTGATCGGCTCGTCGATACCGGCGGCGGCCTCGGCCAGAGCGTCGGCGAACCGGCCGGGACGACCGGCCTCGGCGTCGGCCGGCACCAGCAGTTGCATCACGGGGTGGTTCACGGCGCTGTCCTCGGTGACGCCGAGGACGGTCTCAGCGCGCCACGACATCGCCTGCACGAGCAGCGAGCTGTCGATGACCAGGAACGCGTCCCGGTGGCTGGGCGCGATATCCCGCCGCGTCTCCAGCATGACCCCGAGGCCGCACGACCGGCACACGCGCGCCATCGGCGCCGGCGGTTGATCACCGGGCGCCGGCGCGGCGCAATGGCCGCAGAACCACGTGAACTCGACAGGCTCGGCGCCTGCCGACTCGACGAGTCTCAGTGCTGGACGTAGGTCTGTATTTCCCCTCATTGCCCCTGTACGGATGCTAACTCTTAGGCTGGCGGAACGGAAGGAACCGCCGAAGTTTTGTGCAACTTGTAGAGCCGCTCGGCCGGCCGTGGGCCGAGCTTGAAGCTCTCGCCGCCGGCTCGACGAATGTCCAGGCCGACCGCGTGTTCGCAGAAACCGACCACCGCGCCTTCGGCGGCGGTGCACAAGCATGCCGTTCGCGACCTACCTCTCCCTCTCCTGGTGCGCCCGAAAACCTAGTGAGTGCGGCGATACCCCCCGGCCCGCACGACCTCTCCAGCGGTGCCGATTCATCCCCCCAGCTGGGGGGTTTTGCGTCAACCTTGCGTGACGAACCCGCCGTTTGCAATCACGCCGGCCTCGGGTGCGCTGACTTCGCATCGGTTTCACGTCGGGACGCTGCACGGATCCCAAGCCGTGCGCAATGCCGAAATCTCGCCACCCCGCGGCACACGAGTTCGCCGGCGCGCTACGCTAGCGCGGCCGAATGGAGAGGTGCCGGAGCGGTTGAACGGGCGCGACTGGAAATCGCGTAACGGGGGTTGACCTCGTTCGGGGGTTCGAATCCCCCCCTCTCCGCTTGCCAGCGCCCGCTGGACTCAGGTCCCGCGCCTGGATTGTCGACTCAGATCCGCCAGGCGCCACCGCGGAGCAGTGGCACCTCGCCGCCTATGCGGTCGATGCCGGTGACCGCCACCTCGCTTGACCCGATCATGAAGTCGATGTGAAGTTCGGAGCGGTTGACCTGCGCCTGATCGTGCTCGTCGACGGCGAAGTCGAGCCCCTCTCCGAGCGCGATGTGACTGGCCGCGTTCTCGTCGAGCAGAGTGTCGAAGAACACCGTGTCGAGCGTTCCGATCCGGCTCTCGGCGTCGACCAGTGCCACCTCGCCGAGCCGGGCGGAGCCGGCGTCCCGGCCGGCGAGCGCGCGCAGCGTGTCGGCGCCCTGGTCGGCGTCGATTTCCACCGCCACGCCTCCCTCGAACCGGATCCGCAGGCCGGAGACCACCGCACCCGAAACGAACAGCGGTTTGGTCGAGCGCACCCAGCCGTCGGTTCGCGCCGGGTCGGGTGTGGTGAACACCTCCTCGGTCGGGAGATTCGGGGCGTGGACGACGCCGTCGATCGTCGAGATCCGCGCGCACTGCCAGCGGCAGGAGGGCAGCAGGCCCACGGTCAGGTCGGTCCCTGGCCCCTCGAAGTGAACGGCATCGAGACGCAGCCGGTCGAGCTTGCCGGCCACCGCCTCCAACTGGTCCATCCGCTCCTCCCACGCCGCCACGGGGTCGGGTTCGTCGACTCTGCAGATGTGGCCGACCTCGGTCCACAGCCGCTCGAGCGCCTCGGCTGGGGCAGCCGCGGGATGCACGATCTCGGCCCACCCGGGCGTTGGGCACGGCGCGGCGGTCCAGTTCGTCGTGCGCTGATTGACGATCTCGATCGTCTCGCGTACGCGCGGCAACAGGTCGCGCCCGAGAAGCGCAGGGTCGACGCCTTCCATGATGCGCGGGGCGACCGGCCCGGTCAGCGCGATCACCGCACAGCGCAGCTCGCCGAGTGCGCGCATTCGCTCGCCGTACCAGGGCGGGACGAAGTCGAGCGTCTCGGGCGCGGCGTGGAGCACGCGCGCTTGCTTGAGGTGGACGTCGAAGACCGACAGGTCGACGAACTTGGCCCCGGCCCTATAGGCGGATGCCGCGATTGCGCGGACCAGTGGCTCTTTTCCGGGCTCGGATCCGATGGCGACGATCTGTCCGGGCTGTACGTTTGCGCCGAATCGGACGATCAGGTCGGCCAGGGCGTGGATGCAGTCCTGGGTGCTGTCCGCGGTCATCGCACCTGCGCAGGATGCCAGTCCGCTCGCCTGCACGCATCGGCAACGATCCGCGCCCCCGCGGCTAGCATCGAACGGCGACGGAGGCGTAGAGTCGCAGCACCCATGACCCCGGAGCTGCACCACCTCGACTCGGACCGCGCCGCCGTGCTCGAGTCGCTATGCGAGACGATCGTTCCCGGATCGACCAGGGTCGGTCCGCTCGTCTACATCGACGCGCTCATGGCGAACATGTCCGCACCCGAGCGGGACGCGATCGAGAACGCGATCGACGCGCTCGCCGACGCGGCGCCGGGCGGCGCCGAGGCGCTGAAGCCGCACGCGCTCACCCCGGCGTTCCTCCAGATCCGAGCGCTGGCCATCGAGGCCTACTACAGCGACTTCAATGCCCCGGGAGCACCCGGCCCGAGCGCCTACCACGAGATCGACTTTCATTCGCCCCTCGCCATGCGGATCAACAAGGACTGGTCCTATCTGGGGATAGCCGGATGACCGCGGAGCGGTTCGAGGTGATCGTTGTGGGCTCCGGCGCCGGCGGTGGCGTGGTGGCCGGCGAACTCGCGGAGCGCGGTCGACGGGTGCTGCTGCTCGAGGCCGGCGGGCACTACACGGCGGCCGACTTCACGCGCTGGGAGAGCCGCGCTGGCCACGACTTCTGGTGGCCGCTCCGGTTCGCCTTCCCGGTCCGCGAGCCGAACCTGGGCCCGGTCACCATGATCGGCGGTCGCTGCGTCGGCGGCAGCACCGTGATCAACACCAAGGTGGCGCTCAGGGCCAGCCGGCGGGAACTCGAGAAGTGGCACGCCGCCACGGGCGTCGGCCTGACCCGCGAAGACCTCGATCCCTACTACGACGCGGTCGAGCGCTACCTGGGGGTCCGCGAGCGCACCGACGACTGGGACCTCAAACCCTGCGTCCAGACGGCCAAGCGTGGCTTCGAGGCGGTCGGCGCGAACCTCGAGCCGACCCGCGCCTACACAGACCACAACTGCATGCAGTGCGGATCCTGCCTGCAGGGCTGCCCGACCAACGCCGGCAAGTCCACGCTCAATACCTACATCCACAACAACTGGCTCGGCGGCAACCTCACGCTGCGACAGAACTCGTACGTGCAACGGATCCACATCGAGGATGGGGAGGCGACCGGCGTCGAGTACACGGACCAGACCGGCAACAGCCGGCACGCCCACGCCGACGCCGTCGTCGTCGCCTGCGGATCACTGAGCACCCCGCAGATCCTCCTGCGCTCGGGCGTCCCCAACGACAACATCGGCCGGCATCTCGGCCTGCATCCCGCTCAGTTCGTGTTCGGGCGCTTCGACGAGCCGCAGGATGCCCACATGGTGGCTCCGATCAGCTCGCACTGTTTCGATTTCGCCGCCGACGAGGACGGGGGCTTTGCCGTCGAGGCGGTGACCGTCCAGGACCCGATCGGCTTCACGGTCAGCCTGTGCGACGAGAACGGACCGATGTGGGGCCAGCCGCTCGTCGATGCCGCTAAGCGGTACCGCCACTGGGTCGGGCTGCTCAACATGTCAAACGACGACAACAACGCGCGCGTGGAGATCGACGACGGCGCCGAGCGCTTCACCACCGACTTCCAAACCCACGAGCTCGATCGCATCAACGCCGCGCGCGAGTTCTCGACCAGGGTCCTGGAGGCCGCCGGCGCGAGCCAGATCCTGTGGTCGGGTCTGGCCACCACGCACATGCAGGGCAGCTGTCGCATGGGCGCCGACCCGGCCACTTCCGTGGTCGACGCTCAATGCCAGTCGCACGAGGTCAGGCGCCTGTACGTGGGCGACAGCTCGCTGCATCCGCGCACCCTGTCGGTCAATCCCTCGCTCACAATCATGGCTCTGGCCAGCCGGCTCGCCGAGTACCTCGACGAGGGTGCCGCGGGTCAGCTCGGGGCCCCGCGTCGCCAGCAGCTGGTGGCCTGACCGCGTCGCACGCGACGCCACCCGACTGGCGGGAACGCGCCATCCGCGTCATCCTGTAGCCCGACGTATACCCCAAGGAGGAGAGCATGGGCGAGCCGCTGCTTCACGGGCTGATGATGGACGAGTATCCGCTTTCGCTGACCACGCTGATCGAGCGGGCGGAGCTGCTCACCCCGGACCGCGAGGTGGTCTACCGGCGGCCGGACGGAAACGTCCACCGCACGACCATGGGCGATTGCGCCCGCCGCGCCCGGCGGCTCGCCAGCGCGCTCGCCGAGCTCGGCATCGAAGAGGGCGACCGGGTCGGGACGCTCATGTGGAACCAGCCCGAGCACCTCGAGACCTACTATGGGGTTCCGTCGATGGGCGCCGTTGTCCACACGCTGAACCCGCGCCTGCATCCGGACGAGCTCGGCTTCATCGCGGATGACGCCGAGGACCGGGCCATCGTGGTCGACGAGACCCTGTTACCGGTGCTCGAGTCGTTTCGCAACGGCCACGACTTCGGCCACATCATCGTCGTCTCGCACTCGGGCGAGACGCCCGACGGCACGCTCGACTACGAGGCCATGATCGAGGGCGCCGAGCCGATGACGTGGCCCGAGCCGCACGAGCGCCGGGCGTGCGCCATCTGCTACACGTCGGGCACGACCGGCCGGCCCAAGGGCGTCCTCTACTCCCATCGCGCGCTGGTCCTGCATTCGATGGGGGCCGCGCTGCCTGACGCGATGAACATCTCCTCGCGCGACAGGGTGCTCCCGGTCGTCCCCATGTTCCACGCGAACGCCTGGGGCATCCCATACACCGCGACCATGATGGGGGCATCGCTCGTCCTGCCCGGGCCGAAGCTCGACGGCGAATCGGTCCTCGACCTGCTGGCCGACGAACATGTGACCCTCACTGCCGGCGTCCCGACCGTCTGGATGGCGATGCTGGGGGCGATCGAGACCGAGCCCGAGCGCTGGGATCTGAGTTCGCTGCGCCGGCTGCTGGTGGGCGGCTCGGCGGTGCCCAAGAGCATGATCGAGGGCTACCAGAAGCATGGGCTGACCATCGTGCAGGGGTGGGGGATGACCGAGACCTCGCCGCTCGCCAGTACTTCGATCGTGCCGTCGGAGCTTGATGACGCCCCTTCCGATGAGCAGTTCGAGTACCGCGCCCGCCAGGGCATCCCCTCCCCGTTCGTCGACATCCGCGCGCGCGGCGACGACGGCGAGCTGATCCCCTGGGACGATCAGACGATGGGTGAGCTCGAGGTCCGCGGGCCGTGGGTGGCGGCGGCCTACTTCCAGGGCACGGGAGCGGAGAAGTTCACCGACGACGGCTGGTTCCAGACCGGCGACGTGGTCAAGATCGATCAGCGCGGATCCCTCAAGATCACCGACCGCGCCAAGGACCTGGTCAAGTCGGGTGGCGAATGGATCTCCTCGGTGGACATGGAGAACCTGCTCATGGGCCATCCGGCGGTCGCCGAGGCGGCGGTGATCGCGGTCCCCGACGAGAAGTGGGACGAGCGGCCAATGGCCGTCGTCGTGCTCAGGGACGGCGTCGAGGCGACCGCCGACGATCTGCGCCAGCACCTCTCCGGCCACTTCGCCAAGTGGCAGCTGCCCGAGCGGGTGGAATTCATCGACGAGATCCCGCGCACGGCGACCGGCAAGTTCAAGAAGACCGCCCTGCGTGAGCAGTTTGTTAAGACGCCGGTGTGAGAGATTGCAAATCAGCTCCGAGAGAGACCAAAACCTGCCTTAACTGAAACGGTTACACGTGATATACACGTGAGTAGTGGAGGCGGACAAGACTGAAGTCACCGCGACGGCGGCGACGACGTTGAACGGCGTGGTCGTGCAGGCGCGCGAGCTCGAGCGCCAGTACGGCGAGGGCGCCACTGCGGTGCACGCGCTGCGTGGCATCTCGCTCGACGTCGAGCGGGGTCACCTGGTGGCGGTCATGGGGCCCTCGGGCTCGGGCAAGTCGACGCTGATGCACGTGCTGGCCGGCCTCGACAAGCCCACCCACGGGACGGTCACGATCGCCGGTACCGAGATCACCGGGCTCGACGACGGGGACATGACGCGGCTGCGCCGCGACCACATCGGGTTCGTGTTCCAGTTCTTCAACCTGCTCCCGATGCTGAGCGCCGAGGAGAACGTGCTCCTGCCCCTCTCGATCGCCGGGGAAAAGCCCGATCCAGGCTGGCTCGACGAGCTGATGGCCAAGACTGGCCTGTCCGATCGCCGCAGCCACCGGCCTCCGGAGCTGTCGGGTGGCCAGCAGCAGCGGGTGGCGATCGCCCGTGCGCTCGTGACGAAGCCGACGATCCTGTTCGCCGACGAGCCGACCGGGAACCTCGACTCCAAGACCGGCGGCGAGATCCTCAATCTGCTGCGCGACTCCGCGCGCGACTACGACCAGACGATCGTTATGGTGACCCACGAGGCGCGTGCCGCGTCGATCGCCGACCGCATCATGTTCCTGGCCGACGGGCTGATCGTGAAGGAGCTCACCGACACCGATCCGGCTCAGGTGCTCGAAGTGATGAGCACGCTGCAGTCGTGACCAGCGTCGCGCTTCGGGGACTGCTCGGGCGCAAGCTGCGCGCGGCGCTCACCGCGTTCGCCATCGTCCTCGGCGTCGCGATGGTGAGCGGCACCTTTGTGCTGACTGACACGATCAAGTCGGCGTTCTCGACGGTGTTCACCGAGGCTTATAAGAACGCCGACGCGGTGATCACCGGCAAGAGCGCGATCGGGACCGACAATGGCGGGAACGGCAACCCGGCGACACCGACGCTCTCCGCCTCGCTGCTCACCCGCGTGCAGGCCCTGCCGGAGGTGACGCTGGCCTCGGGCGGCATTGCCGACCAGGCCCAGCTGGTCGGGCGCAACGGCAAGGTGATCTCGAGCGGCGGCGCCCCCGGCCTGGCCTTCAGCCACACCACCGAGGGCGAGCGCTTCAACCCGCTCAACCTGACCAGCGGCACCTGGCCGAGCGGCCCGGGCGAGGTGGACATCGACGCCCAGACCGCCAGCAAGCACGACTACAAGTCCGGGCAGCAGATCGGCGTCATCACCCGCGGCCCGGTGCAGCGCTTCCGCATCGTCGGCACGGTCAAGTTCGCCGGCGTCTCCTCGCTCGGTGGCGCGACCATGACGATCTTCACCCTGCCGGAGGCCCAGCGGCTCTTCCACAAGCAGGGCAGCTACGACCAGATCAACATCGCGGCCAGGTCGGGAACCTCCCCGGCTCAACTGGTGAGCGCGGTCAAGCCCCTGCTCGGCCCGAGCGCCCAGGTCAGGACCGGGCAGCAGGAGGCCGAGCAGCAGACCAAAGACACCAGCACATTCCTCAACATCTTCCAGGACTTCCTGCTGGCGTTCGGCGGGATCGCCCTGTTCGTGGGCAGCTTCGTGATCGCCAACACCCTCTCGATCACGATCGCGCAGCGCACGCGCGAGCTCGCCACGCTGCGCACGCTCGGCGCCTCGCGCCGGCAGGTGCTGAGGTCGGTGCTCCTGGAGGCATTCGTGATCGGCACCATCGCCTCGGTGATCGGGCTGTTCCTCGGGCTGCTGCTGGCCAAGGGTCTGAACGCGCTGCTGGTCGCGTTCGGGATCGACCTGCCCACGGCCTCGACGGTGTTCAAGGGGCGGACGATCATCGTCGCGCTGCTCGTCGGCATCGTGATCACGATGATCGCCGCGATGCGGCCCGCGCTGCGCTCCACGCGCGTTCCGCCGATTGCCGCGGTCCGCGAGGGGGCCCTGCTTCCGCCCTCGAGGTGGGCGAAATACGGGACGCATGCCGCCGGCGGGACCATCCTCATAGCCGTCGCGCTGATGCTGGTGGGCCTGCTCGTGGGCGGTCTGTCCACCGCCGTGCGCCTGCTCGCCGTGGGTGTCGGCGCGCTGGCGCTGTTCATCGGTGTGGCGATGCTGGCGCCGGTCCTCGTGCCGCCGCTCGTGCGCGTACTGGGCTGGCCCGCGGCCCGCGTGGGCGGATCGGCCGGGCGCCTCGCCCAGGGCAACTCGGCGCGCAACCCCGCGCGCACGGCCTCGACAGCCTCGGCGCTGATGATCGGGCTGGCGTTGGTCACGCTGGTCGGGGTGCTCGCCGCGGGGCTGCGGACAGGGTTCAAGAACTCGGTCAACAAAGCCTTCGTGGCCAACTACGCGATCACCGCCGAGAACAACTTCTCGCCGATCAGCATCGCCTCGGAGCAGACGGTGCGCCGGGTCCCGGGCGTGAGGGCGGTGTCAGGCGTGCGAGCCGGCCGGGCTCGCGCGTTCGGGTCGAACATCAACCTGACCGGGGCGGCGCCCAACGCTCCGAGCGTGATCAGGGTCGATTGGGTGCAGGGCGGCCCGCAGACGCCGGCGCAGCTGGGCGCGGACGGCGCCTTCGTCAACAAGGACTACGCCAAGGCGCAGCACATCCACGTCGGCTCCGCCCTTGCGGTCAAGACGCCCACCGGGCGAACGCTCCACCTGCACCTGATCGGGATCACCAACCCACCCAAGGGCGGCGATCCGTACGGCGACATCACGATCTCCCAGCGCCTGTTCGACACGAACTATCAGAACCCCCAGAACCTGTTCACGCTCCTCGACATCCAGGGCGGGGTGACTCCCGCGAACACCAAGCGGCTGGACGCGGCGCTGTCCGGCTTCCCGGACGCCAAGCTCCAGACCAAGTCGCAGTTCATCGACAACCAGCTCTCAGGCCTGAACACGCTGCTCAACCTGCTCTACGTCCTGCTCTCGCTCTCGATCATCGTCAGCCTGTTCGGGATCGTCAACACGCTGGTGCTGACCGTGTTCGAGCGCACGCGCGAGCTCGGGATGCTGCGCGCGGTGGGCATGAGCCGCCGTCAGGTGCGGCGCATGATCCGCCACGAGAGCGTGATCACCGCGCTGCTCGGGGCGGCGTTCGGGATCCCGCTGGGCATCCTGCTGGCGGCGCTGATCGGCGCCACGATCAACTTCGGCACGTTCACCGTGCCCGTGCCCACGCTGATCAGCTTCGTCTTCGCCGCGATCATCGCCGGCCTCATCGCGGCGATCTGGCCGGCCCGGCGCGCCGGCAAGCTGAACGTGCTCGAAGCGCTCTCGTACGAATAGGGGTCTCGAAGCGAGGCCCCACGAAGACGCAAGCGCGACTTCCTCGCCACTCGGCAGCCCGCGCCGGTCGAGTGGCGCGCAAATCGCGCTATTCCGGACTGAACGGCCGTTCGCCGCGGTCGGGTTGGAGAGTGGCGGGAAACTCGCGCTATCAGGGCCGCATGATCGCCAGCGACGTCGTGGCGTGCCCGAGCAGTTTGCCGGCGGCGGTGCGCGCGTGCGCCTCGGCGAAGGCGACCTGACGGCCGAGGCGCAGAGAGCGCCCTTCGACCTCCAGCGCGGTGCCGTCGGCCGGGACCGGACTGAGGAAGCTGACCTTGATCTCGATCGAGGAGATGCCGACGCCGGCCGGGAGCTGCGTGTGCACGGCGCAGCCGGCGGCCGAGTCGAGCAACGCGCAGAGCATGCCGCCGTGGACCAGTCCGAGCGGATTGAGGGTCGATTCGTCGGGCGTGCACCGGAACACGGCCACGCCGTCGCCGACCGAGACCAGCTTCGCTCCGGTCAGTACCGCGAACGGCGGACGCGGCAGATCACCGTCGATCATCGCCTGCAGGAACTCGCGACCCGGCATCGTAGCCGCCGATCCCCGGGCGATCGCCGGGTCGTACCAGGTGACGGCCTTGGTGCGCGCCTCGCCCCAATCGCTCACGCGCCCGCCTCGACGTTCTGGAGCCGGACCTGGCCGCGGGCGACGAGCTTGTGATCTTCCGGCCGGCGGATCTCGACCTGCCACAGCTGCTGGGTACGGCCCTGGTGGACCGGCGTCGCCACCACGTTCAGGCGCCCGCTGCGATGGGGCCGCAGGAAGTCGGTGTGGTTGGAGACCCCCACCGCCTGCAGGCCCTGGTCCTTGACCGCCTCGAAGGCGCCGGTGGTGGCAAACGACTCGATCACCGTCGCGTACAGGCCGCCGTGGACGAGGCCCCAGGGCTGGTGGTGGCGCTCGTCGGCCGCCATCGTGCCGGTGACGCGGGTCGACCCGACTTCCTCGAAGTCGATCTCCTGAAGCTGTATGAACTCGCTCGTCATCGCACGGGCTCCGCTGCCACCGCCGGTACGGGCGCCGGGCTTCGCCGGTCCGCCAGCAGCAACAACCCGACGATACCGCCGGCGAGCGCGACCGCGGCCGTCACGACCCAGCCCCGCTGGTAGGCGGCCAGCGTGGCGGCCGGCGACCGCGGCGAGCCGAGCACGGCGATGAACACGGCGACGCCGATGGCCAGGCCGACCTGGCGGAGCATGTTGACCACGGCCGCGCCGGTGGCAAACGAGGCGGGCGGCAGCGAGGCCGCGGCGGTGGCCATCAGCGTCGGCAGGACCAGCCCGACCCCGGTCCCGGTCAGGATCAGGCTGCCGAGGACGTCGCCGACGTAGTCCGACGGCAGGCCCGTGGCCAGCGCCGCCCAGACCATGCCGGCGGCGAAGATCGTCGAGCCGGCGGCGATGACCGCTCCCGAGCCGAAGCGGGCGGTCAGCCGGCCGGTGGCCAGGAAGGCGATCAGCGGGACCATGATCGGCCCCGGCACGATCGAGAGCCCGGTGGTCAGTGCCGACCAGTGCCACACGTCCTGCGCCCAGAGCACCCGCGAGAGGAGCATCGCGCCGAACGCGGCCGAGAACAGCACCGCCACGGCGGAGGCGCCGGTGAAGGGACGCACTCGGAACAGCGCACGATCGATCAATGGGTTGTCGTGGTGGGCGGTGCGCGCGGCGAACAGAACGAGCGCCACCACGGCCAGTCCGAGCACGCCGGTGGTCCTCGCGCTCCCCCAGCCCCACGCGCCACCCTCCACCAGTCCCAGCGTGAGCGCGCCGACACCGGTGGTGATCAGCAGCGCGCTCAGCGCGTCGGGCCGGCGGATCGGGTATCCCGGAACGGCGGGGAGCAGCCGCCACCCCGCCACCAGCGCGGCCAGGCCGAACGGCAGGTTGACCAGGAATACCCACCGCCAACTGGCGGCCACGAGCACCCCGCCGACCGCTGGCCCGAAGGCGGCCGCCAGCCCTCCCACCGCTGTCCATGCGCGCACCGCCCCCGACCGGCGCTCAGGCGGAAAGCTGGCCAGGACGAGGCCGAGCGAGGTGGGGGTGAGCAGCGCCGCCCCCGCCGCCTGCACGACGCGGAAGACGATCAGCATCGGGAGGCTGGTCGCCGCGGCGCAGGCGGCCGAGGCGGCGACGAACACCGCCACGCCGACCAGGAAGCCGAGGTCGCGCCGGTAGCGATCGGCCAGGCGGCCGAACAGGACGAGCAGGGCGGCGTACACGATCGCGTAGGCGTTCAGCACCCACGACAGGTCGCCGAGACCCTGGACGCCGAAGCTGCGGGCCATCTGCGGCAGCGCGACGTTGACGATGAACAGGTCCAGGCTGGCCAGCACGACGCCGGCGCAGACGATGACGAGCACGAGGTTCGGAGAGGCGGCACGCCTCTGGCTTAGGCTGGGCATAGCCAGGCATCCTACCACTCTGGCTAAACGAAGCGCAAGTCAGCTATGATTCAGACCATGTCCAGTGCCCTGCGACTGACCGGACCGCTCGATCCCCGCTCGGGGTGGACGGCGGAGCGCTGCACGATCGCCAAGGCGCTCGACGTGCTCAGCACGCGCTCCGCGCTGCTCATCATGCGCGAGGCGTTCTACGGCACCACCCGGTTCGATGACTTCGCGCAGCGCGTCGGGATCAGCGAACCGGTGGCTGCGGCGCGGCTGCGCGAGTTGGTCGAAGAGGGCCTGCTCGAGCGCGAGGACTACCGCGAGGCCGGCCAGCGCACTCGCCAGCAGTACCGCCTGACCGCGAAAGGCGCCGACCTGTTTCCCGTGCTGGTCGCCCTCATGCAGTGGGGGGACCGCTGGCTGGACGATCGCAGCGGGCCGATCGAGTTTCGCCACCGCGACTGCGGCGAGCCCGTCACGCTGTCGCTCCGGTGCGCCGCCGGCCACGAAGTCGACACCGGCGAGATCGACGTGGCCCGCCGTCGGCGCAGCTCAGGCTAAGAACGACGTCAGCGCCGGCGTCACGCGGGCCGGCTCGTCGAGCAGGAACAGGTGACCGGCGCCGTGGATCACCTCGAGCTGGCCGTTGGGAAGCGCGCCGGCCAGGTAGCGGCCGTTGACCAACGGCACGACCGGGTCGCGATCGCCATGCAGGACGAGCGTCGGATGCCGGACGCCGCGGATCCAGGGATGGCTGCTCCATCCCGACAGCGCGTAGAGCTGGTAGAGGTAGCCCGCGGCGCTCGGCGGCTGGACCAGCCGCTTCTCCAGCCCCGCCTGGAGGACGGCCGGATCGCGCGCGGTACGCCCGCCCGCGATCGTCAAGCCGCCCGTAGCCCAGCTGGTCGAGCAGCTCGGTGACCACCCGGGCGCAGGTGAGGCATCCGCAGCGGCCAGCGCGGCCGGGCCGAGCGTCCGGTGCCGGGGAGATCGAACGCGATCAGCTCGTGCTCACCGGCCAGCTCCCGGACCAGCGGCTGCCACATCTCGAGGTTGGCTCCCAGGCCGTTGATCAGCAGCAGCGGTTCGCCTTCGCCGATCCGCGCCACCCGCAGCGAGGGAGCGCTGGAGGTGGCCAGATACTCGACGCTCGCGCCGGGCCATGGTTCCTTCCAGTTGCGTTCGTACGTGCTCTGCTTCATCCCTGCCGCCGGGCGGAAATATATGCGCTCGACCGGAGTGGAGCGTCAGCCTTCCGTCGATGCCTCGCGCGGGCGCCGGCGGTCGAGCGCTCGCCGGATGGCGAGATCGTCGACGCCCAACTCGGCCAGCAGCGGTCCGGCCTGCTCGTCCCGGGTGAGCGCGAGCAGGATGTCCCGCGGCTGGATGTCCTCCCGGCCCTCGTCGAGGGCGCGGGCGGCGGCGAACATGAGCAGCCGGTGCAGGCCGGCGCCCGGCCGGACGCGGATCCACTCCTCGAAGCCGTTGTCGCTCGGCGGCGCCTGGGCCGGTGTGGCCGTCTGGACGGCCTCGGGCGGGGGCTCGACGATCCGGAGCAGCTCGCCGCGAATCCTGACCGGCTCCACGTGGTGCTCGCCCAGGATCCGCCTCGCCGTGCCGTCGGGCAGCGTGGTCAGCGCGAGCAGGACGTGCTCCGGGTCGATGTAGCTGTGGCCAAGGGTGCGCGCCTCCTGCGGCGCCAGTTCGAGCACCTGCTTGGCTCGGGCCGTGAACGGCAGCTGGCCGCTGCTCGCCGCTTGGCCGACGCCGACGATCCGGACGACCTCCCCCCGCGCGCGCTCGAGCGTGACGTCGAACGACTCGAGCACCCGGGCAGCGACGCCCTCCCGCTCCCGGAGCATGCCCAGCAGCAGGTGCTCGGTGCCGATGTGCCCGTGCTTGAGACTTCGGGCCTCCTCCTGAGCCAGGGCCACCACCTGCCGTGCGCGCTCGGTGAACCGCTCGAACAAGGACCTAGGATGGCACCGCCGGAGCGGGCAGGCAAGCGCCGTCAATGCGGCCCGAGCACGACCCGACCCTCGTAGATGTGCAGCGTGGTACGGGCTCGCCCTGAGCCTCGACGGTAAAGTCCGTCGCGGGGTGGTGGATAACGGACCCGCCTGGTGGCTGGACGCGGTCATGCGTGAAGAGCGGCGCGGCGAACTGCTTGCCGCGTTCGACCTGGCCGACCGCGGGCTCGCCGAGCATCCCGACGATCTCCGCCTCAAGCATCGCGCGGTCCTCGCTCTAGCGCGCGCAGGCGCCACCGAGGAGGCGTCGAGGCGCTTTGACCAATACGGGCTGGCTGGCGTTCCCGATGAGGACGTCGCCGCGCTCCGGGCTCGGATCGCCAAAGACATCGCGCTGGCGAGCGAGGGCCCCGAACGGGCGCGGGACGCCGTCCATGCGGCCCGCCTCTACGCCGAGATCTCGGAACGGAGCGCGGGCTATTACCCGGCGATCAACGCCGCCACCCTTTGGCTCCTCGCCGGCCAGCCCGCCCGGGCGCGGGAGCTGGCCGGGGTGGTGCTGGGCCTCCTGGGTGCGGACCCGGACCCGTCGTACTATGCGGCCGCCACGGAGGCCGAGGCCCGGCTGCTCCGGGGCGAGGAAGCCGCTGCGCGTGAGGCGCTCGAGCGCGCCCGGGCGCTCCACGCCGACGACTGGAGCGCGCTCGCCACCACCCGGCGCCAGCTGCGCCTGATCTGCGAGCTGTCGAGCATCGATCCGCAGGTGCTCAGCCCGCTGGCGGGGCCTGGGGTCGTTCACTTCTGCGGTCACCGGACGTCCCCAGCGCACGAGCCAGGCCGCTTCCCCGGCGAGGCGGAGCCGATCGTGGCCGCCCGCATCGCGGAGGTGGTCGAGCGCCAGCCACCCGGATACGCATACGGATCGCTGGCCAGCGGCGCTGACATCCTGTGGGCCGAAGCGCTGATGGCGCGAGGCAGCGAACTGCACGTGATGCTCCCGTTCGCACGTGAGGAGTTCATCGCGGAATCGGTGGCCCCCGCGGGGGCGAACTGGGTGGCGCGCTTCAGCCATTGTCTGGCCCGGGCGGCGTCCATCACACACGCCACCGACGATGCGTTTCTGGGGGACGACGTCCTGTTCCGATATGCCAGCGAGCTGTCGATGGGGCTCGCGCTGCTGCGCGCGCGCTATCTCGACGCCGAGGCGCGCCAGCTTGCGGTGTGGGACGGAGGCGCGGCCGACGGCGCGGCGGGGACATCGATCGACGTCGCCACCTGGCGCAAGACCGGACGGCCGGTCACTGTCATCTCTCCGGACGGGGTTGGGGTGACCGTGGACGGTCGCGTCGAGGTGGCCGCGGACGGTGGCGTCGAGGTGGCCGCGGACCCTGGCGTTAAGGTGATCGCCCTGGAGGAGCACAGGCGGACCGCGCCCCGGGTTGTCCGGGCGATGTTGTTCGGCGACGTCAAGGGCTTCTCGAAGCTGACCGACGAGCAGCTTCCCGTCTTCGCCGCCCGCGTGCTGGGTGCGTTCGCCCAAGTTCTCGGGCGCCACCGGGCTGAGATCGGGCACCAGAACAGCTGGGGCGATGCGGTGTACGTGGTCCTGTCGGGCGCCGCCGCCGCCGCGGCGTGCGCGCTCGACCTGCAGGACGCCATGGCGGCGATCGACCTGGTCGCGGAAGGGCTGCCGGGGCACCTCGCACTGCGTCTGGGTGCGCATCTGGGGCCGGTGTTCGCGACATACGACCCGGTGCGCGCAGAGCCGGCATTCATGGGTTCGCATGTCAGCCGCACCGCCCGCATCGAACCGGTCACCCCATCCGGCACCGTGTATGTGACCGAGGCGTTCGCAGCGGCGCTGGTTCTCGCCGGTCGCCGGGAATTCAACTGCGACTACGTGGGTCACATGCCGGCGGCAAAGGACTACGGCTCGCTCCGGATGTACCGCCTGAGGCGCGCTTGAAATGACCCACGGGATCATCGAGACTGTCGCGGGGCAACGAGGGAGGCAGTGACGGAGCGCGAAGGCAAACCCGACGGCGCCGACGAGCGAGCTCTGAGGGTCTTCATCAACTACCGCCGCGAGGACTCCGCGAGCGATGCGCGGCTCGTGTACGAGCGGCTCGCCCGCCAATTCGGTGGCGAGAACGTGTTCCTGGACGTCGTCGACCTGCAGCCCGGCACGAGCTGGCTCGACGCGATCAAGTCCAGAGGCGGGACGAGCGGCGTGTTCGTGGTCTTGATCGGACCGCGCTGGTTGTCGAGCATGACCGAGCGCGCCCATGTACCACGCGAGGAGCGAGGCGATGACATCGTCAAGCTCGAGCTCGAGCTCGCGCTCAGCCGGGATTCCGGCGTCGAGGTGGTCCCGGTGCTCGTCGGCGACGCGGCGATGCCTGGCGCGGATCGACTCCCGAGGTCGATCCGGCGACTCAGCGAGCTCCACGCCGTCGAGCTTCGCCACACTCGCTTCGACGAGGACGTCGACTATCTGATCGCCGCGCTCGAGGCGATCGCGCGCCGCCCCGCGACAGCGGCGGAGCGTGAGGAGCCGCGGACGTCGCCACCGCCACCCGCCGCCGCGCCGGTACCCGCCGCGCACCCACCGAGCGAAGTCTCCCGCTCCGTTGTTCCCCGACCCGACCAGCGACACTTCGAGACTGTCGCGCGCTACATGTTCGATGAGGGCACTGTCGTCCCAGTGCTTGGTGCGCGTGTCTACGGCTCGCTTCCCGACGCCGAGGAGATCGCCGTCGATCTGGCCCGGCGATTCGGCTCGACCCCGAACCGCCCGCCTTGCCCCGCGTGGCCCAACACGTCTACGTGTCCTCGGGCCGACCCGACCTGCTGAGAACGCTCAGGCGGATCCTTGCCCCCGAGCGCGAGCCGAGCATGGTCCACCGGTTCCTGGCGCGGTTCCCCCAGCAGCTCGAACGCCTCCGGCTCCCTGCCCGTTATCAGATGATCGTGACCACGAACTACGACTCCACGCTGGAACGGGCCTTCGAGGAGGAGAACGAGCCCTACGATCTCGCCGTCTATGTCGGGACCGGCGAGGATCGGGGGAAGTTCGTGCACTTTCCGTTCGACCGTGAGCCAGAGCTGATCTCGGTCCCGAATCGATACAACCGGTTCCCGATCGACGACTTCGGCGATCTCCAGCGCTCGCTGATCGTGAAGATCCACGGCGGTGTGGCTGGCGGCGCTGACGCGGATCGCTGGAGGGAGGCATTCGTGGTCACCGAGGACCACTACATCGACTACTTGAGCGCCGCGCCGATCGAGAGCCTCGTGCCGGTACAGATCCTGGCCAAGCTCACCGAGAGCCACTGCCTGTTCCTCGGCTACACGATGCGCGACTGGAATCTGCGCGTATTCCTCAAGCGGATCTGGCGCGGTGAACCGCTGGGTTCGCGGTCCTGGGCAATCGAGCGCGAGCCCGACGCGCTCGAGAAGGACTTCTGGACCAATGCCCAGGTTGAGTGCTTGGGCGCGCCGCTCGACGCCTACGTGGAGCAGCTGGGCCGGCACGTCCTCGCGCGAGGCACGGCGCACGCATAGCCCGTGGCCTCCGTGTCGGAACCGGCCGCCGACGCGGCGCTCCAGTCGCCATACGTCGGACTCACCCACTACGTCGAGGAACGCGCCGACGTCTTCTTCGGGCGCGATGCCGAACGGACGCTGATCATCGGCAATCTCCGCGCCGCGCGTTTGACCTTGCTGTACGCGCAGAGCGGCGTCGGCAAGAGCTCGCTTCTGCGAGCGGGGGTCGCGGCCAGGCTCCGGACGTTGGCGCAGCGAAGCCTTGCCGAGCGGGGCACCGCGGGATACATCCCAGTGGTGTTCAGCTCGTGGCGGGACGAGCCGACCGACGAGCTCGTGCGCGAGCTTCGTGAGTCGGTCGACCCGTTCGTGCCGGAGCCGCTGCCGGCGTTTCCGGGCGTCAGTCTCCACGAGGCGATACAGGCCGCCGCCACCGCGGCGAACGCGACGCTGCTCGTGATCCTCGACCAGTTCGAGGAGTACTTCCTGTACAGCTCCCGCGAAGCCCGCGCTCACCGGTTTGCCGATGAGCTTGCAGCCTGCATCGTCCGCGGCGATCTGCGCGCGAACTTCCTGATCGCGGTCCGCGAAGATGCGTACGCCGGCCTCGGTGACCTTTTCCGCGGCCAGGTCGGCAACCTCTATGGCAACTATCTGCACCTGGAGTACCTCGACCGCGCGGCCGCGCGCGAGGCGATCGTGCGACCGATCGAGCATCTCAACGCAAGTCACGACATGCTCGAGCCGGTCACCATCGAGCCCGCGCTCGTCGATGCGGTCCTGGACCAGGTGCGGGCCGGCTGTGTCGCCTTCGACAACGAAGGCCGCGGGGTGATCGCGCCCGGCACCGACGCCGGCGAGAATCCGGACCAAATCGAGACGCCGTATCTACAGCTGGTGATGGCGGCGCTGTGGGACCACGAGCGCAGCGCCGGGTCGCAGTCATTACGGCTCTCGACCTTGGTCGAGCTGGGCGGCGCGCAACGGATCGTTCACTCCCACCTGGACAACGCGATGAGCGGCCTGGGAGACGAGGAGCGAGACACCGCAGCCGAGGTGTTCAACCACCTGGTGACGCCCTCGGGGACCAAGATCGCCCACACCATCCCCGACCTCGCCGGCTACAGCGGCCGTGAACCCGCCCAGGTGCAGGCGCTGATCGACAGGCTGACCGGCGGCGGGCATCGCATCCTGCGTCCGGTCCCCGCCGCGCCCGGCGATGAGGAGCGACCCCGGGTGGAGATCTTCCACGACGTACTGGCGCCGGCGATCCTCGCATGGCGCTCCACGCGCACCGCGACGCGCCTCGAGCGCGAGAAACGCGACGCCGAAGCACGCGCGAGTCGTGAGCGCAGGCGCGCACGAACCTTCCGGGCGATGGCGGTCGTGTCGCTCGTTCTGCTCCTCGCGGCCCTGGTGGCGTTCGTGCTCGCCCGGGTCGAGGCGAATCGCGCCGTCCGCGCACAGCACGCCGCGTTGTCGCGCGAGCTGGCCGCTGACTCCGCCGCGGCACTGCAGACCGGCGCGCTCGACCGAGCGGCGTTGCTCAGCCTGGACGCCTACCGGTATGGCGAGGACCCCCTCAGCCGGAGCGGCCTGGTCGGCGCCGTGCAGGCGACCGCGGACATGGCCGAGTATCTCAGCGGCCATCCCGCCGACATCACGGGTGTCGCCTACAGCCCCGACGGGAAGTTGATCGCATCGAGCGGCTCCGACGGCCGGGTGTTCGTGCAGGACGCGGTCACGGGGCGCGCGGTGCACGTCCTTGCCCACCCTGGTCACACGAGCACCGCCGTGGCCTTCAGCCCCGACGGCAAGCTGGTGGCGACTGCCAGCGACGACGGGACCATCGGCCTCTGGAACGCGACCACGGGGCAGCCGACGGCCACGCTTCGGGGACCAAGCACGGGCGTCTTCGGTGTCGCCTTCAACCCCGACGGTCGCACGCTGGCCTCGGCGGACGGGGACGGGACGGTGGCTGTGTGGGACCTCAGAGCCGAGCGTGCCCTGCGGGTGCTGCGCTTGGGCGCGGGAAGGGTCGACGCCGTGGCCTTCAACCCGGGCGGAACGGTGCTTGCCGCCGGGGGCCAAGATCAGCGTGTCGCTCTGTGGAGCTCCGCCACGGGTCGGCGGCTACGGGAACTCAGCCCCGGCGACGGAGAGATCAACTCGGTCGCGTTCGCGCCCGGTGGCGCCACGCTCGCGGCGGGCGGCGACGGGGGACAGGTGACGCTGTGGAACGCACACACGGGTCGCCGGACCGATGCCCTGCGCGGGCACACGAGCGCCGTCAACGCGGTCGCCTACAGCCCGAGGGGGACGATGCTGGCGTCCGCCGGCGACGATCGCACCGTGATCCTCTGGGACGCCCGCACCGGACGGCGGGTCGCGGTCCTTCACGGACACTCGGCGGGAGTCGAGAGTGTCGCCTTCAGCCCCTCGGGTCGAACCCTTGCGTCGGGCGGAGCCGACCGGCACGTGATCGTGTGGTACGCGACGCCCAGGCTGCTGACCCGGACGTTCACGCTCGGCAGTCCGGTGCCCGCGGTGGCGTTCAGCCCGGACGGGAGCCGGCTCGCCGCCGGCGACGCGTCCGGCCGCGTGGTGGAGTGGAGCGGGCGAACCGGTGCGCCGGTCCGGGTGCTGACCGGCGACCACGGCCCGGTGCTGCACGTCGCGTTCAGTCCTGACGGCCGCGCGCTCGCCACGGCCAACGCGGATGGCACGGTCAGCCTGTGGAATGCCGCCACCGGCCAGTCCGAGCGAACGTTTCGCGCCGACTCCACGAGGGTCTACGGCCTCGCCTTCAGCCGGGACGGGCGGACCCTCGCCTCGGGCGGCTACGACGGCACCGTGGTGCTCTGGGACCCAGCCACCGGCCGGCGGCAGCGAACGCTGCGC
Source organism: uncultured Solirubrobacterales bacterium (assembly GCA_963757795.1). Lineage (GTDB taxonomy): Bacteria > Actinomycetota > Thermoleophilia > Solirubrobacterales > Solirubrobacteraceae > Palsa-465. The sequence goes on along the minus strand of CAVWSI010000002.1, from coordinate 67,794 downwards.
GGCCACTCCGACATCGTGTACAGCGTGGCGTTCAGCCCCGACGGGCACACGCTGGCGTCGGGCAGCGCGGATCAGTCGATCATCCTCTGGGATGTCGCCTCCGGCCGGCGCGTGCGGACCCTGACCGGGCACACCGCCGAGGTCGAGAGCGTCGCGTTCAGTCCCGACGGCCGGACCCTGGCCTCGGGCAGCGACGACCGGACGATCATCCTGTGGGACGTCTCCACGGGCCGCGCGCTCGGCGAGCCGCTCACCGGCGCGACCCGGTCGGTGCTGGGTGTCGCCTTCAGCCCGAGCGGCAGGCTCCTGGCGGCCGGCGACGGCGCCGGAGCCACGATGCTCTGGGATGTGACGTCGAGACTCGCCCTGATCCTGCCTCGGCACGCCAAGTCCGTCGAAGGCGTGGCCTTCAGCCCGAATGGCCGCGCGCTCGCGACGGCCGGGCTCGACGGGACGGTGCAGCTGAGCGGGTCGCTGCCCGCGGTCGTCGCGTTCGGGACCGTGCAAGCCCGGCTCTGCGGTGTCGTCCGGCGCAGCCTGACCCGCGCCGAATGGGACGAGTTCGTACCGAACCAGGCGTACCGCCGCACCTGCCCCGGATGATGGCGCTACGCTTTCCGGTGTAAGGGTGGCTAGTCAGAAGGGGGGCGCCGTGGGCGGCGGCGGAAATAGAGCAAGGGCTCGCGCGGTGGTGCCGGCGATCCTCCTCGCGCTGGGGCTCGTGGGCTCCTTGGCGGCGGCTTCGAAGGGCGCGCCGGCGGTAGCAGCGCCGGTGTTCGCACAGTCGGTCGATCTCTCCCCGGTCAAGGGGACCGTCACGATCACACTCCCGGGCCGGGCTCCGGCGCAGCTCGATTCGGCGCGCCAGGTTCCGGTGGGCACGGTCGTCGACGTCCCATCGGCCTCTTCCACGGTCCGGGTGACCGCGGCCAACGGCACGGGCGGCACGTACTCGGGGCGCTTCAGCGACGGGTCGTTCGTCGTGCTGCAAAGCGCCGCCGGCGGTGGCGCAACCCAGATCAAGCTCGTCGGCAAATGCGTGAAGAGCCCCGCGGGCGACGGGCCGAGCGCGAGTGCGGCCAGGCGGCCGCGTCACAAGGCGCCTCTGTTCCGCCAGCTCCAGATCCAGGCCAACGGGAATTTCGAGGTCGTGGGGAGCGACGCCAGCGCGGTCGCCTCGGGGCAGGCCGTGTACACGCTGACCGATCAGTGCGACGGCACCCACATCATGGCCCAGTCGGGTCACGTCAACGCAGAGGGCACGATTCAGGGGACCGTGTCGCTGCACGCCAACCAGAGCGTGGTCGACGACTGTCAGCCGTCGGCGGCCGCCCCGACCCAGTGCATCATCCTGATCGGGAACCCGAACAAGGAATCGTTCTCGTTCGGGCTGCTGCTCGTGAACACGACGGCCACGAGCTTCCGGGTCTGCTACACGACGCCGAGCCGGCACCGCATCTGCCATACCGGCCCGCTCGGGCCGGCCAACTCGCCGGCGGAGGCCGGCGGGCTGGCGTGCACGGTCAACGACGGCAAGGGGGAGTATTCGGCTCGCTGGTTCGTCGACGGCCGTCAGGTCGGACGCACGCACACGTTCAAGTCGACGCAGGCGCGCGACTTCGTGCTCGGGAACGACACGTGTCTCGGCTACGAGATCAACGTCAACCAGTGAGGTTGAACTCGATCGGCGTCGAGTACTTCTGAGGGCGCTGCGCCGCGTTGGTCAGGCCGGAGAACCCCCCGGCGATGATCGGCTTGTGCTTGGCGAGCCCCGCCCTGAGCCGGCGGAGCTGGCGCGGGGTGAAGGTGAACACGATCCGCTTGGAGCCGGCCCTCCGCAGGTGGTAGATCCGCGAGCGGAGATCGAACGACGGGCCGGATCCCACCTCGACCTCGACCTCCGCGAACACTCGGCACGGCTGCGAGCACGAGACCCGGGTCACGATCGACCCCGCGGTGATCGGGTGCTGGTCGCGCGGGACCGTGAACGTGACGCGCCCGAGCGGGGGCGGCAGGAACGGCGCCAGCGCCTGGATCAGCTGCTCGTAGGCCGTCACGTTGACGCTCCCCCAGCCGGAGGCCTCGTCGTAGCCCGGGCCCGCCGCGCAGCAGCGGAGCGGCTGGTCGCCGGAGCCGGGGATGAACGGGCCGACGTCGTTACCGATCCGCGTGACGTCGTTGAACACGAGCTGACCCTCACTGGATTCGCCGAACACGTACAGGAGCGCGCCCGCGGCGTCGCCCAGCGGGGCCCGAGCCTGGGCGTGAAGCTCCTGGTCCACGATCGCCAGCGCGCCGGCGAACAGCGGTGCCGCGGCGCTCGTCCCGCCGGCGCGCAGCCAGGGGCTGGAACCGCTCGCCTGCCGGCAGTCGGCGGCGGTGCAGTAGATCGCGTAGCCCGGCACCACATCGGCCAGCATCGATATGTCGGGAACCGCGCGATGGTTCACGCCGACCGTGTCCTTCTGAGTCGCCGGACGGTTGAGCAGCGTGCTGAATCCTCCGCCCCCGGCTCCGAGTTGGTCGGACGCGTCGTTCCACACGACCTCATCGGCGATCTGGTTTGTCTGCGTGAGGAACAGGTTGGTGCCTCCCACGGCCACCGACCAGATCGACGATGCCGGGTAGAGCACGCCGAGGCGGTCGCTCGGGGTTCCACCGGGCTGCTGGCAGCCGGCCGAGCCCGTATCGCCGGCTGCCGTCACGACCGTCACTCCGGCCTCGACCGCGGCCGCCAGAACGAGGTCTGCCGTCTTCAGCCCCTTCGGCCCATCGAGCCCCAGCGCGGCCTTGGCCTGCGCCTCACATAGGCCGAGCGAGATCGAGATCGCGGCCGGCAGCGACTGCGGGTGCTGGAGCGGCGCCGAGAACGCCCGGAGCATGTCGGAAAGGTTCGGCCTGGTCTCGTAGACGTCGATCGCGCTCAGGCCGGGCGCGGCGGCGTCGAGCACCTCGGTGTCGAGAATCGCCTCGAGGCCGGGCGCCGGCGGTCTGATCTTGCCGACCGGGATCTGGTTGATCGGCGGGAGGGAGAAGCCGAAGCAACTCGCGAACGCGGCGACGTCTGAGGTGTTGACTGCGTCGGCCTCGATCAATGCCACCCGCTGCCCCTGTCCGTCGAGTCCGGCGCCGTGGAGGAGGTCGTAGTTGTAGGCGCTCAGGTACTGGTTCGGCGTGTACGCGCCGGTGGTCGGGTCGTTGCCGACCTCGCCCGCCGCGACACCGGCGGGGCAGCCCTCCGGCGTTCCGTCGCGCAGATGCTCGGAGGACGGCTGGGTCGACGCCGCGGCATGCGCGACGGCGCTCCTCGACGGAGCCTCGGCCGACCCCCTCAGCACCGGCTGCGTGTCGAGCCCGAGCACTGCGGTAACCGCACCGGCGAGGGCTCGGGGCACGCGAACCCGCGAGGTGGGGGCGACGAAACGCGTCCCGTCGGCTGCTCGGAAGCTCATCACGCGGGTGGCGAACAGAGCCTCGGCCCGCCCAAGGTCCATCGTCGCCTCGGCGAACAGGCCGGTGGCGTCGATGCGCACCCCGCTCGCGCCGTTCGCCCGCAGGTAGGACACCACGCGCGCGCGCACGGGTGCTGACGCGCCGAACCGGCTCGAGATCGTCGCCACCGAGGCGTAGTGCCCATACTCCGGAGCGCCGGGCGTGGAAACCGCGCGCGCCTGTCGCTCGAGCCCCGCCGCGTCGACCCGCAACGGGAGCACGAGCCTGACCGCTTCAGTGGCCGGCGCCGGACCGAGGCGCGCCGCGCCCGCCACCGGGGCCGGATGAGCCCGGGCGGGTGCGCGGGTGGGGTGCGCCCCGGCGGCCGCCCCGAGACCACCCGCCAGGGCCAGGCCCGACCCGATGGCCACCAGTCCACGTACCACGTCCCACCGCCGACGGCCCTTGGTCATCTGTCACCCCTCCCCTTGAACGCGCCCTCTTGGGGCGAGCTTAGTGCCCGGCGGACTTGAGCGCAGCTGCCCGCTTCGCGACCACTCGCCGGGCCGCCGCGAGCTCGGCCTTCACCCAGCCCGCCGGCGCTCGGGCCGTATGGGCGTCGGCTGCGGCGCCGATCGGGGCGAGAGCGCAGGTGACGAGCGCTTCGATTCCGACCGTGTGGTCCTCTGCGTTGGCCAGGAGCACGGTCCAACCAGTCGAGCCGTTGGGAGCGCTGGCGAGGAGGAACGGGATCGCCGGAGGGTTGTTCGGATCGCCGACCCAGCCCCCGGACACCGCGACCGAGCCCGCCGGGCATTGAGCGGTCGCCGCGACGATCGAAGAGTCGCTGCACACCGTCGGGGTACATTCCGTCGCTTCGGTGGCCGGACCGACGACGGTCTTCACCGAGGCGAGGCCGGCGGACCCCTGCGGCCCCGTCGCGCCCGGAAGCCCGCGCGGGCCCGCCAGACCCGGTCGGCCGGCACTGCCGCGCAGATGCGCTACCACGCTTGGCTTGATCTGGTGGATGCTGGTGATCACGTACTTGCCGGCAGCGGTCGCCCCGCCGGCAACGGCCAGGACTCCCACGGCGACGAGCGCCACGCTGAGCTTGCGCATGTTCCTCCCCTTTTCGTTCCGTCGGTCCCTACCAGCGCAACGTATCCGGAAGCTCGCAGCTTTTGCGCAATTTCAAGTACTCCGGGTGTTCCGGTAGGAACCCGCCTAACATCGGGCCATGACCGGGCAGCGGAGCCTGCTCACCCGGTTCGCCCTCCCGGCCGCGGCGTCCGGCGCGCCGTGATTTGCCGCCGCTGTTAGCAGGCTGACCGCGGCAACATCCGGGTCACACCTCGACACGGACGCGGGTACTAGGCTCCGCGGTCGAGTCAAACCACGAGGAGGCGTCATGGGGAGTAGTCGGCGAATGGCGGCGTTGTGCGCTGCCGCGATGTGCACGGCCGGGCTCGCGTTGATTCCGGTCGCATCAGCCAAGCCGAGCGCGACGACGGGACACACCCACGGCGGGAGCGCGTGCGTGCTCGGCAACGGCTCAGGTCAGATCAAGCACGTGATCTATCTCCAGTTCGACAACGTGCACCTGCGGCGGGATAACCCCAACGTGCCGTCGGACCTGGAGCAGATGCCGCACCTGCTGAATTTCCTGAAAGGGAACGGGACCGTGCTGAACAAGCAGTACACGGTGCTGATCTCGCACACCGCAGGCGGCATCCTCAGTTCGCTCACCGGCCTCTATCCCGACCGGATGGGCTCCACGGTGACGAACTCCTACGACTACTACCGGCCGGACCACACCCCCACGTTCACGTCCGACTTCAAGTACTGGACGGCTCCGGTGGCGACCGACGACCCGCTGCCGAACATGGTCAACGCCGACTCGGGCGCTCCGAAGACCGCGCCGGCGCCGTGGGTCACCTACACGCGCGACGGCTGCGACGTCGGCAACGTCTCGGTCGCCAACACCGTGCTCGAGAACAACTCGATCGCGCCGGGTGGCGACATCGCCACCGTCTACGGCAATCCTTCGCCCGAGGCCTCCGAGTCGTCGGCGCTCCGCACCACCGATTTCGTGGGCATCGCCGTGCACTGCGCCAAGGTCCAGACCAGCGTGTGCAACAACCAGTTCGGAGCCCCCCACGCCAAGTCTGATCCGCTGCCCGACGAGCCTGGCGGCTACGACGGCTACAACGCCCTGTTCGGCGCCAAGTACGTCGATCCCGCGATCACCGGGGGTAACCCCGCGGTCAACGACGTGAACGGCAGCCCGATCACCGACAGCGCCGGCAACCCTGGCTTCCCGGGCTTCGACAGCATGAGTGCCGCGAACACCCTCGGGTACGTGGCTCAGATGCAGGAGGCGGGCATCCCCGTGACGTTCGCCTACATCTCCGATCTCCACGACAACCACGCCGGCGGCGGCGCGTACGGCCCCGGCGAGCAGGGGTACGTCGACGCGCTCAAGAGCTATGACGACGCGTTCGGGAAGTTCTTCGCCCGGCTGGCCGCCGATGGCATCAACAAGCGCAACACGCTGTTCGTGGTCACCGCCGACGAGAACGATCATTACGCCGGGCAGCAGGCCCAGAACTGCGACGGGGTCAACGTCCCATGCACCTACAACACCGCGCCCGGGGACGCGACGGGCGGAAAGCCGCAGCACGGGATCTTCGACGTCACCAATGGCGCGACGATCACGACGGATCCCTCCACCTGGAACGGCCCGAATACCTGGCCGCCGGCCGGCCAGAACGGCCCGCTGGTCGGAGAGGTGGGCTACAACATGAAGTGGCTGCTGGGTTCCACGATCAACGGGGCGGGCTACGACATCTCGTTCGACTCGGCTCCGAGCTTCTACATCAACGGGCAACCGCAGGCGGTCGATTCGAGTGGCAACGTGGTCGTGAACCCGACCCTGCGGGCGTTCGAGCAGAAGGCCGCGAACCTGAAGGCGTTCGACCCGTACATCGACTCGACCAGGTTGACGCCGGTGGCGAGGTATCTCGTCGACGCGCCGACGCTCAAGGCGCTGCACATGATCAACGCCGATCCGCTGCGCACCATGTCATTCACGATGTTCTCGCAGCCCGACTATTTCTTCGAGACGTTCAGCCCGTGTCCGTCGCCCAGTCAGGGATGCTTGAACGACGGTTTTGCCTGGATCCACGGCGACTACTCGAACGACATCGGCCAGACCTGGCTCGGAGTGGTCGGACCGGGCGTGCGTGACTCGGGCCTCGAGGACCGCACCTGGACCGATCACACCGACATCGTTCCGACGATGGACGCGCTGCTCGGCCTCCACGCCGACTACACGCCGGATGGGCGCGTGATCACCCAGATCCTGAGCGCGCGAGCGGCGAGGGACGGCCACGGAGAATCGTCGCAGTTGCTGGGCGCCGTCTACAAGCAACTCGATGCTCCGTACGGCGCGTTCAACCACTGGCTGATCGTGGCTTCGACCAACGGCATCAAGTCAGACGACGCGACCTACCAGGCCACCGAGCAGAGGATCCAGTCGCTTGCCGCGCAGCGCGACGCGCTCGTCCTTCAGATGCGCGACGTGCTGAACGGCAGCGGCCATGGCCACCGCGAGCAGCTCATTCGCCGCGGCTTCGCGCTGTTCGCACGGGCCTGGCGCCTGGCCCACGGATAGCCGCGTCCGCTGGGGCCCGAGCCTGCTGCGGCGAGCTCGGGCCCGGCGGCGCTGACGCGGGACGGCGTCCGGCTATTCGCCGCTCTCGAACTTGAACGAGATGGCCAGCCGGACCCGGTAGTTGACGAGCGATCCGTTCTCGATCGTCACGTCCTGACGGAGGACCTCGGCTACGCGGAGATCCCGGACGGTCTTGGCGGCGGTGTCGACCGCGTTGCGCGCGGCGGCATCCCACGACTCGCTGCTGACGCCGATCACTTCAGTGACGCGATACACGCTACCTGCCATGGCTGGTCTCCCCTCGGTTGACGGTGGTCTGCGCACCCTACCGTGCCATGGTCGGGCCGGGCAAATGCGCGTTGTGCTTCGATCAACGGGCATGGAGACCGAGCGGCCGGTTGGACCCGCACTCGACTGGCGTCCGGTCCGGAGTCCGGAGCGCACGATTCTGGAGGGCCGCCATGTTCGCGTGCGACCGGTCGAGGCGCGCGGCGACGCCGAGGCGCTGTACGCCGAGTCTCACCCGCCGGCCGGCCATCCGCACCTGTGGACCTATCTGCTCAACGGTCCGTACCGGGACGCCGCCGAACTGTGCGAGTCGCTGTCGGCAGCCGAGCGTTCCGAGGATCCGCTGTTCTTCACGCTGGTGCGCCTCCCCGACGAGCGTCCCGTCGGCATCGCGTCGTATCTGCGCATTGCCCCCGAACACGGGAGTATCGAGATCGGACACATCTGGTTCGGTGCATCGCTGCGGCAGAGCACGGCGGCCACCGAAGCCATCTACCTGCTGGCCTCGAACGCCTTCGACGGGCTCGGCTATCGCCGCCTGGAATGGAAGTGCGACGCGCTCAACCAGGCCTCCCGTCGCGCCGCGGACCGGTTCGGCTTTCGCTATGAGGGGACGTTCCTGCGCCACATGGTGGTCAAGGGGCGTAATCGGGACACCGCCTGGTACGCGATCACCGACGAGGAGTGGCCGGCCGTGCGGCGCGGCTTCGACGCGTGGCTCGCGCCGCAGAACTTCGACCCGGCCGGGCGCCAGCGCCGCCCCCTCGGAGAGCTGATCGCCGAGTCAAGTGTCGGTTGAAGCGAACAAGGAGCTGGTCAGGCGGCTGGTCGAGGTGGCGGTGGCGGGGCGCAACCCCGAGTTGATCGACCAGATCGCCACGGGCGAATTCGCGCAAACGGCCAGGCGGTGGGTGAGCCGGTTCCGTGGCGCCTTCCCGGATTTCCGGATGGAGATCGTCGACCTGGTCGCCGAGGGCGACACGGTGGTGGCGCATTCTTCCGCGTGCAGGACAGGAGGCTCGCCTCGGCGCTCGGCGTGGAGGACAACCGGACCCGTCTGCGCCAGCTGGAGATCGCAATTGGTGGGACGCTGGCGCAGGAAGAGGGGCCACTGTGACGCGAGGCGAGACGCGCACGGGCAAGCCTGGTCGAGAAACACGCCATATGGTTCGTTTTCTCGACCAGCCCCACCCCGTTCAGCGCATTCGCGCCCAGACTCACTTCGCGCGCATCCGGTTGTTGCGCGCGTTGTGCTCGACCTCGGCCAGGCCGAGCCGCTCGAGCACCGGCGGCACGTAGTTGCCGAACCGGCCGCGTAGACCCTTCTTCAGGCCGTACCAGCCGCCGACCGGATTGTCGGCCGAGCGCCCCCATGCCTCGACCGTTCCCTCGGCAGCCGGCTTCTGCTCGTCGGCGTTCCCGAGCGCGATCCAGTCACCGTGCGCGCGAAGCATCTCGTGCAGGTCGACGATGCACCGCAGGTGATAGCGCAGTTCGGTACTTCCGACCTGGACGACCAGGGCGGGCGGCTCAGCGGCAGGGTCCTGGTAGGCCTGATATTCGGACTTGCCGGGCGGCGTGGTGAGGATCCATGGATCCTCGCGCGTCCCCGAGCCGTTCGAATCGGTGGTGCTCATCGCTCTTTCCTCTCGCCGCAATCCGTAACACTGACGTTACCGTAGCACGGCCGTTACCGATGTGGCGTACGCTGATGCCCGACATGTCCAACGAATTGCATCGCGCCGCCCTCGATGCGCTCGGCGATCCCAACCGCCGCGCGATCGTCGAGATCCTCAGCGAAGGCGGCCGATCCGTGCAGCAGATCGCCGACCGGCTCCCGATCAGCCGACCCGCGGTTTCCCGACACCTGCGCCTCCTCAAGCGGGCCGGCCTGGTCGACGATCAGGCCGACGGCACGCGGCGGATCTACGCGCTGCGCGACGAGGGGGTCGAGGCGGTGCGGCGGTACTTCGCCGAGGTGTGGGACGCGGCTATCGCCCGCTTCCGGATCGTGGCCGAGAACACCAGCCCGCCGGCGGAGGGCAGCGATGGCGGTTGAGGCGCTGGTGCTCGAGTTCGAGGTGGCGGTGCCCCCGGCGCAGGCCTTCGACGCCTGGACGCGGCGGTGCTCCACCTGGTGGCCACCGTCGCACACGATCAGCGGCCGCCCGGCGGCGATCACGTTCGAGCCGCGTTCGGGCGGCCGGATCGTCGAGCGTGCACCCGACGGTGCCGAGCATGAGTGGGGCACCGTGCTCGACTGGCAGCGGCCCAGCCGGCTGCGCTACATGTGGCATCTGTTCTTCGATCCGAGCGAGGCGACCGAGGTCGAGATCACCTTCAGGCCCCGCGAGGCCCACACGGCCGTGCGGCTCGAGCAGCGCGGATGGGAGCGGTTGGGCGAAGCCGGACCTCCCCGGCGCGAGGGCACGCGGCAGGCCTGGGAGGCGATCAGCGCCCGCTTCGTCGCGGCGCTGTGACCGGCGGGCCGCCCCGAAGCTACTGACGCCGCTTGCGCCTGGCTCGGAGCACGAGCCGGTCGACGAGCATCCCGAGAGCGAACGCGACCGCGACGATCACGATAAGCGGCGTGCGGCCGGTGGCGACGATCCAGTGGACCTTGACGTCGCCGAGGTTGACGAGGGCGAAGGCGGCGACGATGGCGCCGACCACGGCGGCCGCGATCAGCCGTGCCCGCTCGCGGCGCTCAGCCGGCGGCTTCCGCGGGGGGCCCTCACCCACGGCGGATGGCGGGGCCCCACTCAGGCCCTCCAAGTCCGACCCCTCAGTGCTCACGTAGGAGGTACGATAGCTGCGGGGAGCCTGGGAGAGTTGGGCCTCATGCGGATCGACACCGAAGATGGCGCGGTGAACGCCGATCAACCGTTGACGCACGCCGACGCGCTCGGAGTGGTGGAGCGTTACGTGGGCGCCTACAACGACCGGGACCTCGATGCGATGCTCGCGCTTCAGGACGAGAACGTGGTGAGCAATCCCGCGCGGCTGTTCGGCCAGCGAACTCTGCACGGGCGCGCCGGCGTACGCGACTGGTGGCAGACGATGGAGGCCAGCGGGCGCTGGTATGAGGTGGTTGTGCACAACGTCCGCCTGCTGGGCCCCGATCGCCTGGCGGCAACCGGCGAGATCCTCGACGGCGGCGAGCAACTCAGTCCCTGGGGCATCGTGGTGCGAGTCCGCAACGGATTGATCGTGGAGTCGCGCTCCTACCTGACCGACGAGCAGTTGCTGGCCGACCTCGGCGTGCTCGACGGTCACCGCCGGGCCTGATTGGCGCAGCAAGACCGCGGTGTTGACACGTCTCCGGTCAGGCACTACGGTATTGAAACGCTTCAATCCGCGAGGCGATGAGACGAGAAGGACTTCCGTGAGGCAGCATCGCTTGAAGGTCGCCGCGACGTGCTGGGTGATTGGACTGGCAGGGGTGACGGCGGCCTGCGGCGGCTCGAGCGGGAGCGCTACCAGATCTACGACGTCACGTCGTCACTAGAGCCGGGTGCGAACGCCGTCGGGGCGATCGTCGGCGACGGCTGGTACCGCGGTCGGCTCGGCTTTCGCGATCAGCGCAACCGGTACGGGCGCGAGCGTGGGTTGCTCGCGCAGCTCGAGATCGAGTACGAGGACGGCACGATCGCGGTGGTCGCGTCGGACGCGGCCTGGCGGGCGAGGACCGGCCCGATCCTGGCCAGCAGCCTGTACGACGGCGAGCGACACGACGCCCGTCTCGAGCCTGAAGGATGGTCCCGGGCTGATCGTTACATCGACGGTTGGACCTCGGTCGCCACGCTCGAGCGCGACCTCAGCACGTTGGTGGGCGCCACCGGGCCGCCGGTCCGCCGCACGCAGCTCGTGGAGCCCCGCGAGATCCGCACATCGCCGAACGGGCGGACGATCGTCGACTTCGGCCAGAACGTGGTCGGGCGCGTTCGCCTCCGGGTGCGCGGTCAGGCGGGGCAGACCGTCACGATCCGTCACGCCGAGGTGCTCGAGGCCGGTGAGCTATGCGTCTGGCCTCTGCGCGATGCGGCCGCCACCGACACCTACGTCCTGGCCGGCAGCGGCGTCGAGACATGGGAGCCGCGCTTCACCTTCCACGGCTTCCGCTGCGCGGAGATAAGCGGCTGGGCGGGCGCGCCCACCGCGTGCTTTCTGTACGACTGTGCCGGGTTCCTCACCTCGTGGCTGGCGGACCTGGCCGCCGAGCAGGCCGAGCTTGGCGGGCGTGTGCCCAACGTCGTGCCGGACGCGCTTCCCGATGTGACCCCGGCCGAGCGCCATGACTGGGATGCGCCGGCGGCCGGCTGGGGAGACGCCGCCGTGATCGTGCCGTGGGTCCTCTACCAGCGCACCGGCGATCGCCGGGTACTGGCCGCCCAGTTCGCCAGCATGGCGGCGTGGGTCGACCACGTGGCGTCACTCGCCGGGCCCACCCGGCTGTGGGATCGAGGATTTCAGTTCGGCGATTGGCTGGATCCGACCGCGCCGGCCAACAAGCCCGACCGGGCAAGCACCGACCCCTCGCTGGTGGCCACGGCCTACTTCGCTCGAAGCTCGGAGCTTGTGGCCGAGATCGCGGCGGTGCTCGGGTAACACGAGGCGGAGCATCGCTACCGGGGGCTGGCATCCGAGGTGCGCGAGGCATTCGAGCGCCGCTACGCACGTGCGGGCGGGCGGCTGGATAGCGACGACCAGACCGCGTACGCCATGGCCCTCGAGTTCTCTCTGTTGCGCGAGCCCCATCACCGCCGGGCGGCCGGCCGCCGCCTGGCGGCGCTGGTGCGCGAGAACGGCTACCGGATTGGCACCGGCTTTCTCGGGACGCCGCTCGTATGCGACGCCCTGGGCAGCGCCGCCGAGTACGAGGTGGCCTATCGGCTGCTGCTCCAGCACGACTGCCCGTCCTGGCTGTACCCGGTGACGATGGGCGCGACGACGATCTGGGAGCGGTGGGACAGCGTGCGCCCGGACGGCAGCATCACGCCGAGCCAGATGACATCGCTCAACCACTACGCGTTCGGTGCGATCGCCGACTGGCTGCATCGCTCCGTGGCCGGGCTGGCGCCTGCCGCTCCCGGTTACCGGCGCATCGCGATCCACCCGGTTCCCGGGGGTGGGTTGACCTTCGCCCGGGCGCGTCACCGCACGCCGTACGGGATGGCCTCGGTGGAGTGGCGGCTCCTGGACGGTGGTGCTCCAGGTCATCGCCACGGTGCCATGCAACTGCGCGGCCGAGGTGATCCTTCCGGGCGTGGCTCCGTTCGAGGTCGGCTCCGGAGCCCACCGATGGACGGTTCCCGCGCCGGTAACTTAGGCGTGGCCGATAACCTCGCCGCATGCGGAGGGTGACAATGCGGGAGGTGGCGGAACGCTCCGGAGTGTCGCTGGGCACCGTCTCGAACGTGCTGAACAGGCCCGAGCTGGTGGCCGACACCACCCGCCAGCAGGTGCTCAAAGCCATCGCCGACGTCGGCTTCGTGCGTAACAACGCCGCCCGCCACCTGGCCGCCGGCCGCGGACAGGCCATCGGGTTGGTCACCCTCGACATCGACAACCCGTTTTTTGGCGAGGTTGCCCGCGGGGTCGAGAAGGCGGCCGACGAGGCGGGCCTCCTGGTCATCCTGTGCAGCTCGGCCGGATCGCTCGAGCGCGAGGAGCGCCAGCTGGGGCTGCTCGAGGAGCAACGCGTCGCGGGGATCCTGATGTCTCCCATCGAGCGCCGGCCTGGGGGACGCATCCGCGAGGTTCACGCGCGGGGCACGCCGGTGGTCCTGCTCGACCGCCATCGCTCCGCCCGCCAGTGGTGCAGCGCGGCGGTCAACGACACCCTGGGGGCACGCCTTGCCGCCGAGCACCTGCTCGAGCTCGGCCATCGGCGGATCGGGTTGTTGAACGGACCGATCGATCTCACCCCGTGCGCGGAGCGGCGCGGCAGCTTCGTGCAGGTCCTCCACGATCACGGCCTCGAGCTCGAAGAGAGGTTCGACGTCGAGGTGCCCGAGATGACGATCGGGGCCGGCGAGCAGGCGGCAACCCGGATGCTCGAGCTGCCACGGCTGCCGAGCGCGATCTTTTGCACCAATGATCTGCTCGCCCTGGGCGCCGAGCGCGCTGCGCTGGCCAGGGGCGTTCACGTCCCCCGCGAGCTCGCCCTCGTCGGTTACGACGACATCCGCTTCGCGGCATCGTCGCTCGTCCCGCTCACGACGCTGCGCAACCCATCCTTCGAGCTGGGCTATGAGGGGACGAAGCTCCTGATCGACGAGGCGGGAGAGGGGACCGATCATCGACACCGGAAGCTGCTGTTCGAGCCGGAGCTGATCGTCCGGCAGTCGACCGCAGCCGCCTGACACGGCCCTCGTCACGTTCCTCCACCCCGGGGTGTCATGACGGTAGAGACGCTAAATCGACCCGGAGGAACCACCATGCAACCACGTATCGAGAGCCCGGCCTTGACCGTCCCCGGCGCCATGGCCGCCCTGCAGCGGCTGGGCAGCGCCGTCCGCAAGGCAGACATACCCGAGACGACGCTCTACCTGATCGAGCTGCGGGCCAGCCAGATCAACGGCTGCGCCGTATGCGCCGACATGCATTCGCGCGAGCTGAAGGCCGCCGGCGAATCCGATGCTCGCATCTTCACCCTCGCCGCCTGGCGCGAGACGCCCTACTTCACCGACGCCGAGCGTGCCGCACTCGCGCTGACCGAGGCGGCCACGCGGCTCGCCGATCGGCCCGATCCGGTCCCGGATGCTGTGTGGGACGAGGCCGCGCGGCACTACGACGAGACTCAGCTGTCCGCTCTGGTGATCGCGATCGCCGGCATCAATGCGTGGAACCGCATCAACGCCGTCTCGCGGCAGATCACCGGCGAATGGGTCGAGCAGTTCATTGCCCAGCCGTCGGGTCAGGCGGCCTGAGGTCACCATGAACGATCAGCAGTGGCTGGCCGAGCGCTTCGAGGAGGACCGCCCTCGTCTGCGGGCGGTCGCCTACCGGATGCTGGGTTCGCTTGCCGAGGCCGAGGATGCCGTCCAGGACGCCTGGTTGCGCGCGAGCCGGGCCGACACGAGCGAGGTGGAGAACCTCCGTGCGTGGCTGACCACGATCGTTGCGCGCGTGTCGCTGAACATGCTGCGCTCGCGCGGTACCCGCCGCGAGGCGCCACTCGACGTGCACGTGCCCGACCCCGTCATCGATCCGGCCGACGGGACCGATCCCGAGCATGAGGCGCTGTTGGCGGACTCGGTGGGGCTGGCCCTGCTGGTCGTGCTCGAGACGCTCACTCCTCCGGAGCGCCTCGCCTTCGTCCTGCATGACATGTTCGGCGTGCCGTTCGACCAGATCGCGCCGATCGTGGAGCGCTCCGAAGACGCGGCGCGACAGTTGGCCAGCCGCGCCCGGCGCCGAGTCCGCGGGGCGGCCCCGGCGCCGGACGCCGACTTGAATGCGCAGTGGGAGGTCGTCGAGGCGTTCCTGGCTGCCGCCCGCAACGGCGACTTCGAGCGGCTGGTCGAGGTGCTCGACCCGGATGTCGTGCTGCGAGTCGACGGCGGCACGACCGGGCTCTCGCGCTATGAGCGCGGTTTCGAGGCCGTGGCCACCCAGGCCTCGCTGTACTCACGCGTCGGGCTCACGGTGCACCGGGCCCTGGTCAATGGCACCGTCGGATTCGTCTCCACTCGGGACGGGCGGCCGTTCTCGGTCGGTGCGGCCACGATCATCGGCGGCAGGATCGTCGAGATCGACATCCTGGCTGATCCGGAGCGCGTGGCCAAACTCGACCTGTCGGTGCTCGAGGGATGAACCAACAACGAATTGAGAATTAGCTCCAACAGCATGTAGAAACGGCAAGCCGTGTCGCCAGGTCGACCGCGGCCCTGAGTTGGCGCTCCCCGGCCGGGGCCGGCGCGTCGGCCAGTCGTTCGCGCAGGTCCGCGACCAGCGCCGATGCCTTGCGCGCGGCGAGGTCGCGACAAGCGCGTGGCGCCAGACGCACGACCTGCGGCTCGACCGTCCACAGGGTCTCGAATAGGCGCCGGCGGTCCGGTGCCGGAGGCCGCTCCCACCCGACCAGGCACGCCGACAGTTCCGGGGCGTCGCACACCACCACCCACTCGCGCATGATCGGGTCGGTGGCCAGGACCGGAACCTCCGCCGGAGCGTTGCGTGGCCTGCGCAGCCTCGGGAAGTCGGCCAGCACGATGGCGCGCTCGCTCGTGCGGGCGAGTCCCTCCAGCGTGGTTCCACCTGCCGGTAGAAGCGCTCGTGCTGGAAGCACGCGAACAGGAGCGGCCGCGGGGCGCGCGCGCGCAGCATTCGTATTCGATGGCTCGGCTCAGCCAGAGGAGCGCCGGCTTGGGCAGAACCTGCGGGCTGAGATGGGGGAACAGATCGCGCAGGGCTCCGTACACGGATGGGCGGGGTTCGGCGTCGATCCGGCGCGCACGCTCGATCGCCATCGGCGCCGAGAGTCCCTCCTCTCGCGCTCGCAGAACCGAGACCACGCCGTCCAAGTCATGCTCTGCGTAGCGACGGTGGCCGCTCGGCAGGCGGTGGGGCAAGGGGAAGCCGTATCGCGCCTCCCACATCCGCAGTGTCCGCCGGTGCGGCCGGCGATGTCGCCGATGCTGAGGCCCCCGATGTCGTCATCCCGCGTCACGGCACCGGTTGAAGAGGAAGAAACATCAACATGCTTGATGTTTCTTCCCAGGCCGCCATGCGCAGCTTGTCGTGCGGTGGTGGGCCTCGACTATCCCGCACCGATCGTCGACCATCTCCGGGAGCGGCGGCGCGCCCTCGCGCGTTACGGCGGCGCGTGATCGGGGGCGCGCTCTCCCTGCTCCGTGCCACTACGCGGCTTGACGAACGGCCGACGGACGGGCCGGCAGCTTGTACACGAACCGCCGTCTCGCTACGTGGTATCCGCGATCGGGTCCGAAAAAGCACTCGAGGCAGCGGGCCAGTTCCTCGGTGCGATATTCCTCGAGCGGCTTGACGCGCTCGTCGTGCGCGCGCCGACGGCGCTTCGCCTCCTGGCGAGCGCGCCATATGCCGTCACGGACGACACGCTCGGCGAATCGCCTCGTGCCCTCGCGGAAGTCCTTCAGGTGGGTGCCGAAAGTGCAGTCCAGCAGACCGATCCGGACCGCCTCGCGGGTGCCCAGTGGTGTGAACGGCGCTTGCGTAAGCCGCGTCGCGGTGGCGGCACCGACCCGGCGCGGCATGAGGTAGGTCCAGTACTCGGATCCGTACAGCCCGCCCATGTGCTGGTAGTAGGGGTTGAGCACGATGTCCTCGCGTCCTACTACGTAGTCGGCGGCCAGCGCCAGCGGCACGCCGCCGGCTCCCGCGTCTCCGGCCAGCGCCGAGATGACGAGATGCGAATCGGTCTGCACGATGTCCCGCACCAGATCGTCGATCGCGAGCAGGTTGCGCCAGGACTCGGCTCCCGGTTCGTCGCTGGCCTCGATCACCCCCAGGTGAATCCCGTTCGAGAAGTAGTCATCCCCGCCCAGCAGGACGATCGCGCGGGTGTGCTGCTGGGCGCGCGCATGCGCGTAGGCATCGCGCAGGCGCAGACACTGGTCGGTGCTCATCGCGCCGTTGTAGAAGTCGAAGCGCAGGTACCCCACGCCTGCCCGCTCCTCGTACGCGATGTCCCGGTAGGTGTCGCCGTCCGGCAGTTGCGCGTCGAGCGGAACCTCGACCTCGGGGAGTTCGTGGTCGACCCCGGCCAACTGGAGCGCGTGCGCGGCCGGCAGCTTGAAGTGCCGGCCGCTCGGCGTGTCGTGCTGCTTGAGATGGGTGATCCACACCGCTCCATCGGTCGTCGCGCGGCAGATGGCGCCGTTCCGCTGCGCGATGAGCTCGCCCGGGCTGCCCCAAAGGCCCCGCTCGCGATGGGCGCCGAACAGGTGGAATCCGCTGCCACCGATCTCGTCGAGTACGCCTGGGTGCCCTTCGCCGGCGCGGATCTTGCGCATCACGACATCGGTGCTGTCGCTGCACCAATCGATCCTGCGAACTGACTGCTGCATGATCGGGCGGGCGACCCCGATCGGCCTTGGTGGGTCTCCTCGATCCTCGGCACCACCGACCATCAGCTCGACGGCATCGAGGAGCGCTCCGATCGCGGCACGCCGAACCTCATGCCGATACAGGCTCGACTTTCCGGCATCGCGCATCTCGAAGGTCCGCGTCGCCAGCGCGGTGCCCGCATCGAACTCTCCGTTGGCGAGCAGTACGGTCACTCCCCATTCGCTCATGCCGAGCTGGATAGCCCAATCGAGCGACGAGGGCCCCCGGTCCCCACACGGACCGGGGTGCACGATCAGGCAAGGGCGTCTGCTCCAGATCGCCTCCGGGATGAGCGTCTTGAGAAACGGGCAGACGATCAGCTCCGGATCGTGCTCCCGGACTGCCGCCTGCATCGCCGCGGCCGAGTCGACCACCGCGACTTCTACGTGATGGCCCCGCTCGGTCAGCGCGAGCCATGCGCGCTGACTCAGCCCGTTGTGAGCGGAGACGAGCAATAGGATCCGCGGCGCTCGGAGCGGTTTGGGTAGGTTCGGGACGACGCTCATGGCAGGTCTCCTCACCGGTCGGGGAGAGTTGATGTGATGGAGCGGCGCAGTTACGCACTGCCGAGGCACCGCACATCGGCCGAGCCGGCATATCCCGGTGCGCGGTGGCCGACGTGCTGCACCGACGCTATGGGTTCAGAGCGCGGTGAGCGTCAGGAAATACCCCGAATTCGCCAAGTTGAGAGACGCGTGCACATCGCGAGTCATCGGGTTTCGAGCGTGCCCATCCCGTGTGCGGCGGTACGGGAGTTGCCCCGGATGTCTAAGTAGTCCTCCGCGTTCGCTGCCGCACACTCACGGGCTGCCGCGATTCTGACGAAGTGATCTATGGGGCTGACACGTCAGTGCTCGATCGATTTCTCAAGTGGAATTGCCCTGTGTCTTTGCTTCGTGATTTTCAGCTGAGCTGGAAAATCGTGGGCGTCGGCGGTCCCGAGCCCCGCGGTTTCCCTGATCGCGCGGTGACCCCGGGATGATCGGCACGACGCTCGGTAGGCGGCTGTGGCCCATGGAGTTGACCCGGGGCGAGTCGGTGACGCTCACGGTCTGCTTTACGGGTCTGCTGCTCGTGCTGAGCGCGATGGGACTCGTCGTCGTGATCGTCGGTGAGGGCGAGCTCGGGCGATCGCTCGGCAACTACCTGTCCGGCATTGCCTATGTTCTGATCGCGGTGCTATTCGTGCTGCGCACCGCAAGGCCCAGCTCGAAGCGGCGCTCGTGGGTGCTGTTCGCGGCGGGTTTGTCCCTGTACGGCCTGGGGAACCTGCTCTGGACCTTCTGGATCGGCGAGCTTGCGCACCCGCCGATTCCGTCGATTTGCGACGCTCTCTGGCTGTCCCTGTATCCCCTGAGCTATGCCGGGATCCTCGGGTTCGTGCGGGTGGAGGGGGGACAGAGAATTCCGCGGGGCGTCTGGCTTGACGGGGTCATCGCGGGCCTCGGATGCGCGGCGGTGGGCGCGGCCGTCGTGTTCGGTCGTGTCATGGCGGCGGTCAGTGGAAGCAGCCTGGCGACCGTGACCGAGCTCACCTACCCGGTTCTCGACCTGGTGCTTGCGGGGCTCGTCGTGGCGGTGCTCGTGCTGCGAGGCTGGCGCATCGATCGCAGCTGGGGATTCCTTGGCGCAGGCTTCCTGCTGCTCGCTGTCGGCGACTGCCTGTACGCGGTGAACGTCGCGGATGGATCGAAGAGTCCCAGCGCCCTCAACAACCTCGTCTATGTGCTCGCCGTCTCGCTCCTCGCACTTGCCGCCTGGCAGCCGGAGTCTCGCCCGCGGTGGGCGTGGTCCGAGGTCCGGTCGGCGCTTCTGATGCCCGTCGCCGCCAGCGTCGGTGCGCTCGCACTGCTGCTGTACGCCCAGCTCAAGCGGCTCGATCCGCTGACGTACGTGCTGGCAGCGGGGACGCTGTTCGCTCTGATCGTGCGGATGGGGATCACGCTGACCGACCTGCACACCGTGATGCGCGAGCGCGTCGCGGCCGAGCGGGCCCGCGCCGAGTCCGAGCAACAGAAGCGCGAGCTGCAGGAACGTCTGGTGCGCACCCAGCGGCTCGAGACCGCCGGCGCGCTCGCGGCGGGCGTCGCCCACGATTTCAACAATCTGCTCGCCGTGATCGTCAACCTGGTCGGCTGCGTATCCGACGAGCTGCCGCCCGACAGCGACGCGGCGCACGACGTTCAGCAGATCGGCCGCGCGGCGGACCGGGCGGCGGCGCTGACCGCGCGGCTACTCGCATTCGGGCAGCGCCGGGTCGGACCGACGGAGATGCTCGACATCGCCGAGGTGGTCGCCGGCACGCGCGCTGTGCTCGAACGGCAGCTGGACAGCGACGTCGAGCTGCGCTGTGAGTGCCCCGCTTCGCCATGGCCGGTCGAGGCGGACCCCAACGACATCGAACAGATCCTGCTCAACCTCGTGCTCAACGCCGGCGATGCGTTCACCAGCGGCGGTCGGATCACCGTTTCGATCGAGAACATCGAACTGCTCGAGCCGCGCGCATCCGAGCTCGACATGAGGGCCGGCCGCTACGTGCGGATCGCTGTCACCGACGACGGCTGCGGCATCGACGAGAACACGCTGTCGCGGGTGTGGGATCCGTTCTTCACGACGAAGCCGCCTGGCGCGGGGACGGGCCTCGGCCTTCCCAGTGTCTACGGGATCGCCCGAGATGCCGGCGGCGGCGTCGCGATCACCTCGACGGTCGGCCACGGCACCCGCGTCGAGGTGTACCTCCGGGCCACCGCGGGCGGCGGCGAGCGGCCGGCCGTTGATCCGGAGGCCCCTCGGACTGGTGCGACCGTCAAGGGCGCGATCCTGCTAGTGGACGGCGACACCGTGGAGCGCGAGGTCGTTCGCGCGATCCTCGAGGGCGACGGCTATCACGTTCTCGTGGCGGAGGGCGCGGAGCAGGCGCTCGTGCGGTTGGCTGCGGTCGAGCGCTGCGATCTGCTGCTGACCGACGCGCTCCCGCCCGACGGCGGCCGCGAGACGCTCGCCGGTCGCGCCCATGAGCTCAGGCCCGGACTGCCCGTCCTGCTCATGTCCGGGTATCGCGACCGCTTCCTGGCCGGTGATCCGACCCCGTTGCCGGGACCCGTACTGACGAGGCCCTTCCAGGGCGACGAGTTGCTGCGCCAGGTCGGTCGGCTCGTGTCCACCGGACCGCTCGCCTTCGCCGCCAGGGACGCGGGGCCCGCGCCGTTGCCTGCCCAGATCCCGCGCTGAGGGCCGGCGAGGATCTCTGAGGTCCGCTCGGTGTCCGTTGGCGCCGCGGGGCGCCAATTAGACTGGCTGGCTCGCGCAAGCGCGATCGCTTTGCCCTCGGCATCCGAACGGAGGTGCGCCGGTGAGTGTCAGGACCGATTTCTGGAAGGGCGTCCCGGGCGGCGTCGACAGCGACGACTCGGGGCGGTTCGTCCGCCGCGAGAGCATCTTCCGGCGCTGGGTGTCAAACGAGGGCGACGCCGAGTTCCCGGCCGAGCCAGGCCGCTACCACCTCTACGCGTCGCTTGGCTGCCCGTGGGCGAACCGCACGGTCACGGTGCGTGCGCTGAAGGGACTCGAGGAGGTTGTCGGGCTCTCCGTGGTCGATCCGATCCGCGATATCAGGGGCTGGGCGTTTCGCCAGGCCCCAGGCGCCACCGGCGATCCGATCAACGGCTTCGAGTATCTGTCGGAGGCCTACGAACGCTCCTACCCCGGCTACGACGACCGCTACAGCGTTCCTGTCCTCTGGGACCGCGCGACCGGCCAGATCGTCAACAACGAGTCCTCCGACATCATCGTGATGCTCAACGGCGCCTTCGACGAGTGGGCCGAGCATCCCGAGGTGGACCTCTATCCGGCCCACGTGCGCGCGGAGATCGACGCGCTCAACGAGTGGGTGTACAGCGGCCTCAACAACGGCGTCTACCGCGCCGGCTTCGCCGCATCGCAGGACGCCTATGACGAGGCAGTCGGGCCCGTGTTCGAGACGCTCGACCGCATGGACGCGCTCCTCGCGCGAAGCCGGTACCTCGCCGGCTCGCAACACACGCTGGCAGACTGGCGGGCGTTCCCCACGCTGATGCGCTTCGACCTCGTTTACCACGGCCTGTTTCGCTGCAACCGCCGGCGCCTGATCGACTACGAGAACCTCTGGCCGTATCTGCGCGACCTCTACCAGACGCCGCGCGTCGCCGCGACGGTCAACTTCGACCACTTCATCCGCGGCTACAACATGAACCTGCCGCAGTTGAATCCGGCCGGAATCATCCCGATCGGCCCCGAACTCGACTTCTGGGAGCCGCACGGCCGCGAAAGCCTCGGCGGCTGAACCGAGCCATCCGTCCGCTGTGCCGACAAAAGGGCGCAGAGGGTGAAGCAGCGGAGAGGGGGGGATTCGAACCCCCGATGGACTGATAGCCCATACCGGTTTTCGAGACCGAGACATACGCACTCCATCGCCCGTGAAATTGGGGTGTTGCGTGCGGAGGGAACGGCAAAGGGAACGAATTCTCATTGGCCTGCAGCCTCCGCCTTCTGTGCCTCGGCGAGATAGGCCGCCAGCGTCGCTCGCGCTCGCTCGATGTCGTCAGGGAGCGCGTGGGTGTACCTCGCGAGAGTGATCTGCGCAGCGCCGGGCTGTCGCTCAGGCGTGGCGTGTCCCATGAGCACGGAGGCGATCTTAGGAGGGACCCCGGCGGCATCGAGCCAGGTTGCGGCCGTGTGGCGCGCTTCCTGCAGCGTGATTGGCTGGAGCTTTGCGCTGCGGAGGTTGTCAAGCTCGGTGAGACGCTTCGCGTTCGAATTTAGTGAGTGGTGGCGGCCTCCTTCGGCTTGTTGATCCAGGCGGCGGTCGGTAGCTCGGGCGGGATCGGCGCCTTGCGGACGAACCGTTCCGGGTTGCGGGCGTAGGCGGCGTCGAGGACGCGTTCGCGGGCGGTGTGCAGCTGCGGGTGCCTGGCCGTGGTGGACGGCGGCTGGTGTCATCAGGCCGATGCCCGAGTGACGGTGGGCCTGGTTGTACCAGTCGACGAACGCGCGGCAGTGTGCCCGGGCGTGCTCGATCGAGTCGAACCGGGCCGGGAACTCGGGCCGGTACTTCAGGGTCTTGAAGTTCGACTCGGAGTAGGGGTTGTCGCTCGAGGTGTACGGACGCGACGTGCGTTTTCGTGATCCCGAGGTCCGCGAGCAGAAACGCGACCGGCTTGGCGCGCTGCGGCGCGCCGCGATCGGCGTGCAGCGTCAGGCAGCCTGGGCGTGATCTTCTGTTGCTCGGTGGCCTGCTCGATCAGCGCCTTGGCGAGCTGCCCGTTCTCCCGGTACTGGACAGTCCAGCCGACGATGTAGCGGCTGAACACGTCGAGAATCACGTACAGGTAGTATCAGGTCCACTTCGCCGGGCCCTTGAGCTTGCTCACGTCCCAGCTCCATAGCTCGTTCGGCCGCTGCGCGAGCAGCTCGGGCTTCGCGTACGGCGGGTGGGTGAGTTGGTCGCGTCGCTCCCGGACGCCGCCGTGGTTGGCGGCGAGGATCCGGTACATCGTGCGGGGCGAGCACAGGTACGTGCCCTCGTCCAGCAGCGTTGCCCAGGTCTCCTCCGGGGAGACTCGACGAACCGCTCGCAGTGCAACACCTCGAGCACCTGCTGGCGCTCAGGCTCGTTCAGCGCCCGCTCGGGCGTCGGGCGCGCGCCTGGGTGTCCTGGGCTCGGCGGCCGGCGGCGGCGGTAGATGGTCGCCACCGACGCGCCCAGCGCCCCGCATGCCGGGCCGGGTGCCCATGATCGGCGTCAGCTCCTCGACGGTCGCGGCGATCATCGCTCGGTGCTCCGCTCGGCGCTGCCCGATCCGAGCATCTCTTCCAGCAGCGCTGAGACGTTTCCCTGGATCTCCACGACCCGTTTCATCTTCGCCAGCTCCGCCTCCGACGCTCGGTCCTGTGCTTCAGCTGCCGCGATCTGCACTCTCGCGCTTGTCGGTCGGCTTGCGCCCCCGCGGCTTGCCGAGCTCCTTCAAGCGCGCCGTCCTTGCGCTGCTTGCGCCAATACGTCAGATGCGATGTGTACAAGCCCTCACGGCGCAACAGCTCGCCAACCTCACCCGGCCTGGATGCACGCGTCTGCCTCAGCCAGGATCTCGCAGCCTTGTACTCCGCCGATGAACGACCGGCGCTTGGCCTGCTCGACCAGCTCCGGGTCAGGCACCCGCTCAGCGCCGGACGACCCCGCCGGCGCGGCGCGCCCGCCAGCCCCGAATCCCAGCCCGGCTACGCCACGCTGGTCTTCGCGACCGGCGGCAGCAGCCTCATCCGCCTGCCCCAGCTCCATTCCGTGCTCGTCTCCTACATGTCCGGCGTTCTCCGTTCTCGCCCTCAAGGTTCATAGATACCTCGATGGTGAGCGTCTCACCGGACGTTGACAGAGAGGGCTGGTCCAAGTGTGCCCTGCCCGCTTAGCGAGCCAGCCGGTGTTCAGCAGGCCGGTCAACGCCCATTCTGTGTGCGGCGGGCACACAAGGCCCTCCTTAGGACGTCCCTGCTCCAAGTAGACGCTTTTGAGTAGCACGAGCAAGGGCGGGACAACCGGCACCACTCGCCGCGAGGCCTCGTACTTGCGCGCCTCCCACTCGATGCCCCACTCGAGAGCGCCGACCTTAAGGTCGACTTCCGGCCAGCGGAGACGGACGATTTGGGCGCGGCGTCCCATCCCGTACCCGGCCAGTGCATAAGGCAGGGCGTCCTGGGGCTCGAGCACAGCGAGAAGCCGGGCGAACTCGGCTGGGGACGCGACGCGCTCGACGGGCGTCGCGTCCATCGCCGGCAATCTGACGAGAGCGGCCGGGTCGTGCGAGGTCAGTTCGCGGTCCTGAGCCCACCGGTACAGCGATCGCAACCCGTTCACAATCGAGCGAACCCGGCTGCCCGACAACTCGGGTAGAGAGCTCGTCGACCAGCGACTGAACATGGCTGCGGCGGATGGTGGAGATCCGCTTGGTGCCAAGCGTGGGCTCGACGTGGACTCGCAAGACCTCGTCGAGGTCGTCAACTGCGCGTGGCCTGTAGCGGCGGCCATGCTTGTTAAGCGCCCGACCCTCGCGCGCCGCGGCCACGAACCTGGCGCGCGCGTCCGACATCCGGATCCCGCCGCCATCCGGGAGTTCGCCTCGCTCGACCCTTCCCGACAGATCCGAGCGAGCGTTCCGCGCTGCCTCGATCGTGGGCATCCGCTTCGTCTTGACATGCCGCTTTCGCGCGCGGTCCCAGACGACGCCGTAATAGCTCGGTCTGCAGGTGCAGCGCTTTCCCCCGCTGATCGCGCAGCCCTTCTGATGACGAGCGAAGACGCCCTGGTACCGGGTCCTGGTTCTTTTCGGACATGCTGCTCATCTTCTATGTTTCCTCGTTCGCGCGCCAGCTCTGCTCCCTCAGCCATCGCTGAAGCTCCGCCACCGGGAACAGGCGAAGCTGTCCGAGTACACGCAAGGCAGATCCGGCTGGACGTGGCGCTGGAAGTGCCGCAGCGACATGCCGAGCGCTGCAGCGGCGTCTCGGCGGCTGAGCGCGAGACGCGGCGGGTCGGGCAAAGCATGGGCGGACGTCAGGTGGCGAGCAGCCACATACCCCACTGTGAGGCAGACTCCGGGACGCTTCAACCCCAAGGCGGGACGTGTCGGGACGTCCCGCTAGATTCGTCCGCGTCCCTCAACGTCCCCGGAGGTAGGCGGTGGCGAACGAACGTCTACGAACCGCACTGGCCGTGGCCCAGGTTGACCTGGATGCGATCGTCGAGGCGACGGGTGCCGACCGCAAGACCGTCCAGCGTTGGATCAACGGCCGGACGCCGACTGCCCGCAACCGGTTGCGGCTCGTGCAGCTGGTCGGCGAGGAAGAGACCTATCTCTGGCCCGACATCATCGATGGCGACCGGATCCGGGCTGCCGGCGACTCCGAGCTTTTTGGCGCTCTACGCGCGCCGCGCGGACATCCCCACCGAGGTCTCGCCGACGCTCTTCAGACGCGCGGCGCACGCGATCGACATCCTCGCCTACGCGGCAGTGTTCCTGCACGAGCAGGACCCCCACCTGAACTTCGGTGTCGTCGAACCCGGTGATCGAGAGCTGCTCGGGCACGGTCACGCCGTGCTCCTGCGCGACCGCCATTCCCGCCACGGCCATCAGGTCGTTGGCATAGACGATCGCCGTCGGAGGGTCGGCGAGGCCGAGCAGTTCACGTGTGGCCGCCGCGCCCCCCGCGACGGTGAAGTCGGACTCGGCCACCGGGCCGGGCCTCAGTCCCGCCTCGGCCAGGGTCTCCTCCCAGGCGACGCGCCGTCCGGTGCCGTGCAGGAACTCCGCGGGGCCCGCCACGTGCGCGATGCGGGTGTGGCCGAGCCCGGCGAGGTGACGGACCGCGGCCGCGATCCCCGGGCGGTCGTCGATGCAGACCGCGGGGAGGGCGAGCCGGCGTCGGGCCGGTTGAGGGTGACGGCGGGCAGTCCCAGCTCGGCCAGCAGTCCCACACGCGTGTCGCCGTGGCGCAGGTCGGTGAGGAAAACGCCGTCGACGCGGGTCTCGCCCGCGAGCCGCCGGTAGCCGGCGGTCTCGGCCTCGTCGTCGGGGACGACCTGCAGGACGAGCGCCTGCCCGCGCGGCGAGAGCACGGTCTCGATCCCGCCGATGAACGAGGGGAAGAACGGGTCCGCGCCGAACAGCTCCGGCGAACGCGCCAGCACGAGCCCGAGCGCGAAGGCACGCGAGGTGGACAGCGAACGGGCCCGGTGGCTGGGC
Organism: uncultured Solirubrobacterales bacterium; assembly: GCA_963757795.1. GTDB lineage: Bacteria > Actinomycetota > Thermoleophilia > Solirubrobacterales > Solirubrobacteraceae > Palsa-465. Next base: position 41,535 of record CAVWSI010000002.1, on the reverse strand, counting down.
TGCCAGCCCAGCTCGCGAGCGGCGGCGAGGATACGCTTGCGCGTCTCCTCCCCCACGCCCGGACGCCCGTTCAGCGCGAACGAGACGGCGCCCAGCGAGACCCCCGCGTGCGCCGCCACGTCGGCGATGGTCGGACGCCGTTCGGCCACAGGTCGCCTCCTCGTTTGACGCGTTTTACCTGATGGCGTGCTACTAAAGCGCTTTAGTTGACGCGCGTCAAGAGGCGCACGCGCAGCCAGGGGTTCTAGCGGCGGCGCGCCGCGGCCGTGGAAACGCCGCGCCCAGAAGCGGGTTTACGGTCCTCGACCTGCCGCTTCGCGCCGATCGGGAATACGGCTCGCAGGCGTGCACCCGTGCCCTCGTGCGGTGAGGAGACGACGCTGAGCGAGCCGTGATGGGCGACGGCGATGTCGCGGGCGATGGCGAGTCCGAGCCCGGAGCCCCCGTGGTCACGGTCGCGCGCCGCGTCCAGGCGGGCGAACCGGTCGAAGACGGTCACCCGGTGCTCCCGCGGGATGCCGGGACCGTCGTCGGTGACCTCGAGTACGGCCCGCGCGCCGTCGGCGGCCAGGCGCACGGTGACGGTCGTGGCCGCGTGGCGGACGGCGTTGTCGACGAGGTTGGCCGTCAGCCGTGCGAGCCGGCCACCGGACCCGCGGAGGAGTACGCCGGAGGCGACGTCCAGTTCGATCGCGACGTCCGTACGCGGGCGGGGCCTGGCCGCCTCCTCGGCCACCACCTGGCCGAGGTCGACCTCTTCGTCGAGGAGGGGCTCGCCCGCGTCGAGGCGTGCGAGCAGCAGCAGGTCGGCGGTCAGTGCCTGGATCCGGGTCACGTCGGTCAGCGCACGCGAGACCAGGGCCGGCGCCCCGGCCGCGGGGCCGGCGAGCTCCAGCCGGGTGCGCAGGATGGCCAGCGGGCTGCGCAGCTCGTGGGCGGCGTCGGCGACGAACCGCTGGTGGCGTTCGACGGCCGTCTGCAGCCGGTCGAGCGTGGCGTTCACCGTACGGGCCAGCGCCGCGATCTCGTCGCGTGAGCCGGGCTCGGGAACGCGCTGGTGCAGGTCGCCGACGGTGATGTCCGCCAGCTTGCCGCGGATCGCCGACACCGGTTTGAGCGTACGGCCGACCGCGGTCCAGGTGAGCAGGGCGACCAGCAGCAGGAGTGCCGGGACACCGGGCAGGAGCACATTCTCCAGGGTGGCGATGGCCCGCCGGGTCGGCGCGAGGGAGGACCGGCCCTGGACGAACACGGTCCGGCCATCGGCGGCCACGGTCCTCCCGGCCACGACGTAACCCGAGCCCGTCTTCCACGACGTACCGGCGCTCGGTGCGGACAGCACCTGGACGTCCGGCACCCCGACACCGGCACCATCGGCAAGACCGGCGCCACTTGCACCACCGGCAGGAGCCGTACGAGTGGCACCGGTGGTGGCGGTCGTGGGGGGCGGCAGCGGTCCGGGCGTCCCGGGCGTTCCCGACTGCAGGGCGACGGCGGCGGTCTGGGCCTTCGCGGACGCCTCGGCGCGCGCGCTGCTCTCCAGGCTCGTCCGCAGAGTCAGGAGCAGCGCGGCCGAGGCCACGCCCAGCGCCACGGCGACGGTCAGCACCGCGACGCCCGTGGCCCGCAGCCGTACCCCGCCGGGACTCCACCGCCTGGTCACGTACGGCATACGTCGCATCCTCAGCCCTCCAGCCGGTATCCGGCCCCGCGTACGGTGACGAGCGTCGTCCGCCCGAACGGCTTGTCGATCTTGCGGCGCAGGGCGCTGATGTAGACCTCGACGATGTTGGAGTCGCCGTCGTAGGCGAAGTCCCACGCCTGGGACAGCAGCTCACTCTTTGTGATCACCTCACCGGCCCGGCGTGCGAGCCCGTACAGGATGGCGAACTCCTTCGGCGTCAGCGCGATGGGGATGTCGCCCCGCCGGCAGCGCAGGCCGGCCGGGTCCACCTGGAGGTCCCCGACGATGATGACGGCGGGACGCTCGCGTGTCCCGCGGCGAAGCAGGGCCCGCAGCCGGGCGAGCAGCACGACGTACGCGAAGGGCTTGGACAGGAAGTCGTCCGCACCGTTGTCGAGCGCGTCCGCCTCGTCCCGCGCGGTGTCCTTGGCGGTCAGCATGAGGATCGGCGCCCAGATCTCGGCGGCGCGAAGCCGGGCGCAGACCTCGGTGCCGCTCAGGTGCGGCAGCATCACGTCCAGGACGATCACGTCGTACGGGATCTCCGTGGCCAGCCACAGCCCTTCGCGCCCGTCGTGAGCGAGATCGACCGCGAATCCCTCACCGATGAGACCGTCCTTCAGCAGCTCGGCGAGACGCCGCTCGTCCTCGACCACGAGTATCCGCACCGGCCCAGCCTGACGCGTCGAACCTAAAGCCACCATGAACGCGAGCCGGGGGCGGGCTCAGCGTCCCTTCAGCTCCCCGCCGTGAGACTCCAGGTGTCCCATCGGGCGTCCGGATGTCCCGTCCGGCTCCATCACGGAGGAAGCATGAGGAAGAAGATGATCAGTATCGGCCTGCTGGTGGGCGGCGCCACCGTCGCCGGGCTCGTCGGCTCGGCCTACGCCGAGGACGGTACGCCGTCCGGGAAGGCCGCCACCGGGCCGGTGGCGGGGCGCGGTCCCGTCGCCGTCGCCTGTGCCGGCGCGAACGCCGGCGGCACGTCCGGCGGCGCGGCCAGGCCAGGTGAGCGGGGCCGGGTGTTCACGAGCGACGGCAAGCATCCGCTCCCCACGGGGAAGCCGACCATGACGTTCCGGACCGGCGGCCGGCCTCCCGCGCTGCCGCCCGGCAAGCCCGCGCACGTCGTGGGCGGTGGCGGAAAGGCGCTTCCGGCGCCTCCGTCATCGGGCACCGGCGGCCACGTCACGTTCTCGGCGAAGAAGGGCGCTCATGGCGCCGTGGGGTTCGGGCCGCTGCCGAAGGGAGTGCACTGCTCCACGGTCAAGCCCGGCGCGCCTTCGCCCCTTCCCTCCCGCTGACGTACGCGGCCGGGCCGCCGGGAGACTCTCCCGGCGGTCCGGCCCTCCCGGATGCACGATGAGCACCGTATGCCGCATTATGTGACGGGTGAGCCATGCGGAGGAGCTGCGTTACCCGGCGCGCTTCACCGAGCCGCCACGCGCTCTCCCGTGCGACCTGACCGACGCGCTGTCGGCGGCCCGCGACGGCGACGAGGACGCCTTCCGCATTCTCTACCGTGACGTCAACCCCCGGTTGCTGCGCTACGTCCGCAACCTCGTCGGCGACGAGGCCGAGGACGTCACGTCCGAGGCATGGCTGCGCATCGCCCGCGACCTCGCCACCTTCGACGGCGACGCCGACGCCTTCCGCGCCTGGGCGGCCACGATCGCCCGGCACCGCGCGTTCGACCATCTGCGGTACCGCCGCCGGCGGCCGACCGCCGGTGCGCCCGTCGACGAGCTCCTCGACCTGCCCGCCGCGGACGACACCGAGACGAGCGCCCTGGACGCGGTGTCCACCCGTGCCGCCCTCGCGATGCTCGGCGACCTCCCGCGCGAGCAGGCGGAGGTCATCCTGCTGCGCGTGGTGCTCGGCCTGGACGCCAAGACCGTCGCCGGGATCCTCGGTAAGCGCGTCGGCGCCGTACGCATGGCGGCGCACCGCGGGCTGCGCCGCCTCGAGCACCTCCTCAACGACCGGAGCAACAGGCATGAGTGACCGTCTCGACCATGACACCGCGGAGCGGATGCTCTGCGGTGAGGACGCCGGTCCAGGGGGGCTCGCCGCGCTGCTGTCCGCCATGTCCGCGACGCCTCTCCGCGACGACCCGCGTGGCGAGGAGGCCGCCGTCGCCGCCTTCCGCCGTGCGCGTGCGGGTACGGAGACGCCGGTCGTCGTACGCGGGCCGTGGCGGTCCCGTCTACTCGCCGTCAAGGCGGCGCTGGCCGGGCTCCTGCTGATCCTCGCCGGCGGCGTGGCGGTCGCCGCGTCGCCGCACCTGCCGCGGTCACTCGGGAAGGGGCACGCCTCGGCCACCCCGACGCTGACGGCTCCGCGGAGACCCATGAAACACCTGACCGTCCTGCCGCCGCCCCACACCTCGTCGCCAACGCGCGCCCCCTCACCGCGCCGCGCGCCGCACGCCCGGCGGCACGGTCACCAGACGAAGAAACCGCATCCGAAGACCCCGTCGTCGCCGCCGGGCAAGGGGCCGAAGGGCAACTCCAAGAGCAAACCGCAGCTCAAGGTCCAGCTGCCTCCGGGACTGGGCCGGCACGGGCCTCCGCTGACCGGGACGGTCGTGCCCGGCGAGCCGCTGAACGAGCCGGCCACGGGGGTGTGACGCGCGCCGCCGCCGTGACGGTTGAAGAGGAGAGTCCTTGCCTCCCACCCGCGAGTTCCCCCTCCTCGGACGAACTGCATTCAACGCATGTGGGAGGCAAGGACCGCACCTTCCCCGGCCACGGTCACCCGTCGTCGGACCGCCCGCGGAGGCGTTCGAGCTCGCGGCGCTCGCGCTTGGTGGGCCGCCCCGCGCCGCGTTCGCGCCGCCCGATCGGGATCAGGGCCTCACGCGGCGGTGGCGGCGGGCTGTTGTCGGTGAAGCACTCCTCGGCCGCCGCCGCCCCGACCCGCTTGCGCACGACGCGGCGCACGATGACCACCCGCTCCCGGCCCGCGTGGCGCAGCCGCACCTCGTCGCCGGGGCGCACCGCCGTCGCCGGCTTGGCGCGCTCGTCGTTCACCCGTACGTGACCGGCCCGGCACGCGGCCGTGGCGATCGACCGGGTCTTCAGCAGGCGCACCGACCAGACCCACAGATCGACCCGTACGGTCGCCTCATCCGCCGCCATGACACGACCCTATGACCCTGATGCGGATCAGAGGCTGACTTGGGGGACCGGCTTGCGAAGGAACGTACGCGCGGTGGCGCACGGATGGGCGTACGACACCGGGGCGGCGCAGAAGCTGCCGATGACCAGCCGCTGCCAGGAACCGTCCGCGATCATCGCGGCGAGGGCACGCTCGATCGCTGCGGCCTCACGCTGGTGGCCGGCGGCGAGGATGCCGATGCCGTAGCGCTCCGGGCTCTTGCCCACGTTGGCGTGGACCGGCCGCAGCCGGCCGGCGTTGGCGGGGTCGTGCAGGTAGCCGACCAGGATGCTCTCGTCGGTGACGAGGGCGTCCGCCGTGTGGTGCAGCAGCCGGTTGACGCACAGCTGGTAGCCGCCCGACTCGCTCACCACCTTGAAGCGGACGCCGTTCGCCGAGTCCAGGTGGGTGAGGGCGGTCGAGGACGCGGCGGTGCAGACCGTCTTGCCGTCCAGGTCCTGGAGGCTGTCGATCGGGTCGCCGGCGCGCACCAGCATGTCCTGTTCGGTGTAGAGGTACGGGCCGACGAACCCGATGCCGTCGGCGATCCGCGCGTCGGTCATGGAGAAGCTGGCGATGACCAGGTCGACGTGGTGCTCCAGCAGCAGGCGTTCGCGGTCCTCGGACGGACGTCGATCGGCGCCCACGGCATGCCGAGCTTGGCGGCGACGTAGCCGGCGACGCCGATGTCGAGCCCGGAGCGCTCACCGGTGCTGCTGTCGAACCGCCCGATGCCCGGCTCGTCGGTGTGCACCGCGACGATCAGCTGCCGTTTCCCGCCGAAGAGCGCGTGCGTGTCGATCCGGTCCGCTCTCGGGCCGGCGGACGAGTGGCCGCCGCAACCGGTGAGAGCCGCCGACAGCATGAGGACCAGGCCGGCGGCCATGAGGCGGATCGCTCTCATCGGTTCTCCTCCTGCGCGGGCCACGGGACGGCCGTACGGTTCGCTGCGCCGGTCACCGCGGTGTCGCCTGTGTGCCCGTGGGGTCGACTGCCAGCGTGCAGCCCGGGTCGGTCGTCACCGAGACGTAGAGCACCGGGTCGGCGGCCCGCCGGATCGTGAGGGGCGGAGCGGTGAACCGGGGCCGGCCCTTGGGCGGCTGGGTGGAGACCATGACGGGGGCGCCGGCGTTCAGGACCCGGTAGCTCAGCCGGGAGTCCATGACGCAGTAGTCCGGCCCGGACTCCGCCGCGATGGACAGGTGCACCACGAGGCGTACGCCACGGCCGGCCGTCGCGATCGCGGACAGATCGAATTCCGCTGGATGATCAGGTCCGAACGCGACCGGGCGCTGGACGAGGATCCGCGCCGCGCCCGCGTCCGCCGGATTCACACGGAAGTACACCAGCGTCTGAGTGCCGGCCAGCGCCGCGACGACGACGAACAGCACGACCACCAGCCGGGTCAGCACGCGGACCCGCCTCAGCATCGCGGCCAGCGCGTCCCCGGCCGTCTCGGCCGGGGGCTCCGCGGGTGCCGGGACGGGATGAGTTCCCAGCGGGAGAGGCGTAGGGAGATCTGCCGCCGAGCGGTAGATCTCCCTACTATTTCCAGCAGGTTACGAAATTCTCGCGCCGATGGTCCGCGCGGGAAACAGCGTGCGCTTTTCCTGAGGTCAGGAGGGATCACGCCCCCCTATTGCGGTCTGAGCCCGGCATCGCAGCCGCGGCCTCACGGACGCACGCGATTCACGCGACGCACCCCTTTATGGCGTCACGCACGCCGGGACCACGACGGAATGTGCGGTAATGAAGACGCACTGGGCTCAGGCGGGATTCCGCGCCACGCCCGCCAATTCTTCGAGCGAATGCACGACGTCGCAGACGGCCCGCCGGGCGGCCCCCTGCGCACGCAGGGTCCGCTCGGCGCCCACGTCGCGACCCCCGAACTCCCCGGCGAGGTCGAAGCCGTGCCAGGCCGCCCCGCGGTCGACGTCATGGCCGGCCGCGACGGCGGGCAGGCCGGTGCGCGCCACGCCGGCGGTGAACGCCGGCGCGGTCGCGACCAGCACCTCGTGGCCCGCGGCGCGCAGTCCCTGCGCCAGCGGGACCATCGCGAACAGGTGCGACACCCCGTCGTAGGCGGTGAACAGGACGCGCATGGCGTCGTCAGGACCGGACGACGAAGGCGGTGAAGCAGCGCTCGACGGTGATCTCCAGGGTCTCGGTGAACACCGAGTCCAGCAGGTCCTCGACCTCTCCGCTGGTGCAGCGCTGGGTGCGGTAGCTGCCCGTCTTGAGCCGCCCGCCCGAGGCGCGGATCAGCATCGCGGTGCCGAAGAAGCTCGCCGTACGTGCCAGGTGCCGCCCGGTGCCGTACCGCTTGCGCCCGAACTCGTGGAAGTGGTCGGAGGTCCACACGTTCCCGATGAGGACGCCGCCCGGCCGTACGAAGGTGCGCAGCCGCTCCAGCACCCGGCGTACGTCGCCGAGGTGGTGGATCGCGTCGACGCACATGACCAGCTCGGCGGTGCCGAGTCCGTGGTCGTCCCAGAAGTCGCCGCGGACGAGCCGGAGCCGCTCGCCGGGGACCTTGCGCCGGGTCATCTCCAGTCCCTCGGCGGAGATGTCGAGCGCGACCATCTCCTCGGGCTCCAGCTCCGCGGCCATGCGGGTGAACTCGCCGGTGCCGCACGCGAACTCCAGGATCCGCCCGGTGCCCGCGCCGTACCGTTCGATGAGCTTTTCCACCGTGCGCTTCTGCAGGAGGAACTCCGGGCCCAGCACGGCGTGCCGCTCGGCACCGTCGCGGTCCCAGTAGCGCGCCTCCCAGTAGCTGCGGCCGTCCGGAGGGACGTCACGCAGGATCACCTTGCCCGTTCGGCCGAGCACCTCAGCGAGCATCGGACAGTTTCCTTTCCGTGCGTGGACCGCTGTCCTCCCGGGCAGGGTCGGTCGGGACGGCCGGGCCGCGCAGCGGCTCCCACCAGGAACGGTTCTCCCGGTACCAGCGCACCACGCCGGCGAGACCTTCGGTGAAGCCGACCAGCGGCGTGAAGCCGAGCTCCTCGCGGATCTTCGTGCCGTCGATGGCGTACCGCAGGTCGTGCGCCTTGCGGTCCTCGACCTGCCGCACCCGGTCCCACCCGGCGCCGCACGCCTCCAGCAGCAGGCCGGTCAGCTCACGGTTCGTGAGGGCGTGACCGCCGCCGACGTTGTAGATCTCTCCGGCGCGGCCGCGTTCGAGGACGAGTTGGACCGCGCGGCAGTGGTCGGCCACGTGGATCCACTCGCGCACGTTGCGGCCGTCGCCGTACAGGGGGACGTCGAGCCCGTCGAGCAGGCGCGTGACGAACAGCGGGATGACCTTCTCCACGTGCTGGTACGGACCGTAGTTGTTGGAGCAGCGGGTGATGGACAGGTCCAGGTCGTGGCTGCGCCGGTACGCCCGCGCGATCAGGTCCGCGCCCGCCTTGGAGGCGGCGTAGGGCGAGTTGGGTTCGAGGGGGCGCCGCTCGTCCCAGGCGCCCGTGGCGATCGAGCCGTAGACCTCGTCGGTGGAGATGTGGACGACGCGCTCGACCCCGGACCGCAGGCATGAGTCCAGCAGCGCCTGCGTGCCGACCACGTTGGTGAGGACGAACGGCGCCGCGCCGGCGAGGGAGCGGTCGACGTGCGACTCGGCGGCGAAGTGCACGACCGCGTCGTGGCCGGGCAGCACGTCGCGGAGCAGGCGCTCGTCCCGGATGTCGCCGCACAGGACGTTCAGCCGTTCGTGCCTGACGGGCAGGTTGGCGAGGTTCCCCGCGTACGTGAGGCGGTCCAGTACGGTCACCTCGGCGTCCTCGTAGCCCGGGTAGCCGCCCGCCAGCATCGTGCGGACGTAGTGGCTGCCGATGAAGCCCGCGCCACCGGTGACGAAGATCCTCATCAGCCGATCTCCACCGTCGAGTCGTCGCCGATCATCAGCCGGCGTGTGCCGAACAGGCCGCTGGACCGGGCGACGCGGGCCGACCGGCCGATCAGGGAGCCCTGCATGCCGCGTACGCCACGTACGGTGGCGCCGGTCATCACGATCGAGTCCTCGATGCCCGCGGCCTCCACGACGCAGCAGGCGCCGATCGAGGTGTACGGGCCGACCACGCTGTCCTCGACCACGCACTTCTCGCCGATGACCGCGGGCCCGATGATCCGGGACCGGGTGATCCGCGCACCGCTCTCCACGACGACCGGGCCGATGATCTCGGTGTGCTCGTCGACCACGCCGTCCAGCGAGGTGGCGCGGGTCAGGTCGAGGAGGGCCCGGTTGCACTCCAGGAGGTCCTCGATCTTGCCGGTGTCCTTCCAGTAGCCGGAGTAGACGTAGGCGCGGACGTCGGCGCCCTCCGCGACCAGGTGCTGGATCGCGTCGGTGATCTCCCATTCGTTGCGCAGGCTGGGGCGGATGCTCTGCACCGCCCGGTGGATCACGGGCGTGAACAGGTACACGCCCATCAGCCCGAGCTCGCTCCTGGGCCGCCGCGGCTTCTCCTCCAGCCCGAGCACGCGCCCGTCGGCGTCGACCTCGGCGACGCCGCACTCGCACGGGTCGGGCACCTTCGTCACCACGATCTCGGCGGCAGGACGGCGTTCTTGGAAGTCGGCGACGAAATCGATGACGTCGCCGCCGAGAACATTGTCACCGAGATACATGATGAAGTCCTCGTCGCCCAGGAAGTCACGCGAGATCGCCACGCAGTGCGCGAGTCCCAACGGGCGTTCCTGGTGGATGTAGGTGATGGCGATGCCGAGCGCCGAGCCGTCGCCCAGTTCCTCGGCGATGACGGCGCCACGGTCACCCACGACCATCCCGACCTGCGTGATCCCGGCACGACGGATGTTCTCCAGGCCGTGGTAGATCACCGGCCGGTTGGCCACTGGAACGAGCTGTTTCGGCATGGAATGGGTCAGCGGGCGCAATCGCGTCCCGAGCCCCCCGGAGAGCACCAGCGCCTTCATTGTCGGCCTCACTAACCGGTCGTCCGCAGGTTGTTTACCGGAGCACGATGAGAATTGCCGCGACAGATCTAGAAGTGCTCGAATATCGGAAGGGTGCCGAGCGAGCGCGCCAGGACCGCGTGGAGCAGCTCGATGGACGGCCGGGAATCGCCGGAGCGCCACGCGACGAAGCCGTCCGGGCGCACGAGGAGACAGCCCGAGGCGGAGATGCCGTGCGCGGAACAGAACCGCACCGGATCGACGGCGATGTCGGTCCCGACCTGGAAGACGTCCAGCAGGACGCCGATGCTCCGCGCGCACTCGGCCCATTCTCGCGCCGCGTGCCCGGCGAGCAGCACGTGCCGGCGGCCGTACAGGTCGAGGGTGGACCGGCCGCCGATCGCGACGTGCGGCGCGCGGGTGCCGGGCACGCCGGTCAGCTCGCGCGGCGCGAGCGCCGGCGGCCCGTCCGCGCCCTCGGCGTCCGTGCTGATCAGCGCGGACCGGTACCGGTAGCCGAAGACGACCGCGTCGTACTCGGCAGGCTCGGCCGAGACCCGCGCCGCCAGGCCCGTACGGTCGCGCATCTGCAGCAGCGCCTGGTCACGGGTGAACGCGGCCACCGGCCTCCGCTCCTCGTCATAGCCGTCGAGCAGCGCCTCGCCGCCGTCGCCGGCGAGCACGGCGGCGCGCCAGGCGAGGAACACCGCGCCGGACAGGCCGGACAGACCACCGCCGACGATGAGTACCGACGTCTCCTCCATCAGGTCTCCTCCATCACGCCACCGCCTGTGCGAACGTACGTACCTGCTCGAGCAGCTCGGCCTGTGCCACGTTGTCTGCCTCCTGCAGCCGGTGCCGTTCCGGCCGCGTCATCGCCTCGACGAAGCAGCGCACCATGGTGCCGAACTGGTCGTCGGCGTCGAGGACGCGTTCCTCCCGGTGGCCCCTGCGGCTCGCGACGGCGAGCACCCGGCCGCCGCGCCCAGTACCTGCCGCACGCCACGCTCGACGACCTCGGCGGCCGCGTCGGCGATCCCATAGCCGAGCACCCTTCCTCGTGCCGTCCTTTCGGCGAGCTTCGCGCGGTCCAGGGTTAGCGGAAGGTCGGCATGGCGCTGGGGGCCGTACGCTTCGCACGCGCCCGACGACCTCCGCGAAGCTCTGCCCGTCGGCCAGGCTGCCGGCCGCCGGCGACTACGGGATGTGGGCGTGTGGAACCCCACCGGGGTTCCCGGCGGCCTACGGGAAAAGGACGGCCCGCACCGCCGGGACGGCGCTTAGGTCACCGGCGGCTGGCATCGACGCTGAGATTCCTGGTCGAGCACAGCACGGCGGAGGACGTCTTCGCCGTCCCGGTCCGCTCGTCCTCCCCGGTCCCGGCCTGGCCGGCTCGAACTGACGCTCATCGTCGACGCCATTCAGACGATGTGCCCGACGCTGGCCGGGCGCGTCCTCGCTCTGATGGACGCCGAGCGGCTCGTCTCCCATCTGCGGCGTCCGCGCCGCCGCAGGCCGTGCGGCGTACGAGGCGGAGATGCTGGAGTACGGCTTCGCGGCGGTACGCGACTCCCTGGCCGTGGCTCGTGAGCGGGGTTGATGGCGGTGATGCCTCCGTCCTCAAGCCTGCGCCGGACCGAGGCATCCTCCCGTAGCGGGGGGCCTTCGCCACGTCTGATGCGACGGAGCTCCCGACCCGCCGGTCCGCGTCCCGGCCACCGATCTCCTCAGTGCCGGACGCGGACGACGAGCTTGCCGGTGGCACGGTCATGCTCCATGTCGTCGTGTGTCGTCCTGCCGGCACCTGCTCCAGGCCGTCGTAGACACGGTCCACGGGGAAGGCCAACCGGCCGGCGGCGATCGCGTCCAGGATCTCCTGGAGGGCCTCCCGCGGCAGGTCCGCGGCGTCACCGGAGTAGCCGGCCAGGCGAACGCCCCTCGGCAGGTACTCGTTCGGAGCGAAGTCCCTGATCGTCCACTGGTTGGAGAGGCTGCCGCTGAAGCAGGCCGTACCGTGCACGCGCACCGCGCGCAGCGTGTCGGGCAGGGTCGGGGTGCCGACGAGATCCAGCGCGGCGTCGACGCCGCCCGGGTACAGCTCGCGTACGACGGGCGCGATCCCGCCGGTGCGAGCAGGGGGTGGTCGACACCGTGCTCCTTCAGCCGGGCGAGGCGGCCGGCCTGCCGGGTGGTGGACAGCACCGTGGCGCCGCGCCACCTGGCGAGCGCGGCGGCGGCCAGGCCGACGGAGGAGGTCCGCCGCGGATCAGTACGGACTGACCGGCTGCAGGTCCAGTCCGACGGTGAGCGAACCGTGGGCGGTCTGCACCATCTCGGCAGCGCGCCCAGCACCTCCCAGGACAGGTCGGTGTCGACCGGGATGACCTGCGCGAGCGGCACGAGGCGTACTCGGCGTAGCCGCCGTCGTAGGTGCGGCCCATGTCGCCCATCATCGCGACGACCTTCTGCCCGCGGAGCCAGCCGCTGCCGGCCGGGGCGGCGTCGACGGTACCGGCGTCCTCGATGCCCGGTAGCCGAGGAAAGCCGACGCCCACGCCGAGGCCCAGCCGAAGCTTCAGCTCCGAGCGGTTGAGGCCGAAAGCCTCGACGCGGATCCGCACCCAGCCGTCTCGCCCGGGGGGAGGGGGAAGCGTGGTCAGCCGCAGGTTGTTGTCCACGGGTCCTGGCCCGGAGAGCCGGACGGCGCGCATGGTGGCTGGCGACGACGACATGGATCCGCCTTCTTCCCAGGGTGGAGAGTCGGCCGGCCGGCTCAACGCCCGGAGGTCGCGGCTTCATTCCCCTCACCCCGGGTCTTCCGCGCGTCTGCGATCGAGGTGGCGCTCCTCCGGACCCTGTGCGTCGGCCGGAGATTCTCCCCGAAAACGAGATTCGGTGGTTAATTGCACCAAACCCGATCCGGCAAGAAACGTTCATGGAACCAATCAAGATTCTTTTTGAATTGTCCAGAATGCCGCTACCGGGCACCCATTGCTTCGCTATTATGTTCGAGAAAGACACGGGAACTCACCGGGGGGGTGTTCGCGGATGGACGCTGTGGCATTGGCGACGGCGCCGGACCCGGCACCCTCTCTTGACGAGCTTTTCGGCCTCGATGTCGCCGGGCTGGCCGATGGTGAGCTGGTCGAGGCGATGATGGCGGCGCGGCGGCTGGCCGCACGAGCACAGGCGGTGCAGGTCGCGGCGGTCGCGGAACTGGCCCGCCGCCGCTACGCCGAAGACGAGGCGGCCGAAAGCCGCGGAGTGGTGCGGGTGATCTCACCCCGGGACTATGTCCACGACGAGGTCGCCGAAGCCCTCACCCTCACCGCCTACTCCGCCGACCAGCTGATCCGGTTCGCCACCGAACTCACCGACCAATTCCCCGCCACGTTCGCGGCACTGTCGGCCGGGAACATCGACTACGCCAAAGCCCACACCATCTGGCACAGCCTCGACCCCATCGACGACGACGAACTCACCGCCGACATCGAAGACCGAGTCCTGTCCCGCGCACCCGAGCAGACCACCGGGGAGATCCGCGCGAAGATCCGGCGGCTGATCCGCCGGCTGGCACCCGAGGCATTGGAACGCCGCCGCCGAGAAGCCGAAACACTACGCGCCCTGACCCTGACCGAGACCAACGAGGGCACCGCGTACCTGACCGGCGCCGACCTGCCCACCCACGCCGCCGACGCCGCCTACCGGCGCATCACCGCCATCGCCACCGGCCTCAAGAGCGACGGCGACGACCGTGGCATCGACCAACTCCGCGCCGACGTCTACCTCGCCATCCTCCGCGGCACCCTCACCCCCACCACTGCACCCGCCGACCCCACCACGGCAGACCGGCCCACCGCGGATCCCACCACGGCAGACCGGCCCACCGCGGATCCCACCGCCGCAGACAATCCGGCGTGGACCGCGGTGGATGACGACGTCGCCGACATCATCGCCCACACCGCCCGCACCCAACTCCACACCCTGACCGATGACCTGCCCGAACGCCACCGGAACCTCGGCCCACTCCTCACCCACGCCACCCAGCGAATCACCGCCACCCTGACCGGCCTACGCCAACCCTGGTGCCTCCCCACCGAGCATGACTATGACGGCCGGGACACCACACCAGGACACGGCCACCCCGGATACCGGCCACCCGCCGCCCTCCGTCGCCTAATCCAGCACCGCGACCGCCGATGCTGCTTCCCCGGCTGCCGACGCCCCACCCGCCACTGCGACGCCGACCACACCATCCCCTACCACCGCGGCGGCCCCACCTGCACCTGCAATATGGCCATGCTCTGCCGCCACCACCACCGCCTCAAGGTCACCCACGGCTGGCACATCGAACACCTCTGGCCTGGCGTCATCTGCTGGATCACCCCCGCCGGCCACTGGCGCATCACCGCCCCGGCCGACCGCGAATAGCCAACCCGCACACCACCCGGACCGGCTCGTCCACACGACGACCCGGCATACCGGCACGCCCCGATGTGGTCACCTGGCGCACCAACACATCGGCGATCGAAACCGCGCGCCTCTGGGCGATGCCGCTAGTACAGGCCCTCTGGGACCGCGCCCAGGGCCTGGAGGGGCTGGACGTTGGCGACGCCGTCCGAGGGCCAGCGACCGCTCAGGTCGTGGCGGACCGCCTGGTCGCGTTCCAGGACATTCGGCAGGAATAGATCCTCGTGCAGGGCCGTCAGCCGGACCTGTCCGACATCGCCGTAGCCGACCGGCCTCGTCCAGTCCTCCGGGTCCACGGCCGTCATCGTCACCTGCGGGTAGTTCGGGGCGTACGGGAGGAGCGTGCCGTGGTTCTCCGGAGGCAGGCCCGCGGCGTTGCCGAACGTGTTGCCGTAGCTCAGCCCGCACAGCCCGCACAGCCCGCCGTCCATCGCCGTCACGAACTCCGCGTGCTGTTCCGGTGAGATCTGGGTCCCGCTCAGGCGGGCGCCCGACAGCTCCGCCACCAGGTCCGGCCGGCGTCGTACCAGCGCCTGGAACAGCGCCGGGGTGGTGTTCACGTAGTCGATCGCCTGGGTCTCCAGCAGCACTGCCAGCTGGTCCAGCAGGTGGTCGGTGTAGGCGCCGACGGCGCGCAGGTCGCCCTCGCGTACGAGACGTTTCACCCATCGCGGGTCCATGTCGATCGCGTACACCAGCGAGGAGAACAGTTCCGAGACCTCCCACGTGCCGTTCCCGATCAGGTGCGGTCCGGTCGGGGTCGCCTGGATCCAGGAGCGGCCCGGGCGGAAGCCCTCGGTGACGAAGGACCAGCGGCGCCAGACGCCACGGTGCAGGATCATTCTCGGCGTGTAGTACACGCGGCACGGGCTGCCGGTCGTGCCGCCGGAGTCCCAGACACGGCCGACGAGTGGGCGGGGGACCGACAGCGGCACCAGGTCGGCGGGGTCCTGGTCGCGCAGCGTCGCCAGCGGGAACGGGCCGAACTCGGCGATCTCGGCGTACCGCGTGATGTCCCGCGGGTCGAACGGCAGGCGCTTGGCCTCGCGCAGCCAGTACGGGCTGCCCGTCTCCGGGTCGAAGTGGATCCGGAGTACGTGCCGGGTCCACGCGTCGAGGTCGGTGCCGAGCCATTCGTGGATCAGGGCGTCGTGGTCACGGCTCACAGCGTGACTCCTTCCAGCTCGATGCCGAGCTCGTAGATCGCCGACAGGGCCTCGCCGACGTGCTCGGGGGCCTCGATGTGGACGACGGGGAACGACGGCCGGGCCATCCGGTCGATGCCCGACGGGCCGAGGACCAGGCCCAGGCGCGCGCCGTGGCGGCGCATCTCCGAACGCACGTGCGGCACGCTCACGCCGTGCGCCGGGTTGCGCAGGAACAGGTCGTGGATCTCCGCCGGGGTACGGAGCGTACGTGCCTCCAGGCACGAGCACAGCGGGATGGACGGCGGGCGGAACTCGGTGGCGTCCAGGAACGGCCGGATGAACTCGCTGACGTCCCGCTGCAGCGGGCTGTGGAAGGCGACCGGGCGGTCGTCGGCGAGCCGCACGGTGACCCCTTCGGGGACGTTCCACGCGAGCTCCTCCAGGGCTGAGCGGTACCCGGCGAGCATCACCATGCGGGTCCCGCCCTCCTTGACCGGGCCGATGTCCACCGCCGTGTGCACCTCCGGCAGGTCCTCCCAGAACCACGCGGCGCCGACCGGCAGCTTCACCACCGCGATGCCCTGGGCACGCGCGTCCTCGGGGAGTTCCGGCGCCTCGCGCATCCACATGAGCAGGCCGACGAGCCGGCGCCGGTCGACCGCGCCGGACAGGGCGGCGCTGACCATCGCGCCGAGGCTGAGGCCGCCGATCACCGCCGGGCGTACGCCGCGCTCGGCGAGCACGTCGTACACCCCCACCGCCACGGCCGCCTGGCGCAGCGCGCCGATGCCCGCGCGGAAGCGCCGGTCCGATGGCGGCACCGGGGCGTCGAGGATCTCCCGCGGGCTCAGCCCGGTCCACTCCTCGATCCGCGCGTACCACCGGCGTACCTCGGGAAACCCCTCGTAGAGGGCCTGGCCGGTGCCCGGGCTGTCGTTCAGCCCGCCTCCCACGATGTAGGCGAGGGTCACGTCGTCTCCCTTCACGCCGGTCCCGTTCCAGCGGAAGGACAGCACCACTCGCTGGTGGAGCGCTCAAGCACGCATCATGGAACGTGTGGACCGAGTCCTCGCGCGTGACGAGCGGACCGGGAACGCGCTGACCGCCTTCCTGCCCGCCGCCGAGGCTCCCGGCGTGCCGGACGACGCGCCGATGCCGGCGGCCCTGGCCGTGGTCTGGCACGGCCCGCACGTGCTCCTGGTCTTCGACCGCTTCCGCCGGCAGTGGGAGCTGCCGGGCGGCGGGATCGACCCCGGCGAGACACCCCTGGCTGCGGCCGTGCGTGAGCTGCGTGAGGAGAGCGGCCTGCGGCTGACCACGCTCGTCCTCGCCGGGTACGCGCGCCTCCGGCTCACCTCTCCGCCTCGGGAGGAGTACGCCGCCATCCATACCGGCCACTCCCCCACCCGCCACCGGGACTTCACCCCCGATCGGGAGATCGCCGCCATCCGCTGGTGGGACACGACCGGCCCGCCCCCGTACGGCACCCAGATCATCGACGCGACCCTGGTGGAGCTCACCCGCCGCAGACCGGACGGCGGCGGCTGACACGCGATGAGCGCGCGCCGCGGGTGCGCGGTGCCTGGCCGGGCGGTCAGCGTTCTTCGGCCGATCCACCAATGGCCGGTGTGACGGTCGACGGACCTGGACTCGTCCGACGATCGGGCAGGGAGCGAGACGACCATGCGTGTGCTCTTCATCCCCCGGGACGGTTCGGGGTCGCCGAGACCGAGCCTTCGCTGACCCTCGACCCGCGACCGCCCGCCCTGCGACCGCCCGCCCTGCCACCGTCCGCCCTGCCACCACCCGCCCTTCGCGGCCCGGCCGATGACCCCACCGGAGATCCGGTGACGAGTGTGCGGCACGTGCCGTACGACGGTCCCGGGATCGTGCCGGACCGGCTGCTGGAACAGGACCGGCCCACCCGCGTGTGCGTGCTGGCCGGATCCGAACTCGAGATCGTCGGCGCCGAGGTCCTCGGACCGCAGGAGGGCGTCCCTCTCAACCTGCTCCTGCCGGCCTGCGACGGCGTCGTCCACGACGGGGCCGTCGACACGACGCTGACCGCCGCCGCGCTCGGCGTACCCCAGCTCATCCTCGGCCCGCGGGACCGGCTCCTGGCCGAGCGCCTCGCCGCGACCGGGGCCGGTCTGCTCGCGGGCGACACCGGCGGCACCGTCAACACCGGCGACACCATCGAGGCCGCCGCGCTGCTCGGCGACGGTCCGCGCGACGCCGCCCGGCGGCTGCGCGACGCGATCGTCGCGCTCCCGTCGCCGGTCGACGTCGTCGCGACCGTGGAGAACCTCATCACGAAAGGCGGAACCCAGTGATCGGCAGGAAACGGCTCCCCGAGGCGTACCTCGAGTGGAACGAGAAGTGGGGTGCCCCGTTCGGGTACGCCGGCAACAAGCTGGCCGCCGAGGGGCGCAGCCCGTACAGCAACCTCCGTGAGGCCATGCGCGACCCGGCCAACGCCGACCATGGTCCGTTCGGGTTCCAGCACAACAGCTACACGCGGATCTTCGAGTACCCCTGGGCGTACCTGAACGCCGAGCTCAAGCCGGGATGCGGGTGCTCGACATCGGCGGCGGCACCGGCGGCCTTCAGTACGTCACGGCCAAGGACGGCTGTGAGGTCGTCAACGCCGACCCGGCGGGCCGCCCCGACTACAACGAGTGGGCCGACTTCCAGTTCGGTACCCGGCACGACGTGCTCAACCAGATCTTCCTGACCAAGGTGAAGCTGCTGCCGGAGCGGATCCAGGACGTCGACGAGCCGTACGAGTCCTTCGACCGGATCTTCTGTCTCTCGGTGCTCGAACACGTGGACCCGGACGAGGCCGGCGAGATGATCGAGAGCGCCGCCCGGCTGCTCCGGCCCGGCGGGCGGATGATGCTGACCGTCGACCTGTTCCTCGACCTGGAGCCGTTCGGCGTCCTCAAGCGCAACCACTGGGGCGTCAACCACGACGTACGGTCGCTGGTCGAGCGGTCCGGGCTGACCCTGGAGGCCGGTGACCCCAAGGAGCTGCTCGGCTTCGCCGAGTTCGACCTCGCGGGCGTCGTCGCGATGATCGACGACCTGCTCGTGTCCGAGGTCTACCCGGTCATGACGCAGACGCTGGCCCTCGGCAAGCCCGCGGCGTGAACGGGACCGGGACCGGGACCGGACCGCGCTGATCGTGCCGCTGGACCGGCTTCGCCTCGGCGACGCCGGTTCGGCCGGGCGCAAGGCGGCGACGCTGGGCGAGCTGTCGCGATCCGGGTTCGCCGTCCCCGAGGGGTTCGTGCTGTGCGCGGACGCCCTGGAGGAGGCGTACGAGGCGGCCGGTGGGATACCCGCGAGGATCGAGCTGCCCGCGCGGGTGCGCGACGCCCTCGCCGGGGCGGTGGCGGCATGGCCTTCCGGCATGGAGCTCGCCGTACGCTCCTCCAGCGTCGCGGAGGACCTCGGCGACCGCTCGTACGCCGGCCAGTACGAGAGCGTGCTCCGCGTAGCCCCGGCCGGGGTCGAGGACGCGGTGCGCACGTGCTGGGCGTCGGCGTTCGGCGACCAGGTCCGCGCGTACGGCGGGCGGGTCACGCCGCGGATGGCCGTGATCGTGCAGCGCATGGTGCCCGCCAGTGCGGCCGGTGTCGCCTTCAGCGCGAACCCGGTCACCGGCGACCGGGCCGAGGCCGTCGTGAACGCGGTGCGCGGCCTCGGCGACCGCCTCGCCGCAGGCACCGCGACCCAGGAGGAATGGCACGTCCAGGCCGGCGGACAGCACGGTCGGCAACAGCGCGGGGGTGACCGCGAACCTGACCTCGTGCCCCGCGTTGCGCAGCGCCTGCCCGAACGGGACGAGCGGCAGGGTGTGGGGCGGTGACGCGGAGGCGACGATGAGTACACGCATGGTCTCTTCCTTCTCATCCGAGCCCGGCCCGCTCGGCCGCCCGCGCCGCGGCGCGCAGCGTGCCGAGCTGGGCCTCCAGGCTTCTGCCGAACAGCGACAAGGCGAGCGTCGTGGTGCCCGCCTCGGCGTACGCGGTCATCCGGTCGGCCACGCGGTCCACCGGTCCCAGCAGGGAGACCTCGTCGACGAACTCCAGCGGCACCGCGCCGACGGCGGCGCGGACGTCACCGTCGCGGTACAGCGCGTGCACGCGGTCCGCGGCGGTGCCGTGCCCGAGCGCGTCGGCCAGGCGCCGGTAGACGTTGCGGTCGCGGTCGCCCATCCCGAGGAAGTGCGCGAAGTACCCGCGGACCTGGTCGGCGCAAGCCCCGACGTCATCCCCGATGGCCGTCGGCACCCCGGGGACGACTTCGAACCCGGTCCGCGTACGGCACGGATTCAGGTCATCAGCCGGTCGGCGCACTCCTTGACGCTTCGGGAGGCGAAGACCCCGATCCAGCCGTCGGCGATCTCGCCCGCCAGCTCGAGGCTCCGCGGCCCGACGGCGGCGAGGTAGATCGGCAGGTCGGCTCGCAGCGGCTCGGTGGTGAGTACCAGCTCCGCGTCGCCGCCCAGCCGCAGGGTCTCCCCCTCGTAGCGGACCGGCTCGCCGCGGAACGCCATCCGGATGACCTCGACGTACTCGCGGGTCCGCGTCAGCGGCCGGTCGAAGCCGACGCCGTACCACCCTTCGGAGACGTCGGGGTTGGACACTCCGAGCCCGAGCCGGAACCGCCCGCCGCTGAGCGCGTCGAGCGTCGCCGCGGTGAGCGCGGTCATGCCCGGCGCACGCCCGGGGATCTGGAACACCCCGGAGGCCAGGCCGATGCTCGTCGTCGCGCCCGCCACCGCGCCGAGCACCGTGGCGGCGTCGGAGCGGAACCCCTCGGGGGCGAGCACCATCCCGTACCCGAGCCGCTCGGCTTCGCGGGAGACCTCCGGCGCCCACCGGTAGAACAGATTCACACCGAGCCTCACCGTGGACCTCCTCCGAATCGGTCATCGACCGATGCTCACCCGGAGGGTCGGTGTCCCGTTAGAGAACGGCACGGAGAACGGAACGGCCCGGGGCTCAGGGGTTGAGCAGCTCGACCGTCCAGCCGCCGCCGGGCACCTCGCGGTAGAGGGCGCGTTCGTGCAGGCGGTTGGCCTTGCCGCGCCAGAACTCCATCGAGGTCACGCGGACACGGTAGCCGGTCCAGCGTTCCGGCAGCGGGACCGTGTCGCCGTGGCGGGCCAGCTCCTCCTGGAACCGGCGGTCCAGCTCGTCGTAGGACTCCAGCGGCTCGGACTGCTCGCTCGCCCAGGCGGCGACCTGGGACAGCCGCGGCCGCTCGGCGAAGTAGCGCTCGGTCAGCGCCGGGTCGGCCTCGGCGCAGACGCCCGTCATCGCGATCTGGCGTTCGATCGGATGCCACGGGAACAGCAGCGCCACCTCCGGATTGGCCGCGATGTGACGGCCCTTCCGCGAGATCCGCTGGGAGAAGAAGTAGACGGCGCCGGTGTCGAAGCCCTTCATCAGCACGGTACGGACCAGCGGTGCGCCCTCGCTGGAGGCGGTGGCCAGCACCATCGCGTTCGGCTCGACCACGTCGGCGCCGTGGGCGAGCGCGAACCAGCGGGCGAACTCCTCCCACGGATCGGCGGGCAGCCGGTCCAGCCAGCGGTCGGACTCATCGGCGTACTGCCGTCGCAGGTCGGCCAGATTGAGCGTCCCATCATCGACCGTCACGTCAGCGTCCCCTTCACCTCGTGCCATTAAGCCAGTAGTTGAAACAATGACAGTTGAAACAATGACCATCCTGGCGCGCCAAACGGTCCATCCTCAAGTCTGAAACAGTGCAATGTCAAGGTCACTTGTCGTGGGGCAAGTGACTTTAGACGCAAACAAGTCTGGCCTTATCGCGCCATTATCGGAATCCACCATTCTGCTGGTTGATCAAGGAGCGGGGATCCGGCAGGAACGCGGCGACGAAGCCTCGGCGTCCTGGCCCGTCCCGGAGTCGTCAGAGCTTTTCCACAGCAGCGACAGACGCGGCCCCGACGCTGCCGTGCCGGAGAGGACCATCGTTGCCAGGACAGCAGCATGCACTCGCAGTGCCCAGCCTGAGCGAGACCCTGGAGTACGCACGGGCGCAGGTGGCAGCCATTTCGACCGATGCCCTGCGGGACGCCGGTATTTACCGCACGCCCCTTCGAGTACTACCTGGTGGGGACCTACCCGCCGCTGAAATACCTGGATGACATCGACCAGACCGAGGTCTACGCGGAAATCACTCCGTCACAGAACCTTTATCTGCACATGCCGTTCTGCGAGCAGTACTGCACTTTCTGTCATTTCTACAAGGAGATCAACGCCGCCACCGACCGGGTCGACCGCTACGTCGCGGCGATACGCGACGAGATCAGCATCGTGACGGACACGATGACCGGCGGGCTGAACGCCTCATCGGTCTACTTCGGCGGCGGAACACCCTCCTATCTCCGCGCTCCGCAGCTCACCGGCCTGTTCGACCACCTGTGGCGCAACGTCGCGGTCACCCCCGGCACCGAGATCACGTTCGAACTCCACCCGGGTGTCGTCCGCCAGCCCGACTACGAGGACCGCCTCGACGCCATCGCCGCCGGAGGCGTCAACCGCTGGGTGTTCGGCATCCAGTCGATGGACGAGCGCGTGCTCACGACGCTGAACCGCGGCCACGGCCGCGCCGAGGTCTACCGGCTCCTCGAACTCCTGGCCGCGCGTGGCATCGACAACCTCAACGTCGACCTCATCTTCGGCCTGCCGTTCCAGACCGTGGAGAACTGGTACGGCACTCTGGTCGACCTGCTCGCGGCCGGGCTCGGCAAGTTCAACATCTTCCCGCTCATGTTCAAACGGTCAGACCCGATCACCCGGCACTACATCCGCAGCCCCGGGGACTTCCCTGACGCCGAGGGCCGGCTGACCATGCACTACATGGCGGAGTACGTGCTGGGCGCCGCCGGTTTCACCCGCGGCCCGGTCTTCTACTACTCCCGCCGCGGCGAGCACTCCCAGCAGCAGAACAACAAGTTCGACTCGATCGAGGAGGACAACCTCGTCGGTCTCGGCGTGAGCAGCTTCGGCTACATCGGCGGCACCCAGTACTACAACGTCTGCGACAACGCCGAGTACATGCGGGCGGTCGCCGGCGGCCGTACGGGCGTCTGGAAGGGCCACACCCTCTCCGCGGAGGAACGCGCGCGGCGCGCGGTCATGTTCGGCATCCGTGCCGGCGGCGTCGACTTCGCCGGGCTGGAGCAGAGGTTCGGTGTCGACGGCACCCGGTTGTTCGAGCCGCAGCTCCGGCGCCTGCGCGACCTCGGCCTCGTCGAGATCAGCGACCGGCGCATGGACCTCACCGACCTCGGCTGCACGTTCGTCGACGGCATCGGCCACATCTTCGCCAGTGAGGACGTGCGGAAGAAGGTCCTGGAGACCAACGACCAGATCGACTCCCCGTCCTCGGACCCGGTCGACCGCTACGACTACTCACCGATCGGGCGGCTGGACCTGCCCGGCGGTATCGAGGACACGTACCGCGATCGGGTGGCGCGGTGACGCCGACCGGACAGGCCGAGCGCGCGGCACGGCGCATCGACGACTGGCCGGGCCTCGTGCCGTACCTGCTGGCGACGGACGGGCGGTGGCACAACCTGGCGACCGGGATGCCACTGGAGCACCCGCCCATCGCCGAGCGCGTACGCGAGGCGTTCCGCGAGGCCGTGGAGCACGAGAGCTTCGCCGGCCGGGTGAGCTCCTACCACGGCGTGCTCGGCGATCCCGGGCTGCGCGAGAGCCTCGCGACGCTGTACGGCGAGCGGTTCGCGCTGCCCGTCTCGGCGGACGAGGTCCTGATCACCCCCGGCGCGCAGGCGGCCTTCCACGCCGTCTCCGCGCTGGCCGCCGCCGAAGGCCGCCGGGTGGTGTTCTTCGGCCCGGAGTATCCGGGCTACCGTACCCACCCCGAGGTCGCCTACGACATGCTCCTGCCGTCCGTCGTCACGGCCGGCGACCGGGAGTTCCGCTACGTGCCGCCGCGGGGCCACCTCGATCCGGGGGTCGGAGCCGTGATCGTCTCCCGGCCCGGCAACCCGTCCGGCAACGTGATCGGTGACGACGCGCTGGCCGGCCTCGCGGCGGAGTGCGCCGAGGTGGGCGCTCTGCTCGTCGTGGACAACGCGTACGCCCCGGTCATTCCCGGCCTCGCGTTCACGGACCTGGGCATGCCCTGGGGCGACAACGTCATGCTCGTGCAGAGCTTCTCCAAGGGCGCGCTCGCCGGAGAGCGGCTGGGCTTCGTCATGGCCGCGCGGCCGGTGCTCGACCGGCTGGCCGAGCTGCAGGCGCGGGTCTCGACGTTCCCGGCGCAGCTCGTGCAGCTCGCCGCGTCCTTCCTGCTCCGCGACGACCGGTACGTCACGCTGTGCGGGAACGAGCTGCGCGGCCTGTACGCCGAGCGGCACCGCCTGGTGCGCGAACGTCTCGACGCGGAGCTGAGGGTGCCGTACCTGACGCACGCCAGGGACGGCGGCCAGTTCCAGTGGGTGCACCTGCCGGAGCTGCCGGTCCCGGCCGCCGAGCTGTTCTTCACGCTGCGCGACCGCGGAGTGCTCCTCGCCCCCTCGACGCCCTTCTACCTGCCGCACCTGCACGAGGATCCGCATGCGCGCCAGAGCTTCCGCATCGGCGTGACCGCGTCGCCCGAGGCGATCACCGCGGGGCTGGGCATCTTCGCCGAGGTCGTCGATGAACTCACCTGACTCGCCTGACCACGCGCCTGACGGCGCGACCGACCACGCGACCGACCACGGCGGGACGCCGCGCCGGGTCGCCGACCACATCGTCGCCCAGCTCGGCGAGGTCGCGGGTGTCCGTCACATCTTCGGCGTGCACGGCGCGAACGTGGAGGACCTGTTCGACGCGGTCTTCCGCTCGTCCGCACCGGTCGAGGCCGTCGTGGCCAAGCACGAGTTCTCCGCCGCGGTGATGGCCGACGGCTACCACCGGGCGGGCAACCGTCTCGCCGCGGTCATGGCCACCTCCGGAGGCGGCGCGCTCAACCTGGTGCCCGGACTCGGTGAGGCGTACGCCTCGTCGGTGCCGGTCATCGCGCTCGTGGGGCAGCCGCCCACCTCGCTGGAGGGGCGCGGCGCGTTCCAGGACCAGAGCGGCCTCGCCGGCTCGATCGACGCGCAGGCGGTGTTCTCCCCCATCTCACGGTTCTGCGAGCGCGTCGAGGACCCCGACGCGATCGGGGACGTCCTCGCCCGCGCCGTACGCGCCGCACTGAGTGAGCCGCGCGGGCCCGCCGTCCTCCTGCTGCCCAAGGACGTGCAGCAGGCCAAGACCGCCGCCGCGTTCCCCGCGCCGGAGCCTCGTACGGAAGAACCCGCCGCCGAGGCGGCCCACCGGGCACTCGCCGAGCTGCTCGGCGGCATGCGCGACGGCACCGGGCCGGTGCTCGTCATCGCCGGTGGCGGGGTGGCGCGCGCCGACGCGCGCGCGGAGCTGGCGGCGTTCGCCGCCGCCGCCGGCGCGCTGGTGGCGGTCGAACCCGACGCGAGGGACGTCTTCGACAACCACGACCCGCGTTTCGTGGGCACGGTCGGCGCGAGCGGGCACCCGAGCGTACGGCGGGCACTGGACCAGGCGCCCGCCTGCGTCCTCGTCGGCACCCGTTTCCCGCAGATGGCGCGCGGCGGCCTGGAGGACGGCCTGGCCGGAAGGGCCCTCGTCTGTTTCGACCGCCGCCCGCCGTACGTCGACGGCGGGGAGCCGGTCCTGCTGGTCGGCGGTGAGCTGCGTGCCGACCTGCGGATGGCGGCCGGCCGGCTCGGCGGCCACGTGCCGTGCCCGGCGAACCCGGGCCTGGAGTACCTGCCGCACGAGCGGAGCGACGACGAGCGGATGGTCTGCCGCGAGGCGATCGAGGAGATCGCCGCGGCCATGCCGGACGACGCCAACGTGGTCACCGACGCCGGGAACACCGGGTGCAGCGTGATGCATTTCCTGAACGCACCGCGCCACGGGCGGTCGATCCTGGCCCTCGGCATGGGCGGCATGGGCTTCAGCATCGGCGCGGCCATCGGCGCGGCGTTCGCCAACCGGCGGCGCACGTACCTGCTCTGCGGCGACGGGTCGTTCCTCATGCACGGCCTCGAGGTGCACACCGCCGTGGAGTACGACCTGCCCATCACCTTCGTGATCTTCAACAACAACGCCCACGCGGCCTGCCTGTCCCGCGAGGAGCTGTTCTACGGCGGGGACTCGGCCTATGGCCGGTTCCGCCGATGTGACCCGGGGGCCGCCGCCGGGATGTTCCCCACGCTCCGGTCGGCGACCGTACGCCGGCCGGAGGAGCTGCGCGGCTTCCTGGCCGGGACCGGAGAGGGCCCCTGCCTCGTCTCCGTCGAGGTGCCGGCCGAGGAGCTTCCTCCCTACCTTCCCCTGCTGGGACCGGACGGGCGCGCACCCGTGACACGAACCGATGAAAGGACCACGCGATGAGAGTGTCCGATGCGGAACTGACCAAGATCGACGGCCTGGCGCGCGTCGAGACCATGCCGCACCAGGAGGTCTTCAAGCTCGTCGGCGAGAAGTCGCAGGAGACCTACACGAGCGCGGAGGTGCACGGGGACTACTGCAACCTCAACGCGTACGTGAACTGCCCGCCGCGCGACACGTACGAGTACCTCGCGGACATGTACAGCCAGGAGGAGTACACCTACAGCGTCCGTGACCTGGAGCCGGTGGACGACACCGGCCTGCACGTCGGCTGGGACCGGCTGTCGGGCAACACGAAGATCTACGTCCGCATCGACGCCGACCCGAACGCGCTCACCGTGGATTACCACGCCGCCTGGGACCAGGGCGACGACCTGTGGATGATCTACCTGTTCCGCGTGGTGCCGGCCGAGACCGTGCTGAAGCGGCCCGGCTCGGTCATCCTGTGGACCAACTGCCACCACCCGTACTACGACAAGAATCCCTATCCCGAGCTGGCGCCGAGCCCCGACCGCTCGTGGGTGGGCGACTTCTGGGACCAGTTCCATCCGGGCCACCTCATCGAGCTGGAGAACCTCAAGACGATCCTGGAGTACCGCCACAGCCACGGCATCCCGATCGTCTCCGGCCGGGGCGACCGGTGAGTGTGACCCCTGTCAGCCTCGTCGACGTCGCGAGCCATCTGCCGCCGGACAAGGTCGGGCGTGAGTACTTCGAGCGGTACTCGCGCCCGGACGACCCGCTCCTGCGGAACCCGATGTTCCGCGCCCCGGAGTTCCGGCGGTACGCCGCGCGCGAGGACACCGGAGCCGACCTCATGGAGCGGGCCGCCACGGCGCTGTTCGAGCGCCACGGCACCTCCGCGCGGCACGAGATCGACATCGTCATCACCCACAACGCGCTGCCCGACGTGCCGTTCCTCGGCTCCGGGGCGGAGATCGCCCGCCGCCTCGGCGCCACTCCCGAGACGATCATCGACCTGCACAACGGCCACTGCGCCGTCTTCCCGTACATGCTGAGCGTCGTCGTACCGCTGATGCGGGCGGGCGGCGCACGTACGGCCCTGCTGTGCCTGGCACAGACGGCCGGGAAGATCTTCACCCAGCCGGGTGTGCGCCGGTCCGCGCACGCCGCGGTGCCCGGTGACGGTGCGGCGGCGGCACTGATCACGGCCTCCGGAGACGCGCCGATCCTTGCCACGCAGGTGCACCACTTCCCCGAGTCCGCACCGGACGTCGAGCTGAGGCTCGGCGACGGGCGCCTGTACTGGGAGCCGGGCACCTCCGAGATGGACGTCGCGTTCGACAACACCAAGGCCCAGAACATCATCGAGCGGGGCAGCATGATCGTCCCCGAGGTGGTGACCGAGGTCTGCAAGCGCATCGACCGCTCACCCGGCGACATCGAACTGCTGGTGACGAACCAGCCGAACCGGCTCCTGCTCCGCAACTGGAGCGCCGCGCTCGGCCTGGACGCGGAACGCCACTTCGACACCTTCGAGTCCTACGGCAACCTCTTCGGCTGCGGCGTGCCGGTCAGCCTCGACCACGCCGTACGCGAGGGACGGCTCGACGGCGGCGGGCTCGTCATGCTCGCCGGTTTCGCCGGAGCGGGCGAGATGGCCTCGGCGGCGGCCGTCCGCTGGCCGGAGCGGGCGTGAGGAACGCGGCACCGAACACCGAACTGGAGGACGGCATGACCGACGACACCACCACCCAGCACGCACCGGACGAGGTGGAGGCGGCCGTGATCCGGCTGCTCGCCGAGATCCTGTACGTCGAGCCCGGCGAGGTCGACCCCGACAGCGACTTCATCGACCTCGGGCTCGACTCGATCCTGGCCGTGGAGTACATCGCACGGCTCAAGGGCGAGCTCGGAGTGCAGGAGACGCTCGAGTCCCTGCACGACCTGGGCACGCCGCGCGCCCTCGTGGAGCACGTACTCGCCGGTTCGCCGGCGGGTTGAGCGGGAGGCGCGCGTGGGCAGGGATCAGGTCTTCGCGGTGGTCCGCGACACCATCCTCGCGGTACGCCCCGACGTGGATGCGTGCCAGATCCGCGAGGACCGCAGCATGACCGACCTGGGCTGTGACTCGCTGGACCGGCTGGACGTGGTCGCCGGGGCGATGGACCGGATCGGCATGGAACTGAGCACGGAACGGTTCGCGGACGTCGGTGACATCCGCGGGCTGGTCGACGTGCTCTGGGACGGCACGAACCGGACGAAATGAGCGAAGGACGGACAAGCGAAGGACGGGCAATGGCATGACCGGCGAGAAACCGGTAGTGGGGATCGAAGCCGTCGGTGTCTACTGCGGCAGCGCGTACGTCACCGCCGAGGACCTGTTCGCGGCGCGCGGCCTGGACCGGGCGCGCATCGCCAACCTCGGCATGAGCAGGAGGAGCGTGGCGGCGCCCGGCGAGGACGTCGTGACGATGGCGGCGACCGCGGCCCGGCCCGTGGTCGACGCCCTCGGCGAAGAGGAGACCGCGAGCATCCGGGCGCTGATCGTGGCGACCGAGTCCGCGTTCGACCTGTCCAAGGCGGCGAGCACGTGGGTGCACCGGCTGCTGGACCTGCCGCGCACCTGCCGGCTCCTGGAGGTCAAGGAGGCGTGCTACGGCGGCGTCGCCGCGCTCCAGATCGCCGCGGCCCTCGTGGCCGTGGAGCCGGGCAGCCGGGTGCTCGTCGTCGCCTCCGACCTGCCGGGGCCGAACAAGGGCACCTACGCCGAACCCGCACAGGGCGCCGGGGCGGTGGCGGTCCTCGTCGGCCCGCGGCCCGCGGTGGCCGAGCTGCGGCCGGGCACGTCCGGCTGCTTCGGCTACGAGATCGCCGACTTCGCCCGGCCACGGCCGGACCACGACATGGTCGACACGGACCTGTCCCTGATGGCCTACCTCGAATGCCTGCTCGGCGCCTTCGCCGACCACGCGGAGCGCTCACCCGGCACCGACTTCGCCCGGTCGTTCGACCTGCTGGCGATGCACACCCCGTTTCCCGGCATGGTGCGCGGAGCCCACCGTACGGGGCTGCGCAAGCTCAGCGACCTGGGCCGGGACGCGGAGCAGGAGGACTTCGCCCGGCGCGTCGAGCCGTCGCTGCGCTATCCACGCGAGGTCGGCAACATCTACGCGGCCACGACCCTGCTCGCGATGGCCAGCGCGATCGCCCACGGCACCGGGGGCGAGGCGGCGAGCATGGGCGTGTTCAGCTACGGCTCGGGCTGCTCGTCGGAGTTCTTCGGCTGCCGCGTCCCGCCGGGCGCGGGCCCGATCGTACGGTCGGCCGGGCTCGACGAGGAACTCGCGGCACGGCGGCGGCTCACGGTGGCCGAGTACGACGAGGCCCTGGACGCGGCGGACGCCACGATGTTCGGCGTCGCCGACGCCAAGGCCGAGACCGACTTCCTCTCCTCGTGGGGCGCGGGGAGACGCGCGCGCGCCGTTCTCGCCTCGATCCAGGACTACCGCCGGGAGTACACGTGGCTGCCGGCCCGATGACCGACGCCGTGTGCGCCAACCTGCGCGTCGGCGGGCCGCTGGACCACGGGACGGCCACCCGCCTGCTCGCCGCGCTGCGCCGCGCGGAACGCGACCCGGACTGCCGCGCGCTCGTGCTCATGGCGGATTGGCCGGATGGGACGGGTGGGACCGGATGGACCGGATGGGCCGACTTCTGCACCGGCATGGACCTGGCGGACCCGCCCGGCGAACCCGGCCCGTACGTGGCCGACAGCGCCGACCGTGCCGACCGTGCCGACCGTCTCGACCGTGTCGACGAGACGGCCACGGTCGTGTGGGACCTGCTCACCGCGCTGTCCGGCAGCCGCCTGGTCACCGTCGCGGTGGTCGAGGGACGCGCCGACGGTGGCGGTGTCGGGCTCGCCGCCGCCTGCGACTTCGTCTTCGCCGGGCCGCGCGCGGGCTTCCGGCTGACCGAAATGCTCCTCGGCCTGGTCCCGGCGCTGATCATGCCGTTCGTGGTCGCGCGTACCGGCGAGCGGCGGATGCTGCGGATGGCCCTCCTCGCCGAGCCGTACGACGCCACGGCGGCACGGGAGATCGGGCTGGCCGACGAGGCGGACGAGCGGCCCTGGGAGCACGTACGCCGTCTGCTGCTCGCACTGCGCCGGATGCCGCGCGACAACGTCGGTGAGCTGAAGACCTGCCGGCGGCTGCTGAACCCGCCGCCACGCGGCTACCGGGAGTACGCGCGCAGGCTCCTCAGGCACACCGTCGCCGACCCGGCCGTACGCGACCGGATCACGCGGCTGCGCGAAGAGGGGGCGCTGCGGTGAGCGAGCACACGCGCGGACCGGTCACGGTACGCCTCGGCGGCCGGGTCGCCGTCGTGCGGATGACCGACGAGGAGGGCCGCAACGCCGCCGGCCCGGAGATGGCCACGGGCCTGCCGGAGGCACTGGAGCTGGCGGTCGCCGAACGGGAAACGCGCGTGATCGTGGTGACCGGGCTGCCGCACGTGTTCGCCACCGGTGCGAGCAGGGACTTCTTGATGCGGCTCGACCGTGCGGTGATGGAACCCTTCATGCGGGCGTTCGCGCACTGCCCGCTGCCCGTCGTGTCGGCGATGCAGGGGCACGCCATGGGTGGTGGCCTGACCCAGGGCCTGTACGCCGACGTGCCGGTCCTGTCCGAACGCTCGGTGTACGCCGCCAACTTCGCCAACTACGGGCTGGCCCCGGAGTACGGCACGACCTGGCTGCTGCCGTCGCGGTTCGGGTCCGCGCTCGGCACCGAGATGCTGCTGACCGCGCGCGGCTACCGCGGCGCCGAGTTGCGCGCGCGTTCGGCCCCCGTACGGATCGTGGTCCACGACGAGGTGCTGCCGGTGTCCCTGGGGCTGGCGCGTGGCATCGCGCGGGCGCCGCGGCGCACCTTGGAGTTGCTGAAGTCCCAGCTCGCCGGCCGGCTCCTGCGCGCGAGCGACGAGGCCATCGCGGTCGAGCTGGGCCCGCACGAGGATGCGTGGGCGTCGCCGGAACGCCGTGAGCTGGTGGCCGAGCGGTACGGACGCCCGGAGGAGATATGGCGACCCGAGGAGACGTTGAGATGACAGCACCCGCCGTTCCTCCGGTGGCGATCGTCGGCATGGGCTGCCGGGTTCCCGGGGGTGACGACCCGGCCCAGTTCTGGGACACGCTGGTGGACGGCCGGCTGGTGACCGGTCCGGTGCCCGGACACCGGCTCGCCGGCTACGACCCGGACGTCGTCGGGCCCGGCGGTCTCACCGCCGCCCTGCTGCCCGACGCCGACGCGTTCGACCTGGCGTTCTTCCGCATCGGACGCCGGATGGCCGTGTGGATGGACCCGCAGCAGCGGCTCCTGCTGGAGGCGAGCTGGCACGCGTTCGAGTCGGCCGGTATCCCGCCGTCCACGCTGCGCGGCGAGGAGGTCGGGGTGTTCATGGCCTCGGCGACCGCCGACTTCCGCGAGCGGATGATCCGTACCGGCACCGTCGACCGCTACTCCGCGCCCGGCTCGCTGTCGGCGTACGTGGCCAACCGGCTCTCCCACCAGTACGACTTCCGCGGCCCGAGCATGACGATCGACACGGCCTGCTCCAGCGGGCTGAGCGCGGTCGCGCTGGCCGTATCGGGACTGCGGGCCGGTGACTTCGACACCGCGCTCGCGGGCGCCTCGAACGTGTGCGCCGAAGGCTGGTACTACGCGGCGATGGCGCACATGGGCGCGCTGTCGCCCTCCGGCGTCTGCAAGCCGTTCTCGCCCGACTCCGACGGTTACGTACGTGGTGAGGGCGCGCTGTGCTTCGTGCTCAAGCGGCTCGATGACGCCCTCGCCGGCGGCGACCCGGTCCTGGCCGTCATCCGCGGCGTCGCGGTCAACCACGATGGCCGGGCCGGTGGGCTGACGAGGACCGACGCCGGGTCGCAGGCACGGCTGATGCGCCGTGCCCTGGACCAGGCCGGGCTGGGCGCGGGCGCGGTCGGCTACGTGGAGTCGCACGCGCCGGGGACCAAGGCCGACGCCGTCGAGATCGACGGGCTGCGTGAGCTGCTGCGCGCCGAGCCCGGCGGCGTGCCGCGCGACTTCACCGGGCCGGACGGGCGGATCTGGATGGGGTCGGTGAAGTCCGTCGTCGGCCACCTGGAGGCCGCGGCCGGCTCGGCGAGCCTCGCCAAGGGCGTCCTCATCCTGCTCAACGAGGCGATTCCGGCCGGTCCCGGCCTGCTGCGGCTCGACGGCGGCCCCGAGATCAGCGCGACGGAGGCGGACGACGGCGACGGCACCGGCAGGGTCCTGCCCTGGCCGCGCGATCCGGAGCGCGGCAGGATCCTCGGGGTCAGCTCCTTCGGTATCGGCGGCTCGAACGCGCACGTGGTGCTGGAGGAGCCGCCCGCGTCCGCGGCGGCCGACGCGGGCGAGTGGGGTCCCTCGCCGGTCCCGTTGCCACTGAGCGCGGCACGGCCGGAGGCGCTGCCGCGGATGGCGGCCCGGCTGGCCGATCTGCTGTCACGCCCCGGCGCACCCGCGCTCACCACGACCGCCTGGACCCTGCAGACCGGCCGCGACCATCTGACCTCACGCGCCGTCGTCGTGGCGCGTTCTCGCGCCGAGCTGATCACCCGGCTGGAGCGCCTCGCCGGCGGCGAACCGGACCTGTCCGAACTCGACGGACCTGTCGCGGACGCGTGCCGTACCTGGCTGGCGGGTGAGGTGGCCGGCTGGGCCGCCCTGTGGAAGCGCCCCCCTTCGCGGCGCGCCGTGCTGCCCTCCTACCCGTTCGAGCGCGTCCCGCTCGGCTTCGCGCCCGAGCCGAAGCGTACGGTCGCGGCCGTACGAGGCTGAGGGCCTGATGACCGGTACGCGCGAGGTGGTCATCACCGCGGCGGCGGTGATCACCGCCGTGGCCGATGACCTGGACGGCTTCGCGGACGCCCTGCGCCACGGCCGGAGCGGCGTGCGCGCCACGCGGCACGAGGCGCCGGCCGAGGCGCGTACGCCCGCCGCCGCCTGGCTCGACGGCTTCACCCTGACCGGCTGGGCCCGACGGCTCGATTCCGAGACGGCCGGGCGGCTGGTACGCGCCGCGGGCCGCGCCGCGCTCCCGGGCGTACCGGAGCCTGCGTCGCCGTGGCCGCCGTGCGCGACGCCGGCCTCTCGCCGGCCGAGCGGGAGGGCACGGGCCTGGTCGTGGCGGGCAACAACCTCGCGCTGGGCTACCACGCGGAGGTCTCGCGTGCGTTCGCGGACCGGCCCGGCAGCGTACGGCCCTCGCATGCGCTCACCCACCTCGACACCGACGTGATCGGGGTCGTCGCCGAGGCGACCGGGGTGACGGCGGAGGGCTGGCAGGCGGGCGCGGCGTCGGCGAGCGGCACGGTCGGGGTCATCCTGGCGAGCCGCCTCGTCGCCGCGGGGCTCCTGCCGCGCTGCCTGGTCGTCGCGCCGGTGACCGAGCTGTCGGCGGCGGAACTGCGCGCGTTCCACACCAGCGGGGCGATGGCGGGCGCGTGCGAGGATCCGGTCCGCGCATGCCGGCCGTTCGATCGGCGCCGCCAGGGGTTCGTGTACGGCCAGGGCGCGGCGGCGGTGCTGGTGGAGGACGGCGGCGTGGCCGCCGCGCGCGGCGCCGAGCCGCTGGCGAGCGTCGCGGGGCACGGCCAGCGGCTCGACGGCAGGCGCGGAACCGCGCCGGACCCGGCCGGGCAGGCCGCCGCGCTGCGTGCCGCGCTCGGCTCGGCCGGCGTGACGCCGGGCGAGGTCGACTACGTGAACGCGCACGGGACCGGCTCGGTCGCCGGCGACGAGGCCGAGGCCCGCGCGCTGGCCGAGGTCTTCGGGGGTTCCCGCGGTGGCGGGCCGCCGGTGAACGCGACCAAGGCGCTCGTCGGGCACTGCATGGGCGCCGCCGGCCTGCTGGAGGTGGTCGCGGTCCTGCTGCAGATGCGCGACGGGTTCCTGCATCCCAACCCCAACCTGGACGAGTCCCTTGATCCTGCCCTTCCGCTGGCCGGTCGTACCGCCGTACCCGCGGCGATCGGCACGGCCGTGTCCAACAGCGTCGCGTTCAGCGGGATCAACTGCGCGCTCGTGCTAAACGCACCGCACCTGAAGGGAGCTTGATGTGGCCGAGTCTCAGGTGGAGCGGCCGGGGAGGACGCACGGCCCCGGCTGCCCCGTGTCGCCGATCGCCGGTGCCTTCGACCCGTTCGGCGAGGAGTACCAGCAGGACCCGGCGGGTGCGCTGGCCGCCGCCCGCGCACACGAGCCCGTCTTCTACAGCCCCGAGCTGGACTACTGGGTCGTCTCCCGCTACGACGACATCAAGGAGGCGTTCCGCGACACCCGCAGCTACTCCGCCTCGATCGCGCTCGACCCGCTGACGCCGCTGGCGCCGGAGGCACGCGAACGGCTGGCCGCGTACGACTTCGCGCCCGGTCCCGTACTCGTCAACGAGGACCCGCCGCTGCACCTGCGGCGCCGCAAGGAGCTGGCCCCTCCGCTGGCCGCCACCGAGGTCGCCAAGCTGGAGGGCCGCATCCGCGACCTGGTCACGCGCTACATCGACGCGTTCGCCGGCCGCGGCCACGCCGATCTGGTGGACGACCTGCTGTGGGAGGTCCCGGCGATCGTGGGCCTGCTCGTCGCGGGCGTGCCCGACGAGGACGTCGAGCGGGCACGGCACTACACGATCAAGATGGGCCTGTTCACGTGGGGACGGCCGTCGGCCGAGCACCAGGTCGAGATCGCCGACCAGGTCGGCCGCTGGTGGCGGCTGTCCGGCGAGCTCGTCGAACGGCTCAAGCGCGAGCCCGGCACCGGGTGGGTGCCGCGCGCCATCGAGGCCCAGCGCGACGATCCGGAACTGGTCAACGACAACCACCTGCAGAACATGATGATGAGCGGGCTGGTGGCCGCGCACGAGACGACCACGAACGCCACCGCGAACGCCCTGCGGCATCTCCTCGACGACCGTGACGACTGGCGGGCGCTGCGCGAGGACCCGTCGCTCATCCCGAACGCCGTCGAGGAGTGCCTGCGCTACTCCTCCTCCGTGCTGTGCTGGCGCCGCAAGGCGCTGCGGGACGTCCAGCTGGGCGGTGTCACGGTCCCCGAGGGCGGGCGGCTGCTCCTGGTGATCGGCTCGGGCAACCACGACGAACGGGTCTTCCCCGATCCCGGCCGCTTCGACATCCGGCGGCCGAACGCCAAGCGTCACCTGACCTTCGGCGTCGGCAGTCACTCCTGTATGGGCGCACCCCTGGCACGCCTGGAGATGCGGATCATCCTGGAGGAGCTCACGTCGCGGCTGCCGGACATGCGGCTCGTTCCCGTGCAGGAGTTCGCGTACCTGCCCAATGCCTCGTTCCACGGGCCCCGGCACGTCCTGGCCGAATGGCCCGCCCCGTCCCGTTCCTGAACCTTGGAGATCGCGTTGATCGAACGAACGGCTGTCGTCGGTGCCGGTGTCGCGGGCCTGTGCACCGCGCTACTGCTCTCCCGCCGCGGAATTCCGGTCGAGGTGTACGAACGTGACCCAGACGGGCCCGCCGATGTGCTGGAGGCCGGTGCGCGTACGCGCACGGGGGCGCCGCAGACCCGTCACCCGCACGTCTTCCTCGGCCTGTTCCGCAGACTGCTGGCCGGGCACCTGCCGGACGTGTACGAGGACCTGCTGGACAACGGCGTCGAGGAGGTCCCGCTCGTCTCGCCCGGCGCGACCGGGGACCAGGTGATGCTCGCGGCACGGCGCAGCGTCGTGGAGTGGGCCCTGCGGCGCGCGATCGACCGGGAGAAGATCGGCTACCGCGCCGGCACGCCGGTGCGCGAGGTCGTGGTCGAGGCCGGCGCCGTGCGCGGGGTGCGCGTCGCCGAGGGCGTCGAGCCGGCCGGCCTGGTCGTCGACTGTTGCGGCGCACGGGCCAGGCTGGCGCCGGAGTGGACCGAGACCGTCGGCGACGTCCCGTGCGGGAAGGTCTACAACAGCCGCTTCTACCGGCTCGCCGACGGCGTGCCACGGCCGCCCACGCGCTACGGGACGGTCACCATCGTGGACGGGCTCGGCTACGGCGTCGCGCTGTTCAGCCACGACCACGGCTCGTTCTCCATCGACGTGGGCCGGCTGCCGGAGGACGACGCGCTGAAGGGCCTGCGTGACAACGCGGCGTTCGACCGGGTGCTCGGCCTGTTCCCGCAGTTCGCGCCGTGGCTGGGCACCGGCGTGAGCCACCCGGTGAGCGATGTGGTGCCGATGGCGGGCCTGCGCGACGTCCTGCACACGCTCTCGCCGCGTGCGCCGTCGGGATACGTGCCGCTGGGCGACGCGCTGTGCGTCACCGACCCGACCTTCGGCCGCGGCGCCGCACTGGCCCTCGGCCAGGCGGTACGCCTGGCCGGTGCACTGGACGAGGGCCGCTCGCCCCGGTCGGCGGTGGAGGAGATCGAAGCCTGGCTGAGGCCGTGGTACGACGACGTGGTGCTGCAGGACCGTGCACGTAC
Organism: uncultured Solirubrobacterales bacterium; assembly: GCA_963757795.1. Classification (GTDB taxonomy): domain Bacteria; phylum Actinomycetota; class Thermoleophilia; order Solirubrobacterales; family Solirubrobacteraceae; genus Palsa-465. The sequence goes on along the minus strand of CAVWSI010000002.1, from coordinate 5,207 downwards.
GACGCTGTGGCGCGCGGCGGTCGCGGGTGAGCCCCTGGGACCGATCCTCGCCGGGCTGCCCCCGAACCCGTTCATGCTGCTCGACGCCGCCGGACACGACCCTGTCCTCGCCGACGCCGCGGGCCGCTACATCAGCATGCTCACCACGACGATGGACACGCCCGAGTTGCGCGAACGCGTGGGCGGGCTGATGGCCACGCTGATGAGCCAGGCGGCGCCGCCACCGCCTCCACCTCCGTCGCACGAGGAGATCGTCAAGGCCGTCACCGCCGCATGAACCAGGGGTCCGGCCTTGACGGCACTTGACGCCCATGGTTCGATTCCGACGATTCGATCGGATCATGTGCACGACGTGGGCTTTCCGGGGGAAATGACCGTTCGGGCGTGTGTCGCTTGACGGTGTCGTCCATAGGCCGGGAGGCAAGGTATGGGACGAAAAAGACGTGTGGCGGCGATCGTGACAGCGCTCATGACGCTGGCTCCGCTGGCCTCGGCCGGGACGGTCGCGGTCGACCCGGCCGACGAGGCCGCGATGAAGCCGACGCGGCAGCCCGCCGACCGGAACATCGAGGGCCGGGTCAACAGCCTGCTCGTCGCGGATGACGCTCGAGGAGAAGCTGCAGCAGCTGCAGCTGCTCTCCGACGGCCAGGTCACCGACGACGGACGCGCAGAAGGGCGTCGGCTCGGTGTTCAGCCTCACCGACCCGGCAGAAGATCAACCATTTGCAGCACGTCGCCGTCGAGCAGTCCCGGCTGCACATCCCGATCCTGTTCGCCTACGACACGATCCACGGCTACCGCACGATCTTCCCGGTCCCGCTGGGCGCGGCGAGCAGCTTCGACCCGCGCGTGGCGGCCGCCGACGACCGGTTCGGCGCGCGCGAGTCGGCGGCGGTCGGCATCAAGCAGATCTACTGCCCGATGGTCGACGTCTCGCACGAGCCGCGCTGGGGCCGGATCGCCGAGGGCGCCGGCGAGGACCCGTACCTCGGCTCGGTGTTCGCCGCCGCCCGGGTCAAGGCCGCGCAGGGCGACGACTACAGCGCGCCGGACAAGGTCGTCGACCAGCGTCAAGCACTTCGCGGCGTACGGTCAGCCCGAGGGCGGCCGCGACTACAACACGACCGACATGTCCGAGCAGCGGCTGCGCAACCTGTACCTGCCGCCGTTCAAGGCCGCGGTCGACGCCGGCGCCGACACGGTGATGTGCTCGTTCAACGCGATCAACGGCGTCGCCCGGCTGCGGCGACCGCCACACCGAGACCGACATCCTCAAGGGCGAGTGGGGCTTCGACGGCTTCATCGAGAGCGACTACACCGCGGTCGCCGAGATGCGCGCCTGCCCGCCCAGGACGCCCGACGAGCGGCCCCTGCGGCCACGGCGTCGCGGCCGACGGCCCGGCGCGGCGCGCTGGCGCTGAACGCCGGCACCGACTCGGAGATGGTCAGCACCAACATCCGCGACTACGGCAAGCAGCTGCTGGCCCAGGGCCGGATCTCGATGCGCGCGGATCGACGACGCCGTACGCCGGATCCTGCGGGTGAAGTTCCGCGCCGGGCCTGTTCGACCACCCGTACGTCGACCCGTCCAAGGCCGAGGCCGCGCAGCTGCTGCCCGACGCCGTCGCGCCGCGGCGCGTACGGCGGCCGGCCGCTCGATGGTGCTGCTGAAGAACGACGGCGGGCCGCTGCCGCTCGACCCGTCCAAGTCGACCGCCGTGATCGGCCCGCTCGGCGACGACGAGCACGACATGCTCGGCCCGTGGTGGGGCCAGGGCCGCGACGCAGGACGCCGTGTCGGTCTACGACGGGCATCAAGGCGCAGAACCCGAACACCACGTTCACCGCAGGGCTGCACGATCCTCGACAAGGACCCGCCGGACAACACCCCGGCGGACGATGCGGCTCCGACGCCGGGTTCGCCGACGGCGGTCGCCGCGGCCAAGGCCGCCGACCAGGTCGTGCTGGCGCTGGGCGAGTCGCGCGGGCAGAGCGGCGAGGCCGCCGCACGCAGCGACATCGACCTGCCGGGCCTGCAGCAGGAGCTCATCGACGCGATCAAGGCGACCGGCAAGCCGTTCGTCGTCGTGCTGTTCAACGGCCGGCCGCTGACGCTGTCCAAGGTGGCCGCCGCGCGCGCCGGCGATCCTGGAGGCCTGGTTCCCCGGCGTGCAGGCCGGCAACGCGGTCGCCGACGTGCTGTTCGGCAAGGTCGAACCCGGGCGGCAAGCTGCCGGTGTCGTTCCCGCGGACGCTCGGCCAGGTCCCGATCTACTACAACCACGAGCCGACCGGCCGCCCCTGCGACGCACGGCCAGAAGTACGTCTCGCGCTACCGCGACCTGCCGACTGCGACCCGCTCTACCCGTTCGGCTTCGGCCTCAGCTACACGACGTTCGGCATCTCCGACCTGCGGCTCAGCTCGACGACGTGCCGGCCGAACGGGCGGATCACCGCCTCGGTGGACGTGACGAACACCGGCACGCCGCGCCGGCGACGAGGTCGTCCAGCTGTACCTGCACGACCCGGTCGCGAGCATCTCGCAGCCGGTACGCCGGCTGCGCGGCTTCCAGCGGGTGACGCTGGCGCCCGGCGAGACGAGACCGTGACGTTCACGCTCGACCAGACAGGACGTCGGCTTCTACGACAACGGCGGCCGGTTCGTCGTCGAGCCCGGCACGATCGACGTGTACGCCGGCGACAGCTCGACCGCCGACCAGCACGACTCCTTCAAGGTCACCGCCCGGTAGCCCGGCGATCGGCGTCCGCGGCCCCCGGCACACACCGGGGGCCGCGCGGCGTACGGCCCGGCCTGCGGCCATCGGCCGGCGCCGGGAGGTTCGGGTAGCTTTACGCGTCGTCGTCAGGAGGTTGCGCGTGTCCGGAAAGCGTGCGCTCGTCACCGGTGGGTCACGAGGGGTCGGCGCGGCCGTGGCCGCCGGTCTCGCGGAGGCCGGCTTCACCGTCGCCGTTCACTGCCGCGCGGACGTCGCCGCCGCGGAGACCGTCGTGGCCGGGCTGCCGGGCAGCGGCCACACCGTCGTCTCCGGCGACCTCGCCGATCCCGGTGAGGTCGCCTCGTTCGTCGGTGACGCGGTCGCGGGGCTGGGCGGCCTGGACGTCCTGGTCAACAACGCGGGCGTCCACACCGACCAGCCGATCACGGCCACGACGTACGACGAGTGGCGCGCGGGCTGGCGCCGCGTCATCGACGTCAACGTCCACGGCACGGCGAACGTCACCTGGTGCTTCGTCGACCATCTGCGCACCCGGCCGAGGGTCCCGAAGGCGCCCGGATCATCAACATCGGCTCGCGCGGGGCCTACCGGGGCGAGCCCGACGCCCCCGCGTACGGGGCCAGCAAGGCGGCGGTGCACGCGATGGCCCAGTCGCTGGCCGTCTCCCTGGCACCGTACGGTGTCGGGGTCGCGGCTGTCGCGCCAGGGTTCGTCCGTACCGACATGGCCGCGGGCCTGCTCGCCGGCCCGGTCCGGTGACGGCATCCGCGCCCAGAGCCCGTTCGGCCGAGTCGCCGAACCCGGTGACGTCGCGTCCGCGGTGACCTGGCTCGCGCTTCCCGGCTCGCTGTGGGCCAGCGGCGCGGTCATCGACCTCAACGGCGCCTCCCACCTTCGCTGAGAGGCCGCCCGCTCCACCGCCTGGGCCTGGCCGGAACGGGCCACGGCGCGTACCGGCGGGCGTCATCGGCCGCAACGGCTTCCTTGCGTTTCGCGCGTGCCGCCTCACGCTCATGTCCCCCGGATGGACAGCCGCCGCTGGCCACCGCGAAAGCCGAGGATGGCCAGGTCGTCATTGCCGGGCTACGCGATCTGAACGAGGCTTCGGACGCGCCCGGCCGGCAAAAGCCCTTCCGAGTGCGGCGAGCCCGGCTGCAGCGGCCCGGGCTCGCCGCTCCCCGCGTGGCCCGCGTGGCGCCCGCCGACACCTACGGGGGCGGTCACAGGGCGCGCAGGATGTCCTGTACGCGTTCCTTCGCGTCGCCGAAAAGCATGGCGCTGTTCTCGCGGAAGAACAGCGGATTCTGCACTCCGGCGTACCCGGGGGCCATCGAGCGCTTGAAGATGATGACGTTCTCCGCCTCCCAGACGTGCAGCACCGGCATGCCCTCGATCGGGCTGCCCGGGTCGTCCGCGGCTGCCGGGTTGACGGTGTCGTTCGCGCCGATCACCAGCACCACGGCGTTTCGGCGAAGTCGTCGTTGATCTCGTCCATCTCCAGGACGATGTCGTAGGGCACCTCCGCCTCGGCGAGCAGCACGTTCATGTGCCCGGGCAGCCGGCCGGCCACCGGGTGGATGCCGAACCTCACGTCGACGCCCTGCTCGCGCAGCCGCTGGGTGAGCTCGGCCACCGGGTACTGCGCCTGGGCGACCGCCATGCCGTACCCGGGCGTGATGACGACCGACTTCGCGTCCTTGAGCAGTTCGGCGGTCTCCTCGGCGGTGATCTCACGGTGCTCGCCGTAGTCGGTGGTGTCGCCGACCGCCTCGATGCCGAAGCCTCCCGCGATCACCGAGATGAACGACCGGTTCATGGCCTGGCACATGATGTAGGACAGGTACGCACCGGACGAGCCGACGAGCGCGCCGGTGACGATCAGCAGGTTGTTGTTCAGCAGGAAGCCCGAGGCCGCCGCCGCCCAGCCGGAGTAGCTGTTGAGCATCGACACGACCACCGGCATGTCGCCGCCGCCGATGGAGGCGACCAGGTGCCAGCCGAGGGCCAGCGCCACGGCGGTCATGGCGATCAGCAGCCAGAGGTCCGGGCTCCGCGATGAACACGACCGGTGAGCACGGCGAAGGCGGCCAGCGCGCCGAGGTTGAGGGCGTTCTTGCCCGGCAGCATCAGCGGCCGGGACTTGATCCGCGCGGACAGCTTGAGGAAGGCCACGATCGACCCGGTGAAGGTCACCGCGCCGATGAAGATGCCGATGAACACCTCGGCGTGGTGGACGCGCAACAGCGCGCCCGCGACCTCGGTCTGCGCGCTTCCCCTCGCTTCGACCTCGAGGTAGCCGTTCCAGCCGACGAGGACGGCGGCCAGGCCGACGAAGCTGTGCAGGATCGCGATCAGCTCCGGCATGCCGGTCATCTCGACCGCGCGCGCCCGCCACAGGCCGATCGCGGCGCCGATCACCATGGCGATGATCAACAGTCCGAGCACGCCGATGGTGACGCTCCTGGAGG
>CAVWSI010000001.1:0-197967 GCA_963757795.1 uncultured Solirubrobacterales bacterium | reverse complement strand
ACTTGGAGCCCTTACGGGTCTTGCCGGAGCGCCGCCGGCCGGCCGATTGGTCGTTGCCGGGGCACATCCCGGCCCAGGAGGCGAGCTGCTTGTCGGTCGGGAAGACCTGCATGTCGACGCCGATCTCGGCGATGATGCATTCGGCGTTTCGCCGTTGGATGCCCGGGATCCTGCACAGCGACTCAACGGCCTTCTCGAAAGGGGCGATCTGCTCCCCGATCGCCTCGGTCAGGTTGGAGATCTGCTCGTCGAGGAAGTCCAGGTGAGCGAGGATCGCGCCGATCCACACGGCGTGGAGATGGTCGAAGCGACCCTCCAACGCCTCTTTGAGCGCTGGGATCTTCTTGCGCAGCTTGCCGCGGGCGAACTCGGCGAGGACCTCGGGGTTGGCGTCGGCCACGAGGATCGACCATGTCCCGGCCGGCGCTGCCGAGGATGTTGGTGGCGACGCAGTCGAGCTTGATCCCGGTGTCCTCCAGCGCTTTGTGCAGCCGGTTGGCCTCCCGCGCGCGCTCCTGGATCTGAGTCTTGCGATACCGGGTCAGGTTGCGGAGCGCCCGGATCGGCTTGGGCGGCACGAAACTCGCCCGCAACAGGCCGGCCTCCGCGAGCTGGCACAACCACTCGGCATCCTTGACATCGGTCTTGCGCCCGGGAACCTGCTTGACATGCCTCGCGTTGACCAGCAGGCACTCGAACTCGTCCTCGAGGATCGCCCACACCGGCTTCCAGAACACGCCGGTCGCCTCCATCACCACCTGCTCGACCCCGAACGCGGCCAGCCAGTCGCGCAGCGTAACAGCCCCGCCACCGTCGTCGGGAACTCCGCCACGTGCTGCTCACGCCGACGCCCCTCGCCGGGGACCCGCACGCAAGCGGTCACCTGCTCCTTATGCACATCCAGCGCCGACGGGCGCTCGACCACCGTCTCCATCTGGCCTCCTTGAACGCGATCGACAAGATCGTCGCCCAGGGGCCTCTGAGAACTAACGAGTCTGACAAGCGTGCTCTTGGCAACAGTCCGGAACCCCGGGGAGACCCACACGCCAAACTAGCCTCGGGCTCACAAGCACCAAGCAGTGATCGGCGTCGAAGGCGACCGCCGAATCATCCAAGATTTTCATCCGCCCGCGACCGGCCGCCAGGCCAGCCCAACTAGCCCCATTCGTGCGGGGGTGATCGTGGAGGAGGCTGTGATCCGAAAAGCAGTTCTTCGCTGCGCGGCTCGCAGCTTGACGCGCCCACGAGGCCGTGATCGAGCGTTCGAACGCCCGTGCCCGTCAGCGCTCTCAACACGACATCGCCGCGAACACCGCATCACCTCCGTCTAGTCGTATCTCGGGGTCTGGCGCTTAGAGCTTCTCGCCCGGCTGCGGCGGCTCAGGAGCCGACGAGCACGCCAGGGTCCGTCAAGGCCGGTTGAAAAGTGGACCACTTGCGCGTGTCTAAAAGGTCCGACAGCGCTGTCGGTGGGGGTGGGAGTGTGGATGGAGGCGACCTTCTCGATGAGGCCGAGCCCGTAGGGCGAAGGCCGAATTGGCGATGGTCGCTTCAGGGGACTCCTGCTCGTCTGGGGGTGACTCCGGGGTCCGGGTCTTGATGTGATGGGTGCCGGGCTCTGCCCGGCGATCGTTGCCAGATAGGGGAGCCGAAGCCCGGGTCAAGCGGCCGGATCTCCTGCACGCGTCGGGGTTGGGCGGGGCGGCTGTTGATCCGGGCTGCCGCTTGACGCGCGGCGCGCGGCTCCGCTATCCCCCGTTGAGCGTGGCGCGGCGTGAAGGTCTCGCAGGTTGCGCGCGTGCGGAGCGACCCGCCGCCGCCCTGATCCGGCAGGCTGCTGGATGTTCGAAGTTCAGCGGTCTACGAAGGAGGGCGAGGTGCGGGTCACCACAGCATTGAACCGGATGCTTGGGCTTCCGGGTGCATTGGTCAGAGATGTGGCGTTCGGGCAGGAGGCGGTGATCGTGACCGTCGTGCTGCGCGCGAAGAAGCCTGTCTGCTCGGGCTGTGGCGCGCGCGGGCTGAAGATCAAGGAGCATCGCGACAAGCGCTGGCGGGCGCTGGATCTCGGCGGCTTGCGGTGCGTGATCGAGTGCCGGCTCAGACGCTTGTACTGCCCGGGCTGCGGGGACGTGTACGAGGCGGTGCCGTGGGCCAGGGCGGGCTCGCGATACACGCGCGACCTCGAAGATCTCACCGCGTGGCTGGCGCAGCAGATGAGCCAGACGCAGGTCGAGCGGCTGCTGCGGATCGCGTGGCGCACGGTCGGCACGATCCTCGCGCGGGTCGTCGCCGACAAGCTCGACCGCCACCGCCTGGACGGACTCGTGTTCATCGGCGTGGACGAGGTCTCATACGGCGCCGAGCACAAGTTCCTGGACCTGCGTCGTCGACCATCAGGCCGGCTCGATCGTGTGGGCGACCGAGGGCCGCAACGCCGGCAGCTTGCAGGCGTTCTTCGCTGGGCTCACGGACGAGCAGAAGGCGTCGATCAGGGCGGTCTCGATCGACATGTCCGCTGGCTATGAGAAGGCGATCCGTGCCGAGAACGGCGTGCCGCACGCGCAGGTCGTGTTCGACCCGTTCCACGTGGTACAGCTCGGTGGCAAGGCCGCCGACCAGGTCCGCCGCGACGAGTACAACCGCCACGGACGATCCTCGACTGGCGAAGGGAAGTGGATCAAGGGCGCCCGCTACAGCCTGCTCAAGGACACCGCCAAGCAGACCGTGGGGCAATTGCTCAAGCTCGCCGAGGTCGTGCTCACCAACAAGTGCATGTACCGCGCGTTCCTGCTCTACGGCGAGCTGCGCTACATCTACAAGCTCCCCAGGGAGGAAGCGCCCGAGCGCCTGGAGGCCTGGCTCGCGTGGGCATCTCGCTCGCGACTTAAGCCGTTCGTCAAGCTCGCGCGAACCATCCGCAAACACAAGGCCGGCGTGCTCGCGGCGATCGAGCTGAACTTGAGCAACGGACGCCTCGAGGCGCTGAACAGCAAGGTGAGGCTGATCTCACACCGCGCATACGGATTCCACTCCGCCGACGCGCTGATCGCGATGGTCTACCTCTGCTGCGCCGGCATCCAAATCCCGCTCCCTCACCGATGAGTCACCCCCAGATCAGCAGGAGAGCCGCTTTAAGTCGGTCGCGCCCCGGGGGGGTCAGGCGCGGTCGGCGGAGCGGGGTCGGGCGTCGAGGTCTTTGCCGCGGAGGCGGTAGCTGTCGCCTTTGAGGCTGAGGATCTCGGAGTGGTGGATGAGCCGGTCGATCATCGCGGTGGCGGCCATGTCGTCGCCGAAGATCTCGCCCCATAAGCTGAACGGCTTGTTCGAGGTGACGATCATCGACGCGCGTTCGTAGCGGTTGGACACGAGCGAGAACATCAGGTTCGCGGCTTCGGGGTCGAACGGGATGTAGCCGATTTCGTCGATCACGAGCAGCGGCACGAACGAGAGGCGTTTGAGCTCGGTTTCCAGGCTGCCGTGGCGTTTGGCCTCGCCGAGCCGGGCGACCCATTGGGTCGCGGTTGCGAACAGCACGCGCTGTCCGGCGAGGCATGCGCGGATCCCGAGCGCGGTGGCGATGTGTGTCTTGCCGGTCCCTGGCGGGCCGAGCAGGATCACGTTCTCGCGGGCGTGGAGGAAGTCGAGCTGTCCGAGGTGCTCGATCACGGTCTTCTTCACGCTGCGCTGAAAGGTGAAGTCGAACTCCTCGAGCGTCTTGCGGGCGGGGAACCGGGCGGTCTTGATCCGGCCCTCGCCGCCGTGGGACTCCCGAGCGCTCACCTCGGTGCCGAGGAGGATCTCGGCGAACCGCTCATAGCTCCAGTCCTCTTCCCGCGCGCGGTCGGCGAGCGCGGGGAGCGCGCGGGCGGCGGCGGGCGCTTTGAGCGCGCGGAACAGGTGCGCGAGCTCCGCGGCGGTGCGGGTCATCGCGGCCACCAGCTGATCTGCTCGGCCTGCTCGGCGTGCGCGAGCAGCTGGCTCGCGAGCCGGCGCGCGTCGACCGGGAGCAGGTCGGTATAGACATCCTCCTCGCCGACGGGCTGGCCGGTCGCGTCGTCAACGATGCCGTCGAACAGGCGCACCCGGACGAGGATGATGGTGCGGGTCCCGTCGAGGCTGCCCTGGCTGCCCGGGCCCACAGCGGTGTCGATCTCGAACCGGTGCCAAGCCATCAGACCGCTCCGATCAGCTCGTCGTAGCGCGACAACGGGCGGATCTCCACCTCGACCTCATCCCGCCGCTGGCGGCACCGCTCACGCGCGCGGTCAAGCTCGGTCTGATGCGCCGGAGCGGTCACCGTCAGCCCGCCGGCGAACACGCGCCGGTGGCGGGCGGCGAGCTCGCCGGTGTCCAGCACCGCCGCGATCACGTCGGTCTGGGACACGCGCACCTCGACCCGCCGGCCGACGAACGCGGGATCGATCGAGTAATCGTTGCGATCGACCCGCACATACGGCTGCGCCGGCACCCGCACCACCCAGCGACGATTGGTGTCCGGCATCCGCACCGGCAACGGGCGCATCCGCTCCCGCTCCTGCCCGAACCGGTCGGCCGGGACCGCACGCACCGTGCGATGCACCCGGCCGTTGGCCTTCTCGCACCACGCGTCGAGGCGGTCCTGGAAATCGAGATGGTTCGCGAACACCCGCCCCGGCTCGAAATTCGAACGCATGAACCTGTGCGATCGCTCAAGCTGTCCCTTCGCCTGCGGATCTCTGGGCTCCAAGATCACCCAGCCAACCTCGAGCTGACCGCAAAACGCCGCGAACGGCTCGGTCGGCCGCCCACCCGCCGCGATCGCCGACTCCCGATCCCACACCAGCTTCTCCGGCAACGCCCCCAACCGCCGCAGATTCCGCGCCAGACCCCACAGGATGTCCGGCGCCTCCTTGCTGAAGATCAGCGTGCCGGCGATCGCACGCGACCAGCACACCTCGCACGTCACCACCCACCCACGACGCTGCTGCCCGTGCCCGACCGCGATCAGCTCGCGCGGCTCCCACAGATCGCACTGCACCAGCTCACCCGGCCGATAGATCGTCCGCTGGAACGTCCTGGGCACCACGAACCGCGGGCGGAGCTCCCCGGACATAATCATCAAAGATCGACTTCCCGCCCCCATAGCCGATCTCGCCCGCCATCTCCCGCAACCGCTGCGACTGGATCCGCGGATCAGCAGCAAGCTGCTCGCAGATCCAGTCCTTGAACGGATCCAGCTTCGACCCCGTCGCCTTCCGCTCATACCTCGGCGGCTCCACCGCCGCCAACGCCCGCCGGACCGTCTTGCGATGCAACCCCGTCCGCCGACTGACCTCCCGAATCGACAAACGCTCAACCCGGTGCAGCCGTCTGATCTCTGCCCACTGCTCCACGCCGACCACCCGCGCTTCCTCCCCGGCTCGATCACGATGAACGAACCGAGGGTCAAGACCCGGCCGGACGACCCCGACCCCACGCCAAATGGGTCACTTTTGGACCGGCGCAGGTGGGTCACTATTCAACCGGCGCCCACAAGGGTCGGGGACAGGCCATCGAACACGGACCTGGAACTACACGCTCAACATCACATCAGTCGATCTCCCATCCGGTAGTTCTCTCGATACGTGCGACCTCGCTTCGCACGTCGCCAGTCCAATCGCGCGGGATGGGTCGGTCCGGGAAGAGAAAGCGCCTGTCGGGCGATGAAGGCCGTTGCTTCTCCTGTCGGCGATCGCGAGTCATGCTCGGCTCACGAGAAACTCGCCGGGGTTCTCGCTGGCCGAGCCGCCGCGACGCGACCTTCCGTAGGAAGTTACTGATTTTGACGATTGCACCTTTAGGCCCGGGGGACGCCGGCCGATAACCAACGTAATCGGGGTGGGCAGAGAACGGTGTTCTGGCATGCGTTATCTCAAGACGACCGAAGCCGCGGCCCTCCTGAACGTCGGGCCAAGCACGCTGAGAGCCTGGGAGCGGCGATTCGGCTTTCCCAAGCCGCAGCGCTCGCCCGGTGGGCATCGGGCCTACCGGCACGGCGAGGTAGCGGCGCTGCGCGCTGCCCTCGGAGAAGGGCACTCGCCCTCCGCGGCCGTTGCACGCGCTCGTGCAGCGCTGGTGGCGGACACCGGTTCGCTTGTCGGCGCCCTGCTCGCCTTCGACCACGAGCGCGCCGATCGCGCAGCCGAAACGACGCTCGCGCTGCGGTCGGTCGAGCGCTCGGTCGAGGAGGTCCTGTTGGCGGGCTTGGAGAAGATCGCGGACCACATGGGGGCCGACTCGGCTGCCTGGGCGTTCTCCGCGCGCTGGGCGGCTGACTGGCTGCGTCGAGCCACGCGCCTCGCCCCACCACCGATCGGCCGCACCTCAATCGTCCTGGTCGATGCGTCGCGGGATGAACTCGATCTCGACGCCGTGTACATCCGCGCTTTGGAGGTCTTCTGTCTACGCGCCGGCATCAAGGTGCTGATCCTCGCTGTGCGGGCGACGAACGGGATCGGCGACATCGCCTCGGTGCACCGGCCCGACCTCATCGTCCTCGCCGGAAAGCAGACGGACGAAACGACGATCGCCAGATGGACATACGCCATCGAACGGTCGATCGGGCCACGGCCACTTGCGCTCTACCGCCCCGCAAGCCTTGAGACATCTAACACTGTCCTCCCCCCCGCCCCGGGCGATGCGCAGATGCGGTTGCGAGAGCTGGCCGACACCGCCCACCACGAGCACGTCCCCCAGCTCGCGAGCTAACCGCCGCGCGTCACGAACATCCCCGGCGCGCAGACGACGCGCGAGCAACGGTGGCGCGCAATAAAGCGCCAATCCACAGCCGTAGCCGCTTCAAGCGCCACAGGACCACGTCCATCGACGGCCCGCCGCGACCGCATGTGACCTGGACAGCAGCAGTCCGCCGTAAGGGCCCCCGCGACACCATCCGGCCCCCTGAGAGCACCAGGTCCTTACCTACCCGCACGATCGCATCCGTGTTCTCGTCCACACGACACGGACAAGTGCAACGGCGACGTCTCGATGCCGGGCGTCTGTGGTTTCCCGACGGGCGACGCCCTGGATAGCGATCGTCGGGCTCACTCGCCGGCACGATCGCTTCTGCCGTTTGGGCGGCCGCTGGGATCGCTACTGGTTCGCCACGGTTGCGATAGCCGGGCTGGCCGTCTGGTCGTGACTGCCGGTGATCGCGGAATTGTGCGCGCCACGACCGGCGGTCGCCGACACACGACCGGCAGCTCCTCTCCAAGGAGAATCTCGCATCGCCGGTGACGCCGATCTCCCTCTGCTGCTCCTTGCGGTTGCGGAGGTCGTGCGCGACGACGATGTCCGATTTCGCGACGGTCGGCAGAGTTGTGCGCGTCGTACGGCCGCCGGTGTCGACGCAAGTGTGATGTCGCTGCTGGCGGATTCCTTATGGGTGCTGGCCCAGGAACCTGATGTCGATCCGGCGAGGGTCCCAGCGGCGACTGGGCCGCCCGTCCGCCGTCATCGCCGGCGCGACCGTGACCGACTCGACGGTGTCGCTGATCAGCCGTCGCCAAGCCGCTAGCCGCTTCGCGGGTTCGCGCAGCTTGTCGATGTCCTCAGGAGCGATGACCTCGCTCTCGCCGCCATCGCCGAGTCGCGCCCGGGCGGTGTGCGCGTCATCGAGCGCCGTGGTCAGTTTCTCCAAGGTCTCCTGGCTCGCGGGCCGGCCCAACAATCCCAGCTCGCCGAGCTGCCGGATCGTGTCATCGAGATCCGCGTTGGCGCGTTCGATCGCCTCGTCCGCCTCGCGGATCTGCCGCCTGCGCGACGCGCGTCCGTGCGAGTCGGCCGTGGCCGAGTACGCCCGGACCGCGTCCAGCACCATCTCCTCGACGCGGTCGGCCTTGACCGCCGCCCGTCGCTGGCACCGGTTCGCGCTCGTGTCACCGCAGCGGTAGTTGCCGCTGTCGGAGTTGATCACCATCCGCGACCCGCACGTCCCGCAGCGCAGCATTCCCAGCCGGGCCAGCAGCCGGTCTGACTTGGCCTGACGCCCGCGCGAGACCGTCCGCCGCTGCACGCGCTCAAACAGCCCGCGATCCTTGATGATCGGCTCGTGAGCGCTCGGGTTGTGCAGCTCGCCGAAGCGGATCTCGCCGAGGTACATCCGCGAGCGCAGCATCGACGCCACACCGGCGACTGAGCGTTCGATCCCGCGCTCGAGCAGGAACGCCTGCAGCTCGACGATCGTGGCGCCCCGGTCGCGGCGCTGGAATACCTCGCGCACAACCGGCGCCAGCTCGCCCACGACCACCAGCACACCGTCCTCGCCGCGCACGTACCCGGGCACGATCCGCGAGTTCGGCAGCACGCCGCGCGCCACGGCGCGCGCCTGCGCGGCCGTCACCTTCTCGCCCGTCACCTCGGCGAAGTACTGGAACACCGCGCCCATCATGTTCGTCGACAGCCGCGTGGCGGCGGTCCCGTTGGTCAGCTTGCCGTGGTCCAGCGCGAAGATCTCGCCACCAGCCTTCTCGACCCGCTCGATCACCTCGAGCTGCACCTTCAGCGACCGCACCAGCCGGTCGAAGTAGGCGACGACGATGTGGTCGGCCTGACCGGCCTCGACCATCTCGACGGCCTTGAGCAGGCCGGGGCGCTTGACGAGCGGACGCTTGCCCGACACGTCGATCTCGCGGGAAGTGCGGCGACGAACCGCTCACAGCGCTTGCGCGCCCACCGCTTGGCGCTGTCGAGCTGCACGTCGGGAGAGTGGAAATGCTCCTCTCCGCGGGCGCCCTGAGCGCTAACGCGGACGACGGCTACGGCGCGGGGCATACTGGTCACTGCGGGCTCCTCTCGGTCGGCGGGCGGCTTACGCCCTTTAGAGGCATTAGATCCGACCGGCGAGAAGGCCCGAGCCGTGAAGCGCCGCTACCAGGGAGTGTGCCGAGGATGCGGCGCTCCAACCACAGCGCGCGGCGGCAAGGGTGACGCGTACCAGTCGCGTACCAGTTCTGCAAGAACTGTCATCCGGGGGCGATCGCGCCGACCCGCACGCGCGACGTGGTACGGGAGGCGATGCACGAATGGCAACCAGCGATATGGCAGGCCACCGTCGTCAACTGACTGGTCTCGGACTCACGCCCGCAGACGCGGCGGCGAGGCACTCACGCGATTCCAAGCTCGAGACTGGCCGGCGCCGTCGACCGTCATCGACATCTACGGGTCCTGGCCTGCCGCTTACGCAGACGCGTTCGCCAACGATTGACGGATAGCGTCGGAGCCATCGGCCGAGATGCCCGGTACCTACCAAACGAGGTGCCCGGCCAGCTTTCGCAGCGCAACCACACAGCCGACCGCGGGTTATAACCGAATGTTGTGGACGGGCTTGAGGAAGAAGGCGGCGTACCTTCCCGGTTGACGAAAGACCGAAGCCGGCGATGGCCGGCAGGAAGGCACGCCATGCATGATGTTCGCAGGCTTCCCGTCGGGGAGGGCAACGAGGAGATCACGATCGCGCTCGATGAGCTCGCGCGGGAGGGCGCCCGGCGGATGATCGCCGCTGCGCTCCGTGTCGAGGCGGACGCGTACGTCGAGCGCTTCAGCGACGAGGTCGACGAGGACGGGCATCGGCTCGTGGTCCGCAACGGCCGCGCGCGAGAGCGCAAGGTGACGGTCGGGTCCGGGACGATCCCGATCCGTGCCCCGCGCGTGAACGACAAGCGCGTCGATGAGGAGACCGGCGAGCGGCAGCGGTTCAGCTCGCGGATCCTGCCGGCGTACGCGCGTCGGTCGCCGAAGGTCGGGGAGGTGATCCCGATCCTGTACCTCCGTGGGCTGTCGACCGGCGACTTCAAACCGGCGCTCGGGCAGCTGCTCGGTGAGGACGCCGCCGGGCTCTCGCCGACGACGATCGCCCGGATGTGCAAGGAGTGGGAGGAGCACCACGAGCGGTTCCGCAAGCGGCACCTGGGCTTCACCCGCTACGCCTACCTGTTCATGGACGGCATTCATGTCTCCGTGCGCCTCGGTGAGGATCCGAAGGTGTGTCTGCTGATCGTGATCGGCGTGCGCGAGGACGGCGAGAAGGAGTTGCTCGCCGTCGAGGACGGCTACCGCGAGAGCACCGAGAGCTGGGCGGGCGTGTTCCGCGATATGAGCGTCGCGGGCTCAACGAGCCCAAGCTCGTGGTCGGTGACGGCGCGCTCGGCGCGTGGGCCGCGCTCCGTGACGTCTACCCGGAAGCCGGGGAGCAGCGCTGCTGGTTCCACGCCTCGGGCAACGTCATCGACTGCCTGCCCAAGCGGCTGCACTCGCGGGCGAAGGGGCTGCTCTCAGAGATCATCGACGCCCCGACCCGCAAGGACTCCATGCTCGCGCTCGAGGTGTTCCGCGAGGAGTACGGCGCGAAGTACCCAAAGGCGCTCGCGAAGCTCGATCGCGACTGGGCGCAGCTGACCGCCTTCTACGACTACCCCGCCGAGCACTGGCGGCATCTACGAACGACGAACCCGATCGAGAGCGCGTTCGCGACCGTCCGGCTCCGGACCCGCGTGACGAAGGGCGCCGGCTCGAAGACCGCCGCGCTCGCGATGGCCTACAAGCTGCTCGCCACAGCCCAGGAGCGCTGGCGGCGGTTCAACGGCCACCACCTCGTCGCCGACGTACTCGACGGCGCGAAGTTCAAGGACGGCATCCGGGTCACAGACGACAACAACCACGACGACGGAATGACGGACGAGAAGGTCGCCGCCTGATCATTCTTCATTGTCAAATCCACAACATTTGACAATTGCCCGCCGACCGCGACGCGGCGGCTATCGACGGCTGGCACGAGCTTGCCGTCGCGAACCCCACCTTTCTGCTCGAGCGTCTCGGCAGCGAGTGCACGGACCCGCAGGGCCTGCGCGAGCTGACCGTCAACGGGCTGGGCGTAATCGCCGCGCTTGGCGACCTGGTTTGCTTCAAGCGCCACCCCGACGGCCGCCGGGGGCTCGAGCCCCAACGCTGGCCGGACGGGCGCAGCGACTTCTGGCGCCCGCTCGGCGAGCAGGAGAAGCCGTGGCTATTGCGCGGACAGGATCAGGGTACCCAGGTCGTGCTGCTCGGCCGGCACGGGCGCCACGACACCATCCAGCCTCCCGACAGTGTCACCGAAGGCCGCCGACGATGGATCGCACGCTACCTCAACGGCCGCTTCCTGCGACTCCCCGAGCAGGTCGAGGTGCTCGTCCGCGACCAGCAAGGCCAGCCGCGAGAGCTGCAGCGCATCCACGGGGAGCAGCACCATCTCCATCAGCGCGCGATTGCGGCCGGGGTCGTGCCGCTGAGCGTCGCGATCGCCCGCTGGTGGGTGCTCGACGACCATCGGGTCCGGCGTCGCGAGGCCGCGATCTGGGCCTCGACCGGCCACGTCGCCGCCGTCTTCGGCGATGAGCTCTACGACATCCTGCCGCAAACCCGTGGCGGGTACGGGCGCCTCCAGGACTTCGGCATCCGCTTCGGCTACGAACGGGTCGTACTACACCTCGAACCGCGCGTCCAGGCCGACCGTCTCCAGTGCAACGCCGCCCGGACGCTGCCGCTGCTCGACCACGAGCTACTGCCATGGGCTCGCTGGGGCGAGGAGTTCGCTGCCGCGATGCCCACAGAGATCCAGCGGCTGCAACAGCGATCGGCCAGCGCGGACGCAGTACCGCGCCAGGAGGCGATCCGCCAGCGCGTCACCGCGATCATGCCGCTCTACCGCCTCAGCCCCCCCCAAGCGCACGACCTCGCCAGGTACGCATCGAGCCCGCGACCAACGAGCGCAGCGAGTCGCCCGACACGTCCATCATCGCGCCCGCTGCGTCACGCAGAGGGACGGTTGCCGATGTAGCGACCGTGCCCGCCCCCGGTGAGCGAGTACACCGGGCTTCGACCGGCCCGCCGGCGGAGGACCGGCAGGATGAGCAACAGCCTCGCCCGACGGTCGGCCTTCCCGACGTAGCGTGGATCTCCGCCCGCGAGGGATCCCGCGCGATCGGTGACCTCGAGGATCAGGCCGCCCGCTACCACGTCGACCGCGATGAGCTCACGATCAATGCTGATTTCCGCGCGATCACCGACCTGATCGCGCACTGGTATGACCGCTACCGCGGAGTGGCGGGTGCCCGGACCGTGATCGAGGCACAGGTGCGCGAATGGTGCGAACAGATCCTGGTCGAAGTCGTGCTCGCCGGACGGAACTCAAGCTGGAGCGCCGAGCAGCTCGACGGGCTGCTCTCGCCCACCTCGTTCACCGCGGCCCTGCTGCCGCGCCAACTACTCCACGCCACGCTGCTCCACGCCACGCTGCAGAAGCGACTAGGCCAGAAACTTGGTGCACCGCGGACCCTGGAAGAGTCACTGAACACCGGGGGAGTTCCGCACCGCGATCGCACGTGTTCGATGACTGCGAATCGACGCTAGAGGTCCGGGTGGATCCGATTGTGAAGACGCTCGTCGATCGATATGGGGTCTCGGTTGGCCTTGACGTGGCTGCGTCGATTGCCGGATTCTCCGAAGACAAGGTTCGGGAGCTTCGTCGCGCCGGTCGCTTTCCAGGTCATCGAGCTGGAACCCGGGTGATGGTGTTCGTCCCCGACTTGGTGGAGTGGATGCGGAACGGCGGCGAAGCGCAGTACGACCCCGCCCCCACGTCGAAGGCGCCTCACGTGGGATTGAACGGCGTCGCGCCGACAGGCCGGACTGGATGGATCGGGTCTCGCCGCGATCGTCTGCCTGAAGAGCGCCGTCAGCGCGGATGAGGCGCTGACGGATCGCCCAGCTCGGCGACATCCGACTCGGTCAGGTACTCATCCGGCTCGAGCATCCCCTTCGAGGAATGAGACCCGTACTTGTCAAGCGTGAACGTCACCGAGTGATGCCCGAGGAAGCGCTGGAGCTTGGGCGCGAACAGCTCCGAGTGCCGAGAGGCAACGAGCGAAGCGCGACTATGGCGGAGCACATGCGGCGTGAGTCCCGTGCGCGCTCGCACCTGCCGGTTGGCGGCCATCTCGACGAAGCCAGCGCGTCGAAGCATCGGTCGCCATCGGTCGCGCAGGAAGTTCGGCTCTCTGAGGATCCCCCCACGCGTGTCGGTGAACAACAGGCCGTGCTCGTTCGGCTCGCCCCGCCCGGCGGCGATGATCGCATCGAGCTCGGCCGCAAGCGCCTCGGACACGCGCAAGGTGCGGATGCCCCAGGGCGATTTTGCATAGTCCTTGATGATTATCTGTAGCGGCTTGGGGTCGCGTCGCTCGGCCGCTTGCTGGCAAATGCGGACCGTCCGCTGCGACGGGTCGTAAGCCGCGATCGGAAGGCCAGTCGCTTCGCTGAAGCGCAGAGCAAGCTCGCAGAAGCAGCGGACGAGCGCTCTCAGCTCGAGCGTGCCGGCGGCCTCGATCAGCTTGCGCATCTCGGACTCGGAAAGAACCATCTGCTCGCGGTTCGGAACGTGCGGGCGCACGACCTCACGTACCGGATTGGGGCCCGCCATGCTGCCGCGCCGAACCGCATCGTCAATGACTCGTCGCGCGAGGTCGAGACGTTTGTTGACGGTCGACGACGCCAGCTTGCGGACCGCCGCATCGCCACCGCGGACGTCGATGCCGTCAAGCTTGGCACGCTTGTAGGCCTCGAAGTGCTCGTCGGTCAGCGATCTGGCGAGCACGCCGCCGAGCGCCGCGCGAAGATCGTTGAGCGCCGGACCGTAGTCGCGCATCGTCGATTCCTGAACGATGTCGCGATGGCGGTCCCCCCAGTCGGTGAGGACCTCCCCGAACGTCCAAGAGCGCGATGAGCTTGGTGGACGCCGTTGCGGCGCTCGTGCCTCGTGCTCCGCGCGGGCGGCCTTGGCCGCGAGCTTGGCGGCCTTCTTGTCCGCGGCCCATTGCGTCAGGAAGGCGTCGGCTTCCTCTTCGCTGTCGAAGCCCTCCCACTTCGGCTTGCCGGTGATCAGATCTCGAAAGACGGCGTACGGTCGACCCTGTTTCCACTGGATCGAGCCCGATCCCCGGGGACGACGTGGCTGTTGGGCTACCGCGTCCACCGGGCCTCCAGTTCTCGTCGCGCCTGCGGCAATCCCGGCTCTTCGCCCTCGGCCGCCATGTGGTAGGGCACCGGGCGGTTGGTACCCTGCGAACCCTGTCGGAAGCCTCTCGCAAACGCGTCGAACAAACTCGAGTGATCTTCTAGCAAACTACGGGCACTTCTTGCAAACTGGTCGGTTTCCGTCGGGACACAGCCAGTTAGCAGGTGGCCTGCTAGACCGGGCAAATATGGCGTTTTGCAGGCGGAAGACAGCCCCGCCGGAGTAGCTCAGTCGGTTAGAGCAGCGGAATCATAATCCGCGTGTCGGGGGTTCGAGTCCCTCCTCCGGCATCACGTCGTTTGCGGGGATTCCCTTTGTTATAGGGGATTCCGCGGATTTTGTGGCGCGGCTGGCGACCGCTGCGGACCGCCAGAAACCGCTGGTTGGTTGACAAAACAGTCCAACGAACCGTCCAACATCGCGCCGGGCTGTTTGGCGAACCGCCGCGCCCAGGGCCGTGACGTCGAGAGGTAGATGCCCGTGCGAGGGCGGAGGCTGGTCTGCGTCAGCCATCGCGAGCCCGACGGAGCGTGGCTCCTCCACGCCTATACCGGCCATTGCTGCGTCGTGGCCGTTTTGCTCAATGACCGATAGCTCAGCCGTGCTCAACCGTCCGGGTCGGCGGCTCCAAGCAGGCGTACTTCTGTGGCTCACCGCCTGAGTCCATGCCGACAGGGCGGCGACGTCGCGCCGCCCTGTCGACTGACTCGTGTCGAGCAGGACTTATCGTCGGATAGCGCCCTGCTGTTCCGGCACCCCAGCCCGAAGAGCTGGATGGTTTGCCGCTGGCGTCTCCCGCTGAACTGAAGCATGCCCGTTCTGATCAGGCCCGCGGGGAGATTTGCTCGGAATCCACGGGGTGGTTTTCTCCCCCAACGCCTCCTCCCGCCTGAGGCGCCGTGCGGCCTGGACAGCGTCCGGGCGTGAATGCACGCCCAGCTTGCGCAGCAGGCTCTTGACATGGCCGTAGACCGTTGTTGGCGAGAGCACCAGACGCTCGGCGATGTCGTGCGTCGAGGCGCCCTCGCCGAGCAGTTCGACGATCTGCCATTCACGGTTCGTCAAAACGCTGTTCAACGGGCGCCAGCCCGTTTCGGGGAGCTGGCGCAAGAGTTGCAGCAGCGGCCGCGTCAGGCGCCGGGGAATGATTGCCTCACCCGCCGCGACCCGCACTACCAGAGCCGCGAGCTTGGCAGGATCGATGTCCTTGCTGAGATGGCCAGCGGCCCCCGCACGCAAGGCTGCGAGCGCCGTTCGATCATCGTCGACCGAAATCGTGAGGACTCGAGTTTCCGGCGAGGCCAGCAGAATCGCGTCAACCAGCTCGGCGGGCCCATTCGACAGTAGCCCCGTGTCCAGGATCAGGACAGTGGGCCGGTAGAAGCGGGCCAGCTCGAGCGCCTCGCGACGGTCGCCGGTGCTGCCAACGGTCTCGATCCCAATGGCGTCAGCCAGCGCTGCCCGCATCATGGATCGGGCAAGGCCGTCCTGATCGGCGATCACCACCCGTACGCGCTGATCGGCCCGCATCTGGAGGCGTCGATGGTTCTGCCGATGAGAATCCATCACCCGGATGCTCATCGGTCACCCCTCTCGCTTCCAACGAGCTCGAGCAGAGCGGCTTGCGCCGTTTCCGCGACCTCCGATGAGCCCTGTTCACGGGCTCGTTGGAAGGCCTTTAGCGCGCTGGCGTGATCGCCCTCCCGCTTGAGCAAGAAGCCGAGGTTGCACGTGCCCTCGGGATTACCGCGCTGGTCGGCTCGCCGATACGCCTCCTTGGCGTCGGCGAGGTTCCCCTCGCCCTCGAGCAGTAACCCGAGCCGGTACGGGGCGACCGCATCGCCGCGGTCATCGGCTCGCCTGTACGCCTCCCTGGCCCCTGCGAGATCGCCGTCCTGTGCCAAGAGGGCCCCTAGGTTGCACGTGCCGACGCCGAGTCCTCGCTCGTCGGCGCGCCGGTAGGCCGCCCTGGCGCCGTCCAGGTCACCTCGCTGCTCGAGCAGCACGCCCAGGTTGCAAGCCGCTCCCGCGTTGCCGCGCTCGTCGGCGTGCCGGAATGATGCCTCCGCGCCAGGGTGATCCCCCTCCTGCAGCAGGAGCGCCCCGAGACGGAAGCCGGCCTCGGGGTGACCACGTTCAGAGGCGCGCCGGAACGCCTGCTTGGCCGCTGCACGATCGCCCTCTTCAGCGAGCAGCAGGCCGAGATCGAACGCAGCCGCAGGATGACCGCGCTCGTCCGCCCGCCGAAAGGCGTCCTTGGCTCCTTCCCGATCGCCCGCCAGCATGCGCAGTGTTCCCAGCTCGCGCGCGGCCCCGGGATGGCCGTCCCGGTCCGCGCGCCGAAACGCATCCTCGGCGCCGACGCGGTCTCCTCTCTTGGCCAGCAGCAATCCGAGCCGGAACGCCGCGAGGCCCATGATCGCCGCGCTCGCGCCCTTCTGTAGATGCTCCTTGCCGCGGTCGGCCGGCATTTCGGCCGTCCGCTTCTCGTGCGCGATCGCCCGCGCGGCGTGATCCGGCAAATCCTCACGCGGCAATCGATATCGCCCGTCGGTCGAGCCCCCCCGAGCGTGCTGGGGCGGAGTGAGCGGTGCGGCCAACTCGCCGGCGGTGGGCACACCAGCGCCACCGGCTCGTCGCCTCATCCACCACCCCCCCGCTAGCGCTGCCGCGAGCAGACACGCAGCGACGATGAACCACACGATCGATGAGAAGCCGCCGGAGCGACTGGCATGAGGCGCCGCCGGCGAAACAGGCGTGTTTCGGCCGGGAGCGCGGTTGGGCCGGGAGGGCGTGGGGCGCGACCCGCGGTGCGCCGTGGTGCCTCGCCGCGGCGAGGGCGAACGACGGGGCTGGCGGTGAACCAGCCGGCCCGGACGCATCTGCAGGTCACCGAGAGTCCGGGGTCCGGCGATCCCGTCAACCTGCAGATGGCGGGCGGCCTGGAACCGCATCACCGCGGCTTCGGTGCGCAGTCCATAACGCCCGTCGACGGGACCCGGCGAGTAGCCCGCAGCGGCCAGGCCCCGCTGCAGCCGGCGCACCTGCAGGGATCCCCCACCGACATATCCATCGCCCGGGCCAAGGACCAGCTTGGCCGAGGCGAGCGCCGCGAGGGTGAGCGGCCCGACGATTCCGTCGACCTGGAGACCGCGAGCGGCCTGGAAGCGAATCACCGCTTCCTCCGTCAACGGTCCGTAGCGTCCGTCGACTGGGCCCGGGGAGTAGCCCAAGCTGGCGAGTCGACGCTGAAGCATCTTGACTGCCGTCGAGCCATTGGTACGTGAGTAGCCGCTGCCAACTGTCAGCAACTCACGGGGTGAGCTCCGACCACGGGCCGAGGCCCTGCGCGCATGCCGCGCGTCTGCATTGCGGGATATGGGACGGGTGCGGGATCTGGGACGGGTGACGCCGTGGGCCTGTGACGTGCCTCGCGTAGCCAGCGCTACCGAGAACTCGCCACGCGGGCTACCGGTCGTGCCCAGCGCTGTCGCCGGGCTGAGAGCCAGTACGAAGACCACGGCCGTCGCCACCCGCCTGAGGGGAGTGAGCGAAGAACTCGTGCGAACACGCTCGTAGCCGAGATCCGCTTGGACCTCGTCCGTGCCGAGCTTGCCAGCACCGCGCACCGCCGCGCTGACGAACGCACAGCTCTTCGTCCACGCCCAAAGTGAGCGTGACACGAGTCTGTTCTCCGATTACTTGCTAGAGGTTTGGCACGCGGGCTCGGAAGCCCGCCGTGCTAGGACCTGAGCGACTGAGACTTCGGCTCAGCCAGGCCGCTCTAGCAGAGCGTGGAACGGCTCCGGCGTCGGGAGCCGCGCGGCCGTGCAAGGTGCCCAGATCACCCGGGGCACGACGAGTGAGACCAGCGCCAGCAGCGCCGCGACGCCGAAGAAAAAGGACAACCCAAAGCCGCCACTCGCCGCATCGCCGCCTCCCCCAGGAGCAGGAGTCGAGGGGATCGGCGGGGTCGGTAGGGGCATCCCCCGCGTGACCCCGCGTACGCGTGCCAGATATCCGCTCGACGATGCCTGAGCCCGAGCCCAATCGAGCGGAGCTGCCATCGGCGCCCGGGCCGCGATCAAGAACTCGAACGCCCTGCCCAGCGCCTGGGATGGTTGTAGCGTCACGACTGGCGGTAGCATCAGGACCGGCGGCAGGGTCGCGGGCGAGAACGGAACAGACAGACGGGCTGGGCCAAGCCCCACGGAAGCCACGACGACCGGAGCCGCGACGGCCGCGCTTGAACCACGCGTCGGTGAGGCGCCCGGAGCCGACGCGGTCGCCGGGCTGACGGATCCCGTCGACGTCGACTTGCCGGCGCTGCCCGTCGCTGCTCCCACGGAGCCCATGGTGCCCTCGCGTGTCGTCGGACCGCTGCGCACGGTAGACCTGCCGCTGGGCACGGCGGACGCCGCTCGGGTGGACGCGCCCCCCGCGGTGATGACAGGCGACAGTGTCGTGGAAATCACCCGTGCAACCGGCGTCACGGTCTGGGAAACCGGGCCGGTCACGGTCCGGATGGCCGGCGCCAGCGTCCCCGCCGCCACGCTCGTCACGGGCGCGACGACCTTCGACACGGTGCCGGTCGCCACGCTGAGGGTGGGCGTCACGACGTTGGAGACGGTGCCGGTCGCCGCGCTGAGGGTGGGCGTCACGACCTTCGAAGCCGTGCTCTCGGCGGCGGCAGCGAGGGGCTGGACCGTCTTGCGCACCACGCCGCGCGCCGGGGGAATCGTCGTCGGAAGCGCTCCCGCGACGTCGTTCGTCACGGGTGCGACCACCTTGGAGACAGTGCCGGCGGTCGTGCTCGCGGCCGGTGCGACCACGTTGGAGACAGTGCCGGCGGTCGCGCTCGCGGCCGGTGCGACCACCTTGGAGACAGTGCCGGCGGTCGCGCTCGCGGCCGGTGCGACCACCTTGGAGACAGTGCCGGCGGTCGCGCTCGCGGCCGGTGCGACCACCTTGGAGACAGTGCCGGCGGTCGCGCTCGCGGCCGGTGCGACCACCTTCGATAGGGCTCCAGTAGCGGTGTTCGTCGCCGGCGCGATTGGGCTGGGCGTGCCGTTCCCGATTGGGTTAGACGCCGTCCGCGTGACGGGCGCGGCCGAGTTAGGTGCTGCTTTGGTCTGCGATGTCTGAGCTGGTGTGACCGGCTGAGAGGTGGTGGCGGTCGTCACGTTCGACACGGCCCGCGCGGCCGGGGCCGTGGCCGTCGAAGCCGCAAGGGAAGGGGTCGTCGTGGTCGGGGTCGGGGTCGGGGTCGGCGCTGCCGGCCTGGACGCGATCGGAGTGGAGAGCGTCGGAGTCGTGGTCTGCGTCGTGGTCTTCGGAGCCGTGACCGTCGGTGTCGTGGTCTGCGGGGCCGTGGCCGTCGGCGCGGGCTTCGGCACCGCCGAGGAAGCAGTGCTGTCGGGCGCTTCAGAAGCCGACTGGGCCGTGCTCCCCCCGATCATCAGCGAAGCTGGCGAGGTGGCAACGCCCGTCGTGCCTGTTGTTGAAATGGCGCCATCCGCACGGGCGTTCGGCATAGCGACGCAAAGCGCCAGAACCGCGAGCGCTACCGTCGCCGCTGCGCGCCCCACCGTGCCGCGGTACAAACCACAAACCCTCGTTGACAGTGCTCCGACCAAACGATGCCTTCCAACTCTGCTAAATAGATTGGCTTTCCGTATCTACGCAGTTGCAAACCTAAATTGCGGAAATCGGCGACAGCCCAGGGGTTAGCGCTCCGCGTCGACCCAGCCGGAGCTTTCCTGGAGCTGGTCCCGTTCTCAGCCACCCGGCGGGGATTTTGAAAGGAAGCTCCATGCCCTCGCACAGGAGCCCTTAGGCGAGCTGGATAAAGCCTATCCAAAGGCCTGAGACCATCAGTATCGCGGCAAAAATAGCGGTTTGATCGTGCATTGCCAGACGTGGATGGCCACGAGCCAGGAAGGTTCGTGCGAGGCTGCCACGATTCCACGATGACGGTCCGCATGGATCCAGAGGCAGCCAGAGGGCGTACCGAGAGACGCTTAGAAACCGTGCTGCACCAAGATGCCTCCAGCATGATGTCCACCACTACGACGGCACCTTGAACGATTCTAAGCGGGTAGCTCATATCCAAGTGCCCGAAGCGGCGAATGTCATGGCACTAAACTCGGGCGGTGGTCAGTGACTTGCCATCACGGGACGCTCGGCGGCACGAGGTGCGCGGCGTGACCCTACCGCGCGCTGCGTCAATGAGCAAAATGCGATGGCGTTATTGGTCCGCGGCAGCTCCCCCGACGTGGCATGTCCGCGTCAGGACGTCTGCCACCGCTGGGACGTAAGCAAGGCGCGTTGGGTGGCGGCTCAATGAAACATGAGCTGGATCTCACTCCTTACGAGCCATCCGGTGCGTGCCGAGCGGAACCGGAAGCCGGTGGGTCCCCGCAATAGGATGCATCATCGCCGCCGTCGGGCGGACTGCTGCTTCGTTTCAGCGGTGTTCCGTGCCCTATTCACTCCGCCCGGTCAAAAGCCGGAGCCGACGCCAGAATCTGCTTGCGCGGTGTACAGTTTCTCCACTCACGGTTTCGATACGCTGGAGGTTGGTCGCGTGTCCTTCGGAGAACAGATGGGCGAACTAGGGCTGGAAGGAGAGTTGCTCGAGGTGGCAGAAGCAGCGGGAGCGCGTCTACGGGCCGAGACCGACCAAGACGCCGAGGCAGAGCGCGCAGCGGCCGACGCCCTTGTCCAAGCGGCCTCCTCGGCAATGGCAGCCGGGCACCCACTCTCTCAGATCGCCCGCGCAGAGGCTGAGGGTAAGGAGACAGTTCGACGGACACTTCGCGCTGACGCGCTGAAGCTGGTGGAGCGAACCGGGCAGAGAGCCCGCCAGATGCAGGTCGAGCACTATCAAGCAATTGCCCGGTCAACCCGCTTGGGTTTGCCTATGCGGGAGATTGCCCAGGCCGCAGGGGTCACCCATGGAACGATCAGGGCGATCAACACCCGTCTGGCTAGTCAGTTGACCCAGTCGGGCATTGAGGTGACCGACGAAGCGCACGAGGGCCAGGCAGTTGAATCGGATGTTCAGATGACTGACCATGCCCAGGAGCCGAGCTCCTGGGACCAGGCGGCTAATGGCTAGGCGCGCTCCGTAGATCCCGCCTCCCTGCGTCGGCGAGTCCTCGTCGACCACCCTGACCTGATGCCCAGGGCGCCCGTAACGTGTCGATCACCAACCAAACCTCGAGCGCACAGCATCTGGATTGGTCGTGACTCCCTCGTGACGTCCGCGGCCGTACGTCCCGGCTCACGCGCAGAGCCCAGATCGTGCGAGCAGACGTGGCAGCGCCAGCGCTCTGACTCAATCTCCAAGGTTGTGGACGACGCGGGGCAGCTACGAACCGCTCGCGGGATGCGGCCGCCGCTTCCCGTTTGGGTTGAGGGAGCAGGAGCCGGTAGCAGAACGCGTTCCGGGCCAGCGAGCAGAGGAGCCATGCTGAAGCCAACCGCACCTCCGAGAACGACTGGAATCGGACAGCATGGATCGCGCTCGCGGCGGCCACCGGTGATGCCGATCGCGCGGTTTCACTGGGCGGCCTGGCGCGATCGGTAGGCTTCGGTAGATGACCGCACCGCGGCTTTATTACATGCCGCGGACTCGGTCCAGCCGTGTGCTGTGGTTGCTGGAGGAGATCGGCGCACCGTATGACTTGACGGAGATCCGGGGTGCGCAGCGGCGGTCTGAGGAGCACCTGCTGCGCCATCCGTTGGGGCGTGTCCCGGCGCTCCAGCTCGGGGACGGCGCGACGATGTTCGAGTCCGCGGCGATCTGCCTCCAGCTGGCCGATCTGAACCCCGGCGCGGGATTGATCGGTCCGGTTGGCTCGACTGGGCGAGGACTCGTGTATCAGTGGGTCGTGTTCGCGGTCTCGGAGCTCGAGGGGCCGCTGTTTCGCTGGATTCGCGAGCTCGGCGAAGGGGTCGTCGACTCCCCGGCGCGCGATCGCTTCGCCGACGCGGCCGTCGCGATGCAGTCGGTGCTCGCCGAGCGCGAGTGGCTCGTAGAGGATCGTTTCAGCGTTGCCGATGTGATGTGCGCGAGCGTGCTTCAGGGAGCCAACGCGCGAGGGCTGCTGGAACCGTGGGCGGCACTCGAGGCCTACGTGCAGCGCGCTGAGGCACGCCCGGCGTACGCGCGGGCGGCGGCGATCTCGGATCGCCCCCGCAGCTGATGACAGCCGGTCTACCGGAGCAACGCCACCGCCTGCACCGCAAACGAACGTGAGCTGCTCGTTCGGCGGCCAAAGCACGCCGACGCTCTGTCGGCCGCGGACGAAGTGGGTGGCCGACGAGTTCTTCGCGTCCCCCATGGCTTCGTGCGGCACGGCCTAGCGGGCTCAGCTGCCGGTGGTCTGCGCCAGGCCGAATGGGCTGCCCTCGGAGTCGCGGCAGATCGCCCACCGTTCGCCTGGATGGACCACGGTGCCGCCGTAGGCGGTTACGCGGTCGAGTGCCGCTCGTAGGTCGTCAACGGTGAAATATGGCAACGAGAACGAATCACCGGGGCCGC
Source organism: uncultured Solirubrobacterales bacterium (assembly GCA_963757795.1). Lineage (GTDB taxonomy): Bacteria > Actinomycetota > Thermoleophilia > Solirubrobacterales > Solirubrobacteraceae > Palsa-465. The sequence goes on along the minus strand of CAVWSI010000001.1, from coordinate 175,348 downwards.
GTCCGCGGGCGTGCACGCCGACCTCGGGTGCGCCTGCGTGTGTTTGCCATCCCTCGCCTTCCGTCTCGACGCGCGGCTCGAGCTCGGCGCCGAGCAGAGCCGCCCAAAAACGCCGAGCGCGCTCTGGGTCGTCGGCGGGAAATTCGATCAAGGAAGGTCCAACGGCAGCCATGCGGTTCGGCAACCCTACCGGCCGGCGGACGGTAGGCCGTATCCGAGCGTGGGAGTGCGCTCGTGCGCAGTGCGGCGCGGACCCAGCCCGTCGGTCCGTTCGCTGATCGGCTTGAGAAGGGCGCCGCCATCATCTCGGGCGATGAGCGCCTCGTTGGGAGCACTCGCGGGCTTGCCGCGCGCGGTTGGGAGCGGGCGGGTGGGATGCGGGTGAAGGCGTGCCTGAACGGCGCGCGTACGCGCGCGGAGCACCCGGCGGTGCCGCTCACCCCGGCTGAGCTCGCGCGGGTCCGGGATCATCCGCGCCGCGTTGCAGGCGGGTATCGGCGTCGAGGCCGGACTCGCCACGCCGCGCGACGCCGACGAGCTCGCGCACGGCCCGTTCGCGCACCGCGTCGTGCGCGTGCTGGTAGAGGTCGACGGCGGCGTTGAGGAGGCGCGCGCGATCGCCGAGCTTGGTCCAGACGAAGTTCCGCAGCTATGGCACGGCTACGGCGAGCGCACCTGGAAGATCGTGGCGGCCGGTGCGGCCGCCGGACACGCCGTGCGCATCGGCCTCGAGGATGGTCTCGTGCTGACGGACGGCCGGACCGCGGCAAACAACGCGGAACTCGTCACGAGCGCCAGTGAGCTGCTCGGTGACGCGGGTTAGTGATCAGAACGAAGGTCCGGCCCGCGCGGCGCCACGGCTAAGGTCGTTGCGGCGATCGCGCGCGCAAGCGCCAATCTCGCCCGCCCGGAAGCTGAGTGACCCGTCACGGTGACCGACAGGAAGTTGCCGCCGCGCTCCGGAGTGCCGTTGGTGGCAAGCAGCCTGTTCTGGCCGGGTATCCATGCAGCCTTTGTCCCGATGCCCGGGATCGGGTGTGGAAGTTGACTACGATCGCGCACCCCGTTCGCTGGGGGAGGGTAGACGTAGGTCTGCACCTGGTGAACGAGCGTGGTGTCGTAGTCGCCCAGCGCTTGCGCGATCGCTTGGGCGACCACGTCCACGTGAATTCCCCGACAGTTCAGGATGCACTCCAGGTAGGCCGGATCGGAGTCCGCGATTCGCATCGCGACGGCGACTCCCAGTTGTGCGCTTGCCGCGCCGGTGGCCCGCCGGCAAACGCGCGGCGCGACTGCTCGCGAGTCCGGCGCGGTCGTTGACGTTATGCGCGCGACGCTGCCCGAGCTCCGGGCCTGGCCGCCGGAGCCGCTATCGACCGACCGGCCGCCGCAGCCCGCAAGAAGCACGCAGCTCAGAGCCAGGGCCACGCACTCGTTGACGCGTCGATCGAGCGGTGTTTCCCGGTGCACGCCGCGACCTTCGCACGAACCATACGGATCCTGCAAGTCAGTCGGCCGGACATCAGTTCGCGTGGCGGTGGCCGCAAGCCGCGAAGAGCGATCGTCGAACCGATCGCGGTGGTCTGCCCGCGTTGCGGACGAAAAGGGTTCACCGAAGCAGACGCAAAGAACGGGACGTTGAAGCCGATCGTGGCGGCCCCGGAGCATGTCGTGGTCGCGGTCCTCGAGGAACTGTCTCCGAGCCAAGTTCAGTGCGCGGAGACTCCGCGGAATCTCGCTTGCAGGACTGGGACGACGGGCAGCGAGTAGCGCAGTCGGATCGGGAGCCGGGTGACGGCTGCAATCCCGAGCGATGCGACGCCGGGTGTGAGCGGCGGGACGAGGTCGCGAAGCTCATCGACGCCCGCGATCGCGCTGATCGCTCGCCGGGCAGCCGTTCGGCTATGGCCGCGATCAGCGCGTGGACGTGATCGCGCTGGAAGTACGGAAGAAGGCCTTGCGCCGTGACGAGGATCGCGTCTGCCGGATTGATGCTGTCGACCCATTTCAGATCCAGTGCCGACCCGCAATGGCTTGAGTGTCGCGGACCGTCGGGCAATAGCAGGCGGCGAAGCTCGATCGTCTCGGACAGATCCACGGTCAGCCAGCGCACCTGGCCGTTGTCGAGCCGCCGAAACTGAGTCTCCAGACCCTAGCCCAGCGCCACCACCGTGCCAGCGGGATGCGAAGTCAGGAAACGTCGGACCGCCATGTCAAACGTGGCCACCCGGACAGCATGCAACCGCGCCCCACGGGTCGTGTCCGTGAAGTCGTAATCGAGCCGATCGACGACTTGGATAGCCATCAGGTCGTTAAGGACCCCGGCACGAGCGGCGGCCGCGCGACGGCCAAGGTTCCCCAAGAGCGTCTCTGGCACGCCGGACAGCTCCACCGGGATCCGCTCCACAGGACGATCGTAACCGGAGGAATTGCCGGACGATTCCTTGCATGGTTTCGACCCACCCGAGCCCGGCGATCGCACGGCGACGCCGCACTAGTGCTTCCGCGGCCAAGCGACAGCGCGGTGATCGAGGTGGTTTGGGCACGCGTGGGACGGGGGCGGCCCGTTGCGCGCCGGTGTTCAAGGCCTGGCTGGGCTGGCCGAATAGCTGGGTGACATGAGCACCACCGATCAATCCGACTGCCGCCGGCTGATGTGCCGGCGTCGCCCGGTCGCGCCCGGCGCGCTCGCCCCGGTTTCAACCGGGTGGATGCGCAACCCCGCGGGTTTCCGGGCGTCGGTCAACCTGACCGTCGAGGGGGACGGCCAGACGCTGCGCGCCTGGGTGCAGGAGGTCTCGCCGCTGGGGCGGCGCGACCGCCGGGTCCTGTACGCCGGCGGCGACTTCGATGAGGCCGTCGTCGCGCTCAACGACCGCGCTCACCTGCTTGACCTGGCCGACTTCCGGCGCGGCCCAAGCCGCCCGCGGTTCACTGTGGAGCAGGTCATGTCGGCGCTCGGCTTCGGCTACGAGGCGCTTGCCGCCTGAGCTTTGCGCTCGTAGGCGAGCTGTGCCGGACACAACCGGTCACGCCGGACCGGTCGGCGACTTGCCGGGGTCGGCAGCGTTTGATGTGATCGCCAGCCGTTACCCGTCCACGCCTGAAGCGGTTACGACTAGGCGACTTCTCCTGCCAAGCCGAAAGCGATAGCGAGTGGCTGTCGATGCCAGCGAGCGGTGCCGCCCCTATGCATGGCACCGAGTAGCGCGAAGCAAGGCGGTAGACGGTCCCTCGCGCCGCTCCTTTCGGAGCTGAAGGGCAGGCGGCGGCACCGCACATGGTGAAGGTGCGGCGGAAATGCCTCTACTGATCCAGCAGTAGCCTCACGGGTTGTGAGCGCTAAGCCGTTTGTGCCCGACGACTTCGACCCGCCGCGCGAGCTGGAGCTGCCTGAGTTCCACCTCGTGCCGCTCGCCGCGCAGCACAACGAATCGGACCACGCGGCGTGGACGTCGAGCATCGCGCACATCCGCGCGACCCCCGGCTTCGAGTCGTGGGGCTGGCCGCCGGTCGAGGGCATGTCGCTCGATGCCAACCGGGACGACCTCGAGCGGCACGCGCGCGACTTCGCCGAGCGCACCGGCTTCGCATTCACCGTGCTCTGGCCGGGCACCGAGGAGGTCATCGGCTGCCTCTACATCTACCCCGCCAAGGACGGCGGCGGCGGTGCCGTGGTCCGCTCGTGGGTTCGCGCCGACGTCGCCGAGCTGGACGGTCCACTGCACGCCGCAGTGTCGCGCTGGCTCGTCGAGCGCTGGCCATTCGAGCGCACGATCTACGCCGACCGGACCGATAGCGTGACCCGCTGAGCTATCGAACGACCACGTCGTGGCGGCGGTGCTGCTTTGAGGCAGAACGAGCAGCGTCGGCGGCAACAAACCCGGGCTCGGAGACTGCCCTTCCGGCACACGAGCAGCCACCCAGGCGTCGTCAGGAAGCGATGCCCGTGCGAACACAACGGCAGGGCTCAGCTCCTGAGTCCGAGCGCCCTCCTTGCTCGCCATCGGCGGCGGCGCTTTGGCTCAGGGATTCCGAAAATCTCTCGATAGCGCCGCTCTCGTTCGGCGGCCTCCTCCGGCGTCTCCGGCCGCGGTGTCGGTCGCTCGGCCTCAGCTGACGGCACAGGCACAGATGCTGCCGAGACTCGGACGTCGTCCGGCGCAATGCTGACGTTCCCGCTGGGGGTCGGCGCGGCGCCAGCGGCGGCCTCAGGCTCATCGGCGGCTCGCCCCTCGCGCTCCGCATCGGCGCGGAACAGAGTGGCGATCTCCTCCGCGGTTGTCTGCACGATCACGCTGAAGTCGGGCACCGTGAGCCAGACCCTCTTTGCGAGGCGGCTGATCCAAGTCGCGACCGACGCGCTCGCGCAGTCGTAGCGCACGCCGACGTAGCGTCCGCTGTGGACTGCATCGCGCCATCCTTCGAGCACCAGTTTCTGGCGATCCTCGCGGCGCCCGCCGCTCTCGGCGATCACGGCCCACGGTGGGCCGGACGGCTCCAGCCAGACAGCGAGGTCGGGGAGTTGCGTCGTGTAACCGCGCTCGCAGCGCGTCGGGACTTCCCAGCGTCCGCCCTCGAGCGCAAGTTCGCGCGCCGACTTCCACGTCCGGCCACGGCGCTCTGCGCGTGTCGCTGCCCATTCCACGAGTACGGCGTGGGCGATGGTCGTCGGCGCAGGCGGCGACTTGGATCTTGCACGCGACGAATTCCTCGTGCGCGTCGTCGCAGCGAGCCCGAAGACGCACGGAGAACGACTCGCGATCGTTGACGAGATCGTCGCCTCGGCTGAACCGCGTCCGGCCGAGACGACCGACGCGGCCGTGGACGCGGACCGGATCCGTCCGTAGGGACTAGGCCAGATTCGGGCCGACGCGTGCACGCTCGCTGACAAAACAGTCCAACCTGCCGTCCAACATCGCCCGGATCGCCTGTCAACGCTGGGAAGGCGGCCGGAATCATAATCCGCGTGTCGGGGGTCGAGTCCCTCCTCCCGCAGTGACGAAAGCCCTGCTTACAGCGGGGCTATGCGAGCGCCTCGCGAGGGCGGCTGACCCACTTTGCGCAGAGCGTCGGTCAACGCACACGCGGGCTATGGCACGGTGTGGTCGCTGGCGCGCCCTCGCAGATGAGTTTGAGGTTGAGTGGAACTGCGCCCGGGCGCAGCTCGTTCGCCAGGTCCTGAGCTGAGCTCGTCGTGAAGCTGCCGCTGATGTCGCCGCCGTTGTCGCCGTTGATTCCGTCCGGGAACTGCCTGTAGTCGATGAACGGGACGGTGATGAGCCGGTTGTCCAGCGTCACGGCGAAGTGCTGGTTGAGCGACTGGCCGAGGCCGCTGACCAGGCTCCCGCGCCGGGCGATCTGCGCGGTCATCTCCTGGAACGCCTTCTTGCCCTTCGAGCTGAAACCGAACGTGACCCCGGGCGCGCCAGCGTTGGGCTCCTTGATCTGCTGGGGATTGGTGATGTCGATACCCCGCAGCGCAATGTTGTCCCTGAGGGCGAAGAACTGGGCGTTCGGCGCGCCGATCGGAGTTGGGTGCGAGAAGTCCGCCGAGATCGCCTGGAGGACCACCCAGCCGCGCGGAACGCTCAGGATCTGCCCCTCGGAGGCGCTGACGCCGGACGGCAGCCCGGAGCGTAGATCGGTCAGGCTGTCATCGGGTCCGGACAGCAGGCAGTGCTGCCCGGTCACCGGGGCGACTGCCTGGGCGCGCGCGGCCGCCGCGCAGGCGACGCTGCCGGGAGCCCCGAACATCCAGTACTGGGATCCGATGCGCGAGTTGGCCGGGCTCGACCACCCCAGCTGCCCGGCGGCCAGCTGCACGGCCTGATAAAGCCCCATGCTCCCCGATCCGGGATTGCCCGGAGCGGAAATCCCGCCGGCGCCCTGGCTGATCGTGAGCGCGCTCGGATCCTGGCTCTGGAGCTGGCCGGCGACGGTCTTGCCGTTTGGGGTAAGCACGTTCGCCTCCCAGTCGTAAAACGACAGCTGGGCGGTGGTGCCGACCTCCCGCTCCGCCTCGGCGGTGTTTCTGACGTTTGGCAGGATGATCGTGATCTCGTTCGCCCCGGACACAGACACGTGCGCTGGGCCGATCCCCAGAGCCCGCAGACGCGCTTGCATCGTCTGCACGGTCCGGTCGAGCGCACCCCGGGTCAGCGTTGGGCTCTGGGGGGTCGGCTCGGCCAAGTAGACAAGCTCCACCGACCCATGGCTCGGCGCCGCCGAGCTATGGCTCGGTGCGGTGCCGCTCGGACCAGAACCACGGAGCCCTAAGAACACGCCGACCACGACGGCCACCACCAGCACGCCGGCTGCCGGTACCAGAACCCCGGTCAATCGCGGGAACCCCGCTCGCCGGCGTGCACCGCCGAAGCGCCCAGACGTCGCGGGGCCGGGCGAGCCGCCATTAAGGCCGCCTCGGCGCGGCCGGCTCTCGCGCTCGATCTCTTCCGCGATGGCGGATGACACGCGGGCCTGCAGCGACTCCAGGCGCGGCGGCGTGGCGCCGACGTCGCCCAACTCGCGAAGCAGATCTAAGAGCTGGTCGCGGTCAGGCATGAGACTCTCGGTTCACGGTCGGTACCCCCGAGGCGGACGGCTGTGCGATCGCCGCGCCCAGGCGCTCTCTGGCCCTGGCGATTCGAGACCGGATCGTGCCGACCGGAACGCCCAGCGCCGTGGCCGCTTCCGCGTAGCTCAGCTCGCCCCACACGACGAGCAGCAGCGTGTCTCGATCAGCCGCCGGAAGGCGACGCAGGAGACCTACCAGCTCCGGGGCCAGAACCCCCACGCTGCTCTCACGCGACTCTGGCCTCGCCGCCGCCACGCGCTGCAGCATTCTCAGTCGCCGCCGCTCCGCGCGTCGATGATCGGCGATCAGGTTGTTGGCGATCCCCAAAAGCCAAGGCAATGCACTCTCATGATCATCACGAAATACCGCGCGGCTGCGAAACGCGCGGATGAACACCTCGGCGGTCAGATCCTCGCTCAATTCAGGACCCGTCCGTCTTGCCACGTAGCTCGCCACCGCCCCCAGATGCCTCTCATACAGAGAGGAAAAAATCACCGGGTCCGAGACCGACTCACGCAGGATCCGGGCGTCAGACGAGACTGACTGCATACCCCTACATCGTCCCGGGGGTCCAAAAAGTTCGCGCCCCTCTTCGCCGAGCGTTGCTATGCGGACGCGAAACAGAGCCGCCGGCTCACGACAAGGCAGGCGTCGCCTTCATCACCCGCACCCCCGGCGCCGCCGCATAGGACGACGGGGAGCTTGGTCACCGCCCGTGCGATCTCGGCTTGGCGATCGAGGGTGGCTGCGGCCGTACGCACGACGAACTCGTAGTCGGACGACGTTCGTCACCGGCGGACCCGTACGCGATGCGAAGCGTACCCCCGAGCACGAACGGGCGGCGCACGTCGTACACCTGACCCGACGCGCGTCCCTCAGGCGAGGATGCGGCTCTTCTCGGCCGCGAACTCCTCCTCGGTCAGGACCCCACTCGCCTTGAGATCGGCGAGGTCCTTCAGTTGCGCGATCCGGTCGCGACCGCCGTCGCCGGGCGCCGCCGCCGCTGGCGCCGGCGGCTGTGCGTACTGCGGTTGCTGCTGGTAGTACTGCTGCTGGTCCTGGTTGGCCCAGCGGTTGGCCTGCCGGCGGCTCACCCGGTTGGAGACCGCGGTCCACGTGCCGGCGGCGACAGCGGTGCGGGCCATTCCGCGAAGTAGTCCTGGCATGTCAGTTCCTTCCTGCTAGGCCGCTGTCTCGACAGCATCGAGAGCATCGATGAGGTCCTGCACCCCGATCCGCTCATTGGCGATGAGTACTCCGCCGTTGCGGTGGACGGCGGCGATGAACGGGGCCGCCCAGCGGTTCTCGTAGGCGATCATCACCGCCGCGCTCCCCGGCTCGATCTCGGCCGCGGCCAGCGCCGCGTCGTCGGGACCGAGTAACCCGGTCGATGCGCCGGCGAACACCGTGAGATCGCCCGCGGTGCCCTGGTCGACATCGGCGAGATCAAAGCCCGAGAACGTCCCGTCGGCGTCCTTGCGGACGAACAGGGCGTCGATCACCCTTATCACGCCTCGATCGACGAGGTCGAGCAGAATCGGTACTGCTTCGCCGGTCATTGGAGCGCCAGGCGGATAACCGATCACCACAACGTCGATCGGGCCGAACGCGTCTTGCATTCCTTCCATTCAGGTGCCTCCAATGGGCAGCAGGTGTCTCCTCCTCAGTCGCGTCTCTGGCCGTGGCCGACCAGCGCGTAAACCGCGAGGATGTCGAGGAAGAACAGCGCCAGCGCCCAGCCCGGATAGGCCGGCGCCATCAGCAGCGCCACGAGCGCGGCGATCGACAGCACGACGACCCCGGCCCAGCGTGCCAGCTGATTGCGCACCATCACCCCAAGTCCGATGGCCACTTGCGCTGCACCGACGCAAAGCGCGACCCAGCCCCACGTGTTGAGACTGCCGAAGACGTAGTGCGTGCCGTGCACGAAGAAGCGGGAGCCCGAGATTGCCGCAATCCCCTGGATCACGTTCAAGCTCCCGGCAATGAGAAGCAGGACGCCCGCGAATGCGAGCCAGCCCGAGACGTCCTCGTCCCGAGAGTCGTACACCGCCGCGGCGTCCCTGCGCCGTGCCTCCCTCGTTTGTGCGTCACGTGTTCCATAGATGGACAAAGCGATCTCCAGAGGTTGTGATCTCCATCGCGATGCTGGCCTTGGCGGCGCGAGCGTGCATCACCCGAAGCGGGTGATCGCGGCGCGCGCCAGCCCGTAGGATGCTCGGCGATGGGCCCGGAAGGCGATCTTCCGCCGGCCGCGGATGCCGATGACGTGACCCGGCGCACGTGGCTCGCCGCCGAGCGCACCTGGCTCGCCTGGTGGCGGACCGGGCTGGGCGCGGGCGCGGTGGCGCTCGCCATCGGCCGGCTCGTCCCGGTCGTCACGCACGGCGCGCGCTGGCCGTTCCAGGTGATCGGCATCGGGTACGGAATGCTGGCGATCGCCGCCCTCGTGGCCGGCGCGATCCGCCAGCACCGAACCGCCGATGCGCTTCGCCGCGGCAGCTATGAAGCTCTCTCCTCGCCGCTGGTGATGTGGTTGACGGCCGCGGCCGTGCTGCTTTCGGTCGGCACCGTGGTGCTGATTGCCGCGCGGTTCTAGGCGGCGGGGTCGACCGTGTGAGGGTTGGTCGGCGGGCGCGCGAGAAACGCACCCGACCGACCGTTAGGTAGCGAATAGCAGCCAGGACGGAGCTGCATGGCCGCCGGTCGGGGCGAATCCGGGACAGGAAGACAAACCCCGCGGGTCGCGTGGAGGAACGCCACGGCGTGAACTCTGGCCGATCTCGCCCCGCCAGCGCCAGTCCAACGGGATCCCGCAGCCGCCCGGCGCGCTCAGGGCTCGAGTTCGTACGGGAATTCGGTCAGAAGCTCGGCGCCGTGGTCGGTCACCAACACCAGGTCCTCGAGCCGGCATCCACCGAAGCCCGGGGGATAGCAGCCGGGCTCGAGCGTGATCACGTCGCCGGCCATCAACTCGTCCGGCGTCCGCCCCAGGGTGGGCGCCTCGTGGACCTCGAGCCCGACTCCGTGCCCGAGCGAGTGGAAATAGCCCTCCTCGAGAACCTGTCCCGGTGCCTTGCTGAGCAGCGTCGGCAATCCGGCCTCCTCGTAGGGCTGGCAGGAGATCCGGAAGACGTCGCGGCCGGCGGCGCCCGGCGCACCGCCGCGTGCGCGCGAGCCAGCGACTCGCACGTCAGCTCGTGGTAGCCCCGTCGCTCGGCCGGCGCCTCGCCCACCACAAAGGTGCGGGTCATGTCGGCAAAGCAGGCCGACTCCCGGTCGCGTGGTCGCAGGTCGATCACCACCGGCTCGCCCGGCTGGATCGCCCCCGATCCCGTCTCGTGGCCGGACGCCGTCTGCGCGCCGTGCGAGACGATCAGCTTCTCCCCCCGCTGGCGCCGTGGCGGGCGACGGCCGCGCGGATTGCTTCCTTGACGCGCTCGCACGTGAGGGTCTCGCCATCCACGTGCAGGCCATTTCCGTTCGGCTGGGCCCGGCGCAGCAACTCCGCCGCCGCGCGCAGGCCGATGCCGTCGGCGCGGAGCCGGTCGGCCAGGTCGAGCGGGAACTCCGCGGGCACCGTGGCGCGCTCGAGCCCGAGCGACCTGCACGCCCGCACCGTCACCTCGAGCAGCGCCTCGGTTCGGTCAGCCCCGCCGGCCCTGTCGCCGTAGATCAGGACATCGCTCATGCCGGCCACAGGTTCTCGGCTGGGCGCAGCAGCGCGCTCCGCGGAAGCAATACCATCGCGACCCCTTCTATCAAGGAGTGCTCAGCTTGGACCTCTGCCTGATGATCGAGGGTCAGGAAGGCGTCACTTGGCCTCAGTGGCGCGCGCTGGCCGAGGCGTGCGAGCGACACGGCATCCCCACCCTGTTTCGCTCAGACCATTACCTCAATCTCGACGGGCAGCATCCCGAGCGGGGTTCGCTCGATGCGTGGGGGACGGTCAACGCGTTGGCCGCGCTGACCAGCACGCTGCGGCTCGGCACGCTGGTCTCTCCGGCCAGCTTCCGCCATCCCTCGGTGCTGGCGAAGCTGGTGGTCACCGCCGACCATGTCTCGGGCGGTCGGATCGACCTCGGCCTCGGCGCGGGCTGGCATGAGCGCGAGCACGAGGCCTACGGGCTGCCGTTCCATTCGACCGAGACGCGTGTCGATGTGCTCGAAGAGCAGCTGGAGATCGTGATGGGGGCCTGGGGCAGCGAGCCGTTCTCGCTCCAGGGCCGGCACTACGTACTGGCGGATCTGGAGGCCCAGCCGAAGCCGGTGCAGCGGCCACACCCGCCGCTGCTCATGGGCGGCAACGCCGGCCCGCGCAGTGCTGCGCTCGCCGCGCGCTTCGCCGACGAGTACAACACGCCGTTCCCGTCGCTCGAGGACGATCCGCACGCCGGCGTGCCGCCGTCGAGCAGGCCTGCGAACGCGCCGGCCGCGAGCCGATCCCGTTCTCGGCCATGATCGGAACCGTGATCGGCGCCGACGAGCGCAGATCTGGCCGACCGGGCCCATCGGGTGGCCGAGCGGATCGGCGGCGACGCGGAGGCGTTGCGACGCGAGCCGCCCCAGGGCTGGATCGTGGCCACGCTCGATCAGGCGGCCGAGCAGTTCGCCGCGCTACGCGACGCCGGCCTGCACCGGGTCATGTGCCAGCTCCTCGTCCACGACGATCTCGACGCCGTGGCGCTCATCGGCGACAAGCTCGCGCCGTTGTTGCGCTAGTCGCCGCGCCCGCAAACGCGCTCGCACCCGGAAAAGCAGAAGCGCGCCCCGGAACCGGCGAAGTGACTTCGGGCCGAATCTACGAGGCGCGCTTCTGAGGGAGGAGAGGGTGTGCTGTGCATGATGGCTGGCCGTCTTTGATATGTCAAAGACGAAAATCCGAAGACATCTATAGGCTCTGCTTATGGAGCTTCGCCAGCTGCGCTATCTTGTCGCGCTGGCCGACGAGCAGCACTTCACCCGCGCGGCTGCCCGCGAGCACATCGCCCAGCCCGCCCTCTCCCAGCAGATCCGCCGGCTCGAGCAGGAGGTCGGCCTGGCTTTGGTCGATCGGACCACACGGCGAGTCACCGTCACCGAGGCCGGGCATACGCTGGTCGCCCGCGCGCGGCGCATCCTGTCCGAAGTAGACGCGGCGAACGCGGAGATGCAGGCGCTGGCCGGGGTTCGCACCGGCCATGTCACGGTGGGAACGATGCACACAATGGGCCCGGTCGACGTCTCGCTGGCCCTCGCGGTGTTCCACCAGCGCCACCCGGGCGTCGAGCTCACGGTCCGTGAGCAGTCGAGCGAGGAGCTCGCCGAGATGCTCCGCGACGACGTGCTCGACCTGGCCTTCCTGTCGGTCACCGAGCGGATGGAGAGCCACGGGCTGGGCCTGCAGCAGCTCGTGTCAGAGGAGCTGGTGGTGGTCCTCCCCGCCGATCACCGACTGGCCGGGCGCGGAACGCTACGGATGGCCGAGCTCGTCGGCGAGCAATTCATCAGCTACCGGGAGGGCGCACGCCTGCGCGAGCTGTTGACGGTCGCGGGCCGGCACGCCGGATTCGAGCCGGAGGTCAAGCTCGAGTCAAACGAGAGCGAGCGGATCAAGCGGCTGGTGGCCCGCGACATGGGCGTGGCGATCCTCCCGCGGTCGGACGCCGAGCGCCCCGGGGCCGAGGTCGCGGTGGCGAAGCTGACCGATCCCGTCGCTGCGGCGCGACATCACGCTGGCCTGCCGGGAGGGCCGGCGGCTGGCTCCCGCCGCCTCTGAGTTCCTGGCTCTCCAAGGAGCTCTCACCGCTCGGGATGGCTCGGGTTAGAACGCCGGGCGGCGCGGGTTAGAACGCCGGGCGGCGCGGGTAGACGCCGGGCGGCGCGGCTTAGAGCGCCGGACGGTGCGGCGCCCACGGCCGGGCCGCCTCGATCTGCCCGGCCAGGGAATAGAGCAGGTCCTCCGCGCCCGGGCGCCCCACCAGCTGCACGCTGAGCGGAAGCCCGTCCGCCCCGAAACCGGCCGGTACCGCGATCGACGGCTGCCCGGTCAGGTTGAACAGCGGGCAGTGACGGCATGAAGCGCGATGCCTTGTCCATGGCGAGCGGAGCAGACTTTCCGTAGCCGCCCTCGGCCGCGATCGCTGTGGTGGCCAGCACGGGCATCAGCAGCACGTCGACCTCCTGCCACAGCTCGAGCACCCGCGCGGTCCGGACGGCCCGCTCGGCCAGTAGCTTCTCGCGTCGGCCGATCGGGCACGAGGCGGCGTCCCGCGGCGACGAGCTGACGCGTCGAGCGCTCGAGCTGAGCATGGTCGGGCACGTGCCTGGACTCCTCGTAGATGCCGCGCAGCCACATCTGGGTGAACTCGATTCCGCGACAGCCCGTAGGCAGGATCCCGCTCCACCACCTCGTGCCCGAGTTCGCCGAGCAGCTCGCCGGTCCGCTCCCACGCGCGCCCGCTGGTCGGCGGACAGCGCGCGCGATAGAAGCCGGGCGGCAGCCTGCGCGAGGTCGCAATCCGCAGCCGACCCGGTGGCTCGGCGGCGGCCTGGACATAGCTCCCGGTGAACGGCGGCGCCGGGTAGAGATCCTCCGGGCAGCGCGCCGTGGATGACGTCGAGCAGCAGCGCGCTGTCGGCGACCGTGCGCGCGAGCGCACCGTACGTGCTCAACCCCAGCCAGCCCTCGCGCGCCGGCTGCGAGGAGACGCGGCCGCGAGTCGGCTTCATCCCGACCAGCCCGCAGCAGGCGGCGGGGATGCGGATGGAGCCGCCTCCGTCCGAGCCGGTGGCGCAGCGGCACCATCCCCGCCGCGACCGCGGCCGCCGAGCCGCCGGACGACCCGCCCGGTGTGCGCTCGAGGTTCCACGGATTGCGCGTGACGCCGTTCGCGGCGCTCGCCGTCCACGGGAAGATCATCAGCTCGGGCACGTTGGTGATCCCGATCGGGATGGCGCCGGCCGCGCGCAGCCGGCGCGACCAACTCGCCGTCGGCGCTCGCGGGCGACCCGTAGGAGCGGGAACCGCGCGTGATGCGCTGGGCCGGCGATGGGCATATCGTCCTTGATCGCGATCGGGACGCCCGCGAGCGGGCGCTCGAGCCGCTCGCCTGTGAGTGCGTCGGCTTCGGCCAGCGCCTGTTCGGCCAGCGTGACGCGGAATGCATTCAGCGCGGGGTCGATCGACTCGATCTGGCGCAGGCACAACTCGACCAGCTCCCGCGGCTTGACTTCGTGCTCGCGCACGAGCTTGGCCAGCGCGACCCGGGCCGGCGAAGACGAGTTCCCGGTCGGCGGTCGCGGTCATGCCTGCAGCGCGGTCACCAACTCGCGGATCGCGCCGGGATAGCGGTAGGTGATGCCGCCATGCTTTCCGTCGAACAACTCGAGCGTGTGGGCAGCGCCGATCTTCGAGAGCTCGTGGGCGAACGCCTGCGCCCCGAGGTCGAGGAAATACTCGTCGCTGCGCCCGCCGTCCAGGTAGATGCGGTGCATGCTGCGCAGGGCGTCGGCGTGGCGGTGGGCCATGCGCACGGGATCGTGCTCGAGCCATAGCGCCCACACGTCGTCGTTGAGCCTCCCGGTGGCCGGATCGAACGGAAGCAACGCGGCGCCCGGTCGGCCCAGGTCAGGCGAGTACGCGCAGGCGTAGCCGTACATCTCGAACGGCGGGCCGAAGCGGCCGTAGTCGAAACGATCGGCCGCCGCCAGACGTTCGAAGAACACCTCGTAGGAGGAGTCGAAGTGATCGCGCAGGGCGCGGGCAACGCTGCGGAACTCCGGCAGGTAGCAGCACTCGAACAGCGCGTCGCCGGCGTGCGAGGCCAGCGCGCCGAACACGTCGGGGCGCAGCATCGGCACCACCATCGCGCCGTAGCCGCCCGAGGACTTGCCGGCCAGGCCGCGATGGTCTCGCCCGCGCAGCGTCGGGTAGCGCCCGTCGACGAACGCCACCACCTCGTCGCACAGATAGTCGAGATAGCGGCCGATCGAAGCCGAGTTGATGAACTGCGAGCCCCCGCGCGAGGTCCAGGCGTCGACGAACACCAGGATCGCGTCGGGGCAGGCGCGGGCGCCGAACATCGCGTCGACCCGCTCCACCATCGTGGGCTCGAACGCTGAGCGCGAGAGCCACATGTCGATCTGCCCCGTGAATCCCTGGATCACGTAAACGGTGGGCAGTCCCTTCGGATGATCGAGCTCGACACCGGGCGGGCGGTACACGTAGAGGGGACGCCGGGCCGGGTCGCCGAGCGGGTTCTCGGCGAGCGCATCGGATTCGACCACCAGCTGGTCGAGCACTCCGGCGAGCGGCCTCGACCAGGGCGCTCCGACGACTCCGTCGAGCTCTCTCAGCGACACCCCCCAACCGTAGGGGAAATCGGGTGGTGCGTGCGGAATGGGTGAGATGCCCATGGGTATATTGACTTTGCCCACAGCGCATGACCGATTCGCTTCAAACCACAGGCTCGAACGGCGCCGGCGCCGGCGCCGATATCGACGCCGCCGAGACCAGCGAGTGGCTCGAGGCCGTTGATGCCGTAGTCGAGCACGATGGCCCCGATCGCGCGCGCCAGCTCCTCGCCCAGGCGGTGCAGCGTGCGCAGCTGGCGGGCAGCGGCCCGATCGCCAGCATCACCACGCCGTACGTGAACACGATCCCGGTGTCGCGCGAGGCGAAGCTGCCGGGCGATCCCGCCCTCGAGCGGCGACTGCGCTCGATCATCCGCTGGAACGCGATGGCGATGGTCGTGCGCGCCAACAAGGTCTCCTCCGAGCTCGGAGGGCACATCGCGAGCTTTCAGTCGCTCGCCACGCTCTACGAGGTCGGCTTCAACCACTTCTGGCACGCGCCCTCGGATGACCACGGCGGTGATCTCGTGTACTTCCAGGGGCATTCCTCGCCCGGCAACTATGCGCGCGCATACCTGGAAGGCCGGCTCACCGAAGAGCAGCTCGACGGCTTTCGCCAGGAGGTCTCGCGGCCCGGCGGCCTGAGCTCCTATCCGCACCCCTGGCTGATGCCGGAGTTCTGGCAGTTCCCCACGGTGTCGCTCGGGATCGGGGCGATCACCTCGATCTACCAGGCGCGGTTCATGAAGTACCTCCAGGCGCGCGACATGGCGCAGACCGACGGCCGCAAGGTGTGGGCGTTCATCGGCGACGGCGAGGTGGACGAGCCAGAGACCCTCGGGTCGATCGGGATGGCGGGTCGCGAGCGCCTCGACAACCTGATCTGGGTGATCAACTGCAACCTCCAGCGCCTGGACGGCCCGGTCCGCGGCAACGGCAAGATCATCCAGGAGCTGGAGGCCGACTTCCGGGGCGCGGACTGGAATGTGATCAAGGTGATCTGGGGCACCGCGCTGGGACCCGCTGCTGGCCGACGACCACGACGGCCGGCTGGTCAAGGTGATGGAGGAGTGCGTCGACGGCGAGTACCAGACGTTCAAGTCGCGCGACGGGGCCTACGTGCGCGAGCACTTCTTCGGCCGCGACCCCGCGCTGCTCGAACGCGTGTCGCACATGTCAGACGAGGACATCTGGCTCTTGAATCGCGGCGGGCTCGATCAGCAGAAGGTGTATGCCGCCTATCACGAGGCGGCGCAGCACACCGGGCAGCCCACCGTGATCCTGGCCAAGACGATCAAGGGCTACGGGATGGGCGTCTCCGGCGAGGGCCAGATGATCACCCACCAGGCCAAGAAGATGACCGAGGACGCGCTGCTCGCCTTCCGCGATCGCTTCGAGCTTCCGCTCTCCGACGAGCAGGTCCGCGCAGCCGAGTACTACAAGCCGCCCGATGACTCTCCCGAGATGCAGTTCCTGGGCGATTCCCGAACAGCTCTGGGCGGGAGCCTGCCGACGCGGCGGGTAAAGGCCGAACCGCTCGAGGTGCCGCCCTTGGAGACGTTCAAGGGCCAGCTCGAGGGGACCGGCGAGCGTGAGATCTCCACCACGATGGCGTTCGTGCGGGTGCTGGCGGCGCTGCTGCGCGACAAGAAGATCGGCCGGCATGTCGTGCCGATCGTGCCCGACGAGTCGCGCACGTTCGGGATGGAGGGCATGTTCCGCCAGGTTGGGATCTACTCGCCGGTCGGCCAGCTCTACCAGCCGCAGGATTCAGAGCAGCTCATGTTCTACAAGGAGGACAAGCACGGCCAGATCCTCGAGGAGGGCATCACCGAGGCGGGCTCGATCTCCTCGTTCATCGCCGCCGGCAGCTCCTACAGCGCGCACGCCGTGCAGATGATCCCGTTCTACATCTACTACTCGATGTTCGGCTACCAGCGGGTGGGTGACCTGGTCTGGGCAGCCGCCGACACTCGCACGCGCGGGTTCATGCTCGGGGGGACGGCAGGCCGGACGACGCTGAACGGCGAGGGGCTCCAGCACGAGGACGGCCACAGCCACGTGCTGTTCTCGGTCGTCCCGAATATCTGCGCCTACGACCCCGCGTTCGGCTACGAGGTGGCGGTGATCATTCAGGACGGCCTGCGCCGGATGGTGTCCGAGCAGGAAGACGTCTTCTACTACATCACGCTCCTGAACGAGAACTACCGCCATCCGCCGATGCCCGCGGGGGCGCAGGAGGGAATTCTCCGCGGCATGTACCTGCTGCGGTCCAGCTCCCGCTCGGATGACGGTCCGCGCGTCCAGATGCTGGGCTCCGGGAGCATCCTCAACGAGGTGCTGGCCGCGGCCGAGGTGCTCGAGTCCGATTTCGGGGTCGCGGCCGACGTGTGGAGCGTCACTTCGTTCACCGAGTTGCGGCGCGACGGGATCGAGGCCGAGCGCTGGAACATGCTGCATCCGCTCGAGGAGCCGCGTCGGGCCTATGTGACGTCGTGTCTGGAAGGTCGTGGCGGTCCGGTGGTGGCTTCGACCGACTACATCCGGACCTTCGCCGACCAGATCCGTCAGTGGGTGCCGCGCCGCTATCGAGTGCTCGGAACCGACGGGTTTGGCCGCAGCGACTTCCGGAGCGCGCTGCGCCGCTTCTTCGAGGTCGGCCGCGACTACGTCGTTGTAGCCGCTCTGAAGGAGCTCGCCGACACCGGTGAGATCGACGCCGGGCGGGTAAAGGAAGCGATCGACCGCTACGAGATCGACGCCGACGCCCCCATGCCGACCACCGTATGAGCACGACGTCTGACGCCGTAACCGTCGAAGTTCCCGATATCGGCGACTTCGAGGACGTCCCGATCATCGAGATCCTCGTGTCGGCCGGCGACACGGTGGCCGTCGATGACCCGCTGCTCACGCTCGAATCCGACAAGGCGACGATGGACGTGCCGGCGCCGTCCGCGGGAACGGTGAGCGAGCTGCTTGTGAGCGTCGGCGACCGGGTCTCGCAGGGCGTCAAGCTCCTGACGCTCGAGCCGTCTGACGGCGACGGGGACGGTAAGGGAGACGGGGACGGGCCCCGTCCGGCCAGTGGTACCAAGGCGGCCGATTCCGTCGAGACCGCCACCGAGGCCGAGGAGCAGGCTGCGCCGCCCGCGCAGCCCGAGCGTGCGTCCGCGCCGGAAGCCGCCCCCTCGGCCGGTCCCCCCCTGCCGGTAACGGCGGCGGTCCCGTCTACGCCAGCCCCGCCGTGCGCCGCATCGCCCGCGAGCTCGGTGTCGACCTGCACCAGGTGACCGGAAGCGGTCGCAAGGGACGGATCACCAAGGACGACGTGCAGTCGTTCGCCGAGCGCGGCCCGTCCGGAGCCGGCGCGCCCGGTGCAGCGCCGGCCGCCGGTGGCCCTGGCCTGGGCCTCGATCTCCCACCGTGGCCTTCCGTGGACTTCTCCAAGTTCGGCGAGATCGAGCGAGCCGAGCGCTCCAGGATCCAGCGCATATCGGGTCCGGTGCTGGCCCGCAACTGGGTGATGATCCCCCACGTCACCCACAACGACGAGGCCGACATCACCGATCTGGAGGCCTGGCGCAGGCAGCTGAACGAGGAACACGCGCGGGACGGGGTGAAGGTCACGATGGTCTCGTTCCTCGTGGTGGCGTGCGTCGCGACACTGAAGGAGTTCCCGACCTTCAACGCCTCGCTGGACGGCGATGATCTGATCCTGAAGCGCTACTACAACATCGGGTTCGCCGCCGACACGCCCGGCGGACTCGTCGTGCCGGTGATCAAGAACGCCGATCAGAAGGGACTGCTGGATATCGCCCGTGAGCTCGGCGAGCTGTCCGGCAAGGGACGCGAGGGCAAGCTCGGGCCGAGCGACATGCAAGGCGCGTCGTTCACGATCTCCTCGCTCGGGGGGATCGGGGGTACGTCGTTCACCCCGATCATCAACGCGCCCGAGGTGGCCATCCTCGGCGCCACGCGGTCCGCCATGAAGCCGGTGTGGAACGGTTCTGAGTTCGTCCCGCGGCTGATGGTGCCTCTGTCGCTGTCGTATGACCACCGGGTGATCGACGGTGCGCTGGCGGCGCGGTTCACGGTGCACCTGGTCAAAGTGCTTTCTGATTTGCGGCGGGCTTTGCTGTGAGTGAGGCCACGGACATCCGCGTTCCCGACATCGGGGACTTCACCGACGTGCCAGTGATCGAGATCCACGTGTCGGCCGGCGACGAGGTGGCCATCGAGGACCCGCTGGTCACGCTCGAGTCGGACAAGGCGACGATGGACGTGCCGGCGCCGCAGGCCGGCAAGGTGACCCAGCTGTGCGTCCAGATCGGCGACCGGGTCTCCGAGGGCAGTGTGCTGATGACGCTCGAGGGCACGACCGACGGCGCCGCGCCCAGCGAGCCGGCGGCGGACGAACCCTCGTCCGAGGCGCGCGTCGAGCGCGAGCCGGCCCCGCCGCCGCCGCCGCCCTCCTCCGACGGCGCGGGCGGGGATCACGACGCCCAGGTCGTCGTGATCGGCTCCGGCCCCGGCGGCTATACGGCCGCCTTCCGCGCCGCCGATCTCGGCCTGAAGACCGTGCTGATCGAGCGCTACGACACGCTCGGCGGGGTGTGCCTGAACGTCGGCTGCATCCCCTCCAAGGCCCTCCTGCACGCGGCTCGCGTCGTGTCCGAGGCCGAGGAGATGGCCGAGCACGGGATCAAGCTCGGGAAGCCGAAGGTCGATGTGGACGCGCTCCGCGAGTGGAAGGCGTCGGTGGTGGGCCGGCTCACCGGCGGGCTGGCCGGCCTCGCCAAGCAGCGCAAGGTCGAGGTGATCACCGGCGTGGCTTCCCTGACCGGGCCTCATGCGCTCAGCGTCGGCGATCGCACCGTCACCTTCGACAACTGCATCATCGCCGCCGGCTCGGATGCGGCGACGCTTCCCGGGCTGCCCGAGGACGAGCGGATCATCGACTCGACCGGCGCGCTCGAACTCCGGTCGCTACCCAAGCAACTGCTCGTGGTCGGCGGCGGGATCATCGGCCTGGAGATGGCGACCGTCTATCGCGCCCTCGGGTCGAAGATCACGGTGGTCGAGATGCTGGACCAGCTGATCCCGGGGTGCGATCCCGACCTGGTGAAGCCGCTGCACAAGCGAATTTCCGATCGCTACGAGGCCATCCACCTGGGGGTGAAGGTGGAGTCGGTCGAGGCGAAGAAGGAGCACCTGAACGTCCAGCTCTCGACCGGAGACAGCGTGAAGTTCGACGGCATCCTGGTCGCCATCGGACGCAAGCCCAACGGTCGCGCGGTCGGAGCGGATCAGGCCGGCGTGAGCGTCGACGAGGCGGGGTTCATCTCGGTCGACCGCCAGATGCGCACCAACGTGCCGCACATCTACGCGATCGGCGATGTGGTCGGCGGCCCGATGCTCGCCCACAAGGCATCGCACGAGGGCAAAGTGGCAGCCGAAGTGATCGCCGGGCAGAACGTCGAGTTCGACGCCCGGACGATCCCGTCGGTCGCTTACACCGATCCCGAGGTCGCCTGGATGGGGCTGACCGAGACCGAGGCCGGCGAGCAGGGAACCGAAGTCGAGAAGGCCGTGTTCCCCTGGGCCGCCTCCGGCCGTGCGCTGTCGCTGGGGCGCGACGAGGGCATGACCAAGCTGCTATTCGAGCCGGAATCGAAGCGGCTGCTCGGCGCGGGCATCGTCGGCGTGAACGCCGGCGAGTTGATTGCCGAAACCGTCCACGCGCTCGAGATGGGTGCCGACGCGCAAGACATCGCACTCACGGTTCACCCGCACCCGACGCTGACCGAGTCCATCGGGTTCGCGGCCGAGATGGCCGAGGGGACGATCACCGACCTCATGCCCCCGCGCCACCGCGCCCGCCGCTAGTCAGGTCAGCCGAGGGCATCCCACACGGGGAAATTTCCGCCAATCGGCGGTCGCGGTCGGCCGAGTGACGGATTTTTCCTCCATAGCGGGAAGTATCCGTCACTCCCGGCGGCGCCGGGCGCGAATGACGGAAATTTCCCCCTCGAGGTGCCTCCGGGGCTGCTTACCTAGCGCGGGCGCGGGGCGGGCGCGGCGGGGGCGGCGGGCGCCGGCGCCGGAAGGCGCGGAGCATCCCCAGCGCCACCGCGAACAGGGCGACGACCCCTGCCGGCCCCCGTGCCTTGGCGACGATCCGCCCGGCCGGTCCGGACGGCGACGACGGTTCGCGCGGAGCCGGCATCGCGAACTCCTCGGCGGCCAGCACGTCGTGGGGCTCGGCGATTCCGCTCGGATCCTCGGGCAGCGCGATGGGCGTGTGGCGCAGCGTGGGATCGGGCGCCGGCATCGCGAACGCTTCGGCCGCCAGTACGTCGTGCGCCTGCTCCTGGGGCGGCGGGGACTCCCGGCCTGGCATCGCCGCGGATGATCCCAGATGTGAGCCGCTGCCGTCGATCGAGCCGTGTCGGCACCCCCCACTGCGGCCCTCCAGGATCTCAGCCGGTACGACTTAGATTCGCGCCCACCGAGTGATATCCTGCACTTATCTCTCGTAAGCAACTATCGAAAGCGAACGCTCTTTAGATGTCCAGTCGCCTTCTCCTGATCCCGCTCGACGACGTCGTCGCCTTCCCGGGCATGTCGCTGACGCTCGCGGTCGACGCCGGCGAGGAGGAACGAGTTCTGCTCGTTCCCAGACACGAAAACGAATTCGCCAGCGTGGGCACGGTGGCGCAGGTGACCGATCGCGTCCGGCTGCCCGGCGGGGCCCGGGCGGTGGCGCTGCAGGGCCTGCACCGTGCGGTGGCCGGCGCGGCCCACACCATGCCCGACGGCCGGCTCTACGTCGAGGTCGAGGAGCGCCCCGACCCGATTCCGGTCGACGGCCGCACCCGCAACCTCGAGCGCGAGTACCGCGCGGTGGTCGAGGAGATCCTCGAGCTGCGGGGCGACGACGGCCGGATCTCGTCGTTCCTGCGCAGCATCGCCGAGCCGGGCCCACTGGCCGACACGGGCGGTTACTCGCCCGACCTGAGCTATGAGAACAAGGTTCAGCTGCTTCAGACGCTCGACGTATCCGAGCGCCTCGAGCTGGCCCTGGGCTTCCAGCGCGAGCGGCTGGCTGAGCTCCAGGTCCGCAAGCGCATCCGCGACGACGTCGAGTCCGGCGCCGAGAAGCAGCAGCGCGATTACTTCCTGCGCAAGCAGATGGAGTCGATCCGCAAGGAGCTCGGCGAGGACGACGCCTCGATCCTCGAGGAGTACCGGACCAAGATCGAAGAGGTCGGGATGCCCGAGCCCGTGCGCGAGCAGGCCGAGAAGGAGCTCGGGCGACTCGAGCGGATGGGCGAGCAGAGCGCCGAGTCCAGCGTGATCCGCACCTACCTCGACTGGCTGATCGCGGTGCCGTGGAGCGAGCGCTCCGAGGAGCGTCTCGACCCCAAGCATGCGCGCGAGGTCCTCGACGCCGACCACGCCGGCCTCGAGGACGTCAAGGACCGAATCGTCGAGTACATCGCGGTCAAGAAGCTGCGCCTCGAGCGCGGGATCAACGAGGACAAGCGCTCAGGCGCGATCCTCACTCTGATCGGCCCTCCGGGCACCGGCAAGACCTCGATCGGCGAGTCGATCGCCCGCGCCACCGGACGCGAGTTCGTTCGGATGTCGCTGGGCGGCGTCCGCGACGAGGCCGAGATCCGAGGCCACCGGCGCACCTACATCGGCGCGCTGCCGGGCCGCCTGGTGCGAGCTCTGCGCGACGCCGGGACGATGAACCCGGTGATCATGCTCGACGAGGTCGACAAGGTCGGCGCCGACTGGCGTGGCGACCCAAGCTCGGCTCTGCTCGAGGTGCTCGACCCGGCGCAGAACCACAGCTTCCGCGACCACTACCTCGACGTGGAGCTCGACCTGTCGAACGTGATGTTCATCGCCACGGCAAACGTGGCCGACACGATCCCCGGTCCGTTGCTGGACCGCATGGAAGTCATCCGCTTCGACGGGTACACCACCTCCGAGAAGGTCGCGATCGCGCGCGGCTACCTGTGGCCGCGTCAGCTCGAGCGCAACGGGCTCCGGCCCGAGGAGGTCGAGGTCGACGACGAGCTGCTGAACACCGTCGCCACCGAGTACACCCGCGAGGCGGGCGTGCGTCAGCTCGAGCGCGAGCTCGGAACGCTGCTGCGCAAGACCGCCACGAGGATCGCGTCCGGACAGGCCGAGGCCCCGGTGACCATCGACCTGGACACGGTCCGGGATGCGCTCGGACGTCAGCGCCACTTCCAGGAGTCGGCGATCCGGACCGCAGTGCCCGGTGTCGCGACCGGCCTGGCGGTGACCGGTACCGGCGGCGATGTGCTGTTCGTCGAAGCGACCGCGATGCAGGGCCAGGCCGGCCTCACGCTGACCGGCCAGCTCGGCGACGTGATGAAGGAGTCGGCGCAGATCGCCTTGTCCTACGTCCGCGGCCACGCGGGCGAGCTGGACATCGATCCGGCGAGCTTCGAGGAGCGCTCATTCCACGTGCACGTCCCGGCGGGCGCGATCCCCAAGGACGGCCCCAGCGCCGGCGTGACCATGGTCACCGCGCTCGCCTCGCTGCTCGCCAGCAGGCCGGTGCGCCACACGGTGGGAATGACCGGCGAGGTGACCCTCCAGGGCCGCGTGCTGCCGATCGGCGGCGTCAAGCAGAAGGTCCTGGCGGCACACGCGGCGGGACTTACCGACTTGGTGCTCCCCGAGCGCAACCGCGGCGACCTCGATGACGTCCCGAGCGAGGTGCGCGACGCGATGAGGTTCCATTTCGCGATGACCGTCGATGAAGTGCTGGCAGTGGCGCTGGAGCCGGCGCCGCTCCGCCAGGCCGCATAGCGTGGCTTCCCGTTCACGGTCCCGGCGGGCCACACACGGCCCGCCCGGGACCCTGAACGCGATTCGGCTACTGGTGCTGGCGGCCAACGCCCGGTGGGTCATCTTCAGATGCATGCGCAGCGTCGGAAGCTCGGTACGGGCGTCGTGGCGGACCTGAGAGTCGGTTCCGCTCGCCGCCTCGGTGCCGGTCTCGTCGATGTCCTGAAGCTGGTCGAAAACCTCGAGGCTCGAGTACCTACCAGCGCTCGAAAGCCTCCTCTTCGACGCGGCGACCCCGTTGAGCGCCCAGAGCGGGCTCGCGAGCGGGCGAGCTTCGCGGCGTCGGAGAACGACATGGAATGAGAGTCCACAAGGTCTTTGGCCCGGCGCAGCACCGCAGGTTCTTGCTCCTCTTCTCGGCGAACTCGCCGCCGGCGTCTTCGAACCGATCGCCTGCCAACGAGCTCCTGGAGGAACCGCGCGGGCGAACCCGCGTTGACGCCGGCTGACGGGTGGTAGGTTCCAAGCATGAGCACGATCACCGCCCCAGAGGAACAGAAGATCGTCGATGAGGTCCCCAAGCAGCTGTACATCGGGGGCGAATGGCGCGACGGCGCCAAGGGCACGCTCTCGGTCGAGGACCCCGCGACCGGCGAGAGTCTGTGCGAGGTCGCCGACGCGTCGACCGACGACGCCAAGGCGGCCCTGACCGCCGCGGTCGACACCGGCCCCGAATGGTTCGACCACCCGCCGCGCGAGCGCGGGGACATCCTCCGACGCGCCTTCGAGGCGATCGTGGCGCGCACAGACGAGTTGGCGCTGCTGATGACGCTGGAGATGGGCAAGCCGCTCGCGGAGTCCAAGGCCGAGATCGCCTACGGCGCGGAGTTCCTGCGCTGGTTCTCCGAAGAGGCAGTCCGGATCGACGGGCGCTACGCCACCGCGCCCAACGGCCAGGGGCGGCTGCTGACCATGAAGCAGCCCGTCGGAGCCTGCCTGCTGATCACGCCGTGGAACTTCCCGCTGGCCATGGGAACGCGCAAGATCGGTCCCGCGATCGCCGCCGGCTGCACGATGGTCGTCAAGCCGGCCCAGCAGACGCCGCTGTCGATGCTGATGCTGGTGAAGATCCTCGAGGAGGCGGGTCTTCCGGCGGGAGTGGTCAACCTGGTCACGGCCTCGTCCTCGAGCGAGACGATGGCTCCGCTGATCGCCGACCCGCGGCTGCGCAAGCTGTCGTTCACCGGCTCGACCGAGATTGGGCGCAAGCTCATGGAACAGGCGTCGCAGAATCTGCTGCGCCTGTCGATGGAGCTGGGCGGCAACGCGCCGTTCATCGTGTTCGACGACGCCGACGTCGACGCGGCCGTCCAGGGCGCGATGATCGCCAAGATGCGCAACATCGGCGAGGCCTGCACCGCGGCCAACCGCTTCCACGTGGCCGAGGCGGTGGCCGACCAGTTCGCCGAGAAGCTGGCCGAGAAGATGGGCGCGATGAAGGTCGGGCGCGGCACCGAGGAAGGGGTCCAGGTCGGGCCGCTGATCGACGACAGCCAGCGCGGCAAGGTCGCCGAACTCGTCGAGGACGCGATCGGGCGCGGCGCCAAGGCCGTCGTGGGCGGGCACGCCCGGGACGGCGCCGGCTACTTCTACGACCCGACGGTGCTCACCGACGTCCCCCACGACGCGAAGCTGCTCAAGGAGGAGATCTTCGGTCCGGTCGCCCCGGTCAAGGGCTTCAGCGACGAGGACGAGGCGATCGCCGCGGCCAACGACACCGAGTACGGCCTGGTCGCCTACGTCTACACGAGCAACCTCAAGCGCGCGCTGCGCGTGGTCGAGCGTCTCGAGACCGGCATGATCGGGCTCAACCAGGGCATGGTGTCCAACCCGGCCGCGCCCTTCGGCGGCATCAAGCAGTCGGGCTTCGGCCGCGAGGGCGGCTCCGAGGGCATCGAGGAGTACCTCGAGACCAAGTACGTGGCCGTGAATCTGTAAGCACGCGCCGGCGGTTCGCGCCGCCGGTTCGCGCGCGCCCGGAGGTCCTAGAACATCCGTCGGTAAACGTCGATTGACGGAGCTAGAACATCCGTCCACTCTCTGGGACGGCCGCTAATGGACGGGTAGGCAAGGGGCGCGCACGATGGGAGGTAGAGGAGTCAAGGGAGGTCCACCGTCTTCGCCGGCGCGGCCGTTCGAGCTGGCCGCGCCGGTGAGCGCGGCGCCGACCACAGGTGTGAGCTGAATCTGTAGTCCGCCCTGGGCGCGGGCCGGCCGGCTGAGGGAGACGGCCCGCCCGCGCCCGTCCGGGGCGCCGAGCCCAGGCGGCTGCAAGCGAAATCTCACCCGCAGGCAGCCGGACCGTTTACCGTACTGCGCTGGGGCGCCGGGAATGAGGACGATGGGGACGCCCACATGACCGATCAGTCAGAGGCCGACGCGCCGCCGAAGACCGAGCCGCGACGCGGCGAGAGCATCGTGACCCGGCTGATACGCAAGGGCAACGACGAGGCTGACGCCCTGCTCGAGGCGCTCGGCATGCGCGCTCAGCTGAGCGGTGAGGCCCAGGACCTGGCCCGGCTGGTCGAGCGGCGGCTGGCGCAGGTGGACTGGGGCACGCACTCGCAGGCGCTCGATCAGCTCGAGATTCAGCGTTCGTTCCTTGTCCACCGGTTCATCGGACCGATGAAGGTCTTCGAGCGCGGAAGCCGCTTCTACGCCTGGCTGGACAACTTCCTCAACCTGGTGTCGATCCTCGCCGGCGTGGGCGCCGCGCTGTCCGCCGCGCTGGACTTTCCCAAGCTGTGGCCGATCGTGTTCGGCCTGGTCGTCGGGTTGTTGCAGAGCTTCAGCCAGTGGCTGAAGCCGTCCACGCGAGCGACCCGCCGTGGCATGGCCGCGCTCGAGCTCCGCACCGAGATGTGGGCGTTCCTCCAGCGCCGCGAGCGCTACCGGGGCAAGGACGACAAGACGGCGTGGGCGCTGTTGTGCGACCAGGTCGACCGGGTGGAGGATCGCGAGTCGGCCGATCAGGATCAGGAGGCGGCGCAGGTTCACGAGGCCTACGGCGTGCCGCGGTAAGCAAGGCGGCTACTCGACCCACATGCCCGACGCGACCCGGGCCTGAACCAGACGCGGACCGTCATCGGCAGCGACCGCCTCGTGCAGCGCATCGGCCAGCTCGTCGGGCGTGGACGCGTCCTGCGCGGGCATCCCGTACGCGCGTGCGACCGCGGCCGTGTCGAGTCCCGGAAGCTCGAGTCCCGGGGCGCCCTCGACCTGCTCAAGGGCGGCAAACCACTTGAGGATCATGTACTCCTGGTTGCGGAGCACCAGAAAGGTGACCGGCGCCTTGACGGCGACCGCGGTCCACAGCGCGGTGATCCCATACTGTGCCGAGCCCTCCCCCACGACGCACACGACCGGGCGCTCGGGCTCGGCCAGCTGGACGCCGACCGCAGCCGAGATCGCGAAGCCGAGCCCGCCGCTGCCGCTCTGGTAGTAGCTGCCGGGCTCTGAGAGCCGGAGGCGGTTGCGCAGCGCCGAGGCGCTCGAGGGCGCCTCGGCCACGGCGATCCCACCGTCCGGCCAGCTGTGCGCGAGCACGGCCATGGCCTGCGAGCCGCTCATCGGGTCCTGCTCGGCGGGCGCCGGCGGGGCGGGACGAGGGTCCGGGGCGTGGCGATCGGCCTCGCTGACCAGCTCGACCAGCTTCTGGAGGGCCAGCGCCACGTCCCCGACGAGCGCGTCGCCCATCGGCGCCTTCGCGGCCTCATCGGGATCGCTCGTGATGAGGACCAGGGAGGCACCGTCCGGGAGGAGCCGCCCCGGGATGTAGGGGTAGTAGGGGAACACCGGCGTCCCGACGACCAGCACGACGTCGTGCCCTTTGAGCGTGTCGGCCAGCGGGCCGATCGCGGGCGGCAGGATCCCCATGAAGTTCGGATGCCCCTCCGGGAAGCCGAGCCGGCTCGACGCGGTCGGCGGCGAGGCCCACACCGGCAGTCCCTGCTTCTCGGCCAGCGCCACCGCGGCGTTCCACCCGCCGCCGGCGTCGATGTCGGGGCCGGCCACCATCACCGGCCGGCGGGCCGACTCGAGCAGGCTGGCCAGCTGGGCCAACTCGGCCGGGTCGGGCATCGCTCCGCCGGTGACGATTCGCCGGCGCGCGTGGACGGCCCGGTCCTCGTCGGCCTCGGCTGCCCAGTCGTCCATCGGGATCGACACGAAGGCCGGCCCCCGGGGGGCCAGCGTGGCGTGATGGATGGCCCGCGCGATCGCTCCGGGCACGTCCTGGGGGCGCGGCGGCTCGTGGCTCCATTTCACGTACGGCTGGGGGACGAGGATCGCGTCCCGGTTGGTCAGGAGGGCCTCGTGGGTGACCTGCGCGCGCACCTGCTGGCCGGCGGTGATGACCAGCGGCGCCTTGTTCGCCCGCGCGGTGCAGATGGCGCCCACCGCGTTGCCCACGCCGGGTGCCGTGTGCAGGTTGACGTGGGTCGGCCGGCCGGTCGCCTGCGCGTAGCCGTCGGCCATGCCGACCACCGCCTGCTCCTGTAGGCCGAGGACGTACGTGAAGTCGTCGGGCAGCTCCCTGAGCATCGGCAACTCGGTGGAGCCGGGGTTGCCGAAGATCGTGATCATCCCGTGGGCGCGGAACAGCTCGAGGGTGGCTTCGCGGACGGTGGCCATCGTTCGAGGACCCTATCCGTTGGGTCATAAGTGCGTACTCGGGGCTCGCCCGCCGGCGATTGCCGATTCAGAGCCGTATGCGGGTCACAAGTGCGCGTTCGGCACCCGGAACGCGCCGAGTGCGTGGTTATGACCCAGGGGTGCGGCGGTGACGAACGACTACAGGCCCGACAACACCTCAGCCGCGGCACGCTCAACCCGAGCGTACGGCCCCGTCCATGTACCCGTTCCAGTACGTCGACGTCTCGGTACCGGCCCAGTGGATGCGCCCCATCGGCTGCCGGATGAGGGGTCCGTAGGCGAGCACGTGCCGAGCGAGGGGATCCCGACCGGGCAGCCACGGGTCCACACCTCGTCGGACCAGTTGGTGTCGAAGAAGGCGGTCGGGTTGGCGGCCTGGGCGCCGAACCAGGTCGCGTACTGGTTGATCACGGCTGACTGACGCGCCGCGGGCGAGAGCCCGTTGTAGGCACGCGCGTTGTCGCCGCCGACGAACCCGAACAGCACGCCGGGGGTGCCCTCCGGCGGCGAGTCGTCGAAGGAGGCGTTGACGGGCCCCCCGGTGTCGAGCACCGTGCCGGTGAGGCCGCTGTCTCGCCAGAACGGCCGGTCGTAGACCGCCGCGACCTTGGTCAGCGTTCCCTGTGGGTAGCGCCGGATCAACTGGTCCCGGGCGAACGGGAGGCCCGGGTGGTAGTGGATCTGGCCGGCCAGGGTCGGCGGCGTGGCGACGATGACCCGCTTGGCGGTGACCGTGAGCCGCCTCGAGTGCACCACCACTTCGCGCTTGCCCTGGACGATCTGGGTGACCGGCGAGCTCAGCACCACCCGGTGGCCGAGCCCGGCGGCGATCCGGTTGGCGATCTCCTGGGTGCCGCCCACGAAGCGCGACTGCTGCGCCCCGTTGCGGGTGTCGAAGTTGCGCTCGAACGAGCCGGGGTTCTGCTCGTTGCCCGAGGCGGCGATGTAGAAGAGCACGAACAGCAGCGAGAGCTCGCGCAGCTCGGCGCCGAAGATGGGCCGGGTGGCGGCGGGCACCAGCGCCTTGAAGCGCGGGGTCACGCTGACCGAGTCGATCCAGCTCTGGAGCGTCTGGCCGTCCCAGCTCGAGGCGCTCGAGGCGCTCCAGGGCGCGTTGACCGGCACCTGGCTCGACATCTGGTCGAGCTGCTGGACCACCTCGGTGAGCTCGGCGATGATCGTCGGGTCGGGGGGCGCGGTTCAGGTCAGGCCCTCCAGCGGTCCGCTGTCGGAATAGCGCTGCGGGCCGAGCAGTCCGAGCGGGTTGTCAACGTTGTTGATGTAGATGTTCTGGCCGGTGTCGTAGGTGTCGAACGTCGCCACCGCGACCGCCTGAGCCAGGGCCAGGATGTCGTCCTGGGTCGGTCCGGCGAACGTGGCGCCCCGTTCGGAGACGCGCCCGCCGCCCAGGTCGTGGTCCCAGGCACGGCCGCCGACGCGGTCGCGCGCCTCCAGTACCGTCACCGAGTGCCCCGCAGCCGCGACCAGGCGAGCCGCAGCGAGACCCGCGAACCCCGCGCCCACCACGACCACGTCGGCCCGGTGGCTGTTCTTGCGCGCGCGCTTGTGCTTCGCCTTGCGGTGCTTGGCGCCCTCGGCCGCGGCCCGCGCCCGTCCCAGCGACAAGCCGCGCAGGAAGCCGGCCGAGAAGGCATCGCCGCAACCGGTGGTGTCGACGACGTCGACCGGAAACGCCGGCACGCGCGCGTCCCCACCGCCGTCGACGACTACCGCCCCCTCCGCCCTGCATGTCGCCGCCACGCAGCCCACCCCTCGCTCGAGCAGCGCCCGGCAGCCCGCGGCAAGCTCGCTGCAGCCGGTCAGCGCCAGCACCTGCTCCTGGTTCGGCAGCAGGTAGTCCAACTGGCCGAAGGCCGGAGCGATCCAGTCGAGGATCGCCGCGGCCTGCTCACCCGGCGCCAGGATGTCGGCCGAGGTGACAACCCCATGCTCGCGCGCGAACGTGAGGATCTTCGCCGCCTCCTCCCCGCCCATGAACTCGGGCGCCCCGAGGTGCAGGTAGTCGGCGCCGGCGATCGCATCCCATGGCGCGTCGGCCGAGGAATACGTGGCGTTGGCCCCGATCACGTGAAAGGCCGGCCGCGAGCCGTCGGGCGGATCGGCAGCACGCTGGCCGAGGTCTGCACGCCGTCCCGGCGCACCAGCAGTGATGCGTCCACGCGAAAGCGGCCCAGCAGATCCACCAGAACGTCGCCCAGCGCGTCGAGGCCGATCGCGCCGGCGCTTCGCACGCTGGCGCCGAGCTTGGCCAGCGTCACCGCGGTGCCACCCGCTGGTCCCGCCGGCGTGATCCGGATCTCTTCGACCAACGCGCCGCCCTGGCCCTCCGGAATCTGCTCGACCGGGCGCACCAGCACGTCGACGACGTGTACGCCGAGCGTGACCACGTTCATGACTCGCTCCGGCGCTTGATCCCGTAGCCGCGCTGGGTCGTCGCCTCGAGGAAGGCGAGCTGGTCGGATTCACCTAGCGTGCGCGGCGTCCCGACCGTCGATGCCCGCCAGTACAGGGCACAGGCCCATTCGAGGAGCAGCGCGTGCTGCATGGCCGTGTCGAGATCCGCCCCGGACGCGATCGCCCCGTGATTGGACATCAGTGCGGCGCTCCGGCCCTCGAGGGCGACGAGGGTGAGCTCGGCCAGCTCCGGCGTGCCGAACGTGGCATACGGTGCCACGCGAACGGGACCGCCGAGGGCGAGCATCTGGTAGTGGACGACCGGCAGCTCGTCGATCACACAGGCCAGCGCGGTCGCGAACGGCGAATGCGTGTGCACGACGGCGCCGGCCCGGTAGCGCCGGTACACGCCGAGGTGGAGCCCGAGCTCCGAGGTCGGGGCCAGCTCGCCGTCGACCTGCTCGCCGTCGAGATGGACGACAGCGACCTCCTCGGCGCCGACCGCCTCGAGGCGCGCACCGGTCGGCGTCACCGCCACGAGGTCACCCGCGCGCGCGGACACGTTGCCCGCCGTCCCGGTGACGAGACCATCGGCAGCCAACCGCTGCGCCGCCGCCGCGACCGACTCTCGCTCCCGCTCGAGCATCTGTGGCACGATTGGGATGATTACTTGAAAGGAAGCCATCGTCGAGGCACTCGCGGTGCGCTACTGGAGCGACTTCGAGGATCTGGTCGCGGGCGTGGCCGAGGCCGACGCGGCGGAATCGCTCGACGACCCGGTCGGGGCCGTGGTCGACGTGCTCGTGGCGGGGTTCCGGGCACGGCCGGGGTTCCTCGGACTGTGGTTCGGGGGCCTGCGGACCGAGCGGGTGCGCGACGCCACCCGCCCCACCCGCGAGGCGATCGCGATGTCGATCGAGCGGATCCTGGCCCGCCATTGGCCGGAGGCCTCGCGAAGTGCCAGCGCGACCGCAGCCGAGATGGTCGTGCTGGCCGGCGACGGGCTGCTGCGGGAGGCGTTTCGGCGTGACCGGGCCGGCGACAGCGCCGTGCTGGCCGAGAGCAAGCTGATGCTGCGGGCCTATCTCGCGGAGCGGCTCGGCTGAGCCGGCGGATCCGGAGGGCCCTTGTCGTGGCGACGGCGCCGCTCGCTGCGGGAGCGAGCGGCGCCCACGCCACGACGGTGCAGCACCACCAACCGCCGGCCCCCGGTCACTCGGACTGGTAGGCCCCAGGGACGCCGAGCTAGGGGAATCCGGCTCCGGCACGCCACCAGTCCCATTCCGGGCCGAGCCGGATTCCCAAGCGAGGCCCAATCCCCGGTCCTTTACTATACTTTATGAAGTGCTGATCTTCCGGCGACTCCTCGGCTTCCTGCGCCCGTACCGAGCCCCGGTCGCCTGGTCGTTTGCCCTCGCCGCCGGAGCGATGATCATGACCGTCCTGATCCCGTTCCTGACCGGCGAGGCGATCAATTCGATCCGGGGCCATGACCGTCACGCACTGATCATGTGGGTGATCGGGATCGGCGCCGCGGGCCTGCTCAGGCTCGGCCTGAGCACAGCGCGCCGCCTGGTCGCCGGGCGCGTCTCGCTCGGGGTCGAGCTCGACCTGCGCAACATGCTCTACGAGCACCTCCAGGAACTCGAGCTCGGGTTCTTCGATCGCCAGCAGACGGGGCAGCTGATGTCGCGGGCGACGGTCGACCTGCAGTCGGTGCGCTTTTTCCTCGGCTACGGACTGATCTTCATCGCGCAGTCGCTGCTGACGATCGCGCTCGCCGCGGTGGCGATGTTCGCGCTCCAGCCGGAGCTGGCGGCGCTGGCGCTGGCGCCGGTCCCATTCGTCGTCCTGATCGCCAACCGGTACGGCAAGCACTCGCAGCCCGCGCTGCGCGAGGCCCAGCAGCGCATCGCCGAGCTGACCGCCGACGCGGAGGAGAACGTCTCCGGCGTACGAGTCGTCAAGGCGTTCGCGCAGGAGGAGCGCCAGCTCGACCGCTTCAAGGATTCGGTCCAGCGGGTGTTCGACCAGCAGCTGTACGCCACCAAGATCCAGGCCAAGTACACGCCGATGATCAGCTTCGTGCCCAACCTGGGGCTGGCCCTCATCCTGCTCGTGGGCGGCCGGGACGTGATCAACGGGTCCCTGACCATCGGCGCCTTCACCGCCTTCTACGCCTATCTGCTGATGCTGATCTCGCCCATGCGGACGCTCGGATACATGCTGAGCGCCGCGCAGCGCGCCACCGCGTCGGGCGCCCGCATCTTCCAGATCCTCGACCGCGCGCCGCGCATCACCGCGGCGGCCGATGCGCCGGCACTCCCGGAGGGGCAGGGCCGGGTCTCGCTCGAGCGCGTCAGCCTGACCTTCGAGGGCAGCTCGCGGTCGGCGCTGCGCGACCTCGATCTGGAGATCGAGGCGGGATCCACTGTGGCGCTGGTCGGCGCCATGGGCTCGGGCAAGACCGCGCTCGTCTCGCTGCTGCCGCGGCTGTACGAGGCCACCGAGGGATCGGTGCGGATCGACGGCGCCGATGTGCGGGACGTCGACCTGGTTTCGCTGCGCCGGGCGATCGCAGTTGTCACCGACGATCCGTTCCTGTTCTCGGCCACCGTGCACGAGAACATCGCCTACGGACGTCCGGACGCTACCCGCGAGGAGGTCATCCACGCGGCGCAGGTGGCACAGGCCGACGCCTTCATCTCGGAGTTGCCGAAGGGTTACGAGACGCGGGTGGGTGAGCGGGGGCTCACGCTGTCGGGCGGGCAGCGTCAGCGGATCGCGATCGCCCGGGCCGTCCTGTCGAATCCGCGGATCCTGGTGCTCGACGACGCCACCTCGTCGGTGGACGCGTCGACCGAGCAGGAGATCAAGGTCGCGCTGCGCGAGGTGATGGCCGACCGGACCACGTTCGTGATCGCCCACCGGCTCTCCACGATCACGCTGGCCGACGAGATCGTCGTGCTCGAGGACGGGCGGATCGTCGCGCATGGCAGCCACGACGAGCTGCTCGATGAGTCCGATCTGTACCGCGAGATCGTCGAGAAGGGCATGCCAGATCAGGTGTTCATGACCCGCAAGGCAGCCGGGGCGGTGGGATTGTGAGGCGCCGGCTGCGTCAGACCGGCGGGCGGGCGCGCAAGCTGCGCGGCCTGATCGAGCTGCTCACGCCGTACAAGTGGCGGGTGCTGGCCATGTTCGTCGCGCTCGTTAGCGCGACGGCAGCGGCGCTGGCGCCGGCGCCGCTGGCCAAGCTGGCCATCGACGACGGGATCCGCCGGCACGACGTGGGCGCGCTGGACCTGATCGTGGCTGCCTTCCTCGTCTCGGCGCTGGTCTACGCGGTCGCCTCGTGCGCCCAGACCTATCTGGTCGGGTGGGTCGGCCAGCGGGCGCTCCAGGACCTGCGGGTGCGGCTGTTCAGCCACCTTCAGAGCCTGTCGATCGCCTTCTACTCGCGCAATCGGGCCGGAGTGATCATCTCCCGCCTGACCAACGACGTGGAGGCGCTCGACCAGCTTGTCGAGGACGGGATCGCCACACTGTTCCAGTCGGGGTTGACGCTGATCGGCGTCGTGGTGATCCTGCTCGTGCTCGACTTCCACCTGGCGCTGCTCACCTTCCTCGCGATCCCGATCCTGTTGATCGGGGGCGTGGCCTTCCGAATCGCCTCGGCCGACGCCTACCGGCTGACCCGGGAAAAGATCGCCACGATCACGGGCTACTTGCAGGAGAGCCTGTCCGGCATCCGCGTGGTGCGCGTGTTCGGCCAGGAGCCGCGCCACATCGAGCAGTTCCGTGGCCTGAACGACGAGAACCGAGCCGCCAACCAGACCACGGTGAACTTGAACGCCGCCTACTTCCCGGCGGTGGAGTTCCTCTCGGCGATGGTCACGGTGGAGATCCTCGTGGTCGGCGGGCTCGAGGTGATCAACGGCCACACGTCGACCGGTGTGGTGTTCGCCTTCGTGGCGGCGCTCAACAACTTCTTCGACCCGATCCAGCAGCTCTCGCAGCTGTACACCACCTATCAGTCCGGGATGGCCGCCCTGGACAAGATCTTCGAGCTGCTCGACGAGGAGCCGGACCTCGTCGATGCGCCGGATGCGGTGGAGCTGCCCTCGATCCGGGGCGGGCTGCGATTCGACGACGTGTCATTCCGGTATGGATCCGGTGATGACGCGTCCTACGCGCTCCGGGACGTGGACCTGGTGATCCCGCCAGGCCAGACGGTGGCGCTGGTCGGCGCCACGGGCGCCGGGAAGTCGACCTTCGCCAAGCTGGTGGCGCGTTTCTACGACCCGAGCTCTGGCGCCGTGCTGGTCGACGGGCATGACCTTCGGTCGGTCAGTGCGCATTCGCTGCGCTCGCAGATGGGGATCGTCCCCCAGGAGGCGTTCCTGTTCAGCGGCACGATCCGCGAGAACATCGCGTTCGGCCGAGCGGACGCGACCGACGACGAGATCCGGTCTGCCGCGCGGGCCGTGGGCGCCGATTCGTTCATCGAGGCGCTCGACGACGGCTACGACGCCCAGATCGGCGAGCGCGGCGTGCAGCTCTCGGCGGGGCAGCGGCAGCTCGTGGCGTTCGCTCGCGCGCTGGTGGCCGACCCACGCATCCTGGTGCTCGACGAGGCCACCTCGAATGTCGACGTGCACACCGAGACGCTGATCGAGCATGGCCTGCGCCGGCTGGTGGCCGGCCGCACCGCGATCGTGATCGCCCATCGTTTGTCGACGATCCGAGGCGCCGGCCGCATCCTGGTCCTGGAACATGGTGGCGTGGTCGAGGATGGGACGCACGACGAGCTGCTCGAGGCCCGCGGGCACTACTGGCGGCTGTATCGCGACTGGGCTGACCAGGCGGCGGCGTAGTCGGTGGCCGTCGTCGTCGGGCTAGCGTTCACGCCGGTCAAGGCCACGCGGCTGCACGCCGTCGACGAGCTCGCACTCGGGCCCGACGGTGTGCCCGATAACCGCCGCTTCTACGTGATCGACGCGCACGACCGGATGGTCAACAGCAAGCGGCTCGGGTCGCTGCAGACCGTGGTCGCGGAGTACTCCGACGCGAATCGAAGGCTGCGCGTCGTGCTTCCAGATGGGCGGGTCGTCGAGGACGGGATCCGGCTGGGAGCTGAGATCGAGACACGCTTCTTCTCTGGGCGCAAGGCGGCGCGCCTGGTCGAAGGCCCCTGGTCCGAAGTGTTCAGCGCGGTGGGCGGGGAGCCGCTCAGGCTGGTCGAGCCGTGCGAGCCCGGTCGCGGGGTCGACCGCGGCGCGGACGGCTCGGTGTCGCTGATCTCCCGCGCCTCCCTGGGTCGGCTGGCCGAGGCCGGCGGCGTCGCGGGAATCGACCCGCGGCGGTTCCGGATGCTGATCGAGATCGACGGCGTCGAGGCCCACGCGGAGGATCGCTGGGTGGGCGACGGCTCGCCGGTTGGGGTCGGGACGGCCGTCCTGGCCTTCGGTGGCCACGTGGGCCGCTGCCTGATCACCAGCCGTGATCCCGACACCGGCGTCGTCGATCTGCCCACGCTGGAGATCCTTGGGGACTACCGCGGCGCGGTGGACGCCACCGAGCCGCTGCCGTTTGGGGTGTGGGGCCGGGTGGTGGAGCCCGGGACGGTCCGGGTGGGCGACGACGTGACGCCCCTCGAGGGATAGATAGTGTTCGCGGGCGTATGACCGAGCTGTCCACCGCCGTCCAGGAGCGCGTCGCGATCGACGTGTCGGATCACGTCGCCACCGTCACGCTGACCCGACCCGAGAAGCACAACGCCCTCGATGTGGCGATGTTCGAGGCGATCGGCGCCGCCGCCGAGCGGGTGGCGCGTGAACCCGGCGTGCGGGCCGTCGTGCTCCACGGCGAGGGTCCCAGCTTCTGCTCCGGGCTCGACGTGGCCGGGGTGATGGCGAATCAACCGGGCTCGGACGACCTGATGGCGCCGCTGCGCGGCCCGGTCCCGAACTGGTTCCAGCGCCCGGTATATCGCTGGATCGAAGCGCCCGTGCCGGTGATCGCCGCGATCCACGGCCATTGCCTGGGCGGCGGGCTGCAGATCGCGCTCGGCGCGGATATCCGGTTCGCGAGGCCGGACGCGAAGCTGTCGGTGCTCGAAGTCAAGTGGGGGCTGATCCCGGACATGGGGATCACGCGCACGCTGCCGCGGCTGGTCGGGATCGACGTTGCCAAGGAACTCGCGTTCACGGGCCGGGTGCTGAGCGGTACGGAGGCCCATGGCCTCGGGCTCGTGACCCATCTGGACGACAACCCGCTGGGCGCCGCACGGTCGCTTGCCGAGGAGATCGCCGGTCGCTCGCCGGACGCCGTGCGGGGCATGAAGCGGCTCTTCAACGAGTCCTGGACCGGGGCTCCCGAGGAAACGCTGAGGCTCGAGGCCGATATCCAGCTCGGCCTGCTGGGGACGCCCAACCAGCTCGAGGCCGTCCGCGCCGGGATGCTCAAGGCGCCGGCGCAGTTCACCGACCCGAGCTGAAGCGCGGTTGACGGCCCGGGGCGGGTGGGCCTAGACTCGCGCCCTGTCCAGCTTCGGAGCTGAATTGCTGCGCCGGACCGCTGTGGTTTTGATCGCACTGTCCTGCGCGCTGGCGAGCGCGCCGGTGGCACGCGCGGCCGCGCCTGCCGCGCCGCTCGACGGCCTGCACCAGGCGCAGCGCGCCCTGGCGGCCATGGCCGGTCAGGACCGCTCGCCGGCGGGGCGCCAGGCGTTGGCCTCGGCTGCCGCGGAGGTGGGGCGCGCATCGGGGCCGACGCTGTGGCTCGACGCCGGCCATGCGGTGGCGCCCCTCTACGGCCTGTCGGTATTCGCCGACTCGCGGACCGCGCTGATCACGCTGGAGCACGTACGCGGCGCCTCGCTCCCGTCGGGAGCGCTGGCGAGGGTCGAGGCGCAGATCCTGGCCGCGGATCGCTCGCTGACCATCGGCGCAATCCGTCAGGCCAGGGGTGGAGCCGGTGGACTGCTGGCCAGGGCGAGCGGCATGATCCTGTCCGGAGACCGCTGGGCGGTGACCAGCCGGCTGGATCTCGCC
Organism: uncultured Solirubrobacterales bacterium; assembly: GCA_963757795.1. Lineage (GTDB taxonomy): Bacteria > Actinomycetota > Thermoleophilia > Solirubrobacterales > Solirubrobacteraceae > Palsa-465. Next base: position 137,422 of record CAVWSI010000001.1, on the reverse strand, counting down.
GCCGAGCAGTACGGCTCCGGTTGGCGGGACGCGTTTCAGGCGCTGAACGATCTCGTCGTCACCAGGACCACCACCGTGCCGGCCGGCGCCGTGAGCACCGCGGCCGAGCGCGCACTTGGCAATCCTCGGATCTCGCCGGCGGGAGTCCGCACCTTGAGCGGGCGGCCGGCGCTCTCGGCATCCGGCAAGCCCGAGGTGCTGTTCGTCGGGACGTTGAGCTGCCGGTTCTGCGCCGTCGAGCGATGGGGGCTCGTGGTCGCGCTGTCGCGCTTCGGCACGTTCTCGAACCTTCATCTGGGCCAGTCGGCGGCCACCGCGCCGCCGGTCGTCCGGTCGTTCACGTTCGCCGGCGCGCGCTACCAGAGTCCGTACGTGTCGTTCGCTCCCGTCGAGCTGTCCGGCGAGGTGCCGCAGCGCGGTGGCGGCTACCAGCCGCTCGAGCGCCTGACCGCGGCGCAGCGATCCGTGTTCACGGCGCTCGACCCCGGTGGCACAGTCCCGTTCGTCGACGTCGGCAACCGAGCGCTCGACGTTGGCGCCACCGTGCCACCTGGGCTGCTCGGCGACTCATCGTGGTCGACGCTGGCCGCCGCGCTGCGGCACGCCCGGAGCAAGTCCGGGCAGGCCATCGCGGCGACCGCCGAGGTGCTCACGGCGGAGATCTGCAGGTCGACCGCAGGAGCGCCGGCAACGGTCTGCGGATCGCCGGTCGTGCAGGACTACTCGAGCCGCCTCGGGCGGTTCGGCGGACGCGCCGGCGGGTGCCCCGCCGCGGCGGGCGCGGCGCGGCTAGCCGAGATGCGTGGCCGAGCTCGTGAAGCTCCTGATCTCGCCCCAGTCGTATGACCGTCGATGCTTTCCCACGAACATATGTTCGGGGACGGGTCGGACGGAAAGGACAGCCACGGCTATACTCGCGCGCGGTTGCGAGCCTCACCGCTGAGACCCCGCAATCGTGTGGTTCGATCGTTGCCGGGTGGAGTAATTGGCAACTCGCCAGGTTCTGGCCCTGGAATTCAAGGTTCGAGTCCTTGCCCGGCAGCTCCCGCGCGACCGGAGGGCATGACGCCGGCAAGGCGCCGGCGCGTGGCGCTCCCGCCGTATGAGGTTCCGGTGCCGACGGCCGATCGCCGCGGGACTCAGATTGAGCTCAGGTCGCTCGAGACGTCCGCGAGCTGACCAACCCGGTCGCTCACATCCGTCCCCGCGGTCAGCAACCGGCGTGCGTCCTCGAGATCGTCCGAGCGACCCACGCTCAGCGCGGCTGCCACGCGCCCGCCCTGCAGGTAGAAGACCGAGAACTCGCCGCCCTCGATCGAGCCGCGGACGACCTCCTGATCCCACTCCGCCGCGGGCCCGATGTATTCGAGCGAGGCCCAGTCGGACAGGTCGGAGAAGAAGTAGGGAATGACGTCGTGGGGCTGATCGCGGTCGAGCATGTTGAGCGCGGCCGTCTTGCCCTGGTTGAACGCAACGTCCCAGTGCTCCACGCGCAGCCGCCCGCCGTGGATGACGCTCTCGTACTCGGCGATGTCGCCTGCGGCGTACACACCCGGCACTGCGGTCTGGAGCCGAGAATCCACGACGACGCCGCCGCGCTCACCGATCTCGAGACCGGCCGTGCGGGCAAGCCGGACGTCCGGCACGGCGCCGACACCGATCACGACCGCGTCGGCATCGAGCGCGAGACCGGACTTGGTGACCACGCGAGTGACGCGCCCGTCGGCGCCCTCGAAGCGCTCGAGCTCATCGTCGCCGTGCACCTCGATCCCGTGCTCGCGCAGACGGTCCTCGAAGAAGCGCCCGGCCTGCTCGCCGAAACCCCGGCTGAGCACCACCGGCTCGAGCATGACCAGCGAGCAGGAGCTGCCGCGCTCGGTCAGCGACGCGGCCACCTCGCTGGCGATGTAGGAACCGCCGATCAGCACCACCCGCTTGCCGGAGGCATCCTCGCGGATCGTGTCGCTGTTGCCCAGTGTCCGCAGGTAGTGAATGCCCTCGAGCTCGGCGCCCGGGACCGAGAGGCGACGGACGCCCGCGCCGGTGGCGACCAGGGCCTTGTCGAAGCTCACTTCCTGCCCGTCGGACAGCTCGACGCTCCGCTCGGACAGGTCCAGCGACTTGACCGACACGCGCGTGAGCGCCTCGACCCGTTGCTCCTCGAACCATTCCGGGGGGCGAAACAGCGTGTCCTCGCGCGACTCCTTCCCCTGCATGTAGCCCTTGGAGCAGGGCGGCCGGTTGTAGGGCAGGTCCGGCTCGCGGCCGATCAGGAGGATGTCGCCGTCGGCCCCTGACTCGCGCAGCCATCGTGCGCAGTTGCCGGCGGCCAGACCGCCTCCGATCAACGCATAGGCGACGTGCCGGTCAGCCATCAGGACGGGCTGGCGCCGTTCGGAGCGAACTGCGGCGTGATCTGGGACTCGAGCCCGGGGTCGAGGATCAGCAGCACCTGATCCCCAGCCTGGATGATCGAGTCGGCCTTGGGCACGAACCCGGCGCCACCGCGCAGCACCGAGATGATCAGCGATCCATCGGGCAGCTCGACGTCCTGCACGCGGCGGCCGGCGGCGTCCGAGCCATGCCCCACCTCGAGCTCGATGATCTCCAGATGCTCCTCCTCGAGCGCCAGCAGCTGCACGAGACCGTACTCGGGCACCTCATGCTCGATCAGTCGGAGGATCAGGTCGGTGGCCGACACGGCCGGCTGCACATCGAGCAGGCGGAAGTGCTGCAGGTTGCGTGGGTTGTTGACGCGCGCCACGATCCGCTGCACGCCGTACTTCTCCTTGGCCATCTGGCATATCAGGATGTTGTCCTCGTCGTCGCCGGTCACCGCAATCACCAGGTCGGCACGCTGGATGCCGGCTCGCTCGAGCACCCACAGTTCGGTGGCGTCGCCGTACTGCACCGCGTGCTCGAGCTCCTCCTCCACGACCCGGTAGCGGGCGTGGTCTGACTCGATCAGCGTCACCTCGCGCTCCTTGGCGATCAGCTCACGGGCGAGGTTCCAGCCGACCTTCCCGGCGCCGGCGATGATCACGTACATGGCTTGATCCTCACGCCAGCACCACCCGCGTGCCCTCGTCGATCGCGACCTGAGTCGGGCAGATCGTCAGCAGCCCCTGCTCGGCATACCACGCGGCGCGACCGGGATCGGCCACCCGCACCACCACCTTCTTGACCTTGAACCGCCGTTGGGCGATCTGCGCGATCACGAGGTTCGTATTGTCGCCGCTCGTCGCCGCGACGAACACGTCCGCCTGCTCGATCCCAGCCTCGATCAGGCCGTCGATCTCGAGCGCGGTGCTCACCGTGAACCGCCCGCCGGCGTCCTCCCAGGTGGTCAGCTGGTCCTTGTCGAGCCGCTCGTGCGAGAGCGGATCGCTGTCGAGCACGGATACCTCATGCCCCGCGTCGAGCGCCCGCTTGGCCACCGCCGACCCGACGCGCCCCGAACCGACGATCAGGATGAACATAGGCCTGCACTGTAGCTATGGCGATGCGGGGGCGCGTCCGCGCGGCCCCGCAGCGATGTCACGTGATAATCGGGATGATCAACAGCGCCACGATGTTCGCGACCTTGATCATCGGGTTGATGGCCGGCCCGGCGGTGTCCTTGTAGGGATCGCCGACCGTGTCGCCGGTCACCGCCGCGGCATGCGCCTCGGAGCCCTTGCCGCCGTACGCGCCGTCCTCGATGAGCTTCTTGGCGTTGTCCCACGCGCCACCGCCGGAGGTCATCGAGATCGCCATGAACAGCCCGACCACGATCACGCCCGATGAGCAGGCCGCCGAGCGCCTCGATGCTGATCAGCCCGACGATGAACGGGATCAGGATCGGGATCAGCGAGGGCAGGATCATCTCGCGCTGGGCGGCGCGAGTGACCAGGCTGACCGCGGCGCCGTACTCGGGCTGCTCGGTGCCCTCCATGATCCCGGGCTTCTCGCGGAACTGGCGGCGCACCTCCTCCACCACGGCACCGCCGGCGCGGCCCACCGCCTCCATGGCCAGCGAGGCGAACAGGTAGACCATGAGCCCGCCGAGGAGCAGCCCGATCAGCACGGGTGGGTTGCCGATCGCGAAGTCCGGATGCTTGCCCGCGTCGGACAGCTCGGTCTCGAACGCGCTGAACAGCACGAGCGCCGCGAGCGCGGCCGAGCCGATCGCGTACCCCTTGGTGACCGCCTTGGTCGTGTTGCCGACCGCGTCGAGCGGGTCGGTCACGTCGCGGACCTCCTGGGGAAGATCGGCCATCTCGGCGATCCCGCCGGCGTTGTCGGTGATCGGGCCGAACGCGTCGAGCGCGACGATCAGGCCGGTGAGCGAGAGCTGCGCCATGACGGCAACGCCGATGCCGTAGATCCCGGTCGTGGTGCCGCTGCCGGCCAGTTTCCAGGAGCCCAAGATGCCCAGCGCGATCACGATCGCCGGTGGCGCGGTGGACTGAAGGCCCGAGGCGAGTCCCTGGATGATGTTTGTCGCGTGCCCGGTCTGCGAGGCACGGGCCGTGTTCCTGACCGGCGCAAAGCGCGTCGAGGTGAAGTAGTCGGTGATCACGAACAGGCACGCGGTGACGCCGAGCCCGATCAACGCGCAGAGGTAGTACTTCCACCAATGCGGAGCCGGGGCCCCCGACTTGAAGGTAAGGCCGTGCATCATCCAGTAGGTGATCGGGAGGAACGCGAGCGCCGCGAGCACGGCTGAAACGATCAGACCCTGGTACAGCGCCCGCTCGACGTTGCCCACCCGTGACTTGACCGCGAACGTCCCGATGATCGAGGCGACGATCGAGACGGCGCCGAGCACGAGCGGATACAGCGCCACCGCCGACTGCTGGCGGAACAGCAGCACGCCGAGCAGCATGACCGCCACCGCGGTGACCGCGTAGGTCTCGAACAGGTCGGCCGCCATGCCCGCGCAGTCGCCCACGTTGTCGCCCACGTTGTCGGCGATCACGGCCGGGTTGCGGGGGTCGTCCTCGGGAATCCCGGCCTCGATCTTGCCGACCAGGTCGGCGCCGACGTCGGCCGCCTTGGTGAAGATTCCGCCGCCCAGACGGGCGAACACCGAGATCAGCGAACCACCGAAGCCAAGGCCGACCAGCGCGTGACCGCGTTCCGTGGCGTCTCCCCGGCGATCCAGGTCAGCACGCCGTAGTAGCCCGAGACGCCCAGCAACGCGAGGCCGACCACGAGCAGACCCGTCACCGCACCGCCCCGGAAGGCGACGTCCAGAGCGCGCGACACGCCGCTCCGGGCCGACTCCGCCACCCGGGCATTCGCCCGTACCGAGACGTTCATCCCGATGTATCCCGCGGCCGCCGAGAGGAACCCGCCGATCGGCGAAGCCGATCGCGACCCGGATGTTCTGGATCGGAATCAGGACGATGAACAGGAGTACGCCGACACCCGCGATCACCGTGTACTGGCGGTTCAGATACGCCCGCGCACCCTCCTGCACCGCGGCGGAGATGTTGCGCATCGTCTCGTTGCCGGGCGACAGCGCGAGCAGTGCGCGCGAGGTCAGGATGCCGTAGACGACGGCACTGCCGGCGCACACGAGCGCAACAAGCACGCCGTGATGGACAAGGAAGCTGGACAAGGAGGTCCTCCGAAGAAGGGTCTGAGTAGGAGAGAGGCGCGCCCGAGCGCAGCCAACCCAAACGGGAAAAGGGCCCCACCCGTGCTGGTCGAGCGGAGGCCCAGAACGACGCGAGTGTAGCGTGCGCGGCGGCGGGTGCGCCTGGCGGGAATGTGCCGGGCCGAGAGGTTGGGAAGAAACTACGGAATGGTTAGAGATTCTTCCCAAGCCCTCCGCGGGGGAGGATCGCCGTCCTGGAACGCTACTGGCCCGGGACCCAGAGCCGGCCGCTGCGCTGCGCCGGCCCTGGCTCTCCTGGCTTGGGAGGCTCAGCCTGAGGTTGCGGCCGCCGGCACCGGGCCCAGGGGGCTGGCCGGCACTCTCGGAACCGGCCGGAGGGCCCGCTTCGGGAGCGTCGGCGCCGCCCGTCGGCTGGCCGCCGATCCTCACGTACGCGAGCTGCAGCTGGGACACCGCGTCGCGGATCGCGCCGATCTGCGAGGGCGCCACCTGCTCGAGCACCGGCAGCAACGCGCGGAGCGACTCGATGGCCAGGCGAACCTGGCTCGGATCGCGCTCCTCCTCGCTGCCCGGGACCAGCCCGGTCCGGCGCATGCCGAGGTTGACCAACGCCGCGACGTTGTCGAGCAGGACGTGCTCGACGCGCAACCGCTTGAGCTCGGCCTCGTAGGCGGCGCGGAGCTCCTCTTCCGTGGGCTGTCTGGGCTCGCTGCTCATCCGGTTACCTCCGCTGTGCTGGCCGCATAAGTGTCGCGCGTCTCGGCCACCACGGCGGCGTATGCCTCGGGCAGGCCGACGCCGGTGTCGGTCACGCGCCGCTGGCGCTGGGCGCCGTTCAGAGACGGAAGGGCCACATCGATGCCGAGCTCGGCGCGGACGGGAGCACACCAGTTCAAGAGCCGCTCGCTCGCCTCCGCCGCCGGATACGCCTCGGCGCGGTCCAGATCGAGCAGCTCGCCGTCCAGCCCGTGCCGGATGGCGCGCCAGAAGTTCTCCTCGATCAGACGCCGGGGAAGATCGGTGAACGGGACGCCGTCGTCGACGTCACGGGCCGCCTGGGCAACGCAACCGAGGATCAGTCCGGCGAGCGCCTCGGATTCGGGCGCGGTCATCTGGGCGTCGCAGATCCGCACCTCGACCGTGCCGAACGAGAAGTGCGGCCGGACCGACCACCACACCTGCGTGTACTCCACGATCGACCGCGTCCGGATCAGGAAGTCGATGTACTCGCGAGTACGCCCGCCAGCTGCCGAACGCGTCGGGCACGCCGCAGCGCGGGAAGCTCTTGGTGAAGATCTGGCTGCGCGCGCTGTGCAGACCCGAGTCCCGGCCGTCGAGAAACGGCGAGTTGGCCGAGATGGCGAGCAGGAGCGGCAGCACCGGCCGCAGCCGGTCGCACACGAGCACCGCGCGATCGGCGCCGCGAATGCCCACGTGGAGGTGCATCGAGAACGTGTTGTTGCGCCAGGCCACGTACTTGAGCCCATTCTCGACCCGCCGATAATGCTCGGTCTCGATGATCTTCTGCTCGCGGTAGTCCGACCAGGGATGGGTGCCGGTGGCGGCGAGCGCCACGCCGAGCTCGGCGGCCAGCGCAAACAGCCTCCGCCGCCGATCCCGCTGGGCCACGAACGCGGCCGCCAGATCAAGACAGCGTCCCGATCGGATCTCGACCTCGGAGGAGATCAGCTCGCCGGCGATCGACTCGGCCAGCACGGGATCCGCCGACGCCCCATCGCGAAGCTCCTCGAACCGGGGCACCAGCGCCGAGTGAGCTCGGGATGCAGCAGCGCGAACTCCTCCTCGAGGCCGACGGTGAAGTCCGTCGACTCCTCGAAGGCGGCATAGGCCGATTCCAGGTCGAGGCGGCTACTCACTCGTAGATCAGGATCGCGCGCGGATCAGGTGAGATAGAAGTAGAGCGCGTAGAGAAGGTCGACAGCCGGGCTCGAGGTGTGAACGGTGACCTCCGGCGGCACCTGGAGCAGCGCGTCGGAATAGTTGAAGATGATCTTCACGCCGGCGTCGACGAGCTCCTCGGCGAGCTTCTGCGCCGCAGCCGAAGGCACGGCCAGCACCGCGACGACGATGTCCTCGTCGTCGATCACCTCGCGCAGCGTCCGAGTTGTGGCGCACCTCGAGGGGACCGATCCGCTCTCCGACCTTGCCCTGGTCGACGTCGAACACGGCCACTACGCGGAAGCCGTGGTCGGCGAAGATGTCCGAGGTGGCGATCGCGGTGCCCAGGTGGCCGGCGCCGAACAGCGCGATGTTGTGCTGCCCCGAGGTGTGCAGGATCTTGCGGATCTGGTTGACCAGCGACTCGACGTTGTAGCCGACGCCCGCGCTTGCCGAACTTGCCGAAGCCCGAGAGGTCGCGGCGGATCTGGGTCGAGTTGACGTGGGTGTAGTCGGCCAGCTCCTGCGAGGAGATCGTCTCCTTGCCCATCTTGCGGGCCTGGATGAGGACCTGCAGGTAGCGCGACAGCCGCGCGGCGACGCCCGAGCGCGAGCTTCTCGCCCGGCTTCTCGACGCCGGGCTGAGCCCTCTCCGCACCACTGCCCGACCGTGTAGCTCATGCCGTGTGCACCATATCGAGCCGGCGCTCGAGCTCGGACTCGTCCACGAACAGCTCGAACGCCTCGACGCCGTCGATCGTGACGACCGGGATCCGCTCGAGATAGGCGCGAAGCAGCGCCTCGTCGGCGTCGATGTCCCGCTCCTCCAACACGAACGGGCGCCGTCGCCGGACCCGCTCGAGCACCTCCCGCGCGTCGTCGCACAGGCAGCATCCCGACGCGGCCGTAGAGAGTCACGACGTCGTCATCGCGCCGCCAGCGTCCGCTCGCCGGTCGCGTACACGTCGAGACCGAGGTACTCCGGATACGGCAGCGCGTCCGACGTACCGCGCGGCGCTGGCGATCATCGCGGCGTTGTCGGTGCACAGCTCGCGGGGCGGCACGTGCAGCTCGACCCCGAGCGCGGCCATGCGCGCGCGCACCGCGCCGTTGGCCGCGACGCCGCCGCCGACCGACAGCCGCTCGAGCCCGGTCGCGATCAAGGCGCGCTCCACCCGGATCGCCAGCGACTCGGCGATCGCGCGACTGGTAGGAGGCGGCCAGATCGGCCCGGCGGCGCTCGGCCTCGACCTCGCCCGAGATCGCGCACGCGGTAGAGCAGCGCGGTCTTGAGCCCGGCGAACGAGAAGTCCAGCCCGGGCAGACGCCGCCCGGTCGGGAACTCGAACGCGCCGGATCTCCCCCGCGCGGCCAGCCGCTCGAGCGCCGGCGCCGCCCGGGTAGCCGAGCCCCAGCAGCCGCGCGCCCTTGTCGAACGCCTCGCCGGCGGCGTCGTCGAGCGTCTGGCCGAGCACTTCGTAATCGGGGCCGGGATCGCTCACGCGCGCGAGCAGGGTGTGGCCGCCGCTCGCGACCAGGCTGAGGAACGGCGGCTCGAACGGCTCGGGACCCAGGAACGCCGCGGCGACGTGACCGTGCAGGTGATCGACGCGGCGCCAGCGGGCAGCTCATACGCGGCGGCCAGCCCCTTCGCCGTGGCCGACGCCGACCAGCAGCGCCGCGACCAGTCCCGGGACCGCGGGTGACCGCCACCAGGTCGACGTCCGGCAGCGTCACGTCGCGCCGAGCAGCGCGTCGTCGACGACGGCGCCGATCAGCTCGAGATGGTGGCGCGAGGCGATCTCGGGCACCACGCCGCCGAAGCGGTCGTGCACGCCCTGCGAGGAGATCACGTTGGAGCGAATCTCTCCCTCGTGGGTGACGACCGCCGCGCAGGTGTCGTCACAGCTCGTCTCGAGGGCGAGGATCACCCGGAGGCGCTCGGGGTCGACGCCGTCTCGGCCGTGCGCCACATGATCAGGGCGTCCTCACCCGTGTCCTGGTAGTAGCGCCGGCGTGTGCCGGCCGACCGGAAGCCGAAGCGCTCGTACAGCGCGATCGCCGAGCCGTTGGAGGGGCGTACCTCGAGCGTGTACGAGCCATCCTGGCCGGCGCGCGCGATCATCTCCTCGAGCAGCGCGGTGGCGATTCCGCGGCGGCGCGCCGGAGGATCGACCGCGATGTTCATCAGGTGCCAGACGTCGGCGTAGCGCGAGCAGATCAGGTAGCCAACAATCCGGCGATCCTCGACAGCGGCCAGGCACACCCCGGACGGCTTGGAAAGCTCGAGGACGAACATGGCCAGCGACCACGGCGTCGGAAAGGCGCGGCGCTCGATCGAGATGACCTGAGGAAGGTCGGAGTACCCCAGGGAGCGGATCGTGATCGTCGGCGTGCTCATGGCTTGCGATAGGCGATCTCGGCGTCGGGTGCGCGGAGGTAGTCCGGCCGGACCTCGTCGGGGACGCCCCCCTCCAGGTGGGCGGCCGAGCCGGCAGTGGTTCATGGCCGTGACCCTGTGGAGCGGGGAATCGTCCTCCGGAATGAAGGATCCCGAACGCTCGAGAACGTCTCTGAATGCTATCGCCCCGTCTCCGATGGCCAGGGTGGCCGGCCCGAGCGGCGCGACGAACTCGGCCAGGGCCTCGGGGGCCAGCGCGCGAGGACGAAACAGCGCGCTGGCGAAGTCATGCGCCTCGTCCATCCGCCAGCTCGCCGCGAACACCTCGCCCCGCCGGGCGTCGAGCACGGCGAGCACCGCGTCCAGCCCGGCCGGCACCTCGTCAACCCGCGGCCGCGCCAGCGCGAGGGACTGCAGCGTGGAGACGGCGAGGAGCGGGATGGCCCCGCGCCTGGGCCAGGGCCCGCGCCGTGGCGATCCCGATGCGAAGTCCGGTGAACGTCCCCGGGCCCGGTCCCGACCGCGATCCGGTCGACCGCCTCCCAGCCGACCTCGGCCGACTCGAGTACCCGCACCACCAGCCCCAGCAGGTGCGTGGCGTGGCCCGGGCGCTCGCCCGGGAGCGGATCGTGCCGGGCAGTGAACACCACGTCGCCAAAGCCGGAGAGCGCCACCGCGGTGGCCGGCGTTGCAGTGTCGAAGGCGAGGATCCTCACCGCTCTTCGATCGCCGCCGGCAGCCTCTCAGGGGCGAGCGGCGCCTCGATCGTCACCGTCCGGGTCTCGCCGCCCGCGTGCTCGATGAGCACCCGCGCCGCCACGTGCGAGAGCCAGGCGATGCGCGCCACCGCGCCACCGGGCCACTCCACGAACGCGATCCGGTCGGGGCCGATGTAGTCGGCCAGGAGATCCGGGTCCTCCGCCCCCAGGTCCGCCACTCTGTACAGGTCCAGGTGCGACACGGCAATTCGGCCGGGGTAGCGCTGGCCAATCGTGAAGGTCGGGCTGGTCACGAGCCCCTCGACGCCGAGCGCCCGGCAGGCGCCGCGCACGAACGTGGTCTTGCCCGCGCCGAGCTCGCCTTCCACGAGCACCGCGTCACCCGGGATGAGACTCATGGCCAGCTCGGCGGCGAGCGCCTCGGTCTCGGCGGAACTGCTCGTGTGATGGCGCCGCGACATGGGAAAATTCAATGTAGTGCAGGCGGAGGGGATCACTGCTCCGAGCGGTTCGGTACCGTCACGGCCAGGATGAGCGCTCCCGCGAGCGATAGCCGCCCCGGTCGGCTGGCTTCGATCACGCGCCGCTTCGAGCCGCACCTGTCCCGGTTGCGCGGCTCCGAGACGGCCAAGGCGGCCGGCCTGGCCGGCGCGATGGTGATCAACAACGTGATCGCGCTGGGCTCGGTGATCGTCTTCTCTCGGCTCCTCAGCGACTATGGGTCGCTCGCCGCGCTGGTCAGCTACTTCCTGATCCTCGCCGTCGCGGGCTATGCGATGCAGGTGGCCACCGCCCGCGAGGCCGTCGTGGGACACCTCGGCGTCGGCGCCGGCCTGACGGCCACAATCCGGAGCTGGACCAGGTCGCTGCTGCTGTTCACCGCCGTGATGACGGTGGCGTCGGTCCTGCTGCGCCATCCGATCGCCCAGGCGGTCGGCGTCAAGCAGGAGTGGGCGGCGGCGCTGGGCATTCCGTCCGGCTGCCTGTACCTCCTCCTCTGCATCATGCGCGGCGTCCTCCAGGGCCTCGGCGATTACCGCGCGGTGGGCATCAGCCTGATCGGCGAGCAGGCCACCCGGCTCGCGATCGGCGGCGTGCTCGCGGCGGTCGGCATGGGCGTCACCGGCGCCTACATCGGAACGCCGTTGTCGTTCGTGGCCATGATGTTCTACTGCGCGATCCCGCTGCGAAACCGCCTCGGTCGGGCCGACCCTACCCGCAAAGCGGCCTTCGGGCTGTGGACCCATGTGCGCCGCGCCTGGGTGCCGATCGTCGCGCTGGCGGAGATCGCCGTTCTGCAGAACATCGACATCATCGCGGCCAAACATCGCTTCGGGACCGATCTGGCCAGCTCGTACGGCGCCACCGCGGTGGCGGCCAAGGTCGTGATCTGGGTCGCGATGGGCGCCGGCTTCTACCTCGTGCCCGAGGTCTCGCGCCGACGCGCGGCCGGCGAGGACCCGCGCCCCATCCTGGCCCGGGCGCTGGCGATCATCGGGGTGGCCGCCATTCCCTGCCTGCTGATCTTCGCGGTGGCTCCGCGCCTGCTGATCCGGCTGGCCTTCGGCGCGAATCGTCTGCTCGCGGTCGACGCGCTGTTCATCCTCGGGGTCGCGTTCACCGTGCTGGCCGCGACCTATCTCGCCGTGCAGTACCTGCTGGCCCTCAAGCGCACCTGGTTCCTCCTGCCGCTAGGGGCGGTCGCGGTGCTTGAGCCCATCCTCCTGCTCCAGGCCTCGAGCAAGCCGGTCGGCTTCGCCGTGGTCGTGCTCGGCGTGCAGCTGCTCGCTGCGCTGGTGGCCTTCGGGCTGGCGCTGCGCCCCGAGAAGCCGCCACCGCTCGACCGCGACGAGCGGAAGGTCCACGCGGTCGAGCCCGAACTGGTCGGGGCCACCCGCGTCTGATGGCAGTCACCAAGATCATCGAGCTGGTTGGCAGCTCCAAGACCAGCTCGGATGACGCGGTCAGGGCGGCACTGGCCGAGGCGCAGGAGTCGCTGCGCAACATCAAGGCAGTCGACGTGGTCTCGATCGGGCTGCGGGGGGACGATCTCGACGAGTGGCGCGCGCTGGTCCGGATCTCGTTCCTGATCGAGCGCGTCAGCGAGTAAGGGGAAGGGCTCAGAACAATCCGAGTTGGGCCGCCGGCTCGAGCTCTCGGCTCGCCGCCGGCGCCTCGGACCCGGGCTCGGGGTCTGAGAGCTCGGGCTCCGGGACCTCCTCGAACACTCGCGGCTGCTCGGGAGGCCCGAGACTGAGCAACTCGGGGATCCGCTGGAAGTCCGCCCGCAGCGCCTCGAGCATCGAGGGTGTGTACAGCGCCGCCGCCGGGTGATAGAGCGGGTACAGGCGTACCGCGCGGGGGCCGATGATCCGCACCTCCTCGCGCCCATGCAGCCGGGAGATTCCCGTCGTGTCGGCCCGCAGCAGCTTGGTGGAGAAGTTGCCCAGCGTGCAGATCACGGTCGGCTCGATCAGGTCCACCTGCCGGCGCAGGTAGTCGTTGCACGCCTCGATCTCGTTGGGGTGCGGGTCCCGGTTCTCGGGAGGGCGGCATTTCAGGACGTTGCAGATCCACACCTCTTTGCGCTCGGACCCGATCTCGGCCAGCAGCTTGTCGAGCAGCTTGCCCGCCTGCCCGACGAACGGCAGCCCCATCCGGTCCTCGTTGGCGCCGGGCGCCTCCCCGATGAACATCAGGTCGGCGTCGGCGCTGCCGGCGCCGAACACGACCGTGGTGCGGGTCTGGTGCAGGGGGCAGCGCATGCACCCGCGTGCCTCCTCGTAGACGGCCTTCAGCAGCTCGCGACGCTCGGCGGCGGTCCTCACTGGCGGCGATACTAACCCCGCGCGCGGACGCCCCACACCGGGGGTGTCCGGTATTTGCGGGCCCGAACAGGGTAGAAACCCCCCGCAGGACCGTGGTTTCTCGCGGTAACTGCGGATTCGCTCCCGGGTATTCTCATGCCTGAGGCCGTCACGCGATCGCCGCGGATGGACCTCGACACTCGATCCCCCTTTCACACACACTCCGACCGGTATCTCAGATGCGAGAACTGGAACGGGACTCCGCTTCAGAAACCCCTGCATGTAGGCGGCTGGCCGTCGTCGGTCGTGGCCGTGTCGGGTTCGCGCTGGCGGAGGCCCTCACACACGTTGGATACGCCATCACCGGGCCGCTCGGGCGCGGCGCGAACGGCGCCGGAGCCGATTGCGTCCTATTGTGTGTCCCCGACGCCGAGATCGCCCGCGCGGCGGCGCACATCGCTCCCGGGCCGTTGGTCGGCCACTGCTCGGGCGCGACCGGCCTCGGGGCGCTGGCCCCGCACGAGGCGTTCTCGCTGCATCCCCTGATGACGGTCACGGCCGAGGGGGCCGATTTCGCCGGCGCCGGCGCCGCCGTCGCGGGCAGCACCCCCCGCGCCCTCGAGTTCGCGCATGCGCTCGCGCGCGCCCTGGACATGCGTGCGGTCGAGATCGCCGAGTCCGATCGGCCCGCCTATCACGCGGCGGCCTCGGTCGCCTCGAACTTCCTGATCACCCTGGAGGCAGCGGCCGAGCGGATTGCCGCCACGGTCGGCCTCGAGCGCGACCAGCTGGTGCCGTTGGTGCGCGCCGCGGTCGAGAACTGGGCGCGGCTTGGGCCCGAGCGGGCGCTCACGGGGCCGGTGGCGCGGGGCGACGAGGCGACCATCGCCCGCCAGCGCGCCGCAGTCCTTGACGCCACACCCGAGCTCATCGATCTGTTCGACGCGCTGGTCGGTGCCACGCGCGCCCTGGCCGCTGAGGGGCAGCCGGCGTGAACGTGATCAGCACCGTGGCGGAACTGCGTGCCGCCCTCGTCGCACCGCGGCGCACCGGCCGGACCATCGGCCTCGTGCCGACGATGGGGGCGTTCCACGAGGGCCACCTGTCCCTGATGCGGCGGGCCCGCGAGCAGTGCGACGTGGTCGTGGTGTCGCTGTTCGTCAATCCCGCCCAGTTCAACGACGTGGGCGATCTCGACAACTACCCGCGCGACCCGCAGCGCGACGAGGCGCTGGCCGCCGATGTCGGAGTCGACCACCTGTTCGCACCGCCGGTCGAGGAGGTGTATCCCCGGGGGTTCGCCACCACCGTGTCGGTGACGGGTATCACCGAGCCGCTCGAAGGCGTGCATCGCGGCCGCACCCACTTCGACGGCGTGACCACTGTGGTGACCAAGCTGTTCAACATGGTGGGGCCCGACGTGGCGTACTTCGGGCAGAAGGACGCGCAACAGGCGCTGGTGATCCGGCGGCTCGTGCGCGATCTGGACATCCCGGTCAGGATCGAGGTGTGCCCGACCGTGCGCGAGCCGGACGGCCTTGCCCTCTCCAGCCGGAACGCCCACCTGTCGCCGCCCGACCGCACCCGCGCCACCGCGCTGCGCCAGGCCCTCGTCGCCGTGCAGCAAGCGGTCATGGCCGGCGAACGCGATCCCGCCGCGCTGCGCGCCCGGGCCCGCGCCGAGCTGAGCTCCGCCGACATCGAGCCTGACTACGTCGAGTTCGTCTCCGCCGACACGCTCGCCCCCGTGAGCCGGATCGACGGCGACGTTCTCGCCGTCCTCGCCGCCGACGTCGGCGGCACCCGCCTGATCGACAACCAGATGATTCAAGCCAACCACCACCGCGGGGTGGCGACCCCACTACAGGCGCCAACCACCGCGTGAAGGGAGAAACGAAGTGTCCGCAACGCCCCGCATCGCGATCCCGCACAACCTCGACTCGCCACTCCCCATGACGCTCCCCCGGCTCGCCGAGAAGAAGCGCCTCGGGGAGCCAATCGTGATGGTCACCGCCTACGACTATCCCTCCGCCCAGGTGGCCGAGGCGGCCGGCGTCGACGTCGTCCTGGTCGGCGACTCGGGCGCGATGACGGTGCTCGGCTATCCCTCTACGGTGCCGGTCTCGACCGACGAGATGCTGATGCTGGCGGCGGCCGCCCGCCGCGGCCTCCACACGCCGCTCCTGGTCGGCGACCTGCCGTTCGGCTCCTACGAGGCCTCCGACGAGCAGGCCATCGCCACCGCCCAGCGGTTCATCAAGGAGGCGGGCTGTGATGCCGTCAAGCTCGAGCGCGGGGGTACCAGCGTCCAGCGCGCGCGGGCCATCGTCGACGCGGGGATCCCCGTGATGGGCCACGTGGGGCTGACCCCGCAGACGGCGACCGCACTGGGCGGCTATCGGGCGCAGGGACGCACGGCGCAGCGCGCGCTGTCCGTCGCGCGTGATGCGATCGCCCTGCAGGAGGCCGGGTGCTTCTCGCTCGTGTTCGAGGCCATCCCGGCCGCCGTGGCCGAGCGGGTCATGACGCGCCTGGAGATCCCGGTCATCGGCATCGGCGCGGGTTCGGCCACCGACGGCCAGGTGCTCGTCTTCCACGACCTGCTCGGCATCTACGACGGCCACGCCCCGCGTTTCGCCAAGCGCTACGGAGATCTGCGCGAGCAGATGGTGGCGGGCGTGGCGGCTTACGCGGCCGAGGTGCGCGGCGGCTCGTTCCCGGGACCGGAGCACGAGTACTCGATCGACGAGGCCGAGCTGGACACGTTCGAGGCCGGGATGGACGGGATCGTGTAGCCGCTTTGGGGCGCACCGGCCGCGTCCCGCCAATACCATCGTTGGATGGCGCGTCTCGGGGACCTGTTCGCTCCGCGCGACCGGGCTTACTTCGAGCTGTTCGAGGAAGCCGGCCGGAACGCGGTGCGCGCGGCCGAGCTGCTCGAGCGAATGCTGGTCAACTTTCCCGACAGCCGGGAGTTGGCCGAGGAGATCCTCGAGTGCGAGCACGAGGGCGACCGGATCACCCACGAGATCATCGATCGGCTCAACCACGCGTTCGTCACGCCGATCGACCGCGAGGACATCCTGGCCCTGGCCTCGGCCCTGGACGACATCGTCGACTACACCGAGGAGGTGGCCGATTACCTTGGCCTCTACCGGATCGAGGCTCCCATGGACCAGTCGATCAGCCTCGCCCACGTGCTGAGCGGCGCGTGTCAGGAGATCGGCAAGGCGATCCCGCTGCTGCGCGGCTTCAAGCCGGAGATCTCGGAGCACACCGTCGAGGTCAACCGGCTCGAGAACGAAGGCGACCGGATCACGCGGGAAGCCGTGGCCTCGCTGTTCGACGCGCGCATCGACCCGATGGTGGTAATTCGCTGGAAGGACCTGTTCGAGCGGCTCGAGGCCGCGATCGACTCGACCGAGCACGTCGCCGACATCCTCTACGGGATCGTCATTAAGAACTCGTAGCCGGGCGTGTCTCACTATTGGCAGCGCGCCTGAGCTGTTGTAGCTTGCGCGCGTGGAGAGGGACCCGATTCCCACCCCGTCCACCGGCGCCGGGTTGTCGGTTCGCGACGTCGTCGTCTCGTTCGGGGGGATCAAGGCGCTCGAGGGGGTCTCGGTGGACGTCTCGCCCGGTGAAGTACTCGGGGTGATCGGACCCAATGGCGCGGG
This sequence comes from uncultured Solirubrobacterales bacterium, assembly GCA_963757795.1. Lineage (GTDB taxonomy): Bacteria > Actinomycetota > Thermoleophilia > Solirubrobacterales > Solirubrobacteraceae > Palsa-465. Next base: position 120,314 of record CAVWSI010000001.1, on the reverse strand, counting down.
TAAGACCACGCTGTTCAACGTGATCTGTGGCTTCGTGCATCCGCAGTCGGGCACGCTGAGCTGGCAGGGCCGGCCGCTGCGCCGCGTTCACCCCGACCGTCTGGCGTCGCTGGGAATTGCGCGCACGCTGCAGGGCGTCGGGCTGTTCGGCGGCCTCACCGTTCTCGAGAACGTGATGGCCGGTGCCCACCGTTTCCGCCGGGCGAACCTGGGCACGGCGATGCTCGGATTGCCCTGGTCCGATCTCGATGAGGGCCGGCTGCGCGAGCGGGCGCTGAGCGCGCTGGGTCGTCTCGACTGCTCAGAGGTGGCCGACCGTCTGCCGGGCACGCTCCCGTACGCGGTCCAGAAGCGGGTCGCGCTCGCCCGCGCGTTGGTCTGCGAGCCGCAGCTGCTGCTGCTCGACGAGCCGGCCGGCGGGCTCGACGCGCGGGAACTGGCCGATCTCGCCAAGCTGATCGACTCGCTTCGCCACAGCGTCGCGGTGATGCTCGTCGACCACCACATGGACTTCGTGGTGTCGGTGTGCGACCGGGTCGTGGTGCTCGACTTCGGCCGGGTGATCGCCGACGGCGAGCCACCGGTCGTGCAGCAGGACCCGCGCGTGCTCGAGGCGTATCTCGGGCGCGAGGCGGATGCCGAGACCGTCGCCGTCCGGGGAGGCGAGGATGCTCAGCGTTGAGGAGCTGACCACGGACTACGGTCCGATCCGGGCGGTCGACCACGTCTCGTTCGAAGTGCCCGAGGGATCGGTGACCGCCGTGCTGGGCGCCAACGGCGCCGGCAAGACGTCGCTCCTGAGGACCATGACCGGGCTGGTGCGGCCGACCTCGGGCCGAGTGAGGCTCGAAGGCGAAGACGTCACTCGTTGGCCCGTCGAGGAGATCGTGCGCTTCGGTATGGCCCACGTGCCGGAGGGTCGCGGCGTGATCGCCGAGCTCACCGTGGAGGAGAACCTCCGCCTCGGGGGGCTGTGGCGCGGACGGGACGCGGCGCCCGTAGGTGAGATCTACGAACTGTTCCCGCGTCTGGAGGAGCGCTCCAAGCAGCCGGCGTCGCGGCTGTCGGGCGGCGAGCGGCAGATGCTGTCGATCGGCCGAGCGCTGATGGGCCGGCCCCGGGCGCTCCTGCTCGACGAGCCGTCGCTCGGTCTGGCGCCGGTGCTCGTGGCGCAGATCATGAGCCTGGTGCGCCGGCTGGCCGACACGCTCGGACTGGCCGTGCTGCTCGTCGAGCAGAACGCGCGCAGCGCGCTGTCGATCGCCAACCGCGGCATCGTCCTGAACCTCGGCCGCGTAGTGACTGAACAGGATCCGCAGACGCTGGTCGGCGACGACCGGCTCCTGCACGCCTATCTGGGGTTCTAGGTGAAGTGAAGTGACGTGACCAAGTTCATCGACCTGACCTTGAACGGCATCTCGACCGGTGCGATCTACGCCGCGGTGGCCCTCGCGCTGGTGCTCATCTGGCGCTCCACCCGGATCGTCAACTTCGCCCAGGGGGCGATGCTGATGATCACGACGTTCATCGCCTCGGCGGTGCTCAACTCCGGCGGGTCCTACGTCCTGGGGTTCTTGACGGCGCTGGCCGCGGGCTTCGTCTTCGGGGCCGTGGTCGAGCGGGTGGCGGTCCGCCCGGTCGAGAACGCGCCACCGCTGAACGCGGTGATCCTCACCCTGGGGCTGTACACGCTGCTGGTGGCGGTGGCGGGCATGATCTGGGGCAATACGCCGCGCTCCTTCCCGGCCGCGTTCTCACTGCGCGGCTACAAGGTGGGCGGCACCACGCTGCTGTTCACACCCAACGACACCTTCATCGTGCTCGTGGTGATCGCGGTGGCCGCGGCGCTGGCGCTGCTGTTCCGGGCCACCACACTCGGGCTGCGACTGCGGGCGTCGGCGTTCGCGCCCGAGGTGGCCCGACTGCTCGGAGTGCGGGTCGGGCGGATGCTCACGCTCGGCTGGGCGCTGGCCGCGATGGTCGGCGCGCTGGCCGGGGTGCTGGTGGCGCCGTCGGTGTTCCTCGGTCCGAACAGCTTCGACCCGATCCTGATCATCGGGTTCGTGGCCGCCGTCCTGGGCGGGCTGGACAGCCCGCCCGGGGCGGTCATCGGCGGGCTCGTGCTCGGTCTGGCGCTGTCGTATGTCTCGGGCTACGAGGGTTCGGCGCTGGTGCCGCTGGCCGCCCTGGCCATTCTCGTTCTGGTGCTGATGTTCCGGCCCACGGGGCTGTTCGCGGCGACGCGGGAGCGGCGGGTGTGATCGGGCGCATCGGCGGGATCCTGCGGGCCAGCACGCTGCTCCGCTCGTTGCTGCTGGTGGTCATCGCGGGACTCGTGCTTCTGCTGGTGACCAACTCGCTCAGCTCCTATCGCAACCTGCAGCTGGCCAACGGCGCGTACTACTTCTGCGTGCTCGCCGGCCTCACCGTGCTGGCCGGCTCGAGCGGACAGGTCTCACTCGGACATGGGGCGTTCATGGCAGTCGGCGCCTACACCGTGGCGAAGCTGAGCACCGCCGGCTGGTCGGTGCTCCCGGAGCTCGGCGCGGCCGTGGCCGCGGCGCTGATCGTGGGGATCCCGGTGGGTATGGCGGCCAGCCGCCTGCGTGGGCCGTACCTGGCCGGGGCCACGCTGGCTTTCGCGGTCGGGCTGCCGGCGCTGGCCGACAAGTTCCCCGCCTTTCTGGGCGGGGAGAACGGGCTTGCGATCAACCCGCCGATCCCGCCGAGTTGGCTGGGCGTGGACTTCCCGCTCGAGCGCTGGGAGGCGTGGATCGCCTGCGCCGGCGCGTTGATCGTGCTGTTCGTCCTCTACAACGTCACCCACAGCGGCATCGGGAGATCGATGCGCGCAGTGCGCGACGACGAGATCGCCGCGTCGCTGGCCGGGCTGCGCGTGGGACGCTGGCAGACGCTCGCCTTCGCTTTGAGCGCGGCGGCCGCGGGACTTGGCGGCGGCCTGCTCGCGGTGGTGACGCAGCTCGCCCAGCCGGGCGCGTTCCCGCTCCAACTGTCGCTCACGCTGCTCGCCGGCGTTGTGATCGGCGGCCTCGGGTCGCTGGTCGGGGCCGTATGGGGCGCGGCGCTGCTCGTACTGCTGCCGAACTGGACCAACGACATCGCCAACTCGTTCTCACTGTCCAACAACGTCTCCCACAACCTGCCGATCGCCGTGTACGGGCTGGTGCTGATCGGAGCCATGCTGGTGTGGCCGAGCGGGATCCAGGGCGGCGTGCGAGCGGTCCTGCGCGCCGCCCGGCCCGCGGTGGCCGGGCGTGGTGGCCGGGAGCGGACGAGCTAGAGGGGTCTGGTCCGGCGCCTGGACGGCCGCGGCGACGCGCGCGGTACCCCCAGCAGCGCCGCCTGCACGTCGCGCAGACGCTCGTAGTCGCCGCGCACCCCGCTCGTGGCGTCGTTCCACAGGAACGCGTGCCGGAGGTGCACGAGCGCGTACGCGAGCGTGGCCGGGTCCGTCGGCGGCTCGTAGCCGCCCGCCATCTCCTTCTCGATCAGCGCCTGCACGCAGGCCACGGCTCGCGGCTCTACCACGCCGGCGCTCGACGTGAGCATCCGCATCGCGGTGTCGCGCTCCTGTTCGAGCAGCCGGCGCACGGCGCGTGATCGCGTGAGGGTGCGATTGACGCGGTCGAGCACCTCGAGCAAGCCCGCGGCGCCGCGCCGGCGCACTTCGGCTCGCTTGCGCGCGACGAGGAGCTCGAGCTGGCGCGCGACGACCTCGCCGAGCAGCGCCTCGCGCGACCCGAACCAGCGGTAGATGGTGGCCCGGCCAAGCCCGAGGCGCGACGCGACGACCGTGATGTCCACCCGCTGTCCACCCAGGTACAGCTCGGTGACCAGCGCCAGCACGTCGTCGGGCGACGCGGTGGCCGGTCGGCCGCGCCTACCCGCTCGTGCGGGCCGTTCTATGGTCCCGTCGCTCGCCCCTGAATTCGTGTCCGCCCGTATTGCGGCCCCCATCAACAGAAATTAATATTTGAAACACCTAGGGGAAAACGTATCTAATTACATTCCGCGCGTCGAGAAACGCGCTGTTCCCGTCGGGTCAACCGTCTGGAGGAGGAGAGGTATGCAGCTCATCCGGCACCAAACCGCTGGCGTACGTGGGAGTCATCGTCGCGATCGCGCTGGCGGTCGCCGCCTGCGGATCGTCGAACAGCAGTAGCAGCAGCGGAGGGGGTGGCGGCGCCGCCAGCAGCAGCACCAGCAGCGGCGGGGGCAACGGTGGGAGCACCGCTCCGGGCGTGACCGCCACGAGCATCACGTTCGGCACCCACCAGCCGCTGACCGGGCCGGCCGCACCGGGCTACAGCGAGATCGCCCCCGCCGCGCAGGCCTACTTCAACTACGTCAACGCCCACGGTGGCGTGTTCGGGCGCAACATCAAGCTGATCATCAAGGACGACTCCTACAACCCGACCAACACTGTCAACGTCACCCACCAGCTGGTCCTCCAGAGCAAGGTGTTCGGGATCTTCGATGGCCTCGGCACCCCGACCCACACCAAGGTCGTCGGGTACCTCAACGCGTCGAGGGTGCCGGACATCTTCGTGGCGTCCGGTTGCACGTGCTGGGATGACGGGACCAAGCAGCCGTACACGTTCGGCTGGCAACCCAATTACACGATCGAGGGCAAGATCCTCGGCCAGTACATCAAGCAGCACTTCGCCGGCAAGAAGGTCGGCATCCTCTATCAGGACGACGACTTCGGGCAGGGCGGCTTGGCCGCAATCGAGACCGAGGTCCCGGCCTCGTCGATCGTGAGCAAGCAGTCCTACCAGCCCGGCGTGACCACACTGGCGCCGCAGATCACCGCCCTCAAGGCGGCCAAGGCGGACGTGGTGGTCTCCTTCACCGTGCCGATTTACACCGCCATCGCCCAGCTCACCTCGTTCACCCTCGGTTTCAAGCCGCAGCTCGTCGTCTCCAACGTCGGCATCGATCCCACCACGGTGGGCGGCCTGCTCAAGTCGATCTCGAAGGGCAAGGCGTCCGGCACCGCACTGATCGAGGGCGCCATCACCGACGGCTATATGCCGTCGAGCAGCGACACCTCGAATCCGTGGATCCAGCTGTTCATGAAGATCCACGATCAGTACGACAAGAGCGCACCATTCGACGGCAACGTCGAGTACGGCATGGCCACCGCGTACACGCTGGTCCAGGCGCTCCAGGCCGCCGGCAAGAACCTGACCCGCCAGGGCCTGATCGACGCGATCAACCAGCACGGTGCGAGCTGGACCGGCCCTGGGCTGACCCCGTTCCGCTACTCGACCAGCGAGCACGGCGGCTACTCCGGCGTCAAGATCGGGCAGGTCAAGGGCGGCAAGATCGTCCTGACCGGGTCTCCGCTCACTACCACGCCGGAAGCAGGCAGCGCGATCACGCCGTTCAAGGGCGCCCAGCCGGCGCCGCCGGCCAACGGTATCCCCAGCAGTTAGCGGCTGCGGACACCCCCGTCTGCGGCACCGGCGCTTTCCGAACCGGTGCCGCAGGCGAGAGGTATCGAACGCGAGGTGCCGCAGCCGGGGACGTCCCCAGCCCCCTCCGCCGGCGCACCGCAGGCGAGCACTCGCAAGGGGCGTCCGAGTGGCTCGAGGCCCGCCTAAATGCACCGAGTCAGTAAGTGATGGTCCGCAACACCCGCGCCGGCACGCCCGCGGCAACCGAGAACGGCGGGATGTCGCTCGTCACGACCGAGTTGGCGCCGATCACGCACCGCTCTCCGATCGTCACCCCGCTGGTCACCACCACGTTCACCCCACACCACACGTTGTCACCGATCCGGGTCGGCCCCTTGCTGGTGAAGCCCTGCCATGGCACCGGCCGGACCGGGTCGTCGTAGCGGTGGGAGGAATCGGTGACGTAGCAGCCGTTGGCCAGCATGCAGTGCTTGCCGATCTCGACCAGCTCGAGCGAGGCAACCATCACGCCCAGGTTGAGGAAGGTGCCGGCGCCGATCCGCACGCGCGCCTGGTCGGGCGCGGTGATCCACACGCCCGGCTCGAGCAGCGCGTGCTCCCCGATCTCCAGCCGGCCTTCCCGCAGCGCCTCGAGCACGTTGCCGTGCACCGGCCAGCGCACGAACGCCCGCCGGCGCATGAACTCCCAGTGGATCCGGGCTCGCTTCCACGGCAGCGAGTTGCGCTCGTACCAGCGCCACTTCTGCGTCCACAGCCGGAGAGCGGCAGCGTCCACGGCCGGCGGCGCTGTTTCGGACTCGCCTGTGTGCTCGCCTCGCCCCGACGTTGGCGCATGTTCGTTCAACCCACGCCGATCAGCGCGCGGCCGCCGTCGGTCGCCGGCGCGCCGGCCGCCCGTTGGATCCGGAGCCGTTCGCCGTCGCGGTCTTTGCCGTCTTCGTCGTCTTCGTCGTCTTCGTCGTCTTCGTCGTCTTGGCAGCCCGCACCGGCAGCACCGCGGCCAGAAACTCGCCTGTGTGTGAACCGGTCATCGAGGCCACCTTCTCCGGTGTGCCGGTCGCGATCACGCGACCACCCTCCTCTCCCCCTTCCGGTCCCAGGTCGATGATCTGATCGGCCACCTTGATCACGTCCAGGTTGTGCTCGATCACCACCACGGTGTTGCCGGCTTCGACCAGGCGCATCAGCACCTCGAGCAGGCGCTGGATGTCGGCGAAGTGAAGGCCGGTGGTCGGCTCGTCGAGGATGTAGAGGGTCTGTCCGGTGGCCACCTTGGACAGCTCGGCCGCCAGCTTGACCCGCTGTGCCTCGCCGCCCGACAGCGTGGTGGCCGGCTGACCCAGCCGCATGTACCCGAGTCCGACGTCGTTGAGCGCCTCGACGCGCCGGCGGATCTTGGGGATGTGCGCGAAGAACTCGAGCGCCTCCGCGATCGGCATCTCGAGCACGTCCGCGATCGTCTTGCCCTTGAACCGCACGTCGAGCGTCTCGCGGTTGTAGCGCTTGCCGTGACACTGCTCGCACGGCACGTACACGTCGGGCAGGAAGTGCATCTCGATCTTGATCTGGCCGTCACCCCGGCACACCTCGCAGCGGCCGCCCTTCACGTTGAACGAGAATCGACCCGGCTTGTAGCCCCGCGCGCGCGCCTCCTGAGTCTTGGAGAACAGGTCGCGGATCTGGTCGAACAGTCCGATGTAGGTGGCCGGGTTCGACCGCGGCGTGCGGCCGATCGGCGACTGATCGACCGAAATGATCTTGTCGAGCTGGTCGAGGCCGGTGATCCGGCGGTGTGCGCCCGCCTTCTGCCGGGTGCGGTGCAACCGATTGGCCACCGCCTTGTAGAGCACGTCGTTGACCAGCGTCGACTTGCCCGAGCCTGACACGCCGGTCACGCAGCACAGCACGCCGAGCGGGATCTTCACGTCGACCTTCTGCAGGTTGTTCTCGGCGGCGCCCTCGATCGCCACGTGCCCGGTCGGCCTGCGCCGCTTGCGCGGAACGTCGATCGTCCGCGTCCCGGCCAGGAACTGACCGGTTAGCGACTCCGGGACCCTGGCCACATCATCGGCCGTGCCCTGCGCCACCACGTGGCCGCCGTGCTCGCCGGCGCCAGGGCCCATGTCGACCAGATGGTCGGCAGCGCGCATCGTGCCTTCGTCGTGCTCGACCACCAGGACGGTGTTGCCCAGGTCGCGAAGCCGCTCGAGCGTGGCGATCAGCCGGCTGTTGTCGCGCTGGTGCAGCCCGATCGACGGCTCATCGAGGATGTAGAGCACACCGACCAGCGAGGAGCCGATCTGGGTGGCCAGCCGGATCCGCTGCGCCTCGCCGCCCGAGAGCGTGGATGCCGCGCGGTTCATCGACAGATACCCGACGCCGACGTTGTCGAGAAAGCGCAGGCGCTCCTCGATCTCCCGCAGCACCAGGCGAGAGATCCGTTGGTCGTGCTCTGAGAGCTCGAGCCCATCGACCCACTCGAGCGCGCGGCGAGCCGACAGCGCGGTGAAGTCTTGGATCGCGGTGCCGTTGACCAGCACGGCGCGCGACTCCGGCCGCAGGCGGGCGCCCTTGCAATCCGGGCAGGGCCGGAGCGTCATGTACTCCTCGATCTTCTCGCGCGCGAGCTCCGACTCGGTCTCCCGGTAGCGCCGCTCGAGGTTCGGGATGATCCCGTCGAACGTGGTCGCATAGGACCGGCGCCGGCCGAACCGGTTGCGGTACGTGACCTGCACGCGGTCGCCGTTGGTCCCGTACAGGAAGAAGTCCTGCGCCGCGTCGGGCAGCTCCTCCCACGGCGTGTCGAGGTCGACGTCGTAGCGCTCCGCGATGGCCTGGATCAGCTGGTCGTAGTAATCCGAGGCGCTGGCCGCCCACGGCGCGATCGCGCCCTCGCCGATCGACAGCGTCGGGTCCGGCACGACCAGCTCGGGATCGATCTCCATCTGCGACCCGAGCCCGGTGCAGCGCAGACACGCCCCGTGTGGCGAGTTGAAGCTGAAGATGCGCGGCTCGAGCTCGACCAGGCTCGGGCCGTGCACCGGACAGGCGAACTTCTCCGAATAGGTCTGGAGCTCGCCGGTGTCGACCAGCTCGATTTCGACCAGGCCGTCGGCCAGGGCCACCGCGGTCTCGATCGAGTCGGCCAGCCGCTTGCGCAGCTCTCCCTTCATGACCAGGCGGTCAACCACGATCGCGATGTCGTGCTTGAACTTCTTGTCGAGCGCGATCTCCTCGTCGAGCCGGCGCAGCTCGCCGTCGATCTTGGCCCGGCTGAAGCCCTCGCCCCGTAGCTCCTCGAGCTGCTTGCCGTACTCCCCCTTGCGTCCGCGCACGATCGGGGCCAACACCATGAACCGCGTCCCGTCGGACAGCTCCATCACCTGGTCGATGATCTGCTCGGCCGACTGGCCGCTGATCGGGCGCCCGCAGATGTGGCAGTGCGGGTGACCGATCCGCGCCCACAGCAGACGCAGGTAGTCGTAGACCTCGGTCACCGTCCCCACCGTCGAGCGGGGGTTGCGCGAGGTCGTCTTCTGGTCGATCGAGATGGCCGGCGAGAGCCCCTCGATCGAATCCACATCGGGCTTGTCCATCTGCCCGAGGAACTGGCGGGCATAGGCCGACAGCGATTCGACGTAGCGCCGCTGCCCCTCGGCATAGATCGTGTCGAAGGCCAGCGAGGACTTGCCCGAGCCCGACAGGCCGGTGATCACGGTCAGCGCGTCCCGCGGGATCGCCACCGTGACGTCCTTCAGGTTGTGCTCTCGGGCACCCGAGACGACGAGCTTGTCCACGTAACCGAGTCTAATCGTTCGAACAGACGTTCCCGTCGGCGGTCCCTCGCTGTTTGCGGAGAAATGGCCGGGTGGCATGCTCTCGCCGGATGAGCGATCCCGCCGGCGTCCACATTCGCCCCACCGAACGGGACGAAAACGCCTGGATCGAGCGCCATCTGAGCCAATCGTGGGGTTCCACGACCGTCGTCAGCCGCGGCGTGGCGCACAACGCGTCGCAGCTGCCCGCGCTCGTGGCGCTCCAACGCGATGAGATCGTGGGTCTGGCCACCTTCCGCTTCGATGGCGCCGACTGCGAGCTGGTCACGCTGGACGCGCTGCGCCCGCGACAGGGGATCGGCTCGGCGCTTCTGGCGCGGGTCGGAGAGGAGGCCGTCGGCCGGGGCTGCCGGCGGCTGTGGCTGATCACGACCAACGACAACCTGGACGCGATCCGCTTCTACCAGCGGCGCGGAATGCGGCTGGTCGCCGTTCGCCCCGGAGCGGTCGACGACGCCCGCCGGATCAAGCCGAGCATCCCCGTGGTGGGCGAGCACGGCATCCCCCTCCGCGACGAACTCGAGTTCGAGCTCGAGCTCGACTGACCGAGCGGTTGACCGTAAGGGCGAGAGCGCAGTCCTCGAACGAGGAATACACCTCGTCGAGGAGCCCGCGTCGATCCGTGAGCCGGAAGTTCTCGGCCAGGTAGCGGTCGATCTCGTCGCGTGGGGTGCGGTTCATCACCATGTTGAGGGCGATCAGACGGGCGCTCTCGTCGTCTCCGCCGTTGGCCGTCCTCGCGGCCTGCGGCTCGAACGACGCATCGGTCAGGACCTCGCCACCCGCCGCGGGCGCTACCCCGGCCGTCTGCTCGAACGGCTCGCCCGTCGGCACCGCCGGCGCTGCCTGCCCGTCGGCCGGCGGGGGCGCCGCCGCGAGCCGCTGCGGAGCCGGCCCATCCTGCTCGGGCTCGAACCGCGGCCGCGGGACCACCGCGTCCTTGACCGCGGCCAGGTTTCCCTCGAGAAGCTGGAGGTCGGCGTTCAGTCGGTTGGACCCGGTGCGCAGCGACTCGACCAGCGCGTTCAGTTCGCTCTCCATCGCGCCTATCCGCTCGAGCATCCCGGTGGTTGACTCGGCGACCTTCCCGACGTACTCGCGCGCTTCGCCGGTGGCGTGCTCACGCGTGGCCTCGGCCTCGCTGCTCGCCTCGGCCCGGATCTCCCGCGCCTCGTCCTCGGCCTGGCGCTGGATGTCCGACGCGGTCGTCTCGGCCGCCTCCACGATCGATCGCACCTGCTCGCTGGCGGCCGCGGCGAGCGACTCGTTGCGCCGGCGCGCGGAGCGCTTGAGCTCGTCGATTTCGTCGGCCAGCCCCTTGAGATGCACGTCGACCGCGTCCGGGTCGTAGCCCCGACGCCCGATGGGAAAATCCTTCTTCTCGATGCTCTGTCGGTCCAGCGCCACGGAACTACCTCCGTCTCGAGGTGGGGAAGCGCCCGGAGGGTATCGGACGCCGAGGCGGTTGACGGGGACGCGGCCGGAGCGTGCCGGATCGGCTCAGCGCGCCGGCGCGTAGCCCTCTGCGATGGCCTGGTCGAGTTGACGTTTCAGGTCGCGGATCTCGTCGCGCAGCTTGGCGGCGTACTCGAAGCGGAGCTCCTCGGCGGCGGCCAGCATCTCCTCCTCGAGCTCGACGATCGTCTTCTCGATCTCGGCCGGCGGCATCTCGGTGGCGGGCCGGCGCCGGCGCCGCGAACGCGGCACCTTGGACTCGGACTGGAGGAACTCGGCGATGTCCGAGATGCCCTTGACGATCGTCTCCGGCGTGATCCCGTGCTCGGCGTTGTACTTGACCTGAATCACCCGGCGGCGGTCGGTCTCGTCGAGCGCGGCGCGCATCGCGGCGGTCTCCTTGTCGGCGTACATCAGCACCTTGCCCTCGATGTTCCGGGCGGCGCGGCCGATCGTCTGGATCAGCGAGGTCTCGCCGCGCAGGAAGCCCTCCTTGTCGGCGTCGAGGATCGCCACCAGCGAGACCTCGGGCAGGTCGAGGCCCTCTCGCAGGAGGTTGACGCCGACGAGGATGTCGAACTCGCCGAGGCGGAGCTCGCGGATGATCTGGATCCGCTCGAGCGTGTCGATCTCCGAGTGCAGGTAGCGCACCCGGAAGCCCATCTCGAGCAGGTAGTCGGTCAGGTCCTCGGCCATTTTCTTGGTCAGCGTGGTCACCAACGTGCGCTCGTTGCGATCGACCCGGCCGCGGATCTCGTTCATCAGGTCGTCGATCTGGTTGCGGGTCTCGCGCACCTCGACCTCCGGATCGACGATGCCGGTCGGGCGCACGATCTGCTCGACGATCCGCCTCGAATTGCTGCGCTCGTACTCGCCCGGCGTGGCCGAGACGAACACCATCTGCGGGGTGATCGAGAGGAACTCCTGGAAGGTCTGTGGCCGGTTATCCAGCGCGCTCGGCAGGCGGAAGCCGTACTCGACCAGCGTCTGCTTACGCGAGCGGTCACCCTCGTGCATGCCGCCGATCTGGGGCACGGTCTGGTGGGACTCGTCGATGAAGCAGACGAAGTCCTCGGGGAAGTAGTCGAGCAGGCAATATGGCCGCGAGCCCGCCGCCCGGCCGTCCAGGATCCGCGAGTAGTTCTCGATCCCGCTGCAGAACCCGAGCTCGCGGAGCATTTCCATGTCGTACTGGGTGCGCTGCCTCAGGCGATGGGACTCGAGCAGCTTGCCCTGCGCCTCGAGCTCGGCGCAGCGCTCGTTCAGCTCCCGCCCGATCTCCGCCACCGACTCCTCGATCATCCCCTCGCGGACGTTGTAGTGCGACGCCGGCCAGATCCCCACGTGCTCGATGTCGTCCTGGAGCACCTCGCCGGTCAGCGGGTCGAATTCCTGCAGGTGCTCGACCTCGTCGCCGAACAGAACGATCCGGTAGGCGGTCTCGGCATAGGCGGGGAAGATCTCGAGCGTCTCTCCCCGGACCCGGAAGTTCCCGCGCGCCAGCGCGGTGTCGTTGCGCGAGTACTGGATCGAGACCAGCTTGCGCAGCAGCGCGTCGCGGTCGATCATCTCGCCCTTGCGCAGCGTCTGCAGGTTCTCGTCGTAGGTCTGCGGCGAGCCCAGGCCGTAGATGCACGACACGCTGGCCACGATCACCACGTCGCGGCGGGCGAACAGCGCCGCGGTGGCTGAGTGGCGCAGCCGGTCGATCTCCTGATTGATCGCCGAGTCCTTCTCGATGTAGAGGTCCTTGCTGGGGACATAGGCCTCGGGCTGGTAGTAGTCGTAGTAGGAGACGAAGTACTCGACCGAGTTGCGCGGGAAGTAGGTGCGGAACTCGTTGCACAGCTGGGCGGCCAGCGTCTTGTTGTGCGCGATCACCAGCGACGGCTTCTGCACCGCCTCGATCGTCGCCGCCATCGTCATCGTCTTGCCGGTGCCGGTGGCGCCGAGCAGGGTCAGGTTCCGCTCCCCGGCCAGGATGCCCTCGGCCAGCCCGGCGATCGCCGCCGGCTGGTCGGCGGTGGGGCTGTACGCGGCGTCTAGTTCGAACTTGGGCATCTGGGAGGGGACCCCTTAGCGTAGCGGTGGCGTCGGAGGCGAAGGCTGGCGCGGATCGCGGTCAGGTCGTGACCGCAAGCGCCGCGCCGGCGCGAGCGCGAGAAACTCGCGGTGCGTCGCTTCCCTCAGGTGTTCGGGGTGGGCCTCGGTGGCGCTCGGCGTCCCTGGGGCCGGTTCCGCCGGGCATCCCTGCCCGGCGGCGCGGGCGGCGACCCCGCGGCGCCGCGGAGCCCGGACGGCGGCGCCACCGCCGGCTTTCAGCCGTACAGCTGGGCGGCGTACTTGCGCCGGTACTGCTGCTCGGCGTTCAGCACGCGCGATACGTACGCTCGCGTCTCGGGGAACGGAATGGCCGCCACCGTCAAGGACCGCCCCTGCGACCGGGCAGCGCGCACCCAGCGGTTCACGTTCGATTCCCCGCCGTTGTACGCGGCCAGAGCCAGCGTCACGCTGCCGTGGTACTCGTCGAGCAGGTAGCGCAGGTAGTAGCTGCCGTAGGCGATGTTGATCCGGGGATTCACGAGATCACTGGACACGAACGTCGTGGCCCCCGACCGTCGGGCCAGGAACGACGCCGTCTGGGGCATGATCTGCATCGGGCCGACCGCGCCGGCGGCCGAGTCGCGCGGCTGGAACTTGGTCTCCGCGTAGATCACGCCGGCGATCAGGGCCGGGTCGAGGTGCTTTTCGGCGGCCTGCTGGCGGATCACGTCGGCGTAGCTGAGCGGCAGGGTCAGCTCGTTGACCGCCTTGCGCAGCAGCGGCATGGTCAGCATGACCCCGATCGTCACGGCCACGACGCCCAGGCCGACCAGGGCCAAACGCCGCCGCCGCCGCGCCGCGGCACGCCGGCGAGCCGCAGCGCCACGCCGGGCGCCGTCGCGCCGGGCCCCGGGAGGCGGCGCCACACCCGTCGTCAAAGGACTCACGATCCCAGCATCTCAAGCAGCGACGACAACTTCGACTCCAGCTCCTCCACCGTACCGTCGTTAACCACAACGTACGTCGCACGGTGCGCCTTTTCCTGCTGGCCGAGTTGCCGGGCCGACCGCTCCTCGAGCGCTTCGTGACCCCGTCCGTCGGCGCGGGAGGCGCGGACCGACTCGTTCGCGATCACCGCGATCGTGGCGTCGAACGCACCGTCCATGCCGGACTCGAACAGCAGCGGCACCTCAACCACGGCAGCCCGGGCCAGGTCCGGCCGACGCTCCAGCTCCGAACGCCACGACGCCATCCTCTCCCCCACGCGCGGCCACAGCAATCCCTCCAGCCACTCCCGATCCGCGGGTGTGGCAAAGGCGACCCGAGCCAGTGCTCCCCGATCCACGACGCCGTCGCGCAGCACGCCCGGGCCGAAGCGCGAGCGCACCGCCGCCACGACGTCAGGATCGGAGTACAGCTGATGGACCACGCGATCGGTGGAGAGCACGGCCGCGCCCGACCGCTCCAGCGCCTCCAGAGCGGTTGACTTGCCCGCCCCGATTCCGCCTGTCAGCCCAACGAACGGTATCCGCTCAGGCGTCTGGCCCCGCCTGCGCGTCGGCCGCCTCGGACTCGGCCACCTCGGCCTCGGCCGGCTCGAACCCGGCCACCTCGGCCTCGGCCGGCTCGAACCCGGCCACCTCGGCCTCGGCCGGCTCGAACCCGGCCACCTCGGCCTCGGCCGGCTCGAACCCGGCCACCTCGGCCTCGGCCGGCTCGAACCCGGCCACCTCGGCCTCGGCCGGCTCGAACCCGGCCACCTCGGCCTCGGCCGGCTCGAACTCGGCCGGCTCCGCAACCCCGTCGGCAGCCTCGTCCGCCCCCGCGAAGACGTCCTCGGACAGCCCCAGCTCGGGGACGTTGTCGAGGTCGGCGGCGTCGCCCTCGGGCGGAGCGGTGATCGGCCGCACCGGAAGAACCTGGCCCTCCACGCGCTTGATCGACAGCGACAGGCGGCGGCGCTCGGAGTCGATCTCGAGGATCTTCACCCGGACCGGATCGCCCGGCTGGATGATCTCGCGCGGATTTTCGACGTGGTGCTGGGCCAGCTCGGAGATGTGCACGAGCCCCTCCACCCCGTCGAGGATCTCGACGAACGCGCCGAACGTGACCACCTTGGTGACCGTGCCCTCGAGCTCGTCGCCGACGTTGTAGGTGTCGACCACACGCTGCCAGGGGTCCTCCTGAGTCTGCTTGAGGCCCAGCGAGATGCGCTGGCGCTGACGATCGATGTCGAGCACCTTGACCGTGACCTGATCGCCGATGGACAGGATCTCTGACGGATGATTGACATGCGACCACGACAACTCGGAGATGTGGATCAGGCCGTCGATCCCGTCGAGGTCCACGAACGCGCCGAAGTCGACGATGTTCGAGATCGTGCCCTCCACGACCTGTCCGGGCTGCAGGCGGTCGAGGATGCGCTCGCGATCCTCCTTGCGTTGCTCCTCCAGCACCGCGCGCCGCGACAGGACCACGTTGTTGCGCGAGCGGTTGAGCTCGATCACCTTGCACTCGATCGCCTGGCCCATGTACTCGTCGAGGTTGGGCACGCGACGGATGTCGACCAACGAGGCGGGCAAGAAGCCGCGCACCCCGAGGTCGATGATCAGGCCGCCCTTGACCACTTCGATCACGGCGCCCTCGACCGGCTCGCCCGACTCGGCGGCGGCCTCGATCCGGCGCCACGCCTTCTCGAACCGGGCCCGCTTCTTGGACAGGATGAGACGTCCGTCCTGGTCCTCCTTGGTCAGGACCAGGGCATCGACCTCCTCGCCGAGAGACACCTCGTCGCTCGGATCGACCGACTTGCGGATCGAGAGCTCAGAGGCGGGGATGACGCCCTCTGACTTGTAGCCGATGTCGACCAGGACCTCGTCGTTGTCGATGCGGACGACCTGGCCGGTGACGACGTCGCCCTCCTGGAAGGGGTGAACGGTCGCGTCGTAGTTGGGGACGATCTGGCCGTCGATCTCGAGCAGCAGGCCATCGGAGCCCTCGACGATCTTGGCGTTCGATTGATCGGTGGCGGGATTAAGCGTGGTGGTGGAAGACATGCGTTCAGCGGAGGATAGCCGCAGATGAAGGGACGAGCGGTGCGAACCGCTCTCCCTATCATCCCTGCCCCATGCCGACCAGAGCCACCAAGCGCGGCGCTGAGCGGACGCCTCTGGACCGGGACTGCGACGTACTCATCTGCGGCGCCAGCTTCGCCGGCCTGGCGGTGGCGCGCGAGCTCGCCGACTCCGGGGCAGAGGTGCTCGTGATCGACCGCTACGAGATCGGCGAGCGGCAGACCTCGGCGTGCGGGATCCCCACCGATTGGCTGCATCAACTCGAGCTGCAACACGCGTTGCAGCAGACCTTCGACGAGCTGGTCATCCACACCCCCTACACCACGGTGAACTACCGGCTGCCGTGGACGTTCTCGACCTTCGACTACCGCACGCTCTGTGGCCTTCTCGCCGACCAGAGCGAGGGCGCCTTCACGTTCGAGACCGCCAAGGTGAATGGGAAATCGGCTGGCGCCGATTCCCTGGCGAGTTCGGCTGGCGCCGAACTCGGGAAGCCGGGACGCGTCCACACCGTCCACACCGATCGCGGCGACATCAGGGCCGCCCATGTCGTGGATGCTCTCGGGTGGCGGCGGGTGCTCAGCGCGAAACAGAACATCCAACCCCCGGACGCCCTTCTATCCCGCGGCCTCGAGGTGCACCCGCACGGCTCCGGCGCCGACATGGAGATCTGGATCGACCGCTCCTACGTCCCGGCCGGCTACGGCTGGAGCTTCCCCGCCGGCCAGGAGATCCGGATCGGCGTCGGATCGTTCGATCCCCGCTTTCACGTGCGCGAACCGACCGAGAGGCTGGCCACGACGCTCGGATCCGAAACCATCCGCTACCAGGGCAACTGGATCCCCCACGCGCTCCGCGAGGCCGCCGAGGACGGCGTGTACTTCGTCGGGGACTCGGCCGGGCACTGCCTCCCGCTCACGGCGGAGGGAATCCGGACCGCCCTGTACTTCGGGCTGGCCGCCGGGCGGGAGCTGACCGCCGCCCTGGCCGGGCAGCGGACCGCAACCGATGCCCTGCAACGCTACGCCGCGTTCAGCGCCTCCCACGCCACCGCATTCCGGTGGATGCTGCGCGTGCAGCGTCTCGTCCCTCGCATCGCGCCGCGACTGCTCAGCGGCTCGCTGAGGGCCATGCGGAGCAGACGCTTCCTCGACTGGTCGTTCGGCCACTACCTGGAGATCGCCCACCCACGCTTCGTGGCGGCGCGTCCGCGCCCCGCCCGAACCCAGGTCAGCGTCCCCTGACCCGAACCGTCCGCACGGCGAAGGCCCAGTTGCCCCAGCTGTCGACCCCGCGCAGCGTCACCCGGTAGCTGCCGGGAAGCCGGAAGGCGTGCGCCACCCGCCGGCCGACGCCGGCCCGGCCGTCGCCGAACAGCCAGTTGAAGGCGACCATGCGACCCGCCGGTTGAGATCCGCGCGCGACGAACGACCACGACCGTGCCCGGCTGCGGATGCGGCTCGACGCGAACGACAACGCGTCCGCTTTGGCCCGCGGCTCGCAGCCGGAGTCGGCGTTGCTCCATTCCTCCTGGAGGAAGAAGTGCCCGCCGTGCACGGTCTCGTTCCAGGCCGCGGCGCTCGGAGCGCTCAGGCTCGGGCCGAAGCTGGTCAGGCACAGATCCCCGTTCTCGTTGCCGCGCTCGTCGATCCAGGCATCGCCGTCCGGGTCGGTCACCATCTCGTTGTGCTCGTGGCTGATCGTCGAGATGGTCGGATCGGCCGTGCTCGAATTCGGACGGGGATTGTTCGACTGACAGTGACCGGGCACCGCGTTGTAGGGAATTACCGCGTAGACGATGCCGTCCGGGGTCTCGGAGTGATAGCCGCAGTAACCGCTGACGCTGCCGCCGAGCGCACAGCTCGAGGAGCTCGAGTCGGTGCAGCTGCCCATTCCGTCGGGCATGACCAGGAAGTACACGTCGCGGCCCAGGGTGGGTAGCTGGTCGCTCGCGATCACGCGCTCTATCTCGGACTCGAGCTGGGCGTCGCTCAGGCACACGCTCCACCCCGGACCGGTCATCGGCGGCTCGGTGCAGCCGTTGGCCGGGAGGGGGTCGGTGGCGGTCACGGCGCCCCCGTAGGTCGAGTCGTAGGCCGCCGGTCCGCTGCGGTCGGAGTACTGGCCGCTCAGCCCGTAGACGTTCGTGGTCTTGTGGCTGTCGGCGGCGACGTCGGTCAGGAACGTCTCGACCAGCGACTGATAGCCGGGGTCGAAGGCCAGCGTCGAGCCGGCGGGAGCCCAGAAGATCACATGAGTGCGGTTGGAGTGCAGCACGGGACCGCCGCCGTAGGGCAGGTTCGGCGTGCCGCGCGGAGGCCAGGCGCGCCTCGATCCGAGCTGCCGGTCGGGACATCTCTTGCGATTCCGGCGGCGCGCATCGCCAGCGCGTCCGCCGGGGCCAGAGCGCCAGGGCAGCCGGGAGCAGCGCGGCGCACAACCCAGCGCCAGGAAGGGCCTGACCGATTCGGTCGCATATCGCGACCTTTTCGATCACGGCTCCTCACTTCGCCGCCAGCCAGTCGGGTCCCACGCCAACCTCGACGGCCAGCGGCGGGTCCATCTCGAATGCGCCGCCCATCTGCTCGGTACGCGATTCGCTCCACCTCCGCGGTCTCCTGCGCCGGACCCTCGAACAGCAGCTCGTCGTGGATCTGGAGGATCGTCCGCGAGCGCAGCCCCGACTCGCTTGAGCGCCTGATCGCAGCGCACCATCGCCACCTTCATGATGTCGGCGGCGGTGCCCTGGATGACCATGTTGACCGCGAAGCGCTCGCCCTGCTTGCGCATCTCCCAGCGGCGGGCGCGCAGCTCGGGCACCTGGCGGCGGCGACCGAACAGGGTCGAGACGTAGCCGTGCTCGGTGCCCTGCTCGATCGTCTCCTCGATCCAGCGCGCGACCGCCGGGAACCCGGCCATGTACCGCTGCGATGAACTCCTCGGCCTCCTCCTGGGGGATGTCGAGCCGGTCGGCCATCCCCCACGCCGACAGCCCGTAGACGATGCCGTAGTTGATCATCTTGGACTTGGATCTCATCCCAGGGTCGATCTGCTCCGGTGTCACCCCAAACACGCGGCAGGCCGTGGCGGTGTGGACATCTTCGCCCTTTCGGAAGATTTCCTTTAGCGCGTCCTCGCCGCGCGATGTGGGCGAGCAGCCGCAGTTCGACCTGCGAGTAGTCGGCCGAGACCAGCAGGTTGCCGGCCTCGGCCACGAAGCAGGCCCGGATCTCGCGGCCCAGCGGGGTCCGGATCGGGATGTTCTGGAGGTTCGGGTTGTTCGAGGAGAGCCGGCCGGTGGTGGCCGCGGTCTGGTTGAACGTGGTGTGGATCCGGCCGTCCTGCGCGATGCAGCAGCGGGCAGCGCGTCGAGGTAGGTCTGGGCCAGCTTGGTCAGCTCGCGCCAGCGCTCGATCTTGGGGATCACGGGATGCTCATGGCGGATTGCCTGGAGCACGCGGGCGTCGGTCGAGTAGCCGGTCTTGCCGCGGCGCTTGCGCGATAGGCCGAGGCGGCCGAACAGCATCTCCTCGAGCTGCTTGGGCGACCCGAGCGTGAACTCCTCACCGCAGATGTCGAAGATCTCGCGCTCGAGGCTGTCGGCCTCGGCCTTGACCCGGGCGGAGATCTCGTGCAGGCGGGCGGTGTCGAGCTTCGAGCCGGCCAGCTCCATCTCGCGCAGGATCCGCACCAGCGGCAGCTCGACCTCGTGCAGCAGGTCGGTCAGCCCGCGCCCGCGGATCTCCTCGCGCTGCCAGGCGGCCAGCGCGTGCAGCAGCACGCGCGTCGGCTGCGGCCTCGTCCTCCAGGTCGGTGCCCAGGCCGCGCTCCTCGGTGAGCTCCCGGAACGGGTAGGCGCGCCGCGCCGGCTCGAGCAGATAGGCCGCCACCTCGGTGTCGTGGGCCAGCACGGCCGGGACCTCGCCCAGGGACTTGGCGTCGTGGGCGATCACCGGGCGGCGCCCCATCGCCCGCACGACTTCCTCGGTGGAGCCGGCCTCGCCGGCCAGCACCTCGGCCGCTCCGGCCGCCTGCACCCCGAAGCGCCACCCAAGGTCAGGCGCGAACAGCTGATCGGGAGGCGTCTCGGGCGCTCGCACGCCGATCGCCACCTCCTTTTCGGGCAGCCGCTTCAGCTCCCCGACGGTGGCCTTGCGCACGCGCGCCGTGAGCGAGCGCTCCGCCTCGGGGGCGGGCGCGGCCGCGTCGGCCGAGCCGAGCGCCTCCTCCAGCCGGCGCAGCGGCTCGCGCAGCTCGAACTTGCGGAAGGTGTCCCGGAGCTTCGAGCGATCCGGCGCGGTTGTCGCGAAGGTCTGGAGGTCGAGCTCGAGGTCGATGTCGCGCTTCGCGGTGGCCAGCTGCTTGGAGATGCGCGCCGCCTCGGCGTGCTCGGTCAGGTTCTGCTTGCGCTTGGCCCCGGAGATGTCGTCGACGTGGCCGAGGACGTCTTCGAGGGTCCCGAATCGCTGGAGCAGCTCGGCCGCGGTCTTGTCGCCGATCCCGGGGACCCCGGGGATGTTGTCGCTGGTGTCGCCCTTCAGCCCGATGAAGTCGGGAATCAGCTCGGGCGGGATGCCGTAGCGGTCGATCACCCCCTGGCGGTCGTACACCCGGGTGTCGGTGATCCCCCGCGAGGTGGTCATGATCTTCACCACCCCGTCGTCGACCAGCTGGTAGGCGTCGCGATCGCCCGTTCACCACCATCACCGGGATCGGTGGATCCGCGCTACGGGCCTTTTCCACGATCGACGCGATCACGTCATCGGCCTCATAGCCCTGGACCCTCAGGTTCCGATAGCCGAACGCGTCGACCAGCGGCTCCAGATGCGGCCACTGCTCCTTGAGCAGGTCGGGGCGGGTGGTCCGTTGCGCCTTGTAGTCGGCGTACACCTCCTTGCGGCCGGTGTCGCCGGCGTCCCACACGACCACCGTGGCCTTGGGGCCGTAGTCGGTGAGGATCTTCACCAGCATCGACGCGAACCCGAAGATGGCGTTGGTGGGCACCCCGGTCGAGGTGGCGATCGACTCGGGCAGGGCGAAGAACGCCCGATAGGCCAGGCTGTTTCCGTCGATCAGGAATAGCTCGTCGGGGGTGATGCTCGCCACACAGTCAGGCTATCTCGGAGCGCAGGCGTCCGATCTGGTCGCGACACTGCGCGCGCGTCCCGCACAGCATCAGCGCCTCCAAGCTGTTGAACGACCGGTTCGGACACCCGGCCGGCGACGAGGGCCCGGCGCCCGCCGACTCGTCGGGCGCGCGGAGGCAGCGGTGCGGGTCAAGCGCCTTAACCGATCGTCAACCGCGCGCCGGTGTCTATGCCCTGCCAGAAGGTCAGACGCCCGGCGACGATGCTGTATGCGCCGTAGCGGCGCAGCGTGGTGTCGCCGTCGCGATCGATGCTGTAGGTGCCAAGGACGCTGCGGCGGTCGTGGGTGGCGAAGATCTCCGCCCGCACCTTGGCTCGCATCGCCGGCTTGGTTCCGCCATCGGTGCCGCGCGCGATCGCGCTGAGCAGCAGGCCCATCGCCTCATAGCCGAAGATCGAAACCGGCTCGACCGCGCCGTAGCGCCGCTGGTACGCGGTGGTGAAGGCCCGGTCGGCGGGCGGATACTGGTTCCCGGCCGGGGTTGGAGCGGTGATCATCACGCGCGAGTCGATCGACAATGGGATCCCGCCCTGGGCCGGGTCGGTGTACGTGCTCTCGGCCAGACCGGCCGAGCCGAAGATCTTCACGTCCGGCATCGCGGCGGCCAGTTGAGTGGTGAGCCGGACCGCGCCCGATTCGGTGTCGGCGCTGATCAGCACGCAGTCGGGGTGGGTCTGGGCCACGCCGGCTGCCAACGCGGCGTAGCTCGCGGAGTTCCGTACGAACGCCTGGATCCCCACCACTCGCAGGTGGGCGGACTGGGCGGCCAGCGCGAAGCTCCGCGCCGCGTCGGCGCCGTCGACCTCGTCGTCGTCGAGGACGTAGGTGTCGCGACATCCCTGGTCCAGCTGCACGCGGACCTGAGCCACCGCCTGAACCCTGTCGTTCGGCACCACCCGCGCGAAGGTGCGCACGCGGGACGGGTAGTACTTCTCGGGCTCGCCGGGAAACGCGCCCTGAGCATTCGAGGTCAATCCCACCGCCGTGCTGGTCGGGCTGACCTGCGGGATGCCGGCACGGTTGAGCGGCGGGATCGACACCGCGGTGGCCCCCGAGTTGAGCTCGCCCAGGTAGGCGATCGTGGTCGGATCGAGCACCGCGGCGTTGGCGTTCAGCGTGGTCTGGCCCGGATCCCACCCGCCCTGTTGCACGGTGGCGTCATTGAGCACCTTGAGTGCGATCCGGTACTCGCCGACCCGGCTGTGCGCCTGCGCCAGGGCCAGCCTCGCGCCGGAGACGACCGCGTTGCCACTCACCCGCGAGGCGCCGCGCAGCGGGACGCTCACGTAGACCGTCAGCACCTTGCCGCGGACTCGGGTCGAATTGGTCGTCGTTTGCTCGGAGCCACACCCGCAGAGCGCGACGAGCGCGGCGCAGATCGCCGCCACGGGCCGCGCCCAGCCCACTGCCCCCGAGGACTCCCTGACCAGCCTCACCCGTCCACTTGGGCGAACGGCACCAGCTTCCCTTGCTGCAGGCGGCTGAACACGAACGGGGCGATGCTCGTGTCCCCGTTCGAGTTCATCGAGTAAGTGCCGAGCACCGACGTCCGGTTCTTGATGGCCAGGAAATCCTTGACGACCGTGGACCGGTTGTTCGCCTGGGCGCCCGCCTCTCGGAGCACCGCGAGCACGGCCGACATCGCCTCGTAGCCGAAGATGGCCTGGGGCAATGGCGCGCGACCGTAGGCCGTCGTGAACTGGGAGACGAACTGCGAGCCGGACTGGGTCAGGTTCTGCTTGAGGAAGCCGGGCGCCGACACGTACACGTTGCGCAGCCCGGAAAGCTGGGAGCCGATCGCCGGGTCGTACAGGGCCGACGGAAGGAAAAGCTTGATCGACGAAGATGCCGACGAGGCCCGCGCGAGGAACCGCGTTGCGGCCACCGGCGAGGCGGTCCCGTAAAACGCCCCATCGGCGCCGGCCGGGCTGCTCGCCACGGTGATCGAGCCGGAGGCGTCTCGTTTGACCGCGTCCGCGATCGTGGCGCCGTAGGGTCCACCGTCATCGGCCACGTACAGCTTGGTCACCCCGAGGGCCTTCATCTCCTGCACCTGGGCCTTGGCCTCGCGGCCGGTGGTCGGCACCACCCGCGCGAACGTCTGCCCGTAGGAGCCGAGCGACTCGTAGTACGTGTTGGGCGAGCCGGGCACCGCCGGGCTGGCCTGGGTCAGCTCGAGAGCGGTGTCGGTCGCACTGACCTGGAGCAGATCCACGGCGTTCGTGATGCCGAGCGAGGCAGAGGAGGAATGCGGCACAACCTCGCCCAGGTAGGCGATCGCGGTCTTGTCCTGGATCGCCGTCCGCGCCCCATCCGAGATCTTGCCGTGCAGCACCTTGAGCTGCACGGCGTAGCCGCCGATGCGGTGGCTCGATTGTGGCGAGGACGCCAGTCGTTCCGCGTCGAGGACGTCCCGCGCCACCTGGGGCTGACTCGTCGTCGCGTCGCTCAGATAGATCGTGAGCGTCTTGCCCGAGACAGTCACCGCCGAGCTGCCGCTTCCGTTCGACGTGCACCCGGCGATCCCCACCGCGAGCAGAGCCCACGCGCAGGCGGCCCGTCCGCGTGCGAGCACCCGGCCTGACACGAGCGCCTCCGGCTATTCCCGCCGGCCGGGCAGGAACGGAAGCAACTGCCGGACTCCGAGCGCAATCAGCACCATCACCACCGCGATCAAGATGGCGTCGAAGCCGCTGACGTTCAGCGACCACAGGATGATCCACAGGCACAGACCTGCGGTGGCGGTCAGGATCAGGCCCATCGCGTCAGGGATGCTAACCGACCGGGGACCCGGCCAGCCCGGACGCCAGCTCGCGAACCAGCGCGCCGACCGCCGCCACCGGATCCTCGCCCTCGCCGGCGGCGCGCACCAGGCGGGTGCCCACGATGACACCGTCCGCGCCGGCCTCCGCGGCGGCCGCCGCCTGCTCCGGGGTCGAGATGCCGAAGCCGACCGCCACCGGCACGTCCGTACACGCGGCAGCCCGCGCCAGCACCCCGGCCAGACCGTCCTGCAAGCCGCCGGCGCGCTCGCCCGTGGTGCCGGTCAACGAAACCGCGTAGACGAAGCCGCGCGCCTGCGCACCGATCCGTTCCAGCCGCCGCCGGGGCGTGGTCGGCGCCACCAGCGGCACCAGCGCCAGGCCGCGCTCATCGCAGACACGCCGGATCGGTGGAGCCTCCTCGAGCGGCAGGTCCGGGACGATCAGGCCGCTGACGCCGCTTCGGAGGAGCGCATCGGCGAAGCGTTCGAGCCCCCGGGCCACGATCGGGTTCGCGTAGCACATCACCACCACGGGGACGTGCTCAGCGATGGCGCATCCAGCCTCGAGCACGTCCTCCACCTTCGCCCCGGCGCGGAGCGCGGTCGTGCCGGCGGCGTGGATCACGGGCCCATCCGCGAGGGGGTCCGAGAACGGCACGCCAAGCTCGATCAGGTCGGCGCCGGCCCGCGCATACTCCACGCCGATGGCCTGCGAGGTGGCCAGGTCCGGGAACCCGCCCATCAGGTAGGGCATCAGCGCCGCGCGGCGCCCGTTGGCACGGGCCGACTCGAACGCCTCGGCGATTCGCTCGATCCCGGTCATTGCGCCCCGGACAGCCGCGCCAGATGATCGAGCGCCTCGACCAGGTCCTTGTCCCCGCGCCCGGACAGGCAGATCACATCCAGCTCGCTCGGGCCGTGCCTCAGCGCCCAGGCGATGGCATGGGCGCTCTCGAGCGCGGGGATGATGCCCTCCAGCCGCGCGCACGTGGCGAACGCCTCGAGCGCACTCGCGATCGGTGATCGCCTCGTACCGGGCGCGACCGGAGTCGCGCAGCCAGGCATGCTCGGGACCGGTGCCCGGATAGTCGAGCCCGGCCGAGATCGAGTGCGCCTCGAGGATCTGGCCGTCCTCGTCCTGCATGACCGCCGAGAAGGCGCCGTGCAGGACACCCGGCAGGCCGGCTGCGGTCAGCGGCGCGCCGTGGCGGCCGCTTTCGATCCCCTCGCCCGCCGCCTCCACCCCGATCAGCGCTACCTCGGCGTCGTCGACGAACGGGATGAATATCCCGATCGAGTTGGAGCCGCCACCCACGCACGCGATCACTCGCTCGGGCAGGCGGCCCGCCCGCTCGAGCACCTGGGCCCGCGCCTCGTCCCCGATGACGCGCTGGAGGTCGCGCACCATCGCCGGGTAGGGCGCCGGACCGACGCACGAGCCGATGATGTAGTGGGTGGTCTCGACGTTCGTGACCCAGTCCCGGATGGCGGCCGAGACCGCCTCCTTGAGCGTGCGCGCGCCGGCCTGGACCGGCTCCACCGAGGCTCCCAGCAACCCCATGCGCTCGACGTTCGGCCGCTGCCGGCGCATGTCCTCGGTGCCCATGTACACGATGCACTCGAGCTCGAGCAAGGCGCAAGCGGTGGCGGCGGCCACGCCGTGCATGCCGGCGCCGGTCTCGGCGATGATCCGCCGCTTGCCCATCCGCTTGGCCAGCAGCGCCTGCCCCAGAGCGTTGTTGATCTTGTGCGCGCCGGTGTGATTGAGATCCTCGCGCTTGAGGTAGATCGGGTGGCCGGCCGCCTCGCTCAGCCGGCGGGCGAAGTACAGCGGCGAGGGGCGCCCTACGAAATCGCGCAGGAGCGCGTCGAGCTCGGCGCCGAAGGCCGGGTCCTCGCGGGCCGACACCCAGGCCTCCTCGAGCTCGGCGAGCGCCGGCATCAGCGTCTCGGGGACGTACTGGCCGCCGTACGGCCCGAAGCGGTGCTCGACCGCGCTCATCGCTCGGCCGCGACCATCGGTGCGGCGGCGCGCACCGCGGCCGCGAACGCCTCGAGCTTGCCGGGATCCTTCACGCCGGGCGCCCGCTCGACTCCGCTCGCCACATCCACCGCGAAGGGTCGGAGCGCCGCGATCGCGTCGCCGACGTTCTCGGCGGTCAGACCGCCGGACAGGATCATCGGGATCGAGCCGCGATGGGTCCCCGCGATCTCCCAGGCGAACGTCTCGCCCGTGCCGCCGGGCACCTCGGCGGTGTAGCTGTCGAGCAGGTGGTAGTCGGTGTGGAACGACGCCAGCGCCTGGACATCGGCGCGGCTGCGCACCCGGACCGCCTTGATCACCTTGCAGCCGGTGCGGCGCGCCGTCTCGGCGCAGTAGGCGGGGCCCTCGTCGCCATGGAGCTGGAGCATGGTCAGGCCCACCGCGTCCGCCGTCTCGGCGACGTGATCAAGCGTGGCGTTGACGAAGACGCCGGCCACCTCGACGCGCCGCTTGACGGCGGCGGCGATCTCGGCCGCGGCGGTGAGCTCGCACCGGCGCGGCGAGCGCGGCCAGAAGATCACCCCGATCGCCCATGCGCCGGCCGCCACCGCCCGCTCGGCGTCGTCCAGAGTGGTGAGCCCGCAGAACTTGATCTTAGTCACTGACGACAATCGTAGGGCGGGGGTCACTCAACCCGCGGTGAGCGCGCGGCAGGCGGCCTCGATGTCCGGCGAGCGCATCAGCGCCTCGCCGACCAGCACGGCGTCCACGCCCGCCTCGGCCAGGGCGTCGAGCTGCTCGGGACGGCTGAACCCGGATTCCGAGACGACCAGGGCATGTCCGGCCACCCGCGGCAGCAGCCCAAAGGTGCGAGCGGTATCGACGTGGAGGGTCTTGAGATCGCGGTTGTTGATCCCGATGATCTCGGCGCGGAGATCGAGCGCGACGTCCAGCTCCCGCTCGTCGTGCACCTCGACGAGCACGTCCAGTCCGAGCTCCCGCGCCTCGCCGTGCAGCGAGCCCAGCTCCTCGGGCGACAGCGCCGCCACGATGAGCAAGATCGCGTCGGCCCCGGCCGCGTATGACTCGTGCACCTGGTAGGGGTCGACGACGAAGTCCTTTCGCAACAGCGGGAGGCCGATGGTTTGGCGCGCGCGGCGCAGATCGTCGAGCGAGCCGCCGAAGCTCGGGCCCTCGGTGAGGATCGAAGCCGCGGCGGCGCCGCCCCGCTCGTAGGCACCGAGGACGTCCGCGAGTGCCAGGTCCTCGCGGATCGGACCGGCCGATGGGGAGCGCCGCTTGTGCTCGGCGATCACCGACAGGCCGGGCCGGGCCAGCGCGTCGTGAAACGAGCGCACCGGTTCGTCGCTCTGAGCGCGCGCCGTGACCGCGCGGACGAGCTCCGACGGCGGAACGGCGTGTCGCCGCCGGGCCAGCTCCTCGCGCGTGGCGGCCACGATCGGATCGAGCCGGTTCATGCTCTCGCCGGCGCCAGCTCGCGCGTGCGCGCCACGAACCGCTCGAGGGCGGCCGCCGCGGCCCCTTCGTCGATCGCCTTCTCGGCGGCACGGACGCCGGCTTCGAGCGTGGCGGCGCCACCGCCGGCGTAGATCGCCGCACCGGCGTTCAGGGCGGCCAGGTCGCGCGCGGCGCCACGCTCGCCGGCGAAGATCACACGGGCCGTCCCGGCGTTCTGCCCTGGGTCGCCGCCGGGAATCTCCTCGGCCGGGGCGCGCTTCAGTCCGACCTCTTCGGGCGTCACGGTGTACCGGCGGATCTCCTGGCCGACCACTTCCACGACCAGCGTGGGCGCCGAGATGCTGAGCTCGTCGAGTCCGTCCTCGCTCGAGACCAGCAGGGCGTGCTTGGTCCCCAGCAGCGCCAGCGCGCCGGCCATGGTTTCCAGGTAGGCGGGATCGGAGACGCCGATCAGCTGCCGGGTGGCGCCGGCCGGGTTGGTGAGCGGCCCCAGGAAGTTGAAGATCGTCCGCACGGCCAGCTCGCGCCGGACCGGCACCACGTACCGCGTGGCCTGATGGTGGGCCGGCGCGAACATGAACCCGAAGCCCACGTCCTCGATGCATCGCCCCACCTCGCGGGGTCCGAGATCGATGCGCGCGCCCAGCGCCTCGAGCACGTCGGCCGACCCGGACAGGCCGGTGGCCGAGCGGTTGCCGTGCTTGGCCACCGTGCAGCCCGCGCCGGCGGCGATCAGCGCCGCCGTGGTCGACACGTTGAACGTGCGCCGCCCTCCCCCGGTCCCCGCCGTGTCCAGCAGGTCGTCGCTCGAGACGGCGACCCGCGCCGCCATGGATCGCATCGTCCGGGCCAGCCCCGCCAGCTCCTCGACCGTCTCTCCCTTGGTTCGCAGCGCGATCAGGAAAGCCGCGATCTGGATCTCGGTCGCGTTGCCGGCCATGATCTCGCGCAATACGGCCGCGGTGTCCTCGAGGTCCAGGTCCTGGCCGCCGGCCAGCGTGTCGATGGCTCGCGTGAGGAGATCGGGGCCGCCGCTCATCGGGTCCCCGCCAGGAAGTTGGCCAAGAGCTCGCGGCCCTGCTCGGTGAGGACCGACTCCGGGTGAAACTGCACGCCCTCCGCCGGCAGCTCGCGGTGCCGGACGGCCATCACGACCTCGCCGCCGTGCGCACTCGCCTCGAAGCAATCCGGCAGCGCCGGATCGACCACCAGCGAGTGATAACGGCCGACCTCGAGAGGCCGGCGCAGGCCACGGAAGATCGTCCTCTCGTCGTGGTCGATGATCGTCGTCTTGCCGTGGACGGGCTCGTGTTGCACGACCCGGCCGCCCCATGCCTGCACGAGCGCCTGGTGGCCCAGGCACACGCCGAGGGTCGGGATCCGCGCCTCCGGGAACCGCTTGACGGCCTCGAGCGAAATACCCGCCTCGTTGGGCGTGCAGGGACCGGGAGACACGACCACGCGGTCGTAGCCCCGCACGAGCAACTCGTCCACCGCGGCGTGGTCGTTGCGGACCACCTCGACCTCCGCCCCGAGTTCACCCAGGTACTGGACGAGGTTGTAGGTGAAGCTGTCGTAGTTGTCCAAGACGAGCACGCGCATGCTTACGAAACGGTAAACGTGCGCTTCGCTTGGCGCGTTTCCCTTGCCCAGAGCGTCTTGGCTTGGCAGTTTCCTTTCAACCGAGATAAGGGGTGATGATGGTCGGGACACTTCGGGGCAGATCGATTGGCGCTGCGCTGGCCACGGTGGCGCTCGCGGGTGCGCTCGCCGCGTGCGGGAGCAGCAACAGCTCTTCGTCGAGCGCCACCTCCGCGACGGAGACGACCACGTCGAAGCAAGTCACGACGGGCGGCGGGACGAGCACGACGTCCGCGTCGAGCTCGGGTGCGACCGCCGCACCGGGGACCAAGCTGGCGGTCGGACACAGCGCCAAGGTCGCCTTCACGCCCGCCGGCTCGACGAACAAGAGCAAGGCCTCGACACTGCAGGTGACGGTTCAGTCTTTCGACAAGGGCTCGCTGTCGGACTTCAACGGGATCCAGCTCGACGCCACCGAGAAGGCGAGCACGCCTTACTACGTCAAGGTGCACGTGACCAATCTCGGCCCGGCCAACATCGACGTCGACAGCTCGGCCGCGGCCATCGAGGGCGTCGACAGCACCGGCAACAACCAGTCGAGCGTGACCTTCATCGGCGACTTCCCGAAATGCCCCGACGCCGCGTCCACCAAGCCGCTGGGCACGGGCAAGGGCTACGACGACTGCCTGACCTTCCTGGTGCCGGGCGGGATCAAGCGGGTCAGCTACAACGGCACGAGCGACTACATCGACTCCCCGGTGACCTGGGGGCCCTGACGGACCGCGCGAAGCTCAGCTGAAACCGGGCGCGGTCCGGTCAGGTCGAAGATCCGCAGCATGAGCCGGCCGCCGCTGTCGCGGGGAATCGAGTCGGGATCCTGGTGCTCGCGCTTGGTGAACGTCTCGCCACCGCGCTCGAGATCGGCGCCCGCGCAAAAGGCGCGGCCGGCGCCGGTCACGATCACCGCCCGCACCTCGTCGTCGGCGTCCGCGCGGTCGAACGCCTCCAGCAGCTCCTTGAACATCGTCTGGGTCCAGGCGTTCAGGCGGTCGGGGCGGTTCAGGGTGATCGTCAGGACATGGTCGGCGACGTCCAAGGTGATCTGCTCGGGTTCCATGAGGCTCCTAACGGGAGGCTGATCGCGAAACGTCACGCATAGTTGCGTTTCTCGACCAGGGTCGGGTTATGGCCATTCGGGCTGCGCGGCGGCCAGCTCGATCGCCTGGAGCACGCCCTTCGCCTTGGCCTCGGATTCGCGGTACTCGAGCGCGGGCCTGGCGTCGGCCACCGTGCCCCCGCCGGCCTGCACGTGGGCGATCCCGTCCTTCATCACCATGGTGCGGATGTGGATGCAGGTGTCGAGATCGCCCGTATAGCTCGCGTAGCCGATCGCGCCGCCGTAGCCGCCGCGCTTGACCGGCTCCAGCTCGTCGATGATCTGCATCGCCCGCACCTTGGGCGCCCCCGACAACGTGCCGGCCGGCAGCACCGCGCGCAACGCGTCCAGCGCGCCCACCCCCTCGCGCAGCCGGCCGGCCACGCTCGAGACGATGTGCATCACGTGGCTGTAGTTCTCCACCGCCATGAAGCTCTCGACCTCGACGCTTCCGTATGAGCACACGCGTCCGAGGTCGTTGCGGCCCAGGTCGACCAGCATCACGTGTTCGGCCCGTTCCTTGGGATCGGCCAGCAGCTCCTCCGCGATCCGACGGTCTTCCTCGGCGGTCTGTCCCCGCGGACGGGTGCCCGCGATCGGCCGGGTCGAGACTCGCCGGCCGGCCACGGTGATCAGCGGCTCGGGGCTGGCGCCGGCGATCTCGAAGTCGCCGAAGTCCAGAAAGTACATGTACGGACTGGGGTTCACCGCGCGCAGGCCGCGATAGATGGAGAACGCCTCGACCGGCACCGGGCCCGACCAGCGCTGGGACGGGACGACCTGGAATGCGTCCCCGGCGTAGATGTACTCGATGATCCGGGCCACGTTGGCCTCGAACTGCTCGCGGGTCATGTTCGGGACCAGGGGTGTCGTGGCGCGGCCGGCTGAAGGCGGCTTGGGCGGCCTCGGGACGGGGCCGGCCAGCCGCCACCGGACCTCGGCGATCGTCTCGAGCGCCCGCCGGTACGACGCCTCCAGATCGTCGTCGGCGTAGACGTTGGCGATCACGGTGACCGTGTGCTTGAGGTGGTCGAAGGCGACCAGCACGTCGGTCAGCATCAGGGCCAGGTCGGGCACGCCGATCGGATCGGGGTTGGGCGGCCCGAGCGGCTCGACCGTCCGGACCAGGTCGTAGGCGAACAGCCCGACCGCGCCCCCGGCGAACGGCGGCAGGTCGGGCAGCGGCGCGGGCTTCAGCGGTCCCAGCTCCGCGGCGGCGAGCGCGTAGGGATCGCCCGGATCGCCGAGCGACCAGCGCAGCACCTTGCGCGGCCGGATGCCGATGAACGAGTAGCGCCCCACGCGTCCCTGATCGGCCGACTCGAGCAGGAAGGCCGGCCCGCTCTCGCGGAGCTTGAGGAAGGCCGACACCGGCGTCTGGCAGTCGTCGATGAACCTCTCGCGGACCGGGATGACGTTGTAGCGGCCCGTCAGCGCCCGGGCGTCGGGCAGCGACGGTGTGATCCCGGTTCCCGCGGTGTCAGGGCTTGCGACGGCCATCGAGCACCTGCTCCGCGTCGGCCAGCGACAAGCCCCGCCCGCGGAGCAACACCGCGAGGTGGTAGATGACGTCGGCGGCCTCCTCCGCCACGCGCTGATCTGACTCCTCGCGCGCCGCTCTGACCACCTCCTCGGCCTCCTCCTGCACCTTGGCGCCGGCGAGGGTTGGATCGTCGAGCAGCTTGGTCGTGTAGGAGCCTGCGGGCTTGCTTTGAGCGCGCTCGGCGATCGTGCGCTCCAGCGTCGGCAGCGTCTCATGCGGCGCGCCGGGCGACGTGTCGCCATTGTGAAAGCAGGTCCGCTCGCCGGTGTGGCAGGCCGGGCCGGCCGGCTCGACGAGCGCCAGCAGCGCATCGGCGTCGCAGTCGTAGCGGATCGCCTTGACCGCCTGCGTGTGGCCCGAGGTGGCGCCCTTGTGCCACAGCTCCTGCCGCGAGCGGCTGAAGAAGTGGATCTCGCCGGTCCGCCGGGTGAGCGCAAGCGCCTCGGCGTTCATGTAGGCCAGAGTCAGCACCTCACCGGTGCGCCAGTCCTGAACGATGCACGGAAGCAGCCCGCGCTCGTCGAAGGCGATATCCGAATCCTCCACGGGGTGGCGATTCTAGGGTTCCGTCGGCGGCCCTTGGCCGCCCGCCCCGTAGGGCGGGCGGCCCGGTTGCCGTTCTATGCGGCGTCTTCCAGGACGACATCCCGCTCGTCGAGCGCTTCAGGCGCGTGCTCCGCGACGCCGTGGAGCGCCTGGGCGGGACGGAGCAGGACCACGCCGATCGCGATCGCCGCCAGCAGGAGGACGGCCGAGATCGTGAAGGCGAGGTGATAACCGTCGGTGAGCGCGGCGGCGGTCGAGGCGCCGTGGCCCACTGCATCGCCCGTGCGAGTGCTGGCCAGCGTGGCCAGCACGGCGAGGCCGAGCGCTCCGCCGACCTGTTGGGTGGTGTTCACGAGCCCGGAAGCGAGCCCCGAATCCTCTGGCGTGGCCGCCGACATGGCGAGCGTCATCAGCGCGGGGAACACCAGCCCCGCCCCGACGCCCAGCAGCACCATCGCCGGGAGTAGGTCCGCGAGGTACCCGGCGTCCACCGGCGCGCGCCGGAAAACGATCAGCCCGGCAGCGACCAGGACCAGGCCGCCGATCAGCGTCGGCTTGGCGCCGAAGCGCATCATCAGCCCCGCGGCCAGCCGCAGCGACAGGGCCGCGATGCCGACCGCCACCGGGAGGAAGGCCAGGCCCACCTCGATCGCGTCGTAGCGCAGCACTCGCTGGAGGTAGAGCGCGCCCAGGAAGAACATCCCGAACATGCCCGCGACCATCAACACCTGCATCAGGTTCGCCACCGTGACCGTGCGCGATCCGAAGACGCGCAGCGGGATCAGCGGACTGGCCGCGGTCGCCTGACGCAGCACGAACGCCCCGAGCAGGCCCACCGCGACCGCGCCGAACCCGAGGGTGTGCAGCGATCCCCAGCCGTAGTCGCTGGCCTCGACGATTGTGTAGACCGCCAGCATCAGCGAGCCGACCAGGAGCAGCGCACCGATCGCGTCAGCACCCTGCTGGAGGCCGATTCCGCGGTCGTCGGGCAGCAGCCTGGTGGCGAGAATCCCGGTGGCGACGCCGATCGGGAGGTTGACGAAGAAGATCCAATGCCAGTTGATGGCCTGGGTGAGGACGCCGCCGGCCAGCAGGCCGATCGCGCCACCGGCCGCGGCCACGAAGCTGTAGACGCCGATCGCCTTGGCCTGCTCGGACGGCCGCGGGAACATCGTGACGATCATGCCGAGGATCACCGCCGAGGTCATCGCCCCGCCGACTCCCTGCACGAAGCGGGCGCCGATCAGGACTCCCTGGCCGTCGGCCAGGCCGCACACCAGCGACGCGGTGGTGAACACGGTGAGCCCGGCCAGGAAGATCCGCCGGCGTCCGATCAGGTCGCCTAACCGGCCGACCAGCAGCAGGAGGCCGCCGAAGGCGATCAGGTAGGCGTTCACCACCCAGGCCAGCGCCGATTGGCTGAAGTGGAGGTCGGTTTGGATCGACGGGAGCGCGACGTTCACGATCGTCTGGTCGAGGATGATCATCAGGAAGCCCGCACACAGGACCACCAGGGCGATCCACTGGCTTCTGTCAGCTGCGGGGGCTAAGCGCGTCTGGCTCATCTGGTTCATCTCCTGGGGTTCCTGGAGTTCGGTCCGTTCGAGATAGAACGGTAGCAGATCATCTATTACGAGACGATCTCCTACGGTCGCAAACCCGTATGAGCTACGACTCGACCGAGCACACCGGGCGTTCTGACCGGATGCGCCGGCGGGCGCGGCGCCTCACGCCGCCCCCCGGGACTCAGCGGCTCCTCAGCGCGGGCGGCGGACCGGCTGGGTGCACTGCACCGGCGCGGAGAGCCGTCCGCAGGCCAGGCGGCTGAGCGCGCTCAGGAAGATCTCGCGCTCCTCCGGCGCGAGCACGCTCAGGACGTCGTCGCGGACACGGTCGAGCACGTCGTCGGCCTGCCTGACCGTCTGCACGCCCAACTCGGTCACCGCGATCACCCGTGCGCGGCGGTCCGTGCTCGACGGGCGCCGCTCGGCCAGGCCGGCCGCCTCGAGTTCGTCGACCGTGACCACCATCGTGGTCTTGTCCAACCCGACGAGCCGGGCGATCTCGCTCTGTGTCAGTTCGCCGGTCAGCGCGGTGGTGAGCACGGCGTGCGCGCGCGGGGAGATTCCGAGCACCTCGAGCGCGGCGGTGAGTTCGGTGGTCAGCGCGTGGCTCGTCCGGGCGAGCAGCCAACAGAGATCGGAAGCGAGTGGGGTCGGAGCTTGCACGGTGTCCGTGGCCATTGCTTACAGGATAGTTCAGTTTGCAGAAGATCTGGCGACAGACGATCTACTCGATCCCGAGCCGGTCGAGCAGGTGCTCGTCGGTGCGCCAATGCCGTCGGACACGGACACGCAGGTCGAGATGCACCCGCGCACCCATGTGGCGCTCGATCGCGCGCCGCGCTGCGACCCCGATCGACTTGACCATCTGGCCGCCGGCCCCGATCAGGATGCGCTTCTGCGACTCGGTCTCGGCCAGGATGACCGCCTCGATCCGGATCGGGTCCCCGTGCTGGATGCCTTCCACGACCACCTCGACGGCGTGCGGCAGCTCCTCCCGCGTGCGCGAGAGCACCTGTTCGCGCACCAACTCGGCCAGCAGCACGTGCTCTGGCTGGTCGGTGCGCTGCTCGGGCTCGAAATACAACGGACCGTCGGGCAGCAGCGACACGAGGTGGTCGACCAGGGGACGCACGCCCGTGCTTTTGAGCGCGGAGATCGGGAAGATCTCCTCGGCCGCGTCGAGCTCCTCCGCCGCCTGGAGCGCGGCCGCGACGGCGGCCCGGTCAGCGCTGTCGATCTTGTTGACCGCGATCACCACCGGCACCGGGGCCGAGCTGAGCAACCGGGCGATGAACCGGTCGCCCGGACCGACGCCCTGCTCCGCGTTGAGCATGAACAGGCAGCCGTCGGCATCCTCGAGCTCCTGTTCGACCCGCCGCTGCATCCGGCTCGTGAGGACATCGCGCGGCCGCTGCACGCCCGGCAGGTCGACCAGCACCAGCTGCCAGTCCGGTCCCGTGGCGACGCCGCGAATCGCCCGACGCGTGGTCTGCGGCTTGTCGGAGACGATCGCCACCTTGGCTCCCACGATCGCGTTGGCGAGCGTCGACTTGCCCACATTGGGGCGTCCGGCCAGCGCAATGAAGCCCGACCGAGTCCGCGCAGGCGACCGCGTGGAGCGGGTGCCGGCGCCGGTCACTGCGCCCAGCGCAGCAGTTCGGCCTGGAGCGCGAGCATCTCGCCGTCATCTCTCTCGTGATCCATGCCGGTCAGATGCAGCGCGCCGTGGATGACCGCCTCCCTGAGGTCCTCGGTGTGCTCCGGGCAGATCACGATGTCGCCCAGCTCCCGCGGACCCGCGCTGGCCCCGTCGCCGTCCACCACGAACGACAGCACGTCAGTGGGCTGGTCGATCCTCCGATGCTCGCGGTTGAGCGACTGCATGCGTTCGGCATCGACGAACTCAATCGCCGCATGGCCGTCCTCGATTCCGGCCGAGGCGATGGCCAGGGCGCACAGCCGCTCGAGCTCGGCGGCGGTCGGCACCACCAGTCCGACCGCGCGCTCCGCGCCCGCCGTGATCTGGTCGATCCCGATGACCTCGATCTCGAGCACTGGCCGCTCAGCCCCGCGGCGTGGCCGCGCGCGGGCGCAACTCCGGCGCGCGCCGCTGCGAATGTTCGCCGTAGGCGGCCACGATCCGGCGCACCAGCTTGTGGCGGACCACGTCCTCCTCGCCGAAGCGGACGAACTCGATCCCCTCGACGTCCTGCAGGATGTCCGCCACCAGCACCAGACCGGAATCCTGGTCGCGCGGCAGGTCGATCTGGGTGATGTCCCCGGTCACGACCATCTTGGAGTTGAAGCCGAGCCGGGTCAGAAACATCTTCATCTGCTCGGGGCTCGTGTTCTGGGCCTCGTCGAGGATGATGAAGCTGTCGTTCAGAGACCGGCCGCGCATGAACGCGAGAGGCGCCACCTCGATCACCCCGCGCTCCAGGTGCGAAGACACCCGCTCGGGCTCGAGCATGTCGTGCAGGGCATCGAACAGCGGCCGCAGATAGGGATCGACCTTAGCCATCAGGTCACCGGGCAGGAAGCCCAGCCGCTCGCCGGCCTCGACCGCGGGGCGGGTCAGGATGATGCGGTTGACCTCGCGCCGGCTGAGCGCGGCCGCGGCGAGGGCCACGGCCAGGAACGTCTTGCCGGTGCCGGCGGGGCCGATGCCGAACGTGATCGTGGTGTTGCGGATCGAGTCGACGTAGCGCTTCTGGTTGACGGTTTTGGGCGAGACCTTGGTCGCGCGGTGGCGCCAGACCACGTCCTCCAGGATCGCGCCTGGGGATTCGTGTTGATCGAGGGCGCGCTTGACCGCTTCGATCGTGCCGGGCGCGATCTCGTGGCCCTGGACGATCAGCTCGGACAGCTCGTGCACGACCGCGGCGGCGGCGTCGACCGCCTCGGGCTCGCCGTCCAGCGTCAGCACGTTGCCGCGCAGGAACAAGTCACAGTCCAGATGTCCTTCCAGCGCCCGCAGGACCGCGTCCTTGCTACCGGCGAGCTCGGCCGCGACCGGGTTCTCGAGCTCGATCTGCCTACGCACCCACCCGGTCCCGTCTAGTGCTACGCACTCAGAGCCTCCCGCACCCGCGCGGATGCGCGCTTGCCGTCGGCGCGGCCGCCGGCCTTGGCCATCACGGCCTTCATCACCTGCCCCATGTCCTTGGGGCTGGTGGCGCCGGTCTCGGCGATGGCGGAGGCGACGATTGCCTCGAGCTCGGTGTCGTCGAGCTCGGCCGGGAGGTAGCCCTCGATCAGCCTGGCCTCGGCCTCCTCCTGTTCGGCCAGCTCAGGGCGGCCGCCACCGCGGAACTGCTCGGCCGCCTCCAGCCGGCGCTTGCGCTCGCGGCGAAGCACCCCGAGCTCGTCGCCGTTGCCTTCCTTCTCGGCCTTCTGCAGCTCGGACAGGACGAGTCGCAGCGCGCCGGCACGAATCTTCTCGCCGGCCTTCATCGCGCTCCTCATGTCGCCGCGCACCTCATCGATGACGCTCACCCCTTCAGGATAGCCTCGCACCGGATGCCGTCCGCGTGGAGTTCACGGCAGCGCACGTCGATGATCGCGCCTCGCGGGCCGGTCCCGGCCGGCAGGTAGCAGCGGGTGTAGTCCGCCGTGTAGCCGGAGCATTGGACGTCCGCGGTCTTGTCGATGAGGACCCGTTCGGGGCGTCCCAGCTTGGCCGCCCGGTGGTGTCTGGAGCGAACCTCGGAGAGGGCGCGGAGCTGTCTTGACCGGAGCTTCTTTTCTTCTGACGGGATCCGGTCGCCGAGGGCCTCTGCCTTGGTGCCGGGGCGGGGCGAGTAGGAGAACGTGTGCACCTTGGTGATCCCGGCCTGGACGACCGCTTTCAGCGTGCGGTCGAATGCCGCGTCGGTCTCGGTCGGGAAGCCCACGATCACGTCGGTGGTGAGGTTCACGTGCGGCACGGCTCCTTTCAATGCCGCGATGGTGTCCAGGTACTCGCCGGCGGTGTAGTGGCGGCCCATGGCGTTGAGGACGTCGTCGTCGCCCGATTGCATCGGCACGTGCAGGTGCGGGCACACCTTGGGCTCGGTGGCAAGCGCCTCGAGCAGCGAATCCTTGACGTGGATGACCTCGACGCTGGAGAGCCTGACGCGCTCGACACCGGGCAGGTGCGCCACTTCGACCATCAGCTCGCCCAGCTCGAGCCCGTGCTCGGGGTCGCGGTAGTCGCCCACGCTGATACCGGTGAGGACCATCTCCGGCTGACCCTGGTCGACTCGCCGGCGGGCCTCGGCCAGGATCGTGCGGACGGGTCTCGATCGGGCGCTCCCCCGGACGGTTGGGATGATGCAGTAGGCGCAGTGGCAGTCGCAGCCGTCCTGGACCTTGATGAATCCCCGGGTGCGGTCCGAGGCCTGCCGACGTTTGCCCGGAGGGTCCCGGGATCGCGGGCGAACGGCGGGCCAGGACGTCGTGCTCGAGGTCGGCGCACGCGCCCAGGCCCGCCGCCATCGCCCCGGCCACCTCCTCCGCGGTGCCGACGAACGCGCTCACGCGGTCGTCGATCTCCCGGAACTGCGCCCCGTTCAGGTTCACGGCGCACCCCGCCGACCAGGACCCGGTCGGCGGTCTTCAGCGACCGCCGCACTGCCTGGCGCGACTTCGCCTCCGCCTCGTTGGTGATGCAGCACGTGTTGATCACGTGCAGCTCGGCCTCGTCCTCGGCGGCTTCGCTATGCCCGGCCGCGAGTAGCGCCCGCCGGGCGATCATCGCGTCGGCCTGCGAGACCTTGCAGCCGAGGAACTTGACGGCGAACGACGCCACGGTGGCCGCACGTTAGCGCGGCCACCGTGGGCATCCCGATTCAGTTCAAATCGCACGCCCGCGGCCGGCGGAATGTCGTACCCCTCGTGGGCCGTTTCGTGTCGCGGTGTCCTCGAGCCGGCGCGCGGAGAGAGGAGAGAGGGCTCACGCGCAATTCCGGCCCGAGGCTTTGGCCGCGGCACCACCACATCGAGAAGCAGGCCACCGAGCGTCACGCCGATCGCGAGCGGGTTGGGCAACTGGGCTTACCTCCTTTGCTAGGGTCGGGCTCGCAACGTGATACGACAGGATGAGCCAGCGCGTTCGGTGGCTACATCGGCCCCGTGGACAAGATCTGCCGCGCCCCGATTGTCCACGCTGTCGCGGACCCTCGCGCACGTGCAAATTCCGCCAATCGGATCGGCTCTGCGCTCCAGTGTCGGATCGTGCCTCTGAGAGAGGCAGGATCCGTCACGCCGCCGGCAACCCCACCCGTATTGGCGGAAATTGCCCCTTTTCAGGTGGGGAGGTCACGCGCGTTCGAGGAGGAGCGCGGCCCAGTCGCCCGACACTCGGCGCGCCGACTCCACGAGACCGGCCGCCGCCGAGAACCCGCCGGCAATTTCGTCGGCCTCGCCGACCAGTAACCCGCTGGCGATCACCCGCGCGGGCAGATCAGAAGCGCCGCTCAAACGATCCGCCCACGCCAGCAGCAGCGGCCGCAGCAGGTTCGCCGCCACCGTCGGCGCCACCGCCACCGGGTCGATCCGCAGGTCATGCCGGCGCACCTCGATCGACACCCCGTTCACACGTGCGTTCGCCGCAGCCGCCTCCACGGCCACCGGATCGAAGTCGACGGCGGTCACCGGCGCCCAGCCCAACCGTGCCGCCGCGATGGCCAGCACGCCCGACCCGCAGCCGAGATCGAGAAGCGGCCCGAAGCCGTCGAGCCCGAGCATGAGCTCCAGGCACAGGCGAGTGGTGGCATGCGCGCCGGTCCCGAACGCTTGCCCCGGATCGATCACCAGCTCGATCTCGGACCCGAGCGCCGCCTCCCAGGGTGGCCGCACCGACAACCGGCCGCCCTGCAGCACGAGCGGGCGATGAAACGAGCGCCACCGCTCCTCCCAGTCGTCCGGCACCTCGGACGTGGACACTTCAACCAGCGCATCACCCGCGGCCGCGGTCAGATCGGGCAGCGACGGCAGCTCCCCGGGCGCCCCGTACACGGCGTACTCGACGACCCCGGCATCGAGATCGACCTCCTCGACACCGCCCGGCGCCAGCTCGAGCAACTCGGCCAGGACGAGTTCGGCCTCCTCGCGGCGGACCCGGACGGCCAGCCGGACGCAAATCAGTGGTGACCGTGCCCGCGCGAAGGCGCGACGAAGCTTGCCGAAGACGCCGTCCTCGGTGCGCAGATTGTGGTGGGTCAGGGACTCGGCCAGTTCCTCGAACAGCTTGCGCTGCTTGTGGCTCAGGTGCCGCGGGACGACCACGTTCACCACGACGCGCAAATCGCCGCTCCGGCGCCCACGCAGAGCCGGCATCCCCGCGCCGCGCACGATCAGAGTCTCATGCGGCTGGGTGCCGGCCGGGACGTCGACCTCGACCGGGCCCTCGAGCACCGTGGGAACCTCGACCACCGTCCCCAGCGCGGCGAGCGGCGCCGAGACGTCGACGACGGTGACCAGGTCGTCGCCGTCGCGCACGAAGCGCGAGTCCTCGCGCACGCGGATCAGCACGTACAGGTCCCCGGGCGGTCCGCCGCGCTCGCCGGCGTGGCCGCGTCCGGCGATCCGGATGCGCTGGCCGTCGGCGATGCCGGCCGGCACGTCGACCTTGACCTTGGGCCGCTCCACGCGACGGCCCCGCCCCCGGCACACCTTGCATGGCTCGCGCGCGACCCGCCCGTCACCGTGGCACACGTCGCACACCGTGGTGCGCATGACCTGCCCGAACGGGGTGCGCGACACGGCCCGCAGCTGTCCGCTGCCCTGGCAGCGCTGGCAGGTCTCGATCGGCGTGCCGGGCTCGGCCGCGTTGCCGTGGCAGTGCTCGCACACCGCGACCGCCTCGTAGCTCACCTCGACCGCGGCGCCCGTGGCCGCCTGCGCGAGGTCGATCTCGGCGGCGACCGCCACGTCGCCGCCTTGGATTGCCCCGCCGCCCCGGGCGCCGGCCATCCCGAACAGATCCCCGAACGCGCCGCCGCCCCCGCCGAAGAACGCCTGGAAGATGTCCGCGAGCGAGCCGGAATCGAAGTTCGGGGCGTAGCCCCCGCTAGCGCAGGCCCTCGCGCCCATACCGGTCGTAGGTGGCGCGCCGCTCGGAATCCGACAGGACCTCGTAGGCCTCGGCCGCCTCCTTGAACTTGTCCTCGGCGTCTGGGTCGTGCCGGTTGACGTCGGGGTGTAGCTCGCGGGCGAGCCGCCGGAACGCCTTCTTGATCGTCGCGTCGTCCGCGTCACGCGAAACGCCGAGAATGTCGTAGTAGTCGCGCGTGCTACTCAAGGCTCATCGCTCGTCGTAGATCTCCGCGATGAAGCTCGACAACTGCGCTGCCGCGTCTCGCACGGCGTGGATCGCCTGGCCGTAGTCCATCCGCAGCGGCCCGATCACCGACACCGTGCCCAGCCGGCGCTGCGGGAGCCCGTAGCCCGCGGCCACCAGCGCGAGCGAGCGCAGCCCGGGCGCCTCGTTCTCAGCCCCGATCCGGACCAGCACGTCGCGCTCGTTCAAGGCGGCCTGCAGCACCCCGAGCATCGTCACCCGCCGCTCCAGCATGTCCATCAAGATGTTCAGCTCCGAGAGCTCGCCC
The DNA here is from genome assembly GCA_963757795.1 of uncultured Solirubrobacterales bacterium. Classification (GTDB taxonomy): domain Bacteria; phylum Actinomycetota; class Thermoleophilia; order Solirubrobacterales; family Solirubrobacteraceae; genus Palsa-465. Next base: position 79,110 of record CAVWSI010000001.1, on the reverse strand, counting down.
ATGCGCTCGTCGCGCAAGAGCCGCGAGGTGCCCTCGACGTAAAGGCTGTCGTGAGCGCCGGCCTCGAGCGCCGTGAACACCGGCGAAAGCGCCTCCAGGAAGTCGGACTCCGAGCGCGACAAGGACGGGTCGTGCAGCCGCTTCTGGAGCGTCCGCGCCCCCAGGCCGACGCCGACCAGACGCTCGTTCAGGTAGCTCGCCGCCCAGTCCGCCAACCCGGGATCGACGGCGCGGTCAAAGGTGAACATGCGCTTGGTCACGCCCCCGGTCGAGGTGATGATCACGACCATCAGCACCTGGGGCTGAAGCCGCAGGACCTCGATGTGTCTGATCGTCGACGTCTCGATCGGCGGCGCGGTCACGATCGCCAGCAGGTTGGTGACCTGGGAGAGGGTCTCGGTGGTGACGCGCATCGCCTCGTCGAGTTCCCGGCGCACGAGCGAGAGCGACAGCCGCGGCTGAACGGGCTCGACATCCCGCCCGGGCAGCAGTCGATCGACGAAGTAGCGGTAGCCGGCCTCGGTCGGGACGCGGCCGGCCGAGGTGTGGGGATGCGCCAGCAGGCCCATCTCCTCGAGGCTGGCCAACTCGTTGCGGATCGTCGAAGGACCCCACTGGACGTCGACCGACAGCGCTTTCGAGCCCACGGGGGCGCCGCCGTCGAGGTACTCCTCGACCACCTTGCGTAGCACGAGCTCCTGCCGGGAAGTAAGCATCCGGTTGATTGTAGGTCCGGCGGTTGCGGGCCCCGGACCGTTCCCAACCGTGTTCGGACCGAGCACGACTGAAGGAGAGCAGGGAATGAGCCGTCGATTGATCACGCGCCGCGAGGCGCTGCGCGCCGGCGCCGCCTCGGGCGGAGCGCTCGCCCCCGCGGCAATGCTGTCGAACGACCTGATCGCACGCGCGCTGGCCGCCGCGCCGAAGTGCGGCACGCTGACCGACATCGAGCACGTGGTGATCCTGATCCAGGAGAACCGCTCGTTCGACCACTACTTCGGCTCCTACCGCGGCGTCCGCGGCTTCGCCGATCCGCGCGTCCTGAAGCTCACCGACGGCAGCGGCCTGAGCATCTTCGCCCAGCCCGGCTACCCGGGCGGCTTCAACGACGACCACCTGTACCCGTTCCATTTGGACTCTTACTCAGGCGGCGAGTGCACCAACGACATCGACCACAGCTGGGGTCCGCAGCACACCTACTGGGACGGCGGCAAGCTCGACGGGTTCGTGACCGGGCACCCGGCGGCCGACGGCAGTGCCAACGGGCCGCTGGCCAGGGGCTACTACACGCGCAAGGACCTGTCGTTCCACTACGCGCTGGCCGATGCGTTCACGATCTGCGACGACTACTACTGCTCGGTGATCGGACCGACCGATCCGAACCGGCTGTACGCCATGTCGGCGTGGCTCGACCCGGCGGGGACGCAGTCGCCTGCCGGACCTGATCGGCTACAGCGCGAGCTCGCCGACCGCGCCCCGGATGATCCGGCGGCCGGATTGCGTGGCCTGCGATTCGACGCTCGCCACCCCGTCGCTCACGCCGCGGACGGTGCCGCTGACGGCGATCTCCTCCCCCGGCACGCCCATCCCGCGAAACTGCACGGACAGCCGCTTGAGGTGCTCGGGTCCACCGGCCGCGTCGGTGTGGGCACGCGCCACCTGGGCCATCGTCCACAGCCCGTGCAGGATGCGACCGGGCAGCCCGACTCGCTTGGCGAACTCCTCGTCGATGTGGATCGGGTTGAAGTCGCCCGAGGCACCCGCGTAGCGCACGGTCACATACGGATCCGGAGTGACCTTCAGCTCGATCGGGTCGCCCTCGCGCAGCGTCACGACTCGGCTCCGCGGACGATCTGGCGCCAGACCCCGGTGCACACGGTCTCGCCGCGCTGGTTGCGCGACTCGCTGACGAGCTCGTAGAACCCCATCCCACCCCGCTCGGAGATGTCGCGCACCGAGGTGACGGTCGAGATCTCATCACCGGCCACGACGAGCGGACCCCACTCGAACTCCTGCCCGGCATGGAGCATGTTCGCGAAGTTGATCCCGACTTCCGGGTCGAACAGCGCGGGAGTCACCGCGCGCCCCGCGTATACGACCGCGAACATGGGCGGCGCGACCACGTCGGCGTATCCGGCCGCGCGCGCGGCCTCGACGTCGACGTAGAGCGGGTTGGTCTCGCCGACCGCCCAGGCGTACTCGCGGATCTTCTCCCGCCCCACCGCGTACGTGACCGGCGGATAGCTCTTGCCGATGGCCTCGGTCTTGACTGCCACGGCGGCGGAGTCTATGGATCAGATGATCACCGGCACGCTGCCGCCGTCGACCGACCACGCCGCGCCGGCCACGTTGGAGGCGAGCTCCGAGCACAGGAACACGATCACCGCGGCGATCTCCTCCTCGGTACCCATCCGGCCGATCGGAACCCTCGAGGCGGTCCCTTCCAGGACCTCCTCGCGGGTCACCCCGCGTGCCGCGGCCTGCTGGTCGGCCAGCCCGCCCGGCGCCAGCCACAGATCCCCGCCCACGGGTCCCGGCGAGACCGAGTTCACCAGCACCCCGCTCCCGGCATACAGCTCGGCGAAGGCTCGGGACAGGGACAGCTCCGCCGCCTTGGTCACCGAGTACGCCATGTTGGTGGACGACGGCCGCTTCCCTGACGACGAGGCCACGTTGACGATCCGTCCCCAGCCGCGCTCGGCCATCGCCGGCGCGGTGGCGCGCATCAACCGCATCGGGCCCATCACGTGGAGCTCCCACTGCGCCTGCCACTCCTCGTCGGTCAACGCCTCCAGCGAACGGACCGCGCTCGTGCCGGCGCCGTTGACCAGCGCGTCGATCCGGCCGAACCGCTCCACGCACGCGGACACGATGCGCTCGCCGGCGTCAACCGCGGTGACGTCCAGTGCCAGGGGCTCAGCAGAACCCCCGGCCGCCGAGCACGTCTCCGCGCGACCTCGACCAGCACTCCCTCGCGCCGCCCCACCAGGACCACAGAGGCCCCCTCGCGAGCCAACGCGGCCGCGGTGGCCTTCCCGATGCCCCCGGTCGCCCCGGTCACGATGCAGGCACGGTCGCGCAGGCCCAGGTCCATGTCACATGATTGTTCCTTACTCGCCCGGGACCGGGGCGCCGGCCGGGACGCCGCGGCGCTGGTACTCCTCGTAGAGCCCGCGCCAGTCCTCGCCCTCCCCCGGCTCTCCCAGACCGGCCAGCCGCACCTCGAGCCGATCGAGGCAGACATGCCACCCGGCGCTGTCCCGCGCCGCCTTGTCGCGGCTGTCCAGCAGCACCGTGAGCCGCAGCAGGCACGCATCCTCGGAGTCCGCGACCGGCACAAGCTCGAAGCGCAGGTGGTCGTCGCCCCAGTAAAAGCCGAACCGCCGCGGCGGGTCGAACTCGGTCACCCGCCCGGTCATCGTCATCGGAGCGTCTTCGAGCGGCATCGACTCGAAGCGGAACGTGATCTCGGCGCCGGGCCGCAACTCGTCGACCTCGACGCGTGACGGAAACCAGTGCACGAGCTCATCCGACTCGGTGATCGCACGCCACACCGCTTCGACGGGATGGGCGAGGCGCCGCTCGAAGCGCAGCGCGGGACGGTTCTCGATCGTGTCGTAGGCGCCGTACATCATTGCTCCTTCGGGGTTTGGTTCGAGGTCCGGTCCAAGTGACGCTCCAAGGCGTCGAGGCTCGACTCCCACCTGCGCCGGTAGGGCTCGAGCCAGGCATCGAGCTCGGCCAGCGGGCGGAGGTCAACGGCGTAGATCCGCCGCTGCGCCTCGGTACGCACCACCACCAGGCCGGCGTCGCGCAGCACGCGAAGGTGCTTCGAGGTCCCAGGCTGCGAAAGCCCGGTGATCTGCACGAGCTCGCCGACGCCCCGCGGCGACTCGCGCAGCAGCTCGAGCATCGATGCGGCGGTGGGGATCGGCCAGCGCGGTCCACGTCGAAGGCATCGCCGCATATATAACCAGCTAGCTATATGCCTGTCAAGGAATACGACCATACGCCAGGTAGCCCACCTTGTGAGCGGTCTCGCGGCGCGGTAGCCTCGTGACATACACGCGGAGCGTTGAGGCGGCGACTAGGAGCACACTGAAATGGCACGGCGAGCGACCCTGAGGGCATCAGACGCGGATCGCGAGCAGATCGCCGAGCGCTTGCGCAAGGCCACGGCGGAAGGCCGCCTGCTGGCCGAGGAGCTCGAGGAGCGCCTGGAGGCGACATTCACCGCCCGGACCTACGGCGAGCTCGACGCTGTCGTGGCCGACCTTCCCGGCGTCCCCGTGCCCCGGCGCGAGCGGCCGCGCGCGCTGGCCCTCACCCCCGTCCACATCGTGGCGCTGTTCCTCCTCGCCCCGGTCATCCTGTCGCTGATGCTGGCTGTGGCGGTGATCGTGGCCACGCTGTTCTCCGCCTGGGGCTTGCTGCTGATCGTCGGCTGGTTCGCCTTCGGTCACGGGCGCCGCCATTACTGGGGCTCGTACCGCCGCTCGATGTATGCGACCAGCCGCTGGCCCGCGCGCCGCGCGCCCGGGTCGCGACCCTGGATCTAGGGACCCCTGAGCCGCCCCGACCCCTACAAGGTCCTCGGCGTCCGGCCCGGCGTCTCCGACGAGGAGCTCCGGGCCGCCTACCGGCGGCTGGTCCAGCTCCACCACCCGGACCACAACAACGGCTCGGAGGAGTCGGAGCGCCGCTTCGAGGAGGTCCAGGACGCCTATGCGTCGATCGTCGCCCAGCGGCGGCGCAACCCGGTGCCGCCTCGAGACGCGCCTGCACCGCCCACTGATCCCGACCTCGAGCGCCGGCTGGCCGACCTCGAGCGCGACCTGCGCGAGAAGGCCCGGGCGGCGCGGGAGCGTGCTCAGCGCGCGGCCCGCGAGGCGGCCGCAGCCGCGGGAGCCGCGAAGCCCAAGCGCGCGTCCGACGAGGAGCTCGGCTACATCAAGACCGACGACACCTTGGGCAAGATCCTGGCCGACGCCCGCCAGGAGATCACCGACCGGCTCGGGCATGTGCGCGAGGAGCCGGTAAAGGACCGGGGGCGGATCTGCTCGACGAGGTCGCCGCCGTGCTCAAGGGCGAGCGCGGCAAGAAGGAGAAGGACTAACCCTTCTCGCCGAGCTCGAGCACAGCCAGGAACGCCTCCTGGGGGACCTCGATCCGGCCCACCTGCTTCATCCGCTGCTTACCCCGCTTCTGCTGCTCGAGCAGCTTGCGCTTGCGCGTGATGTCGCCGCCGTAGCACTTGGCCGTGACGTCCTTGCGAAAGGCCTTGATCGTCTCGCGAGCGACGATCCGCGAACCGATGGCGGCCTGGATCGGCACGTCGTACTGCTGGCGCGGGATGGTCTGGCGCAGCTTCTCGGCCAGCGCGCGGCCGGCGTCATACGCCTTCGAGCGGTGGACGAGCATCGACAGCGCGTCGACCGGCTCGCCGGCCAGCAGGATGTCGAGCTTGACCAGGTCGGACTCGCGCAGGCCGATCAGGTCGTAGTCGAGCGAGGCGTAGCCGCGGGTGCGCGACTTGAGCTGATCGAAGAAGTCGAGCACGATGTCCGCGAGCGGCAGGTCGTAGGTGAGCTGCACCCGCTCCTGGGAGAGGAAGTGCATGCCGGAGTGCTCGCCGCGGCGGTCCTGGCAGAGCTCCATGATCTGCCCGATGTACTCCTTGGGGGTGAGGATCGACGCGCGGATGTACGGCTCGCGGACGCTAGCGACGCGGGCCGGATCGGGCATGTCGGCCGGACTGTGCACGGGGATTACGTCTCCGTCGGTGAGCGTCACCTCGTACTCGACGCTCGGCATCGTGGCCAGCAGCTCCAGGTCGTACTCGCGCTCCAGACGTTCGCGCACGATGTCCATGTGCAAGAGCCCGAGGAATCCGCACCGGAAACCGAAGCCCAGCGCGTCTGACGTCTCCGGCTCCCAGGACAGGGCGGCGTCGTTCAGGCTGAGCTTCTCGAGCGCGTCGCGGAGGTCCGGGTAGTCGTCGGAGTCGATCGGGAACAGGCCGCAGAACACCATCGGCTTGACCTCGCGATAGCCGGGCAGGGGCGCGGTGACCGCGCTGCGCTTGGTGGTCAACGTGTCGCCGACCCGGAGCTTCGTGACGTCCTTGATCCCCGTGATCAGGAAGCCGACCTCGCCGGCGTGCAGCGCGGCGGCCGAGGTCATCTGGGGGGTGAAGAAGCCGATGTCGTCGATCTCGGCCTCGGTGCCGGCCTGCATGGCCCGGATCGCCTCGCCCTTGGTGAACGTGCCGTCGACCACGCGGATGTAGGCGATCACCCCGCGGTACTGGTCGAACTCCGAGTCGAAGATCAGAGCCCGCGGCGGCGCGTCGGGGTCCCCGCTGGGTGGCGGCACGCGCGCGATCAACTCGTCGAGCACGTCGGTGACGCCCTCGCCGGTCTTGGCGCTGATCCGGCGCACTGTGTCGGCCGGCTCGCCGAGCAGCTCGGCGACCTCCTCGGCCACCCGCTCGGGCTCGGCCCCGGGAAGGTCGACCTTGTTCAGACATGGGATCAGCTCGAGCCCGGAGTCGATCGCCAGGTAGGTGTTGGCCACCGTCTGCGCCTCGACCCCCTGACTCGCGTCGACCACCAGCAGCGCGCCCTCGCAGGCGGCCAGGGAGCGCGACACCTCGTAGGTGAAGTCGACGTGACCCGGCGTGTCGATCAGGTGCAGCTGGTAGGTCTGACCGTCGTGCTCGCTCGTGTAGAACACGCGGACCGCCTGCGCCTTGATCGTGATCCCGCGCTCGCGCTCGAGCTCCATCGAGTCGAGCACCTGGGCACGCATCGAGCGCGGGTCGACCGTGTGGGTCAGCTCGAGGATGCGGTCGGCCAGCGTCGACTTGCCGTGGTCGATGTGGGCGATGATCGAGAAGTTGCGGATGTGGGCCTGGTCGGCCATGTCTCAAGGGTATTAGCGGGACCTGTCCGGACGGGGTACGCCGCAGGCGGCCCAAGAATCACCCGGTCGCGCCGCTGCCACGGAGGCGGGACACCAGGAGCTGCTGGATCTGACGCGCCTCGGGGATCCGCATGGTCAACGCGAGCTTGGCGTACAGCACGCCCGCGAGCGCCAGCGCGACGCCCATCGACACCAGTTGCGCCGCGATCGACCGGCCCAGCAAGTGGTTGAGCCCGGCCCAGACGCCCCGCGCCACCGCGGCCATGATGATCGTGGCGACGAGGATCCGCATGGTGATCATCAGCGTCTGGCCGCCCTCGAGGTGACCGCCAAACCCGATCCGCAGCCGGTAGAGCTGCAGGGCCGTCATCACCACGTTGGCCGCCGCCGTGCCGATGACCAGACCGGCGATGCCGAGCGGCTTGTACAGCGCGATCGACACGATCGCGTCGACGACCAGGTTCATAGCGGCCAGCTTGGTCGGGATCCAGGGCCGCTGCACGGCGAAGAACGTGCGGCTGAGGAGCAGGTTCACCCCGGCGAACGGGAGGCTGAACGAGAACCAGAAGAGCGCGACGGCCACCAGGTGGGTGTCAGACGGCTTGAAGTGGCCGTGCTCGTAGATGAGCCGGGTGATCGGCGTGGCCAGTACGAGCATCAGCGCCGCCGAGGGGATCAGCAGCAGGTTGATCTGCCGCATGCCGTTGCCAACCGCGCGGCGCATGCCGGACACGTTGCGGCGCGCCGCCAGGCGGCTGAGCGTCGGGAACAGCACGGTGGCGACCGCAACGCTGAAGATGCCCTGGGGCAGCATGTAGATCCGGAACGCGTTGTTGATCGCGGCGGGCGCGTGGGTGGAGACGAGCGATCCAAAGCCCACGTTGATGAAGATGTCGAGGTTGATGATCCCCACGCTGATGGTCACCGGCAGGAACAGCACCAGCACCTGCCGGACGCGCGGGTCGCGCCAGTCGAGCTGAAGGACACCCTGAACTCGACTCTGCGTAGCGCCCAGACGATCATCAGGAACTGGATGACGGTGGCGGCCAGCCAGGCGATCGCGTACGCATAGACACGGTCGGCCCCGTGGAAGCGCGGGTAGAGGGCGATCAACCCGACGAGAATCACCAGGTTCCACACCGCAGGCGCGATCGCCGGGATCGTGAATTCGTCGTAGGACTGAAGCACGCCGACGAGCAGCCCGGTCAGGCTCAGCAAGAGCACGACCGGGAACAGCACGCGCGACAGCCCCGCCGTGAGGTCGTTGCTGATCCCGCCGCCGCCCGTGAACAGCGGCACCACGAGGTCGGCGACACCCATCCACAGCAGGGTCAAGGCGCCGAGCACGATCAGGATCACCCAGAACAGCGTCGAGGCGACCCGGAACGCCTCGCGCTTGCGGCCCTTGGTCAGCAACTCGGTGAACACCGGCACGAACGCCGCTGACAGCGCCGCCTGCGAGAACAGGTTGCTGAACAGGTTCGGCACCTGCGAGGCGAGCGTGAACGCCGAGATCGCCGCGGTCGTGGCGAACAGCGCTGCCTGCACCGTCTCGCGAGCGAGCCCGACCACGCGCGAGATCGCGGTGGCGAAGGCAAAGATGGCCGTGTTGACGGCGATGCGCCGCCGGGGCGCCTCGGGAGGCGGCGGGTCGCGCGGTGGCGCCGGTCCCGGAGGATCCGACCGCGGCGGGGGCGACTGGGATCCGTTTCCGCCCGTCCTGTGGGTATCGATCTCAGCCAGGGCGGCTATAGTAGGGCCGCGCCGCGGCGGAACGCCCGCGGCGTCTCCACGTCCGTCCTGCCATGGCCAACATCAAGTCACAGAAGAAGCGGATTGTGCGCGCCGAGCGCGAGCGACTCGAGAACCGCCGCTACACCTCCAAGATCAAGACGTTCTTCCGCCGGCTCGAGCGCGCCGTGGCCGAGGGCGATGGAGCGCATGCCGACGCCGAGCACCGCGAGCTTGTCCAGGCGATCGACAAGGCGGTCAAGCGCGGCGCGCTGCACCGCAACGCCGGCGCGCGCAAGAAGTCGCGCGCGGCACGGTTGCGCAACGGCTAACGCTCGCCTGCAAGGACGATTGCGTGGGCGCGTGCGAAGCGCCAAGCCGGTAACTTTCGGCGTCCTGATGGCGGAGGCTCTGGAGCCGGCAACCACCGGAGCGAGCGGCGTCGTCTTCGAGCTCGATCGCATCGAACTGGCAGGTGGAGATCGGCTCGAGGTGAACGGTCGCTGGTTCGGCGTGCGCGGACGGCGCTTCATAAGACCCAGTCTGACGCTCCTGGCGGACGAGGAGCAGCGGCGTCTGCTCGCCGACCTCGACCATAAGCCGTGGGCGGCCGAAGACGGCGAGCCGTGGCAAGCCACGTTCCCGTACGAGGAGCAGGGCGAACAGTGGGTGGAGGCGGAGCTGAACGTCGCGCCGGACATCACTGTGACGCTGCCGCTGCCGGGCGCTTCCCGCCCTCGCCGGCGGCGCCCGGGCCCGGCGGCCGAGGCGACGCGAACGACTCGGCGCAGCCACGCCCCGTCGGCTGAACTGGTCAAGGCGCGCCGCGAGATCCACCGCCTGCAGCGAGAGCTGGAGCAACGCGACGCCGAGATCGCCCAGCTGTCCGCCGAGCTGGGGCGCCGCGGCGCCAAGCTCGAGGAGGTCTCGGGGGCACGCGAGGAGGCGCGGACAGCGCGCGAGCACGCGGCCGAGGAACGCGAGCGACTGATGCGCGCCCGCGGCGAGGCGCTGGCGGCGCGCGAGGAGGCTGCGGCCGAGCGCGATGGCGCACTCAAGGCCCGCGAGGAGGCGCTGCGGCTTCGCGATGCGGCGCTGGCGGCCCGCGACGAGGCGCTCGCCGAGCGACGTGCCGCGCTCGAGGAGCGCGACGCCACCGCGACCAAGCTTGCCGCTGCGCTGGCGGCGCAGGAGGGCGTCCTCGCCGAGCGCGACGAAGTGCTCGCCGAGCGCGACGCGCTGCTCGACGAACGCGACGACGCGTTGCGCTCCCGCGCCGGCGTCGTCTCGGTTTCCGAGCGGATGACCGCCGAGCGCGACGCCCTTCAGGCCACCCTCGAGCAGCTGCGATCCGAACGCGACGAGGCGGTGTCCTCGCGTGGCGCGGCGCTCGTGATGCGCAACGCGGCCAACATGCCGCCGACTTACCGCCGCGACACCAACCGGATACTGCACTTCCTGCCGGCGCTGGTCGTGGTCGTCGCGGCGGTGATCGCCGCGCTCCTCCTGCACGTGGTCTGAGATGCTACCCGGCCACGCGCTGGATCGCGAGCAGCGCGGCCGTGTCCTCGCCGGCGCCACCGCTGCCCCCGCCGCGCGAGGCGAGCTCGAGCTCGGCGAGCTCCTCGATCGTGCGCTGGAGGCTCTCCGAGCCGCTGCGGCCAGCGTCCGCGATCAGCCGGTCGGCGGCCTTCGACGGCATCCGGAGCCTGCGCTTGATCTGTGCGGCGGGCTCGCCGGCCTCCAGCGCGCACGCGATCTCGTGCGCGGTGCGCACGCGCTGGCTCATCCAGTACAGAAGCCCCGACAGCCGCTCGCCCTGGCTGCGCAGCGCGAGGTACAGAGCGGTTGCGGCCTGCGCGTCGCCGCTCACGATCGTGTCCGCCAGCGACCACGCGCGGTGCTCGGCCGACGGCGCGGCCAGGTCATCGAGCAGCGCGGCGTCGACGCGCGCCCCGGGGCCGGCATACAGGGCCAGCTTCTCGAGTTCGCGCAGCAGCCGCTGCTGGCGGTCGCCGACCTGGGCGATAAGCGCGCGGGCGCTGTCCGGCTCGAGCTGGAGGCTCAGCTCGCGTGCGCGGGCGATCACCCACTTGGGGAGCTCCCACGGCTTGACGCTGTCCTCGGCGCTGATGTCGCCGCCGGCCTTGCTGACGGCGTCGTGCAAGCGCTTGGGCGCCTTGGTCCGACTGTCCTCGCGAGCGAAGAAGGCCACCGTGGTGTCGGGCGGGATGTCCTCGAGCGCCGCCTCGAGCGGCTCGAATTGCTTGTCGGTCCAGCGCTCGGTGCCGTCGACCACGATGAAGCGGCGCCCGAGGGCGAAGGTCAACGCGTTCAACGCATTGGCCACCGCCTCGGGTGTGGCGGCGTCACCCTCGAACAGCTCGATGCCCTGCGCCCCGCTTTCCTCCTCCGCCAGCGCACGGAGCCGGCGCCGGCGCTCGGCGATGCGGCCGTGATCGTCCCCGTGGATCAGGTAGGCGGACTTGAAGGCGGGCACGGCCGTGCAGTCTAGGCGCGGCTCCAGCGGAACCATGCTGGCCACTTCGACTCGTTCCGTAGGAGAATGGCGGTGTGCCTGGCCGAGTCCTTCAGCTGGCGACGGTCTGCCTCCTCGGCGCCGCGGTGGTGCTCCCCGGATCGGGGGCGGCGCGCGGGCGCGGGCATCAGGCCGATTCGGAGAGCGGCACGGTCTACGTCGAGTCGAACTCGCGGGCGCCGGGATCGAACGCGATCCTCGCCTTTCACTACCGCGGCGGCGTGCTGCGCGCGCGCGGCGTCCGGCGCTACCCGACCGGCGGAAGCGGCTCTCACGACCTGAGCAACTCGGGGGTGCTCGACGCCGACCAGGAGCTCATCACCAACCCGCGGCGCACGCTGCTGTTCGCCGTCAACTCGAGCTCGGACACGATCGCGGTGTTTCACATAGGTTCCGATGGCGCGCTGAGCCCGGTGGCCGGATCGCCGTTTCCGTCGGGGGGAAAGGCGCCCTCGAGCGTCGGCCTGGCCGGCAGCACGCTGATCGTGGCCAACAAGGCCCAGGACGGAGTGCGCGACCTGACCCGCGTGCCCGCGAACTACACGACCTTTCACGTGCGCGCCGATGGCTCGCTCAGCGGTCCGATTTCTTCGATCGACGTCCCGCCGCGCAGCTCGCCGCTCCAGGCGTACGTCACGCCCGACCGCAAGGTGCTGATCACCAGCGAGGAGACAGGCGTGTTCAGGGCGTTTCGCATCCTGCCCGACGGCACGCTCAGGCAGGGACCGAACTCCCCGCTGCGGCTGCCCCGCGCCGTCTTCCCGGGAGGGCGGCGCGTACCGAACGTCTGGCCGGCCGGGCTGGTTTCGCATCCGCGGCTGAACATCCTGTACGCCCAGCTCGCCAACGTGTCGCGCACCATCGTCTACCGCTGGAACGACCACGCGCGGCTCACGTTCGTGCGGGCGATCGCGAATCCGGGGTCGTTCCTGCCGTGCTGGACCCACGTGAACCGGGCCGGGACTCGGATGTACACGGGTAACGCCGGCAGCGACAACCTGAGTGTGTTCGACATCTCCGGCGATCCGACCAACCCGCGTGAGATCCAGTCGGTCCGCCTCGACGCCCCCGGGAACCCGTGGAACTTCGATATCGATCCGAGCGGCCGCCTGCTCTTCCTGCTCGACATGCGGGCCACCCGCCAGATCCCGCCGGGGCGCGGCAACGACCTGCACACTTTGCGCATCGGCGCGGGCGGGCGGCTGACCGAGGAGCCATCCTCGCCGGTCAAGATTCCCGTGCGCGTGGGCGCCAACCCGATCGGGCTCGCGATCGTCCCGAACCCGCGCGGATAGGGGAGTTTCGCTCGAGTCGCTCGGCCGGGTCGCTCCGACCGGCCTCAGCGGACGACGAAGTTGACCAGCTTGTCCGGCACCACGATCATCTTGGCGACCTGGAGGCCGTTCAGGTGCGACTGCACGCCGCGGGACTCCAGGCAGAGCTTCTCGAGCTCGTCTCGTGGCGCGCCGGTCGGTGCGCTCACGCGGTCGCGAACCTTGCCGTTTACCTGGCAGACCAGCTCGAACGTCTCGGTCTGGAGCATGTCGGGATCGGCGTCGGGCCACGGCTCCTCCCACACGCGCCGGCCGGTCAGCATCTCGTACGCCTCGGCCCCCAGGTGGGGCGCGAACGGAAAGACCAGCGACGCGGCCGTGGCGGTGGCGAACCGGCGCGCCTGCGGGTCGGCGTCGGGATAGTGGTAGACCTCGTTGATCAGCTCGATGATCGCCGACAGTGCGGTGTTGAACGCAAAGCGGGTGGCGGTGTCGCGGGTGACCTTGTCGATCGCCCAGTTGGCCTTGCGCACGATCGTCAGCGCATCGCCCCACTGGATCGATCGGCTGATCCGCGCCGGCGGCCGCGCCGTCTGCCAGGTCGTCGGCCAAGCGCCACAGGCGTCCCAGCAGCCTCCGGTGCACGCCTGCGATGCCCGTGTCCGACCACGCCGCGTCCTGGTCCGCGGGACCGATGAACAGCACGTAGCAGCGGGCCGCGTCGGCGCCGAAGCGCTCGATGATGTCGCTCGGGGCGATCACGTTGCCCTTGGAGCTCGACATCTTGTTGCCGTCGGGGCCCAGGATCATGCCCTGTGTGAACAGCGCGTGGAACGGCTCCTGCACGTCGAGGAGGTGCATGTCGGCGAGCGCCTTGACGAAGAAGCGCGAGTACATCAGGTGCAGGATCGCGTGCTCGACGCCGCCGATGTACTGGTCGACGGGCATCCAGCTGCGGAGCACCTGCCGGTCCCACGCCGCCTGGTCGTTGTGGGCGTCGCAGTAGCGCAGGTAGTACCAGCTGGAGTCGACGAACGTGTCCATCGTGTCGGTCTCGCGGCGGGCCTTGCCGTGGCACGTCGGGCAGCTGACGTTGACCCACGATTCGGCCGCGGCCAGCGGCGAGCGCCCCTTCGGCTGGTAGTCCTCGATGTCGGGCAGTTCGACCGGCAGGTCGTCTTCCGGGACCGGGACCATGCCGCACTTCCCGCAATAGATGACCGGAATCGGGCAGCCCCAGTAGCGCTGGCGCGAGACGAGCCAATCGCGCAGCTTGTAGCTGACCGAGAAGTGCCCCTTGCCCTCGCGGTCGAGCCATTCGACGATCGCGCGCTGGCCCGCCACCGCGTTCATGCCTTCGAACAAGCCCGAGTTGATCAGGACCTCGCTCTCGGTGTGAGCGGTGAACGCACCCTCCTCGGCGGCCAGGGCCTCCGGGTCGGCGGCTCTGTCGGCCGGGACCACGACCGGGCGGATCGGCAGGTCGAACGCCTTGGCGAAGTCGTAGTCGCGCTGGTCGTGCGCGGGCACGGCCATGATCGCGCCCGTGCCGTACTCCATCAGGACGTAGTCGGAGACGAACATCGGGATCTGCTCGCCCGTGACCGGGTTGGTCACGGTCCGGCCCAGCGGCACGCCTGTCTTGGGCTTCTCGGTGTCGCCGCGCAGCTCGGGTGATTCGGTCAGCGCGCGGTTGACGTACTCGTGGACTTGGCGCTCATGCTCGGTCCCCTCGGCCAGCCTGAACACGTCGGGATGCTCGGGCGCCATCACGAAGAACGTGGCGCCGAAGAGCGTGTCGGGCCGCGTCGTGAACACCGGATAGTCGATGCCGAGCTCCTCGCAGCGGAACACCACCTCGGCGCCCTCGCTGCGCCCGATCCAATTGCGCTGCATGGCCTTGACGTGCTCGGGCCAGACGATGTCGTCCAGGTCGTCCAGGAGCCGGTCGGCGTAGTCGGTGATGCGGAAGAACCACTGCTCGAGCTGGCGCACCTCGACCTCGGCGCCGCACCGCTCGCAGTGGCCGTCGATTACCTGCTCGTTGGCCAGCACGGTCTGGTCGTTGGGGCACCAGTTGACCGCCGCGGTCTTCTTGTAGGCCAGATCGCGCTCGAGCAGCTTGAGGAAGATCCACTGGGTCCAGCGATAGTAGGACGGCTCATGCGTGCCGAGTTCGCGGCTCCAGTCGATTGAGATCCCCCACCGGTGAAACCAGTGGCGGTAGGAGGCGATCGAGCGGTCGGTCGCGGTGCGCGGGTGGACGCCCGTCTTGATCGCGTTGTTCTCCGCCGGCAGCCCGAACGCGTCGTAGCCCATCGGGTGCAGCACCCGGCGCCCGATCCGGCGGTGGAAATGCGCGATCGCGTCACCCAGCGCGTAGTTCTTCAGATGCCCGATGTGCGGCTCGCCGCTCGGGTAGGGCAGCATCTCGAGCACGTAGGACTTCTCGCGGCCGTCGGTGCCGTCGGGATCGTTCGAGACCTCCCAGGTGCGCTCCCGCTCCCAGATCTCCTGCCACTTGGGCTCTATCTGCTTTGGGGTCATAGCGTCGTTCCGACACAGCAATTGGGAGGTTACTTGCGAGCGGGCGAGGTGTGGCGGGCGCGGCGGGCGGCTCTACCATCCGGGCGTGGCTGATCCCGCCGGCCCCGAATCGAGCGACCGCCATTCGGTCAGCGCGGCCCATGCCGCCGAACGGGTCGCCGCGATCGTCGCGGCCGCCGAAGCTGCCGCCGAGAAGATCCGATCCGATACCGAGGAGCGCGTGCGCGAGCGGATCGCCGAGGCCCAGCGCGCGGCCGACAACCGGGTGGGAGCGGCCGAGGAAGAGGCGGCCGAGATCGTGGACATGGCTCAGGCCGAGGCTGAGCGGTTGCGCTCGTCGGCGCGGGCGGACGCCGAGGCTGCGCGTACCGCGGCCACGAACGAGGCGCTCGGCGTCGGCGGCGCGGGCCGAGGAGAGCGCCGCCGGGATCGTGGCCGAGGCGCAGGCGTCCGCGGCCGCGGTCCGATCCGAGGCCGAGGAACGAGCGCGCGGGCTGCTGGAGGACGCGCGGGCGACCGCCGACGGAGTGCGCTCCGAGGGGCTCGAGCTGGTGTCGAACCTGCGCGAGATGAGCAACTCGCTGCGGTCGAACGCCGAGCGACTTCTGGGCGATGTGCAGCGGGTCCACTCGCGGCTGGTGGCGCAGATCGACCGGGTGGAGCGTGCCGCCGGCGGGGCCGGTGGCGCGCGCGCCGGCGCGGCCGCGGCGGGGCGCGCCAGTGGGGCCGCGACTGGGCGCATGAGCGGCGGTCGTCGGATGCGCGACGAGGCCGCGGCCGACCGCGGCGGCCTCGACCTCCCAGCCGCGGACGATGGGCTCGAGGTGCCGGAGTTCATCCCCCCGGGTTAGCCGCCGCTGCCTGTTTCGCCTGCACCTCGCCTCCTTTCCGTCCGATGCCGATGCGAACATATGTTCGTCATGGATTCGAACGTCAAAGGCGCAATCGCTGAGCAGGCGATCGTCCTCGCTGCGACCAAGCTGCGGATCCCCGTGCTGCGGCCCGTCAGCGAGCATGGTCGGATCGACCTCGCACTGGACATCGCTGGTGAGCTACGGCGAGTCCAGGTGAAGTGGGGCCGACTGAGCTCGGTGCGAGACGTCGTGATCGTCTCGCTGCTGAGTCTCGCGGTGCACGCCTCGCGGTCATCTCCGCACCAGGTACGGCGAAGGCGAGGTGGACCTGTTCGCGGTCTACTGCGGCGAACTCGATCGCTGCTTCCTTCTGCCCGCTCCCCCGCTTGCGAACCGGACGGTCGTTTACCTTCGTCTCACGCCGTCGCGCAACGGGCAACGGGCATGCATTAACCTTGCTGACGACTTCACTTTCGACGGGGCTGTAGCTCAGTTGGCTAGAGCGTCGCGCTGGCAGCGCGAAGGTCAGGGGTTCGAGTCCCCTCAGCTCCACTCCCCGAGCTCTCGCGACAGGCCTTTAGCGGTGGGCGCCGACGCGTGTCGCGATCAGTTCGGGTATTGGATCGATCGTGTGCGCTGGGGCAAGGACGTGGTGGTCACCCGGCGCGGAACGCCCGTGATCAGGCTCACATCGGCCGCGTGTGCATCTGCTCCGCAGCCCGACACGCTTGCGCCGCCCGCCCCGCCGCCAGACGCCGTTGCGGCGCCCGCCCCGCCGCGTGACCCGACATCGGCACCGCAACCCCTGCCTTCCGCCACCGGAGCCTGCAGCACATGACGGTGGGTATCGAGAGCAGCCTCTGGATCGGCGGTGCGGTGCGAGCTACGGCGCGCGATCCTGCTTCGCGGCCTCGAGGGCCGCCGGCGGGTCCATGCCGCCACCTTGGCGCGCCAGCTCGAGGGCACGATCGGCCAGCTCGGCCGCCTCCGCGCCGCCGACCGACTCGTCGCGCAGCGCGAGCGCGAGCAGCACCTGCCGCAGCAGTTCCGGACTCTGAAGGTCCGGCGGCGGTCCCGCGGGTGGGAGGCCTCGCACGGATGCGAGCAACCGCGGGGCGCTCGCGCCGCCCCCGAACAGGCGCCCGGGCGCCTTGTCCGGGATCTGAGCGACGATCGCTCCGGTGGCCGGGTTGACCAGGTTGACCTTGCTGCGCAGCCCGGCGCGCTCGAGGGCCAGGCGGTAACCCGACAAACGCAAATAGCCAAGCTGGGCCGCCAGCTGGACGAACGCCGACGCCTCTGCCTCGTCCTTGAGCCGGGGCTGGTGGAGGGCGATCTGGGTGCCAGCGTCGGGAAGGAGCGGGTCCGGTTCGGCGGCCACGAGCAGGAACGCGTGCGATCCGAGCCGGCCGGCGCCCACGCCGCCGACGTCGACCAGAAGCTGATAGCCGCCCAGGCCGAGCGCGCCCACGATCCCCGGCGGGAGCGGGTTCGATGCCAGATGTCCGGGCGTGAAGCTCATCGTCGTCCGATCAGCCGTAATCGCAGCCGGCCGCCGCTGATGCCTCGGCGAGGCCGCGGTCACCGGCTCGCGCGGCGCCTCACTTGTCGAGCAGACCACCGACGATGCCCCCGATCATGTCGCCGCCCCGGCGCTGGGAGTCGCCACCGGCGCCTTCTTCGCACGGTGGGCTGGTAGGCGCTCTGCAAGCCGACGCGGCCCGGGCCGGTGAAGCGGTTGAACACGAGGTTGCCGGCGCCGCCCAGGAAGCCGGTCTTGAACCCGTAGATCTCCTGGGTCATCTGGACCGAGTGGTCGCGGTAGAGCCAGCCGCCCGGCTCGATGTCGATCGACTCGCCCGGCTCGAGGTCCTTCTCGAACACGTTGCCGTAGCCGTGCATCCAGACGACGCCCTCGTGGTCGCCGGCGAAGAAATGGTCGACCCAGAAGCCGCCGCCGTAGAGCATGTTCGCGAAGCCCTTCTGGCGGCTGTAGTCGTACTGGACGCCGCCGGTGGCGGCCAGGAACTGATGCTCGCGCGCCATGATTCCCTCGCCGGCCCGGAGATGGAGGGAGACGATGTGCCCCGGTGCGTCTCGGCTGAAGGCGATCTCGCCGGCGGACTGGGCCTCGAGCAGCAGCAGCGGCATCCCGCCGAACACGCGGCGCTTCAGCCCCCGGCCCAGCGGATGCAGCCCGATCTGCATCTGCGGGTACTTCCACAGCAGCACGTGATGCTCGAAGTAGACCGGCACCCGCCCGTCGAGCGCCATGTGCAGCACGGGCACCAGCTCGCCCTCGAGGCGGTAGTTCACGCCGGGCGCGGAGCCCTGTTGGATCTGGGTCGGAAGGATCTGGGGGGCGGACGGCATGTCGTCTCTCTTTGATTCGGGTGTGGTCTGGCAGCCTCAGTGCTGCTGCCCGCCTCGAGTTCGCACAGAAGCTATCGCGCGACCGCGATCAGCGGCGATAATCGGCCGCGATGGCGACCATCTACGTCACCGGCCACCGCAATCCCGACGCGGACTCGGTCGCCTCCGCCATCGGCTACGCGGAGCTCAAGGGCCGCCTGGACTCCCGGAACGCGTACGTCCCGGTCCGCCTCGGCGAGTGCAACGCGCAGACGCGCTGGCTGCTCGAGCGAAGCGGCGCCAGCCAGCCGCAGTTCCTGCCGCATGTGATGGTCCGGGCCTGCGACGTGATGCAGCCGAACTTTCCGGTCGCCCGCGCTCGAGGCCCCCATCCGCGAGGCCGGACTCGACATGGCCCGCGCCGGCCTCGAGCTCGTCCCGGTGGTTGACGACGGCGGCGCCCTGGTCGGCGTGATCACCGAGCGCGCACTGGCGCGCCGGTACATCCGCGAGACCCGGGAGACCTCCACCCTTCAGGACGCGCCCGCCCCTATCTCGGCGATCGTTGAGGTCCTTGGGGGCCGGCTCCTCACCGGCGAGGACAAGCCGGTGTCCGGGCGCGTGTGGGTGCACTCGATGGATCCGACTCGCAGCGGCGCCTCGGACGGCGACGTCGTCGTGGTGGGCAACCGAGCTGACGCCCAGCGCCTGGCCATCGAGCGCGGCGCCCAGCTACTCGTGCTCTCCAACGACTCCGAGCCGAGCGAGGAAATCCTGGCCCTGGCGCGCGAGCGCGACATCGCGGTGATCGTGTCGCCGCTCGACAGCTACGTCTCGGGTCGGCATGATCACCCTGGCCGCGCCATGCGGAGCGCTCATGGAGCGCGAGCCGCTGACCGCCACCACGGAATTCCTCGTGGATGAGATCTCCGAGCAGATCAAGGAGAGCCACTACGGCGCCGCGGTGGTGATCGACCCTCAGCGCCGGCCGGTCGGGTTGGTCACGCGCTCGGACCTGGTGGCGCCGCCTCGCCGGCGCGTGCTGCTCGTCGACCACGCCGAGCAGGCGCAGAGCGTGGCGGGGGTCGAGCAGGCCGAGATCGTCGAGATCCTGGACCACCATCACATCGGCTCGATCGAGACGCGGATCCCGGTCACCGCCACGTTCGATCCGGTGGGCTCGACCGCCACTCTGGTGATCGAGCGATTCCGTCAGAGCGGCATGGAGCCCAGCCGGCCGACCGCGATGATGTTGCTCGGCGCGGTCATGTCGGACACGATCATCCTCAACTCGGCGACCACGACGGACCGCGACCGCTACGTGGTCGACTACCTGGAGCGCGTGCTGGCCCTCGACGGCGCCGATTACGGCCGCGAGATGTTCGAGGCCACCTCCGACGTCTCGGAGGTCAGCGCCGAGGAGATCATCAGCCGGGACGCCAAGCAGTACCACGCCTCGAGCGGCCACCAGATCTGCATCGCCCAGATCGAGGTCGTCGGCAAGTCGCTGCTCGAGCGCAGCGAGGAGCTCGTGGCGGCCATGCGCAAGGCGCGCGAGAGCCGGGCCCTGGAGCTCTACGCGCTGATGGTCACCGACGTCCTGACCAAGGGCACCGATCTGCTCGTGGCGGGCGACGTCAACGGGGTGGCGCGGGCCTTCGGGCTGCCGGCGCACGACAGCCAGATCGAGCTTCCGGGCGTGATGAGCCGCAAGAAGGAAGTGGCGCCGAAGCTCCTGGCTGCGATGTAGCCGGCATGCCAGGTCGGCCACTGAGCCGACGCATCGCGAGTTCCACGCTCGCCGCTGACGGACCGGCAGCACCCAATCAGCCATCAACGCGGGCCGGCCTCAGGGCCGGCCCGCCGGCGTCTCAGGACCGCTCTAGGTGGAGCCGGCCCCGACCGCCAGCACCGGCGCCTCGCCCCACAGCTGCTCGAGCCGGTAGTACTCGCGCGTGTCAGGCACGAACACGTGCACCACCACGTCGAGGTAGTCCATCAGGATCCACCGACCGCCGGGCAGCCCCTCCACACGTTCCGGTAGCCGCCGCTGGGCCGCCTTCAGCCCTTCGTGGATGGCGTCGTGAATCGCCTTGGTCTGCCGCTCGCTGCGCCCCGAGCAGATCACGAAGTAGTCCGTGTAGCCGATCATGCCCCGCAGGTCGAGCTGGACGATGTCGCTCGCCTTACGGTCGGCGGCGTACTCCACGATCGCGTGGGCCAGCTCCTCCGGGGTCATCGGTTCGCTGTCGCGGGCACGGGCAGGTTGCTTCATCTGATTGAGCCTACCTCGGAGTACAGACGATGTCCGTCGATGTAGCTCTCGACCGCTTCCGGGACGTAGTAACGGATCGGCTGGCCTGAGCGCACCCGGTCACGGAGCATGGTGGAGGAGATCCCGATTCGCGGCATGCGGAAGAAACAGGTCCGCTCTCCGCCGTGTAGCGCGCCAAGCGCTTCGTCCACCGCCGCTCGCGATGTACCGCGCCGCTTGGCCACCGCCAGGGTGGCCAGCGACAGCACCCGTTCGGGCTGGTGCCAATCCGGCAGCCCCGCCGCGATGTCGCCCCCGACGATCAGGAACAGCTCGTGATCTGGCGTTCGAGAATGCAGTTCTTCAAGGGTATCGACCGTGTACGACGGGCCCTCCCGGGCGACCTCGATATCGGACACGTCGAACCGCTCCTCGTCGCCCCGGATGGCCAGCCGGCACAGCTCGAGCCGGTGCTCGGGACCCGGTTCGTCCTCGACGGCCTTGTGCGGCGGTGTCCGCGCCGGGATGAGCGTCACGCGGTCCAATCCCAGCTGAACGTACGCCTCCTGGGCGCAGATGAGGTGAGCAAGATGTGGCGGATTGAAGGTCCCGCCCAGGATGCCGATTCGCACAGGCTCTAGTGTGCCGTCCGGTGGGTAGGGTGCATGGAGCGCGCGACCCGGGGGCCGTCAGGCAAGGACGCAGGAGCCGTGGCGCAGCAGCGCTGCGCGAGGCTCCGAGGACGCAGCATGGCGGTCATCCGGGGCCGCGATACATGTGCCCTATCCGCCGGACGGCGCACTATTGCCGGTCAGGACCGAACGTGACCCGCACCGTCGATCAGGTACTTGAAGGTGCAGAGCTCGCGCAGCCCGATCGGGCCGCGGGCGTGAAGCTTCTGGGTCGAGTTCCCGATCTCGGCCCCCATGCCGAACTCACCGCCGTCGGTGAACCGGGTGGACGCATTGACGTACACGCACGCCGCATCCACACCGAGCTGGAAGGCACGCGCGGCCTCCGTGTCGCGGGTGACGATCGCCTCCGAATGCCCCGACCCCCACCGGTTGATGTGCTCGATCGCCTCGTCGGCCGAGCCAACGACACCCACGGCCAGCTTCAGGGCGTGGTACTCCGTGGCCCAGTCCTCTTCGGTGGCCGGCGCCACGACGAGCGCTCCGGCAACGGCCCGCGTCCGCTCGTCGCCCCTCAGCTCGACCCCAGCCGCCGCAAGCTCACGCAGCGCCAGCGGCAGGAACTCGTCCGCCACCGCCTCATGCACGAGCAGCGTCTCGGCCGCGTTGCACACGCTCGGCCGCTGGATCTTCGCGTTCAAAGTGATCGCGAGGGCATCGTCCAGGGACGCAGTCGCGTCCACGTACACGTGGCAGTTCCCGGACGCCGCATACATCACCGGGACGGTGGCGACGTCCTTCAGCGCGGCTTTGAGTCCCTCGCCGCCCCGCGGGATGATCAGGTCCACCACGCCCGACTGCGTGGCGAGCTCGGAGAGCTCGTCGTGGCCGCCGCCGGCCACCAGCGCCATCGCACCCTCGGGGAAACCGGCTGACAGGCCGGCTTCGATCGCCACCGAGGCCAGGACCGCGTTCGAGTGCGCCGCCATCGAGGAGCCGCGCAGGACGATCGCGTTGCCCGACTTCAGGCACAGCGCCGCCGCGTCGATCGTCACGTTCGGACGGGCCTCGTAGACCACCGCGATCACGCCGAGCGGGACGCGGACCTTGCGGACCTCGAGACCGTTGGCCAGCCGGCGCCCCTCGATCACCTCGCCGACGGGATCGGGCAGCGCCGCGATGTCCCGCACCTGTCGGGCGATCACAGCGACGCGGCCGGCGTCCAGGGTCAGCCGATCCATCAGAGCTGCCGTCAGCCCCGCCTCGCGCCCGGCATCCAGGTCGCGCGCGTTCGCCTCGAGGATCTCCGGCGTGCGTTCGATCAGCGCGGCGGCAATCGCCTCGAGCGCCCCATCCCTGACCCCTGAGGAAAGCGCGGCCAGCGACCCAGCGGCCTGCCTGGCCAAAAGGCAGGTCTCGGCTACGGATGTCGCGGTGACGGCCATGTCCCCTTAACAGGTTACGCAAGCACGAAGTAATCCCGGTGGACCGCCTCCTCGGTGGCCCGAGGAAGGCGTTCGCGCACCTCGGCTGACTTCAGGCCGCGCACCCGCCGGAGCTCCGCCGCCGAGTAGTTGCAGATGCCCTTGCCGACAACCTCGCCGTCGAACCCGATCTCGACCGCGTCGCCCGCGTCGAACTCGCCCGACACCTCGACGACCCCGACCGGGAGCAGGCTGGTCCCGGCCTCGCGCAACGCGCGGGCGGCCCCCGCGTCGACGACGACCCGGCCGCGGGTGGGTTTGGCGTACTTCAGCCACAGCTTGAAGCTCGAGTAGCGCTCGGCGCGCGCGGCGAACCGCGTGCCGACCGCATCGCCGCCGGCCGCGTCGAGCAGCACGCGCGGTCGGAGTCCGCCGGCGATCACCGTCGGTATGCCGGCTGCGGTGGCCATCTCAGCCGCCACGACCTTGGAGCGCATCCCGCCCGAGCCCAGCGCCGAGGTGGCGTGGCCGATGGCGAGGGCGTCCAGTTGCTCGAACGACGTCACCTCAGCGACGAGCCGCGCCTCCGGGTCGGTTCGCGGATCCGCGGTGAACAGGCCGTCCGCGTCGGTGAGGAGCACGAGTAACTCGGCCGAGATGAGGATCGCCACCTGCGCGGCCAGGAAGTCGTTGTCGCCGAAGGAGATTTCGTCGGTGGTCGTGGTGTCGTTCTCGTTGATGACCGGGATCACGCCCCACTCGAGCAGCTTGCGCAGTGTCTGGCGCGCGTTCACGTAGTGGCTGCGCGCGCTCATGTCGAAGAACGTCAGCAGCACCTGCGCGGTCTGCATGCCGCGGGCGCGGAGCAGCTCGTCGTAGACCTGGTAGAGCTTCCCCTGCCCCACCGCGCTGGCCGCCTGCAGCTCGTCCATCGCCCGCGGGCGCAGCGGCAGTCCCATCACGCCCATTCCGCGGGCGATCGCGCCGCTGGTGACGATCACCGGCTGGCGCCCCGAGCCGCGCAACTCGGCCAGTTCGTCGCAGATCCGGCCGAGCACGTCGGTGCGAACCTCGCCCTGATCGCCCGCAACGATGCTCGAGCCGAGCTTGATCACGACCGCGCCCATGTCTGAGGAGAGGTTAGGACGCGGTCAGCCGCAGAGCGGGTTGCGCGGCACGGCGCGACAGGGGTGCGGCATCGTCGGCTGCCGGTGCGGCGCGGGCTGGGGATGCGGATGCCGCGCGCCGGACTGGTCGACCAGGGTGAGGATCTCGCTGAACAGGTCC
Organism: uncultured Solirubrobacterales bacterium; assembly: GCA_963757795.1. Classification (GTDB taxonomy): domain Bacteria; phylum Actinomycetota; class Thermoleophilia; order Solirubrobacterales; family Solirubrobacteraceae; genus Palsa-465. The sequence goes on along the minus strand of CAVWSI010000001.1, from coordinate 55,292 downwards.
GCGCCACCGTTGGGCGTTGTCGCGTTCTGGCAGCCCCATGTGCCCTCGATCCCCGCGGGGCTCGAGGTGGCGAAGGTGTTGTCGGAGAAGCAGTCGTTGACCGAGTTCTGCGTGCCGAACACGCCGCCCTCCAGCCCGATGTCGAACGTACCCGGCTGGGTCGCGTTGCTCGTGATGCGGTTGTCGGACACGCGATCGCCTGAGGACTGGAAGAACACGGTGTCCGACGTCGGCGGGAACGGGTCGGGCCGCTCCAGGACCAGCACGCCAAACGTCGGGTTGTTGCGGATCGTGTTGTCCTCGATCAGGTCGGCATAGTCGCCGCCGAGCAGCACGCCGTCTCCCCATGGGGCCCCCAGGATGTCCGAGTTGGCCGGGGTCGAGAGGTTGCCGTTGTTCTCGATCAGGTTGTGTCGGAAGATCGTGCAGCGATTGATCTGCGTGGAGTTGAAGGTGGGCAGCGGCGAGCGGTTCGACCCGGCGTCGCACGCCCCGTCCTGGGGTGGCGGCTTGTCGCTGTCGGGCTCGGAGTCGGGAGCGACGCCGACGCTGTTATCGCGGAAGATCGAGTTCTCCACGATCAGGTGGCCGCCGGCGTTGGTGCTCGACCACCCCAGCGCGTTCTTCTCGACGAGCGCGTCCTGGACCAGCGCGTGGCAGTCCCGGCATCCGCCGACGTACAGGCCCGAATCATTGAAGCCGGACGCGTAGACGTTCTTGAAGAACCCGTCGACCGAGTGGCCGGCGAACAGACCGTAGCCGCCGAGCAACCCCGTGTCGTAGGCGGTGAGGTACTGGCCCCACCAACCGTGGATACCGATCGTCGTGCTCTTCTCACCGCCGCCCTTCCACCACACCTCGTTCCCGTTCAGCGAGTCTTCGCGCTTTCGCCGGTCGAAGTTGCGCACGGTGAGGTTCTCGACCCACACGCCGTCCGCCTCGACCACGATGCCGTTACCGGCGTGATGGCGGCCGTCCAGGATCACCGCGTTGCGGTCGATGCCGCGCAGATGGAGCCGCGGCGTGCGGATCAGCACCGTGCCGGTGTACACGCCACGGTCGATCAGGATCCAGTCCCCCGGGTGCGCTGCGCCTAGCGCGGACTGGATCGTCGTGTAGTGCTGGTAGGACACGTGACGCTGCGTCACGACCAGCGTCCGCGCCGACGCGCTCGCGGCCGCCAGCAGCAGCACCGCGAGCACCAACACCGCCAAACGAGATCCGATCCGCGTCAGCACCGGCGGTAGATCCTGGCAAATTTCACGAACTCGCGGTGTCCACGCACCCTCCTCGCCTCGCCGGAAGTGCGCGATGCCACGAGCGCGGCCGACCGGCACGCGCCGCTTCACCCAGGATCGAGATCGAACGCGATGCCCGCGATCTCGACCTCGTCGCCCGGCTCGAACCCCTCCTCCTGGAGCGCGCGGATCACGCCGATCCCGCGCAGCCGGCGCTCGAGGTACGCGAGCGCGTCGGCGTTGTCGAGGTCGTAGCGCGCCACCAGCCGCTCGATCCCCTTGCCGCTCACCCGGTAGACCCGGTCGCCCACCTTGGCCACCTGGTACGCGCGCCCGGCCGCCGGCCGGAACACGCGGTGCTCGGCCAGCTCCTCGCCGGTCAGCTCGATCGCCGCCTCGGGCGCTTCGGCGGACGGCACGCGCCGCGCCAGCTCCGCGGCGAGCTCGTCGAGGCCGAGGCGCGTCGCCGACGACGTCACGATGACCGGCCCGTCCAAACGGTTCTCCCACTCCCGCCGCGCGTCGTCCCGGGTATCCGAGTCGATGAGGTCGGCCTTGGACAGGGCAAGCACGCGTGGCAGCACGGCCAGGCGCGGGTTGTGCAGCTCGAGCTCGCGCGCCACGGTGGCGTAGTTGTCTTCCGGATCGCTCCCGTCCAGCGGCGCGAGGTCGAGCACATGCACGAGCAACCGGGTGCGCTCGATGTGGGCCAGGAAGTCGTGGCCGAGGCCCGCCCCGGCGCTGGCCCCCTCGATCAGCCCGGGGATGTCGGCGATGACCAGCTGACGGTCCTCGGTCTCGAGCGTGCCCAGGGCCGGCTCGAGCGTGGTGAAGGGATAGCCGGCCACCTTGGGCCTCGCGCGAGTCAGCCGCGCCAGGAGCGAGGATTTCCCGGCGTTGGGCAGCCCCACCAGCCCCACGTCGGCCAGCAGCTTGAGCTGGAGGGTGATCCACGTCTCCTCGCCCGGAAGTCCCCGCTCCGCGAACCGCGGGGTCTGGTGGGTGGGACCGGCGAAGCGCTTGTTTCCCCGCCCGCCCGGGCCGCCCCTCGCCACGACCGCTCGCTGAGCCGGACGCACGAGGTCATGCACGGTTCCGTCCGCCTCCACCCGCGCCTCGGTCCCCGGTGGCACCGCGATCTCGAGCGTCTCCCCGTCCTTGCCGTGGCGGAGCGATCCCTGGCCGTGGCCGCCCCGGCGCGCCTTGTAGTGAGCCTTTCGCCGGAACGTCTCCAGGTCACGCATCGAGTCGTTGCACACGAGCACGACGTCGCCGCCCCGGCCCCCGTCGCCACCGTTGGGCCCGCCCTTTGGCACGTGCGCCTCGCGCCTGAAGCTCAGGCAGCCGTCGCCGCCGCCGCCGGCCGTCACGTGGATTCGAGCGTGGTCCTGCATGGAATCATCCTGGCATGTCCAATCCGGTATTCCTGATCACGGGCGCCGCGGCAAGCTGACGTAATTCCGGTGCAGGTCCGCGGCGACCAGGTCCAACTCCTCCTCCACCTGGCGCGTCCCGCTGTGGTTGCCGCGGCCGTCGAGTTCGACGACCAGCCGGCGGTCGAACCACACCGCATCGACCAGCACCCCGGCGACCGAGACGTTGACGTCCGGCATCGGGATGCCGGCGCGCTCGCACAGGACCAGGAACGTTCGCTCGAGTGGGCTGCGGGTGCGCGCGAGCCTGGGCTCGTGGCGTTCGAGCGCCTTGCGCAGCCTGGCGCTGCCGGCGCGTCCGCATCCCGCGATCGCCCGGAGCGCTCCGACGTCCAGCGCCTTGTGGTAGTCCGCGTTCGCCAGCGCATGCCTGACCCGTTCGAGCGACGCCACCGCCGCGTAGTCGAGCAGCGCCTGCTCGATGCTCGTCGTCGGCAGCCCCATGTGCCAGGTGCGCTCGCAGGTACGCCGGCTGTGCACCTTCACGCCGCGCAGCGACCGGCAGCGACGGGGCGTGCTCACGTGCACTGGGCGCGGCTGCCTGTCGATCAGGCCGCGCCACCAAAGGGCCGTGGCGTGGCTCAGCATCGCGCCCGGGCCGGCGTAGAGCACGGCCGCGGTCACGTCCGCCTCCACGCTGGGCGCGCGGTGGCCGACGGCGTACACCCGAGGATGCACCTGATGGAGGTAGCCGCCGTCGACCCAGCGCGCGATCACGCCGGTGTCGACGTCCAGCGCGGCCAGCTGCGCCACGCTGACACGTCCGAATTGGCGATCCGCGAGCGCTCGGACTTGGACTTTGGCGCTCCGACTACGCATTTGATAGCTGGATCGCCATTCTCCGAAAGGATCCGGCCGCCCGTGCGACGAAACAAGACGCGCTTCGTGCCAAAAGTGATCACGGACTTCAAGAAGTTCCTCTTCCGCGGCAACGTCATGGACCTCGCGGTCGCGGTCGTGGTAGGCACCGCGTTCACGGCGGTCGTCAAGGCCCTGGTCGCCGACATCCTCACCCCGATCATCGCCGTGATCTTCGGCGCCCACGACTTCGGCGCCCTCAAGTTCACGATCAACGGGAGCACGTTCGCCTACGGCGACTTCGTCAACAACCTGATCACGTTCATCAGCGTCGCCGCCGCGATGTTCTTCCTGGTCGTGGCGCCGATCAACTATCTGATGTCGCGCCGCGCCCAGGAGGATCCGGACACCAAGCAGTGCCCGGAGTGCGACACCGCGATCCCGATCAGGGCGCGGCGCTGCCCCCAGTGCACCTCGCAGCTCGAGACCGCGGCTTAGGGGCCGGCTTCGCCGGCGTCCATGGGGCCGGGCTAGTCCGAGTTTTCGGAGCCCGGCAGGACCGAGATCACCCGGCCGCGCCGGCCGCGGGTAAATTCCACGGTCCCGGCGGCGCGAGCGTAGATCGTGTCGTCCTTACCGATGCCGACGCCGTCGCCCGGCTTGAACTTCGTGCCGCGCTGGCGCACGATGATCTCGCCGCCGGTGACCGCCTGGCCGGCGAACACCTTCACGCCGAGGCGCTTGGCATGCGAGTCGCGCCCGTTGCGCGAGGAGCCAAGTCCCTTCTTATGAGCCACGCTTCACCTCCGTGATCTCGATCCGCGTCAGGTTCTGCCGGTGGCCGGTGCGTCGCTTGTAACCGCGCTTGGGCTTGAACTTGACCACGCGCAGCTTGGGGCCACGCTCGTGGGCGAGCACGCGCGCCTCCACCGAGACGCGCGCCAAATCCTCCCCGCCGTCGACGACAGAAGACCCGTCGACGTACAGCAACGGCTGCAGCGCCACGGTCTCGCCGTCGCCCGCCGCCAGCCGCTCCACCAACAGCCACTGGCCCGGCTCGACGCGGTATTGCTTTCCGCCTGTCTTGACGATTGCGTAGGTCATTCGGATGAACTCACAGACTCGGCCTTGGCGCCGGAACGGCGCCGTCCGCCTCTGCGACCACGGCGCCGAGTCTTCGATTCTAGGGCATCCCCGGGGCCGTCCCCGTCATCCGAGGCCTCCGGCGCGGGGGACGGTGGTACGTCGAGCAGGGTGGCCGCCGCCGACGTCCGCCCCGCCTCCTCGATCCGGACCAGGTGCTTCTCGCCCACGTAGTCGCCGGCGCCGGTGATCGAGATCATGTACCCGTCGACCTTGGCCACGGCATCGCCCGGGCTGTACATGTGCGGCTCGACGATCTCGACGTGCACCTCCTCGCCGGGGCGGAACGGCACCGCGCGCTCCAGCACGCGCTCCCGGGTCGCCTCGAGCACCACCGCGAAGTGATCCAGAGGCAACCCCTCGGAGCCCTCGAACGTGAACCACTTGCCGGTGTCCTCCTCGATCTGACGCAGCACGCGCGCGTCGTCGCGAGTGAACTCGGCGCTCACCCGCGGGTTCATCTGGATGAGCAGCGCCTCAGCCTCGGTCTCCTTGGCCAGGTCGCGCATCTTGCGCTCGAACTCGATGGCCAGCGTCTCCTCGGACTTGATCACGCCGTCGCCGCCGCAGGTCGGGCAGGGACGGGTCATGATCTCGCGCACCCCGTCGGTCACGTTCTGCCGGGTCATCTCGACCAGGCCGAGCGGCGAGATCTCCACCACGAACGTCTTCGTACGGTCCTCGTCCAAGGCAGCGCGCAAAGACTTCAGGACCGCGTCGCGATTGCGCGCCCGCGCCATGTCGATGAAGTCGATGACGATGATCCCGCCGATGTCGCGCAGTCGCAACTGACGCACGACCTCCTCGGCGGCTTCCAGATTGGTCTTGGTGATCGTGTCCTCGAGCCGGGCCGCCTTGCCCCGGCCCACGAACGAGCCGGAGTTCACGTCGATCACGGTCAGCGCTTCGGCGTAGTCGATCATCAGGTAGCCGCCGCTGGGCAGGTCGACCCGGCGCGACATCGTCGAAGCCAGCACCTGCTCGACCCCGAAGGCCTCGAACAGCGGCGTGTCCTCCTCCCACAGCTCCACGTGCTCGACCAGCTCGGGCGCGGTGCGCGAGAAGAACGAGACCAGCCGGTGGTGCTGCTTGGGGTCGTCGACCACCGCCCGCTCGAACGACGCCGAGAAGATGTCGCGCACGACGCGGACCGACAGGTCAGCTTCCTGGAAGACCAGCGCCGGCGCCGGCGTCTCCTCCACTCGCTTCTGCAAGACCTCGTTCAGCTTGAACAGATACACGAGCTCGCGCTCCAGATCTGCCCGCGTGGCCCCCTGGGCGGCGGTGCGGATGATCGCTCCGGCGCCCTTCAGATCGAGCTTGGCCGCCTCCTTGCGCAGCCGCTCGCGCTCCGGGTCATCCAGCCTGCGCGAGACCCCAACACCCTCGCCGAACGGCGCGTAGACCATGTAGCGCCCGGCGATCGTCAGGTCCATGCTCAACCGCGCCCCCTTGGTCTTCAAGGGATCCTTCACGACCTGGACCACGATCTCCTGGCCCGGCTTGAGCATGTCGTTGATCTGGCGGTTGTCGCGGCCTGACCCGCGGCCTCGGCGGGGCGCCTCCACGCCGGGCAGCACGATCTCGTCGACGTGCAGGAACCCGTTCTTCTCCAGCCCGATGTCGACGAACGCGGCCTCGAGCCCGCCGAGCACATTGTCGACCCGGCCCTTGTAGATGTTGCCGACGATCGAGCGCGCTCCGCGGCGCTCCAGGTATAGCTCGGCGACGTGATAGCCGGCGGCGGGCTTGGCTGGCCGGCGGCGCCTGCGCGTGCCCGACTTGGGCGCGCTCTTACGGGCGGCGACCTGTCCGGACGCCTCTAGCAGCGCGACGCGGGTCTCGCCCCGGTCGACGCTGACCAACACTTGCTTCTTCAAAGCTCATTCAATCCTTTATGGAAATTTGGGTACGTTCGCGGAGGTAGCGCGAGCTTTGAGAGCTCGATCCTCCGGGCGAACACGTTCCGCGCCCTCGTTGGCGGGCGGCGGTCATTGGGACACCAGTCCTCGACTCTTCGACGCGGCTGTCATCCGTGCCTGTATATAGATCGACTGTAGAAGACCGATGGCGATAAACGTCACGAGCACCGAAGAACCGCCGTAGCTCATGAGCGGCAGAGGGACTCCGGTGATCGGCATGATGCCGATCGTCATGCCCGCGTTGATGAATACCTGAAACATCACCATCGCCAGCACGCCCCCCGCGATCAGCGTTCCGTACAGGTTCTTGGCCATGGTCAGGATCCGCAGGGCGCGCCAGATGAGCAGGGCGTAGAGCGACAGCACAACGGCGGCCCCGACGAAGCCGTACGTCTCCCCCACGACGGCGAAGATGAAGTCGGTGTTGGGCGCGGGGAGATAGCCCAGGTTGACCTGCGTGGCGCCGTGCACGCCGAGGCCGGTTTTCCCGCCCGACCCGATCGCGGTCAGCGACTGCAGGATGTTGTAGGTCTGGTTGCGCGGATCGTGCGAAGGATGCAGGAAGCCGGTCAGGCGCTGCATCTGGTAGGGCTTGAGCAGGTGATGGCCGGTGGCCGGCGCGATCAGGAGCACGAACACGATCGCCAGCACGAACAATGCCACGATCGCGGCCAGTTGCTTCCACGAGGTCCCGGCGAAGAACAGGATCGCAAACCCCGCTGCGACGTAGACCAGCGCCGTGCCCAAGTCGGGCTGAGGGATCACCATCAGCGCCGGCAACACCGCCAGGAGGATGATCCGCAGGGTGGTGCGCCACTCGTGCAGCCGGCGCGAGCGCTCCACGACAAACGCCGACACCGCCGTAACCAGCAGGATCTTGCCGAACTCCGATGACTGCAGCTGGAAGAACGGCAGTGGAATCCACCGGGCCGCGCCCTGCACCTTCGGCATCCCGAGCACGACGAGGTTCAGGGCGATCATCACCCCGTACAGGCCGTACTTGTATTCGCGCAGCCGCGAGTAGTCCAGACGCGCCAGCACCAGCGCCACCGCGATCCCGATCCCGAAGTAGATCCCCTGGCGCTCGACGTAGTAGAGCGGGTGCCCCGGGTTCAGCGTCCGGGTGGCGCCCTTGAGCGTGATCAGCGAGCACGCCCCCAGCCCGAGCGCGGCCAGCAGCAGCAGCGGATCCATCCTCAGCAGCATGTGCGGCCGCGGCGGCGCCACTTCCTCGACCGGTCGGATCGGGGTGCTCACGCTCATAGCGTCCTCGATGTCCCGGCGACGTAGGCGCCCCTGTTGCCGAAGAACCACTGGGAGAGGATCTGACGCGCCACCGGGGCGGCGCCGACCGCGCCGAAGCCGCCCTGCTGAACCGTGACCACCACCACGATCGGCTTGGTGGTCGCGCTCGCCGGCACGAAGCACGCGTACCAGGCGTAGTCCTGCTGGCCGCTGTACTGAGCCGTTCCGGTCTTGCCGTACACCGGCTCCGGGAAGTTCTGGAACACCTCGGCCGAGGTCCCGCCCGGCTGGGAGGCCGCGGCCCGCAGGCCGGCCCGGATCGTTTCGAGGTAGAGCGGGTTGATGTTCATGTGCCGCTGCGGCCGCGGGTTGAGCGAGCGCAGCACGAACCCGTCCGGGGACTGCACGTCCAGCCCCAGGTGCGGAGTCACCACCGTGCCGCCGTTGGCGATCGTCGCGTAGGCCACGGCGAGCTGGAGCGGGGTCACCTGCACGTCGCCCTGCCCGACGGCGAGGCTCTCGTTGTCGCCGATCGACCACGGGCGATTAGTGCCGTCGGCGATCCCGCAGCCCCCGGCCGGGCGCTTGGGCTGCGATGCCAGCCCGGATGCTCGACCGAGCTGGTGTTCGTCCCATCGGTGTACTTGAACGGGCCGGTGGCGCTGTCGCACTCGGCCTCGAGCTGGTTGCGGTGCGAGCGCCAGCTCGCGTCCGGCAGCGTCCCGGCGTTCTCGGCCGGCAGGTCGACGCCCGTCTTGCGGCCGATCCCGTATTGGTGCGCCCAATGCTGCAACGGACCGCCGCTGGGCGCCGGCGAGTTCGTCAGCGCCCCCAGGTTGTAGAAGAAGTCGTCCGAGGAGACCTTGATCGCGCTCTCCAGGTCGAGCGATCCGTCCACCGCCCCGCCGGCGTTGTGCCGGCATTGACCCGAGATGCAGAACTGGCCGGTGTCGTCGAAGATGCTGCTGGTGCTCCACACGCCGCTCTCGAGCGCCGCGGTGGCGGTGATCGGCTTGAACGTCGATCCGGTCGGTCCGGCGCCCTGATAGGCGCGGTTCACCAGCGGGTCGCCCGAGTTGGGCCCGAACGTCGCGTCGTACACCGACTGCGGGACCGGCTTGGTGAACAGGTTCGCGTTGTACGTGGGCAGCGAGCCCATCGCGTAGACCTGGCCGTTGTCGGGGTTCATGGCCACGAAGGCGCCACCGTTGGCCGGGTAGTTGGAGTCGATCGACTGCTGGAGCGCCTGCTGGCCGACCTCTTCGAGCTTGGCGTCGAGCGACAGCTTGAGGTTGTTGCCGGCGGTGGGCGGGACCTGCGACATCACCCCGACGAAGTTGCCGAGCGCGTCGACCTGCACCCTCTGCGCGCCGTCGACGCCGCGCAGGTAGCGGTCGTAGGAGGCCTCCAGGCCTGACTGCCCGACCGAGTCGTTCTGGGACGCCCCCTTGTAGAACGGGTTCTTGACCTCGGTGGCCGTGATCCGGCTGACGATGCCCAGCACCTGCGCCGCCACGTCGTTAAGCGGATAGGAGCGCTGGTAGATCTGCTGGACGCTGACGCCCGGGAACGACGATTGGCGCTCGGACAGGTAGTAGAGCTGCGCGCGGGTTATGTCGGTGGCCACGGTGGCCTCGGCGTAGGGCAGCTGGACGTACTCCTGCACGACCGCGCAGGCGATCTGCGAGATGTGGAAGACCTCGTAGCGGACGCTCGGCGGGCGGGTCTTCGGGTTCAGGAACCCGACCCGGCACTTCTGGCGCTTAGTCGGCAGCCCCACCACCTGGGCCAGCCGGTTGTACAGCGCGGCGTCCTGCTGCGGCGGGTGGGCCAGCAGCTTGTTGGTCAGCGGCACGGGCAGGTCGGGCGGGGAGATCAACACCGCGTAGGCGCGCTGGCTGGAGGCGAGGATCGTCCCGGTGCGGTCGAGGATCTGGCCGCGGGGCGCCGCGATCTCCACCGGCCGGATGAAGTTCCGGGACGCCGCGTGAGCGTATTGATCGCTCGAGAGCACCTGGAGGAACCACAGGCGGAAGAACAGGATCGCGAACAGGGCCAGCGAGAGCGTTCCCACGATGGCCACCCGCCGCGCCAGCTGCGGGCTCATCTGCGGTCGGTCCTCCTGCTTGACGAACCGCAGCTGCTTGTCGTCCGATAGCTCTTTCATCGCGTCTGGGTGCGGGAGATCGCGCCGCGCCGCGCGGCACCCTGCTGGAGCGGGCTGAGACCGCCGGTCGTGTAGGCGCGCCGCCGGCGCCGGCGGGGATCCTCGGGTAGGACAGGCCGGATGATCCGCCGCACCAGGGCGTGGACGGGCAGCGCGATCAGTGTGTTGACCAGCACCACGATGAAGATCTGCTGCAGGAGCAGGAGGCTGACCGGCGCGTCGACGCCGAGCAGGAACTGGATCAGCGCCATGCCCAGGCCGGCGAAGGCCGAGGCAAGCGCGCCGCCGGCCAGCGGCACCAGCTCGTGGGAGGGATCGCGCAACTCGCGCAGGCGGCCGGCCCAGTAGCCGATCGCGATGTACAGCAGCGAGGTGACGCCCAGCGTCTGCACCAGCACAAGGTCGATCATGAGGCCGGTGAAGAACCCGAACACCGCTCCGGTCAGGGAGCCGCACAGGAGCCCGACCGACATCACGACCAGCGGGGTGAGGTCGGCGCTCACGCCGAAGATCGACACCTGCGAGACCGCCGACTCCTGTACCACGACCGCGCAGAACCCGAGCAGGGTCAGGCGCAGCGGGAGCTTGACCGCATTCGGAAGCTCGATCACGGCACCTGTGCTCGCTCGGTTCCGGGTCTGGGTCTGGTCAGGATCTGGACGACGTCGAAGCGCCGGAGGTTGGCGGCCGGCGTGACCTGGATCTGGCCGTCGTTGAACAGCTGATTCTCGTTGACCGGGGCCACCCAGCCGATCGGGATGTTGGCCGGGAAGTACGACTCGAGCGGAGTGGACTTGAAGCCGGCCGTGACCACGAGCTGGCCCTGCTGGGGGCCGTTCTGGATCTGACCCGGGTTGGGCGCCTGGAGGTACTGGAGCACCAGTTGATTGGGGTTGCCGACCGCCGGGATCAGCTCGCCGGTGTCCCCGTTGGCGTCGGTGACGCGGGCGGTCACCGACACGGTGTGATCGGTGATCAGCGATACGAACGACGCGTTGGCGGACACCTCGGTGACCTCGCCGACCAACGCGCCGTCGGCCAGGACGGGGTCGTGGAGGGCCACCCCGTCGACAGTTCCCTTGTTGATCCCGATCGTCTGGTACCAGAGCGTCGGGTCGCGCAGGATCACCTGCGCGGCCACCGGGTGATAGGAGCTGATGTCGAGGCTCGCGTCGAGGTGCAGCTGCGCCTTGAGCTGCGCGTTCTCGAGCTGGGCGCCCTTGGTCTGCGCCAGGCGCGCGGTGAGGTTCTGCCACCTGCGCCTGCAACTGCTTGACCTGAGACTTGGCGTGGAGGGTGTCCGAGGCCCAGCCGGCCACTGAGCGGACCGGCGTGAGCACCTTGCTGGCGCCCTGCTCGATCGGCGAGAGGACCTCTACGACGCCCCGCTGCACCGAGTGCAGCGGGCTTGACGGCGTCTCGCCGAAGTACGCGGTGAGCAGGATCAGGGAGACCGCCACGAGCAGTACGAGAACCGCTCGTCGCCGCCGAACTTGCTTGTCATGCACGTGGTCCGTGTCTCCAAAGCGTTGCACGGCACCCGCTCAGGTACCAGGGCCAACCTAGTACCGACGGCGCCGGTTGCGTGAATTCTTGCTCGAACGGTGGATTGCTTCGAACTCCTCCAGCGATCTGCCCGAGCCGACCGCCACGCACGTGAGCGGCGACTCGGCCAGGTGCGCCGGCATCTGCGTCTCGTGACGCAGGCGCTCGTCGAGCCCCTGTAGCAACGAGCCTCCTCCCGCCAGCATGATGCCACGATCCATGATGTCCGACGCCAGCTCGGGCGGGGTGCGGTCGAGCGTCTCCTTGACCGCGTCGATGATCTGGACCACCGGCTCCTCGAGCGCGCCCCGGATCTCCTCGCTGGTCAGCACCACCGTCTTGGGCAGGCCGGACACCATGTCGCGACCGCGGATCTCGGCCTGCACCTCCTCTCCCAGCGGATAGGCCGAGCCGATCTCGAGCTTGACCTCCTCGGCCGTCTGCTGGCCGATCAGGAGCTTGTACTCGCGCTTGACGTAGTTCATGATCGATTCGTCGAGCTCGTCGCCGCCCACCCGGATCGACTGCGAGACGACGATCCCGCCGAGCGAGATGACGGCCACCTCGCTGGTCCCGCCGCCGATGTCGACCACCATCGACCCGGTCGGCTCGCCGACCGGCAGTCCGGCGCCGATCGCCGCCGCCATCGGCTCCTCGATCAGGTAGGCCTGGCGCGCGCCGGCCGAGAGGCAGGCCTCCTCGACCGCCCGCTTCTCCACGCCGGTCACGCCGGAGGGCACGCAGACCGACCACCCGGGGGTGCGCCCAGCGGCTCTGGTGCACCTTCTGGATGAAGTGCCGGAGCATCTCCTCGGTGACCTCGAAGTCGGCGATGACACCGTCCTTCAGCGGCCGGATCGCCTGGATCGTGCCTGGGGTACGGCCCAGCATGCGCTTGGCCTCGATGCCGACGGCGTGCACCTCGCCGGTACGGGAATCGACCGCGACGACGCTCGGCTCGGACAGCACGATCCCCCGCCCGCGCACGTACACGAGCGTGTTCGCCGTCCCCAGATCAACCGCCATGTCGCGACCGCCGAAACCGGTCAGGTACGTGAAGAAGCCCATAGATGCACCAGGTAGGAGTAAGCAGCGGACGGGGTACTGAGTGCCGGAGGCCACGCCACGCTGCCAGCGCCGTCCGAGCGATAGTGTACCCGAAGCCCCGCTGGCCCGAAGTTCGCGGCGATGCGTCAGGCAGAGTCGAAATCTCCTGTAAAACCAATGGATTGAAGCAATCGTCGCGAGCGGGATGAAGCCCCGCCGTCAGGCGATCACGCGGCTGCCGGCCTTGCGCGGAAGCTTGGCGCGGCACACCGCGACGGCGCGCGACCAGGCGTCGTCGTAGAGCTCGCGAGCAACCTTCTGCCAGCGGACCTCGACGCCGTCGATCAGCACCAGGCCGGGCTCTCCGCGCTCCATCCGTTCGGGATCCTTGATCCTCGGGACCTCGTCGGGATCTACCTCCAGGAAGTAGACGTCGGGTCCCTCGGCGGATATCTCGCTGTAGCAGCCCTCCTCGATGTCGCTCCAGTGGCCGCGAAAGGGGAACGGCAGCTGGTTGCGGCGCGTCCCGAGCAGCATCTCGTCGACATGGCTCCAGTTGAACCCCATCACGAGTTCGTCATCGTCTCCGATCAGCGTCGCAAGCCAGCCGAAGCGCTTGTTCTCGCTCTTGTACAGGGAGACGGCAAGTCGCCGGTGGGCACGAGCCCACTCGAACGGCGGGTCCCGGGAGAGCACTGCGGCGAAGCTATCACGGCGTCGGGAGGAGCTCGGGGCCAGCTCCAGCAGCGTCGCCACCGGCAGCCCGACGACGTTGAGGTAGTCGCCCTCGATCGCCGCCACGAGCGCCGCCCCGCGGCCCTGGATGGCGTATCCGCCGGCGCGCTCGCGCCATTCGCCGCTGGCGACGTACCAGTCGATCAGCGTCTCGGACAGGGCACGGAACTCGACCAGGGTCTGCGCCGCCGCGGTGCGCGATCGGCCGTCCTCCCGATCAGGCAGATCCCGCTGACCACCGCGTGGCGCCGGCCGGCCAGGGCGATCAGCGTCGCCCGGGCCTCGCCGGGATCGGCCGGCTTGCCGTACATCCGCGCGCCGAGCGCCACGACCGTGTCGACGCCGAGGACGACCGCCGGCGTCACCCGGTCGCCGGCGATCGCCGTCGCCTTGCGGTAGGCGTTCTCGAGCGCCACCTCGTGCGGCGGCCCTTCCTCCAGTTCCTCGACCTCCGGCACCTCGACCGAGAACTCGACGCCCAGCTGCTCGAGGATCGCCCGCCGCTGCGGCGAGCGTGAGGCGAGCACCAGCCGAGTCACGCGCCGGTGATCAGAGGTCTCCGGGAAGAACAGAGCCACCTCGCGGGCGGCCGACTCGGGCGAATCCGACCCGTGGACCATGTTCTGCCCGACCTCGATCGCGTAGTCGCCCCGGATCGAGCCGGTGCGTCGCCTGGAGCGGGTTGGTCGCGCCGATCACCTGGCGGGCGGCCACCACGGCCTGCTCGCCCTCGAGCACCATCGCCACGAGCGGCCCGGATGTGATGAACGTCACGAGCTCCTCGTAGAACGGCTTGCCCTCGTGCTCGGCGTAGTGGCGCTCGGCCTGCTCGCGGGTCATCGTCATCAGGTTCATGGCGACCAGCCGCAGCCCCTTGCGCTCGAACCGGGCGATGATCTCGCCGGTCAGGTTGCGCGCGAAGGCGTCGGGCTTGATCAGTATCAGCGTTCGCTCCATGGGTCTCCTTTACGGGCGCGCGGGGACGCGGGTCGGGGACAGCGGCGCGAGACTTTAGGCTGCTACGGCGCGCGGTCAGCCGGCCGATGGCCCGCCGCGCTCGGCGGGCGCAGGCGCCGGGCCGTGGCGCGCTCGGCGCGGACGGTAGCGCCGGCCACCGGCTGCTCGGACACGCCCTCGCGTCGCCGGCGGGCCCGCCGGGTCGTCGGCGCCGACGCGCCGACCTCCGCCTCGCAGAACGGGCAGATCTTCCACATCGGGTCAAGCGGCTTGCCACACGAGGCTGCACGGGTCCTTGAGCTTGCGCATGCAGCTCGGGCAGCGCAGGAAGTCCTTTTCGACCTCGTAGTCGCAGTACGGGCAGACCTGATAGCCGAGCTCGGCCAGGCGCGCCTCGGCGGCCTGGATCTCGAGCTCGCGCTCGCGCACGTCGTCCAGGTACTCCGGCGGCCGAACGATCATGTACACGATCGTCCCCACGAACGGGAACAGCGAGGCGGCCGTCGCGCAGCCGACCAGGAGCGGATCGGCGATGCGGCGCCGGGCGTCCGCGTACGTCCAGTACAGGAGCGCCAGCCAGATCACGACCAGGAACAGGCAGATCAGCTCGACGGCGGCGTTGATCGTGCCGTTCTTGATGCCGAAGACCGCGAGGGCGAGCATTAAGGTGGCGAGTGTAGTGGTAGGCGAAGTCGGAACGTCGCGGTCGACGCGTCGGCGATTGTGTGGATCCTCACACGCTTGTCCCGGACCGGCCTGCCGGACTTTACAGGTAGGCCCGTCCGAACAGGTATCCGATCCCGAAGAATACGAGGATCACGACGGCCACGATCAGGGCCACCAGCCCGATCATGAAGATGAACCGCGGCTGCTTCTCCTCTTCGTTCACAGCATCGATGCGCGGCCGGTGCCGGCCGGGCGAAGCAGGTCCGCGACCAGGTAGATCGTTCCGGTCGCCAGCACCAATCCGTCGGGGCCGGCGAGCGCGCGGGCGCGGGCCAGCGCGGCGTGGGGATCGCGGATCACCTCCGCCGGCGGACCGCCGAGTTGGCCGGCCAGCGACTGCAGCGTCGGCGGCGGCAGGGCCCGTGGGTTCTGGCTCGCGGTCAGCACCAGCGCGTCGCACTTCGGCATGAGCGCGCGCAGCATGCTGGCCGCATCCTTGTCGTCCAGGATCGAGATGACGGCGACCACGGGTCGCCGGCCGGCGGCGAACGGGTCCTCCAGCGCCTCGGCCAGCGCGGCCATGCCCTCCGGATTGTGCGCGCCGTCGAGGACCGTCAGCGGCTCGGAGTCCACCACCTGCACGCGGCCAGGAACCAGCGTCTCGGCCGCCGCCGTAGCCACGGCGGCCGCGTCGAGCTCCCCGAGGTAGGCCTTCGCGGCCGCCCGGGCCAGCGCGAAGTTGCGCCGCTGATACGACCCCGAGCGCACTCAGCGGCACGCCGGGATCGGCGCCCGCGCGCACGATCCGCGCCGCCGCGCTCGCCGGCCACCCGCACCGCCACCGCCTCCGCGTCCGGATGCAGGCCCGCACCCGAGCACCAGCGCCCCGCCCGGTCGGACCACGTCGAGCTTCTCGGTGGCGATCGCGTCGATCGTCGGGCCGAGCCAGCGGGTGTGCTCCAACCCCACGCTCGTCAGCACCTGGACGCTTCGAGGGGATCACGTTCGTCGCGTCGTAGCGGCCGCCGAGCCCCGCCTCGATCACCGCCACGTCGACCCCGTGGCGGGCCAGCTCGGAGTACGCGGCGGCGGTCAGGAGCTCGAACTGGGTCACCCGATCGTCCCCCACCAGCGAGCGGTCGACCAGCTCGGCGGCGTGCGCCGCGCGCTGGATCGCGGCGCGCGAATTCGCCCGGCGACAGATCGGCGTCGTCGATCCTGATCCGCTCGGCGAACGAGACCAGGTGCGGTGACAGGTAGGCGCCGGTGCGCAGGCCGTGGCGCTTGAGGATCGCCGCGATCATCCGCACGGTCGAGGACTTGCCGTTGGTTCCCACCACGTGGATCGAGTCGAAGCGCAGCTGCGGGTTGTCCATCGCGGTCATCAACCGCCGCATGCGGTCCAGCCCGAACCGCATCCCGAACAGCTCGCGGGAGAGGACGTAGCGCTCGGCCTCGTCGACCCTCACAGGGCCTCGGTGGTAGGGGGTGGATGGGTGGGATCCAATTCCGCCCGCAGACGCTCGAGCTTGTCCCGCTCTGCCTGGACCACCTGGGGTGGCGCCTTGTCCACGAACCCCTGGTTACCCAGCTTGCGCGCGGCGCGCTCGATCTCCGCCTCGAGCTTGGCCCGCCGGGCGTCCAGGCGGCGCTCGGCGCCCTCCATGTCGACGTCCTCTGAGGGCAGGATCTCGATCGCGCCGCCCGGGACCGGGACGCTCGCCACCGGCTCGGCCCCGTCGGATGTGAAGGCGAGCCGCGCGAGTCGCGCCACGTGCTCGCCGGTCTCCTCGTAGCCCTCGGCGGCGAGCCGGGCCGGCACCGTGGCCGCGGCCCTCACCCCGGCGAAGTCGCGCCACCCGCGCAGCGCCTGCACGGCCTCGATCACCCGCGCCACGCTGGCCTCGGCCGCCTCGTCGACCGACACGGCGCGGCGCCTGTCGGAAGGCCCGCGGCGAGCAGCGCCCTCGGCACCCGGGATGTAGCGATAGATCTCCTCGGTCACGAACGGGATCATGGGGTGGGCGATGGCGAGCGTCTGGGTCAGCACGTGCAGCAGGGTGGCCTGGACGCTCGGGCTCGCCGGCGCGCAGCCGCGGCTTGACCAGCTCGAGGTACCAGTCGCACAGCTCGCCGTAGACGAAGTCGTAGAGCCCGAGCGCCGCGTGAGCGAAGTCGAAGCGCTCGATCCGGCCGTTGATCTCGGCGCGCGCGCGCTCCAGACGCGAGAGGATCCAGCGATCCTCGACCGCGGTCGGCGTCGGCGCTGCCCGGGCGTTCGGCTCTGCCGATCCCCCATGCAATCGACGAAGTCGACTGCACGATCAGCCGCGCCGCGTTCCAGAGCTTGTTCGTGAGCTGCAATCCCTGGGCGAGCCGCTCCTCGCTGAAGCGGACGTCCTGGGCCGAAGACATCGCGTACAGGCCCCAGCGGACCGCGTCCGCGCCGTAGGCCGGGAACTCGCCGCCGCCTTCGAAGCCGGGCGGGCGCGGCCCGCCCTCGATCAGGTCGAGCGGGTCGACCCCGGTGCCGAGCGACTTCGACATCCGCCGCCCGTCGGGCGCCTGGATGATCGAGTGGACGTAGACATCGGTGAACGGGATCTGGCCGCGATACTCGATCCCGAGCATGATCATCCGGGCCACCCACAGGAAGATGATGTCCCGGCCCGTGGCCAGCACGTCGGTGGGATAGAAGGCCCGAGGTCCGGCGTCTCCTCCGGCCAGCCGAGCGCCGCGAACGGGAACAGGCCCGAGCTGAACCAGGTGTCGAGCACATCCGGGTCGCGGTCCCAGCCTTCCCCCTCGGGCGGCTCGGTCCCCACGTGGCGCTCCTCGCCGCGGTACCAGACGGGGATCTGGTGACCCCACCACAGCTGCCGCGAGATGCACCAGGGCCGGATGTTCTCCATCCAGTTGAGGTAGACCCGCGTGTAGTTCTCGGGCCAGAACCGCACCCGTCCGCGAGCGCACCACGTCGATGGCGGGCTGGGCGAGCTCGTCCATGCGCATGAACCACTGCAGCGAGACCAGCGGCTCGATCCGCTCGCCGGAGCGGTGCGAGTACGGGACTTCGTGCGTGTAGGGCTCGGTCCGCGCGATCAGGCCCTGCTCGCGCAGTTCATCGATCACCGCCGTACGCGCCTGCTCCACGGTCATCCCCACGAACCGCTCGGGCGCCTCGCCGGTGATCAGGCCGTCCTCCCCGATCACGCTGATCACCGGCAGGCCGTGACGGCGGCCGATGTCGAAGTCGTTGGGGTCGTGCCCGGGGGTGATCTTGAGCGCGCCGGTGCCGAACTCGGGCTTGACGTACTCGTCGGCGATGATCTTCAGCTTGCGGGAGACCAGCGGCAGGATCGCCTTCTCGCCGACCAGTCGCGCGTAGCGATCGTCATTGGGATGGACCGCGATCGCCACGTCGGCCAGCATCGTCTCGGGACGCACGGTGGCGATCGTGATCGCGCCCGAGCCCGCGTCCAGTGGGTAGTCGACGTAGAAGAGGGTGTCGGTGACCTCCCGGTCCTCGACCTCGAGGTCCGAGACGGCTGAGCCCATCCCCGGGTCCCAGTTGACCATGTAGCGGTCGCGGTAGATGTAGCCCTTCTCGTACAGGTCCACGAACACCTTCTGAACCGCCCTGACGTAGCCCTCGTCGAGCGTGAACCGCTCGTCCTCGTAGTCCAGCGAGGCGCCCAGGCGCTTGAGCTGCTCGATGATCTGCCCGCCGTAGTCATCGCGCCATTTCCACACGCGCTCGACGAACGCCTCGCGCCCAAGATGCTCGCGGCTGATGCCCTCGACGACCAGCGCGCGCTCGACCTGGATCTGGGTGCCGATGCCGGCGTGGTCGGTGCCCAGGATCCACTTTGTGCGCTGCCCCCGCATCCGGTGATAGCGGATCAGGCAGTCCTGGATCGAGTTGTTCAGGGCGTGCCCCATGTGGAGCACGCCGGTCACGTTGGGCAGCGGAATCGCGATCGAGTAGTTCTCGGCCGGGTCACCCTCGGCGTCGGGGTGGAACAGGCCGCTGGCCAGCCAGGCTTGGGCGATCCGCGGCTCGACCTCGGACGGGTCGTAGCGGGTCCGCGCTTCTAGGTCGGAGCGGTCAGACATGCCGACCGCTCAGTCTAGGGAGGCGCGTGCTGACCGGACGGGCCCTCGCCGGCCCCATGGACGCTGCGCGAAGCGCAGCCCCCGAAAAAACTAAGCGGCCTCTTCTTCCGGAACCGGGACAGTCACGAGCGTGGGCGCGGTGCCCTTCTCGATCGTGTCCCGGGTTACGACGCACTTGCGCACGTCCCTTCGCGAAGGCAGCTCGAACTGGACCTCGAGGAGGACCTCCTCGATGATCGAGCGCAGACCGCGGGCGCCGGTCTCGCGCTCGAGTGCGCGATCGGCGATCGAGTGAAGCGCGTCGTCCGCGAACACCAGCTCGATCCCGTCGAACTGGAAGAAGCGCTGGAACTGCTTGACCAGGGCGTTGCGGGGCTCGGTGAGGATCTGCATGAGCTCGTCGCGGCTCAGCTGGTGGATCGCGCTCATCACGGGCAGGCGCCCGATGAACTCGGGGATCAGCCCGTACTGGATCAGGTCCTCGGGCAGGCAGTGCTCGAAGATCTCGCCGGTGTCGCGCTGTTCCTTGGACTGGATGGCGGCGCCGAACCCGACCCCCTGGTGGCCGATCCGTCGCTCGATCACCTTGTCGAGTTGGGCGAACGCGCCGCCGCAGATGAACAGCACGTTGGTAGTGTCGATCGACAGGAATTCCTGGTGCGGGTGCTTGCGGCCACCCTGGGGCGGCACCGACGCGGTCGTGCCCTCGAGGATCTTCAGAAGCGCCTGCTGGACGCCCTCGCCGGACACGTCGCGGGTGATCGACGGATTGTCGGCCTTGCGGGCGATCTTGTCGACCTCGTCGATGTAGATGATCCCGGTCTCGGCCTTCTTGACGTCGTAGTCGGCCGCCTGGATCAGCTTGAGCAGGATGTTCTCGACGTCCTCGCCGACGTAGCCGGCCTCGGTGAGCGCGGTGGCGTCGGCGATCGCGAACGGCACGTTGAGGATCTTGGCCAGGGTCTGGGCCAGCAGCGTCTTGCCGCAGCCGGTCGGCCCCAGCAGCAGGATGTTCGACTTCTGCAGCTCGATGTCGTTCTCATCGGACTGCATCATCTGGACGCGCTTGTAGTGGTTGTAGACGGCCACTGACAGGCTCCGCTTGGCCTGCTCCTGGCCCACCACGTACTCGTTGAGGACGTCGTAGATCTCGCGCGGCTTGGGGAGGTTCTCGATGTCGAAGCTCGGCGGTGCGGTGAGCTCCTCATCGATGATCTCGTTACAGAGATCGATGCACTCGTCGCAGATGTAGACGCCTGGCCCCGCGATCAGCTTCTTGACCTGCCTCTGGGACTTGCCGCAGAAGCTGCACAGCAGCTGTTCGTTGGAGTCGGTCGGACGTGCCATGTATTGCCCTCTCCCGGAGTTGCCTCGCGCCGCCTGATCCGAAGCCTAAGGGTAGACCCTCAGTGCTGCGAGATGACGCGGTCGATGATTCCGTACTCCTTGGCCTCCTCGGAGCTCATGAAGTAATCACGTTCGGTATCGGACCGGACTTTCTCAAGGCTTTGGCCCGTGTGGTGGGCAATGATCTCATCCAGACGGCGTCGGACATCGATGATCTCGCGGGCGTGGATCTCGATGTCGGTGGCCTGCCCCTGGAAGGCCGAGGAGACCTGGTGGATGAGGATCTTGGCGTTGGGGAGGGCCATCCGCTTGCCGTTGGCCCCTCCGGCCAGGAGCAGCGCCCCCATCGACATCGCGATGCCGACGCAGATCGTCTGCACGTCGGGCTTGATGAACTGCATCGTGTCGTAGATGGCCAGCCCGGCATAGACCGACCCGCCCGGCGAGTTGACGTAAATCGAGATGTCCTTGTCCGGGTCTTCCGATTCCAGGTGCAGCAACTGGGCCACGATGAGGTTCGCGATCTGATCGTCCACGGGCGTCCCGAGGAAGATGATCCGCTCGTTGAGCAGACGGCTGTATATGTCGAAGGCGCGCTCTCCGCGAGAGGTCTGCTCGACAACCATCGGTACGAGTGGGCTCATCGTCCTCGTCTTTCCCTTCCTCGGCCGGAATCCTGCCGACTGTAGCAACCGGCCGGGTCCGCCTGGGAAGGGTGGGTCGTACGTTTGTCTAGTCCTGGCCAGGCGTCCAGAGCTGGCCGGAGCCGCCCGCCTCGCGCTCTTTGCCGGGCGTCCACAGCTTCTTGCGGGCCTTGGCCTGTTCCACAGTGATCGGCTGGGCCTCCGCGACCACCAGTTCGATGGCCTGGCGGGTGGCGACCTCCCGGCGAACCCGGTCAAGGCGTCCGTTCGAGCGCAGCTGGTCGAACAGCTTGTCAACGGTGGTGCCCTGGCGCTCGGCCATCGGCTCGAGCACCTCGCGGACCTGCTCGTCGGTCGGCTCGATCTGCTCGGCCTCGACGATCGCGGTCAGGACCGCCTCGCGCTTGAGCGCCGCGCCCGCCTCGGGCTCGGCCTCGTGGGCGAGGGTCTCCTCGTCACGCCCCGAGAAGCGCAGGTAGGACTCCTTGGAGATGCCCTGACGGGCCAGCATCGCCCAGGTGTCCTCGAGCAGCTCGTGCGCGCGCGCGTGAATCAGCTTCTCGGGCACCTCGACCTCGGCCTCGGCCACGGCCGCCTCGACCACGGCGTCCTCGAACTCGCGCTCAACCGCGCGCTCGTCGAGCTTGCGCAGGCGCTCGGCGATGTCCTCGCGCAACTCGGCCAGCGTGTCGAAGCCGGCCGCCTCTGAGGCGAACTCGTCGTCGGGCTCGGGCAGTCGCTTCTCCTTGACCTCCGAGACGGTGACCGCGAACCGCGCTTGCTTGCCGGCGAGCTCAGTGGCCGGGTAGTCCTCGGGGAACGTGACGTCGACGGTGCGCTCGTCCGCCGCGCCGGCCCCGACGAGCTGCTCCTCGAATCCGGGGATGAGCCGACCCGACCCGAGCTCGAGCAACTGGTCGCGGCCGGTCCCGCCCTCGAAGGGTTCGCCGTCCACACCGCCCACGTAATCGATCACCACGTGGTCGCCGGTCTGTGCCGCGCGGTCCACCGTGTCGAGCTTGGCCAGCCGGTCGCGCAGTCGGTCGATCTCCTCGTCGATCTGCGCGTCCTCCACGGTCGCTTCGCGCCGCCCCACCTCGAGGCCCTTGTACTCGCCGAGGTTGGCGGTGGGACGGACTCCGATCTCGATCGAGAACTGCAGCGGCTGACCCTCGGCGGGGAGCTCTGACGGAACGTCGAGATCGGGCTCCCCGACGGGGGCGATGCCGGCCCCATCGATCGCGTCGGCGTACCAGGTGCCGAGGGAGCTGCGCAGAGCCTCGTCGAGCACGGCGTCCCGGCCCAGGCGGCGTATGACCACCGGGGGCGGGACCTTGCCCTTGCGGAACCCGGGGATGCGCATCTGGCGACCAAGTTCGCGCGCGGCCTGCTGCACGCGCCGCTCGACCTCTTCGGCGGACACCTCGGCCTGGACGCGGACGCGTGACTCGGGCAGCTCGGTGACGGTGGTGGTGACGGTGTCGGCCATGTGCGCTTCGAGACGATAGCTTGCGGGCGTGGTTTCCCGGATTTGTGGGCGTTTGGTGACCGGACCGGCGGCGTTCTTCGTGGCCGGTTTGCTCGACGTGGCGTTGATGCTCGTGCTCTACGCGCGCTGGCGGATCGCGAAGCGGCGCGGCCGGGCCTTACTCGGCCATCGTGACCGAGCCGACCGGCTGCCCGGTCCGATTGGTTCCCCGTAGCAGGGCCCGGATTTCGCGCAGGCCGACCGGGAGCGTCGTGTTGTCGTAGATGCGCGAGGCCCTGATCTCGGCCACCATGCCGAGCGCGCGCTCGAGCGTCTCCGCGTTGCGCTCGCTCCAGGTCTCGATCGCCGACTGCGGGTCGGTGTCGCGGCCGACGGTGTCGAGCACCTTGCGGGTGAGCTCCCGGTACAGGTTGAACAGGTCGTCGCGCAGCGCGGCCCGCGCCAGCGCCTGCCAGCGGTTGGCGCGCGGCAGTTCGATGATCCGCTCGCGGAGCCAGTTGAGCTCCAGGCGGGAGCCGAGCCGGAAGTACACCCTGAGGACGTCCTCGGGCGGGCGTTCGGTGGCGGCGGCCACCTCGACGATGTCGAACAGGGCCAGCATCGACTGCATCCCGGCGGCCCGGCAGGCCAGGTCGACCGGAACGCCGACGGTCTCCAGCTCGGCGGCCCGGCCCTCGAACGCCTCGCGATCCGAGCCCTCGAGCGCGTCGGGCAGCGCCGCGGCCAGCATCTCCGCGCCCGGCTGGAAGCGCCTGATCGTCTGCGCGATGCTCACCTGGTAAGGGTTGGCCCGTACCAGCCAGCGGGTGGAGCGCTCGACCAGGCGCCGCGCTTCGATCGACATCTCGAGCTGGGTGTGGGCGGACACGACGTTGTCGAGCTGCTCGACGGCGTCCCAGTAGGAGCGCATGTCGAGCACCTCGCGCGCCGCCGCGTAGGCGCGTGCCAGAACCGCGGGAAGCGCGCCGGTCTCCTCGCCCAGGCGGAAGGCGAACGTGGTCCCGGCGCGGTCGACCAGTTGGTTGGCGACCACGGTGGCAATGATCTCGCGCTTCAGGCGGTGCTTCTTCATCTGATCGCTGTAGCGCCCGGCGCCGGATGAGTCGAGCCCGCCGCCCTCGTCCGAGGCCGGACGCCGAGGGGCGCCAGGGCTCAACGGTGGAGGGAAGTAGCGCTCGAGGTCGTGGGCCAGGAAGGCGTCCTCGGGGAGGTCGGACTCGAGCAACTGCTTGTAGAGATGGATCTTCTGGTAGGCCATGACGACGCCGAGCTCCGGTGCGACCAAACCTTGATGGGCCGCCTTGCGCTCATCGATCGTCTCGTCGCTCGGGAGGAATTCCAGGGCGCGGTTCAGGCCGGCGTGCTGCTCCAGGTGCCGGATCAGGCGGGCGTGCACATCGACCATCGGTGCGGCCTGCGCCAGGGCCAGGCTCATCGCCTCGGTCTGGGTGTAGCTGCCGTAGAGGACCTGCTCGGCCACCGCATCGGTCATCTCGGCCAGCAGTTCGTTGCGCTGCTTGAAGGTCATGTCGCCGTCGGCCACGAGCCCGTCGAGCAGGATCTTGATGTTGACCTCGTGGTCTGAGCAGTTCACGCCGGCCGCGTTGTCGATGGCGTCCGCGTTGATCCGCCCGCCCTTGTGTTCGGGGCCGCCATTCAGCGCGTACTCAATGCGCGCTTTCTGCGTGAACCCGAGGTTGCCGCCCTCGCCGACCACGCGGCAGCGCAGGTCCCGCGCGTCGACCCGCAGCGGGTCGTTGGCCTTGTCGCCGACGTCGGCCTGCGACTCGGTGGAGGCCTTCACGTACGTTCCGATGCCGCCGTTGTAGAGCAGGTCGACGGGGGCTTCGAGGAGGGCCTGGATCAGCTCATTGGGGGCGAGCTTCTCGGTATCGATGGCGAGTGCCTCGCGGGCCTGGGGGGACAGCTTGATCGACTTCGCATTTCGCGAGTAGATCCCGCCGCCCGCGGAGATCAACGACTCGTCGTAGTCGCTCCAGGTCGACCTCGGCATCTCGAACAGCCGCTTGCGCTCCTCGAAGCTGCGCCCGGGATCGGGGTCGGGATCGATGAAAACGTGCATGTGGTTGAACGCGGCGACCAGCCTGGTGTGGGGCGAGAGCAGCATCCCGTTGCCGAACACGTCGCCCGACATGTCGCCGATGCCCACGACGCTGAAGTCGGTGGTCTGGATGTCGACGCCCCACTCGCGGAAGTGGCGCTTGACCGACTCCCACGCGCCGCGGGCGGTGATGCCCATGGTCTTGTGGTCGTAGCCCTGCGAGCCGCCCGAGGCGAACGCGTCACCCAACCAGAAGCCGTGGCTCTTCGAGATGTCGTTCGCGATGTCGGAGAACGTGGCCGTTCCCTTGTCCGCGGCGACAACGAGGTATGGGTCGTCGTCGTCGTAGCGGACGACGTCCTTCGGCGGCACGACCTCGCCCTCGACGATGTTGTCGGTCACGTCGAGCATGCCCGACAGGAACGTCGTGTAGCAGGCGATCGCCTCTTTGGTGAGAGCCTCGCGCCCGCCATCGGTCGGTGCTCTCTTGAGCACGAACCCGCCCTTGGCCCCGACCGGGACGATCAGCGCGTTCTTGACCATCTGGGCCTTCATCAGCCCGAGTACCTCGGTGCGGAAATCCTCGGGACGGTCCGACCAGCGGATCCCGCCTCGCGCCACCTTGCCGCCTCTCAGGTGGACCGCCTCGACGCGAGGCGAGTAGACGAAGATCTCGAACTGGGGTCTTGGCAGGGGCAACACCGGGATCTGCGCAGAGTCGAGCTTGAACGACAGATAGGGATGCGGGTTGCCGTCCTCGGCTGTCTGGAAGGCGTTGGTCCGGACGATCGCGCGGACGACGCTCGAGAAGCTGCGCATGATGCGGTCCTCGTCGAGGCTTGGAACGGCGTCGAGCGCGTCCTCGATCTCCTTGGCGATCCGGTCGCCGATCTCGTTGTCGGCCCTGTCCGGGTTCAGGCGAGCCTCGAACAGCTCGACGAGGAGGCGGGCGATGTCGGGGTGCCCGGTGACTGTGCGCTCGACGTAGGCCTCCGAGAAGCCGAGCCCGGCCTGGCGCAGGTACCTGGCCACGGCACGGACGATCGACACCTGGCGTCCGGTGAGCGTCGCTTTGAGCACGAGGCCGTTGAGTCCGTCGTCCTCGAGGTCGCCCCGCCACACGCCGAGGAATGCGTCGTGCAGCAGGTCACGGACCCGCTCGAGGTTCTCGGCGTCGGCCTGCAGGCCGAAGTCGTAGATCCAGGCCGGCTTCCCGTCGGCCGGGGTTATGTCGTACGGGCGCTCGTCGGCCACCTTGGCGCCGAGGTGCTCGAGGGTGGGCAGCACGTCCGAGAGCAGCACGTCGCCCGAGCTGAACATCTTCAGGCGCACGATGCCCTCGGGCGCCTCGAGCGGCCGGTAGAGGCTGGTGATCGGCTCGTCGGTGCCGGCCAGTTCTTCGATGCGGGCGATGTCGGCCACCGCCGAGCGCGCCACCCAGTCGGACCGGTAGCCCGGCGGGAAGGCCCGCTCGTAGCGCTTGAACAGCTTGGTGCCGTCCTCCTCCCCGTGCTCCTCGAGCAGGGCGTCGCGCAGGTCGTCGGTCCAGGCGCGCACCGCTTGGGTGAGGCGCGCCTCGATCGTGGCGGCCTCGTACTCGGCGGCCGCCTCCTCGCCACAGCGGATGATGTAGTGCACGCGGGCAAGGCGCGACTCGCTCAGCTGCAGCGTCCAATCCAGGGCTACGCCATTCAATGTGTCGAGGAGGATGCGGCCGACCCGCTCGCGGTTCTCGGTGTTGAAGCGGTCGCGCGGGATGCAGACCAGGCACTCGACGAAGCGCTCCAGCGGATCGCGCCACATGAACAGCCGCAGCCGCTGACGCTCGCCCAGGCCGAGGATGCCGATGGCGACGTTGAACAGCTCCTCGGTGCTCATCTGGAACAGCGAGTTGCGGGGATGGGACTCGAGGACCTCCTCGAGCGCCTTGCGGTCATGGCTGGCCGGCGGGAAACCGGCGTGCTGGACGACGCCCTCGACCTTGCCGCGGATGATCGGGATCGAGCGCGGGGTGGCCTTGTACGCCGTGGTCGTGTATAGGCCGAGGAACCGGCGCTCGCCGACGACGGTTCCGTCGTCTGCGTACTTCTTGATGCCGATGTAGTCGAGGTAGGCCGGCCGGTGCACGGGCGAGGCCGAGTTGGCCTTGGTGAGCAGGAGGATCTGCGGCTGTCGTCCGTGCACGACCGCCCTGGGGCTGAGCTTCTTGGCCGCCTTGTTGGTGGTTCGGCGAAGGATTCCGAGACCCGACCCGTCGACCGCTTTCAAGAGGGTGTCGTTTCCGTCCTCGACCAGGTCGTACTCGCGATAGCCGAGGAACGTGAAGTTGTCGTTGGCCAGCCAGTTCAGAAAGGCCTTGGTCTCGTCTGCCGTGGCCGACTCCACCGGGGGTGGTTGTCGGTCTATCTCCTCGGTCAGCGCGATGGCCCGCGCGCGCATCGCCTGCCAGTCCTCGACCGCCGCCCGCACCTGGTCGAGGACCGTCTCGATGCTGCGGCGGAGCTCGTCGAGCAGGCCCAGGTCGTGTTCGCGGCCGACCTCCGCGTGGAGGATCGACTCGGGGATGGTGTCGCTGTTGTCGGTGTCGGGATCGACTACGTCGGCGATGTGGCCCTCGTCGTCCCGCCGGATCCGCACCACCGGGTGGATCACCAGATGGATCCCGTATCCCTTCCGCGTGAGGTCCATCGTCACCGAGTCCACGATGAACGGCATGTCGTCGGAGACGATTTCGATCACCGTGTGCGGCGATTGCCAGCCGTGCTGCTCGAAGTCTGGGTTGTAGACCCGCACCTTCGCCTCGCCGGGCGCGCGCTGCTGGGCCAGGTTCCAGTGCGCCACCGCCGCGCCGTACAGATCGAGCGGGTTGCGGTCGGCCAGGTCCTCGGCCGGCACCCACTGGTAGTACTGGCGCACGAACGCCTCACATGGCTGGATCTGGTCCGCCGGCAGCCTGTCTCGTATCCGTTCGCAGACGCTGTCGATCAGCTCGGATTCGAGATCCGCCCCCTTTACCGCCATTGCGAGACCTCCTCCGTGGTACCCGTCCCTTCTCGTTTCTTCCGGCAGGCGAGCGCCGACATCGCTGCGGACGGAGCCTACTCCGCGATACATCCCCGTGCATACGGTGGCAATTCGCGTTGCGCTCCGAACTCATTGTCGCGTCCATCCGGTCGGCGCGCGAACATATGTTCGTATGACCAGCGACGGGAACCCGTATGCCCGTTTCCGGCGCGCCCTGGCCACGGGGAACGAAACGCTAGTGGTGGCGGCCGCGCGCGAGCTTCCGCAGGTGTCCCTGGACGACGCCCTGCGCATCTGCCTCGTCCTGCGCGGCGGCGATCCGGCGCGCTACGACCGGGCCGCGGTGCGCTGGCTGGGCCGCTTTGCTCTGGAGGGCCGCGGCGTCACGATCGAGGACCTGCGTCTCGCGGCGCAGGCACTCGACGAGTTGCCGGCGCGTGCCGCCGATGCGATGGAGTGCCTGCAGCGACTATGCCTGGCGCGGGGCGTGGGGTGAGTGCGCGTGCACCGTGTCATGCACGCTATTCGTGCACCAGTTGCCACCGTCAGCCTCCGGCGCGTCGAGTGGCACGTTCTGCACCTCGATCGCGAGGACCCGGCATCACCCCGGATGCGCGCCATCAGACGAGCGCCCAGCCACCGCGCTGCCCGCACCTCGATGCCACAGACGCTGAGGTCGCCGGATCGTCGCGCTAGCGTGAAGGGGTGCTGCCTCAGTGGCCGCCCGGCACCGTCACGATCCTCGCCACCGCGGGCGAGGCGCCACACGCGATCCCGGTCTCCGCCGCGGTCTGGGCGGGACCGCGTCACGCGCTGATCGGACTCGCCAGCACGCGTCAGTCGCTGGTCCGACTGCGGTCCGATCCACGCGTGTCGCTCACGATCATCTCCACGGACCTGGCCGTTACCGCGCACGGACACGCGCGGCTGCTCGACGACGCTGTCGTCGACGGCGTCGTGGCGGTGGAGATCGAGGTGCACGACGTGCAGGACCACGACCGGCCGACGCTCACAATCGAGGCCGGCGTCCGGTGGCGCTGGACCGATGGCGACGCGCACCGCCGCGACGCCGAGGTGCGGGCAGCGCTGGCGCGGCTGGCGGCTCGCCGCCGTTAGATCCGCGGCGGCGCTTCACGAAGCGCGCGGCGACGGTCGCTGCGGCCCCCGCCACCGCGGTCGCGGAGCCCGCGCCACCGATCCCCGGGTCGCCGGCGGTCAGTCGGGCAACAGCGGCACCCACACCCCCGGGTCTCGCCCCACCAGCGCTCCGCGCGTGATGGCGCCAGAGCCGAACCGCTCTCGCACCTGGTCCATCACGGCATCGAGGTCGCGGGCGCGATCGAACGGCAGCACGAGTTGGACCGCCCCCACGTCGGACAGATTGGTCAGCGCGATGCCGATCAAGGTCAGGCCGCGCCGCTCGATCATCGGCCGGCAGGTCCTGAGCAGCCCGTTCGCGGTCTGCAGGATCGCGTGTGTCTGGTCGGTCGGCTCGCGCAGCGTGTAGGAGCGGGTGGCGCGGCTGAAGTCCTCGAAGCGCATCCGCAGAACGACCGTTCGGCACACGCGATGCGCTGCGCGCAGCCGCCGCGCCACCCGATCCACCAGCGTGAGCAGGGCGCCGGCGAGCTCCTCCGGCGTGCGGCGCCGGCGCCCGAGGGCGCGCTGAGCGCCGATCGATCGTCGCCGCCGCCGGACCTGCACCGGCCGGGGGTCGTAGTTGTTGGCCAGGGCGTGCAGGTGGCGACCGGAGGCGCGGCCGAGCATGAGGACGAGATCGCGCTCGGCCAGCAGCGCCACCTGACCGACCGTCGTGATGCCGCGCTGGTGGAGCTTCTCGGCGGTGACCCGTCCGACGCCCCAGAGCCGCTCGACGGGTAGCGGATGCAGGAACTCGAGCTCGCGGTCGGGCGTCACGAGGAGCAGACCGTCGGGCTTGGCCACCGCGCTCGCCACCTTGGCCAGGAACTTCGTCCGCGCGACACCGACCGTGATCGGCAGACCCACCTCCTCGCGCACCCGGCGGCGCAAGCGCGCCGCGATCTGCGACCGGCGTACCCGAGATGTGATCGAGCCCCCGCACGTCGAGGAACGCCTCGTCGATCGAGAGCCCCTCGACCACTGGGGCGGTGTCCTCGAACACCTTGAACACCGCCTTGCTCGCCTCCGAGTAGGCCGACATGCGGGGTGACACCACCGCTGCCTCGGGGCACAGGCGCCGCGCCACTCTGCCGCCCATTGCCGTCCGAATCCCCCGCGCCTTGGCCTCGTAGCTCGCCGCGAGCACCACGCCCGCCCCGACGATCACCGGCCGCCCGCGCAGTCGCGGGTTGTCGCGCTGCTCGACCGACGCGTAGAACGAATCGAGATCGGCGTGCAGGATCGAAGCTCTCGGGCATAACACGAACATATGTTCGCGTCATGCCCGGACGGATCCCCTCACCGCGTCATGCCGCCCACTGCCGTCAACCGCACGTCTCGATCGCGGCGGCGAGCGCGTCGGTCAGCACCTCGAGTTCGAGCCTGTGCTCGGTCCCGGCCGCGATGCGGACGAACGATGGGCCGTACAGCTCGCGCGCCGCGGTCAGGTAGATCCGGGTCGTATCGAACCCGAAGCTGGAGCCCGCGTGCAGCCGGACCTCACGACGCGCCGCCTCGGCCACTGCGACCGCGATCAGTCGGCGCTGGCGCTCCGACCGGCCCTTGCCCTCCGGGAGCACCACCGAGAGACAGCCGCCACAGAACCTGAGACCAGCGAAGCCGCGATGGCCGCCGCGCGCGCCGAGACCGGGCTGGACGATGGCCACGCCGGGCGGCGCGCGCTCGTCCAGGCAACGCGCCAGATGGAGGGCATTGCGGTACAGACGGGCCAGGCGGCGCTCGAGCACTCCGCGCGCGGGCGGTGGCAAGGCGTGAACCGCGACGTCGGGAACGTTCGTGCCGAGATGCTCCCGGTAACCGTCGAGCGCCTCGGCGTCGGACGAGCTGGCCACGATCACACCGGCGTTCGCGCGGTCCAGCCCAAGCTGGCCGTACTTGAGCAGGCTTTCGAACATCACCAGCCGCACCCGGTCGCCGGCGAGAGCGAACGGCTGGCAGCCGACCGACAATCCGGTGTTGTCGATGATCAGGTAAGTGTCCGTCCCGCGCAGACGGTCGACGACCGCCGCCAGGTCCGGCATCGGCATCCACGTCGTGTTCGAGAGCGAATCGAGGAAGATGGCGCTCGGACACGTCTCATCGATCGCCTCGAGCAGCGCCTTGGTGTCGCCCTCGTCGCCGAACCGGAGGCGACCGGGCAGGATCCGCTCGAGGAGCAACCGCGTCTCGTGGTAGAGCCCTGTACCCACCAGCACCGGCCGGGGCAGCTTCCGCTCGCCCAGCAGCCAGTGCAGGATCGTCGTGAACGCCGCCATCCCGCACCCGGTGAGGAGCGCGCAGACCCCGGCGGGGCCGTCGATCATCTCCTCGACGTAGCGGGCCTCGTACGCTTCGGCGTCCGCATGGCGGTCGCGCTTGTAGTCGTTCCAGTGCGCGCGGACGCGCTCCGTCTGTCGTCCCGCCGCCGGCGTCCGCGAATGCAGAAACGACGGCGATTGCCAATCCGGAGCTTCCGATCAGCCCGGCCAGCAACGCCTGCTCCACCCGCAGCCGGTCGGCCAACGAGGCCCGCTCCACGCTGAGGCGCTCGACCAGCGACCGCGCGGGCGCCGCGTGTCGCGCTTCGGCCCGCAATGCGCGAATCCGTCCCCCCAAGGCGCGATAGCGCCGCCGCCCCGCCGCCACCGCCCGCGCGAGCAGCTCGCGCGTCTCCCGGTATGGGCACGCGAACGGGAGGGCGGCCTCGAGCTCGGCCAGCCGCCACACCGCCGCATCGCACAGGAAGGTCAGCTCAGCGAGATCGTCCTCGAGGTCGGTCAGCGCTGATGCGATCAGGTCCGGCGCCGGCAGATCGCCGCGGCGCGCCGGCGTAACCGAGACGACAGCCACAGCCACATCACGAGTACGTTTGCCCCCGGCTTCGAAGTCCGTTGCGAGCCCCTCGCGCCGTCTCGGTCGACCGGCCGATGAACACGCCGCTATGTGCGGCGCCCTTGTCAGTCACCCTCTTGACCACTTCAGTCGTCGTGCCTCAAGTTGGTTACTGGGCGCGAGCCGATTGACGTAGCGAAGCGCAGACGTCAGGACTTGTGGTCTGCCGCGCAGCTTGTCCTCTTTTTGAGTGACTGCAACCATGCGCGCTTCGGTGTCACGCTCGCGCCCGCCTCTCTCGCCCGCCGCCCCGGCGCGGACTTCGAAAAGTCCAAGCTCGGCGCCGGGAGCGTCGCGCCGGCGCCGCCTGCCTAGGGTGAGCGAGGGGACTCGAACCCCCGACCGCCTGGACCACAACCAGGAGCTCTACCAACTGAGCTACGCCCACCGCGGGCTGCCCAATCTAGCATTGCGCCGCATCCAATTTGGACAAGTTCGGCAAATGGAGCGCGGACTGGATGAGCCTTCCCCCGCCGGGGCGCACCGTCGCGATCACGGCGTGAAAACGGTCGGGTCCCAGCCGAGGGCGACGGCGCCCCAGCGATGACCCTTGACACGCAGCGGCACGGAGAGAGTCGTGAGCTCGGCGCCGGTGTCACGCAGGTAGGTCGTGACCATGAATCGTTCGGCGGGGTCGACGACCGACTCACGACGTGGCCGCCCCACGCGCTCGATGTCCGCGCGAGAGAGCCTCCGACCTGGCGCCTCGATGCCCAGCTCCATCCGGGCGGCCTGGGTCAGCTCGGCCGATTCGAGGAAGAACCGCTTGGTCCGGTTCGCTTCCAGGTCCCGGAGCCACTCGCCCGTGCAGTCGCGGGTGAAGGCAGTGTTGTGCGCGGGTGCGTAGGCGTTGAGATCCAGCGGCAGCGCGAACGTGAGCCGGGGTTCCACCGCCAGCACCTCGTCCATCCGTCGCATCATCTCGCGGTCCACCAATGCGTCATAGGCGGTCTGGAACTTGGGCGGGTCGAACCCCTGCATGGGTATGTGACTGACGTCGAACAGTCGGCTCAACGTGCGCAGCGCCGACCCCTGCAGCGGCTGGTAGTCGAGCGCCAGAACCTGCTCGAGGCTGATACGCCCGGTATCGACC
Organism: uncultured Solirubrobacterales bacterium; assembly: GCA_963757795.1. Taxonomy (GTDB): domain Bacteria; phylum Actinomycetota; class Thermoleophilia; order Solirubrobacterales; family Solirubrobacteraceae; genus Palsa-465. Next base: position 22,589 of record CAVWSI010000001.1, on the reverse strand, counting down.
GCCACGTCGAGGATCTCGCCCAGGCTGACGGCAAGCTCGCGACAGATGACGTGCAGGCGATCGATCGTGTCGTCGTCATCGACCGAGGGCCGCGTCCACGAATCCAGCCGGGGGCCCGAGGACGCCCCACTTGCAACCGGGAGATGTGCGAACGGATGGAGATCGGCCAACGACCACGCGAGCGCATCGTGGACACACTCCAGCACCGAGCTCTGATCAATCGGCTTGACGACGAACCCCTTGGCGCCAAGCTCGAGCGCCCTGAGCACGTTGGCTCCAGTGGCCGACGCCGAGCACACGATCACCGTCAGCGACGGATCGACAAGCAACAGGTGCCGCAGCGCACTCATCCCGCTGCGTCCGGGCATGACCAGGTCGAGCATGACCAGGTCCGGACGCAGCTCCCGCACGGTCGCCGGCGCCTGTAAGCCATCCGCGGCCTCGCCGACAACCTGATGCCCGGCCTCGGTGAGGATGTCCGCCAACTGCCGGCGGATCAACAGACTGTCATCGACGATCACGACCCGGGCCAAGGCCCAAACACCTCCAAGGACGTTACGCGCTGCAATTTCAAGCTCCACGTCACAGATCGACCCTCAGGCTTGCCAGCCCCAGCAGGCGGCGGCAACCTGGACAACGGTCACTTCGCGGCGAGCACCTGCCATTGCTGCCCGCGCAGGGCGGCCCCCTCGATCACCTGATGGTCGTCGAGCGCGACGACCGTCGGACCGGCCAGACCGTCGAGATCATTGATCAGGCTGATCAGCACCGCGTCGGTTGGGGTGGCGGTCGATACCAACCTCGGGTTCGGCGGTCTGAATCGCCGCCAGGAGGTGGGTCAGGAAGAGTCGGAGGTCGGAGTCGCGCGGGCCAGTCACCCCGGCCGACAACGGAACAGCTTCGGACCGACGGCCGCGTTGTCCACACCCGCGCGTGCCACTACGCTGGCTCCTGCTACCCCACGAGGCATGGGCTTCGTGGCGGTCAGGACTAGGCCTGCGCGGCTGCGAGGTATTCGACCAGCTTGTCCAGCTGGGTGCCCCAGCCCTGCTCGGCGCCGGCGCGAACGGTCTCGCTGAAGTCCGCGCGGAGATGCACCGTTAGCGTGGTGGTCGAGGCGTCAACCTCGGTAAACGTGACCGTCGCAGTGCCCTTGCCACTGCCGTCGGCGAAGCCGTCGTCGGACCACACCAGACGGGCGGGCGGATCGACTTCGAGAATGGTGCCGCTGTTCGGGTACCGGGTGCCGGTCGCATCGTCGACCATGTCAAAAGCCATCCGCCCACCGGGGCGCAAATCGAGCTCGATCGACTCGCGCGGGGTGGTGATTCCATGCGGCCCCCACCACCGTGCCAGCTGGTCGGGGTCGGTCCAGGCGTCCCACACCAGCTGGCGGGGCGCGTCGTAGGTGCGGATGAACTCGAGCTCCACCATGGTTTCAGGTTCCTTCCGGGTCAGTCGGGGGCGGTGCGGGACGGCCCTGCAGCCGGGCCAGGTGCTCGCCCAGCCGGTCGAGCGAGCCCTCGTAGAAGTGACGGTAATGCTCGAGCCAAGCGCTGACGTCGGCCAGCGGCGCCGTGCGCAGGTGCGCGGGCCGCTGCTGCGCGCTGCGCCCGCGCGTCACCAGGCCCGCCCGTTCGAGCACCTTGAGGTGCTTGCTTACCGCCTGGAGGGAGATGGCCGGGAAGAGCGCAGCGACCTCGTTGACGGTCGCGTCGCCCTCCGTCAGCCGGGCCAGGATCGCTCGGCGCGTCGGGTCGGCGAGCGCCGCGAACGTGACGTTCAACGCGTCATCGTCCGCGGCAGCCTCCACCGTCACGCTTTCGCCAGGGTCAGCAGCACCATGCCCGAGGGCGCGGTGCGGTTGTCGGTGACAGCGAACTCGCTCGCTGTGCCGTCAGCGAACAGCCGGCGCCCCTGGCCGAGCACGACGGGGCAGATGAGCAGCCGGTACTCGTCAATCAAGCCTGCGCCTCGCAGGGTCTCGGTGAGCTGCCCGCTGCCGTAGATGACGAGGTTCTCCTCACCAGCCTTGAGCCTCGTGACCTCCTCCACGACATCGCCTGTCAGGAACGTCGCATTCCACGTTGGCTCGCTCAGCGTCGAGGTCGGGACGTACTTGCCGATGGAGTTCATGATGTCGCCGCCGGTCGACGGATCGTTGCCCATCGCCGGCCACGCCTGACTCATGCCGTCGTAGGTGACCCGGCCCATGAGCAGCGCATCGGCCCACCGCATCGCCTCCGCCTGGAAAGCCCCGACGGCCTCATCGAAGTAGGGCTGCGTCCACGCCGGGTTCTCGAACACCCCGTCGAGCGAGAGATACTCGACCGCCACGATCCTCGACATGTCGATTCTCCTGTCTTCCGTTATTCAACTGATTGGTTGAATACTACCGCCCTCGGCCCGCTTGTCAACCAAACGGTTGAATACGTCGGTCACCCGCTCGATCCACCGGCGTATGCACCCATGGCAAACGTTGGACGCCGAGGCGAGGAGTTCATCCAGCTCGGGCGTCTCAGATCCGAGCTTCGAACGCGCAGACCGTGGTTTTCTTGCCGAGGACGTAGCTGGTGCAGGCGCGGTGGTATCCGGCGGCGAGAATGAGCGGCGCGCCTTCACGGTGGACGATCAGGATCGGCGGCAGGCGCTTGCCCTTCGCGAGCCTCGCGAGCTTCTTGGCTACGCCGGTGTCCCCGGCGGACAGCGGCTTCAGCTCAGCGGCTTTGAGGATGTCCTGAGCTTTGTACTTGTTCGGATGACGAGCAGCGCGGAGTTGTCGCATTGCCTCCAGGACGTGCTGCTCGGCGAGCACCAGCGAGAGGTACTCCTCTGCGGTCTCGAAATCGTGAGGCTCGGCTTTGTTCTGCCACCGGATGTTGAGCGGCTCGGCCTGCCAGCGCTCGTCCTCGGTCGTCGCGGAGGCCGCGACAGGGACCGCGCGTTCGGCTGCTCTCAGGCCGGCGGCGGCGAACACGCTCAGGGCTATCGTTGCGAGGCCGCCGAGCACGATTGCTGCCGCCTGTCCGCCGCTGATCGCATGCGTGCGCAGGCCGAGGTCGGCGGCCGCGGCTGGTAGCCCAAGCTGCGCGCAGGCGAGGAGTCCGCGGGCGCGTCCCTGGCGTAGCGCCGCCCCGGTGAGGATGTGAGCGATCGCCGCGGCGAACGTGAGCGATAGTGCGAGGGCGAGGAGCGACGGGCGGACGAACACCTGCGCGACGTTGAGTTTCGCCCCGAGCGAGACGAAGAAGATAGGGACGAAGAACCCCTGGGCGACCGCCGCGACCTGCTTGTCGAGCCGCTTGGGTCCGCCGAGCCAGGACAGGAGCAGGCCGCCTGAGAACCCGGCGATGAGCAGGCTGACCCCTGCGTACTGGGCCACCGCCGCCAACGTGAACATGCCGATGAGCGAGACGCGCAGCTCGAGCGCCCAGCCGCGTTGGCGCGAGCGTGCGCGCAGCTTCCCGACCCACCCGCGACAACGCAGGGCCCGCGCGAGCCCTCCGAGCAGCACGAGTGCCGAGACCACGGCCAGCGCGCCGAGCGCCGACCGAGTCACCTTCGACGGCTCCAGAACGAGGGGCAGCGTGATGATCGTCAGTACGTCGGCGATCGTGACCTGAGCAAGGGTGGGGGCGAGCTTGTTCTGATCGAGGGAGCACTCCTGCACGAGCGGCAGAATGACCGCCGCCGAGGAGTTCGCCGTCAGCAGCGCGAACACGAGTGCGGGCCCTCCGAGCAGCACATGGATGAGCGCCCCAGCGACGAGTGCCAGCGCCGTGCAGAGCAGCGTGGCCGCAATCCCGACTCCGGCCGAGCTCGCCAGCGATCGAGCCGGAACGTGCATCCCGGCGGCGAACATCAGCATCAGGAAGCCCGCATTGGCGAGGAACACGAACGTCGTCTCCGATGGATCGAGGACTTTCAAACCTGCCGACCCAAGCAGCGCCCCGGCGGCCAGCTCGCCGACGATGACGGGCATCATCGCTCGCTCGCCGGATGCAAGTAGCGGGCCGCACACACCGGCCACGAGAACGATCGCGAGCGTCTGGAAGCTCATCGACCCGCCCTCCTCGCCCTGTCGCGCGCTTCCGCAGACCCATGCCATCCTCCGGCCCGCGCGGCCTCTGAGCTGGATCCGCCAAGGTTCATATTCGAGAGCATCGTCCTGAACGGTCGTATCGATCAGCCCGCGCCGTCCGGCTGGACAAGCGACCCCCCGCGGCTTGTCAGGGATGACCAGCCGCGCGGTCGCGACGCGAAGCCTCGAGAGTGCCCTTCGGCGATTGAGGGCGCTCGCAGCGCGAGGGAGGAGCGGCCGCTTACCCCTTCACGCGCGCGTGGAAGCGCGTAAGCAAATCCCTGAAGCGGAGGGACTCAGCCTAGATCGGTCGATGGGGTGTCCGCGGCCAGGGGAACAGCGGCCATGCGCGCGATGGCGTGCGCTTGGGCTCGCGAGCGGGCCGACGTCGATTCCGTGCGCGTCGACGCGAATGCGGGCCGCGAGCGCGACTCGACGATTGCTCGGCATCCGGCAGTGGGACCCCGCCGATCGGTCGCGGCGGCGACGGCCGGTCGTTCCCGGGGTCGGGGCCGTCCGAACCATCGTCGGACGGTCCGGGGGTGGAACCCCGGCCATGGAAGAGCACCAGCCGGGCCAGCGCTACCACCGGCAAGCCCCAGAGAAAGCCGCCCCACAGCAGTACTTGGGCAGTGTGCTCGTCGCCACGCAGCCCGACTTGGGAGCCGACAATGCCGACCAGGTCCGGAAGGGCGACACAAATTACGAGCCCCGCAAACCGCAGCCAGAACCGTGAACGACGACGGAGCGAATCGACCCGCGCGACACAGATGAGAATCCCAAGCGGGATGGTCTCGATTTCCAGCACCGCGACGATGAACGCCCCCCCATGCTGAGAAGCTACTACCACCCGTGGCCAAGCTCAACGCTCTCACGGCCATCCAGGCAGGGCAGAAAGCGACGCTCAGCGAGCACCTGCACGGACGTATCGTTCTCGATTGTGCACGACGTGCCGATTCGTGGTCGGATGATCAGGCTTGGCCAACTGCTCAAGCTCGCGACCGTGATCGAGAGCGGTGCCGAGGTCAAGGCATTTCTCGCGACCGAGCCGGTGTGGGTGAACGGAGAAAGAGAGGTGCGCCGTGGGCGGCAGCTGTACTCAGGCGACGTCGTTCGGGTCGGCGAGCGCGAGCTGCGCGTGCTCTCCACCGTCGCCGACGGTCCCTGACGATCCCAGCACTGCCTCGACTCGCGGTGCGGGGCAGTCGCGTTCTCGATCGGACTGATCGACATCGGACAGGGGATGACATGCTCATGCCACGCTGTGCCCGATGGCTACGACTGGCCAGCGCGTCGCGGGCGGGGCGGAGATTAGGCTCGCCACCTACGGCACTCTGGCGCCTGGGCGTCAGAACCACGGCCAGCTCACCGACTTACCCGGACGGTGGCTCGTGGGACACGTGCGCGGCACGCTGGTCGACGCCGGTTGGGGTGCGAAGCTCGGATTCCCGGCGTTGATCCTCGACCCCGATGGGCTACCGGTCGAGGTGTTCGTCTTCGAGTCCGAGGCGCTGCCCGACCACTGGCACCGGCTGGACGCGTTCGAGGGCCCAGGCTACCGGCGCATCGCGGTTGACGTCTCGACTCCCGAAGGTGTTCTGCCCGCGTCAATCTATGTCGTAGCAGACCCGACCGATCCGTCGTGACGCGGATATGGCTCCTCCGGCGGCCGGCCAGGAGCGAGACTCACCGACCCGGGCAGCGAACTGCCTAAGCGCCCCCGGCAGGACTCGAACCTGCGACCCACGGCTTAGAAGGCAATCCTGGGCCGGTGGCGACCGGTATGGCAGCGTGCAAATCGCCCGGAATCGCGGGGGATTCAACCGTTCGGTGGCCCGGTCGACCACGTCCCGCGGTGGCAAGCATGTTCGGAAAAAGTTCGGACGGGCCAAAACAGGACCAGCCGCAGCATCCGCAGCGCGTCCTCGGCGCTCGCCATCGCTCCCACAGTGCGGCAGAACCTCGTCCTTCATGCTCGGCCTCGCGTCAACACGCGCGTTCGCTCCCGAGAGGTCCGGCGGCGCCAGCGCAAGCACCAACGGACGCTCACAGCTCGCTGACCCGGAGCCTCCGCGTCTGGCGCCGCGAGCCCGAAGGGCCGCGTGCGCTGGACGGTGTCTGTCCCGCCGTCGGCGGCGATTGTCGTCCACGTCTGTGCGTGCCCGGGAGTTCATCCGCCGGCCGTGCGACGTTCTCCCCGTGATCCGATCGAGCTTCCCGCGCCGTCAGCAGCACCGCCGGCTGCGCCGAGCGGCTGCCAGCGGCGCCGGGGCGACCGCGGCCGGTGCGGTGGCGACCATCGCTCTCGCCGCCGGCGCGCTCGCGCTTGCCGGCGTGCCCGCGCTCGTTACCGTCGGACTGCTGCTCGACACGCGCCGGTGGCTGCGCCTTGCGGGCCGCAGCCGCGTCGGCGCGCGCTCCGAGGACACGGTACGCGGAGCCCTCGCCGCGCTCGAGGCGGAAGGCTGGCGCGTTCGCCATTCACTGCCCTATCGCGGCCGTGGGGACATCGACAGCATCGCGATCGCCCCCACCGGCCTGGCGTTCGCGATCGAAACGAAGACCCGAACCTTCCGCTCGGAGCACCTCGCCAACACTCGCGAGATGGCGGCATGGCTTTGCCGCCACCGTCGGCGCTGGTGCCGTGCCGGCGCGCTCGCGGTCCTTTGCGTCGTCGGCGCGAGAAGCCTGGAGCGCGTCGAGGACGACGTCCTGATCGTGTCGCTTGACCGGTTGGTGCCGACGCTTCGAGTCCGCGCCGGAACCTCGCCGCGCCCCAGGTTTCTCGCCGCAAAGGGATGACACTGCTGATCGGCGCCCCTTGGCTCTCAAGGGTCGACCAGTCGCCCACGGACGAAGAGCGGTCGGGGCGCTCGCCGCCACCGAGCTCCGATCGCCGCGAGCGGATCGTCTCGTGTTCCGATCGTTCGGTCCTCCGTCGGGCCGGCGATTGCTTGCCGTGGCCGACGGGTCACGTGCTCGCCGAGAGCCGCCGTCTGAAAAGCGATAGTGCCGGAGCGGCCCCAGGCCGCCATTTCCTCGCCGCTCCTTTCCGCGCGAAGCTATAGCGCGGTCGGCCGAGTCGGGACGATCGCTCTTGGCTTGAGGGGTCCGGCCGATGCCGTCGGGAAAGCAATAGCGCGGCGGATGCCGCCGGCCTCGAGCTGCATGACTACCGCTCAGCCGGGGCGAACCAGTAGTCCGCCGCGCCCGGCGAGACGGCTGCTGGCGTGGCAAAGGCATAGCGAGGCCCGAGCAGCGGCGAGAGCCGAAGCAGTCGTGCCGCGCCCAGGCTGCACACGCCTGGATGTCGGCGATTTGCGACAGCGCGCTAGGTTTGCTGGGCGGCCGATTCCGAGCAAGCACAATCACGTGTTGCATGGGCACGGGCCGTACCGAGGGACCGCTGCGACCTCGATCACACGGTTGTCGCTTGGCCAGGCGTAGCGGTCATCTCGTCCCTGTCGGCACACGCGCTGCTCCCTTTCGTCCAAGGGGGCAATCGGGGTTAGCTCGAATCCAGCTAGCACCGGCTCCTCCTTCCGCGGAGGAGCAGGGCGCGGATCGGGTCGTTCACGACGTCGGGGTGGCCGGTGACCCGGCCGGTTGCGCAACTGGCGAAACTCGGGTCTCAGCCGATCTTGGCCAAGATACCTCTCGCCGCGCGAAAGCGGGGCCGGCGATCCATCGCGCCGCACGCGGTGGCTCGTACACGCCGCCGAAGAAAAGCGGGTGTTTCGGACCGGCCGTCACGACGACCGGCGGGTCGACGAAGCCGCGGGCCTCGCTGCTGGCGACAAGCACGTCGCTGGTGAAGACCGGGCCGACACCTGCCTTCCTGCTCGTGCGCGTATTGGCCGCTGACAGCGCCGTCGTGGCTGCCTATTTTCCGAAAGCGGGCCGCGGCGCGGGGTGGAGCGGTCGCCCGCACCGACGAGGGTGGTGCCGCCGATGGTTGCGTGCTGCTTGCAGCTGATGCCGGTCACCGCTAGCACTAAGCCGCGGGTAGCCGCACGACGAACCGCCCGCCGGCGTCGCTGTGCTCGGCCTGGACGTCGCCGCCTGCCGTGCGCGCGAGCCGGCGCGAGAGCGCGAGCCCCAACCCGGCGCCGTGGGATGCCACCGCGGTTGCGCTAGTGCCGGCGCGGGGACCGGCAGCGCTGTGGCCCGGATCGAAGATCGCCTCGCGGTCAACATCGGGGACGCCGGGCCCGTCGTCCTCGACTGTGAAGGCGATCGTGCCTGAGTTGCGCTGCACGCCGATCCGCACAGCGGTGACCGCGTGCCGGTACGCGTTTTCGATCAACGGCGCGAGGATCCGCTCGACGAGCGCCTGCTCGCAGGCGACGCGGATCCCCGCGGGTGCGGCGATTGCCAACGTGACACCACGCTCGGACCCGAACGCCGCGGCAGCCGCGCGGGCGCCGGCGGCCGCGTCACTGGCTGCGCGCGAGGGGTCGAGCTCGGCGCGCGCGGCCGCGATCAGCGTGTCGAGCGTGCGTCCCATCTGCGTGGCGCTGGCGAGGACTTGCTCGAGGACGCGCCGGCCCTCCTCGTCGTGATCGGTGTGGCGGAGCGCGAACTGGGCGTGGGCGGCGATGTTCGCCAGCGGCGTCCGCAGCTCGTGCGACAGCTCCGCTGACAGGCGTTGCTCGTGCCGGAGGCTGGCCGCGAGGCGGTCGAGCAGCCGATCTAGCGTGAACGCGAGCTGGGTGAGCTCGTCGTGGGGCTGGCCGAGCGAGAACCGGCGATCGAGATCGCGATCGCTCCACTCTGCGGCCTGGGCTGTCATCCGCGCGACAGGTCGCAGCGCTCTGGAGATCAACCACCAGCCGGCGACGGCGACGGCGACCAGCGCGAGCAGGCCGAGTATCGCCGAGGCGACGAGCGCTGTGTGCCGCGTCTGGTCGTAGGGCGCCAGCGAGACGCCGGCGATGACCGTCCCGAGCCGGCGACCGCCCGCTTCCACCGCGAGCGAGTAAAGCCGCGTCCGCGTCGCCGGGATGTCGCGCGTTGACGGGGCCGCCATCGCCATCGCCGTGGCCGCCGCGTCGTTGGCCGGAGGAGCGGGCTGCGGCGCTTCGAGCGCGCGTGCGCTGTGGAACACCCAGATCTGGGTGTCGGGGCTGGCCTCGTCGGGCGTCTCGCCGAGCTCGATCCGGCCGCCGGCGACATGCAGCCCCGCGAGCTCGGCCGACGCGCGCGCCTGGACGACTCCGTTCGCATCGGCGTCGAGCCGGTTCGCGAGCACGAGGTTGAAGCCGACCGTGAGCGCCGCGAGCACAAGCGCGATCGCGACCAGCACCGTGAGCAGCAGACGCGCGCGGAGCGTCATTGCAGTCGGTATCCGACCCCGTGCACGGTCTTGATCGCCGGCGCTTCCGGCAGGACGCGGAGCTTGCGCCGGATCCTGGCGACGTAGACGTCGAGCGTGTTGTCCTGCACGATCGCGCCGTGCGGCCAGGCCGTGCGGATGAGCTCGGCCCGCGAGATCGCCTTGCTGGACCGGCCAGCGAGCGCGGCCAGCAGCCGGAACTCGGTCGGGGTCAGCGGTTGCGTTCGGTCGCCGAGCGACACCGTCAGCTCCGCAGGGTCGAGGACAACGCCGGCGCCGTCGGCGGACCCAGTGCTGTGGCTGGCCTGATCGGCGCGACGGAGCAGCGCCTGCAGGCGCGCGACCACCTCCTCGATGTCGAACGGCTTCGTGACGTAGTCGTCGCCGCCGACGGTGAAGCCGCTTAGCCGGTCGGTGAGCGCATCGCGCGCGGTGAGGAACAGGACCGGTGCGCCGATCCCCTGCGCGCGGAGCGCCTGACACACGTCGCGACCGTCCGAGTCGGGGAGACCGATGTCGATCACGAACGCGGCGGGCGGGGTGCTCAGCGCCTGGTCGAGCAGTTCGCGCCCGCTCCCCACGGCCCGCGCCGCGAACCCTTCGGCGCGCAGGCTGCGAACCAGCACGTCGCGCAGCGACGCGTCGTCCTCTGCGATCAGCAGGCTCGGCTCCATCACTGCAGGCAAGTATCGCGGTGTTTGCCGCGGGGTTTGGGCCCTCGCAGCCAACCGTTCAGGAGGTCGTCAGGTCAGATCGGGAGCCTGCGGGCCATGAACAAGCTCTCCACTTTGGGTGTTGTGCTCGCGTCCTCGATCATCGTGGTCGGTTGCGGATCCTCGTCGAATGGCTCGTCGTCCGCGGGGGGCGGAGCGTCCACGACCGCCCCGGGGACGACCTCGAGCGCCCCGGGGACGACCTCGAGTCCGGCATCGCCGTCGAGAACAACCAGCGGGACCAGTTCTCCCGGAGCGCTCTCGGCTGAGGCCCAATCGGCGGCGACCGGCGACATCCCGGACAACCAGGTGTTCCTCGTGCTGGAGAACACCCGCGGCGGCTACTCGATGAAGTACCCGGAGGGCTGGACCATCCATGGCTCCGGCTCGGATAAGCTCACGATCAGCGATAAGAACAACGTCGTCCGCGTCGTCGTCGCACGCGGCCCGAAACCGTCGCCCGCGTCGGTGGCCGCGGCTCTGACCGCTGTGAAGCGATCGAGCCCGACGCTCACCTTCACGGCGCCCAAGACATTCGCGCTGCCGGCGTCATCGGGAGCCGTGAAGGCGGTGTACACGACTGAGAGCGCGCCGAACCAGGTCACCGGCAAGCGCGTGAAGCTGGTCGTCGACCGCTACGTGCTGCCGGGCCCGGGCGGTCGGGCAGCGACCGTGGACCTCGGCACACCCGCAGGCGTCGACAACGTCGACGCATACCGGATGATGATCCAGAGCTTCACCTGGAAATGACGGCCTCGGAGCGGAGCATCGTGAGCCTCTGGCGTGAGCCGGAGCGCCCCGCCGCGCAACTCGATTGGCCGGCGCTGCAGTTCCACGACGTGTTCAAGATCTACCGCTCCGGACCGGTCGAGACGGTCGCGCTGCGGGGTCTCGAGCTGCGGGTGGAGCGCGGCGAGCTGGTCGCGGTGCTGGGCCCGTCCGGCTGCGGCAAGAGCACGATGCTGGCGCTCGCCGCCGCGCTCGACCAGCCCTCCGCGGGCGAGGTCCGCGCGGGCGAGCGATCGTTGACCCGCCTCGGTGACGACGAGCTTGCGCGGTACCGGGCGCGCGAGGTGGCGCTCGTGTTCCAGAGCGACAACCTGTGGCCAGCCCTGTCCGCGCGGGAGAATGTGGCTGCGGCACTCCGGCTCGCCGGGAACGACGGCGATGTTGCGTTGGCCGCGGACGACGCGCTGGCCGTGTTCGGCCTCGCCGCTCGCGGGTCGCATCGGGCAGGCGCGCTGTCGGGCGGGGAGCAGCAGCGCGTTGCGATCGCCGGTGCGTTCGCGCGGGGAGCGCCCTTGGTGCTCGCCGACGAGCCAACCGGGGAGCTCGACGCGCGCAACGAACAGATCGTGCTCGAGGCGCTCGCGCGGCTGCGCGCAGAACGGGGCAGCACTGTGGCCGTCGTGACTCACTCCGAGCGCGTCGCCGCCGCCGCCGGGCGCGTGGTCGAGATGCTCGACGGGCGGGTGGTCACGTGAACGTGCCCACCGCGGTGGCCGAGCTCGCCGCATGTCGCGGAGTCGACGTCGTCCACGGCGACGGCGAGGCTCGCGTCACCGCCTTGGCCGGGATCGATTTCAGCGTCGACGACGGCGAGCGGGTCGCTCTGTTCGGGCCGTCGGGGTCCGGCAAGACAACGCTGCTGCACGTCCTCGGCGGTCTCGTGGTTCCGAACACCGGCGAGGTCACCTGGCGCGGCGCGCCGATGTCCTCGTTGGACGCGGTCGCGCGCGGGCAAGCTCGCGCGGCCGGGATCGCGTTCGTGTTCCAAGGCGCGAACCTGCTGCCCACGTTCACAGCGCACGAGAACATCGCGTTCGCGGCCCGGGTGGCGAATGGGCACTCGGGTCCAGAGCTCGAGCCGCTTGAGTTGCTGGAACTCGTCGGGCTCGCGGCGAAAGCCGAGGCGCTACCGGCCGAGCTCTCGGGCGGCGAGGCGCAGCGGGTGGCGATCGCGAGGGCCCTCGCACAGCGGCCCGCACTTCTGTTGTGCGATGAGCCGACGGGCCATCTCGATTCGGACACGGGCGCGCGCGTGCTAGACCTGATCGACGCCCTGTACGGCAAGTTCGGGTTCGCGCAGGTGACCGCGACCCACGACGCCGACGTGGCGGCGCGGTACGGGCGCGCAGTGAGTCTCGCCGACGGCCGGATCACCGGCGGGGTGCCTCCAGAGTGAGGACCACGCTCGGCTTCGCGCTCGCGGGGATCGTGCGGGCTCCCGGCCGGACACTGGTGCGGATCGTGGTGCTCGCGGCGGCCGTCGCGCTGCTCGGCTCGATGCTGCTGTTCATCGGCCACTCGCTACGCACGATGGCCGGCTCGGCGATCCGCGCGGTCCCGCTCGACTGGCAGGGTCCGGTCTCGTCCTACAAGCAGGCGCAATCGGTGGCCGCGGACGTCGCACGCCAGCACGGGATCCTGCAGGCCTCAGCCACCGCAACGGCGCCGTTCGCGGCCGCCTCGCACAGCGGGGCCGCGGGTGTCACCAACGCCGGCAACGGCGCGGTCCTCGGGATCCCGCCGGGGTACCAGGCGCACGTCCACACCTTCCGCTTCTTGCAGGGCTCGCTGAAGCCGGGTTCGATCGTGCTCGACCAGCAGATGGCGGCAACGCTCCAGGCGCACATCGGCGACTTCATCTCGCTGACTGCGCGCCCGGGTGCGCGTGCAGACCGCTTTCGGGTCTCCGGGGTCGCGCTGATCACCGCTCCCGACATCGTGTTTCAGCCGCTGAACCCGTTACTCGGGCCAGCGCCGGCGCAGCCCCCGGCGAACGCGGCGATCTTGCCGATCGCGACACTGACCTCGACGCTCGCCCGCCACGAGCCAGCGATCCCCTCCGGCTCCGTCGGGGCATCCGCCGTCCCCGGCGCCCAGACCGGGATCCAGTGGCAGGTGGCAGCGCAGGTCGATCCGAACGGGCTCGGGTCAACGCCCGCGCAGGCATTCACGCGCGCGGGCGCGGTCGTCCACCGGGTGCAGGCGGCACTCACGGGCCGGGTCGTGTTCGTCGACAACCTCTCGGACCAGCTGAGCACGGCGGCCGGTGATGCGCTGTACGCCGAGACGCTGTACATCATGCTGGCAGTGCCGGGCGCGTTGATCGCGCTCGGGCTCGCGTACCTGGCCGCGCTCGGCACAGTCGACCGCGACCGACGCGACCTTGCGCTGCTGCGGGCGCGTGGGGCTACCCGTCGCGACCTCGTGGCGATGGCCGCCGCCGAGAGCGTCCTGATCGGGATCGTGGCCGGGCTAATCGGAGCCGCGGTCGCGCTCGGAGCGGTGTCGGTGATCATCGCGAGCGGCGCCCAGCTGACGTTGCTGCGCGGGGTCATCACGGTAGCCGCGTGCGTCGCAGTCGCCTGCGTTGGCGCGCTTGCCGCCCGGCTCGGCGCGACGGCGACTGTGTGGCGGGCCGCCGTGTCCGAGAGTCGCCACGCGGTGCGCCGCGAGTCCAAGCCCCTGTGGCAGCGGCTGTACCTCGACTTCTTCGCGCTCGCGCTGAGCGGCCTGATCTGGTGGCTGACCGCGAGGACGGGCTTCTCGGCGATCGTCAATCCGGACTCGAACCCGTCGCTTTCGCTATCGGTGTACATGTTCTTCGCGCCGGCGCTGCTCTGGATCGGCGCGACGCTGCTGCTCGTCAGGCTGCGCGGGCGAGCGCTCACCTGGGTCGCCGGCCGCTTCGGCGGTGGCGGTGCCACCCGTAACGCGCGGGCGTTCCTATTAGCAAGCGCAGGCCGGCGAGGCGCCGCGATCAACCGGGGGCTGGTGGTGGTCGGGCTGCTGCTCGCATTCGGCGTCGAGCTGGGCTTGTTCACGGCCACCTACGACCAGCAGGCGAACGCCGATGCGCAGCTGACGCTGGGCGGCGACGTCGTCGCGAGCGCGCCCCCGGGCATCACGGCGTCGCGCGGGCTGGAGGCAAAGATCGCCGCTGTGCCGGGCGTACAGGGGTCCACCGCCGTGGATCATTCCTACGCGTACGTCGGACCAGACCTCCAGGACACCTTCGGGGTCGACCCGAACACGATCACCCGGGGGACGACGCTCCGGGACTCCTACTTCATCGGTGGGGGGGTCGGGCAGATCTTGAATCGCCTGCGCTCCCGTCCCGACGCGATCCTCGTCTCCAAAGAGACGATCGGCGATTACCAGTTGCATCTTGGTGATCTCCTGCGGCTGCGGGTCCTCGACCACGCGACGGGCCATTTCACCGTGGTGCCGTTTCACGTCGAGGGTGTCGTGCAGGAGTTCCCGTCGGCGCCGCGTGACTCGTTCATGGTCGCGAACCTCTCGTATCTGCAGGCGGCGGATCACGCCGGCGGGGCGAACGTCGTGTTCGCGCGCTCGAGCGACCCCGGGCCGACGGCCTCCAGAGTGGCACGGACGACGGCGGCCGACGGCACAATCGTGAAGAACATCACCGAGCAGACCCAGCAGACGGTCAGCTCGATCACGACTGTCGACTTGCGCGGCGTAAGCCACATCGAGGAGGCGTTCACGATCGCGCTGGCCGCGGCCGCGATGGCCCTGTTCGTGGCCCTCGCGGTGATCGAGCGCAGGCACGAGTTCGCGACGATGGCGGCCGTCGGCGCGACGCTCCGGAGCATCGCAGCGTTCGTGTGGAGCGAGGCCGCGCTCGTCCTGGTGGCGTCGCTGGTCCTCGCCGCCGGGCTCGGGCTGCTGCTCGCGCTGATGCTCGTCGCGATGCTCCAGCACGTGTTCGACCCTCCGCCGGATGCGCTCGCCGTTCCGTGGGCCTATCTCGGCGAGCTGGCCGCCGCAGCGATCGTCGCGACCGGGTTCGCGGTCGCGATCGCCGCACAGCGGCTGCGCCGCCTGCCCCTGGGGCAGCTGCTGCGCGAGCAGTAGATGCGACTCCTTGCGCGGGCTTCCGTTATCGCGGGCGTGGTCTTGATCGCAGCCGGCTGCGGACGCAGCGCGCACACCGTGCGGCAGAGCATTTCTCACCCGGACGTCGTCCCCGTCCCCGCGCGACATTCGATCCTGATCGGTCACTCGACGCGGGGGCGGCCGATCCGCGCGTACGTGATCGGCGACCCGCACGCGGCTCGGACGATGCTCGTCGTCGGCTGTATCCACGGCAATGAGCCGGCCGGGATCGCGATCGCGCGCAGACTTGTCGCGACCACCGCGCCGATTCCCGGCCTGGCCGTGTGGGTCGTCCCAGTGCTGAACCCCGACGGCGTCGCCGCCCACACCCGGCAAAACGGCCGCGGAGTCGATCTCAACCGCAACTTCCCGTACCGCTGGGCGCCGCTGACCGGCTACCAGTATTCGGGCCCGCACGCCCTCTCCGAGCCCGAGGCCCGCGCGGCGGTCGCGTTGATCAACCGGATCCGCCCGCAGATCACGATCTGGTACCACCAGCACGCGACCGTCGTCGACCTATCTGGTGGTAATCCGGATGTCGAACGCGACTACGCGACTCTCGTCCGCCTGCCGGCGGACGAGCTGATCCGCAATCACGGCAGTGCACCAGGCTGGGAGAACGCGACCTTTCCCGGCACAACCGCGTTCGTCGTCGAGCTGCCGGAAGGGACGCTGTCGCGCGCCTCAAACCGCCGGCACACCGAGGCAGTCTTGAGCGCGGCGCGCGAGGTCGCGCGGGGTGGATAGAGCTAGCACTTCGGCGAAGATCCTTATGAGATGACCTCGGACAGTCGGAGCGTTTCGTGGCCGCCCTTGACGGTGGTTTCGAGCAGCGAGCCGACGCCCCGGAGGTAGTACTTGTTGTCGAGCACGCCGGATTCGAGCGCGGTCGTCTCGGCGGTGCGCAGTAGCGTGCCGTGGAAGCTGCCGAACGGCACAGTCGCAGACGAGGTGAAGTCGAGCGCTTGGTACTTGTCCTCGGCTTGGCCCGGCGCCCACTCTTGTCGGAACTCGCGGTTGATCTGGGGTTGGGCCTGCATGAACACGCCGGGCTGGGCGCCGTGGACGCCGGCGTGGAATGAGCCAGATCGGCTCGTGACTTTGCCGTGCCTGTTGAGTTCGGCTGTGTCCTCGCCGAAGTACCAGACGTTTCCGCAGCGGTCCTGGGCGTAGTAGTCGCTTGTGCGCTCGCCGAGGAAGCCCTTGGTGTAGAGGCGGTCATCGACGACGCGGGTCCTGACGCCGTCGATCACCTTCGTCCGCCGTGTCGGGGCGAAGATGTCGATGGCCGGGACTCTGTCCTTGTCGCCGGTGTAGACGAGGACTTTGCCGGGCGTCAGCGGGAACCATGCGTTGGTGACGTTGGGGGTGAAGTGGCTGCCGCGGATCTGCGGGTGGTAGCTGGTTCCCGGGCCGAACGTCGGCAGCGCGCAGGTTGCCGTGGCCGTTGCGCGGTAGCCGCGGGGCGTGCTCGCCGAGGCTGCTGGGACGGCAGCGGCCGCGACGGCGACGAGGAGGGCCGGCAGACCGGCTGACATGAGGGTGCGTCGCATCGAATCTCCTGACCTGAGGGGATTGCATGTGAGCGCCGGGCGGCGCAAGCGGGAGACTCGCAGTCGATTCGTGAAAAGAACCTGAGCCGGGTTCTCATCTTCTTCTCAGACTTGCCCGATCATGGTGCGAGCGATGATCGCGACCGCACCACTGCGTGCGTCATCCTGAGGCACGCGATGCGCCTGCTGCTGGTAGAAGACGATGAGCGCCTGTCGGCCTCGCTCGCGCGTGGGCTGCGGGGGGAGGGCTACGCGGTCGATGTCGCCACAACCGGCGAAGACGCGATCTTTCACGCCCGCGTCTATGAGTACGACGCTGTGATTCTTGACGTGATGCTGCCCGGCCCGGACGGGGTGAGCGTCTGTCGGACGCTTCGTGGTTCGGATCGGTGGTGTCCGGTGCTGATGCTCACTGCCCGGGACGGCGTCGCTGACCGGATCCGCGGGTTGGACGCGGGCGCCGACGACTACCTGGTCAAGCCGTTTGACTTTGGCGAGTTGGTCGCGCGTGTGCGGGCGCTTTTGCGCCGCGGCGCGCCCGAGCGTCCCGCCGTCCTTACCGCCGGTGATCTGGAGCTCGATCCGGCCACTCGGAGGGTGACGCGCGCCGGCCGGCTGGTCGCTCTCAGCGCCCGCGAGTTCGCCGTCGTCGAATACCTGCTGCGCCGGGCGGGCGAGGTCGTCAGTCGCAGCGACCTACTCGAGCACGTCTGGGACCGCAACTTTGAGGGATCGACGAACGTAGTCGACGTCTACATCGCCTATCTGCGCCGCAAGCTTGAGGACCCGTTCGGACTGCCGCTGATCCGGACCGTCCGTGGCGCCGGCTACGTGATCGAGCAATGAGCGCCCCGATCCGCATCCGCCTGACCGTGCTGTACGTGCTCGTGCTGGCCGCGATCATCGCAGCGCTGACGGCGTTCGTCATCACGCGGCTACGGGCCGATCTGATCGCATCGGTCGACGCCAACCTGCACACGGCGGCGGCGCAGATCGCGCTCGCCTACCACAACGAGGGGCGGCTCGAGTTCATCGACACCGCCCAGACCGTGCTGCCGGGCTCCCGGAGCGAGCCTGCCGGCGCTGCCGCTGTCGACCCGTCGGGGACGACGGTGGTGGCGACAGGCGCAGTCAAGCATGCCGCCGAGCGCTTGATGTCTCCGGCGGCCAGGGCGTCGGTCCTGGCTGGGCGAACGCTCGCATTCTCGACCGTCATCGCGGAGGCTCCACGTCTCCATCTGCGGGTGGTCGCGATCCCGGCGACCCGGCGCGGCCAGCGTCAGGTCCTTGCGGTGGCCGAGTCGTTGCGTGACGCCGACAACGCCGTGCATCGCGCGCTCGTGCTGCTGCTGATCGGCAGCGCCGGCGCACTCGCGCTGGTGGCGGTCGGCGGCTGGTGGATCGCGCGCAGGGCGCTGCGGCCGGTCGAGCAGATGACCACCCGAGCGCAGGAGATCGGGATCGACGACTTGTCCCAGCGGATCGCAGTGCCACAGGTCCGCGACGAGCTCGCGCACCTCGCCGAGACGCTGAACGCGATGCTCGATCGCCTCGAGGACTCGGTCCAGAGCCGCGGGCGGCTGCTCCACAGCCTCGCTCGCAACGTGCAGGCGCGCCAGGCGCTGGTCGCCGACGCCTCCCACGAGCTTCGCTCGCCGCTGGCCGCGATGCGCACCGAGCTCGAGGTCTCGCTCCGCCAGGACACGCTCGAGCCCGCCGCGCGGCGCACGCTCGAGCTCGTGCTCGCCGACGCGGTCCGTCTCGGGCGGATCGTCGACAACCTCCTGGTGCTGGCACGGATTGACGAAGGCCGGCTCGAGCTGCTCAAGCGCCCCCACGACCTACGCGAACTCGTCGATCGCATCACGCGCGCGCACCAACCGACTGCCGCGGCCCGTGGCGTGACGCTGGCGATCGCCGGACAACACGTGCACGCCGATGTCGACCGCGAGCGCCTCGATCAGGTGCTGCGCAACCTCATCGAGAACGCCATCCACTACGCGCCGGCCGGCAGCACCGTAGAGGTCCGTGTCTGGGAGCGGAGCGAAGCGGCCCAGCTGAGCGTCTCAGACGCCGGGCCCGGGATCGCCCGCGATCAGCGTGAGCGTGTGTTCGAGCGCTTCAGCCGTGCGGACCAGGCGCGGCCGCGCACGGGCGGCGCGGGACTGGGGCTGGCGATCTGCCGCGAGATTGTTCTCGCCCACGGCGGGCGAATCTGGGTCGAGGACCGCACGGGGGGCGACGAGCGACACGTTGGCGCCCCGGCGCCGGGCACGACGATCCACGTGACGCTACCGTCAGCCGCGAAGCCCAAGGCGCCGCAGCAGCTCCAACATGCCGCGCTCTGAGTCGGCACACCCGGGTCAGCGGAGCGTGCTGACGTCGGAAGTCGAGCTGCTCACGGTCGGTGATCGGGCATCACGAGGATAGATCGCGCCCGGCGCCGCTGAGCCCTGCTCTCCTCTTAGCAGGAGCATCTGGCCGCTTCGCCCGGGCTGTCCGCAATGCGCGGATCTCGAGTATCTCGGAGGTCGGCCCGGCCAGGAGCCGGCGACCGACGCCGAGATGCGCACTTCCCGCGCGCATTGCAGGTCGATACCCGGAGAGGCTCGGATTCCTCTCGTATTGCGAAAGGGGTCTGCTCCGTGGGCCTATCGTTCGGTCGGATCGCGGTCGAGCGCGTAGGCGAGTCCTGTTGTGGCTACGAGTGTCAGGCCGGCTGCGACCGGGGCGGCTCCGAGCCCGGAGTGTGTGATGAGTAGGATGGGGATGCTGCCGAGCGTCGACGCGAGCGTGGGCCAGAAGGCCAGCCAGGCCGTGATGGCGATTCCGCCGCCGGACGGATCGCCGCCGACGGCGGCGAAGAGAAGGCTTTGGGGCAGCCGACCGCGGCGCCGGGCAGACATCGCGGCGCAGCACGTCAGCATGGGCGTCACGGCGATCGCAGCGAGAGCGGCGATGGCGCCGCGCATCGGGAGCGCGCCGGCGATCGCGCAGCCTACGGCGGCGAGTGTCGCCGCGCTCGTGGTGACGAGCGCTGGGAGTAGCGCGTGGGCGAGCAGCACGCGACCGAGGCGGGGGCGCAGCATGACCGTCGTTCGGCTTGGCAGGTCGAGCTCGGCGCGTAGCGGCCACAGCATCCGCGACGTCCCCAGATAACCGAGAACCATGCCTGCGGCGACCGCCACGGGCTTGTCCGTGTTGAGCAGGCTGATTACCGTTCCGCCGGCCGCGAGCGCGGCGGCTTCGACCACGCGGCCGGGGGTGTGCTGCGCCGCCACCGTGTTGCGCCAGAGGATCGCTAGCGTCCGCGCGGCGGGCTGTGAGCCGCGTGTCGCGAGGGAGGCTCGCAGCCAGCTCGGCCCAGAGCGAGAGCGCCCGGTCTCGCGGGTGCTGACGGTAGCGAGCGTCTGGTGTGCTGTGCGGGCGTCAAAGCTCGCCAGGGACGCGATCGCGCCGGCGCGAGCCTCGGCGCGGCGAAGGTGGCGTTCCCCGGACGCCTCACCGCAGGTTCGTATGGCCGCCCCCGCGGCGGTGGCAGTGAGCGCGGTGAGGGCGAGGAGCGCGGCGATCCACCCCGACGGGCTGGCCCCGGCATTGGATTGCACCGCCCAGCCCCACGGGCCGGCCCAGAACGCGATCTCGCGCCCGACGCTGCCCGCGACCGACACGACGGCCAGCCCCAAGGCCGTGAGCACGCCCGGCCAAGTCGCCGGCCGAAACGCGTGTTCGATGCGCTTTGAGCGCTCCACCGCCCAGGCGCCGGCCACGCAGGTTGTCCCCAGCTCGGCTAGCCCCACGATCAGGGCCGCCGCCTCGGAGGTGTCGATGCCTCGGCCTTTGCCGGCGAGCCCGACGAGAACAACAGCCGCGAGGCCCGTTCCCGCGACGGCGCCGCCCGCGAGCGAGAGTACGAGCCGTCTGACGGCCAGTGCCCGGCGGGGCAGCGGTGCGCCAAGTAAGAACGCGACATCGGGCACCGAGAACACGACCGGCCCCTGGTAAGCGCCCCAATGCATCGCCAGCAGCCCTGCGAGCAGCGCCAGCGACGGTCCGAACCCGGCCAGGCTGTGCGGAGTCACGACCTGCGCCAGCGCCGAGCTCGCCGTCCCGTAAGCCAGCGCGCCGAACATCGCGCCCACGAGCGCGATCGTGTAAAGCAACTCCAGACGATGCCCGAGACTGGCTGCAGGATGATGAGCACGCCACCACGCGCGGACCTCGCGGAGGTTCCGAAGGCTGTCCGCGGTGCTCGGCGCTACTGCTAGTGCCATCCCCGTCGCTCCGCGCGCTCGCGCACTTGCGCCCATGGGCCTTCGTCGGCCACGGTCCCGTCCTGGAGGAGCACCCCGCGGTCGGCTAACCCGTCGGCCAACGCCATCTGGTGCGTCGTCAGCAGGATCGCCGTACCAGCCTGCTTGGCCTCCACCAGCAAATGTTGCAACAGCGTCTGAGACGGCGGGTCCAGTCCCACGACGGGCTCGTCGAGCGCCAGCACCGACGCCGGGCGGACCAGCGCGCACGCCAGCTGCGTCTTCTGCCGCATCCCGCGGGAGAAGCTCCCCGGGCAAGAACCCCTCGCGTCCCTGCAGGCCGAGGCGCAGCAGCAGCGAGCTGATGCGCTCCTCAACGCCTTCTCCGGCGGCCCCGTGCGACAGCGTCACGACTCGAGGTGCTGCCTCACTGTGAGATCGTCGTAAAGCAACGGCGAGTCGAGCACGAGCGCCAACGCCGCCCGTGCACACTCGGCATCGGGCTCGCGGTGAGGATCCCAGCCACAGACGCGCACGACGCCGCCGGTCGGCTCAAGCAGGCCCGCGATCGCGCGCACCGCAGTCGTCTTGCCGCTCCCGTTGGCCCCGATCAGCGCGACGCAATCCCCGGCCGCGACCGCGAGACTCAGGCCCTCCAAAGCGACCAGCCGTCCGTAGCTGCGGCGCAGCGCGCTGGTTTCGAGCGGCAGAGCCGACGACACTAACCGCGGCGACACGCTGTTGCTCACGAAAGGTCGCGCGGGAGCGCCCATCGGCGGGCGACCAGGGCGGCGGTGGCCAGATAGGCGAGCAGCAGGATCATCGCTACGGGGACGGCGACCTTGCCGGCACCGCCGAGCAGCCGATCGGCGAGTCCGAAGGGAAGGTAGGGGCTGACAGCGGGCAGCGGCGCTGCGATCAGTGTGGGTATCACCATCGCTACCAGGGCGATGGTGGGCTCGCGGGTGAGGGTGCCGACGAGCGCTCCGAAGCCACCCAGGGCCGCTCCCCCGAACGCGGCGCCTCCGATCACGCGGGCGATCGCCTGCGCACCGATATCGGTCGGGGTAGCCGCAAAGTGCGCGACCACTACTCCGGCGGCCAACGCGACGACCGCCGCCAGCGCGGCCAGCAGGCCACCAATCACGCCGTATGTGAGCACGCGGGCGGTAGCCACCGTGCGACGGTTGGGGTGCGCCAGATAGGTCAGCGCGACCGTCCCGCGTTTGAACTCGGTCCCGAGCTGGGTCGCCGCGATATAGGCGGCGGCCATCACGAAGATAAAGGTCACCGATCGCACCGAGTCGACCAAGGCTGACCTCGGCCCGCTCGGCGGAAAGAAAGCCAACAGCACCGCGAAGCCGAGCATGCCAACCACGACGTAGCGGGTGGCGCGCAGGGTGCGTATGCGCAGCAGCTCGGCGGAGATCAGGGCGCTGATACGACGGGCTCCTCCCGGTCAGTCAGGGTCAGGAAGGCGTCTTCGAGCGAGTCGATCTCGGACATCGGGCGGTGTGAGAGCAGCCGGCCGGCGTCGAGGATCAGAACCTCGTCCGCGGTCTGCTGAACCTCGCCCAGGGCGTGACTTGAGACGACGATGGTGCGCCCTTCGGCGGCCAGGTCACGCAGCAACAGACGCAGCCATCGGATCCGGGCCGGGTCAAGACCGTTGGTGGGCTCATCGAGAATCAGCACCCCTGGGTCACCCAGCAACGCGGCGGCGAGCGACAGGCGCTGACCCATCCCGAG